>NZ_KB907077.1 GCF_000381765.1 [Zimmermannella] faecalis ATCC 13722 | reverse complement strand
TGCCGTAACCCACCACGGACCGGTCCCGGCCGATATCGGCCGCGATCCGGGACTGAGTGCGCCCGTCCCGGATCCCGGCCTGGATCACGACGCGTTCTTCGAACGACAAGCCCCGCCCGATCTCGTCGTGCTCGATCGTGAACGGGGCGTAGTCGCGCAACTCGATAGCGGTCATCCCGACATACTTCCGCCGCCACCTGGCCGCGGTTTGGATACCAATCCCGAGCAGGCGTGCCGCCCGAACGGGCGACGCACCTTCCCGGCAAATCAGCTCAACAAACTCGTCCCGAGCATCCTGCCCGTACCTGTTCCCGTGGGGATTCCCCGCCATGCAACACCATCCTCATGTTGCAACGACCGTATGAATCCACCCGCCTCAAAACAGCAACTTCAGACCACTCAACGGATGGAATGGGGACGATGGCGGGGTTTAGAATGCCCAGTCGTCGTCCTCGGTGTTTTCGGCCTTGCCGATGACGTACGACGAGCCTGACCCCGAGAAGAAGTCGTGGTTCTCGTCGGCGTTCGGCGACAGCGCCGAGAGGATCGCCGGGTTCACGTCGGTCACGGTCGACGGGAACATCGCCTCGTAGCCGAGGTTCATGAGCGCCTTGTTCGCGTTGTAGTGCAGGAACTTCTTGACGTCTTCCGACCAGCCGACACCGTCGTAGAGGTCGTGCGTGTAGGCAACCTCGTTCTCGTAGAGCTCGTACATGAGCCCGAACGTCCAGTCCTTCAGCTCGTCGCGCTCAGCCTGCGAGACCCGCTCGAGCCCCTGCTGGTACTTGTAGCCGATGTAGTACCCGTGCACGGCCTCGTCGCGAATGATGAGGCGGATGAGGTCGGCGGTGTTCGTGAGCTTCGCGTGCGACGACCAGTACATCGGCAGGTAGAAGCCCGAGTAGAAGAGGAACGACTCGAGCAGCGTCGAGGCGACCTTCTTCTTCAGCGGGTTGTCGCCGTGGTAGTGGTCGAGCACGATCTGCGCCTTCTTCTGCAGCAGCGGGTTCTCGCGCGACCAGCGGAAAGCGTCGTCAATCTGCGGCGTGTTCGCGAGCGTCGAGAAGATCGACGAGTAGCTCTTCGCGTGCACCGACTCCATGAAGGCGATGTTCGTGTACACAGCCTCTTCGTGCGAGGTCACGGCGTCGGGAATCAGCGAGATCGCGCCGACCGTGCCCTGCAGCGTGTCGAGCAGCGTGAGGCCCGTGAACACGCGCATCGTGAGGGTCTGCTCCTCGGGCGTGAGCGTCGCCCACGACTGAATGTCGTTCGACAGCGGCACCTTCTCGGGCAGCCAGAAGTTGTTCGTCAGCCGGTTCCACACCTCAAGGTCTTTGTCGTCCTGAATGCGGTTCCAGTTGATTGCCTCAACGTGCGTGAGCAGGTGATCACCCATAGAAAAAGCTCCTCCTTGTCGCGACGAGTCTAGCCCGATCGGGCGCCCCGTCTGGGACGTCAACATCGGCCCGCGCGCCCCCATTCCAGCGGCGGCAAATTGGGCCGAGAACCGGGCAGGAAACGGTCTCGCCACTCCCCTACGAATCGAAGCCGAGCCCGAGCGCATCCATCGTGCGCAGCCAGAGATTGCGCCGCCCGGTCTCGTCTTCGCGCGCCATCGACCACCGCGTGAGGTTCACCCCGAGCAAGCGCGCGGGCTCGGGCGGGAACGGTGTGGGCGTCTTGCGAATCATGTCGAGTTCCGTGCGCTCGGTGCGCTCCCCCGCGAGCTGGTCGAGCATCACCTCGGCGCCGAAGCGCGTCGCGGCGACGCCGAGCCCCGTGAACCCGACCGCGTACGCGATGCGGCCGCGCGAGACGACCCCGCTCGTCACGCAGAACTGCGACGACGTGTCGATCATGCCGCCCCACTGGTGCGTGAAGCGCACGTCGGCGAGCTGCGGATACGTCTGCCGAAAGTTGCGCTCGAGTGTCGCGAAGGTCGCGGGGCGCTGCGTGAGGCGCTCGCCCCGGCGCGACCCGAAGTAGTACACGGCGTCGTAGCCGCCCCAGAGGATTCGTCCGTCGTCGGTCTTGCGGTAGTAGTGGAACTGGTTGCCGGCGTCGGCGAGCCCCTCGCCACCTTCCCAGCCGATGCTCGCGAACTGCGCGTCGGTGAGCGGCTCGGTGACGAGCGCGTAGTCGTACACGGGCACGGTGAGCGGCGCGAGCCGTCGCAGCAGGCTCGGATACGCGTTGGTCGCGAGCACGACCTGCCGGGCCCGCACACTGCCGTGTTCCGTGTGCGCCCGCGCCTCGCGCCCATGTTCGAGCCGGTGCACGACGCTGTGCTCGTGCACGGTGACCCCGGCGGAGAGCACGGCGTCGGCGAGCCCTGTGGCGAGGCGATACGGGTCGACCGTCGCCGAGACGTGCGTGCGGGCCGCCGCGAGGTACTCGGGCGACGCCGTGACGGTGCCGATCTCGTCGGGCCCGATGAACGTCGTGCGCTCCCCGAGCGCGTTCGCCTCGTCGGCCCCCTCGCGCAGCGCGTCGACCTGCCAGGGTGTGCGCGCAAACGTGATCGACCCCTGCTCGACCCAGTCGCAGTCGATGCCGTGCCGTTCAACGTCGGCGCGCATCCCGGCGAAATTCTCGTCGCTGAGCCGCACGATGTCGCGCGCCTGCTCGGGCCACCGCGCGACGGCGTTCGCGAGCCCGTGGCTGATGCTCGGCTCGACAAAGCCGCCGTTTCGGCCGCTCGCCGCGTGCCCGACGGTCGCGCCCTCGAGCAGCGTGATGCGGCGGCCGGGCTCGCGCTCAGCGGCGAGGAGGGCGGTCCAGAGCCCCGTGTAGCCCCCGCCGATAATGAGCAGGTCGGTCTCGACGTCGCCGCGCAGGGGCGGGCGGGCGTCGCGGTGCGGGGCCCGATCGATCCAAAACGAACGGTGTCGGCGTTGGTGCGTCATTGCTCCGGATGCGCGGCCGGGAAATCCGGGCGGGATTCGGCGCATCCCCTCCATACCGACTAGACGGTACAGTAACTTTCCGAATTCGCGCCTGCGAATTGCTCGGGGCTACCGGATTCGAAGCGTGCTCAGCCGTTGCCGCCGGCGCGCGACTCCGCATCCCGCAGCCCGGCAGCAGCGAACGCGCGCTCGTAGATCTCGCGGATGCACGCCTGCTTGCGCGCGTTGTACTCCATGACGGTCTCGCGGCCCGCGGTCGCGATGCGTGCCAACTCGCGCTTCACGTCGGCGTAGCGCTGGCGGTCGACGGCGTTGCGGCGCAGGTGATCGCGAAAGACGCGGTGCTTCCACGGTTCGGGTGCGTCGGGCCCGAACACGTGCACGTTCGCGGCCGGGTCGCGGTGCTTCACGAGCCGGTGGCCGTGCCACCAGGGCTCGCGCACGGTGAGCACGAAGCCCGCGTCGACGAGGGTGGGGAGCCACGCGGGCTCGTGGTTCGGGTCGGCGACGATGAGGTCGACGTCGATCACCGGCTTTGCGGGCAGGCCCGGCACCGAGGTCGAGCCGACGTGGAGCACCTCGAGCGCACGGCCTCCGAGCGCGTGGCGGATGCGCGACTCGAGCCGCGCGAACGCCGCGGGCCACGCGGGGTCGGGTTCGAAGAGGTCGATTGCCTCACGAGTTTGCGGCACGACCCAGGGCGATTCTCCGGGCGGCGGAGCGTCGTTCGTGAAGGTCGTGATCTGCTCGGGCGTTGGCATTCGTCGAGTGTAGTTCGGCGCGCTTTTCGCGCTCGACGGCCTGTTATTTCTACATGCTGTAGCGATAGAATTGCGGCAAGTACGGCCGTTGCGGCGGGCCCTTTGCGCCGCCGAGGAGTGAGTCTCATGACCTTCGTCAACATCACCGCGCTGACGTTCCCGGCGGGCGCCGCGGCCGAGATCGAGCAGCGGTTCGCCGCGCGCAAGAAGGGCGTCGACCAGGCGCCCGGCTTCGTCGAGTTCGAGCTGCTGCGCCCCGTGATTGGCGAGGATCGCTACTTTGTCGTCACCCGGTGGGAGAACCGCGAGGCGTACGAGGCCTGGTCGGCGAGCCGCGATCAGGGCGCGCACGCGAACGACGAGCGCCGCGGCATGAGCGTCGACGTGCTCGGGTTTGAGTCAGTCGAGCTCGGCGAGTAGGCCGACAACCTCGAAGAGCGAATTGCTCGGAAACGCCGGGTCGCGCGGGCAGCGCGGCCCGGCGTTGTCGTGGCGAGACGGATGCACGCCGCGATGTCGGAGGCTCGTGGTGTGCTGATCATGGGCACGAACCTGGCGTTATGTGCCGGTGGAAATCCGGTGCACGAATCCATGTCGGAGGCTCGTGGTCCACTAGCAGCACGTCGAGAAACCGAGCATGTTGAGGAGGTGAACGCGTTGAGTAGCACCGCACAGTCTGAGCCCGCACCCGAGCCGCAGTCCGCGCCCGCGAGCGGCCACGCCGAGGGTATCGACGCCGACCTCGAACTCCTGCACGGCGCGTTCGCGCAGGCCCGGCTCGCGCACGCCCGCCTCGACGCCGCCGACATCCGCACCTACGCCGCGCTCTACCTCGCGGCCGACACTCGCACCAACCTCGAGCGCGCATCCGGCCCGACGTCGACGGCCCGGGAACAGGCGTTCACCTGGAACCTGCGGTCGATCGCCGGAAGCTTCGCGATCGACCACAACCTCACCGACACCACGCTCATGCGGCGCGCTCGCAACGCGCACACCCTCCTCACGAAGTTCGGGTACTGGCACGATGCCCTCGCCGCCGGCGAAATCGATCACGCCCACATCGGCGCGCTCCTACGCAACCACACGCCGCTCGCGCCCGAGCACTACGAGCGTTACGGCCGCACCCTGCTCACGTACGCGAAGGGGCACACGCCGCAGGCGACCGACACAAAGGCGAAGGCCCTCGCCGCATCCCTCACCCGCGCCGAGTTCGCCGCCGCGCACCGGCGCGAGCACGACCGCCGCAGCGTCCACGTCGAACACGTCGAGCACGGCATGGCCTACCTCACCGCCTACCTCTCGTCGACGACGGCGGCCGCCATCGACGAGCTCTTGATGCAGCAGGCCCGGGAATTGCGCGACAGCAACCGCGCCGACGCGCTCAAGCACCGCAACGACCCGGAGCACCTCGCCGACGAGCGCACCGTCGAGCAACTCCGTGCCGACATCTTTACCGACGTGCAGCTCACCGCGACCGCGCAGACCATCCTCGACGGCGACCACCACGGCGCCGCCCGCGTCACCGCCACCGTCAGCATCATTACGCCCGTCATGGCGCTGTCCGACCCTGCGCTCGCATCGGCGTTCACCCGCGCCGGCGGTGCCGACACGGCCCTCGGCATCGGGATGCTCAACGGCATCCAACCCATCAGCGACCACGACGCACGCTGGTACGCCGCCGACGGGCAGCTCGAACGCATCCTCACGCATCCGATCACGGGCCACGTCATCACCGTCGACCGCTACGCCCCGAGCCCCTCCCTGCGTCGGTACCTGCGCGGCCGCGACGTCACCTGCCGATTCCCCGGCTGCCGCCGCCCCGCCCAATACTGCGACCTCGACCACACCGAACCGTACAGCCAAGGCGGCACGACAGAGCCCGGCAACCTCGCGTTCCTTTGCCGCGCCCACCACGTGCAAAAGCACACGAAACCCTGGCAGGTGCGGCACCTCGGCGGCGGCATCCTCGAATGGATCTCACCGCTCGGGCACACGATCCAAACGGTGCCCGACCCACCGGGGCCGGTGTTTGTCGATCCCAATCCCCCACCCTTCTAAGGGTGCGACCCGAGCTCGATTTTCGGAGCCTGGCTTTTCGGAGCCAACGGGCCGCACCCCAGCACCCCGCACCTCCCGAACCCACGCCTGGCATCCCAGGCGCACCGCAACGGCATCCACCGAAGCGGTACTCGGAGTGCGCGGGGTGCTACTCGTGCCGACCGGGCCGCGCGGCCGCGAACCGCACCTCACCGCCGACCACGGTCGTGAGTACCCTCGTGCGCCAGAGGTCGCGAGGGTCGGCTTCGAAGGGGTCGACATCAACGGCGATGAGGTCGCAGAACTTTCCCTGTTCGAGCGATCCGGTGCGGTCGTCGAGCGCCGCCGCGACCGCGCCGCCGAGCGTGTGGGCGACGAGCGCCCCCCGCACCGTGAGCCGCTGCTCGGGCTCGCGCCCGCCCTCGGGCACGCCGTCGCGACGCTCGCGCGTCACGGCCGCGTGCACGGCAAAGAACGGATTCGCGGGCTCGACGGGCGAGTCCGAACCGAACGCGAGCCGCGCGCCCGAGTCGAGCAGGGTGCGCCATGGGTAGTGCAGCGTCTCGCGGTCGCCGAGCAACCGCACGCTGAGCGGATAGTCGCTCGTCGCGTGGGTCGGCTGCATCGACGCGATCACACCGAGGTCGGCGAACCGCGCGACGTCGGCCGGCTTGAGGTGCTGCGCGTGCTCGATCCGCAGCCGCAACCCTCGCTCGCGCGCCACGTCGGCGACGCCGGCGAACACGTCAAGCACGCGGGTGTTCGCGCGGTCGCCGATCGCGTGCACCGCCACCTCGATGCCCGCGGCGACCGCCGCGCGAGCGGCGCGCTCGAGCTCGGCGTCGCCCGTCACCGCGATGCCAGCGTTCTCACCCTCCCCCTCGAACGGCTCGTGCAGGTGGGCGGTGTGCGGCCCGAGCGCCCCGTCGGCGAACAGCTTCACGCCGCCGTGCGTGAGCCAATCGTCACCCTCGCCCGAGCACCAGCCGCGCGCGATCGCCCCCGAGAGCTCGTGCGCCCGCATGTACTTGTGCACGCGCAATTTGAGCCGGCCCTCGTCGCGCAACCGCTCGAACGCGTCGAGCACGTCGAGCACGTCAATGTCGGTGAGGTGCGCAAGCCCGAGGGCGAGCAGGTCGTCTTGCAGCCGGTCAAGCAGTCCGGGCAGCTGCGGCGCGAGCCCGGCCGAGGCGATCGGCCACAGCGGCGACGACGCGTTTTCGAGCAGCAGCCCCGTGGGCGTTCCCGTCGCGTCGCGCTCAATGCGACCGCCGTCGGGGTCGGGCGTCGAATCGGTGATGCCGCCCGCCTCGAGGGCCGCGCTATTCGCCCAGTCGGCGTGGCCGTCAATCGTCGAGAGGAGCACCGGCCGGTCGCCGAAGATCTCGTCGAGCTCGCGGCGATGCGGCTCCCCGTCGCGCCAATCGTTCGAGTTCCAGCTGCCGCCGAGCACCCAGCCGTCGCCCGGATTCGCCTCGGCGAACTCGCGCAGCAGTCGGAGCGCATCGGCGTACGACTCGGCGCCGCGGAGGTCAGGCCCGAGCGCCTCGACCGCGAGCGCACCCGCATGAATGTGCGCGTCGTGGAACGCCGGGAGCACCGCCGCGCCGGGCAGCTCGACGACGCGCGCGTCGGCGCCAGCCTCGGCCCGCGCATCCGCCTCGCCGCCGATGAAGACGATGCGGCCGTCGCGGGCGACGATGCCGCCCGCGATGCCGTCGGGCTCGGCGCCGTCTCCCGCGAGGGTGCGGATGTTCGGGTGAAGGAAGAGCGTGGTTTCGGGCATCGGCGCCTCACTTTCTGCGCCGCCATGCTACCTAGCCGCGACCGCCGCTCGTCCAGGCGCCGAGCTCGCCGCCGACCGTGAAGACGGCGATCGACCCCGACTCGTCGGTGCGCAGCCAGGGCGTCCCTGCCGCGGCGAGCATTTCGAGGGCGCGGTCGGTCGGGTGCCCGTAGCCGTTGTCGGCGCCGACCGAGACGAGCGCGAGCCGGGCACCGGCACGCTGGTAGAGCTCGGGCAGCTGGTCGCCCGAGCCGTGATGCGAGACCTTCACGACATCGACCCGCACAAGGTCGAGATCGAGCCCCGCCTGCGCCTGCTCCCCGAGATCGCCGAGCAGCAGCACGCTGAGGCACGAGGCACGGCAGTCGGCGACCGGGTCGGCGCGAACGACCAGACTGCCGTCGTTGCCGTCCAGGGTCGACGGCGCCCCGTCGCCACCCCGCGCGGGCGAGAGCGCGGTGACGACGAGGTCGCCGAACGCGACGGCGTCACCCGCCCCGACGAACGACACCGGCACCCCGGCGGCCTGCAGACGCACCGTGAGCGGCTCACCGCGCGCGGCCTCGGTGTCGGGCAGCCACACCTCCCCCACCGGCACGGTGATCGACTCGGCAGCCCCGACGTGATCGACGTCGAAGTGACTCACGAGCAACACGTCGAGCCGCTCGACCCCGAAGTCGGCGAGGCAGTCCGCGAGCAGGGCCGGGTCGTCGCCCGTGTCGATGAGCATGGTCGCGCCGCCCGCCGCGCGCAGCAGCAGCGCGTCGCCCTGGCCGATATCGCAGGCGACGAGCCGCCAGTCGTCGGGCAAGTCGCGCAGGCGCAGTGCCACGCGCCCGGCACCGACTGCGGCGAGCACGACGAGCACGACCGCGAGCGCGGCACCGGTGCAGGCCCGAATGCGCCGCCAGCGTCGCCCCGCACCTCGACGCGCGAGCACGACCACGGCGACGCACACGGCGATCCACGTGATCGCGCCGAGCGCCCCGCCGGCCCACGGCACGGCCGCCGCGGGGAGTTCGGTGACGGTGAGGGCGATGAGCCCGATCCATTGGGCCGGCAGCCAGCTCACCCACGCGAGGGCGAGCCCGATCGGCGGAACAATGAGCCCGATGAGGCACGCGACAAGCCCCACAACCGTCGCGAGCGGGGCCGCGGGCGCCGCGAGCAGGTTCGCGACGACGCCATAGAGCGGCAGGCTCGGCTCGAGCAGCAGCAGGATGGGCTGGCACGCGACCTGCGCGACGAGCGGCACCGCGATGACGAGCGCGATCGGCGGCGGCAGCCAGCGCTCGAGCCAGTCGGCGAGCGGACGCGTGCCGAGCAGCAACCCCGCCGTCGCGGCCGTCGAGAGCGCGAACCCGTAGTCGTGGCTCAGCCACGGGTCGGCGGCGAGCAGCACGATGACCGCGAGCGCGAGCACCGGCACACCCGCGATCGGGCGCGACGCCGCGTCGAGCGCGATGACGATAAGCGCCATGGCGCTCGCCCGAATCACCGACCCCTGCGGCGACACGAGCAGTACGAACCCGGCGAGCCCGGCGCTCGCCGCAGCGGCCCGCACGAGCCTCGGCCAGCCCGCGAGTCGGCCGATGCCGATGAACCCCGCGACGATGATCGCGATGTTTGACCCCGACACTGCCGTGAGGTGGCTCAGCGAGCTCGCCTTCATCGCCGCATCCAGCTCGCCGTCGACGAGCGTCTCGTCGCCCACCGCGAGCCCGGGCACGAGCATCGCCCCGGGGCTCGGCAGGTCGCCCGCGAGCTCGACGAACCGTTCGCGCACACCGTTCGACAGCTGCAGCACCGGATGCGGCGCCCCGGTGACCTCGAGCTCGCCACGCCCGAACGCAAGCGCGACGACGTCGTCGCCGGGCTCGGCCCCGACGAGCTTCGCGTCGACGCGCACGCCCGTGCCGATCGGCTGCGCGTCGACGCCGGGCGGTGCGAACAGCAGCACGGGTGCGCCCGGGGTCGCCTGCCCGTCGACCGCCGTGACGGTCGCGGAGTAGGTATGGCCGCGCGCTCCCTCGCGGGCTGGCCCGGTAGTCACGAAGTGGAGCTCGACCGTCGCGCCCTCGAGCGCCTCCGCGACCTCGGGCGGCGTGCGCGCCGGCACGTCGACCGCCGTAAGCGCCGAGGTAAGGGCGCCGCCGACCGCCGCGAGGGCGATCGCGACCGCGACGAAGTGCCGCGCGCCGCCCCTGCCCCGCGCGAAACCGACACCCGCGAGCGCGAGGAGCGTGCAGCCCCCGGCGAGCCACCAGGCGCAGCCGGGCCACTGGGTCGCGAGCCACGCCGCGACCCAGGCCGATGCGGCCGCGGGCAGCAGCCGCACGTCGACAAGTCGCCCGAGCAGGCCCTCGTTCACACCGTCACGAGGTCTTTCAGCCCGGCGTAGGTCGCCTCGCCGATGCCGGCGACCTCCTGCAGTTCGTCGACGCTCGTGAAGCCGCCGTGCTGATCGCGGTAGTCGATGATGCGCTGCGCCATCGCGGGACCGATGCGTGGCAGCGTCTCGAGCTCGGCCGACGTCGCGGTGTTGAGATTGACGAGGCCGCCCTGACCACCGGCGCTGCCCCCGCCACTCACGCCCGCGCCTTCCGCAGCGGGCGGCGCCTCCCCCGGCTTCGGCACGTACACCTGCTCCCCGTCGACGAGCGGGCGGGCGTAGTTGAGCGCGTCGGCGTCAGCCGACTCAGTCACGCCGCCCGCTGCCTCGATCGCGTCGATCACTCGGTCGCCCGCCGCGAGCTCGTACACGCCCGGCTGCTGCACCTCGCCCGCCACGTGCACGAGCACGGTCGCGGGCGAGGACTCCTGCGGCGCCGGGGCCGCCACGGTGGGCGCGGCGCTCGGAGCGGCATCGCCGAGGTCGTCGAGCGCCGGAATCCCGCTCGAGCGGGGCTGCAGCGCGATCGCGAGCACGACGACGGCGCACGCGACGAGCGCGAGCACGACCACGGCGCCCATACCGAGTTTCCAGCGCGGCCGCTGCGGCCCCGCGAAGAGCCGGTCGAGGACAGCGTCGTCGAGGGGTGGGGACGCCTCGTCTTCCAGCGGATCACCCCGCCACGGCACCCGCAACCACTCGACGCCGTGGTCGAGTTCGTACTCGCCAGCGGCGGGAGCGGATGCGGTTCTCGGTGGTCTCACGCGGGGCAGCGTAGGCGCGCCGCCACCGCGCGCACCCCGCGCGCCCGAGCGCCTGTGGAGAACCGCGTATCCACAGGCGCCGCGGGAGGTGCCCCGCTCCAGACGTCAAGTGGCCCCCGCCGCAAGACTGCGACGGGGGCCACTGCACCAGCAACCTCGGGGCTACCCCTCGGTGAGCGGTGCGAGGTTCGGGTCGTCGGCGTACACCTCGGCGGCGTTGTCCTTCGTCACGATGACCGGGTCAAGCAGAACGGAAGGCACCTCGGTGCTGCCGTTGTCCATGGGCTCGGTCGTGGGCGTCTCACCCTGCTGGAGCTGCTTGATGAGTTCGATTGTGTCGGCCACGAGCTTGCGCGTGTCCTTGCTGATCGTCGAGTACTGCTGCCCCGCGACGATCGACTTCACCGACTCAACCTCGGAGTCCTGACCAGTCACGACCGGGGTCTCGAGGCCGGCGTCGCTCGCCGAGGCGAGAATGGCGCGCGCGAGCGTGTCGTTCGGCGAGAGCACGCCGTGCAGCTCCGTGCCCGACGAGTAGTTCTGCTGAATCAGGTTGTCCATGCGCTCCTGCGCGTTCTCGGCGAGCCAGTCCTGCGTCGCGGTCTGCGCGATCTCGGTCTGCCCCGACACGACGTTGAGCGTGCCGTCATCGATGAGCGGCTGGAGCACGCTCATCGCGCCCTCGAAGAACACGGGGGCGTTCGAGTCGTCGGGCGAACCCGAGAACAGCTCGATGTTGTAGGTCTCCTGCTCGCCGAAGCGCTCCTTCATGCCGTCGATCAGGGCCTGGCCCTGGAGCTCGCCGACCTTGTAGTTGTCGAAGGCGATGTAGTAGTCGACGTTCGGGGTGTTCTGAATCAGGCGGTCGTACGCGATCACCGTGATGCCGGCCTCCTTCGCCGCCTGCAGCTGCGAGCTGAGCTGCGACGTGTCGGCGGCGCCGATGACGATCACCTGCGCACCGTTCTGAATCATCGTCTCGATCTGGGCCTGCTGGTCCTGCACGGCCGAGGCCGAGCCGGCGTACTGCACGTCGTCCTCGAAGCCAGCCTCCTGCAGCCCATCGACGAACAGGTCGCCGGCGAGCACCCAGTTCTCACTGGTCTTGTCGGGCAGCGCGACGCCGATGCGGGCATCCGCGTCGATTGCTGCGGCGGGTGCCTCACCGCTGTCGGTCGAGGCAGGGTCGCCGCCACGGCCGGTGCTGCAGCCGGCGAGCAGCATGCCCGCGACCGCGGCCAGGGCAACTGCGCCAAACAGTTTCTTTTTCATGGGGTTTCCTTTTTCTCTTCGTTGAGTGGTGTGGACGATGTGGGGTTGGGGTCGGGCGCCTCGCCGGTGGTCGCCTCGAGTTCAACGGCTGCCTGTTTCGCCTTGAACTTCGCCATCATGGTGCCGATGATCGAGGGGCCGCCGGCGCGCTTGTTCATGACGTCGATGCCGACCGCGACGAGCAGCACGAGGCCCTTGATGATCTGCATGCGGTCGGTCGAGACGCCGACGAGCTGCAGGCCGTTGTTCAGCACGGCCATGACGAGACCACCGATCACCGAGCCGAAGACGGTACCGATACCACCCGCGACCGCGGCACCACCGATGAACACGCCCGCGATGGCGTCGAGCTCCCAGCCCGTGCCGTCGGCGGGGCCGGCCGCGCCGGCGCGAGCCGCCCAGAGCATCCCGGCGATGCCCGCGAGCATCGACATGTTCATCATGACGAAGAAGTCGGTGCGCCGGTCGTTCACGCCCGACAGCTGGGCCGCGCGACGGTTGCCGCCGACCGCGTAGATGTGGCGGCCCGTGCGAGTGCGGTTCGTGACGAACGCGTAGAACATGATCAGCACGGCGAGGATGATGCCCGAGATCGGGAAGCTCGTGCCGAGCCGGCCGCTCGCGAACAGCAGGGTCGCGTAGATCACGATCGCGATGAGGATGCCCGTGCGGGAGTACATGACCCAGGCGGGCTCGACCACCGCATCCATGCGCTTGCGCTTCGCGCGGTTGCGCAGCTGGCCGTACACGATGGCCGCGATAGCGAGCGCGCCGAGCAGCAGCGTGAGGTTGTTGTAGCCGCTATACGGCCCCACCTCGGGCATGAACCCGTAGAGGGCCTGGCGGAACTCGTCGGGCACCGCCACGGTCTGCGCCTGGCCGACCCATTGCTGCGCACCGCGCCAGATGAGCATGCCGGCGAGGGTCACGATGAACGCGGGGACGCCGACGTAGGCGACCCAGAACCCCTGGAACGCGCCGATCGCGGCGCCGAGCGCGATGCCGAGCAGAATGCCGCCCCACCAGGGCAGGCCCCAGTCGCGCATCGAGGTCGCGACGACGATGCCGACGAACGCGGCGACCGAACCGACCGACAGGTCGATGTGCCCCGCGATGATCACCATGACCATGCCGACCGAGAGCAGCAGGATGAACGAGTACGCCTGCACGAGGTTGATCGCGTTGCCGGGCGACAGGGTCGTGCCACCGGTCCAGATCTGGAAGATCAGGATGATGATGACGAGCGCGCCGAGAATGCCGAACTTCTTCAGCGAGCCGCGCTGCCCGAAAATCTGCCAGAGGTCGCCGAGGCGGAACCCGCGCCGCTCCGATTGTGTGTCGGCCATCATGCCGCGTTGCCTTTCTTCACAGGTGCCATGTGGCGCATGAGCTCTTCTTGGTCGACGCCGTGGGCGTCGAGTTCGCTCGTGATCGCGCCCTCGAAAATGGTGTAGATACGGTCGGCCATGCCGATGAGCTCCGGCAGCTCCGACGAGATGAGCACGATGCCCTTCCCCGAGTCGGCGAGCCGGCGAATGATCTGGTAAATCTCGGCCTTCGCGCCGACGTCGATGCCGCGGGTCGGCTCGTCAAGAATGAGCAGCTCGGGTTCGGTGAACATCCACTTCGCGAGCACGACCTTCTGCTGGTTGCCGCCCGAGAGGGTGTCGACGCCGACCTCGACGTTCGCGGCGCGCATCCGCAGGTCTTGCCGATACTGCTCGGCGATGCGCGACTCCTCGAGGTCGTCGACGACGGGGCCGCGCGAGATGCGCGAGAGCTTCGCCGAAACGGTGGCGCGCTTGATCGTGTCGAGCAGGTTGAGGCCGAGCGACTTGCGGTCTTCGCTCACGTAGGCGATGCCCGCGCCGATCGCCTCCTTCACGCTGCGCAGCGCGAGGGGCTTGCCGTCGAGGAACGCCTCGCCCGAGAGCTTCGTGCCGTACTGCTGCCCGAACAGGCTCATCGCGAGCTCGGTGCGGCCGGCGCCCATGAGGCCCGCGAAGCCGACGACCTCGCCGCGGCGCACCGTGAAGCTCGACGCCTTCGCGACGAGGCGCGTGGGGTCGACGGGATGCTGCACGGTCCAGTCGCGCACCTCGAACAGCACGTCGCCCACCGTGTTCGAGTGCTCGGGGAACCGATTGCCGAGCGTGCGTCCGACCATGCCACGAATGATGCGGTCTTCATCGATCGTGCCGTCGACGACGAGCGACTCGATGCTGCGGCCGTCGCGAATGATCGTGATCGTGTCGCTGATCTGCTCGATCTCGCCGAGCTTGTGGGAGATCATGATCGACGTCATGCCCTCGCGCTTGAGTTCGCCGAGGAGGTCGAGCAGCGCCTGCGAATCGCGGTCGTTCAGGGCCGCGGTCGGCTCGTCGAGAATGAGCAGCTTGACGTCTTTTTCGAGCGCCTTCGCGATCTCGACCAGCTGCTGCTTGCCGACGCCGAGGTACTTGATCGGCGTATCCGGGTCTTCGTTGAGGCCGACCCGCGCGAGCAGGTCGACGGTGCGGCGACGCGCCTCGTCCCAGTCGATCACGAAGCCGCGGCGCAGCTCGTGGCCGAGGTAAATGTTCTCGGTAATCGAGAGCTCGGGAATCAGCGCGAGCTCCTGGTGAATGATCACGATGCCGGCCTGCTCGGAGGCCGCAATGTTGTTGAAGCGGCGAACCTCGCCCTGGAACACGATGTCGCCCGTGTACGTGCCGGCGGGGTACACGCCCGACAGCACCTTCATGAGCGTCGACTTGCCCGCGCCGTTCTCGCCGCAGATCGCGTGAATCTCCCCCTCACGAACCCGGAGGTTGACGAGGTCGAGCGCTTTCACGCCCGGGAACTCTTTGGTGATGTTCACCATTTCGAGCAGGTTGGCCTCGCTCGTAGACACCGGCACCTCCTTGTGCAGCGTTCGGGGTCGACGCGATCGGGGTCACCCGATGCGTTCAGGTAAGAACCTACGGGCGGGCCGTTTTGCTGTCAACTCTTGAAGACAAATCTGTGCCGACCACATCAACGAGATACGCGAGCTCGTCGGCGTTCTCGAACGCGAGCGCCGCCGCACCCCGAGCGCCGCCGATCTCACCGAGGGTCGAGAGCTCGAGCCGAGTGCGCTCCGCCACCGACGGAATCGCGAATCGCGCGAAGCCGTCGCGGATCGCCTCGATGAGCACCTCGCCCGTCTCGCTCAGCGTGCCGCCGACGACGACGAGCTTCGGGCCGAGGAAGTTCACGGCCGACGCGATCGACTGCCCGAGCGCCTGGCCCGCATCCTGCAGCACGCGGAGGGTCGGCCGGTGCCCCTCGCGGGCGAGGCGGATGAGGTCGTCCCGCGTCACGGGGGTACGCAGCGCCTCGCTGAGGTGCTCGAGAATCACGGGGGTCGCCGCGACCGTCTCGAGGCAGCCGCGGTTGCCGCAGCGGCAGTGGCTGCCGGCCGGGTCGACGGTCGAGTGGCCGAGCTCCCCCGCGATGCCGAACGCGCCCGTGTAGAGCCCGCCGTTCACGACGATGCCCGCGCCGATGCCGGTGCCGATCTTCACGAAGAGGTAGTCGCGCTCGTCGACCGCGGCGCCCCACGAGCGTTCCGCGAGGGCGCCCGCGTCGGCGTCGTTCGCGAGCTCAACCTCGAGCCCGAGGCCGCGCTCGACGTCGGCGGCGGTTCGGCCGAGCCACTCGGGCAGGATCGTGCCGTCGAGCACCCGGCCGCTCGCCGCATCCACGGGGCCGGGAATCGCGACGACGACCGCCGCGACGTCGTCGTCGCTGCGTCCCTCGCTCGCGAGGCCCTCGGTGAGCAGATCGCGCACGAAGTGCAGGACTTCTTCGGCGGGCAGGCCCGTCGCGAGCGGGATGCGGCGCTCGACGAGCACCTCCATGCCCGGCTGTGCGAGCACGAGACCGGCGTGGCTGCGGCCGATGTCGATGCCGACCGCGACCCGGCGGCTCGCGAGCCGCGGCGAGACGAGGGTGGCCTTGCGCCCCGACGAGACCGTGTCGCCCGTGAGTACCATGCCGCGTTCACGAAGCGACCGCACGATCGACGAGACGCTCGCGTTCGAGAGCTTCGTGCGCCGGGCGAGTTCCGACTGCGTCGCCGGCCCGCCCGTGAGCAGTTCGCGCAGGATCGCGCGCTCATTGCTCACGCGAAGCGCTGCGGTGGATCCTGGACGTCGATGGCCGGTGCTCATGTGGCTATAGTGGGGTTCCAACAAGGTTGCTGTCAAGACATGAACGCAAACCGTCGGTTTTGTGCGAACGAGTTTCGTTCGAACTTCAAGGGAGAGGCTCGAGATGACTCCGGCTGCCACCACCGCGGCGGGCCCCGTGCTCGCGATCGACCTCGGCGGCACGAAGATCGAGGCCGGCATCGTCACCGCCGAGGGGCGGCTGCTCGCCGACTCCCGCGTGCGGGTCGCAACGGGCCGGGCCGCCGACTCCCCCGCCGGCATCGCCGCGGCCCTTCGCGCCGCGCTCGACCGCGTCGCCGAGCACCCCGCGTATCCGCGGGTCGTGGGGGCCGGCATCGGCGCGGCCGGGCCGGTCGACCTCACCGCCGGCACGATCAGCCCGATCAACCTGCCGGGCGTGCGCGACTTCGCCGTCGTCGAGGCGGTGCGCGGCGCGACCGGCCTCGCCGACGTTCGGCTGCGGCTCGACGGCACCTCGCTCGGGCTCGCCGAGCTCTGGCAGGGCGCCGCGGTCGGGGCCCGCAACGCCGTGATCTTTGTCGTCTCGACCGGTATCGGCGGCTGCGTCGTCACCGACGGCCGCGTCGTCGCGGGCGCGCAGGGCAACGCGGGCCACCTCGGGCAGATGGTCGTCGACGTCGTCGATCCAGAGCATCCCGAGCGGGCGACGGTCGAGGGCCAGGCCTCAGGGATGCACACGGTCGCCTGGGCGGGCGCGAACGGCTGGTCGGGGGCGACGGGCGAAGAGCTCGCGGCCGCGCACGCCGCGGGCGATGAGATCGCCCTCGCCGCCGTCGAGCGGTCGGTGCAGGCGCTCGGGCGGGGCCTCGCGAGCTGCGCGAACCTGTTGAACACCGACCTCGCCGTCATGGGCGGCGGCTTCGCACACGTGACCGACGACTACCCGGCGCGCGTCGAGCGGGCCGCGCGCGCCGCATCCGTCAACGCGTACGCGCGCGAGCTGCGCGTCGTGCGCGTCGGCCTCGGTGACGAGGCGCCACTCGTCGGTGCGGCCGCACAACTGCTGCGCCCCGACCTGCTCGAGTAGTTGGCAGGTCGGGGCGCAAGGAGTTCGGTTACCGCTGCGTGTAGATCGCTCCGGTAGTCACGTCGTTTTCGATGCCCTCGAGCGTGCGCCCGCGGGTCTCGGGCAGGTATCGCACGACGAACACGAGCGCGACGAGGTTGAACGCGCCGAGCATGAAGAACGAGCCCGTGATGCCAATACCGTCAACGACCGACGGGAAGAAGAGACCGAGCAGGGCGTTCGCGATCCACATGCAGAACACCGCGACGCCGATGCCGAGGCCGCTCATCTTCAGCGGGAAGATCTCCGAGAGAATCACCCACGTCGCGACGTTGAGGAACGTCTGCATTGAGCCGACAAACAGCACCACGAGCACGAGAATCACGAAGGGCCGGGCCGGGTTGCCGACCGGCAGCACCATCGACGACACCCCGATGAGCACGTGGCAGATCGTGATGAGCGCGTAGCCGGCCATGAACATCGTGCGTCGGTTCACCCGTTCCATCATGAACAGTGACGCGATGCTGCCGAGCACGCCGATCGCGCCGGGCACCACGTTGGCGATGAGCGCCGCGTCGGCGGCGAAGCCCGCCTCGACGAGCACGGTCTGGCCGTAGTAGACGATCGTGTTGATGCCCGTGAGCTGCTGGAAGACCGCGACGCCGATACCGATGAACAGGATGCGTCGCAGCCACTTGCTCGCGAGCACCGTCGAGAAGCTCGTCTGCTTCGCCGACTTCGACTCGTCGACGAGCTGCGCCGCAACGGCGAGCTCGGCCTCGGCGCGCTCGCGCGGCCGGATCGTCGTGAGGATCGCGAGCGCCTCGTCGCGTCGCCCCTGCGCGACGAGCCAGCGCGGCGACTCGGGCATCGACAGCATGCCGAAGAACAGCGCGAGGGCCGGGATGATGCAGATCGCGAGCATGATGCGCCACACGCTGTCGAGGTGGCCCCAGACGTTGCCGATGATGGCGTTCGCGCAGAAGGCCGCGAAGGCACCCACCGCGATCATCACCTCGTTGCGGCCCGCGAGCGAGCCGCGTCGCTCGTGGGGCGACAGTTCGGCGAGGTAGACGGGCACGTTCGTCGAGGCGGCGCCGACCGAGATGCCGAGCACGATCCGGCCGATCACCATCACCCCGAAGCTCGGGGCGAGCGCGCACGTCGTCGCGCCGATGAGGAATCCGATTGCGAGCAGCAGGATCGTGCGCTTGCGACCCCAGCTATCGGCGAGGCGACCGCCGAGCATCGCGCCGATGGCCGCGCCGAACAGCAGCGACGAGGTGACGATCGAGAGGCGGCGGTTGTGCGGGCCCGGGGTGAGCGGCGGCAGCGCCGCCTCGATATTCGCGGGTTGGTTTGTGGCGGAAGACATGCGTGACTCCTTTGTCAGAACTTCCGGGTCAATTGGTGTGCACGGAGACCGGCGCACCCGTGCGATGCGATTCGAGGGCGGCGCCGACGACGCGCATCATCTCGGTCGCCTTGCCGAAGTCGGTGTCCATCGGGGTTCCGGCGCCGATGCTGCGCAGGAACTCCTGGATCTCGGCGGTAAACGCCTCTGCGTAGCCGGTGCCGACTCCCCCGCCCGGCATCGCCGCGACGTCGGTGAAGTACGGGTGCTCGGGGCCGGTGAACACGCGCCGCGGCCCGTTGTAGGCCGAGTCGGTGATGCCGTCTTCGAAGATCGTGAACTCGCCGGCGCTGATCGAGTCGAACGACGCGTGGCCGCGCGTGCCGAACACCGTCACCCCGAGTCCGTTCGGAATGCCGTGCGCGATGCGGCTCAGCTCGATGTGCCCGACGGCGCCGTTTTCGAAGTCCACCGAGAGCAGGGCGATGTCGTCGTTCGTGACGGGGCCGGTCTCGGTCGCGGTCGAGGCGCCGTGGCCGATCGCGCCGGCCGCGGGCTTCGGTCGCTCGCCGATGACGGTCTTCAGCGATGCCTGCGCGACCCGCGAGATGCGGCCCGCGACGAACTGCACCGCGTCGATCGCGTGCGAGCCGATGTCGAGCACCGCGCCGCCGCCCGACTGCTCCTGCGAGTACCGCCACGAGAGTGCGCCAGCGGGATTCGCGGCGTAGTCGGCGTAGTACCAGCCGCGCACCGTGTGCACGTCGCCGAGGCGCCCATCCGCCACCGCCTGCGCGAGCGCGGCAAGGCCCGGCAGGCGTCGGAACGAGAAGCCGACACCCGTGACGGCGGGGCTCGCCTCGGCGAGCGCCTGCAGCGACGTCGACTCCTCGACGGTTCGACCGATCGGCTTCTCGGCGAGGACGTGCTTGCCAGAGGCGAGCACCTTCGGCAGCACCTCGGCGTGGAGGAAGTTCGGGAGGGCGACGCTGATCGCGTCGATGTCGTCGCGCTGCAGCAGGGCGTCGATGTCGCCGGTCGCGTGGGCGAAGCCGTAGCGGGCGGCGACCGACTCGGCGAGCGGCAGGTTCGGGTCGGCGATCGTGTCGAGCTCAACGCTGAGTCGCGAGCTCACCGACATCATGGCCGTGCGGTAGCCGAACGCGTGGGCCTGGCCGGTCATGCCGGCGCCGATAACGGCGACGCGAATAGGGGTGGTCATAGTGCGGGTCCTTCCGATGGAGGTTTGGTGTGGTGGATGTGGTGAAACGGGCTGCGGGCTGCGGGCGGCGGGCGCCTAGCGGAAGCGCAGTTCGGCGCCGCAGCCCGCGAGGTAGGCGTGCGTGCGGCGGGCAATCTCGAGCGGCTGTGCGAAGTCGGCGACGGGATACATGTCCTGTTCCACGATCGCGAAGATGCCGGGGTTCGCGGCCGCCGCAGCCTTGAGAATCGGTGCGTAGTCGGGCACCCCGAGCGGCGGCTCGACCATGACGCCGAGCTGCACCGCCTCGGCGAAGGGCACGTCGTTCTTCAGCACGTCGGCGAGCAGGTCGGGTTCGACCTGCTTGAGGTGCAGGTAGCCGATGCGCTCCGGGAACTCGCGCAGGGCGCGCTCGTTGTCGCCCCAGTAGTACGCGAGGTGACCCGTGTCGAGGCAGAGGTTCACGTAGCGCGGGTCGGTGCCCACCGCGATCTTCGCCCACAACGACCAGGCGGCCCTCGGCGTGCTCGATGCGCTCGCCGCGCGGGGGCTCGAGCCTGGCCGCGATGTCTCGGTTATCGGCTATGACAATTCGTCGGTGAGCAGTGCCCCGGGCACGTCACTGACGTCGGTTGATCTCGGCGCGCGCGAACTCGGGCGCGAGTGCATGCGCCTCGCGCTGCGCCGACTGCAGCACCCCGAACTCGAGCCGCAGAGCATCGCGTTCGAGCCGACGCTGGTCGTCCGCGGGACGACCGGTCCGGCGCGGGCATAGGAAGCACCCCGACTATCTACTGCGACCCGTTAGTTTTTTTCTCCCCGGCAGTACGCTCAAAGAAGCATGTGTCGTCATGTTTCCAATCGGATTGGGAGCCACCATGCAACTCCGCGTTACCTCACGAACACTCGCTTCCGCGGTCGCCGCCATCGGCGGGCTGGCGCTCCTTGCCGGATGCGCGCCGTCAACGATTAGTCAGGACGACTTCATCTCGGCGGCGGCCGACGCCGGATTCCAGTGCAACGCGACGGAGCCTGCCGACGATCGGGTGGCGACGCTCACCACCTGTGTGAATAGCGACGCACAGGAGAGCCAGTTCGTCGTGTTTAACTCCCCCGACGACGTCGAAGGTGGCGACCTCATGTTCTACCAGGACGGCGACGAGATCGCGTACGGCGACGACTGGATCATCGTCGGCGAGAACAAGGCCGATGTCGACCAACTCGCCGAACTCGTGTCCGCGCCGTAGCGCTACTTCGCGACGATATTCACGAACTTCGGCGCCTTCACGATCACCTTGCGCACGGTCGCATCGCCGATCGCACGCTCAGCACCGCGGGATGCGCGGGCCAGCGCCTCGAGGTCGGCATCGCTAATGTCGGGCGCCACCTCGAGCTTGTCGCGCAGCTTGCCGTTCACCTGCACGATCGCGGTGACCGTGTCGGCCACGAGCAGCGCCGGGTCAGCCGTCGGCCACGCGAGGTGCGACAGCGAGCCCTCGCGCGTATCCGCCGCGTGACCGAGCCGCTCCCACATGTCCGACGCGACATACGGCGCGAACAGGTCAAGCACGAGCGCAATCGCCTCGGCACCCTCACGCACGGCCGGGTCGCCCGCACCCGGGCCCGAATCAATCGCCTTACGAATCGTGTTCGTGAGCTCCATCACACGCGCAATCATCACGTTGTACTTGAAGCCCTCACCAAGCTGGTGCACATCGGCCCAGAACCGCGCAACCGCGCGACGCGTGTCGACGTCGCCGTCGGCGAAGTCGACGCCGGGCGCCGAGGTGACGTCGCCCGCGACGCGCCAGGCGCGTGCGAGGAACTTGCCGGCGCCGGCAACCGAGACATCGGCCCAGTCGACGTCGTCCTCGGGCGGCGACGCGAACATCATGGTCGTGCGCACCGCGTCGACGCCGTGGCTGTCGAGCTCATCGCCGAGCTTCACCGAGTTGCCCTTCGACTTCGACATCTTCGCGCCGTTCATGATCACCATGCCCTGATTGAGCAGGGCCCCGAACGGCTCCTCGAACGGCACGAGGCCGAGGTCGTAGAGCACCTTCGTGATGAAGCGGGCGTAGAGCAGGTGGAGGATCGCGTGCTCGATACCGCCGATGTACTGGTCGATGGGGGCCCACCGCTGAAGCTCGGCCGGGTCGAAGATCTCGACGTCGTTGTTCGGCGACGCGAACCGCAGGAAGTACCACGACGAGTCGACGAACGTGTCCATCGTGTCGGAGTCGCGCAGCGCCTCGCGCCCGTCGGGCGTCGTCGTGTGCACCCAGTCCTCGGCCGCGGCGAGGGGCGACTGGCCCTTCGGCTTGAGGTCGAGGCCAGCGCCGTCGGGCAGGCGCACTGGCAGTTGCTCGGTGGGCACGGGAATCTCGGTGCCCTCGTCGTCGTACATGATCGGAATCGGGGTGCCCCAGTATCGCTGCCGCGAGATGAGCCAGTCGCGCAGGCGGAAGTTCTTTGCCGCCTTGCCGGTGCCGCGCTCACCGAGCACCTCGATCGCGCGCGCGATCGCCGCATCCTTGCGCAGCCCGTCGAGCTCGCCCGAGTTCACGAGCTCACCGTCGCCCGCGAGCGCCTCGCCCGTCGCCTTCGGGTCGATCTCGCCCTCGGCCTCGTCGGGGCGCACCACGACCCGCACGGGCAGGTCGAACTCGCGTGCGAAGTCGAGGTCGCGCTGGTCGTGCGCGGGCACCGCCATGATCGCGCCGTGCCCGTAGTCGGCGAGCACGTAGTCGCCGACCCAGATCGGCAGGCGCTCACCGTTCAGCGGGTTAATGCCGTAGCGCTCGAGGAACACGCCGGTCTTCGGCCGCTCGGTGTTCGCGCGGTCGATCGCGCTGAGCTTCTGCGTCGCGCTCAGGTAGTCAGCGAACCGCGCCTGCACCTCGGCGGATGCGCCCTCCGCGAGCTCCGCTGCGAGGTCGCTGTCGGGCGCGACCACCATGAACGTCGCGCCGTAGAGCGTGTCGGGGCGCGTCGTGAACACCGTCACGGGCTCGTCGCGGCCCTCGATGACGAAGTCGACGTCGGCGCCCTCAGAGCGGCCGATCCAGTTGCGCTGCATGACGAGCACCTTGTGCGGCCAGTGCCCCTCGAGCTTGTCGAGGTCGTCGAGCAGGCGGTCGGCGTACTCGGTGATGCGGAAGTACCACTGGTTGAGCTTCTTCTTCTCGACCACCGCGCCACACCGCTCGCACGTGCCGTCGGCGAGCACCTGCTCGTTCGCGAGCACGGTCTGGTCGTTCGGGCACCAGTTCACGGCCGAGAACTTGCGGTACGCGAGGCCCTTCTCGTACATCTTCAGGAACAGCCACTGGTTCCAGCGGTAGTACTCGGGGTCGGAGGTGCGCAGCACGCGCGACCAGTCAAAGCTCACGCCGTAGCGCTGCATCGACTCGGCCTGCTGCGCGATGTTCGCGTAGGTCCACTCGCGCGGGTCGCCGCCGTTCTTGATCGCCGCGTTCTCGGCGGGCAGGCCGAACGAGTCCCAGCCGATCGGGTGGAGCACGTTGTAGCCGCGGTGACGCCAGTAGCGGGCGCAGGCATCGCCGAGGGCGTACTGCTCGGCGTGCCCCATGTGTAGGTCACCCGACGGGTACGGGAACATGTCGAGCACGTACTTGCGGGGCAGCTCGGCGTCGGCCCGGTCGACATTGAACAGCTCAAGACCGTTCCAGATCGGTCGCCACTTCGCCTCAAGTCGGCGGAAGTCGTACTCGTCGTCGCGGATCGCGTCAGTCGTCACTGCTTCTTCTTTCGGGAATGCCAGGGCCTACAACCTCCCCAGTCTAGAGCCCCGCGGCACCAGTGCTACAGCCGCAGTGTCGCGTCGATGAGCGCCGGGTCGACCGGCGTGTGCGAGATGAGCACCACGGTGTGCGATCCGGCGGTCGCACCGAGCAGGTCGGCGACGAGCGAATCGGCCCGTCCGGGGTCGACGTTCGCGGTCGGCTCGTCGAGAATCAGCACCCGGAAGTCGGCAAGCAGCGCCCGCGCGAGGGCGATGCGCTGCGCCTGCCCACCCGACACGAGCGCGCCCCGCTCGCCGACCGGCGCATCCAGGCCGCCTCGCTCGCGCACCCACGCACCGAGGCCGACGCGGTCGAGCGCGTCGGTGAGCCGCGCATCCGTCGCCTCGGTGTTCGCGAACAACAGGTTCTGCCGAATCGACTCGTCGAACAGGTGCGCCCGCTGCTCGATCAGGCCGACGCCGCGGCGCAGGTCGGTCGGCGAAATCTCGCGGGCCTCGACCCCGCCGATGCGGTAGCCGCCGCGGTAGTCTAGCAGGCGCACGAGCCCGTTCGCGAACGTCGTCTTGCCTGCACCCGACTCCCCCGTCACGAGCAGACGGCTGCCCGCCGGGATGCGCAGGTCGAGCCCCTCGACGACGGGCCGGTCGGCGTGTGGCCAGCGCACCGCGAAGTCGCGCAGTTCGAGCTCGAGCGGACCGTCGGGCAGCGCGGCGCCGCCCTCGTACTCCTGCGGCAGCTCGGGCGGCACCTCGCTCGGCGCGGCCGACGCGACGCGCTGCGCCGACACCCGCACGCGCCGCCACGCCGCGACGGCGAGCGGCACCTGCGCGAACACCTCGAACAGGGCGAGCGGCACGAGCGCGAGCAGCGTGAGGTACTCGGGAATCAGCTCGCCGCGCACGACCGGGTCGATGCCGAGCGCGAGTGCGGCCGCGACGACGAGGCCGGCGAACACCGTGAACGTGCCGGTGACGACGCCCTCGCCGACCGAGCGGCGCACGAGCGCGCGCCGCAAGCGTTCGTCGGCCGCGCGCACCTTCGCGAGCTGCTCATCGAGCGCGTCGTAGGCGCGCAGCGTCGCGAGGTTCGTCAGGGTGTCGTGGATGCGGTCGCTCAGCTCCGAGCGCAGGGGCGCCACCTCGCGGTCGGCGCGGCCCGCGAGCGCGAGCTGCGCGGCCGTCGCAACGATGAGCGAGGCCACGAGCCCTACGAGCAGCGCGAGGGCGACGGGCCACGAGACGAGCCCGACCCCAAGCACCGTGAGCGCCGCGACGATGAGCGCCGTGACGAGCGGCTCGACGACGCGCAGCGGGTAGAACTGCAGCTCGTCGACGTCGTCGACGACGCGGGCGAGCAGGTCGCCGCGCCGGGTCGACGCGAGGCCCGCGGGCGCGATCGGGATCAGCCGATCGAGCAGGTTCACCCGAAGCTCGGCGAGCTGCCGGAACGAGGCGTCGTGCCCCTGCAGTTGCCGCAGGTAGCGGAACACGCCGCGGCCGATCGCGAACATCCGTACCGCGACGATCGCCCAACCGAGCCAGAGAATGTGAATGATGAGCGAGGCGCGCGTGATGAGGAACGCGCTCGTCGCGAGCAGCGCGACGACGCAGATTCCCCAAAGCACGCCCCACGCGATCGCGGGCCACAGCCGACGCGCCGACGGCAGCGCCGCCGCGAGCACCCGGGCCTCGTCGTCGCGCATCCCCGGGAACAGCCGTTGCGTGAGGTGCCGCCCGCTCATGCGCGTGCCTCCACTCCGGCGAGCGTCACGACGCGGTCGGCGGCCGCGAGCACCGGCCGCCGGTGGCTCACGACGACGACCACGCGACCCTCGTCGGCGAGGGCCCGCATCGCGTCGACCGCCGCCGCCTCACGGTCGGCATCGAGCGCCGAGGTCGGCTCGTCGAGCAGCACGATCGGGCAGTCGCGGCCGCGCGCACGGGCGATCGTGCGGGCGAGCGAGACGCGCTGGGCCTGGCCGCCCGACAGGCCTGCGCCGCCGACCCCGAGCGCCTGGTCTGGCGCAATGCCGGATGCGCCGGCGAGGTCGAGCGCACCCCGCACCTCGGCGTCGGGCAGCTCCGGCTGGCCGAGCGCGACGTTCTCGCGCACACTGCCCTCGATGAGGCCCGCCGACTGGCCCATCCAGGCCACCTGCGCATGCCCGCGTTCGCGGCGGATGACGTCGAGCAGCGTCGACTTACCGACGCCCGACTCCCCCGCGATCGCGGTGATCTCGCCGGGCGCGGCCTCGAAGTCGAGGCCGTCGAGCACGACGTGGTCGCCGTACGCGACCCGCACGTCGCGCAGGCACAGCGGTGTGGCGGCTGGTGCCGCGTCGACTGGTGGTACGTCGGCCGGTTCTGCGTCGGCGCGCTCGAGAATCTCGAAGACGCGGCTCGATGCCTCAACGCCCTCGGCGGCCGCGTGAAACTGCGCGCCCACTTGTCGCAGCGGGGCGAACACCTCGGGCGCGAGAATGAGCACGAACAGCCCGGCAAACAGCGTCATCTCGTTGTCGATGAGGCGAATGCCGATCTGCACCGCGACGAGCGCCACCGCGAGCGAGGCGAACAGCTCGAGCGCGAACCCCGACAGGAACGTGACCCGCAACACCTTCATCGTCGTGCGGCGATAGTCGTCGGTGACGGCGCGGATGCGCTCCCGCTGCCGGCGCGCGCGACCGAAGATCTTCAGGGTCGACAGCCCCTCGACGATCTCGAGGAACGCCTTCGCGAGGCCCGTGAGTGCGTCGAGCTGCTGCTTCTGCACGCGCTGTGTCGCGAGGCCGATGAGCACCATGAAGATCGGAATGATCGGAATCGTGATGAGCTCGGTGATCGCCGAGACCGGGTCGACCAGCAGTGTGATGACGACGAGCAGCGGCATCGCGATCGCCGTCAGCAGCAGCTGCGGCAGGTACTTCGCGAAGTAGCTGTCGAGGGCTTCGAGGCCGTGCGTCGACAGCGTTGTCGCCTCGGTGGAAGCGACGCCCGAGCGCGCGCCGAGCCGCGCGAGCGCCTCGGTGAGGTGACCGCGCAACTGCGTCTTCGCGGTCGCGGCGGCGCGGGCGCCGGCCCACTCCATGCCCCACTGCGCGAGGCCGCGCACGGCAACACAGCCGACGAGCACCCAGAGCACCCACGCGAGTTCGGAAAGCGGTTCGGCCGCGATGGCACCGGTGACCGCGCGGGCGATTGCCCACGCGACACCGACCATCGCGGCCGTCTGCAGAAGCCCCAAGACCGCGCCGATTGCGAGGAATGCTCGCGACGATCGGGCGTATCGAAGCAGGCGCGGATCAAGGGGCTTCACGGTACTTCAAGGGTACCCGGTCGCACCGCCGCGCGACCGGGCGAACGCCTACTTTTCGGTCGTGTAGATCGCGCCGGTCGTCACGTCCTCCTCGAGCGCCTCGAGCGTGCGGCCGCGCGTCTCGGGCACCTGCGTGATGACGAACAGCAGGGCGAGCGCACCAACGCCAGCGAAGATGAAGAACGTGCCGTTGATGCCCACCCACTCGACGAGCGAGAGGAAGTAGAGCGAAAGGAAACCGTTCATGATCCAGAGCGCGAACACCGAGATACCCATGCCGATGCCGCGCATGTGGAGCGGGAAGATCTCGGAGAGGTAGACCCACACCGCGATGTTGAGGAACGTCTGCATCGAGCCGACGAACGCGACGACGAGGAACAGGATCACCCAGGGGCGCAGCGGGTCGCCGACCGGCAGCACCATCGAGAACACGCCGATGAGCAGGTGGCAGGTGGTCGTGAGCGAGAACCCGATGATGAACGTCTTGCGACGGTCGAGCCGGTCCATCATCGCGAGCGCGATGAGGCCACCGACCACGGCGATAACGCCGGGCGCGATGTTCGCGATGAGCGCCGCGCTCTCGTCAAAGCCCGACTCGACGAGCACGGTCTGGCCGAAGTACATGATCGAGTTGATGCCCGTGAGCTGCTGGGCGATGCCAAGGCCGATGCCGACGAGCAGGATGCGCAGCAGGTTGCGGTTCGTGAGCACCGCACGCCAGCCGAGCTGGTCTTCGTGTCGCTCCTGCGCCGCGATGACCTTGAGCTCCTCGATCTCGGCGACGGCACGGTCTTCGCTGCGCACCTGACGGAGCACCTCGAGCGCGTCGTCGGTGCGGCCCTTCTCGATGAGCCAGCGCGGCGACTCGGGCATGCGGAGCATGCCGAAGAACAGCGCGATCGCGGGCAGTGCGCAGATCGCGAACATGATGCGCCAGACGTGGTCGAGGTGACCGAGCGTGTTGCCAAGGATCGCGTTGATGACGAACGCGGCGAGCTGACCGACGACGATCATGAGCTCATTGCGACCCGCGAGCGAGCCGCGGATTTCATAGGGCGCAATCTCGGCGAGGAACACCGGCACCACCGTCGACGCGCCGCCGACCGCGAGGCCGAGCAGCACGCGACCGACGACGAGCAGCGTGAGGTCGGGGGTAAAGACAACAAAGAGCGTGCCGACGAAGAAGAGCACGGCGAGCAGAATGATCGTCTTGCGACGGCCCCAGCCGTCGGAAAGCCGACCACCGAACATCGCGCCAAGCGCCGCGGCGAACACGAGCGAGCTCGTCGCAACGCCCTCGGTGAAGGCGTTGAGACCGAGCTCAGCGGCCATTGGCCGCAGTGCCCCGTTAATTACTCCGGTGTCATAGCCGAAGAGCAGACCGCCGAACGTGGCGATCATCGCGACGACTCCGAGGCGCTTGCGGTAGGGGCCAGCCACAAGCGCCGGCAGTGTACTGCCGGAGGTTCCCGAGGTGGATGCAGTCATCTTTGACTCCTTGTTGTGTGAGTGCCGCCGATTAGCGGCGAAGCAATCGTGCCAAAGTACTTTGTTAGGTCAAACTAACATCTGAACAAAGTAACCGAATTGTGATCTTTCTAAGCTCCGGCGAGCAGCTCGCGCACCGCATCCAACTGGTGCTTCGCCGACTCGTCGGCCGCCTCGTTCTCGGCAAACACGTTCGAGACGATGAGCGCGTCGGGTCGGTCGAGGTAGCCGGTCTCGCGCAGGGTGCCGAAGAGCTCCTGCCAGTCGACGTCGCCGTCGCCGATGTTGAGGTGCTGGTGCACGCGCACCGCGTTCCCAGGAGGGTTCGTGATGTAGCGCAGACCCTGCGAGCGCGTGTGGTCGAACGAGTCGGCGACGTAGACGGCGCCGAGCCGCTCCCCCACCTCGGGCAGCAGCGTCGCCGCACGGTCGCCGTAGTGGAACGTGTGCGCGGCTACGTAGACGAAGCCGACGCGGTCGGAGTCGAGCCCCCGGATGATGCGCCAGGCCTCGAGCCCGTCTTCGACGAAGTCGTCGGGGTGCGGGTCGATGTTCAGCGTGACGCCCTCGCGTTCAAGCACGGGCAGCAGCTCCTCCATCGACCGGTAGAACGCGGCCTCGGAGTCCTCTTCGCGCTCGGGGCGGCCCGAGAACTCGGTGTTCACGACCGGCGCCTCGAGGGCGGCTGCGATCTCGATGTACCGCTTGAGATTGCGCACGCCAGCCTCGCGTTGCGGCTCTTCGGGCCACGAGAATCGCTGCACCGGCAGCACCGACGTGATCGTCACGCCGGCATCGGCCGCGCGCTTCTTCAGCTGGCCAATCATGGCCGTGTCGACCTTCGGGTAGTGAAAGTGCCGCCCGAAGTCGGGGTTCGGCGTGAGCTGCAGGTACTCGTAGCCGAGCCGCGCGACCAGGTCGGGGAAATCGAGCAGCGGCACCGTGTCGTTGTACGGCGTGGGGTCGAGGGCAATGCGCACCATGTTGAGTCTCCTGGTTAGGCGTAGAACGCGGGTCGGTCGGGGCTCGTAATCTCCTGCACGCCACCGTCGAGGGCGCGCACCCCGGCCTCGCAGGCGAGCGCGACGAGGTAGCCGTCCCAGGCGTTCGGGCCGTCGACGAGGCGGCCGTCGCGCACCGCGTCGACCCAGCGGGTGATCTCGTTGTCATAGGCGGTCGAGAAGCGCGTCACGA
Source organism: [Zimmermannella] faecalis ATCC 13722 (assembly GCF_000381765.1). Lineage (GTDB taxonomy): Bacteria > Actinomycetota > Actinomycetes > Actinomycetales > Microbacteriaceae > Gulosibacter > Gulosibacter faecalis. The sequence continues at coordinate 228,523 of NZ_KB907077.1, read as the reverse complement.
ACGACTCGTGCTCGCCCGTCGCAACCCGCGCATCCTGCCAGAGCTGCAGGCCAGAGGGCTGCCCGATGCGGGCGACGCCGCGCTGGAACACCGCCTCGGTCGTCACCTGGTAGCCGAACTGCACGTTGACGTTCATCTCGACGTCGACGAAGACGCCGTTCTCGAGCCCCATGATGACGACGATCGGCTCGCGCAGCCGCTCGGGCGCGAGGTCGTTGCGGCGCGGGTACTTCACCTCGACCGTCTTGATGGGCGAACCGGCGAGCCACGGCACGACGTCGAACTCGTGCACGACCGAGTCGTTGATCAGCATCGGCTGGATGTAAGTGTCGGGCACGCTCGGGTTGCGGTGCGCGCAGTGCAGCAGCAGCAGCTCGCCCGCGTCACCCTTCGCAACGAGCTCGCGCAGCTGCGCGTACTCGGGGTCGAAGCGGCGCATGAAGCCGACCTGAATGTGCGGGCGGTCGAGGCGCTGCTCGAGCTCAAGCACGCGCGCCGACGACTCGGAGTCTTGCGTGAGCGGCTTCTCGCAGAAGATCGGCAGGCCCGCCGCGAGCGCCGGCTCGATCACGGGCTCGTGGAACTGGCCCGGCGTCGCGATGAGCACGGCGTCAAACGCACTGGCGGCGATGCCGTCGTCGATGCTCGAGAAGGTCTCAGCGCCGGGCGCGAGCTCGGCCGCGGCGGCGGCGCGCTCGGCGTTCGGCTCGATGATCGCCGAGACGCGAGCTCCGCTAATGCGGTGGGTGATGCGGGCGATGTGGTCGGCGCCCATGAGGCCGGCGCCGACGACGCCGATGCGAAGGTCAGTGGTCATGATGTCTCCTGTGGTGGTTCCGCGGGGCCGAGCTAGCGCGAGCGGGCAAACGAGGTGCAGCCGAAGATGTGGCGGCGGGTGCGGGTCGCGATGTCGTGGGGCAGGTTGATGTCGACGCCGGGCATGTCCTGCTCGACGATCGCGAAGGTTTCGGGGTCGAGCTTCGCGACCGCCTCGATGATCGGCGCGAAGTCGGGGATGCCGGCGGGCGGCTCGACCATGATGTCGCTCGCGGCATCGGCGAACGAGATGTCGTTCTTCAGCACCTCGAAGCGGTACTCGGGGTCGATCTGCTTGAGGTGGAGGTAGCCGATGCGCTCCGGGTGCTCCTCGATGAGGCGCAGGTTGTCGCCGCCGTAGTAGGCGTAGTGGCCCGTGTCGAGGCAGAGGTTGACGTAGCGCGGGTCGGTGAGCTCGAGCAGGCGCACAACCTCGCCGCGCGTACCCACGTGGCTGTCGGCGTGCGAGTGGAACTGCTGACGCACCCCGTACTCCTCGAGCAGCGCCTTGCCGAGCCGCTCCTGCCCGGTCGCGAGCTTCGCCCACTGCTCAGGCGTGAGTGTGCGTGCCTCGAGGGCCTCGCCCGTGAGGTCGCTGCGCCACATGTCGGGAATCACAACGATGTGCTCGGCGCCGAGCTTCGAGACGAGACCGGCAACCTGCACGGCCTGATCCCAGGCGCGCTGCCACTCGTCGTCGCCCTTGTGGAAGCCCGTGAATACGGTGCCGCCCGAGAGCTTCAGGTTGCGCTTGCCGAGCTCATCCTCCAGCTCGTGCGGGTCGGTCGGCAGGTAGCCGTACGGCCCGAGCTCGATCCAGTTGTAGCCCGCCGCCTCGACCTCGTCGAGAAAGCGCTGCCACGGAATCTGGCGCGGGTGGTCGGGGAACCAGACGCCCCACGAGTCGGGCGCGGTGCCGATGCGGAGCCCGCTCGTGGCGGCAGTGGTGTCGGTCGTCATTGTCCTAGGTGCTCCTTGATTGGTGTGGTTCAGTCTTGGTGGGTTCAACCCAGCAGCGGCCGCTGCTCCGCAACCTGGTCTTCGTACTCCGCGCGTGCCGCCTGCGTCGTTTCGAGCGTCGAGACCTCGGCGACCGGCACATCCCACCACCCGGCGCCGTCGGGCGCGTAGATGTGGGGGTCGGAGTTGATGTGAATGAAGGTCGAGCGCGTCGACGCCTTCGCGGCCGCAATTGCCGCCTCGAGCTCGTCGACGGCCGTCTCGCCCGGCTCGATCTCGACGACGTCGAGGCCGTAGCTTCGAGCGTTCATCGCGAGGTCGACGGGCAGCACCTCATCGCCCTGGAAGTTGCGCGCCTGCGGGTCGTAGGCGCGGTACTTCGTGCCGAATCGCTCCGACCCCACCGTCTCCGAGAGGTGACCGATCGACGCGTAGCCGTGGTTCTGAATGAGCACAACGATGAGCTTGATCCCCTCGGCGACCGCCGTAACGAGCTCGGTGTTGAGCATGAGGTACGAGCCGTCGCCAACCATGACGATGACGTCGCGGTCGGAGCCGTCGGCGAGCGCGCCGCGCTTCACGCCGAGGCCGCCGGCGATCTCGTAACCCATGCACGAGAACGCGTACTCGACGTGGTACCCGAGCGGGTCGCGCACGCGCCAGAGCTTGTGGAGGTCGCCCGGCAGCGAACCGGCCGCCTGCACGATCACGTCGTCGGGCGCGCTGCTGCGCTGCACGGCGCCGATGATCTCGGGCTGGCCCGGAAGCGTGAGGCCCGACCGCGCAAACGCGGTGTCGACCGTCGAGTCCCACTCTGCCTTTTCGGCGCGGATGCGCTCGGCGTAGTCGGCGTCAACCCGCACGTCGGCGAGGAGTGGCGTGAGCTCGACGAGCGCCTCACGCGCGTCGGCGATGAGCGGCAGCTGCGAGCCGTGCTTGTACGCGTCAAACGAGGCGACGTTGAGGTTCACGAACGTCACGTTCGGGTGCTGGAACGCGGTGCGCGACGCGGTCGTGAAGTCGCTGTAGCGCGTGCCGACGCCAATGATGACGTCGGCCTCGGCCGCGATGCGGTTCGCGGCGAGGGTGCCGGTTGCACCGACACCGCCAAGGCTCTGCGGGTGATCCCAGTCGAGCGTGCCGCCGCCAGCCTGCGAGGTGCCGACGGGAATCCCGGTCGTCTCGACGAGCTCACGCAGCACGCCCTCGGCGCCCGAGTAGAGCACGCCGCCGCCGGCGACGATCATGGGACGCTTCGCAGCACGGATCGCCTCGACGGCCGCCGCGAGCGCGTCGCGGTCGGGGCGCGGGCGGTTGATGCGCCACTCACGGTCTTGAAGGAACTCGAGCGGCACGTCGATCGCCTCGGCCTGCACGTCCTCGGGCAGCGCGATCGTCACGGCGCCGGTCTCGACCGGGTCGGTGAGCACGCGCATCGCGGCGAGCGCGATCGAGAATAGCTGCTCGGGGCGCTCGACGCGGTCGAAGAACTTCGAGACGGGGCGGAAGGCGTCGGTGACCTGCACGCTCGTGTCGTGCGGGTGCTCGAGCTGCTGCAGCACGGGGTCGGCAACGCGAGTCGCAAACGTGTCGCTCGGCAGCAGCAGCGCCGGCAGGCGGTTCGAGGTCGCGAGGGCCGCGCCCGTGAGCATGTTCGCGGCGCCGGGGCCGACCGACGCGGCCGCGGCGAGCGTCGCGCGACGCCGGTGCATCCGCGCGTAACCGACCGCCTGGTGCACCATCGCCTGCTCGTTGCGGGCCTGGTAGTACGGCATGAGGTCGGGCTGCTCTTCGTTGAACTGCCGCAGCGCCTGCCCGACACCGGCGACGTTGCCGTGGCCGAAGATGCCGAACATGCCCGCGACCGTGCGCTCACGCACGTCGCCGTCGACGGTGTACTGGTGTGCGAGGAACTCGACGAGGGCCTGGCCCACCGTCATGCGCTTCGTCTCGGCCATCCCTACTGCTCCTTCGCGCCCGAGGTGGGCTCGTACGGCAGGCGGGTGTCGAACTCCTGCCCCTCCCAGGTCTCGCGCACCCAGGCGTGGTGCGGGTCGTCGCTGATGTGCCAGACGCGCTCGGCGTCGGGGCCGGCCATGACGTTGAGGTAGTACATGTCGTAGCCGGGGGCCGCGACCGCCGGGCCGTGGTAGCCGTATGGCACGAGGGCGACATCGCCCGTGCGCACCTGCGCGTTGATGTCGATCTCGCCGGCGGGCGACGAGTACGTGCTGAACATGCCGAACGACGCTTCCTGCGTGCCGGCGTCGCCGCCGACGCGCGCGGGCGCGGTCTCGAAGTAGTAGATCTCCTCGAGGCGCGACTCGTGGCCGGGCTTCGCCTCGTCGTGCTTGTGCGGCGGGTACGACGACCAGTTCTCGGCGGGCGTGATGACCTCGCAGACGATGAAACGCTCAGCCTCGAGCGCCGCGGGGGTGCCGTAGTTGTGCACCTGGCGGCTCGAGGCGCCGGCGCCTCGCAGCTCAACGGGATACTCGCTCGCGGCGAGATATCGGGTGGGATGCGCGACCTCGGTCGGCGACTCGGCGATCGCGACGCGCCCCTCACCGCGGAGCACGAGGTGCCCCTCGGTCGAGACGTAGAGCACGTCGGTCGGCCCGTCGAACACCGAGGCGCGGCCAGCGAGATCGTAGTGCTCACCGACGTCGCCCTCGGCGACGTGCACGCGGAACGAACCCGCGAGCGGCACGACGAGTTTCTCGGTGCCGCCCTTGAGAATGAGCTGCTCGCCGGCCGCGAGGGTCGCGACGCGCAGCCCCGTGTGCTGCCAGCCGTCGAGCGAGCCGTCGACAACCGTCTCCCAGCCGTCGCGCGCGAGGGCGCCGCGGGGGTGGAACCAGCGCTGTTCAGTCATGTTGCCTATCTCCCAGAAATCGTGGTGAGGTCGCGGTGCACGAGGCGGGCGGCCGTGTCGACGGCGCCCGCGACGTCACCGTCGGGAGGGTAGAGCAGGGTGCGGCCGACAGTGAGGCCCATGACGCCGGGCAGCGCGAGGGCGCGGTCCCAGGCGGCGAAGGTCTCATCGGGGTCGGCGCCGGAGTCGCCGCCGAGCAGCAGCGTCGGCATCGTCGTCGCGGCCATGACGCGCTCCATGTCGTCGACAACGGGGAGCTTCATCCAGGTGTAGGCGCTGTCGGCGCCGAGGCCCTGGGCGATCGCGATCGAGAGGATCACGGCATCGGTCGAGAGGTCGTTCACGATGCGGCCGTCACGCCACTCGCTAAGGAACGGCTCGAGCATGATCGGGATGCGCGCGGCCGCGGCCTCGCTGACGGCGCGGGCGGTCGCTTCGAGCGTCGCGGCGGTGCCGGCGTCGGCGAGGTTGACGCGCACGAGGGTCTTCGCGAAGTCGATCCCACGGTCGGCGATCGCGTCGATGTCGTAGGCGCCGTAGCGGTCGTCCATCTCGAAAGCGGCGCCGCGCAGGCCGCCGCGGTTCATCGAGCCGACGATGAGCTTGTCGTCGAGCAGGCCGAGGGCGGCGAGGTCATCGATGATGTCGGGCGTGCCGAGCACTCCGTCGACGCCCGGGTGCGCGAGCGCGGTCGCGAGCCGGTCGAGCAGCTCGTAGCGGTCGGCCATTGCGGTGGGGTTCTGCCCGACCGCGAGGGCGCCGCGGGCCGGGTGGTCGGCGGCGATGATGAACAGGCGCCGGTCGCCGCGCAGCAGATCGCGGCGGCGGCGGCGCGCGAACGTCTCGGCGATCGCGTCGGGCCGCAGCGCGCGCACCTCGCGGAGCTCGGCGAACTGGGTCTCAGTGAGTGTCGGCATCTCAGGCTTCCTGGAGGAGTCGTTCGACCTCGTCGGCCGTCGGCATTGCGGTGGAACATTCGCGGCGCGACGCGACGAGCGCGCCGGCGACGTTTGCGAAGCGGAGCGCGCGCTCGAGGCCCCAGCCTTCCAGCAGCCCGTGGCAGAGGGCGCCGCCGAACGCGTCGCCGGCGCCAAGGCCATTGATGACGTCGACGGCGTGCACGGGCACTTCGACCGTCTCGTCGCGCGTCTTCGCGAGCACGCCGCGGGGGCCCTGCTTCACGATCGCGAGCTCGAGGCCCCGCTCGAGCAGTGCATCCGCCGCCCGGCTCGGTTCGGTCTCGCCGACCGCGACCTCGCACTCTTCGCGGTTGCCGACCGCGACCGTCACCTGCTCAAGCACGCTGCCAACCTCGGCCGAGGCCGCCTCGCGCGACTCCCAGAACATCGGCCGGTAGTCGAGGTCGAGAATTGTGTGCTCGCGGCGGCCGCGGCGGCCGAGTATCTCGTGGTGCGTGGCCCGGCTCGGCTCTTCGGCGAGACCGGTCGTCGTAATCCAGAGGATTCGCGCGGCCTCGACCGCGTCGAGGTCGAGCTGCGCCGTGTCGACGTTGTGGTCGGGCGCCTTTGGCTCGCGGTAGAAGTAGAGCGGGAAGTCGTCGGGCGGGAAGATCTCGCAGAACGTGACGGGCGTCTTCAGATCGGGATCGGTCGCGACGAAGCGGTTGTCGACCCCGAGGCGGGCGAGCTCGTTCAGCAGGTAGCGACCGAACGGGTCGTCGCCGACGCGGGAGATGAGGGCCGGCGCGTGGCCGTAGCGCGCGACCGCGACGCTGAGGTTCGCGGCGGTGCCACCGAGGTACTTGCCGAAGGTCTCGACCTCTTCGAGCCCCACCCCGTCTTGCAGGGGATAGATATCGACGCCGAGGCGGCCGATGGCGAGCACATCCGGTGAGATGGTCATCGTCAAACTCCATTGTCTTGACTTGGCGGCCAGCCGGGTCTCGGCCGAGCCGCACTCGTGCATGTATGTCAGGACAATATCACAAGCAAGACCGGGTGCAAGCCAGGAATTGGCCAGGAAAGTCGACCCGCTTTGGGCGCGGTAACATTGTCGGGACATTAGGCCGAACCGCGCGCAACGGAGGGAGCGAGTTATGGCAGTCGAACCGGCAGTCTGGCCCGACGAACTGTTTACCGACCTCGACCGAACCGGCCCCGTGCCCCTGTACTACCAGGTGTCGAGCCGACTCGAGGCGGCGATCCGCTCGGGCGAGATCGCGACCGGCGCGCGACTCGAAAACGAGATCGAGATCGGCCGTCGACTCGGACTCTCCCGCCCTACCGTGCGCCGGGCGATCCAGGAGCTCGTCGACAAGGGGCTCCTCGTACGCCGCCGCGGCATCGGCACGCAGGTCGTGCAGGGCCAGGTCACCCGCGAGGTCGAGCTCACGAGCCTCTGGGAAGACCTCCAGAGCAGCAAGCACATTCCGACGACGCGCATCCTCGGCCGCGAGCTCGTCGGCGCGCCCGACGACGTCGCAGAACGGCTCGGCATCGAGCCGGGCAGCGAGGTTCTGCACCTGCGCCGCCTGCGCCTCACCGAGGGTGTGCCGGTCGCGGTGCTCGAGAACTGGCTCCCCGCCGACTTCGACGACATCACCGAGACCCTGCTCGAACAGCAGGGCCTCTACCAGGTGCTCCGCTCGCGCGGCGTCACGATTCGAGTGGCGAAGCAGCGCATCGGTGCCCGTCGCGAGCGCGGCGACGAGGCTCGCCTGCTCGACGTCGACAGCGGCAGCCCCCTACTCACGATGGAGCGCGTCGCGTTTGACGCGTCAGGCCGGGCAATCGAGGTCGGCCGCCACTGCTACCGCCCCGACATGTATAGCTTCGAGACCACACTCGTCGCGAAGTAGGCCGGGGCGGCAGGAGCCGTTCTAGCGATCCCAGACGCCGGTGACGAGCCCGCGGCCGAGCGTGTGGCCGAACATGTTGAAGCCGAGCGCGGCGGGAGTCGCACCCTCGGGCAGGTCGAGGGTCGTGTCGAGCGCGTGCACGGCGAAGATGTAGCGGTGCTCGCCGTGGCCAACGGGCGGGGCCGCACCCGCGTATCCCGCGACGCCGCCGTCGTTGCGCAGGGTGCGCGCGTCGATCGGCAGGTCGTCCGAGTCGGGCGTGCCGGCGCCGGCCGGCAGCGAGGTCACGTCAGCCGGGATGTTGTAGACGGCCCAGTGCCAGAAGCCCGAACCGGTCGGGGCATCCGGGTCCCAGCACGTCACCGCGAAGCTCTTCGTCCCCTCGGGCGCGGGGCCCCACTCGAGTGCGGGCGAGCGGTCCTCCCCCGCCGCGAGCGCACCTGCGCTCACCTGCGGGTCGGGCAGCCGCGCACCGTCGGCGAAGTCGGGCGACGACACCGCGAGGTCGGGGGCCGCGGAGATCGATCCGTACGTGTTGGCTGCCATGGAAATGCTCCTTCGTTCGAGGCTTGGGCGTTCGAGGCTTCGTGACCCCGCCTATCCTGCCGAACGCACCTCGGCGATCGCTGGGGCATCGGCGTGCGACTCGAAATCTTCGCGGCGCAGGCGCTTGCGGAAGGTCCAGAAGCTCCACGCCTGGTAGCCGATGACGAGCGGCATGATCACGAGGAACGCCCACGCCATGATCGTGAGGGTCGTCTCGCTCGCGGCACCGTTCCAGATCGTGAGGTCCTCCCCGCCCGACAGGTTGCGCATGAGCGCCGGGTAGAGCGCCGCGAACAGCGACCACACGGCCGCGATCACGGTCGCGCAGCCGAAGGCGAAGGCGACGCCGTCGCGGCGGCGCAGGTGCGCGACCCACGAGGCGAGGAACGCGACGACCGCGACCGCCGAGAGCACGAGGCCCACGAGCGAGAAGTACGCCGCGACGGTCCAGCCGAGGAACGCGAGCGCGAGCACGGCGACCGCGACGCCGACCCAGATCGCGAGCTTGTGCGCGCGCTCACGTAGGTCACCGTCGGTCTTTCGCGAGATGAACGTGAGGCCGTGGTAGAAGAACAGCGCGAGCGTCGTGAGGCCGCCGAGCAGCGCGTACGGGTTGAGCAGGTCGAGCAGCGAGCCCGTGTAGTTGAACTCGCTCACGAACGTGAGATCGCCGACCGTCTGCGTGTGCGACTCCATCGGCATGCCGCGCACAATGTTCGCGAACGCGGCGCCCCACAGCAGGGCCGGAATCGCCGAGCCGAAGAAGATCATCCAGTCGAACGAGCGCGTCCAGCGCACGCCCTTGCCCTGGTGCCGGTACTCGAACGAGACACCGCGGGCGATGAGCGCGAGCAGGATGATCAGCAGCACGAGGTAGGCGCCCGAGAACACGGTGGCGTACCACTCGGGGAACGCGGCGAACATGAGCGCGCCGCCGACGATCACCCACGTCTCGTTGAGGTCCCAGATCGGCCCAATCGTGTTGATGAGGATGCGCCGGTCGGTGTCATCGCGGCCGATAATCGGCAGCGCGATGCCGACGCCGAAGTCGAAGCCATCGAGCACGAAATACCCGATGAACATGAAGGCGATGATCCAGAAGAAGAGGATCTCGAGTTCCATCAGTACACGCTCGCTTTCACCTTGACGTCATCGATGTTCTCGACGACACCGTCGTCGTTCGCGCCCGGCACCTGAATCGGGTCGGACTGCGCGGCCTTGAGGATGAGCTTCACCTCAACCACGGCGAGGATGCCGTAGATGAGCGTGAAGGCGATGAGTGAGATGAGCACGTTCACTCCCGAGACGTTCGGCGAGACGCCAGCCTCGGTGGGCATCAGCCCGAACACGAGCCACGGTTGTCGACCCATCTCGGTGAAGACCCAGCCGACGAGGATGCCCCAGAGCGGGAACGTCGCCGTCCAGATCGCGATTTGGTAGTGCCAACCACGCGGCTCGGCGCCCTTGCGGGTCACCCAGAGGCCCACGAGCGCGATCGCCATCGAGGCCATACCGAAGAACATCATCCAGCGGAACGACCAGTACGTGACCCAGATCACTGGGTAGTAGATCTGGTCGGCGCCGTAGAGCTGTTCGTACTGCGCCTGCAGGTCGTTGATGCCCTCGACCGTGCCGCTAAACGAGTTGCTCGCGAGGAACGCGGAGACATAGGGCACACGCAGCGACCACACCTCCTCGGTGCCGTCGGGGGTGCCGATCGAGAACAGCGAGAACGACGCGTCGGCGCCGCTCGACGTGTTCCACATGGCCTCGGCCGCCGCCATCTTCATGGGCTGCGTCGCGGTCATCGCGAGGCCGAGCTCGTGGCCCGAGAGCATGACGGCGAAGCCCGAAATGAGCACGGTCCACAGCCCGAACCGCATCGCCGGGCGGAACACATCGAAGTGCTGGCCGCGGCGCAGGTGCCAAGCGGCGACGCCGACGATGATCGTGCCGGCGAGCATGACCGAGGCGGCGAGCGTGTGCGGCAGCTGCGTGAGCGCGACGGGGTTCAGCAGCACGGCGCCGAAGTCGACGAGCTCGGCGCGACCGTTTTCGGCGCTGAACTCGAACCCGACCGGGTTCTGCATGAACGCGTTCGCGGCGAGGATGAAGTAGGCCGAGGCCCACGTGCCGATCATGGTCATCCAGATGCACGCGAGGTGGGCGGCGGGCTTGATGCGATCCCATCCGAAGATCCACAGGCCGATGAACGTCGCCTCCATGAAGAACGCGACGAGACCCTCGAACGCGAGCGGCGCACCGAAAATGTCGCCGACGAAGCGCGAGTAGTTCGACCAGTTCATGCCGAACTGGAACTCCTGCACGATGCCGGTGACGACACCCATCGCGAAGTTAATGAGGAAGATGTTGCCGAAGAACTTCGTGAGCTGCAGGTACTGCACCTTGCCGGTGCGGTGCCAGGCGGTCTGCCAGATGGCGACGCAGAGCACGAGGCCGAGCGTGATCGGCACGAAGAGGAAGTGGTAGAGGGTGGTCAGCCCGAACTGCCACCGAGAGAGAATGAGTGGGTCGAGTAACGCGTCCATGAGCGGCTCCAGAAGCTAGGCACGGCTTGCTAAGAACTCTACAAATTGTAGCGTTAATTTCGACGGCTCAAGACCAACACCCAGCGCGCCCGATTAGGATTCCTGGATGCTCTCCGACCTGCTCGACACCGTCATCCAGACCGTGCAGCAGCTCGACCCCTGGCTCGTCGCGACCATCGCCTTCGTCGGGCTCCTGCTCGAGACGAGCCTCTTCATCGGGTTCCTCGTGCCCGGCGACGCGACCCTGCTCGTCACCGCGACGAGCGTGACCACCCCGCAGCAGTGGGTGCTCATCGTGCTCGCCGCGATTCTCGGAGCGTTCGCGGGCGAGTCGATCGGCTTCGCCCTCGGCCGCTGGCTCGGGCCCGCCATCAAGCGCTCGTGGCTCGGGCGGCGAATTGGCCTGGCGAACTGGGAGCAGGCCGAAACCTACCTCGCGAAGCGCGGCGGCGTCGCGGTGTTCGTCTCGCGGTTCCTCCCCGTGCTCCACTCCCTCGTGCCGGTGACGGCCGGCATGGCGCGCATGCGCTACCGCAAGTTCCTCGCGTGGACCCTCCCCGCCTGCACCGTCTGGGCCGTCGCCTACGTCTCGGTCGGCGCGTTCGCGACCGCGAGCTATCAGCAGCTGAGCTCGCAACTCCACTGGGCGGGCTTCGTGTTCGCGGCGATCATCGTCGTGTTCGTCGTCGTCGTGTGGCTCGTCAAGCGCTGGCTCACGAAGCGGGTGGATGCGCAGCTCGCGTCGGGCGCGACCGGCACCGACTCGCCACCCACCCGGGTGCCCTAGGCTCGTTCGCATGTGCGGCAGATTCGTAGTGGCCCGCGCCACCGGTGAGCTCACCGCCGAGCTCGACATCGACCACGAGGCGCCCGACCTCCCGGGTGCCTCCTACAACGTCGCGCCGACCACGCAGATTCGCCTCGTCGTCGACACCCCCGAAGCGCGCCGCCTCGAGTCGGCGAAGTGGGGGCTCGTGCCCGGCTGGGCGAAAGACGAGTCGGTCGGCGTGCGCGCGTTCAACGCCCGCAGCGAGACGGCGGTATCGAAACCGACGTTCCGCGCCGCGGTGAAGCAGCGCCGCGGCGTGATCCCCGTCGACGGCTACTACGAGTGGCACAAGCGGGCCGACGGCTCAAAGCAGCCGTACTACGTGCATCCGTCGGGCGGCGGCTCGCTGCTGTTCGCGGCCCTCTACGAGTGGTGGAAACGCCCCGAGCCCGCCGACGACGGCAGCGCGTGGCTGCTCTCGGCGACGATCCTCACCCGCCAGTCGGCGACCGAGAACCTCGAATGGCTGCACGACCGCACGCCCGTGTTTCTCGACCGCGGCGACGTCGACGAGTGGCTCGACCCCGCAACGACCGGCGACGCGGCCCTCGTCGACGACTTCGCCGATCGCGCCCTCGCAGTGTCGGGCGGCCTCGAGCTGCGGCCCGTCGACCGCCGCGTCGGCAACGTGCGCGAGAACGACGAGCACCTCATCGACGAGGTCGAGGTCGCGGAGTGATTTCGGTCGTTTGCCCGACCGTGCAAAGATGACGCAGTGACTCCCGCCAAGCAGCCCCGAACCCTCGGTTCTCTGGCCCTGCGCATCCCGTTCGCCGAGCTCGCGGTGAGCAACGCGTTCCGGCTCGAAGACTCGCTGAAGCACTGGCGGATGCGACGCGCCAGGCGCCGCGGTGAGGTCGAGCAGGTCGAGGCCTACACCGGCTACGGTTCGACGTCGCAGGTGCGCGTGCTCGGCCGCGTGCAGATGGTGCCCGAGGCCGTGCGACGCTACGGGCTGCGGAAGTTCTCGATTCTCAACCTGCCCCGCGGCAAAGAGCGCTCGGTGCGCGGCTGGCGCAGCTTCGTGCGCGTCGCGGTGCCGAACTCGACCGTGCGGGTGCGCATCGGCGACCGCCGCTTCGAGGTGAAGGCCGACCGCGGGGGCATACTCGACGCGACCTTCGACATCGCCCTCGAGCCCGGCTGGCACGAGATCGAGTTCGCCACGATCGACGACCAGTACTCGACGTCGCAGGTGTTCATCACGCCCGACGACCAGCAGATCGGCATTATTTCGGACATCGACGACACCGTCATGGTGACCTCGCTCCCGCGCCCCCTGCTCGCGGCCTGGAACACGTTCGTGCTCGACGAGCACGCCCGCATGTCGGTGCCCGGCATGAACGTGCTCTACCAGCGCCTCGTCGACAAGTTCGGCGCCGACACCACACCGTTCTTCTACCTCTCGACGGGGTCGTGGAACGTCGCGCCGACGCTGAGCCGATTCCTCGGCCGCAACCTGTTCCCGTTTGGGCCGCTGCTGCTCACCGACTGGGGGCCGACGACGAAGCGGCTGTTCCGTTCGGGCACCGAGCACAAGCGCACGAGCCTGCGCGCGCTCGCCGAGCAGTTTCCCGACGTGAAGTGGATTCTCATCGGCGACGACGGCCAGCACGACGAGTCGATCTACGGCGAGTTCGCGACGACGCACCCGGGCCACGTTGCCGCGGTCGTCATTCGGCAGCTCTCGAACACCGAGTCGGTGCTCGCGGGCGGCCGGGCCGGCAGCTCGGCGCGGTGGCGGCAGCGCGTGCGCGTGCCGTGGGTGCACGGGCCGAGCGGCGCGACGCTCGTCGAAGAACTCGCGAAGTACGGCATCATCGACCACGACCCGCAGGCCGCCGACCTCGTCGACCTCTCGAAGTCGCTCGCCGACAAGCGCGTCGCGCGCCCGCTCATCCGGCGCCCCGAAGACGAGCTGTAGCGGCTACGCGGCCGGCAGCGTCACCGTGAACACGGTGCTGCCGGGGCTGCTCGCGACCTCGAGCGTGCCGCCGTGGGCCTGCACGATCGCCTGCGAAATCGCGAGGCCGAGGCCGCTCGACCCCTGGCTCAGCGAGCCGGTGCGCGACGTGTCGCCGCGCACGAAGCGCTCGAAGATGTGCGGCGCGACCTCGGGGTCGATGCCGCCGCCCGTGTCGGCGACCGTGAGGCAGACACGACCCTGCGCATCCCGCCCGGTCGCGAGCGTCACGCTCGTGCCCGCCTCGGTGTGCACGGCGGCGTTCCGCAGCAGGTTGCCGAGCACCTGCGTGAGCGTGCCCGGGTCGCCGAGCACCTCGAGCCGCTCGGGCTCGTCGTCTGCCGCGGCCGCGTCGAACGACCACTCGTGGGTGGGATACGCGGCGAGCGCGTCTTCGAAGCAGCCGAGCGCAAGCTCGTTGACGTCGAGCGGCACGCGCCGCTGCTCCTGCCCCGCGTCGAGGCGCGCGAGCTGCAGCAGGTCTTCGACGAGGGTCGTCATGCGCTGCGAGGCGCCGCGGATGCGCGTGAGGCTCGTGCGCTGCTGCTCGCTGAGGCGCTCGGGCTCGCGCGCCGCGAGCTCCGCGTATCCGCTCACCGCCGCGAGGGGCGTGCGCAGCTCGTGGCTCGCGTCGGCGACAAACTGCCGCAGTTTCGCCTCGCTCGCCTCGCGCGAGGCGAGCGCGCCCTCGACGCTCGCGAGCAGCCGGTTGAGGGAGGCACCGACGCGGCCGACCTCGGTCTCGGGGTCGGTGTATTCGGTCGGCACTCGCTCGGGAATCGCGACCTCGCCGGCCGCGAGCTCCTTCTGCGACACGCGCACGGCCGTGCTCGCAACCCGCTCGAGCGGCCGCAACTGGCGCGCGACGAGCGCCGAAGCCCCCGCGCCGACGAGCACGATCGCGATGAGCGCAACGAGGCCGTAGATGAGCGCGAGGCCCCACGTGGTCGTGACGATCTCGGTCGTCGGAATGCCCGCGATCGCGACCGTGTCGGACGGCGTGTGCGCCGCGACGACCCGCACCTCGCCGATGTCGTCGACGTTCGCCGTCGCGCATTCGCCGAGGTCGAGGTTGACGACCGCGGCGAGCACCTCGCGCACCTGATCGGCCGTGAGGTCGGTGCTCGTGCCCTCGGCGTCGGTGAACTCGGCGCGCACGATCGTGCCGTCGGGCAGCAGCTGTATCGCGAGCGTCTCGAACTGGGCGCCGTGGTCATCGGCGTCGTTGAGGTACGGCGACTTCACGAGCTGCACGACGCGGTCGTCGAGGCGGTCGCTGAGGTCGCGGTGGAGCTGGGAGACCGAGAGCACGCCGACCGCGACCGCAAACAGGGTCACGAGGCCGACGATGCTGAGCACAAGTCGGCGCCGCAGGGTGCGCGGCGCCCCGATCACGCGTCCTCGCGAATCGTGTACCCGACGCCGCGGAGGGTGTGGATGAGCGGGTCGCGGCCCGCGTCGATCTTCTTGCGCAGGTACGAGATGTAGAGCTCGACGACGCTCGTCTTCCCGCCGAAGTCGTAGCCCCACACCTCGTCGAGCAGCTGTGCCTTCGAGAGCACGCGGCGCTGGTTCTGCATGAGGAACCGCAGCAGCTCGAACTCGGTGCCGGTGAGCGCGATGCGCTCGCCCGCGCGCGTGACGTCGTGAGTCTGCTCGTTGAGCTCGAGGTCGGCGACGCGCAGCACGGGCTCCTCGTCGACCGGCGTCGTACCGAGGCTGCGGCGCAGCAGCGCGCGGACCCGCACGACGAGCTCCTCGAGGCTGAACGGCTTCGTGACGTAGTCGTCGCCGCCCTCGCCGATGCCCGCGACGCGGTCGGCGAGCGCATCCTTTGCCGTGAGGAAGAGGATCGGCACGGTGTTGCCGCGGTCGCGCACGCGCCGCATGACCTCCATGCCGTCGAGGCCGGGCATCATGATGTCGAGCACGACGATGTCGGGGGTGAAGTCCTGAATCGCGTCGAGCGCCTGGCGGCCCGTCGCGGCGACGCGCACCTCGAGCCCCTCGGCCTGCAGCGTCATGCGCAGCAGGTCGGCGAGGTATTCCTCGTCGTCGGCGACGACGGCGCGGGCGGGCGTGCCGTCGGGGCGCACGAGCTGCTGGCGGGCGGTGGGGTCAACCATGGTCATTATTTAACCCGTTCGGGAGCGAGGATGGGCGGAAGGTAGACCGGCGCGGCCGGTCGGTGCTGTTTCGGCGCGGGTGCCGGGATCGGCGCGGTCGTGGGATGCGCGTCGGGCAGCAGCTCGGGCGGCATCGTGAGCGGCGCGGTATCGGTGGGCACCTCGCGCTCGGTGGCGCGGGCCGCGAGGGCCCGGTCGACGAGCCCGAGGGCGCCCGTGATGGCGAGGATTGCGGCGAGCTGCGCCGCGGGAACGACCGTGGTGAGGCCCGCCGCGAAGCCGAGCGCGGTGGCGGCGCCGGCGTAGGTCGTGTCGCGCAGCGTGAGCGTGCCGAGCTGGAGGTGGTAGAGGCCGAGCCCGCCGGCGAGGGTTGCGGCGAGGGCGGCGCCGATGCGCACGCCATCGGCGAGCGTCGCGACGCCGAGCATCGCGGTGACCGCGAAGGCGAGCACGTTCGCGGCGAGGAGCACGAGGATCAGCTCGATGCGGTGACGGCGCCGCGGGAAGAGGGCGAAGGCGAGCACGCCGACCGCGACGAGGTCGGCGGCGAGCAGGAGCAGCGAGAACATGGGGCGCATCCTTTCTTCGGTGCGGAATGCGACGTTGTCAGTAAGCCCCGCGAACCTATGCGCCGCCTATGCCGGGCCCATGCCGACGTGATGCCGGTGGTGGTGCGCGGGGCTGTGTCGTAGGCTTCTCGTATGGTGCTTTTCGAACATTTGTTTGATTGACTCAATTTTGGAGGACCCCATGCTGATCGGCGAACCCGTCGAAGTTGAGCTCTCCCCCGGCGGCGCACCCGTGCGGTTTCTCTGGCGCGGCACCCGCTACGGGGTCGTCAGCACTCCCGAGCCCTGGCTCGCCCGCGAGGCCTGGTGGCACACCGCGAGCCGGGCCGCCCGCGGCTCGGGCATCGCACTCGAGCGCGAGATGTGGCGCGTCGACGCCGTGCCGCTGCGCGCAATGCCGCAGCCCGCCGACACGAGCTTCGACCTCTGCCGCACCGCCGACGGCACCTGGCTGCTTGAGCAGGCCTGGAGCGGCGAGCTTGACGAACGTCTGTTCGCATAACATGTCTCCGTTCGTGCACCTGCACGTGGCCTCGGCACACTCGAATCACCACGGCACCAACTCCCCCGAACAGCTCGTCGCCCGCGCGGCGAGCTGGGAGGCACCCTCGGCGGCCATCACCGACCGCGACGGCCTCTACGGGGCGGTGCGACACGTTCGGGCCTGCATCGCCGAGGGCATCGCGCCGATCGTCGGGGTCGACCTCGCGCTCGCGCCGCAGCCCGCCGCCGAGGGCGCGAAACCGGCGCCCGCCGGCCCGCTCCCTGGTCCGCTCCCCCGTGCCACGGTGCTCGCGCACGGCCGCCTCGGGGGCGCCGGCTGGGCGAGCCTCAGCCGGCTCGTCTCGGCGGCACACACGCCCCCGCGCGGCACCCCGGCCACGCGGGAACACCAGCCGCAGCTGCCGCCCGGCCGCTTCGCGCCGTTCCTGCTCGGCGAACACGAGGTGCAGGGCACGCTGCTGCTCGGCCCGAACTCCGACGTCGGGCGCGCCCTCACCCGCGGGCGCGCCGACGTCGCGCGCGCCCGGCTGCAGCGCTGGCAGCACCTGCTGCCGGGCGCGATCGCGGTCGAGCTCGTGTGCCACCTCACCGAGCCCGGCGCCCCCGCCTCCCTGAGCCACGCGGCCGCGATGCTCGAGCTCGCGACCGACCTGCGACTCCCCTGCGTGCTGAGCAACCAGGTGCGCTACCTCGACCCCGACGACGCGCTCACGGGCGACGTGCTCGACGCCGCGGGCGCGCTGCGCCCGCTCGACGAGCTCGCGGCGCAGCCGAACGGGCAGGCGTGGCTCAAGCCACCGACGCGGATGCACGCGCTCGCCGACCTCATCGTCTCGCGCACGGGCCTCGGCGGCCACGCGCGCGAGCGGCTGCTCGCGACGACGCGCGAGCTCGCCGAACGCTGCGAGCTCGACCCCGACGAAGATCTGCGCTGGCGGCAGCCGAAGACGCCCGAGCCCGAGGTGCTCGGCCTTCGCGACGAGCCGAACGTCGTGCTGCGGCGGCGCTGCGAGGCGGCGCTCACCGAGCGGTTCCCCGACGCCACGGGCGAGGCGCGGCGTGCCCTCGACGTGCGGCTGCGCGACGAGCTCGGCACGATCGAAGGGTTCGGCTACGCGACCTACTTCCTCACGGTGGCCGACGTCGCCGAGCTGATTCGCGAGCGCGGCATCCGTGCCCAGGCCCGCGGGTCGGGTGCCTCGAGCCTCGTGAACTTTCTGCTGCGCGTCTCGAACGTGAACCCCATCGAGCACGACCTCGTGTTCGAGCGGTTCCTCGGCCGCAAGCGCTCGACGCTGCCCGACATCGATATCGACGTCGAGTCGGCCCGCCGGCACGAGATCTACCGCGCGATCTTCGAGCGGTACGGCTCGAGCCGCGTGACGCTGCTCTCGATGCACTCGACCTACCGGGCCCGCGGCGCCGCCCGCGACGCGGGGCTCGCGCTCGGGCTCGATGAGGCCCGCATCGACGAGATCGCGAAGTCGCTGTGGCGCTTCAACTCGCGCGAGTTTCGGGCCGTGCTCGACGAGAAACCCGAGCTCGCGCGGCTCGCCGACGAGGCGCGCAGTGACCGCGACCTCAACCTGCTCATCGACCTCGCCGAGCGGCTCGACCGGCTGCCGCGACACCTCTCGATGCATCCGTGCGGGGTGCTGCTCGGCGACTCGACGCTGCTCTCGACTACGCCCGTGCAGCCGAGCGGCATCGGCCTGCCGATGAGCCAGTTCGACAAAGACGACATCGACGACCTCGGTCTGCTCAAGCTCGACGTGCTCGGGGTGCGCATGCAGTCGACGCTCGCGTACGCCGTGCGCGAGGTCGAGCGGCTACACGGACCGCAGGCGGCGGTGCGCGGCGGCCTACCGCCCGACGCCCCGTACGTGTCGGCGCAGGGGCGGCTCGTGCTCGACGAGATTCCGAAAGACGACGAGACGACGTTCGAGCAGATTCGCACGACGCACACGCTCGGCATGTTCCAGATCGAGTCGCCCGGGCAGCGCGAGCTCGTCGGCAAGATGCAGCCCGACGTCTACGACGACCTCATCGCCGACATCTCGCTGTTTCGGCCCGGCCCCATGAAGGGCAATATGGTCACCCCGTTCCTCGAGGTGAAGCACGGGTTCGCGAGCCCCGACTGGCTGCATCCGTCGTTCCGTCCGTTCCTGCGCGAAACGTACGGCGTCGTCGTCTATCACGAGCAGGTGTTGCGCATGCTCCACCTCTGCATGGGCATCTCGCTCGCCGACGCCGACGAACTCCGGCGGCGCATGGAGAAGCGCGGCGAAGACATCGAGCGGCAGTTTCGCGACCGCACCCGCCGCAACGTCGACGAGCGGGGCCGACGCCGGTTCACCGACGCGCAGATCGACGCGATCTGGGCGGTGCTGCGCGGCTTCGGTTCGTTCGGGTTCTGCAAGGCGCACGCGGCCGCGTTCGCGCTGCCGACGTGGCAGAGCGCGTGGCTGAAGACCCACTACCCCGCCGAGTTCTTCGCGGGGCTGCTCACGCACGACCCCGGCATGTATCCGAAGCGGCTGCTGCTCGGCGACGCGCGCCGCCTGGGCGTGCCGATCCTCCCCGTCGACGTGAACGCGTCGACGCGCGAGTTCGTCGTCGAGCGGGTACGCGACACCCCGCCGGGCGTGCCGACCCGGGCGGGCGACCTCGGCATCCGCCTCGCGCTCAGCGACATTCGCGGCATCACCGAGGCCGAGCTCGCGCGCATCCTCGCCGAGCGCCCGTTCGACTCGCTCGGCGATTTCCTCGCGCGGGCCCGCCCCTCGCGCCCGCTCGCCGAACGGCTCGCGCTCATCGGGGCGCTCGACTCGCTCGAGTCGAGCACGCTCACCCGCGGCGAGCTGCTCGCGGCCGTGCGGCGCGCGCCCCGAACTCGGGCGCGGCCGAAGCGGGCGGCGGATGCGGTGGAGCTGCCGCTGCGGCTCCACGGCGCCCACGCGCCGGTCGCGGCGACGGGCGCAGCAGAACTCGACTCGCGCGAGCGCGTGCAGGCCGAGCTCGAGGTGCTCGCGCTCGACCTCTCGGAGCACGTGATCGACGGGTACCGGCCGCTCCTCGACGAGCTCGGGGTGACGCCGGCCGAGCAGCTCGTGAACCTGCGCGGCGGCGCCGAGGTGATCGTCGCGGGCGTGCGGGTCGCAACGCAGACCCCGCCGATGCGCAGCGGCAAGCGGGTCGTGTTCATCTCGGTCGACGACGGCACGGGCTGCGCCGACGCCGCGTTCTTCGAAGAGGCGCAGCAGCGCAGCGGCGACGTGCTGTTCGGCACCCCGCTGCTGCTGATCCACGGCACGGTGCGGCGCACCGGCGAGCGCGGCGTGTCGCTGCAGGCTGAGTCGGCGCGCGACCTGAAGCGGGCGTGGGAGGAGTACAGCGCGCTGCGGCGCTCACGAGCTCCTGACGACGGTGTCATGCTCGATCAGCGCGCGTAGCTCTCGGTCGAGAATGTCGTGCACGCGCCGGTCGGCGAGCAGCAGGTTGTGGCCGAGGGCCCGCACCGTGAGGTTGCGGCCAGCGCGCAACTTGCCGGGAATGCCGACAATCTGATCGTAGAGCGGCATGATCGACGCAATCCGCGCATCCGCGCCGTCGCGCATCGCGAACGCGAGCTGCATCGGCGTTCCGGCACGCAGGCCGATCATCTCGCGGGTGATGGGATGCGAGCCGTGCACGAAGCGCGCCGCCCGCGCGCCGCCGAAGGGGGCCGCGACGGCGACTGCGCCGATCGTGCGGTCGCCCGCGAGGTCGTCGAGCAGCACCTGCTTCGCAATGAGCCCGCCCTTCGAGTGCCCGACGATGAGCACGCGCCCGAGTTCGGGATGCGCGTCAAGGTAGCGCTCGACGGTCGCCGCGAGCTCGGCGACCGGCCGCAGGTTCCAGCCGAGCTGCGGCAGCACGACGACCCGATACCCGCGGTCGCTCAGCGCGTTCAGCACGGGCCGCATGAACCGCCACGGCGTCGCGAGCCCGGCGAGCACGAGCACGACGGGGCCTCCGCTGCGCCAGCCGGTCGAGCGGGGCGAGTAGTGGGTGCGCAGCCGCGACGTCGTAAGCCACTCGCGCATGCCGAATGCCCCGTCGATCTGCCGCATGCCCCAGAACACGCTGTCGAGCACGCTCGCGATAGTCTTCAGCCGCGCCCACCGCAGCCGGCGCGCCCACCTCACCACGGCTCAGCTCCGCCGCTCTGGCACGACCGCGACGAGCCGCGCCTCGTGGTCGAGCAGCCACTGCTTCATCCACTCGCCGCCGCCGTAGAGCCCCGTCGACCCGTCGGAGCGGATCACGCGGTGGCAGCCGCCGATGATCGGCAGCGGGTTGTGCGCGCAGGCGGTGCCGACCGCCCGAGCGGCGCGCGGCCGGTCGAGGCGATCGGCGACCTCGCCGTAGCTCGCGGTCTCGCCGAACGAGATCTCGTGAATCGCCCGCTGCACCTCGCCCGCAAACCCGTCGGCGGTCTGCGCCCAGTCGATCGGCAGGTCGAAGTCGCGCCGGTCGCCCGCGAAGTACTCCTCGAGCTCCGCGACCGCCCGGTCGAGCACGGCCTCGGCCGCGGCGTCACCGGGTGCGGGGCCGAACCCGAGGGGCGCGGAGCCGGGCAGCCAAACCCGCGCGACCCCCGCATCCGTCGCCTCGACCCCGACGACGCCAAGCGGCGTGTCGACTTCGCGCGCCGCGAGCATTACTCGGCCGTGACCTCGCGCAGCCGGCCGGTGTCGACGTCGGCGACAAAGCCGCGCACGTTCTTGTGCTGAATGAACGGCGAGTGCATGATGCGGCGAATCGACTCGCGCACCGACGCGTCGACGTCCTTAAACGACTCGGCCTTCCAGTGCGCGCGTGCGCCTGTCTCGTGCATGAGCAGGTCGTCGAACTCGTCTTCGCTAAAGGTCGAGAGCCCGCAGTTCGTGTGGTGAATCAGCACGACCTCTTCGGTGCCGAGCATGCGCTGCGAGATCGTGATCGAACGAATCATGTCGTCGGTGATGATGCCACCCGCGTTTCGAATGATGTGCGCCTCACCGAGGTCGAGTCCGAGCAGCGGGAAGATCTGCAGACGCGAGTCCATGCACGCAACAACGGCGACCTTTCGCTTCGGTCGCAGGTCGAGGGGGCCAGGGTACGTCGACGCGTACGACTCGTTCGCGCTGATCATCTTGTCGGTTTCGGACATCGCATTCCCCTCGGTTCGGCGCGAGCGGCCAGACGACCGCACGGATTTCCCATCGTACGCGCGCCTCGGCGCGCCGCCGTCACGGGTGGAGCAGCAGCGTCACCACGAGTATCGCGGGCACCGAGAGCACGGTCGTGAGCAGGATCGTCTCGCGCGCGAGCGACTCCCCCACGTGATAGTTCGCCGCGTAGTTGTAGATGTTCTGCGCGGCCGGCAGCGCCGCCGTCACGACGACAACGAGCACCATGTCGGGGCTCAGGCCGAACACGAACGCCGCGACGAGCCAGGCGACGATGGGATGCACGACCGCCTTCAGCACGGTCGCGGTCGCGACCTGCCAGCGGTTGCGCCCCCGCAGCGGCACGGCGTTGTCGTGGAGCGACATGCCGAACGCCATGAGCACGGCCGGCACGCTGATGCCGCCGATGAGGTCGATCGGGTCGAACAGGAACTGCGGAACCTCGACGTTCGCGAAGTTGAGGATGAGCCCGAGCAGCGCGCCGATGACGACGGGGTTCGTGAACGGGCGGTAGAGCATCTGCCACCAGCGCAGCTTCGGCGCCTGCGGGTCGCGGCTCACGATGTCGAGCACCGAGAGCATGACCGGCGCGATGATGAGCTGCTGCACGAGCATGACCGGTGCGACGAGCGTGCCGTCGCCGAGCACGTACACCGCGATGGGGATGCCGAGGTTTCCCGAGTTCACGAAGCTCGAGGCAAGCGCGCCGACCGCGGCGTTGCCCGCGCCCCAGCGAAAGATCGCCGCGAGCGCGACGAAGATCGCCGCCATGACGACCATGCAGATCGCGGTCACGATGAACTGCCCGCTAAACAGCACCCCGAGATCGGCGTGGTACATCAGCACGAACAGCAGGGCCGGCGTTGCCACGTTGAACGCGAGCTTGTTCAGTTGTTCGCGGCCGCGGTCACCGAGCAGGTGCACGCGCTGCATGATGAACCCGACGAGGATGATGACGGCGATGACGGCGAAGCCTTGAAAGACTCCCGCCATCAACCACTCCTACGAATCAGATTCCCGTGTCAGATCACTGCGCCGCAACTCGTCGAGGGCCGTCTTTCGGTACTGGCGAGGCGAAACACCGTAGGCAAGCTTAAACGCATTCGAGAAGTGGGTCGCGTCGGCGAACCCCCAGCGCTCCCCGACCGCGCGAATCGCGTCGGTGAGGCCCGGGTCGACGAGGTCGCGGCGCGCCATCTCGAGGCGACGCTCGCGAATCCAGGTCGACACCGACGTGCCCTGCTCCTTGAACAGCGAGTGGAGCGTGCGCACCGAGATGAAGTGCGCGTCGGCGATCGTCTGCGGCGTGAGCTCGTGCTTCGAGAGGTTCGCCATGATGTAGTCGCGCACCTCCATGAGCTGCCCGAGCTGTGCGTTCGCGCGCGTCGGGGCCTCGATACCGAGGCGTTCGGCGACCGCCGCTGCGATGATGTCGACGACGCTGTGCGCGAGCGCGAGCCCGCCCTGGCCGAGTAGCACCGACATGTCGCCCGCCACGGCCGCGAGCATTGGCCCCGCGACGGCGCCGATGCCCTCGTTCGCGGGCACATTCATGCCGGCGATCTCGATGAACGCGCGCGGCGGCAGGGTGAGCAGCTGCTGCGGAATCATGATCACGAGGTAGGTGCCGTCGGCAAACTCACGGTCGTACGGCAGCGCCGTGTCATAGATCGCGAAGTCGCCCGCCGTGAGCTTCGACTCGCGGCCGAGCTGGCGCAGCCGCGACTCACCGTCGATCTGGTTCACGACCGCGTAGAACGGGTCGCCGCCCTCAGCGAACAGGCGCGAGCTCCGGCCTGACGAGTGCGGGGTCGAGGTGATCGTGAAGAAGCGGATGCCGCCAACGGTGACGGCACGGATGCGCGCACGGTACGCCTCGGGGTCGGGCGCCGTCACCGCCATCGGCAGCAACAGCTGGGTCATCACGCGACCCCACTCCTCGACGCCGGCAACCTCGAGATCGGTCACCGTCTTGCGCTGCGCCATGCCTGCTCCCTCGCTCATAATTCCCGGTCTATATAACCGCTTTCGTAGGCCCAAATCACGACATGCACACGATCTGGCAGGTCAAGCTTGTCGAGAATTCTCCCGACGTGGGTCTTCACGGTGACCTCGGCGAGGAACAGTTCGCGGGCAATCTGGGCGTTCGAGACCCCCCGCACGAGTTGCGCGAGCACCTCGCGCTCGCGCTCGGTGAGGTTCGCGACCAGCGTATCCCGATCGACGGGCTCGCTCGTGACGCGGCCCGGGCTCGTGAAGCGGTGCAGCAGCGTGCGGGTCATGCTCGGGTCGATGATCGCGTTGCCCTCGTACACCGTGCGAATTGCGCGGATCAGGTCTTCGCCCGGCGCGTCCTTGAGCAGGAACCCCGAGGCGCCAGCCGCGAGCATCCGCACCGCGAAGTCTTCGGAGTCGTAGGTGGTGAGCGCGAGCACGCGCAGCTCCGACTGCTCGGCGCCGTGGCGCAGCAGCCGCGTCGTCGCCTCGATGCCGTCCATTTCGGGCATCCGCACGTCCATGAGCACGACGTCGGGCCGCAGCTTCAGGGCGAGGTCGACGCCCTCGCGGCCGTTCTCGGCCTTGCCGACCACCTCGAGGTCGGGCGCCGACGAGGCGATGAGCGCGAGCCCCTCCCGCACGAGCGACTGGTCGTCGACGATGAGCACGCGGATGGTCATGATTCGTCCTTCGTGATCGGGGCGTTCGTGCCCGGCAGCGGCCAGGTCGCCAACACCTCAAAACTACTCGCCGTCGTCGTCACGTCGAGCGAGCCGTCGAACAGCTCGACCCGCTCCCGCATACCGGCGAGGCCGCGCCGATCGCTCGACGGCGGCGCGGCACCCGGCACGAGCGAGTTAATAGCCCGCAGCCGCACGGCCCCGTCACCCCACTCGAGCGCGACCTCGCCGCGAGCACCGGGCGCGTGCTTGAGCATGTTCGTGAGCGACTCCTGCGCGACGCGGTACATCGCGAGCTGCATCCCGGCCGGGAGCTCCACCGGGGTGCCCGACTCGCGGAACTCGATCGCGGCCTCGGCGCCGTCACCGACGCGCACACCCTCGACGAGATCGGGGATTTCCCCCACGCCCCGCGCCGGCACGTCGTCTTGCGTCGAGTCGACGTTCCGCAGCAGCAGCTTCACGTCGCCGAGGGCGCCGCGGCCCGTGTCGCCGATCTTGCCGAAAATCTCGGTCGCGAGCTCGGGCCGCTCGTGTGCCGCGAGCCGGCCGCCCTCGGCGAGCGTCACGATCGACGCGAGAGAGTGGGCGATGATGTCGTGCATCTCGCGCGAGATTCGGTTGCGCTCGTCCGACACCGCGAGCTCGGCGAGACGATGCGCGTCGCGGCGCAGCAGCTCGGCCCGCTCCTGCGCACGCACGACCTCCACGAGCTGCTGGCGGCGCAGCATGCCGAGCGCCCACGCCGCGATGAACGCGAGCGCGATCGGCACCGCGAGCAGCAGGAACGACTCCGCCCGGTCGACGAGCGTCGCCTCCGTATCCCACTGCCCGCCAAACGGCCACACCTCGAACCAGGGCGTGAACAGCTGCAGCCCGACGATCGTGATCGCGAGCACCGGCGGCACGAGGCAGAGCGGCCGGTCGCGCTTGCGGCCGAACGCCGCCGCCCCGTACACCCCGACGAGGGTCGCGCCGTAGACGACGCCGTCGAAGTAGAACGACGAGGTGAGGTAGTTGAGGCCCGAGAGCATCGTCGTGCCAAACAGGAACACGATCGGGGCGCTGCGGCGCACGCACATGAGCACGACGAGCGGAATGTAGAGCACCTGCTGCGCGCCGCCAAAGCCCATCCCGACCCCGCCGACGAGCAGCGCGAACGCACCAACGACGAGCGCACCGATGCAGTCGGTGACGACGACCCGCATGGGTCGCTCGCGCGTCGCGATAAAGGTGTCGAGCATGCGTTCCAGCCTAGGAGCCGCCCCATCGTCCGCAGGTATACATCCGTCGGGAGGGCATGGTCCTCTCGAACGAGACTTGCGCACCATGCCGCCCGAGCCGGCGCGCAAATAGCTTCGAAGCATCCAGCAACCGCCCCGCGAAGGAGCCCTCATGAACCAGCAGCAGCCGGCAGTTCTCTGCCGAGGCCTCACGAAGACCTACGGACAAGCCGACGCCGCGGTGCACGCGGTCGCCGGCGTCGATATCGACTTCGCCCGCGGCGAGTTCACCGCGATCATGGGCCCCTCGGGCTCGGGCAAGTCGACCCTCATGCACCTGCTCGCCGGCCTCGACACCCCGACGAGCGGCGACGTCGCGATCGACGGCGCCTCGATTCTCGGCATGCCGGATGCGCGCCTCACGCAGCTGCGTCGCGACCGGCTCGGGTTCGTGTTCCAGTCGTTCAACCTCGTGCCGACGCTCTCGGCGCGTGAGAACATCGAGCTGCCCGTGCGGCTCGCGGGCGGGCGCGTCGACGTCGGCGCCCTCGAGCGCCTCGCGTCGCAGCTCGGGATTCTCGGCCGCCTGAGCCACCTGCCGCACGAGCTCTCGGGCGGTCAGCAGCAGCGCGTCGCGGTCGCGCGGGCGCTCATCACCGAACCCGCCGTCGTCTTTGCCGACGAGCCGACGGGCGCGCTCGACCTGCGCACGGGCCGCGAGCTGCTCGAGAGCATGCAGCGCGCCGCCCGCGAGCGCCGCCAGACGATCGTCATGGTGACGCACGACCCGGCCGCGGCCGCCTACGCCGACCGCGTGCTGATCCTCGTCGACGGGCGCATCGCCCACGAGCTCACGGGTGCCGACTACGAGCAGATCAGCTCGGTGATGGCGGGAGTCGGAGCATGAGCGCAACGCTGAACCTCGCCACCAAGCAGATTCGCCGCGGCCCGCGCCGGGTCGCCGCGATCGTCATGGCCGCCCTGCTCAGCGCGATGGCGCTCATGGCGACGGGCACCTTCATTACGACGATGCAGGCGTCGCTCAACCTCGCGGTTGCGGCGCCGTACTCGTCCTCAGACATCGTCGTGCAAACGGCCGACCCGCAGGCCACGCTTGACGCGGCCGCGCAGGTGCCCGGCGTCGAGACGATCGAGCCGAGCTACGTCGCGTACGCCCAGTCGATCGTCGAGGGCGCCCGCTCCGACGTGAACGTGTACGGCGTCGCCGACGAGCCCTCGCTGCGCTGGATGGACCTCGCCGAGGGCGAGTGGCCGTCGGGCGACAACGAGATCGTCGCGACCCAGTCGACCCTCGACCGGCTCCACCTCGAGCTCGGCGACGAGTTCGAGCTCGCGAGCTACGGCGAGGCCGGCAGCGCCGTGACCGTCGTCGGCGTCGTCACGGTGCCCGCGAACGCGAGCGCGGGCATCACCCAGCTGTTTGCGGGGAGCGGCATGTTCTCGATGGACGACGCGCAGGTCGAGTCGCTCATCATTCAGGCCACCCCGGGCAGCGACATCGCGGCGACGATCGACTCGCTTAACGCGGTGTTCGCCGAGCAGTTCGGCACGGGCGACGACGCACCCGAGGCGGTCACGGTCGATGCGTACACCCAGCAGCTCATCGACGGGCTCACGGGCGGCACCGACGCGCTCGCGACAATGTTCCTCATCTTCGTGCTCATCGCGCTGCTCGCCGCCGCGATGGTGATTCGCAACACCTTCGAGGTGCTGCTCGCGCAGCGCCTGCGCGAGAACGGCCTGCTGCGGCTCGTCGGCGCGACGGGCGCCCAGGTGCAGCGCACGGTGCTCGCCGAGGCGCTCCTCATCGGTGTCGCGGGTGCCGTTGTCGGCATCGCGATCGGCTTCGGCCTCGGGTGGATGCTCGCGGTGGTCGCCGATCTCGCGGGCGGCGGCCCGAGCTTCGCGGTGGGCTGGGCGATCGCCGCGCTCGTCGTCACGGTCGCCGTGACGCTGTTCGCGGCGTGGGCCCCAGCCGCTCGTCTGCGCGGGCTCTCCCCCATCGCGGCGCTCTCGGAGGCGAACGCGACCGGCGCCGACCAGCGTCGCCGCAGCGTGTTCGCCTGGGTCTTCGGCGGCCTCGTGACCGCGCTCGGTATCGCCGGACTCGTCGGTGCCGTCGCGCTCCGGAATCCCCTCGTGCTCATCGGCGCGGGCGTCGTACTCGCGATCGGGCTCATCGTGCTCGTGCCGCTGCTCGTGCGCGTGCTCATGCCGGTGATCGGCCGCCTGCTCGGGGCGTTCGGCCCCATCGCGAAGCTCGCGGGCGAGAATCTCGTGCGCACCTCGCGCCGCTCCGGCACGGTCGTGCTCGCGATCTCGCTCGGCGGCAGCCTGATTCTTGCGATGCTCACGGGCGTGCAGTCGGTGAACGCGACGCTGGGCGAGCGCCTCGACGCGAAGTTCTCGTACGACGCGGTCATCACCTCGCAGTCGGGCGAATCGCTCGACTCGTCGGCGCTCGCGCCGGTGCTCGATTCCCGCGGGCTCGAGGCGTCGGAGGCAACCTCGCGGGTCGAACTCGAGTCGAGCGCCGACTCCCCGTCGAGCCTGACGACCCTCACGACCCTGCCGGAGCCGACCGCGGCCGACCTGAAGTCGCCGATCGAGGACGGCGAGGTCGTGCTCTCCGAGACGAACGCCGCGATGCTCGAGGTCGACGACGGCGCCACGGCAACGTTCACCGACACCGATGGCACGTCGATCGAACTCACCGTCGTGGTCGACGACCTCGTCGACGGCCTCACGAACCTGATGGCCGGCACGTCGGTCGGCGCGGTCTCGTCGTCGACGCTCGACGAGTTCTCGGCGGTGCAGCCCGACGCGATGCTCTGGCTCTACGCCGCCGACGGGCAGATCGGCACGCTCGCCGACGCGATCACCCAGGTGCAGAACGACAACCCCGAGCTGCAGGTGCTCGGCCCGATCGCCGAACAGCAGGTCTACGAGCAGATCGTGAACCTCGTCGTCGCGTTCGTGCTCGCGATGCTCGGCCTCACTGTGGTCATCTCGGTGATTGGCCTCGCGAGCGTCGTCGCGCTCGCCGTCGCCGAGCGCCGCCGCGAGCTCGCCCTGCTGCGGGCCCTCGGCGTGACCCGCGGACGCGTGCGGCTCATGGTGCTCCTCGAAGCGGTCGCGCTCGCGCTCGTCGGTGCACTGTTCTCGATTGTCATCGGAATTCCGCTCGGCGTCAGCGCAGTCCCGACGATGATTGCCGATGGCGGCCCGATTGCCATTAGCGTTCCGTGGTTGGGTATCGGCGTCGTCATTGCCGCCGCGGTGGCACTCGGAGTAATTGCCGGTGCGCGCCCGTCGTGGCTGGCCTCGCGTATCCCGCCCGCGCAGGCACTCGCCCGAGCGTGATTCGCGGCGGCAATTCAAATTGACAACACGCGTGGTAATGAGAATTCTGTGAATTCAGCATTCTGATTTGCGAAATGCCACGGATGCGCTCCACAATTGCAGAGTACAGCTCGAATATCTCAAGGAGTGCATCCGTGGCACGCAAAGTTGTCTACCAGCTGATCGATGATCTCGACGGCACCCAGCTCACCGAGGGCCAGGGCGAAACCGTGAAGTTCGGTCTCGACGGTGTTGAATACGAAATCGACCTCAGCGACGCGAACGCCGAGGGCCTTCGCGAAACGCTGAGCAGCTACGTCAAGTCGGCGCGTCGCGTCGGCGGCCGCGCCCAGCGTGGCACCCGCACCCTGCTCCCCACTGCAGGCCCGAAGCGCGACCTTTCGGCCGTTCGCAAGTGGGCGACCGCAAATGGCTACACCGTCGCCAACCGCGGCCGAGTTCCGCAAGACGTGCTCGACGCGTACGACGAGGCGAACAACTAACGCCGTTCCCTCAACGCATATCCAAATCGGGGCGCATCACTGATGCGCCCCGATTTGTGTCGTGACGCGGGATTATGGCGCGGTGGCGATCATTCGCTGCAATGCTCGTAATTGGCGTCGCATCGGCCAGCTGCGCACGTGCCACGGCAGCATCCGATATCCCGGAACGACAATCACCCAAAATAGCTCGGCGATAAAGCGATCTCGCCGTCGCCAATTCGGGGCAAACTCGCGTCGAAGCCTCGCCGGGAGCTGCGCCAACGCGACGCGCCACACTATCGGGAGCACCACCCGTAACCAGCGCGGCGCGGATGCGGGCCGACAAAGCTCGGCAAATACCTTCTTCGCGTTGTCACTCACGTGCGATTCGGCAATTCTCGCCGCCCACCAGGCGTCGAATTCCGCGACGCTCGCGGGCCAGGCGCCGGGCGGCATTTGCAATTCAGTGCCGATCGTTTCGAACGTCGCCCGCAGCGCCTCGCGCTCGGCGAGCGTGAGTCGGCCGAACGCCCGTGCGTACGACGACTCGGCCGAGCGCAACAGCGTCGCCGCGACCCAGAGCTGCGCCTCGGGATCGAACGCGCCGGGGACCCTCGCGTGCCGTCGGTTCACGATTCGTCGCAGCGCGCGCCGGTCATCGTCGTCGCCGTGCACGACCGCAGTGACGTAGTTGAGGGTGCCTTCGAGGCGCCGCAGCGGCGCGTTCGTGAAGTCGGAGTAGCCCGCGACCCCGCGGGCGACGAGCGGATGCGCGAGCTGCAGCAGGATTGCCGCGCCGCCGCCCGCGAGCAGAATTCCCTCGGCGGCGATGCGACGACCGAGGTCGTCCCGGTGCCCCGTCATGCTTCGCACTCACTCACGCCCCAACGGTACGAACCGTGGGGGTGAGGTTCCGGAGAGTTCGCCGCGAATCTCGAAGACTCCGGGCCGGCCGCGGTTAGAGTATTTGTTTGCGCGCCGACGCCGAGGTGCACCGTCTACGGGAGGGAAACGTGCCGATCACGGGCAAGATTCTGGAGGTCGCGGCGCGCGACCCCGAACTCCCCGCGATCGTCGGGCCCGGTGCCCGCATCACGTTTGGCGAACTGCCCGGCGACGCCGCACGCATCTGGGCCGCCGTGACCGAGCTCGACCACTCCACGCGGCCCGTCGTCGCCGTGAGCAGCACCGACGCCGTGCACACGGCCCGCTTCGTCGCCGGCCTCGCGGGATACGACGCGACCGTCGCGACGATCGACCCGCGGTGGCCGCTCCCCCATCGCGTGCGAGTCGCCGCCGGCACGGGCGTGACCCTCGTCATTACCGACTCGGCCGACCTCGCCGCGGCACTCGCCGACGCCGACTGGGCAGGCCGGGTGATCAGCCTCGATGAGTTCCGAGCCCTCGAGGCCCGGGTCGAGCCGACGGCGGCGCCGACCGTGCGCGACAGCGCCGAGCCGTTCCTCATGCTGTTCTCGTCGGGCACGACGAGCGACCCAAAGGCGTTCTACAAGACGCGCGCCCAATACCGAGCAAACTTCGCCGTCTCGAGCGCCCACCTCGAGCCCACTCCCGGCACCGCGACGCTCGCGCCCGGCCCACTCAGCTACAGCCTCACCCTCTACGCCCTCATCGAGTGCCTCGCCTCAGGCGGCACCTGCCACGTCGGCGACCGGTTCGACCCACTCGAGGCCGGCCGCCGTATCGAGGCCGAGGGCATTACCCGCGTCGTCGCGGTCCCCGCCGTCATCGAGGCGCTGGCACTCGCGGCGCAGCGCGCGCCCGAACGCTTCGCCGGCGTGAACCTGCTCGTTGCCGGGGGCGCGAACCTGCCGCCGCGCATCCGGGCCGCAGCGGCCCGCGCACTGCCGAACGCCCGACTCATCAGCTACTACGGCGCCGCCGAGATCGGATTCATCGGCGATAGCCGCACCGACGACGGCGAGATCGCCCTCTACGACGGCATCGACGCCGAGGTGCGCGACGCCGACGGTGTGCCACTGCCCGACGGCGAGATCGGCGAGCTGTGGATCCGCGCCGACGCGACCTCTGATGGCTACCTGCCCGCGACGACCGACGAGCGGCTGCGCGACGCGCGCGGCTGGGCGACCGTGCACGACCAGGCGCGGCTGCGCGGGCGGCGGCTCGAACTGCTCGGCCGCGCGGGCGACATCGTCGTCACGGGCGGGCACAAGGTCTCGCTGCCCGAGATCGAGCGGGCGTTCGACGCGGTCGCCGGCCTCGGCGAGGTGTGTGCCGTGCCGGTCGCCGACGCGTCGCTCGGCAGCGTTGTCGCGCTCGTCGTCGAGGGCGATTCGCCCGCGAAGTCGGTGCTGCTCGAGCACGCGCGCGGCCGGCTCGCACCGCAGTTCGTGCCGCGCCGCTTCTATCGGCTGCCCGAGCTCCCCCGCACGGTCGGCGGCAAGGTGCGCCGCGGCGCGACCGCCGACCTCCTCGACGGGGCGGTGCGCCTGTGACGCACTCGGTTCCCCAGTCGCATTCGTCGCGCCGCGCGCGCCGAGCGCAGTCGCCCGACCGCCGCGAGGTCGTCATCACGGGCCTCGGCGCCGTCACCCCGAGCGGGCTCGACGCCCAGTCGACGTGGCAGTCGGTGCGCGAGGGCCGCAGCGCGATCTCGCGGCTCGAGGGCGCCGAATTCGCCGACCTGCGCGTGCGCATCGGCGGCCAGGTGCGCGGCTTCATTGACGCTGGGCTCCTCCCCGAACGCGAGTCACGGCGCCTCGCCGACGTGTTGCTGTGGGCGATCGCCGCGGGCGACGAGGCAATGGCGCAGGGCGACCCGCCGATGCCCTCCGGTGCCGAATACGGGTTCTCGATCATCGCGGCAACCGGCTCCGGCCCCGTGCGCGCGATGCAGGACGCGACCCGCGCGCTCGACGACCTCGGCCCGCGCGCCGTGCCCGCGGCCCTCGCGATGCACGGGGCCCCCGACGCCGCGGCCGCGCTGCTGAGCCAGCGCTACGGCGCGCTCGGCGCGGCCGGCGCGGTCTCGGCGACCTGCGCGAGCGGCGCCGTCGCGCTCGGCGAGGGGCTGCGGCGCATTCGCCACGGCTACGCCGACACCGTGCTCGTCGTCGGCTACGAAGACTGCCTCGGCGCCGTCAACCTCTTATCGAACGCGAACCTGCGCGCCCTCGCGAGCGGCTTCGACGACGACCCCACCGCCGCGAGCCGCCCCTTCGACGCGGCGCGAAGCGGATTCGTCATGTCGCAGGGCGCGTCCGCAATCCTGCTCGAGGCGAAGGATGCGGTGCTCGCGCGGGGTGGCACGCCAATTGCCGAGCTCGCCGGGTTCGGCGCCGCGAGCGACGCGCACCACCCGACCGCGCCGCATCCCGAGGGCCGCGGCGCTATCGCGGCGATGCAGGCCTGCCTCGCCGACGCCCGGATGCGTCCCGACGAGGTGGGCCACATCAACGCCCACGGCACGAGCACGAAGCTGAACGACGAGACCGAGGCGCTCGCGCTCGAGCGCGTGTTCGGCGGCCGCCTCGGTGAAGTGCCCGTGAGCGCAACGAAGTCGTCGACCGGGCACCTGCTCGGCGCATCCGGCGTGCTCGAGGCGATGCTCGCCGCCCTGACCCTCCGCGACGGCGTACTACCGCCAACCCTGAACCTCACCGACCCGGCGTTCCCCGACCTCGACGTCGTGACCGAGGCGCGATCGGCGCGCGTGTCGAGCGTGCTCTCGAATTCGTTCGGCTTCGGGGGGCACAATGGTGCGGTGCTCTTGCGCACGGTCTAAGAACTGCGCGAGCCGACCGCCCACCCAGCCGAGGAGCCGCATTGTCTGACCGCGAAGCCCGCCACCGCGAACTCGCCGAAACGTACCTGCCCGACGCGCGCCTCGCGCGATTCCGCGAGCGCGCCGACGGCTACGACCTCAACAACCGGTTCTTTTCCGAGGACTTCGAGGAGCTCCGCGACGCGGGCTACCTGCGGCTGTTCGTGCCGACCGAGCTCGGTGGCCCGGGCCTGACGCTGAACGAGGTGTCGCGGCTGCAGCGGCGGCTCGCGACGGCCGCGCCCGCGACGGCGCTCGGCATCAATATGCACCTCGTGTGCACGGGCGTCGCGCGGGCGCTGCTCGAACGCGGTGACGACTCACTGCGGTTCGTGCTCGACGACGCGGCCGCCGACGAGGTGTACGCCTTCGGCATCAGCGAGGCCGGCAACGACTGGGTGCTCTACAGCTCGACGACCGAGGCCGCGCCCAACGGCGACGGCTACCGCCTCACCGGCACGAAGATCTTCACCTCGCTCACGCCGGTCTGGACCCGCCTCATCGCCCACGGGCTCGACGCGAGCGACCCCGAGCATCCGACCGTCGTGTACGGCGTGCTCGACCGCGAGACCGACGGCATCTCGTCGTCGCCCCACTGGGACCCGATGGGGATGCGCGCGACGCAGAGCCGCTCGACGAAGCTCGACGGGGCACGGCTGCCGGGCGACCGGGTCGTGCGCCGACTCCCCGACGGGCTGAACCCCGACTCGCTGCCCTTCGCGATCAACGCGAACTTTCAGCTGCTCATCGCGTCGGTCTACGCCGGCCTCGCCGAGCGGTCGCTCACCGTGGCGGCCGAGGCGCTGCGCGCGAAGACCTCACGCAAGGCGGAGTCGACGTTCGCCGAGATCCCCGAGTTTCGGGTGCGCCTCGCCGACGCCGCGATGCGGCTCGAACCCGTGGCTGCGCAGCTCGAGACCTACACGCGCGAGTTCGACGAGCTCGTCGACCACGGCAGCGCCTGGCCGCGAAAGTTCGTGAGCGCGAAGCTCAGCGCGACCGAGGCGGCCCGAGACAGCGTCGAAGCCGCGTACCGCTGTGTGGGCGGCCGCGGCTTCGACAATGGCACTGAGCTGAACCGGCTGTATCGCGACGCGCTCGCGGGGATGTTCCACCCGTCGGGCTGGGATGTCGCGCGGCCAATGTTCGCCGCCGCGCTCCTCGACGACTAGGAGGTCGCGAGGAGCACGGCGGCGCGCGAGTGCTGGCGAGTGACTACTCGGAGAGCGTGTCGACGTTCTCCTTCGTGATCCACACCGCTTCGGTGAGCACCTCGGCCTCAACCTCTTCGCCGTCAATCAGCTGCACCATCGTCTCGACTCCGAGCTCGCCGATGCCGGCCGTGTCCTGCGACACCGTGCCGACCATTCCGTCAGCGTTGATCGAGTCGATGCCGTCGGACGTCGCGTCGATGCCGAAGACCTGCACGTCGCTCTTGCCGGCGTTCTCGGCCGCCTGCACGGCGCCGACCGCCATCGCGTCGTTCTGCGCGACGATCGCGTCGATCTCGGTGCCGGTCGAGAACCAGTTCTCGACGAGCGTGAGCGCCTCGGCCGTGACCCAGTTCGCGGTCTTGTCGAAGACGACCTCGACGTCGGGGTAGTCGGCGAGCGCCTGCTCGTAGCCGTCATTGCGGGCGATCTGCGCGTCGCTGCCCATCGGGCCGTAGAGCACGGCGATCTTGCCCTCGCCGCCGATCGCCTCGATCGCCTGCTCCATCTGGAGCTTGCCGGCCGCGACCTCGTCGCCGCCGATGTAGGCAGCCGCGAGGTCCTGCTGCGAGGCCTTCTGCACGATCGTCGCGATCGGCACGCCGGCCTCGTTCGCCGCAGAGAGGCCGGGCACGACACCGTCGGTCGAAACGGGCTCGACGAGAATGCCGTCGTAGCCCTGCGACACGGCCTGCTCGATCTGCGAGACCTGCGTCGACGCATCCTGGCCGCTGTCGAACACGGTGACCTCGTAGCCGAGCTCCTCGCCCTTCGCCTCGGCCGCGCTCGCCACGGTGGTCGTGAACTCGTTGGTCATGTGGCTCATGATGAGCGCGATCTTGCCGTCGCTCGCGCCGCCGGTCTCGCCGGCGCCGCCGCCCTCGGCGCAGCCCGTGAGCAGCAGCGCCGCGGCCGCGGCGAGCGTCACGAGCTTGGTGAGCTTCTTTGCCATGGTGTTCTCCTTCGAACGAAATGTGGTGATTCGGGTTGGTTGAATGTGGCTGCGCAACCGGGTCAGTCGCGACGGGTCTTCACATCGATGAGCACGGCGAGGGCGATGATCGCGCCCTTGATGACCATCTGCATGTTCGAGTTGATGCCGAGGATGTCGAGGCCGTTCGCGATGACGGCGATCATGAGCGCGCCGATGACGACGCCGAACGCCTTCCCGCGACCGCCGGTCATGCTCACGCCACCGATGACGACCGCGGCGATCGCGTCGAGCTCGTACGACTCGCCCGCCGTCGGCGAGCCCGTGAACGTGCGCGAGGCGAGCAGCACGCCACACAGGCCTGCGAGGAGCCCCGCGATGATGAAGGGCATGACCGTCAGCCGCTTGACGTTGATGCCCGAGACAGCGGCCGCCTGCGGGTTCCCACCGAGCGCGTAGATGCGGCGCCCGAACACGGTCTTGCGGAGCACGAACGCGGCGATGACCGCGATGACGACGAAGTAGATCGCGAGCACGGGGATGCCGAACACGCGGCCCGAGGCGAGCCCCTGGAACTCGGGGCTGAGGCCCGAAACCGGGGCGCCTCCCGAGACGATGAGGGCGATACCGCGCACCGCGGTCAGCGTTCCCAGCGTGATGATGAACGAGGGAATGCCGCCGTACGCGACGCCGATGCCGTTGATGAGGCCGACGCCGACGCCGACCGCGAGGCCGACGAGGATCGGCACGATGAGCGGATATTCACCGGGCATCGCGACGAGCGCGGCCGCGACACCGGCGAGGCCGACGGTCGATCCGACCGAGAGGTCGATGTGGCCCGAGATGATGACGTACATCATGCCCATCGCGAGGATGCCGTTGATCGACGTCTGCACGAGGATCAGGAAGATGTTGTTCAGGCTGAGGAACGAGTGGTTGGGCGAGGCGAGCGTGAGGCCGATCACGAGCGCGACGAAGATGATCGCGAGGCCCGCGTCCTTGAGGAGCGAACCGCTCGAGAACCGACGCTTCGTGCCGGCTGCTGCTGCGGTGGGAGGTGCCGAGGTCATCATGGTCAACTTTCGAATTGCGAGGCGAGCTCGAGGATGCGTTCTTGCGAGAAATCGGGACGGTCGAGGGTGCCGGTCACCCGGCCCTCGGCGAAGACGTGAATGCGGTCGCTGAGGCCGATGAGTTCTGTCA
Source organism: [Zimmermannella] faecalis ATCC 13722 (assembly GCF_000381765.1). Classification (GTDB taxonomy): domain Bacteria; phylum Actinomycetota; class Actinomycetes; order Actinomycetales; family Microbacteriaceae; genus Gulosibacter; species Gulosibacter faecalis. The sequence continues at coordinate 191,859 of NZ_KB907077.1, read as the reverse complement.
TCTCGGAGGAGATGAGCACGACCGATTTGCCGCGCTCGACGAGGTCGCCGATGAGGTGGTAGATGTCGCGCTTCGCACCGATATCGATGCCGCGCGTGGGGTCATCGAAGATGATGATGTCGGGCTCGGTGAGGAGCCACTTCGCGAGGACGATCTTCTGCTGGTTGCCGCCCGACAGGCGCGACACGATCTGCTGGCTGTTCGGCGTACGGATGCGCAGGCGCTCGATGTAGTCGTTCGCGATCTTCGTCTCGGTCTTCCGGTGCAGAATCCCCTTCGGGAACAGGCTGCCGAGCCCGACGAGCGTGATGTTTTCGCTCACGGAGCCCTCGAGATTGAGCCCCGTGACCTTGCGGTCTTCGGTGACGAGCGCGATGCCGAGCTTGATCGCGTCCTGCGGCCGGCGAATGCGCACCGCCTCGCCGCGAACGCGAACGGGTTCGGGCGATGAACCGGGCCGAATGCCGAAGAGCGACTCGACGAACTCGCTGCGGCCGGCGCCGACGAGGCCGCCAATGCCGAGCACTTCGCCCTGGCGCAGCTCGATGCTGACGTCGCGCACGAGGGGCGGGCTCGACCAGTCGGTGACGGCGAGCACGGGATCGCCGATCGGCACCTCGCGCTTCGGGAAATTCTCGTCGAGCGTGCGCCCGACCATGTAACGGATGAGGGTCGGCTCGTCGAGCTCCGCGGCGGGGGCCGTGTGCACGAGCTGCCCGTCGCGCAGCACCGAGATCGTGTCGGAGATGCGGAAGATCTCCTCCATCTTGTGCGAGATGTAGATGATCGCGACACCCGAGGCCCGCAGCCGCTCGATGTGCCCGAAGAGGGTCTCGACGTCGGCCTCGGTGATCGCCGAGGTCGGCTCGTCCATGACGACGACCTTGCTCTCGAACGCGATCGCCTTCGCGATCTCGATGAGCTGCATCTGCGCCACCGAGAGCGTGCGCATTTCTCGCGTCGCCGACACCGAGATGTCGAGCTCCTCGAGAATCCGCGTCGTCTCGGCCTTCATGCGCTTCGCGTCGGCGAGGCCAACGCGGGTTCGCAGCTCGCGGCCGAGGAACACGTTCTCGAACACCTGCATGTCGAGCACCGGGTTGAGTTCCTGGTGAATCATCGAGACGCCCTGGTTCAGCGCGTCGCTCGGCCCGCTGATGCGCGCGGGCTCGCCCGCGAGCAGCACCTCGCCCTGGTCGGCGTGGTAGATCCCCATGAGGATCTTCATGAGCGTCGATTTGCCGGCGCCGTTCTCGCCCATGAGTGCGTGCACCTCGCCGGGGCGCAGCTCGAAGGTCACACCGTCGAGCACCCGCACGCCGGGAAAGCTCTTCGTGATGCCGTCGAACCGCAAAATTGCGTCGCTCATGACGGGTCCTTTCGGCGCAGCACTGCGCACGGTCAGGGAATGGACGCACCGGCCTCCCCGGCGCGTGTCCCGCCCGTCGCATCCCTCGTGAGGAGCTGTGTGATTCGCCGCGTCATTACGACCCTGAATCTCACTGATCGGACAGTGAGTCCATAGTACGGCGATTTGTATGTCGTGTCAAAATCACATATGCGAGCCCGTGACCGATTGCCGCAGCGGCATTCCGGCCGCGCGATAGACCTCGTCGATGAGGCGCGCGTTCGTGCGCGATCGCTCGAGCTCCACGAGTGACCGCTCGCCCTCGCGCAGCGCCTGGCCGACAACCTGAAGCTGGTGCGTGTACGTCGACGACGTGCCGAGGCGCTCGGTGCGCTCGCGCCCGTCGACCGTGACGACGACGCGGTCGTCCTCAACGGGCAACACGAACGACGGCGCGAACACCGACCCGCGCTCCCCCACGATCCGCAGGCCAAAGTCGAATTCGGGCGCGGTCATGCTCGCCTCGAGCCGCACCGGCACCTCGCCGAGCGCGAGGTTCGCCGTGACCCGCGCATCCACCCGCTCGTCGGCGCCCCAACCCTCGGCAGTGGCGCCGAGCACTCGCGCCCGAAGCCCGAGCACGTCGCCAACCTCGCGCACCGCGTGCAGCGCGTAGCACCCGACGTCCATCATTGCGCCGCCGGCAAGGCCGAACGACCACCGCGGGTCGGCGTCGCCGGGATTTGGCATGCACATTCGCACCTCGACCCGCCGCAGCTCGCCGAGCTCCCCCGTCGCGACGGCGTCGAGCATCCGGCGCATTACCGGATGATGCCGATAGTGGAACCCCTCCCACACCCAGCCCGCGCTCGACTCGAGCTGGGCCGCGATGCCCTCGAACTCGCCGAGGTTCGCCGCAAACGGCTTCTCGACGAGCACGTTGCGACCCGCGCGGAGCGCCCGCGAGGTCCACTCCGCGTGCAGCCCGTTGACGAGCCCGATATAGACGAGGTCGATCTCGGGGTCGCGCACGAGCGCGTCGTAGTCTTCGTGCACGCGCTCGTAGCCGTACTGCTCGGCGTACGCGACGGCGCGGTCGCGGCTGCTCGCCGCGACCGCGTACCGTCGATCGCCAGTCTCGCGACTCGCCTGCGTGATCGCCTTCTCGGCGATCCGCGACGCCCCGAGCACGCCAATCTTGAGTGCCCGCACGTCAGTCGTCACTCGGCCTGCGCGTCTGAATCGCCTCGGTGACGGGCACCCGCCCAACATTCGCCGCCTCGTCTTCGGCAATGTCGTCGCGAATCGTCCGCACGGTGGCGGTGTCGGCACCCGACTGCTCGAGCTCGTGCACGAGCAGCTCGAGTTCGGCGCCGCCGGCCATCATCGACGTGAGTTCTTCGAGCGCGATCTCGTCTTTCTCGAAGTAGCCGATGCTCTGGCCCCGCTTCAGCAGCAGAAATCGATCGCCGACCGGATACGCGTGGTGCGGGTTGTGCGTGATGAAGATCACGCCGAGCCCGCGGTCGCGCGCCTGAATGATGTAGCGGAGCACGACGCCCGACTGCTTGACACCGAGGGCGGCGGTCGGCTCGTCGAGAATCAGCACCTTCGCGCCGAAGTACACGGCCCGGGCGATCGCGACGCACTGTCGCTCACCGCCCGAGAGGGTGCCAATCGGCTGGTCGACGTCGCGAAGGTCGATGCCCATGTCGAGGAGCTCCTTCTTCGTCGTCTTGCGCATGAAGTCGACGTCGAGCCGCTTGAACGGCCCAACGCCCTTCGACACCTCAGAGCCGAGGAAGAAGTTGCGCCACACCGGCATGAGCGGCGCCACCGCGAGGTCTTGGTACACCGTCGCGATGCCGGCGTCGAGCGCCTGTCGCGGCGAGGCGAACTTCACCTCGTCGCCCTCGACGGTGAACGTGCCCTCGTCGTGCTGGTGGAGGCCGGCGATGACCTTGATCAGCGTCGACTTGCCGGCGCCGTTGTCGCCGAGCACGCAGGTGACCTCCCCCGCGCTCACCTCGAGGTCGATGTCGCGCAGGGCGATGATGTTGCCGTAGCGCTTGCCGACGCCGAGCAGGTCGACGAGCGGCGACGCATCCGTCTCCGGAGTCGCCTCGGCCTGGGTCTCTGGTGCGTTGGTCATTTGCGGCCTCCCTTTGCGGCACGCCGTTGCAGCGTGTAGTTGAGTACGGTCGCGGCGAGCAGCATCGCGCCGAGGAAGAACTTCAGCCAGTCGGGGTTCCACTCGGCGTAGACGACGCCCTTGAGCGCCATGCCGTAGATGAGCGCACCGATCGCGCCACCGATCGCGCTGCCGGCGCCGCCCGTCATGAGGCAGCCACCGACGACCGCGGCGATGATGTAGAGGAACTCGTTGCCGATACCCTCACCCGATTGCACGGTCTTGAACGCGAACAGCTGGTGCATGCCGAGCAGCCACGTGCAGAACGCGACGCCCATGTAGAGGCCGATCTTCGTGCGCACGACGGGCACGCCGACCGCGCGAGCAGCCTCGGGGGCGCCACCGGATGCGAAGATCCAGTTGCCAGCGCGGGTGCGGCTGAGAATCCAGGTCGCGACGATGACGAGGATGATCCAGTAGAACACCGTGATCTTCACGTTGACGCCGAAGATCGGGATGTCGGAGGCGAAGACGGCCTCGGCCGATTCGAATCCTGTGCCCGAGCCGATCGACGGGGTCGCGACGCCGCCCGTGATGAGGCGGGTGATGCCGAGGTTGAGGCCCGTCAGCATGAAGAACGTCGCGAGGGTGACGATGAAGCTCGCGAGCCTCGTCTTCGTGAGCAGCCACCCGTTCAGGGCGCCGACGCAGAGCGAGAACACGAGCGAGATCACGACGCCGACCCACACGTTCGACCCGAACCAGTAGATGCTGAGCGCCGAGGCGAGCGAGGCCGAGGTGACGCCGACGCCGGCAGACAGGTCGACCTCGCCGCCGATCATGAGCAGCGAGACGCCGACCGTGACGATGCCGACGGTCGAGGCCCCGTAGAGGATCGTCGCGAGCGACGACGGCTGGGTGAACTGGGTCGAGGCGATCGCGAAGATGATGAACAGCACGATCGCGGCGGCGATCGAACCGGCCTCGGGCTTCGAGAAGGCTCTCGTGAAGAGGTTGCCCTGGGCGACGCGTTCGTCGCTCACGGGCGTTGCGGTGGCGGTGGTCATGTGTGGTTCTCGTCTTTCGAGGTCATGGAGCCGGGCGTCTAGCGCGTGCCGTTCGCGGCGTACTCGGCCACGGCGTCGGCGTTCTCCTGCGTGACGATCTGCGGGCCGGTGTAGACGGGGGCGCCGCCACCCTGCACGTTGCCGTTCGTCGCGTAGAGCCAGATGCCGTCGACGGCCTCGTAGCCCTGCAGGTACGGCTGCTGGTCGACGATGAACTGAATGTTGCCGTCTTGCAGTTCCTTGATCGCCTCGGCGTTCATGTCGAAGGTCGCGAGCTTCGCGCTCGAACCGGCGTCGGCGATCGAGTCGATCGCGGTCATCGCGATCGGCGCGCCGAGCGTCATGACGTAGTCGATGTCGGTCGAGGTCTGCAGCTTCGCGGTGATGTTCGACGCGACGCTCGACATGTCGGCGCTGTTCACGTAGAGAATCTCGCTCTTGCCCTCGAAGGTGCTCTCGACGCCCTCACAGCGCTGCTCGAGCGCAATCTGCCCCTGCTCCTGAATGACGCAGATGATGTTTTTCGCCCCGAGCTCGTTGAGCTGGGTGCCCGCGGCCTCACCGGCCACGGTCTCGTTCTGGCCAAAGTGTGCGAGCGCGCCCATCGCCTCGTACTCGTTCTCTCCGGCGTTGATCGTGATGACGGGGATGCCCGCGTCGACCGCACTCTCGACGGCCGAGCTCATCGCGTCGGGCTTCGCGAGGGTCACGATGATGCCGTCGACGTTCTGGTCGACCGCCTGCTGCACGAGCTGCGCCTGGCGCGCACCGTCGGGGTCGGAGCTGTAGAGCAACTCGACGTTGTCCTTCGCCGCGGCCGTCTCAGCACCCTTGCGCACGACGTCCCAGAACGTGTCACCGGGCACGGCGTGGGTGATCAGGGCGACCTTGAGCGGCGGCGTGTCGATGCCGGCCGCCTGCTGCGTGCCGCCCGAGTTCTGGTTCAGTTCGCCGTTGACGCCGGCCGGGCCCGAACAGGCCGCGAGCACGAGGGCCGCGGCGGTCGCGGCCGCGACGAAGGCGCCGCGTCGAATACGTTGCAGGAAATTCCGAGTGGACATTTCATCACCTCTTTGTGAGTTGAATGAACGACGCGTCGAATTCGAGAACCCGACGAGTGTCGGGCGATCGATTCGTGCGAGTTCGTGTTCGTCAGGGTTCGACGAGGGGTGGTGCGCACTCACCAGTCCACCGTTGGACCGGTCCAAGAGCGTGCGTGAAGAGTCTCACACACCCCTGAGCCGAGTGTCAATGCTCAGTGGCGATGCATTTGTCAGGTCAATGTTCGGTCGGCACCGTGGTCGCCCGAATCGCGAGCACGGGCCGCACGAGGTACTCCGCGTCGACCTGCTCACCGTTCGTGAGCCGCATGAGCGCGTGCGCCGCCTGCCGCCCGACCTCGGCGTTGTCGGGGTTCACCGACGTGAGCGCGACGCGGTGCAGGCGCGACACGAAAATGTCGTCGTAGCCCGTCACGGCGCAGTCGCCGGGCACCGCAACGCCGGCGCCCTCGAGGGTTTCGATGACGCCGAGCGCGACGAGGTCGTTCGCCGCGACGACCGCCTCGGGCACCCGTCCCGCGTCGAGCATCCGCCGCGCCGCCTCGGCACCCGCCTCGAACGTGAAGCGGGCGGGTTCGATCTCGAAGTCAGTCACGCCCGCGGCCGAACACGCCGCCCGGAACGTGCGCGCGCGCGACTGCGCCACGGCGCCGCCGACACCGCCGACGAAGGTGAGCCGGCGCCGGCCGATTGACACGAGGTGGCCGACCACGAGCCCGATACCGATCTGATCGTCGGTGCGCACGACCGTGTTGATCTTCTCGAGCGGCGCGTCGAGTGAGTTGACAAGCACGACCGGCACGCCGTGCGGGAGTTGCTCGAAGAGCCCCTGGCCACTGAACGACCCGAGCACGATCACGCCGCGCGGGCGCAGATCGCGCACCGTTGCGAGCGCGTCGAGGTCGAGCGTCGAGGCGTCGGTGTCGGCGTTGAACGCGAAGCTCGACATGAGCATGCGCACGCCCGCCTCTTGCAGGGTGCGGCGCATGGTGGTGAGCACCTCGCCGAACATCGGGTTCACGTGGTCGGCCACGAGCACCGAAACGAAGTCGCCGCCCGCCGACGAGAGCGATTTCGCGACCCGGTTCGGCACGTAGCCGAGGCGCGCCGCGGCCTCGAGAACGGCCTCGCGACGCGCCTCGCTCACCTGGTCGCTGTCGTTGAACACCATCGACACGAGCGACTTCGAGACGCCAGCCTCGCGGGCGACATCGCGAATCGTCGGCCGTTTCGGCTGCTGCGTCACCATTGCCCGCCCCTCTCAATCGCACACCATTGTCACTCACTGCGACGGAGTGTCCCGCATTTCCCTATTGGACCGGTTAATCACGAAGCCGGAATCGGGCCAATTCGCGGTGGAATTGCGGGGCGGGAGGTGTGGATGCGAGGGGCGGGCAGACTGGGTTACTGGGTTACTGGGTTACAGGTAGAGGCGCTGGTGCGACTTCTCCTCGTCGTACTCGACGCGCGCCTGCTTCGAGGACTCAAGCTCCGAGACCTCGGCGACGGGAACATCCCACCACGCGCCCGAGCCACCGAAGCGGCCCTGCGCGTCGACCTGCACGTAGACGACACTCGTGCCGTCGTAGGCGGTCGCGCCCTCGAGCGCCTCGCGGAACCCATCGGCGGTGTCGGCCTTCCACACCTTCGCGCCGTAGCTCGCGGCGTTCGCCGCGAAGTCGACCTCGATGCGGCTGCCGTCGTGCCGCAGCGCGTCGCCGCGCTCGTTGAACCGCGTGCCGAATCCCTGCGAGCCGCGGGTCTCCGAGAGAGCCGCGATCGAGCCGTAGCCGTAGTTGTCGACGACGACGAAGGTGATCGCGAGGTGCTCCTGCACCGCCGTCATGATCTCCTGCGAGAGCATGAGGTAGGTGCCGTCACCGATGAGGCCGAACACGCGCCGCGTGCGGTCGGCAAGGGCGTTGCCGATCGCGCCGGGGATCTCGTAGCCCATGCACGAGTTGCCGTACTCGATGTCATACCCCTTGAGCGAGCCCGGCCGCCAGAGGCGGTGCAGGTCGCCGGGCATCGAGCCGGCCGCGTTGACGATGACGTCGCGCTCCCCCGCGGCGTCGTTGAGGATGCCGAGCATCTGCGCCTGCGAGAGCGTCGGGCTGCCGTCGAGCTCGATGATGTGGTCGATCTCGGCGCGCCAGTCGGCCGCCGACCGTACGGCCGCCGCGCGGCTGTCGTCGCTGATCGACCAGCCGTCGAGGGCCGCGAGCAGCTCGTCGAGCGTCTCGCGCGCGTCGCCGAGCAGCGGCGTCGCCGCCTCCTTGTGCACGTCAACCTCGGCCACGTTGATGTTCACGAACTGCACGTCAGGGTTCTTGAAGAGCGTGTTCGAGGCGGTCGTGAAGTCGGTGTAGCGCGTGCCGATGCCGATCACGACGTCGGCCTCACTCGCGGGGCCGTTCGCGTACACCGAGCCGCTCGCGCCGAGCGCGCCGAGCGCGAGGTCGTGGGTGTGCGGGAACGAGGCCTTGCCGGCCTGGGTCACGCCGACGCCGATGCCGGTCGACTCGGCGAACTCGACGAGCTTCTCCGACGCGTCGGAGTAGATGACGCCGCCGCCCGCGATGATGACGGCCTTCTTCGCCGAGCGGATGATCTCGGCGGCGCGGGCGATCGCGGCGCGGTCGGCGCGGTTGCGCGCGACGTACCAGGTGCGCTCGCGGAACAGGTCTGCCGGGAAATCGTAGGCCTCTGCCTGCACGTCCTGCGGCAGGGCGATCGTCACGGCGCCCGTGTCGGCCGGGCTCGTGAGCACGCGCATCGCCTCGAGCAGGGCGGGCGCGAGCTGCTCGGGTCGCCAAATGCGGTCGAAGTACCGGCTCACGGCACGGAACGCGTCGTTCGCGGTGATGTCCTGCGCGTACGGGTGCTCCTGCTGCTGCAGCACGGCGCCCGTGCTGCGCGTCGCGAACACGTCCGAGGGCAGCAGCAGCACGGGCAGGTGGTTCACCGTCGCGGTACCGGCGCCGGTCACCATGTTCGTCGCGCCGGGGCCGATCGAGGTGCTCACGGCGAGCGCACCGAGGCGGTTGCGCATCTTCGCGTAGCCGGTGGCGATGTGCACCATGCCCTGCTCGTTGCGGCCCTGGTAATAGGGGAATTCGTCTTGGTACTGCAGCATCGCCTGGCCGATGCCGGCGACGTTGCCGTGCCCGAAGATGCCGAACGCGCCGCCGAAGAACTTCTCGACGGTGCCGTCGCGCTCAACGTACTGGGCGTTCAAGAAACGGATGACCGCCTGGCCCACGGTGAGGCGGACGGTTTCGGTCGATTGCGTCATTGCAGCTCGCTTTCTCGATGAGTTGGTGCGTCCACTCTATCGAGATACGGACACGGCGTCCACCAGGTGGAAGACTTTCAGGAATTCAGCACCTCGAGCTCGGCGACCGCCTCGAACGTCGCCGCGACATACTCGTCGCGCTTCGCGGCGATTTCTCCCGCGAAGCCACTGAGCGAGAGGGCCGCGATCACCTGCCCGCTCGCATCCCGCACCGGCATGCCGACGGCGCCGACGCCGACCGTGACGTCTTCATCGGACACTGAGTAGCCGCGCGCGCGAATCTCATCGAGATCGCGACTGAGTGAGGCCGCCTCGGTCATCGTCTCGGCCGTGAACGATTCGAAGGGCGCGCCCTCGAGAAACTCGTCGGGGTTCGGATGCGCGAGCGCGAGCAGCACCCGGCCGGCGGCCCCGGCGTGGTATGGCAGCGAGCGGCCGGGCCGCAGCAGCAGGATCCCCACGTCGTACCCCTGCGCCCAGGCGACACAGACGGCGCCCGTTCGGCGCGGCACGCTGAGGAACGCGGTTTGCCGGGTGCTCTCGGCGAGGCGATCGAGAATCTCCCCCGCACCCTCCCACTCGGTCAGCCCAAGCCGAGCCGACTCGGCGAGCCGCAGCCAGCGGTGCGACAGCGCGAGACGGGAGTCGGGCAGCGGCTCGACGAGGTCGACCGCCGCGAGCGCCTCGGCGAGGCGATACACGGTCGGCCGCGGAATCTCGAGCAGCTTCGCCGCCTCGGCCGGGCTCAGCGGCCCGTGCTCGGCGAGCGCGTCGATGAGCTGCCGGGCATTCGCCAGTACGCGAATCGTGGCCATTAGTGCTCCCCCTCCCGGAATCCGAGCGATTCGCTCGCGCGCAGGGTTGCGGCCCGAACGAGATCGACGACGGCAAGCTCCGGATCGAGCGTGTGCGCCCGCAGCCCACTCACCGAGATTGCGGCGACGACCTCGCCGCGATGGTTGCGCACGGGCGCGCCGAGCGAGGCAATGCCGGGCGTCACATCGCCGTCCGACAGCGCGTATCCGTCGGCCCGCACCTGCGCGAACGCCTCACTATCGGGCGCGTCGTCGGGCGTGGGCGGATACTCGGGGTCGTCGCGGAGCAGCTCACACACCGTGGCTCGCTCCCCCGCTGGCAGGTTCGCGAGAATCGCCCGGGGTGCGGCACCCCGGTGCAGCGGCAGCGACTGACCGAGCACGAGCGCGAGCGAGCGGACGTTGCGGCCCTCGAGGCGCTCAATACACACGGCTCGTTCGCCGGCGCGAATGCAGAGGAACACGGTGAGCCCGGTCGCCTCAAGCAGGCCGCGCAGCTCGGGCGCAACCGCGTCGCGCAGGTTGAGCCGGTCTTCGACGACGCCGCCGAGCCGCATGAGGTCGATGCCGAGGCGGTAGGTGCCGCGCCGCACGCCCGGCTCGACAAAGTCGAGCGCCGTCAGGCTCGTGAGCAGCCGGTAGACAGAGCTCGTCGGTTCACCCAACTCCGTGGCAATGTCGGTGGCGCTGCGCTCGCCCTCGTCGGCGAGCAGGCGAATGAGCGCGTCGGCTTTATCGATGATCTCGAGGCGCGCGGGGCTGGCATCGGTGCTAGTCACGGGAACAACTCTCTCACGGGGTGGACAACCGTACGTGAATCATCTCACACATCTCACATACTGGACTAGCTGTTCGATGCGTGATAGAAATGACCTAGCTGTTGCCAACCAAAGGAGTCGCAATGCCCGATACCTCCACCCGACCATCCCGCGAAGAGCTCGCGGCCCTGTCCCGACAGGCTCGCTGGTCGATCATCGACACCGTCACCGCGAGCAAGGCGGGCCACATTGGCGGCCCCCTGTCGGCCACCGACCTGCTCATCTCGCTCTACTTCGCGAAGCTCAACGTCGACCCCGCCGACCCGCAGAACCCCGACCGCGACCGGTTCATCCTCTCGAAGGGGCACTCGGCCATCGGCCTCTACTCGGTGCTCGCGCTGCGCGGCTACTTCCCCCGCGAAGAGCTCGCGACGTTCGACCACGGCGACTCGCGCCTGCAGGGGCACCCCGACATGCTCGTCACGCCGGGCATCGACGCCTCCTCGGGCTCGCTCGGCCAGGGCCTCGCGGCCGGTGCCGGCATGGCGCTCGGCGCGAAGCGCCTCGGCAAGGACTTCCACACCTGGGTCATGGTCGGCGACGGCGAGCTCGAGGAGGGCATGATCTGGGAGACGGTGCTGTCGGCCTCGCGGTTCGGGCTCGATAACCTCACGCTCATCATCGATCTCAACGGCCTCCAGCAGTACGGCTGGCCCGCGGCCGAGACCGACCGCTTCGATCGCAGCGAGCCGGTCGGCCACGTCGACCTCGAGCGCGTGTTCACCGGCTTCGGCTGGAACGCGGTGTCGATCGACGGACACGACTTCGACGAGATTCTCACGACCTTCGACGACGTGACGGCGAAGCGCGGCTCGGCCGGCAAGCCCACGGTGATCATTGCGAACACCACGAAGGGCAAGGGCATCTCCTTCACCGAAGGAACCTACAAGTGGCACAACGGCGTTGCGAGCCCCGAACAGCTCGCGACCGCGCGCGGCGAGCTCATCGGTGCGGAAGGGAACAACTAATGAAGGCACAACGACTGGTCTGGGGCGAAACGCTCGCCGACCTCGCAGCATCCGACGACCGCGTGATCGTGCTCGACGGTGACCTCGCCACCTCGACGCGCGCCGACATCGTCGCCGAGAAGGTGCCGAACGCGTTCATCGAGGTCGGCATCGCCGAACAGAACCTCGTGGGCATGGCGTTCGGGCTCTCGACGGTCGGCTACCGCCCCTGGCTCTCGACGTTCGGGGTGTTCCTCACCCACCGAGCACTCGACCAGATTCGCATGCACGTCTCGCAGACGAAGGCGCCCGTGCGCATCGCCGGTGCATACAGCGGCCTGCTCAACGGGTCGAGCGGCAAGACGCACCAGGACATCGAAGACCTCGCGATCATGCGCGCGATGCCGAACATGACGGTGCTCGCGCCCGCCGACGAGTTCGAGGCCGAGGCGATCTTCCGCTGGGCAGCAGAGTGGGATGGCCCGCTCTACGTGCGCGTCGCGCGCGACGCGGTCGAGCCGGTGTTCGACGAGGGCTACGAGTTCTCGCTCGGCACGCCGCGCCTCATCGCCAACGGCACCGACGTCACGCTCATCTCGACCGGCGTGCAGACCTCGCGCGTGCGGGAGACCGTGCGCCTCCTCGCCGAGCAAGGCGTGAGCGCGAAGCTCATTCACCTGCCGACGCTGAAGCCCCTCGACGTCGACGCGCTCCTCGACCTCATCGGCGACGCCGACGAGGTCATCACGGTCGAGGAGCACTCCCGCATCGGTGGCCTCGGCGGGCTCATCGCCGAGGTGCTCGCCGAGCGCGGCACGACCCGCGTGCAGCGCATCGGCCTCGAAGACCGCTGGTCGGAATCCGCCCCGAACGACTTCCTCCTCGACAAGTACGGCCTCTCGCCCGAACGCGTCGCCGAGGCCGTCCTCGCCACCCAACGCGCAACCGTGGAGTAACCATGACCGCCGTAACCGCAGCCGCAACCGCAGCTGGAACGCACGCACCGGGCGGGGATCCGCTCCGCGCCCGGGTCGTCACGCTCACGCCGTCGCCGGCGATCGATCGCGTGTACATGATCGACGCGATGCGCACCGAAACCGTGAACCGCGCCCGGCACGTGCGCTCGTTCCTCGCGGGCAAGGGCGTCAACGTTGCGCGGAACCTCCGCAACGCTGGCGCCCGCACGGCGGCGGTGACGACGCTCTCCGAGACCGATCGCCACCTCGCGGTCGAGGCGGGGCTCTACCGCATCGTCGCCGCGAACCAACCGGCACGGGTGAACACCGTCGTGATCGCCGACGACGGCGCGACCACGAACTTCAACGAGGCGCCGCGCCCGCTCTCCCACGCGGAGTGGGCGCGCCTCGGCGACGAAACGATCGCCGCCCTGCGCGAGCTCGACGCCGACTGGCTCGTCGTGGCCGGAAGCATCCCGCGGCGCGCCGAGGACGGCGCCGCGCTCTCGCCCGCGAGCCTCATCGCCCGCGCCCGCGCGCTCGGTGCCCGCATCACGCTCGACTCGGGCGGCGCGGCGATCGCGGAGTGGCTCGACGCCGGGTACTCCCCCGACCTCGTAAAGCCGAACGTGCTCGAGCTCGCCGACGCGACCGGGCGCGAGCTCGTCACGGTCGGCGACGCGGTCGACGCGGCGCGCGACCTCGTCGCGCGCGGCGCCCGGGCCGTGCTCGCGAGCCTCGGTGCCGCCGGCGCCGTGCTCGTGACGCAGCACGACGTCGCGTGGGCCGACTCCCCGCGCGTCGAGGTCGTGAACACGACCGGCGCGGGCGACGCCGCGCTCGCCGGATTCCTCGCCGACAGCCGCCGCGACGGCACCGGTTCGAGCCCCGTCCGGGCGCTCCGCCGCGCGGTCGCCTGGGGCGCGCAGACCGTGAGCACGGTCGACGCCGTCGCGACCACGTTCCCCATTCCGAACGGCGTTCGCGTCGGCACTCCACCGCTCGACCTGCGCCTTGACGCGCACTAGTACCGAACATCCACGCACGAAAGGCATTTGCATGACCTCCAGCACCCCAGAATGGTTCCACCGCAAGGGCGACCTCGCGAGCGGCCCGTGGGAGACCGTCATCGACGACTCGCTCGAGAGCTGGGAGCACACCGGCCTGCGCGTCGCCGACCTCGACGGCGAGACCGCCGAGCTCCCCGCCGGCGACATCGAGCGCATCATCGTGCCGCTCGCCGGCTCGTTCAGCGTGACCTACACCGAGCCCGACGCCGCCGCCGTCACGCAGGAGCTCGCCGGCCGCGCGACCGTCTTCTCGGGCCCGACCGACGTGCTGTTCCTCGGCGCCGGCACCGCCGCGACCCTCACGGGTAACGGCCGCGTCGCCGTCACCGAGGCGCCCACCGAGCAGCGCGCCGCGGCCCGTTACGTGCCCGCCTCCGACACCGAGATCGAGCTGCGCGGCAACGGCGTCACCTCGCGTGAGGTGCACAGCTTCGGGATGCCCGCGGCGCTGCCCGAGGCCGCGAAGCTGCTCGTGTGCGAAGTCATCACGCCCGCCGGCAACTGGTCGTCGTACCCGCCGCACAAGCACGACACCGACCGTCCCGGCGAAGAGGCGATCCTCGAGGAGATCTACTACTTCGAGGCGGCCCGCGACACCGAGACCCCGCGCGACGCCGACGCGATCGGCCTGTTCCACACGTATCCCGGCGCCGAGGGCGACGACCCGATCGACGAGGTCGTGCGCTCGGGCGACGTCGCCACGGTCGCGCGTGGTTACCACGGCCCGGCCGCCGCCGCGCCCGGCTACCACCTCTACTACCTCAACGTCATGGCCGGCCCCGGCACGGCCCGCACCTGGATCGTCGCGAACGACCCCGCCCACGAGTGGGTGCGCAGCGATCTCGAGTCGCAGCCGCTCGACTCGCGACTGCCGCTCGGCAAGAACTAGCCACGCACGACGAAGCCGGGGCGCGTATCCGAATTGGATACGCGCCCCGGCTTCGTTCTGACGATCTAGAAGGCCGTGAGCGCCGTCGCGCGGGCGTGGCGCAGCCCGTCGGCGAGGTCGCGAGCCCGGTGCTCGTTCGAGAGAACCTCGACGCCCCACGGCCCGTCGAAGCCGAGCTCGCGCATCGTGCGCACAAAGCCGGCGACGTCCTGCACCCCGTCGCCGACGTAGCGGCGGTTGTCGCGCGTGTCTTCGAACAGGGTGCCGCGCACCTCGGCGTCGGTATCGCTGAGTTCGACGCCGAAGATGAGGTCGCGGTCGAGGCAGTCGCGCAGTTCGGCGAACGATGTGCCGGGTCGGAACACGTGCCACGAGTCGACGACGAGCCCGACGTTCGTGCGGTCGACCGCGCGCACGAGCTCGGCGCCTTGCGGAATGGTCGCGATCAGGCCGAAGGGGAACGGCTCGAGCGCGAGTCGGATGCCCGCGGCCCGCGCCTCGTCGGCGAGGGCGCGCAGCGGCTCGACGAAGGGCGCGACCTCGGGCAGCGGCTCCCCCATACCGGGGCCGAGCTTGATGAACGCCGCGCCGAGGGCCGTCGCCGCCTCGACCAGCAGCTCCCAGGTCGGGCGCCACGAGCCGTCGGGCAGCCACCAGTCCGAGAGCAGCTCGACCTCGACGTGCGTGAGCCCGGCCTCGTCGATCGCCGCGCGCACGGCCTCGAAGCCGATCGTGTCGCGGGCCTCGCGCAGGTCGTCTTGGCCGAAGCCGAGGCCGGCCCATCCGGTCGCCGCTGCGGCGCGCACGCGCTCGAGGATCGGAATCGGGCTCAGCTCGTTATCGAGCGGCGCAGCTGTGCCCGCGCTCGTCCAGCAGGTTGCGACGAGCGCGGGGGCCTCGTTTTCGCTCATGCGCGGAGGTCCACCGCGACCGAGACACCCTCGGCGGCCGAGCGCACGGCGGCGTCGGCGAGCACGAGCGCGGCCCGCCCGTCGTCGAAGCCCGGCGCGTTCGCCATGCCGCCGCGAATCCACTCGGCGAACGCCTCGAGTTCGAGGCGGTACGCGTCGGCGTAGCGCTCGAGGAAGAAGTTGCGGTACGGCGCGAGCCCCTCGACGCTCGTGCCGGTGAAGGCACGCACGTTCGTCACGGGGATGTTGCTCACCTGCAGCAGACCGCCGGCGCCGAACGCCTCGATGCGCTGGTCGTAGCCGTACGAGCTGTGACGCGAGTTCGTGATGGTGATGAGCTCGTCGTTCGCGCCGCGGAGCGTCACGACGACCGCGTCGTAGTCGCCCGCCGCGGCAATCGCCGAGTCGAACTGGCGGGCGCCGCGCGCCGTCACCTCGACGATGTCGGGCACGAAGAACCGCGCCATGTCAAAGTCGTGAATCGTCATGTCGCGGAAGATGCCGCCCGAGACGGCGACGTACTCGGCGGCCGGCGGCTCGGGGTCGCGGCTCGTGATCGCGAGCTGCTCGAGCGCGCCAATCTCGCCCGCGGCGACCCGCCGGCGCAGCTCGGCGAAGTGCGGGTCGAAGCGGCGGTTGAAGCCGATCTGCACGGGCGTCGAGGTGGCCTCGGCCTTCGCCCGCAGCGCGTCGACGCGCGCGATGTCGAGGTCGATCGGCTTTTCGCAGAGCACCGGCACGCCCGCGTCGATCGACGCCTCGATGAGGCCGACGTGCGTCGGTGTCGGGGCGGCGATGATGACGCCGTCGACCGAGCCCGACGAGATCACCTCGAGCGGGTCGGCCGTCACGTTCGGCACGCCGTAGGCCTCGGCGGTGCGGGTCGCGCCGTCGATGAACGGGTCGGCGACCCAGTCGAGGCTGACGCCGGGAAGCGCCGCGACGCTCGCGGCGTGCACCTGGCCGATGCGCCCGGTGCCGATGAGGCCGATACGGAGGGTGGGGTTCGACGTCATGTCGGGTCTTTCTCTAAGAGGGAGCTACGAGAGGTGAATCCGTTCGCCGGTGCGCAGCGACTCGGCCGCGGCGTCGGCGATCTGAATGGCTTGGATGCCCGCGCGCGGCGGCGTGAGATTCTCGCCGCGACCGGCGACGAGGTCGATGAAGGCACGCATTTCGGCGCGGAACGCCGGTGCGAAGCGGTCGGCATAGTCGTCGTACGGATGCGGCACGCCGGGCTGCCCGGGCTCCGCCGAGACCATGGGGTTTCGGTCGTCGAGGCCCGCGGCGTACGAGGCGGTCGTGCCGAACAGCTCGAGCCGCACGTCTTGCCCCGCGCCGTTGTGGCGCATCCCCGTGACCGTCGCGATCGCGCCCGATTCGAGCTCGAGCACCGCGAGCGCCGTGTCGACGTCGTCGTACTCCGCGTGCGCGGGCTCGTCGAGCACCGTGCCGCTCGCTTGCACGGCGACGACGCGCTCCCCCGTCACCCAGGGAATCGTGTCGAAGTCGTGCACGAGCATGTCGTGCCAGATGCCGCCCGACACCGGAATGTAGTGGGCCGGCAGCGGGTAGTGGTCGTGCCCGGTCGCGGTGACGACGCGCAGCGCGCCGAGCTCACCCGCCGCGACGAGCCGGCGCAGCTCCTGGTGCGCCGGGTCGTAGCGGCGGTGGAAGGCGACCATCGTCTCGGCGCCCGTGCCCTCGAGCTCGTCGGCGAGGGCCTCGAGTTCGGTCACCTTGAGCGCGAGCGGCTTCTCGACGAGGGCCGTGACGCCCGCCTTCGCCGCGTCGAGGGCCATGGCCGGATGCGTCGCGCTCGTCGTTGCGACGACCGCGCCGTCGAGGGTCGGGAGCTCTTCCTCCCAGCCCTCCCCGATCACGAGGCGGGTCGAGCCGAGGTCGGTCGCCGCCGCGATCTCGTCGCGGCGCGTCTCGAGTCGGCCGCGGTCGCGGCCGATGAGCACGAGCTCCGAGACCTCGTCGAGCGCGACGAGGTTGCGGGCGTGCATCGTGCCGATGCGCCCGAGTCCCGCGATGCCGATGCGCATGTCAGCCCTCGATCTCTGCGAGGCAGCCCTGCAGGAACTCGTAACTCGCGCGCGCGTCCTCGATGGGGCCCTCGCCCTCGGCGGGCTCGCCGTGCACGACCTTGTCTTGTTCGAGCACGAACCAGCCCGTGTATCCGGCCCCGAGCAGGCTCGCGACGATCGCGCGCACGTCGACGTCGCCCTGCCCGAGCGGGCGGTAGAGGCCGTCGGCGTTGATCTCGTCGAAGTACGTCGAGGCGCCCGACTTCACGCGCTCCATGCCGTCGATCGCGACGTCCTTGAGATGCGTGTGCGCGATGCGCGAGGCGTACTTGCGGGCGAACTCGACGGGGTCGGTGCCGCCGATCATGAGGTGCCCCGTGTCGAAGCAGAACAGCGTCGACGAGCCCTGCACGACGCGCTCGACCTCGTCGTCGGTCTCGACGACGGTGCCGACATGGGGGTGGATCGCGGCGGTCACGCCACGGGATGCGGCGAGCTCGCGAATCGCGTCGAGGTTGCGGAACAGCGTCGGCCACTGTGCGTCGGTGAGCGGCTCGCGCACGTCGTCGTAGCCGTCCTTGCCCGTCACTGCGGCGACGACGAGCACGTCGGCGCCCGTCGCGGCGTAGTCGTCGAGCTCGCGGGCGATGCGCGGCAGCGGGTCGACGGCCTCGTCGTGGAGCACGACGGGCACGAAGCTGCCGACGGCGGTCATGCCGTGCTTCGCGAGCTCGGCCGCCTTGTCGGCGGGTGCCGGCGGGAGGAAGCCGTCGGGCCCGAGTTCGGTCGCGGTGAACCCGATCGAGCCCATTTCGGCGAGCACCCGCTCGGGTGCGAACTGGTAGCCCCAGTCGGCGACTTCGCTGACTCCCCAGCTGATCGGTGCGGTGGCAATACGTGCGGTCATCGGATGTTCCCCGTGTGTCCTTCGACGATGGGCGTCGAGACCCAGGCACCGGATTCGGCCGACGCCTCTGCTGCGGTGAGCACCTGCGCCGAGGCAAGTGCGTCGTGAATGTTCGAGTTCTCGGCGCCCTGGCCGAGGATCGCCTCGATGAACTTCTTGCCCTCGATCACCTTGAGGTCGTCGTAGCCCATCGGCGTGCCCGAGCTCGGCTGGAACCGTGAGAACTCGGGGAACGTGTCGTCAGCGATGAGGCGCGTGTAGCCGAGGCCCTCGCCCGGCCGGCGCACCGCGAGCTCGAGCTCGTTGAGCCGCTCGAAGTCCCAGCGCAGCGAGCCCTTCGTGCCGAACACCTCGATGGCGTACTCGGCCTTGGGTCCGACCGCAAGCCACGAGGCGTCGAGCACGCCGAGCGCACCCTTCGCGACGGCGCTGTCGTCGAAGCGCAGCAGCATGTTCGCGTAGTCCTCGTTCTCGACAGGGAGGGTCTTGCCCTCATCGGGGCTGCCGGGCACGCCGGGGCGCTCGGTGATGTAAGTGCCGGTCGTCGCCGTGATCTCCGAGACCGGGCCGAGCAGGAAGTGCACGAGGTCGACGAGGTGGCCCATGAGGTCGCCGAGTACGCCCGAGCCGCTCAGCTCGCGCACGAAGCGCCAGGCGCGGGGCGACTGCGGGTCGGAGCTGAAGCCGCCGAAGAAGCGACCGCGCACGTTCGTGATCTCGCCGATCGTGCCGTCGGTGATGAGCTGGCGCGCGCGCTGGATCGCGGGCGGCTGGCGGTAGTTGAAGCCGATCGTCGAGACGACGCCCGCCTCGACCACGGCGTCGCGAATCGCGGCCGTCTCGTCGGCGCCGCGGCCGACGGGCTTCTCGAGCCAGACGTGCTTGCCGGCCTTTGCTGCCGCGATGCCGACCTCGGCGTGGAGGAAGTTCGGGGCGCACACCGAGACGACGTCGACCTCGGGGTCGTTGATGACCTCGTGGAAGTCGGCGACGGCGCGCTCAAACCCGAGCACGTCAGTCGCGTGCTTGCGGCCGGCCTCGGCCGTGTCGGCCGCGACGACGAGCCGCGGCGTCACCCCGAGCTCGGGATACACCTGCGGAATTCGCGTGTACGCGCGGCTGTGCAGCTGGCCCATCCAGCCAACGCTGACGAGGCCGACGCCGAGGCGACGTGTGGGGGTGGCGGTCATAGGCGCTTTCCTCTGATTTGGAGTCTGGTTTCGAGCGCCGGCATCCGCGCGCGACGCTGCGCTGACAATCTGTCTGGACCGGTCCAAAGTATCCGAGCGCGCTTCGTCGTGTCAATACGCAGGGGGCGCGGCCGGATGCCGTGGGCATACTTGCCCCGGGCATCCAACCGCGCCCCCTGCTTCCGACGAGAGCTGCGCTCGACGGAACCTGCGTTCGCGAGTGCGCGACTACTTCCAGCCGCGCAGCACCTCGGCGAGCGGCGTGGTCTCGCGGCCGATCAGTCGCGTGAAGTCGGCCGAGTCACCCTCGAGCGCGCCCTTCGCCATGTCGGCGTACATGCCGGCGACGAACTGGGCCGTGCCCTCGTCGACGCCGAAGCCGCGCAGCTGCTCGGCCTGCTCCTCCTGCGAAATCGCCCGGTACTCCACCGGCGCGCCAAGCACCTCGGATGCGGCGGCCGCGAAGTCGGCGAAGGTCCACGCATCCGAGCCAGCGAGCTCGTACGTCTTGCCCTCGTGCCCAGTTTCGGTGAGCACGGCCGCGGCGGCCTCGGCGTAGTCGCGGCGGGCCGCCGTCGCGAGCACACCGTCGCCCGCGGCGTTCGTGATGACGCCGCTGCGGCCGGCCGCGAAGTCGTCGCCGTGGTTCTCGGTGTACCAGCCGTTGCGCAGCAGCGTGGCGGGGATGCCCGACTCGGCGATGAGCTGCTCGGTGCCGCGGTGCTCCTCAGCGAGCGCGAGCGGCGACGAGTCGGCGTGCAGCAGCGAGGTGTACGCGAGGTGCGTCACGCCCGCGCGGCCCATCGCCTCGATCGCGGCGCGGTGCTGCGGGAGTCGCTGGCCGGGGATGTTCGTCGAGATGAGCAGCGCCTTGTCGACACCCTCGAGCGCCGGGTCGATGGTGGCCGGCTCATCGAGGTCGACGCGGGCCGTGCGCACGCCCCGCGACTCGAGGGCTGCGAGCCGTTCCTCGTTGCGGCCGAGCGCGACGATGTCGGTGGGAGTGAGGCCCCGGTCGAGCAGGGCATCGATGACGTGAGCACCAAGCTCACCCGTGGCTCCGAAAATGGCAATGGTCATACGAAATCTCCTTCAAGAACGCGCTTCGTTCTGTCGTGAAGGGCAACCCAAATATCTGGGTTCGCATTCCAAGATCGCTGTCGGCGGAATTGCCGGGTCAGGAGCCCGCCGGTGCGCCCCGATGGTCGACGTCGCCGAGCATGGTCCACACGGCGCGGGAGAGGCTCGGATGCCGCTGGGCGATCTGTCGGAACAGGCGGGCATCGATCTCGTCGGCCGTCGCGCGGAGGTCGGCCGCTCCCGACTGCCGCGAGCGCGACGCGAGCCGCGCGAGCTGGTATTCGGCGTGCAGGTCCTCGTCTTCGAGCGCCTCGTCACGAAGCATGAGCACGGTCAGCTCGTCGATGTCGGGCTCTTCGGCGACGACGTGCGCCGGGTCCTCCCCCGCGCGCACGCGCCGTTCGATCGCGCTCTCGCGCTCAATCTTCGCGAGGGCGCGCAGCCTTGTGATCGGAGTACCCACGGACAAATCCTATGCCCGTGGGTCACTCCGTCAGCGACTACTGGTTGGCGAACTGGTCAACGCAGTCGAGCGTCGCGTCGTTGTACTCGGCGTCTTCGTGCTCGGCATACGCGGCCTTGTAGGCCTCGAGGAACGACGGGGCGTCGTCGAGCCCGTAGCCCTCGGCGATCTCCTGCCAAGCTGACTCGGCCGAATCGCCGACCTCGTCCTGCCATGCCTCGGTCGAGTCGGCATCCCACGCGTCGAACGAATCAACGTCGGGCGAGTCGAGCATTTCCTGGCACTGGTTCGCCGCGGAGTCATTGAACGCCACGATCGCCTCGCCGCCGTTGAACTCGGCAGTGACCTCGTCGACGACCTGCTTCAGGTCGTCGGGCAGGCTGTCGTAGGCGCTCGCCGAGAACCACATACCGAACGTCGAGTACTGCCCGATTCCCGGGTCGGTCCAGTACGGCAGCAGCTCCATGAGCCGGTAGTTCACCGGGAAGTCGATCGCGCCCGCGGCAGAGTCAATGACGCCTCGCTCGACCGCCTCGTAGCTCTCGCTCGCGGTGATCGCGTTGATGTTGATGCCCGCGTCCTGCAGCACCGCCTGAATCACGGGACCGGATGCGCGCGCCTGCAGCCCCGCGAGGTCGGCGACGGTGTTCACCTCGGTTTTCGTGCCCACGATGAGGCGACCGACCGGCCAGGCCGAGACGTAGTGCAGCCCCGTCGACTCCATGCTCGCAATCGCGGTGTCGTTCGTCGTGTGCAGGTCGTAGAGGGCCGCCGTGACTGCCTGCGAGTTTTGGTTGATGAAGGGGATTCCGACCACGCTGAGCGTCGGGAAATACTGCGGGGTGTAGTCGGGAATGGTGACGCCAATGTCAGCTCGGCCGTCGCGCAGACATTCGACAACCTCGGGCGCGGCGCAGATAGCTTCCGCCGTCGTGCGCTCGATCGAGATGCGCCCATCGCTCGCCTCCTCGATGCGGTCGAGATACCAGTCCTGAGCGGCGGCGTTCGGGGTGCCCGCGGTCGCGGCAGTCGCGAGCGTGAACGTGAATTCCGCGCCCGAGTCGTCAGCGACACCGGAGCATCCTGCGAGCAAGAGCGAACCGATCACGCCGGCCGCGAGAGCGGTCGCGCGCAGCGGGTTTCGTGTGCGTGTGTGGGACATGTGGGGTTCCTTTCGGGGTGGCGAAGCGCACGACGAATCACCGGTGATTCACCGTGGTCTCAGCGAGAGGGAAGGGGTGGTGGATGTGCTACTGGAGATTCCAGAACTTGTACGCCTCGGTGTGGTCGACGTTTCCGAGCTCGGTGAGCGCGCCGTCGAGCGCGGCGACGACCGCGCTGCAGACGGGTGCCGCATGCGACACCGATGCCTGTAGGTCCTCGGCGATCTTGACGTCCTTCGTCATGAGCGGGAGCGAGAATCCCGAAGCGAACTGCTCGTCGACGATGTGTGGGCCGAGCACGTTCAGCGTCACGAAGCTCTGCCCCGTCGAGGTGTTGAAAATGTCGACCATGGTGCGCCGGTCGAGTCCGAATCGTTCGCCAGAGATGAGCGCCTCGCTCGCGGCGGTGTAGGCGGCCGCGGCGACGAAGTTGTTCAGTGCCTTCATCGCGTGTCCGGTGCCGAGCTTGCCGGTTCGGTAAATGCGCTCGCTCATCGATTCGATGACCGGGATAGCGCGCTGTACCGCCGCCTCGTAATCCCCGCCGAGCATGATCGATAGCGTGCCCGAGATCGCACGTTCCCGCGCTCCCGATACCGGGGCATCGACGAGGTGCACGTCGCTCTGCGCGAGGATCCGGCCGGTTTCGACGGTGTCGTTCGGATTCGACGAGCTCATGTCAACGACGACCGTGCCCGGGCGCAGTGGCAGCGCGATTCGTGCATCGTCGCCGTCGCCGGTGACGAGCAGGCTCCGCACAATCTGACTGGTCGGCAGCATGAGCACGATCACATCGCACGCTGCGAGATCCTCGGCGCTGCCGAGCGGCGTCGCGCCGAGGCGAGTCGCGAGGGCTTGCGCACGTTCGTTGTCGACGTCGTAGAGCCGCAGGTCAAAGCCGGCCTTCGCGATATTGCTCGACATCGGTTCGCCCATCGTTCCGATGCCAACGAAACCGACGGTCTGGGTGGATGTGGTTGCGGACGTCATGGTCGCCGTCTCCTGTCGTGTCTCAATCATGGGTTGTCGTCACCGCGCCGAAGGTGCCGGCGTGGTGGACGCTTCCGCATCGATTTCAAAGCTGATGCCGCGCTCGGTGAGGATCTCCTCGAATGCCCGGATGCCCTCGACCGCTCCTGGGATTCCGATGTAGAGAATCGAGTGCACGATGAGCTCTCGAATCTCGAGCGGGCTCACGCCGTTCGCGAGTGCACCACGAATGTGGATGCGAATTTCGTGGGACTTGCCCTGGGCGAGCAGCATCGCGAGCGTGATCTTGCTGCGGTCGCGCTTGTTGAGGCCGTCGCGCTGCCAAATGTCACCGAAACAGACGCGCGTGACGTACTCCTGGATTTTGTCGTTGACGTCGGTCGTGTGCTCGACCTGGTCTTCGGCGCCCTCGCTGCCGAACATTGTTCGGCGTTGGGCGAGTCCTCGCTCGTAGAGCTCATCTCGTTGCATGTGGGGTCCTTTCGGTGGGGTCTGATCGGCTCGAGGTCGCGCTAGCCCGCGCTGCTCGCAACGAGCCCGGGAAGGAAGAGGGTGATCTGCGGCACGAGGAACAGCAGCACGACCACACCAAGGTCGATGAAGAAGAGCGGCGTGATTCCGCGAAAGACGGTCTCGCTCGGCACGCCGGAGGTTCCGGCGACGACGAACACGTTGATTCCGACCGGCGGCGTCACCATGCCGATCTCGATGAGCTTCACGATGAGAATCCCGAGCCAGATGCCGTCGAACCCGAGCTCGGTCGCGATCGGGAACAGAATCGGCACCGTAATCACGAGAATCGACAGCGATTCGAGCACCATGCCGAGCGGGATGAGGCAGAACAGCAGCAGTGCCATGGTGAGCATGGCGGGGAGTTGCAGCCCCGTTACCGCCGCGGTAATCGTGTCGGGCACCCTCGCCGCAATGAAGAACGTCGAGAGGATTCCCGATCCGACGATGATCATGAACACCATCGCGGTCGTCGAGCCCGTGTCCTGCAGCGCGCCCTTGAGCGCACCCCAGATGTGTTTTCCGCCCTTGCGTCGGTTCTCAAGAATGAGGATGACGAGCGCTGCGAGAGCGCCAATTGCCGCCGATTCGGTCGAGGTGAATAGCCCCGAGTACATCCCGCCGAGCACGATTGCGAAGAGGATCACGACGCGCACCGCGCCACGCCAGGGCAGTTTGCGCCAGGGAGTTGCCGGGGCTTGCGGCTCCGGCTTCTCGGCGAGCGCGGTTGCGTGGCGAGGCTCGCGTGCGGCCTTGGCGTCGTGGTGCGCCGCCGTGGCGACCGCCTCGAGACTCACGTCGGCCGTAACGAGCCGCTTGCCCATGAGCATGATGTAGATCGTGTAGGCGATTGCCGACAGCAAGCCGGGAATGATACCGGCAGCGAGCATCTGCCCCACCGACTGCTGCGTGAGGATCGCGTAGAGCACGAGGAACGTGCTCGGCGGAATCATGACACCGAGGGTGCCTGCGACCGCGACAAGTGCGGAGGCGAAGTGCGCGGGATACCCGTGCCGACGCATCTCGCCGACCGCGAGTTTCGACATGGTCGCGGCGGTACCAATGCTCGAGCCCGACACGGCCGAGAATCCTGCGCAGGCCATCACGGTGGCGACGCCGAGCCCACCGGGCGCGTTGCGAGCGACCCGGCTCGCGATCGCGAATACCTGCTCGGCAAGGTTCGCGCGTACGGCGAACATCCCCATCAGGATGAACATCGGGATGATCGTGAGGCTAAAGCTCGCTGTGTCCGAGAACGGCGTCGAGCCAAGCACGTTGGTGGTGTACCCGAAACCGTGCAGAAGGAGGAGTCCGACGGCGCCCGAGACTCCGAGCGAGACTGCGACGGGTGCCTTCACCGCGAGAAGCAGCAGCAGCACGACGAGCGTGACGATGACGGCGATGGAGATCATGCGCGAACCTCGCTTCGTGGGTTCCGGGATGTGGCGGTGGGCTGCGCATCCGATGTCGAGTCGGTGTCATTCAGCACTGCGTCGTCCAACACCGTGTCTTCGAGTACCGCGTTCAGCTGCTCGCGGGCGAGCTCGACGTCATCTTGCGCGCCGAGGGTCTCACGACCGGCGATGACGCGAATGACATTGAGCAGCGCGACCGTGAAAAACACCACCAGCCCGACGACAATCACCCACCGCATCGGCCAGATCGGCCAGCGGATGAGGCCGAATCGCTCCTCGCCTCGTTGCGTCGCGTCGAGCGCTCGAACAATCGAGGCCCAGCTCATCCAAGCGAGAAAGAGCGAGGTGACTGCCCACGCGAACAGCGCGCAGGCACGAGCCGCTGCCGCGCCAAGGCGGTCGGTCACGAGCGAGACCGCGACGTGCTCGCCTCGAACCGCGGCGAGGGGCAGCCCGAAAAAGATCGAGATGACGAGGCACGATTCCGCGATCTCGAGCATGCCAGGCACACTCGCCTTCGTCAGATAGCGCACGACGACGTCGAGAGTGATGGCGAACATCAGCACGACGAGGCTGAGGGCGGCGATCACCCCCATCCCCCGGCTCAGTGCGACGATCAACCGTTGCATTGTGGTTCGCCACCTTCCTTGGTCTGCGACGCGGCTGCGACAGTGCACCCGCGCACCGGCGAACGATCCGACCGCTCACGTCTTCTTCGACGCTCGTCGCGTTTCCGGTGTGTTTCGAGTATTGCGAATCCATGCGGCACCGAGTTGACCCGTGCCGCACTCCCGGTTGGCCAGACGCGCACGGCGGTGACCGGCCGGTAGTAGCCTGGCAGGGTCGTCCTTTGATTCATCGACGCATCAGGAGACACCGATGACGAGCCCTTCCCCGTCTCTCGAAACCACGAGAGCCGAATCCCACCGCCACCCGGTTGACGCGGTCGTGAACGAGTTCACGCCGCCGGCCGTGCCTGGCGGCGCGATTCGTCAGCGAGCGGCCGTGCACTCGTTTGCGCAGTGGAAGCAGGTCGTGAGCAAGCAGTTCATTCAGCTGCACCTGCGCACCGACGTCACGGAGTTCGAGGGGCTGCTCGAGCGAATCTGGATCGAGGACATGTGCGCGACGTACATGGAGGCGGATCGGCACAGCGTTCACCGACTCGAGTCGGACACCGGCCCCGACGACCCGCACCTGCTCAAGCTGTCGCTGCTGATCGAGGGCGAGTGTGACGTCACGCAGGGCGCAAATCGCTCGCATCTCATGCCGGGTGACGTCACTGTGTATGACACCGGTCGCCCGTACTCCCTCGAGTACTCCGGGCCGATGCGCACGTTCGTGCTCGTGTTTCCCACGCGCCTCATCGGCATCTCGACGCGTCTCCTCGACGGCGCGACGGCGCTCCGGCTGCGCGGTGATGAGGGCATCGGCAAGGTCATCAGCCCGTTCATGCAACACATCGCCGAAAACCTCTCGATGCTCACGGATCACAGCGGCGTGCGGGTGATGCACAGCGCCCTCGCACTCATCTCCACGCTGCTGTCGACCGAGCTTGCCGCACACACCGGTGACCAGCCCGACGGCTACCGCGCGGACATGGCGAAGTTCCGCGAGTACATCGAGGCACACCTCGGCGACCCCGACCTCAGCAGCGAATCGGTTGCCGCCGCGCACTTTCTTTCGACGCGCTACCTGCAGCACCTCTTTAGTGAAGAGGGCACCACGGTGTCGGATTTCATTCGGTCACGTCGACTCGAACGATGCCGCCAGGCGCTCCTCGACCCCGCGCAGCGTTCGTTGAGCATCCTGAACATCGCCCAGCAGTGGGGGTTCATTGACGCGGCACACTTCAGCCGCACGTTCAAGACCGCGTTTGGGGTGAGCCCGAGCGTGTACCGTCGCGCGCATCAGGGCGCCGCGAGCCGCGCCTGACCCAAACTACGATCTCCCACACCCGTCGCTCAGACCGCCTTCCTAGGGTGGGCAGTGACCGGCATCGCCCGGCACCGACGAAGGAGGAGTCATGCGCGCAGTTCGCTATTACGGCAAGGAAGACGTCCGCATCGAAGAGGTCGAAACGCCAGAGGTTCGCCCCGGCACGGTGAAGATCGCCCTCGCCTTTAATGGCATCTGCGGCAGCGACCTGCACCTGTACCACGACGGGCCGATTCCGCCCGCGCCGAGCACGACCGAACCGCATCCGCTCTCAGGCGAGACCCTGCCCGTCGTCTTCGGCCACGAGTTCTCGGGGGTCGTCGAGGAGCTCGGCGAGGGTGTCGAGGGGTTGCAGGTGGGCGACCACGTGGCGGTCGAGCCGCTCATGGTCGACGGCACCTGCACCGCCTGCAAGGCCGGCAAGTACAACCTCTGCGAGCAGATGGGCTTCATCGGCATCTCGGGTCGCGGCGGCGGGCTCGCCGAGTACATCGTCGTGGAGGAGCGCTGGGTGCACCCCGTCGGTGACATGCCGCTCGACCACGCGGCCCTCATTGAGCCGCTCGCGGTCACGGTGCACGCCGTGCGGCACGCGGGTGTCGGTGAGAAGGATGCGGGCAACGTCGCGGTGGTCGGCGGGGCGGGCCCGATCGGTCTGCTCGCCGCGGCCGTGCTGCGCGCCTATGGACTGAAGACGATCGTGAGCGAAATGTCGGAGGTGCGCCGGTCGCTCGCGCGCGAGACCGGCGTCGCCGACGTCGTGGTCGATCCCGCGAACGAGGACCTTCTCGAGGTGGTGCGCCACGAGACCCACGGCGCGATGGCGGCGTACGCGTTCGATGCTGCGGGTGTCGCGCCGGTCGTCGCGCAGCTGCTCGACACCCTCGGCGCGGGCGGACGCCTCGAGGTCATCGCGATTCACACGAAGCCGGTCGAGCTCGACATCACGGGCAAGCTCACGATGCAAGACCGCGTGATCGGCTCAGCGGTCGGCTACGCGAACGACCACGCCGAGGCGATCCGGCTCGTGAACGAGGGGCTCGTGAACGTTGCGCCCTTCATTACGAGCCGGATCAAGGCCGACGACATCGTGGCCGAGGGCTACGAGAAGCTCCTCGACGACCGCAGCGAGGTGAAGATTCTCGTCTCGATGAGTTGATGCGGCGGGCCGGGGCCCGCTAGCCCCAGAGCGAAACGGCGAGCCGAATCGACAGCGCCAGCACCGCGGCGATGCCGAGCACCCCGAACAGGTTCTGCCACCAGGTGTTCGTCATCTCGTGCATGAGGCTCCGGCGGTTCGCCATGATCACGATGATGATCGCGAGAATCGGCGCGATGAACACCGTGAGGGCCTGCGCGATCACGATGAGCTGCACCGGCGAGCTCTGGAAGACGAGCGTGATCCCGACACCCCAGGCGAGAATCACGCCGGCCGCAATGCGGGCGACGGAGGTACTTGCGCTTGCGCCGCGGCCGAACGCGTCGGAGAGCAGCGTGCCGCCAGCCATCGCGTTGGTGATCATCGACGAGAACGCGGCGCCGAAGAAGCCGAGGGCGAAGACGAACCCACCGATGGGGCCGGCGAGCGGCTCGAACACCTTCGCGAGACCCGCGATCGAGTCGGCCCCCTCACCCGTCTGGCCGAGCACCGACGATGCCACGATGATGACGAGCGCCGTCATGATTCCGGGCGCAACGATGCCAGGGATCGTGTCGACGAGCGTGATGTCGCGGTAGTCGGCCTCGGTGCGGCTGCGTTCCTTGGTGCCATACGCGGTGAAGAACGCCGCATTAATCGACAGGTTCGTGCCGACGAGGGCGACGATGAGCAGCCACGATCCGTCGGGCGCGTTCGGCAGGAGCCCAGCCCCCGCCGCGGCCCAATCGGGATTTGCGACGAAGGCACTGACGACGAAGCAGACGGCCATGAGCGCGACGATGCCGATCAAGACGCGTTCGATGACCTTGTAGACCGACCGCAACATGAGCAGCGCGGCCACGAGCACGCTCACGATCACGGTCCACATCACCGGTGAGGTGTTCGGCACGAGCATCGAGAGTCCGAGCCCCGACCCGACGGCGTTGCCGACCGAGAAGCACAGGCAGATGAGAAACACGCCGACACCCGCAAGGACGCCGACCACGCCGCCGAGGTGATCCTTGATCGACGAGATGAGCGAGACCGGCGATTTGATGCCGAGTCGCACCGACATGTCGGTGATAAAAATCATCAGGATGGTCGACACCGCGATCACCCAGATCAGCGTGTACTGATACGCGCTGCCAGCTTGCACCGCCGTCGTAAGGTTTCCGGGCCCGAATTGCCAGGCACCAGCGACGAACGCGGGCCCCATGAGTGCGAGCGTGCGCCACACGCCGCGGCGCTGGTGTTCGGTGTGAATCATCGTGTCGACCGCCTGCGTGCTCATGCGCCCGTACCCCGTTCCCGGAGTCTGCGTTCGCCGCAAAGATTGTTTCGAGTTCGCCATGTCAGCATCCTCATTTCTGCATCGGCGTCATTGCCGACGCGTCGCCATTGACGCAAATAAGTGGGGTGGCGACCGAGCTTGCGGGAGCTCGCTCCCAGTGTGTCGGATGCGGGGAGCGGTCGCCAACTCCCCGCATCCGGTGATTCAGCAGGCGCTATGCGTAGGCAACCTGACCGATTCCCGCCGCGTCGAATGCAGCCGCGATCTCCGCGTCCGCGCCCTCGGCGAGCGGCAGCAGCGGTGTGCGCACGGTCGCGTGCGAAAGGATGCCGCGGTGCACGAGGCCCCACTTCAGTGCGACGGTGCCCTCCATGTGCGAGCCACGGTGGTAAACGTTCTGTGTCACCGGCAGCAGGCGCTCGTGGATCGCGTGCGCGCGGTCGTAGTCGTGCGCCTTGCCCGCCTCAATGAGTTCGACGAGTGCCTCGGGAGCGATGTTGCCGTAGCCGACGAGCAGGCCGTCGACGTCGAACATCGTGGGTAGCAGGTACTCGTCGTGGCACGAGAGAATCTGCAGGTCGGGATGCGCGGCGCGCAGGGCGGGAATCTCGGTGTACCAGCGGCGCATGTTGCGCACACCGTTCTTCGTCGCGAACACGCCCTCCTGCCCGGCAATGTCGAGCTGCGTTTCAAGGTTGTAGCTCGCCTTGGTGTTGTCGGGGTACTGGAAGAGGATCAGCGGGAGGCCGCTCTCCTCGTAGATGTCGCGGTAGCGGGTCTGCGGCGCGCCGTCCTGGTAGCCGAAACGGAGCCAGCCGTGCGAGGGGTAGACGAGGCCGGCCGAAGCGCCCGCCGCGACCGCATCCTTCGCCTCAAGCGCGGCGGTCTTGTTGCCCTCCTTGGTGATGCCGGCGATGACCGGGATGCGACCGTCGGTGGAGGCAACGAACGCGCGGATGACGTCGAGCTGTTCGGCTTCGGTGAGGAAGGTGCCCTCACCGGCGTGGCCGAGCACGGTGAGGCTCTTGACGCCGTCGATTGAACCGAGCCACGAGCCGAGGCGCTGAATTGCGTCGTAGTCGACTTCACCGTCTTCGGTGAAGGGGGTCACGGGTGCGGGGTTGAGGCCGCGAAGGTCGAGCGACATGGTGTCTCCTTTTGCTCTTCGTTGAGTGGTCGATGGTGGGTCGCGATGGTTCCGGCAGTCGGTCGCGAATCGAGGTTTGCAAACGTTTGCAGGAACGATTGCAAGAATGACAGAGCCGCTCGCGCATGTCAATGCGGCGGCGAAAAAACGTCGCGCTATGCTCGACTTTCCGAGGCAGGTTCGAACCAAAGGAGGCGAAACATGTCGCATCCGACCGGTCAGGTCGTCACGCTCCGCGATGTCGCCGCCGCCGCCGGGGTCAGCGTCTCGACCGTGAGTCGGGCCCTCGACGACCGCCTCCCGGGCTCGAAAGGCGCGACGGCCGAGCGCATCCGCGAGCTCGCCGCCTCGCTCGGCTACCGGCGGAACGCCTACGCCTCCGGCCTGCGTCGCGGCGCGACGGGAACCATCGGCGTACTGGTCCCCCGCCTCACCGATGTCGTTATGGCGATGCTGTTCGAGTCGCTCGAGCGGGCGGCGAAGGCGAAGGGGTACTTCGCCGTCGTCGCAACCTGCGGTGATGACCAGGCAGACGAGCAGCGAGCCACCGAGACCCTGCTCGACCGCAATGTCGATGGCCTCGTGCTCGCGACGGCACGACTCGATGACGTCCTCACCACCTCGCTGCGGGAGCGGCAGGTGCCGCACGTGCTCGCGCTCCGCTCCGACCGCACGAGCCCCTCAGTGCTCGGCGACGACGAGACCGGTGGCTATCTCGCGGTGCGGCACCTGCTCGATCTCGGCCACCGCGAAATCGCCATGATCATGGGCCCATCCTTCGCGTCGAGCGCCGTTGATCGCGTCGCGGGGGCTCGCCGCGCGTTCACCGAGGCCGGACTCGACCTGCCCGAATCGCAAATCCGGAGCGGCAGCTACAGCCTCGAGGAGGGGTACCGCGCAGGCGCCGACCTCATCGATACGGTCGCGCCGAGCGCGATCTTCGCCGCGAACGATAACCTCGCGATCGGTGCGCTCCGCGCGGCGCACGAACGCGGCCTCACGCCAGGTTCCGACATCTCGATTGTCGGGTACAACGACATCCCGCTCGCGTCACGGCTCCCCGTTCCACTCACGTCGGTGCACACTCCGTTCGACCAGATTGCGGGCGCGGCGATCGACCTGCTGCTCAGCGGTGATGAGCCCGCTGATGGTTATGTTGAGCGCATCATGCCGACGCTCATTCCCCGAGCTTCGACGGCCGCACCCCGCCGCCTCAGCTGACATCGAAGACGAACAGCGAGTCGCCCCAACCGACCGTGACGCGCTCGGGCGCCGGCAGTTCGGCGCGCTCGAACAGTTCGCCGTGATGCTCGAGCGTGCGCGTGCCGCTGCCCGAGAGCGCGAAGTCGACGAGCGCATCCTCGGCCTCGTGCTCACCGACGAGCGACGCGGCGACACCCTCGGTGTAGACGTACAGCCGACCGCCCGGGCGGATGCTCGCGCGCGCGACCCGAAGCAGGTGCGCGGCGGACGTGTCGCCGAGGTCGTCGAGCGCGCTCGCGAGCACGATGCCGTCGACCGGTTCGTCGAGGTCGGCCAACCGCTCGACGACCCGCACGCTGGCCGAGGGTGCTACCTTCGCGATCGCCGCGGCGTAGGTGTCGGCGCCGCGGCCGGAGACCACGAGCTCACCGCGAGCCGGAATCGCGGCCGCGAGCGCGTCGGCGACCCACCGAGCCTCGTCGGCCTCGGCCTCGCGACGCTGCCGCAGCAGCTCGGGGTCGGCATCGACTCGGGCGGCCCACGAGTCGGCGCCGCACCGTTCCGACTCTCCCACGCCCGTACGCACGCTCTCGAGCAGCGCGAGCAACCCGGCGAGCTCGCGCTGCGCGTCATAGCCCTCGAGGCTGAGCCGCTCGGCCAGGCCGTCGTCATCGAGCGAGCCGCCGAGGTCGGTGAGCCGCACGGCCTCCCCATCCATCGCAACAACGCCGAGCGGTTCGAGGTACCCGAGTAGGCGCCGCAGCCCCTCGGGATTCGCACCGGTGCGCCGGGCGAGTTCGTCGATCGTCTGCGCCGAACCGTCGAACGCGGCGCCGAGCCCGATCGTCGCGGCGACGCGCAGCGCGAACCCCGGCGCGAGCTCGGTGAGCTCGTGGAACCGCTCGTCGTCGCCGACCGTCTCGACCGCGGCGTCGTCGCCCGCCTCGAGCTCCTGCCGGCGCCAGTAGCCGGTCACCTCGACGTGGTCTTTCGTCAGCTCCTTGTCGCGGCGCAGCCAGCGGCGAATCGGCGCGAGCGTGAGCGCCTCTCCCGCGACCCAGGCGTACGGAGTCCCGTCAAGCCACTCGGCGCCGCGAAGCGCGTCAGCGAGCAGGGTCGAGTGCCCCGCGGGCGCGCCGTCGCGGCTGAGCCAGGTGATCTCGACGCCCTCGGGCTGCGCAACCTGCTGCCGATGCGACCGCTCGGCGACCTCAATGAACACCTGCCCGGGCACGCCCTCGGGCCAGGACTCGAGCCAGCGCGCGATCGCGGGGAGCGCCGTCTCGTCGCCGGCCACGAGTATCCAGTCGACGTCGAGCGGGTTCGGCGCCGACGACTTCGGCCCCGCGATCTGCACGGTCTCGCCGGCCTGCACGCGCTCGGCCCAGCTCGTCGCGGGCCCCGTGCCGTGGCGCACGAAATCAACGTCGACCTCGCGGGACGCAGGGTCCCACCGCCGCACCGTGTACGTGCGCGTGAGCAGGTGCTCGTCGCCGCGGGGCCAGTCGAGCATGCCGTCGTTCTGCGTCGGCGCGACGAGTTCGGGGCCGTCGGGGTGCTGCAGGATCAGCTTGAACTCGTCGTCGAAGCCTTGCGAGCGGAACTCGGCGACGGCGTAGCCGTTCGGCGCAATGTGCGCGTCGAGGCCCGGCCCGCCGAGCGTGACCCGGCGCATCCCCGGTGTGACGTCGGCGACGCGGAGCACCTCAAGCCTTCGCGTCGTGATCGGGTAGACGTCGAGCGGGCGAAGGCGATGCGACATGGGGAACTCCTGGGTCGGGGCGAATGGGCCGGGGCGAAGGTGCGGGGCTGGGCGGGGCGGATGCGCGGCTCAGGCCGCGGTGAGGCGTCGGTGTTCGCGGGCGAGCAGCCACGCGAGGTAGGCACCGCCGATCGAGACGGTGATGAGCCCGACCGGGACGGGCGCGAACAGCTGCTCGACGATGAGGGACGCGACGTGGGCGGCGGCGAGCAGCGCCGCGCCCATGCCGGCGGCGCCGAGGAGGCTGACGCCCGGAGAGCGGGTGAGGCGCAGCGCGAGCTGCGGCGCGGCGAGCGCAACGAAGCTGATGGGGCCGGCCGCGGCGGTGACGATCGCGCTGCAGGCGACGCCGACGACGATGAGCGAGAGGCGGGCCCGGCCAGGGTTGACACCGAGTGTCGCAGCGAACTCGTCGCCGAGCTCGAGTTGCCGCAGACGGGGCGCGAGCGCCGCCGCAGCGACGGCGATGGCGGCGGCGAAGATGAGGGTCGGGATGAGCGCGCCCCAGGTCACGCGGCTGAGCGAGCCTGCGGCCCAGAACCCGACCGTCATCGCGTCGGCGATGTCGGCGCGCGTGACGAGGTAGGCGTTCCCCGAGCCGAGCAGGGCCGACACGGCGATGCCGACGATGATGAGCCGGAACCCCTGCAACCCGTGCCGACGCGCGAGCAGGTACACGACGAGCGCGGTACCGAGCCCGCCCGCGGTCGCAGCGAACGCGAGCACCCAGTAGCCGCCCGCCCCGAAGCAGAGCATCGTGACGACGACCGCGGTGTACGCGCCCGTGTCGAAGCCGATGACGTCGGGCGAGCCGAGCGGGTTGCGGGTGATCGACTGGAACACCGCGCCGCTCATGCCGAGCAGCGCCCCGAACACGACGCCGGCGAGGGCGAAGGGAAGCCGCCAGTCGAGCACGATGATGCGGTGAAAGCGCTCGCCTCCGCCCGCGAGCACGGCGGCGACGTCGGGCAGCGTGAGCCCGTAACTCCCAAGTGCGAGCGAGGCCGTCGCGAGCACCGGCGCGAGGCCGAACAGGGCGGCCGTCACGGCGAGCCAGCGCACCCGGATGCGCGCCGACCACCAGCGGGTGCGGGTGGTGATAACCCGCGGGGTCGCGACCAACTCCCGGGTCACAGCGCACTCACGTTCCGACGGCGCACAAGCGCGATAAGCACCGGGGCGCCGATCACGGCGATGACGATGCCCGCCTCGATCTCGCCGGGCGCGATGACGCGACCGAGCACATCCGCCGCGAGCAGGAGCACGGGCGACGCGAGCATCGAGAACGCGATGATCCAGCGCTGATCGGGCCCGACGAACCAGCGCACGGCGTGCGGCACGACGAGCCCGATGAACGCAATGCCGCCCGTGAGCGCGGTCGCGCCGCCGGCGAGCAGCGTCACCGCGATGATGCCGGCGGCCCGCGTGCGCGCGACACGGGTGCCGAGCGCCCGGGCGAGGTCGTCGCCGAGCGCGAGCTGATTCAGGGCCGACCCGAGCACAACCGCGATCGCGAGGCCCGCAAACAGCAGCGGCGCGACCGCCGCGGTGTCGGCGAGGTCGATGCGCGCGAGCGAGCCGAGCCCCAGCTGCGCACGACGCGGAACGTGTCCTCATCAATGAGCGTGAGAAAGCTCGAGATGCCGTTCAGCACGGCCGCGATGGCGACGCCCGCGAGCACGAGCGTCATCGGCGACGCCGAAGCTCGCGCCCGTGATGAGGCCGACGACGGTGCGGGGAATCCGCGAATCCCAGACGATCACCGACGCCTCGGTCGTGTCGTGCGCGAGCAGGCCGCGCCACACCTCCGCGAGCGGCAGGTCTTTCACCCCGAACGCGACGCTCGCCGCAATCATTACGGCGAGGAGCACGACGAACACGACGACGCCGAGCGCGCGACGGCGCGCACGCGAAACCGCGGAGGCGGGAGTTCCCGCCGCCTCCGCGGTGTTCGGCTCGGTCGTCGCGGGCGAGGTCAGCTCAGCGCCTCGCTGCCGTACTCGGCGAGGGTGTCGATGAGCCACGGCAGGCCGAGCACGCTCTGCTGCGTGAGCCCCCACGCGAAGCTGTTCGTCTCGTCTTCGTCGACGACGTCGTTGATGACGACGCGGCCGTCGGCCACCGCCGGCACTTGCTGGTAGAGCTGCGAGGTCGTGAAGAACTCGCTCGAGGGCTCGTCGAAGATGCTCACGAGCAGGAAGTCGGCGTCAATCTCGCCGATGAGCTCGTCGCTCACGACGTCATCGCTCGCGAACTGTTCGGCCGCCTCGGGCAGCGTGAAGCTGAGCATTTCGAAGAGCGTCGCGGTGTCTGACCCCGGCGTGCTGTCGTAGGCGGCGCCCCACTCCTCGTCGTAGACGACGACGTGGGCCGCGGTCTTCCCCTCGAACTCGGGGTGCGCCTCGGCGGCCTCCTGAATCACCGCTTCGGTCTCGGCGACCGCCTGCGCGCCCGCCTCGCCGAGGTCGATCGTGTCGGCGAGGGTCGTCGTGATCTCCTGCCACGTGAGCTCGCCCGTTTCGGCGTAGAGCACGGGCGCAATCGCGCTGAGCTGGTCGAACCGGCCCTGGTCGAACGTCGTGTTCGCGGCGAGGTTCACGATGAGGTCGGGCTCCAACGCCGCAACCTCCTCCGCCGAAATGTCGGCTCCGGCACTCGACTCCCAGAGGGTGTCGATCGACGCGATCTGCTCGTCGTCGAGCCACGGGTTGCGGTCGACCGTCGAGGGCGCGAACACGGGCGTGCCGCCGAGCGCAAAGAGGGCGTCGGTGTCGACCGTCGCATCGGTGACGATCGCGATGCGCTCGGGGCGCGCCTCGAGCTCGGTGTCGCCGAACGGCGTCTCGAGCGTGAGCGGGTACGACGTCGTCCCCTCGCCCGCCGGGAGCAGGGCGCTCGCGGCGTCGGTCTCGCCGGTCGCGGGCGCGGCCGAGGCGCATCCCGCGAGCGCGACGAGCGTCGCGACTGAGCCGAGCGCGGCGAGCAGTTCTCGGGCGGGGTGTGCGGTCATGAACGCGGGTTTCCGTGAACCTCGAGCGGCAGGTGCTCGCGCGCATCGAGCGGCACCCGGTGAGCGAGGCCGCGCTGCCGCTCCCGAGCGCAGGACCCGCGCTCGGCGTCGCCGAGGCGTTGCGGTTCAACCCCGGCGACGACCGCACCCTCGACGAGCTCGCGGCGGCGCACCACGCGTCGTCGCGCACGGTCGAGCGCGCCTTCATCGCCGACACGGGCCGCACGTTCCGGCAGTGGCGCACCCAGACCCGCATGGAGGCCGCGGCAATGCTGCTGCGGGCGCCGAAGGGCATCGACGCGGTCGCCCACCGGGTCGGCTACCTCGACGTGAGCGCGTTTCGCCGGGCCTTCAAGGCGTACTTCGGCGTCACGCCGGGCGAGTACGCCGCGCGGCACCGATCCGCTGATACTCGGTGACGTCGAGCGAGCGCACACCGGCAATCACTCGGGCGTGGCTGCGGGCGAGCTCCGCGTAGAGTTCGGCGTCGGCATCGGCCGTCTCGACCGTCGCCAACCGCACCATGGCGCGCTGCGCCGCCGCGAAGTCGGGATGCACGCCGCTGCCGACCGCGGCACAGATCGCGGCCCCGAGCCCCGCGGCGTCGGGGCAGGTCGGCACCCGCACGGGGGCCCGAAACAGCGCCTGGAGCACGCCGAGCAGCACCTCGTTGCGGGCGCCGCCGCCGCTCACGATCACCTCGTCGATCGACCGACCGAGGTCGGCCGCCATCGCGGTGAGCGTGCGGTACATCGTGAACGCGATCGACTCGAGCACGGCGCGAAAGATGGCGCCCCTCCCCTGCGACCCATCGAACCCGAGCAGCGCGCCGCGCCACTCGGGGTGTGCGTCGGGGGCAAGCCAGTCGAGCACCGCGACGACGCCGTCGGCGCCGGGCGGCACCTCGGCCGCGAGCCGCGTGAGGGCCGCCTCGTCGACACCGACGAGGTCGCGCACCCAGCTGACCGTCCACATGCCCCGCCGAATCCCCTCGGACTCCACGAGGAACCGGTCGGGCTCGGCCGCCGCGTTGGTCCAGTGGGTGTCGCCGTCGGCGACGAACTCGTCGGTCACCATCATCCCGGCGATATACGTGCCGAGCGAGAGCACGGCGCTCGAGGGCGAGGCGAGCCCCGCGCCGAGCGCCTCGACCGCTTTGTCGTTCGAGGTCGCGAACACGGGGATGCCGACCCTGAGGCCGGTCGCCCGCGCCGCCGCATCGGTGATCTCGCCGAGCGCGGCGCCCGGCGGCACGAGGTCGAACAGCTGTTGCCGCGTCACGCCGAACGCGCGCAGCTCGGCGTCGCCGCCCCAGGTACCCGTCGCGAGGTCGACCGGCCAGGCGCCGAGGTAGTTGCCCGCCGTATCCACCGTCGCGCCCGTCAGGCGGTGGGTGAGGTACCCGGAGCAGGTCGTCACGAACGCCTCGTCGGCCGACTCAGCCCGGTGCGGTCGCCCGACCCGGGCGTCCATCCAGCTCATCATCGGCCGCGCGAGGCGCCCGTCGCGCCGCAGCACCGCGCGGCAAAAACGGATGCCACACAGGCCCACCGCGACCACCCGTTCGGGCCGGTCGAGCTGCGCCATCGCCGCCCGGGCGGCGTGCGCGACCGACTCCCACACGTCGTCGTCGGGGTGCATCCATTCGCCCTCGCGGCCGGCGACGTACGGCGCGAGCGCGTGGCGCCCCTGTGCCGCAACTTCGCCGTCGGGCCCGAACACCGTCACCTTCGCCGACTGCGAGCCGCAGTCGATGCCGACGATGAGCGGGCCCGCGGGCGCTGACGTCACGCCTGCTCCGGGTAGATCGTGCCGAAGTTCATGATGCCCTCGGAGTCGAGCCCACGCTTGAGCAGCTCGAG
Organism: [Zimmermannella] faecalis ATCC 13722; assembly: GCF_000381765.1. GTDB lineage: Bacteria > Actinomycetota > Actinomycetes > Actinomycetales > Microbacteriaceae > Gulosibacter > Gulosibacter faecalis. The sequence goes on along the minus strand of NZ_KB907077.1, from coordinate 153,449 downwards.
CAGCGGATACGCGCTGCCGTGCTCCTCGAGCGTCCACGGCGTGCGGTACTTGCCGATGCCGTGGTGGTGCACCATCGAGCCGCCGTGCCGCAGCGCCTCCTCGACGATGATCGCGTTGAGTGGGATGTGGTACTCGCGAATCTCGTCGCGCGGCTCGACCTCGATGCGATAGTCGTAGACGAAGTAGAGGTTCGTGCCGCTCTGGTACGAGTGCGACGAGTGGGCGCCGAGCAGCGTGAGGTCGGCGGCGCGCGGGAACTCGGTGCGGATGCGCCGCATGACCGACTCGAACAGGTCGCCGACGCGGCTCCAGTTCACCGAGACCTCGGTCGTGTAGCCGAGCTCGTGCTCGGCGAGCATGTGCTCGATCTCAGCGTCGATCTTGTCTTGCCCCCAGTTGAGGTTCGCGAACCACGCCTCGATGAGCGCTGGGTCGACGGGAGTGTGCGGGATGTCGTCGAAGATCGCGCGGATGCCGGCCTCGGTGGCGTCGGCGATACCGGCGGGCCCCTCGGCGACGAAGACGACGACGGCCTTGCCCTCGGCGAAGTGCGAGAAGTGCTGCGAGGCGTCGCCCTCGGAGTACACGCGGGCGACCGACGGCCGGTACCCGTCGACGATGACCTTGCGCAGCCCCTCGACACCGGCCGGGAGCGAGTCAACGAGGTAGCCGACGAACCGGTTGTGCTCGGGCTGGTACTTGAACACCTTGATCGTCACCTCGGTGATGAAACCGAGCGCGCCCTCGTTACCGATGATGATGTGGCGAATATCGGGGCCCGCGGCGCGACGCGGCACCGACTTGATGCGCACCGTGCCGACGTCGGGGAACACGGCCTCGACGCCGAGCACCATGTCTTCGATGCCGCCGTAGAGCGTCGAGAACTGCCCGATCGACCGGGTCGCGACGAGGCCGCCGTACTGCGCGAGCGGCTTCGACTGCGGCGAGTGCCCCGTCGTGAGGCCGCGCTCACGCAGCACGGCCTCGAGCCGCTCGAGCGGCACGCCGCACTGCACGGTCGCGGTCATGTCGGTCTCGTTGATGTCAAGAATCTCGTTCATGCGCGAGCCGTCGAGCACGATCGAGCCCTCGACGACGGTCTCGAGGCCGCCCTCGGTCGCGGTGCGCCCGGTGCGGGGCACGATGTTGATGCGGTGCTCGCGGGCGAAGGCGAGCACGCGCTCGACGTCGTCGACCGAGCGAACGTAGGCGATCGCGGCGGGGAACGGGCCGTCGAAGATGCCGTGGGCGGCGGAGTACTTCTTGAACCGATCGACGCTCGCGGCGCGGAGCTCGTCGGGGTCGGTGTCGAGCTGATCGGCGCCGAGCAGGTCGGTGAGGTGTTGCACGATCTCGGATTCGGACAGGGTTGCGCGAGACGCCACCATGGCTGGTCTCCTTCTTCGGGTCGAGCTGGTTGTCGAGTGGAATTGGATGCGGGGTCGCAGCGCGTCAGCGCACGAGGTAGCCGCCGTCGACGGTGAGGGTGTGGCCGTTGACGTAGTCGGAGGCTCGGCTCGCGAGGAACACGAGCGGCCCCATGAGGTCGGCGACCTCGCCCCAGCGACCAGCCGGGATGCGGTCGAGGATGCGCTGGTTCTCGCCCGGGCGGCTGCGCGTCACGGCCGTGATGGCCGTCGCGAAGTAGCCGGGCGCGAGGGCGTTCACCTGAATGCCATAGCGGCCGAGTTCGTCGGCGTACGCCTTCGTGAGGCCCGCGATGCCGTGCTTCGTCGCGGCGTAGGCGGGCGAGTCGAGGCCACCGAGAAACGCGAACAGCGAGGCGATGTTGATGATCTTCCCGCTGCGCCGCGGAATCATGGCGCGCGCCGCGAAGTGGCTGAGCTCGAACGCCGCGGTGAGGTTGACGGCGACCATCGGGTCCCACTCGGCTCGACCGAACTCGGTGACCCCGCCGAGGCGCACGATGCCGGCCGAGTTCACGAGGATGTCGATCGCCCCGAACGTTGCGATGCAGTCGGCGATGACCCGCTCGGGTACGCCGGGCTCGGTGAGGTTCGCGGGCGCGCAGGTCACGGTGCCGCCGCCGGGGCGCACGAGCGCCGCGGTTTCGCCGCCGTCGTCGATCACCGAGGGGGCGTAGACGTTCGCCCCGGCGTTCGCGAGCGCGACCGTGAAGCCCTGGCCGAGCCCCGTGTTCCCGCCCGTGACGAGCGCGGTCTTACCGGCGAGCGAGAAGGCGTCGAGGGTGAAGTCGCCGAGGTCGCCGTCAGACATGCTCGACCTCGCCCTCGGCCATCGCGGGCACGGGCGCCGCCACGAGGTGCGGACCGATCGGCTCGGGCTGTTCGAGCCGAAGGTTCTGCCGCAGCAGGTCTTCGTAGAGCTTGAACGGGGTCATCTCCCCAGCAGTCGGCCCGTACTGCGCAAGCGCCCGGCGGTACACCTGCTCGACGAGCCCCGACAGCTCGACCGGCACCCCGACCGAGCGCGCGAGGTCGATCGAGAGCCCGAGGTCTTTGCACGCGAGCGCGATCGCGAAGCCCTCGTCGTAGTCGCCGTGGTTGAGGATCGACAGCACGTCTTGCTCGAGGAAGTTGCTGCGCGCGGGGCTCGCGATGAGCGCGCTGCGCAGCACCCCGAGGTCGACGCCGGCCGCCGCGCCGATCGCGAGCACCTCCGACGTTGCGACGAGGTGCGAGAACCAGAGCTGGTTGATGAGCAGCTTCACGGCGTACCCGGCGCCAGCCGCGCCGACGAGGAAGATGCGCTCGGGGTCGCCCATCGCCTCGAGCACGGGGCGCACCCGCAGGTACTCGTCGTGCTCGGCGCCGACGAAGATCTGCAGCGTGCCGTTCGCGGCGCCGATCGACATGCCGCTCACGGGCGCGTCGATGAGCGTGAGCCCGCGATCGGCGTGCTCGGCGCGGATCGTCGCGACGACCTCGGGCACCGACGTCGACATGTCGATCCAGGTACCGCCGTCGCGAATCCCGGCGAGGATCCCGTTCGGGCCACGGGCGACCGAGTCGACAATCTTCGGCGTCGGCAGCATCGTGATGACGATGTCGCTCTCGGCCGCGAGCGTGCTCGGGTCGTCGGCCCACCGCGCGCCGCGGGCGACGAGCTCCTCTGCGGCCTCGGGCCGCGCATCCGTCACGATGAGCGGGAAGCCCGCGCGCAGGATGTTTCGGGTCATGCCCGACCCCATGTTGCCGAGACCGATAAAGCCGATCACCGGCAGGTGTGTTGTGGTCATTCAGGTTCCTCGGCCTTCGTTGGCGCGGTGTAGAAGGGATTGGCTGGCGCCGAGCGGGCGTCGAGCACGTCGTCGAGTGCGGGCAGGCCGGATGCGCCATTGCGCAGGGCCGTGCGGGTCGCCTCGCGATTGTGGTGGTAGACGGCGTCGGCGTCGGTCGCGGCGGGGTTCACCCACACCGCGGCGATGATGGCGGTGCGGTCGACCTCGTCGGCGGCGATCACGCCCTCGGCGACGGCGTCGGCGACGCCGGCCGCGACACCGGCCTGCGCCGGGCCCCAGATGAGGTCGCCGTGCGCGTCGTCGGCGGGCGCCGCCTTCGTCACAAACAGCGTGAGCGGCTTGACCGGCAGCGAGGGGCGCAGCACCGCAACGAACGGCACGTGGCCGGCGCTCGGCGACGCGAGGGCGCTCGCCCAGGCGGTACCGACCGGGCCCTCGCGGTCGCCGAAGACGGTGTTGATGTGGGCGGCGTTCGCCCCCTCGCCGATGAACGATTCGCCGAGCTGCATCGCCGGCATTAGAGGAGCCCGTTCTCGGTGAGGAACTCGACCGCGACGTCGCGGGGCTCTTCGCCGTCGACGTCAACGCGCTGGTTCAGCTCCTGCATGACCTCGGTCGTGAGCAGCGGGGTGAGTTCGGCGAGCACGTCGGCGACCTCGGGATACTCGTCGAGAATCGACTGCTGCATCGTAAACGCGCCCTGGTACGCGGGGAAGAACTCCTGGTCGTCCTCGAGCACGACGAGGTCGAGCGCGGGGATGCGGCCGTCGGTCTGGAACACCTCGCCGAAGTTGCAGTCGGCGCCGTCGGCGGTCGCGGTGTAGATGACGCCGGTGTCGAGCATCACGACGTTGCTCTCGGGCACGTCGATGCCGTACGCCTCCGAGAGGCCGGGCCAGCCGTCATCTCGGGTCGAGAACTCGCTCTCGATACAGAAGGTCTGTTCCTCCTCGGGCAGCGACGCGATGTCGCTGAGCGACGTCACGCCGAGCTCCTCGGCCTTATCGGCGCGAATCGCGAAGGCGTACGTGTTGTTGAAGTCGGCGGGGTCGAGCCAGGCGATGCCGTTCTCGGCGTCGGCCTCCTTAACCGCCTCGAACTGCTCCTCGGTACCCTTCACCGGCTCGGTGTTGCCGAGGTAGGTGATCCACGAGGTGCCGGTGTACTCCCAGTAGCCGATGAACTGCCCGTTCTCGAGTGCCTGGCGCACGTTGGTCGAGCCGACGAGGTCGGTGTTCGCGGTGAGGTCGGCGCCGTGGTGGTTGAGCAGCTCGGTCGTCATGTGGGCGAGGATGTACTGCTCGGCGAAGTCCTTCGAGCCGACCTCGCCGGTGAGGCCGGCGAGCTCGTCGCTCGCGGGTTCGGTCGAGCCGCCACCGCTCGAGCAGGCGGTGAGGGCGAGCAGGGCGACCGCGCCAACCGCGGCGATGCGGGCGAGGCGGTGGGGTTTGATGAACGAGGTCATGAGGGGTCCTTTCAACGGCCGACGGGCGGCGGGTGTGAGTGAGGGTGAGGGATAAGGATGGTTAGCGGCGCAGCGATGCGTCGCCGGGGGTGACGAAGTCTTCGACAAGGCCGGCGACCCAGTCGATGAGGATGGCGATCGCGGCGACGAGCACCGCGCCGGTGAGCAGCACGGGGAAGCGCTGGAGCTTGAGGCCGTTGACGATCATGTCGCCGAGCCCGCCCGCGTTGATGAAGGTCGCGACGGTCGCGACCCCGACCGCGAAGACGAGGGCGGTGCGCAGGCCCGCGAGAATCACCGGCACCGCGAGCGGGAGCTCGACTTTGAAGAGCACCTGCGCCGGGCGCATACCCATGCCCCGCGCCGCCTCCTTGATGTTCGGGTCGACCTGCTCGAGGCCGGTCATCGTGTTTCGCAGCACTGGCAGGAACGAGTAGGCGACGAGGGCGATAAGGGCCGTGACGAAGCCCGTCTGCCACCAGATCGCGAGCAGAATCACGAGGCCGACGGCCGGGGTGGCCTGGCCGATGTTCGCAATGCCGATGATGATGCCCCGCACGATCTTCGAGCGCGTGCGGCTCACGAGAATGCCGGCAGGAATCGCGAGCACGGCGACGAGCACCGATGCGGCGATCGCGAGCACGAGGTGCTCCCGAATACGGGCGGCGATGTAGCTCGCATTGAGGGTGCGCTGCTCGATCGAGTCGAGCTCGAGCGACGAGATCCACAGCCAGAGCGCGAGCAGCCCGACGGCGATCACGATCAGCGGGATGAGCTTCTTGAACACTCGGCCCCGGCGCGCTGGCGGCTTCGACTGCGACAGCAGGAGTGCCGTCGTCGGGCTTTCCACGGTGGTCGACACGTCACTCACCGCCCGGCGACTGGGTCGTGCCGCGGAGTTCGGTCGACACGGCGGCGAAGTCGATCGAGCCGATCGTCGCGCCGTCTCGGGTCACGTTGACGGCCGGCGAGCCGGTGACCACGAGCGTGTCGAGGGCGTCGCGCAGGGTGAGTTGCGCATCCACCGTCGCCGCCGCCTCGGGGCGCGCCGGCGCGAGCCGAACGCGTGAGAGCGGGATGAGCGCGAGCCGTTTGAGGGCGGCGCCGTGGCCGATGAACGACGAGACGTACTCGTTCGCGGGCCGGGCGAGGATCTCGGCGGGCGTATCGAACTGCTCGATCTTGCTGCGCTGGCCGAGCACCGCGATGCGGTCGCCGAGGCGAATCGCCTCCTCGAAGTCGTGCGTCACGAAGATGATCGTCTTACCGATGCTCGCCTGAATGTCGAGGAACTCCGACTGCAGCCGCTCGCGGGTGATCGGGTCGGTCGCGCCGAACGGCTCGTCCATGAGCATGATGGGTGGGTCGGCCGCGAGCGCCCGGGCGACGCCGATGCGCTGCTGCTGGCCGCCCGAGAGCTGGCGCGGGTAGCGGCCGGCGAACGTGCCCGGGTCGAGCTCGACGGTCGCGAGCAACTCCTCGACCCGGTCGGCGATCTTCGACTTCGACCAGCCGAGCAGCTTCGGCACGATGCCGATGTTCTCGGCGATCGTCATGTGTGGGAACAGGCCGATCTGCTGAATCACGTAGCCGATGTGGCGCCGCAGCTCGTTCGGGTTGAGCGAGAGCACGTCGTGGCCGCCAACCTTGATCGAGCCCGAGGTCGGCTCGATGATGCGGTTGATCATCTTCATCGTGGTCGTCTTGCCGCAGCCACTCGGGCCGACGAACACGACGAGTTCGCCGGGGTTCACGTGCATCGAGAACTCGTTGACGGCCGCCGACTCCTGGCCCGGGTACACCTTCGTAACCTGGTCGAGTTCGATGTCGATGGCGCCTTCCGAAGACGCGAGGCGGTCGAGCACGGCCGCATTCGAGGTGGAGGTCATTTGAGGCCCTTCGAAGTGGTGAATCGAATGAGGATGGTGAACGCGCCATCGAGAATGAGCGCGACGATGATCGTGGCGACGGTGCCGACGAGGGCGTAGTTCAGCGCGTGCGCCGAGCCGAGCGTCGAGAGGCCGCGGAAGATGTACTGACCGAGCCCGGGGCCGGCGACGTACGCCGCGATTGCCGCGATGCCGACGGCGAGCTGGGTCGCGACGCGGGCGCCCGTGAGAATGACGGGCCACGCGAGCGGAAGCTGCACGGTGAGGAGCGTGCGCGGCCCGCTCATACCCACGCCGCGGGCCGACTCGAGAATTGCGGGTGGCACCTCGCGGAGGCCAACCGCCGTGTTCCGGATGATCGGGAGGAGCGCGTAGATCACGAGCGCGACGATCGTCGGGCCCCAGCCAAGGCCGAGCACGGGGCTCAGCAGCGCGAGCACCGCAAGTGACGGCACGGTCATGAGAATGGCCGAGGTCGAGATCGACAGTTCGCGCCAGAACGGCTGCTGCCACACGAGAATCCCGATCGTCATGCCGACGATGAACGCGATGCCGACCGACAGCAGCGTCACCGCGAAGTGCTCACCGATGAGCAGCAGGATGTCTGCCCACCGTGACTCGAGAAAGTTGAGCAACTTCTCGAAGGTAAATCCGCTCATAGAGCACCCCGTTCTCGTCGTTGAGAGTGTGCGCCGGCGCACGAATGCTGATGTCTCAAAAATTAGCAGCAGGGGTTCATATCAACAACGAGCGTTGTAACTATGGCAACACCATGTTTGGATGTCGCCATGGCAAGCACATCCACCGGCGGGCGCCGCAACAGCTCCGGGCTCGCCCGCGACCTCGAAATTCTCGAGCTGCTCTCGTCGCCCGAGGCGCGCGACGAGACCGGCCTCAGCGTCACCGCAATCGCACAGTCGACGGGCCGCGACAAGGGCGCCATCTCGCGCGCGCTCGCGACGCTCGCCGACTTCGGCTTCGTCGAGCGCAACGACGAGTCACGCACCTACGCGCTCGGGCCGCAGCTATTCGCGATGGCGAGCCGCTCGGTCGAAACCGCGCTCTCGCAGCGCATGCGCCCCGCCCTGCGCCAGATTGCCCTCGCGACCGGCGAGACGAGCCACCTCTGCGTGCTCCGCGGCGGCAACGTGCTCACGATCGCGAGTGAGCTCAGCCCGCACCAGATCCGCACGAACGGCTGGGAGGGCGTCACGACCTCGGCCTGGCGCACCCCCTCGGGCCGCGTGCTGCTCAGCGACTGGGACACCGCATCCATCACCCGCTGGTACGCCGAACACGGCACCGACAAGCCCGTGCTCGACGACGACCCGCGCGCCCTCTACCCGATTCTCGACGAGCCGAAGCACGACCGCGTGCTCGTGCGCGACCTCGAGAGCCTGCTTTCGCAGATCGCGACGATTCGCCAGCAGGGCTTCGCGCTGTCTGACGAGGAGCTCGAGTCGGGCGTAGTCGCGGCGTCGGCGCCGATCCGCGACTTCACGGGCCACGTCATCGCGGCCCTCAACGTGAGCGGCCCGCGCACCCGCATGGTGTCGCGGCTGCAGCAGCTCGGCACCTACGTCGCCGAGTCGGCCGAGCGCATCTCGACCCACCTCGGCTTCGCGCCGCACTCCGCAGGCTGACGGGCCCCTACCCCACCTGGGTCGCGAGCATGTCGTCGTAGGTCTCGCGGCGTACGACCTCGCGGGCCACGCCGTCGCGCACGAACACGACCGCGGGCTTGCGCGCGCCGTTGTAGTTGTTCGCGAACGTGTAGCCGTACGCGCCGGTCGCCGCGAGCGCGATCACATCGTCGACCCGTGCCGGCGCGAGCTGGGCACGGTCGACGAGCAGATCCCCCGACTCGCACTGCCGCCCGACCAGCTGGGCCTCGAGGCTCGCGTCGTCGCGCATTCGATTCGCGACCACCGGGGTGAACACCTGGTCGGCGAGGGCCGCGTCGAGCTCGTCGGCGAGCCCGCCGTCGACCGCGACGAACGTGCGCCCGGTGTGTTTCACGCTCACGACGCGGTAGAGCGTCACGCCGGCGCGGGCGACCACCGACCGCCCCGGCTCGATGAGCAGCGTCGCCGACCGCGGCAGGTGCGCGTTCGCCGCCTCGATGAGGGTGTCGAGGTAGTCGTCGATTTCGGGCGCGCGGTCGGCCGGCGTGTAGGCGACCCCGAGCCCGCCGCCGAGGTCGTACACCTCAAACTCGCCGAGCTGCGCGACCCGCTCGACCGCCTCGCCGAACTGCGCCACGTCGAGAATCTGCGAGCCGATGTGCACGTGCACGCCGCGGAGGTCCATGAGCGGATGCGCGCGCATCCGCTCGATCGCGCGGTGTGCCTGCGCGAGCGGCAGGCCGAACTTCGAGTCGTCGCCGCCGGTCGCCTGCGAGGCGTGCGTCGCCGCCTCGATGCCGGGGCGGATGCGCAACAGGAGCTGCTGGGGCGCGGTCAGCAGCCGCTCGAGCCGGTCGAGCTCATCCTCGTTGTCGACGATGATCGTGCCGACGCCGACCTCGATCGCCCGCGCGAGCTCGGCCGTCGTCTTCGCGTTGCCGTGGTAGTAGATGTGCGCGGGATCCACCCCGGCGCGCAGCGCGAACTCGAGCTCGCCGCCGCCGGCGACGTCGATCATCGCGCCCTCTTCGGCCGCGAGACGGTACATCGCGACGGCGGGGAACGACTTCGACGCGAACAGCACCTTCGAGCCCGGTCGGCGCGCGGCGAACCCGTCGAGGTAGCGCCGCAGCTGGCGGCGAATGCCAGCCTCGTCGTACGCGTACAGGGGCGTGCCGAAGCGGTCGGCGAGTTCGGTCGCGGGCACCCCGCCGATCGCGAGCGTGCCGTCGGCCGTCACGGTCGAGGACTCGGGGAAGACGGTCGCGAGGGCCGCCGACACCGAGCCGAGGGGCCGCTCCCCCGTCAGGTGCTGCTCCGCCGTCATACCCGCGTCTCCGCGGCCGCTTCGGCGCGGGCGGCGTCGCCGTCGCGATACTTGCCCGGGCCGACGAGCACGATGAGCCCGGTGTCGATCTGCTTGCCGAGCACCGACTGCTTGCGCCCTGCGACGAAGTACCAAACGAGCACGACGGCGGTCCACAGCGCGAACATGAGGATCGTGATGGGCCGCAGGTCTTTGATGATCCAGACGCAGCCGATGACGGTGAGCACCGGCACGAGCGGATGCAGCGGCAGACGGAGCTTGCGGTCGAGGCCGGGCTCGCGGCGGCGCAGCACCATGACCGCGATTGCGACGACGAGGAACGCCATGAGCGTGCCGATGCTCGTCATCTCGGCGAGGAAGTTGATGGGAATCACGCCGGCGAGCAGCGCGACGGCGACGCCGACGATGACGGTGTTGGCGATCGGGGTGCCGGTGCGCTTGTTCACGCGCCCGAAGATGCGCGGGGCCATGCCGTCACGCGACATCGCGTAGAGGATGCGCGTCTGGCCGTAGAGCACGACGAGCGTCACCGAGAAGATCGAGATGACGGCGCCGACCGCGAGCACAGTGCCGGGCCACGAGGCGCCGACGATCTGTTCGAGGATCACCGCGAGGCCGGCCGACTGATCGGCGAACTCGGCCGCTGGCTGCGCGCCGAGGGCGGTGATGACGACCATGAGGTAGACGGCGGTGACGATGACGAGCGCGGCGATGATCGCGATCGGAAGGTTGCGGCGGGGGTTCTTCGCCTCTTCGCCCGTGGTCGACACCGCGTCGAGGCCGACGTACGAGAAGAAGACGATGCCGGCGCCGGTCATGACGCCCGAGAACCCGAACGGCGCGAACTCGGCGAAGTTGTCGATGCTCCAGCCGGTGATCGCGATCGCGGCGAAGAACCCGAGCACGGCGAGCTTCAGCGCGACCATGATCGTGTTCGCGATCGCCGACTCCGAGGTGCCGCGAATGAGCAGGAACATACACATCGCGACGAGGATCACGGCGGGCAGGTTGACGACGCCGCCCTCATCGGGCGCGGCGGCGATGGCCTGCGGCAGCTCGAACCCGAAGAGGTTCATGAGCAGCTGGTTCACGTACTGCGACCAGCCGACCGCGACGGCGGCGGCCGAGACCCCGTATTCGAGCAGCAGGCAGGCGGCGACGCCCATCGCGGGCAGCTCGCCGAGGGTCGAGTACGCGTAGCTGTACGACGAGCCCGCGACCGGCACGCTGCTCGAGAGCTCGGCGTAGCAGAGCGCCGAGAGTCCGGCGACGGCGCCCGCAATGACGAACGACCAGATCGCGGCCGGGCCGGCGATCGGCACGACCTCCGAGAGAATGAAGAAGATGCCGGTGCCGACCGTCGCGCCGACGCCCATGAACGTGAGCTGCAGCAGCCCGATGCTGCGCGGTAAGAGCCCCGTGCTGGTTTCGGGTTCGGCGGGAACGGGCTTTACCCGAAACAGCTGTTGCGCGAGCGTCGATCGAGGCATCGTTCTATTCTTCTCCAGACTTCGTTGTCGGTGGGCCGCCGCGCGGCGCTAGTTGGTGCGAAGCACGCGCATCCGCTGCACGCCGGGGTCGATCGCCCCGCGCACGTGGCCGGTCGGCGAGGCGGCGACGGCCTGCAAGAACGCGACCGTTTCGGCCGTGATCTCTTCGCCCGGAATCACATTCGGGATGCCGGGCGGATACGCGGCGAGGGTGTCGGCCGACACGCGGCCGATCGCGCGGCTCGCGTCGACGACCTCCGACTCGGCGAAGTATGCCTGCCGTGCCGTGCGGCGCAGCGCGCCGGGGTCGGGCAGCGTCGGGAACGCGACCGGGGTCTCGCCGCGCACCCGGTCGGCGCGGGGCGACGTGATGACGTCGATGAGCGCGTCAAACACGGCCGCGTAGTCGGGCACCTTGCCCGCGCCGACGATCGCGACGATCGACGTCGCGGTCGACATCTCGAAGAAGAGCGCGTGGCGATCGATGAGCTCCTGCCGCACCCAGTGGCCGCCGAGGCCGGCGACCGACACGTCGATGACGATGTGGAGCGGGTCGAGGTCGACGATGTCGTCGAATCGGCCGAACTCGTCGCTGAGCACGGCGAGGCGGCCGTCGGCGCGCACGCGGTCGCGGAACGCGTTCGCGGCGGCGATGGCCTCGCCGATCTGGTCGTGGCCGTTGACGAGCGCATGGCGGGCGATGTCGAGCGACGCCCGCAGGAGCGCCGACGACGAGGTCGACGCGGTCATCGACATCGCGCGGTTGATCTGCGCCTCGAGGACGTCGGCGAACGGACCCTCGGCGAGGTGGAGCATGGCCGACTGCGTGAGCGAGCCGGCGAGCTTGTGTGTGCTCGAGATCACGAGGTCGGCGCCGAGCTCGATCGGCGAGGCGGGCAGCTGCTCGTGGAACCCGAAGTGCGGCCCCCACGCGCCGTCGACGATGAACGGCACCCCGTGCGCGTGGGCGAGGTCGGCGAGCGCGCGCAGGTCGGCGGCGGCGCCGAAGTAGCTCGGCGAGACGACGTAGACGGCGGCCGGGGTGACGCCCGACGCGTCGGCGCGCTCGAGCGCCTCGGTGAGCGCGGCGACCGTGATGCCGTGCGCGACGCCGTGGCGGTGGTCGATGCTCGGCATGACGTAGGTCGGCACGAGGTCGGCGACGAGCATCCCGTCGATGAAGCTCGAGTGCACGCTGCGCTGCATGACGATGCCCTCGCCAAGCCCGCGCAGCGCGAGGGCGACGGTGCGGTTCGCCTGCGAGGCGCCGTTCGTGAGGAACCAGGTGCGTCGGGCACCCCAGGCCTCGGCCGCGAGCGCGAGCGCCTGCTCGTAGGGCGAGTTGTCGCCGAGGTCGACGTCGTCGACGAGCATCGGCACGTCGAGCTGCAGCAGGCGTTCCCCGAAGAAGTCGGCGAGGCGCCCGCTCACGCCCGTGGCGGTGCCGCCGTGGCCCGGCACCATGAGCTGAGTCGAGACCCGGCGCGCGTGCCGCTCGAGCGCATCCGCGTAGGGGGTCGTGCGCTGCGCCGCGCTCGGAGCCGCGGCGATCGCTGTCGTCGCGTCGATGTCGCGGTGGGTGGGGCGGGCGAGTTCGGAGATCGACATGGGGCCAAGTCTGGTGCGGTGGGGCGCCCGGCAGAATCCCACACATACCTGCCGACTCACATACGCTGACTGGTAGTGTTTCGCATAGCAAAAGCTGTGGTATGAGATGGGGTTCGGATGCTCGACGTACGCCAGCTGCAGGCGCTGCGCGCCGTGCACACGGCCGGCTCGGTCACGCGCGCGGCCCGCGACCTCGGCTGGAGCCAGCCGACCGTCGACTACCACCTGCACGCCCTCGAGCAGCTCGTCGGCGGGCCCGTGCTCGATCGAACACCGCGCGGCAGCACCCCGACCGAGGTCGGCGCGCTGCTCGTTGAGCGCGGGGGCGAGATTCTCGCGCTGTGCGAGCGGGCGGTGGCGGATGCCCGCGAGCTGCAGCGCACCGGCCGCACGACCCTGCGGTTCGGCACCTTCCCGACCGCCGCCGCGCTGCTCCCCGAGATCGTCGCGCGGGTCACGAGCGCGGGCCGCGAGCTCGAGGTCGTGTTGAAGGAGGTGCCGCAGCTGCTCGACGACCTGCACCGCGGCGAGCTCGACGCCCTGCTCGCCTATTCGGTGCCGACGATCGCGCTCGCGGTGCGGCCCGAGTTCGAGGTCGCCGAGGTGTATCGCGACCCACTACACGTCGCGCTGCCGACCGATCACCCCCTCAGCGCATCCGAGTCGCTCGATACCGACGCGCTGCGCAGCCTGCACACCATGCCCTGGGTGCTCGGCTCGAGCGAGCGCGACCCCATGGATGTGCTGCTCATGGCGACGTTCGAAGAGGCCGGCCTGCGGCCCGAGGTGTCGATTCGCACCGACGACATGCAGGTGATGCTCGCGATGGTCGCCGCGCGTCTCGCGGTGTGCCTCGTGCCCCGGCTCGCGGTGTCGGTGCCGCCGCCGGGCGTCGCGCTCGTGCCGATCGCCGACCCCGCCTTCGCCCGCACGCTGCTCGCGGTCGTGCCCGGGCCGGGGCGCCGCGCGAGCATTTCGCTGGCGCAGCTGAGCGGTGTGCTCGCCGCCGCGATCGAGGCAGATTCCGGCGGGCCGCGCGGCCGGGTGTAGCCTAAAACGTCGCCTACTTGCGACTCGGTGTCGCTTACTCCCGCCGACCGACCCCGTCGGCTCGATCACCGGCACCGCGCCACCGCGCTTCGCGGCCCTGCCCCACCGGGCGGCCACGACGCTTCTCCGGCGCGCCGTTTTCGTCAGCTCAGGAGCACACCCGTGTCACACGACACCTCGACCATCAACACCGGCGCCGCGCCCGCCGCATCCGGCGCGCAGAAGAACAAGCCCTGGCAGGTCATCGTCGCGAGCCTCGTCGGCACCTCGATCGAGTTCTACGACTTCTACGTCTACGCGACCGCCGCCTCGCTCGTCTTCCCCGCACTCTTCTTCCCGAGCGACGACCCGATCACCGGCCTGCTCGCATCCTTCGCCGTGTTCGGCGTCGCGTTCATCGCCCGCCCCTTCGGGTCGATTCTCTTCGGCCACTTCGGTGACCGGGTCGGTCGCAAGGGCACGCTCGTCGGCACGCTGCTCGTCATGGGCGTCGCGACGTTCCTGATCGGCTGCCTGCCGACCGCCGCGAACGCCGACGGCTCGATCAACGAGAACATGACCGTGCTCGCGCCCGCGCTGCTCGTGCTCATGCGCTTCTGCCAGGGCCTCGGCCTCGGCGGCGAGTGGTCGGGCGCCGCGCTGCTCGCGACCGAGAACGCCCCGAAGAACAAGCGCGCGATCTACGGCACGTTCCCCCAGCTCGGCGCGCCGATCGGCTTCATTCTCGGCAACACGCTCTTCGTCGTGCTCAACTTCACGCTCACGGCCGAGCAGTTCCTCACGTGGGGCTGGCGCGTCCCGTTCCTCATCTCGGCGCTGCTCGTGATCCTCGGCCTCTGGGTGCGCATTCAGCTCACCGAGACCCCCGCGTTCCAGAAGGTTGTGCGCGAAGACCACGTCGTGAAGGCCCCGCTCGTCGAGGTGTTCCGTAAGTCGTGGCGCGCGATTCTGCTCGGCACCTTCGTGATGCTCGCCACCTACGTGCTCTTCTACATGATGACCGCGTTCATGCTCACCTACGGCTCGACGCCGACGACCGAGCAGGCGGCGGCCACCGCGGCCGAGGCGGGCACTGCGTTCGATGCCGGCAGCTACGTCGGCGGGCTTGGCTATCCGAAGACCGAGTTCCTCATCATGCTCATCATCGCGGTCGCGTTCTTCGGCCTGTTCACGCTCGTGTCGGGCCCGCTCGCCGAGAAGTTCGGCCGCCGCAAGATGCTCATGACCATCACCGCGCTGATCTTCGTGTTCGGCTTCGCGATGACCCCGATTCTCGGCCTCGGCCACTTCGGCGTGCAGGCGCAGCTCATCATCGGTATGGCGCTCATGGGCCTCACGTTCGGCCCGATGGGCGCCGTACTGCCCGAGTACTTCCCGGCGAACACGCGCTACACGGGTTCGGCGGTCGCCTACAACCTCTCGTCGGTGATCGGCGCGGGCATCGCCCCGACCGTGTTCGTCGCGCTGTGGAGCTTCGGCGGCGGCTCGCCGTTCTGGGTCGGCGTCTACCTCGCCGGCGCCGCGCTGCTCACGTTCATCGCGCTCGTCTTCTCGAAGGAGACGAAGGACACCGACTACGAGAACGAGTCGGTCGCGGCGTAGGGCCCGCTTGCGGTAACCCACCCACCCACTGCATGGATGCGGTTTTCTGGTGTTGCTGCGGTTCCTACCGCAGCAACACCAGAAAACCGCATCCATGTTGTCGTTGTGGCCGCGACGCGCGTCGCTGGCAATTTACTCGGGTCGGTCGACGAGGCCGGCGCGGATGTCGCGGGCCTGACCCGCTTCCTTCTCACGCTTCGCTTCGGCAGCTTCGAGCACCGTCATGAGCTCCGACTGCGGGATCACGACGACCCCATCGGCGTCGGCGACGACCCAGTCGCCCGGCATGATCGCGACTCCCCCAACGGCAACTGGCACATTCACTCGGCCCGGACCATTGCGGTACGGCCCCGCAGGCGAGATTCCCTGCGCATAGACTGGGAAGCCGAGCCGCTCGATGTCGACGCAGTCCCGCACCGCACCATCGGTGACGAACCCGACGCATCCCTTGCGTTGCAGCCGTTCGGCGATGAGTTCACCGATGAGGGCTCGGTGCGTGACGCCCTGGCCGGCCACCACGAGCACGTCTCCGGGATCCAGCGTCGGAATCACCTCGTGGATCACCTTGTTGTCACCACCGGCCGTCTGCACGGTCACCGCTCGCCCGACAAACGCACAGCCCTGCCAGATCGGCCGAATCCCGCTGTCGAGCACGTTGAGCCGGTCCTGCGCGTCGCCGATTTGGCTCGAGGCAACCTTCGCGAGGCGATCAACGATCGGCTGTTCAGTCGTCGCAATCATCGCCTACTGACCGCCTTCCCAAACAAAGTCGGCGTAGTCGGGAGTGCTCGCAACGAGGCCGGATTCCTCGTGGAACTTCGCCGCGATGTCGTATGACTCCTGGCTAACCGCAACACCGGGCGACATTTCTTCGGGGAGCAGTTCGGCGAGCGCGTCAACGGTTTCGGGCGACGACTCACCGAGATAGGAGGCAAGCAGTTCCGCGGCTTCGTCGGGGTTCTCCGCGATGAACTTGAGCGCCTTATCAATCGCCACATTGAATCCCGCGATGAGCTCGGGCTTCGCGTCGATCGCTGTCTGGGTGCTAAACGTCACACCGTGCAGGGCACCCGCCATGTCGGGCACGTCACCGCGCTGCGGTGAAATGTAGATCTCGCCAGTCCCCTGCGTTTCGGCCATCTGCCCCGCCGGCTGGAAGAACGCGAGCGCATCCACCTGCCCGGACTCGAGCGCGCCGATCGCCGAAGACGGCTGACCGCCGAGGTTGACGAGCGTCGCGTCGGACTCCGGGTCGAGCCCGACCTGGTCGAAGAGGTAGTTCACGAGTGCCTCGGTGCCCGAGCCGGGGCCCGTGATGCCGATGTTCGTGCCCTCGAGCGACTTGATCTTGTCTTCGAGCGAACCCGACGATTGCTCGAACTCGGGCCCCACGATGATGTCGACGTAGTACTCCGTCACGAGTGACCCGGTGAGCAGCGTGTTGTCGTCGCTGTTCGCAAGGTTGAACGCGTCGGTGATCACACCGGCCGCAACATCAATCGATCCGCTCGTCAGCGCAGCCGCCAGCTTCGCACCGGTGCCGAGGCGAGGCCGTTCACCGAGCGTGACGCCCTCCTCCTCAAAGTAACCATTCTGTTCGGCAACGTAGAGGGGGAAGAATGCGACCGAGTCGCTGATCTGCCCGACGTTGAGCACGTCGTCATCTCCACCGGCGCCGCCGCTGCAGCCCGACAGTCCGAGCGCGACACCCACCGCGGCAACCGCCGCGATCCCACGGAATTTTCCAGAAAATTTCACAACAACTCTCCTTTGAGTCAGAACAACACGATTAGTTGCTATCGAGCGGCTTCCACCGGTTCGTCCGTGAACCGATGAGGCCGACAATGGCGTTGAGCAGCATTGCCAATACCGTCAGGACGACGACCGCGGCAAATACACCGGCCGTATTGAATTGGGCGGCGGAATCATTAATCAGGTAGCCGAGGCCCCTGTTCGAAGCGACGAGTTCACCGATCACCGCGCCAATCAGCGCGTATGGGATCGACACCTTGAGCCCGGTCAGCAGGCCCACCATCGAGGCGGGCAGTACGACCTTGCTCGCGATGTCCCATTTCGACCCGCCCATGAGCCGCACGGCTTCGATGAGCCCGCGGTCGACTTCCCGCACCCCCGCGGCGGTGTTGAGAAAGACGAGGAAGAACACGCTCACCGCGGCCAGAATGATCTTCATGTCGAGACCGATGCCGAACCAGACGATAAAGAGCGGCGCGAGCGCAACCTTCGGGATGGAATAGAGCGCCATCATGAATGGCTCCAGCACCTCGTAAATCAGGTGAATCGAGGCGAGGATAAACCCGAGTAGCGCGCCGAAAATTGCGCCGATGACATAGCCGAGTACGACCTCTTGCACCGTGATCCACGAGTGGGTCGCGATCGTGCCGTCGGCGATCCAGTCGACGAGCTGATCCCAGACCGCGACCGGATTCGAGAAATACATCGGATTCGCGCCGAGAAACGCGGCGAATTGCCAGAGCAGCAGGAACGCGACGAGCAGCGTTACCCGAAGCGACCACACGGTGGTTCGATGTCCGTGCTTGCCCCACCAGGTGCGCTTGCGCACTTCCTTCACTGGGCCGCTGGCGGCGGGCCGCTTGGGAGTTGTCGAGGCGGATGTGGACGAGGAGGCTGCGACTGCGGTCACGATGCCGCTCCTTCCTTCAGCGCTGCGGCGAGCTTGTCGTGGAGTTCGAGGAAGTGGGGGTCGGTCGTTGTCGTGTCGGGGTCTCGGGGCCGCGGAATATCCACGTCTTGGTCCAGAAGGATGCGGCCGAGCGGCCCGAGCACGACGACTCGGTCGCCGAGCAGGAGCGCTTCATCGATGTCGTGGGTGACGAAGACGACGGTGTTGTCGCTCACTTCTTGATAGAGGCGCAAGAGCTCACCCTGCAGTTCGTGGCGAAGCTGCGCATCGAGTGCGCCGAACGGTTCGTCCATGAGCACGGTGTCGGCGCCGTAGGCCAGCATGCGTGCGAGGCTGGCTCGCCTTCGCATGCCGCCCGAGAGCTCGCGGGGATAACTGTCTTCGAACCCTTCGAGCCCGACTCGTGACAGGAGGTCGAGCGCAATCTCCTTCCGCTCATCCTTGTTCTTCCCCGCGACCTCCAGCGGCATTTCGACGTTTCGGCGAACCGTTCGCCATGGCATCAGCGTGTCGCTCTGCGTGAGGTAGCCGATCTCGGGGGTCGGGCCGGTATGCCGAACCCCGTTGTGTCGAACCTCCCCCGCGGTCGGCTTCGACAGTCCGGAAAGCAGATTGAGCATCGTGGACTTGCCGCAACCGGAACGCCCGAGGATCGTCACGAACGTGCCCTGCTCAATCGTCAGATTGAAATCCCGCAGCGCAACGGTGGCCATGTCGTCGCGCTGGAACTCCTTTGTGAGCCCTTCAACTTCGAGGATCGACGGCACTATGCCCCCTCCTTAAATTCCGCGGGTGCATCCGCAAGCGGCTCCGCCTTCGCCAACCACCGCGAGTTGTGCACGATCATCCGGCGAACTTCATCCTCGGTGAACCCCTCCTTCAGCAGCAGCTCCGCGACGAGCGGCAAGCCGTCTTCTACGGGCGGGTTGAACGGCTGGCCGAGGTCGGTACTGACCACAGAGTTTTCTGGCCCTGCACCGCGAATGGCGTCAAACCAGGTGTCCCAAGCGACCTTCCCGGTGAGCGGCGTCGTGTAGCAGCGCTCGAGCAGTGCCCCACTCTCGACGAGCTTGCGCTGGTGCTCGACGGGGATGCGCTGCGACGTGAATTCCGGGTGGGTGATCACGATGCGTCGGACACCTCGACGCTGTGCTTCGGCGACGATGTCGTGGGATTCGTCGCCGTGCAGGTGACCGGTCGCGAGGGTCAGGTCATGCTTCGCGATGACGTCGAGTACCTGCCCGGCCTCTGGGGTGATCCCGCCGGCATCGGCAACGACCGGAATCGAGGGGCTCGCGATGCCGGCGGCGCGCAGGTCGTCCTGCAGCTGCGCCCACATGGGCGGGGTCGCACCCTCCGGCTCCTCGGCGAGGCACGACTTCTGGTTTTGGCTGTCAACGGTTGGCAACCACACGAACTGACCGCCGCCCCGCGCAAGAATCTCGACGGCGACCGGATTCATGCCACCAACCGACGCGTTCAGCGTGATGGCGCCGACCGCATCGACTTCGGGCACCGCGGCACGAACCACCGCGGCGCGTTCGGCCGTCGGCACGTAGTGCGACTTGATCACGAAACCAGCGAGGCCAAGGTCGCGATAGCGCTTCGCCAGCTCGAGGTCGGTGATGCGTCGTTTCATGACGTCGGGCGCGATGTGCACGTGAACGTCATAGGCATCGCGCACGAGTTCTCGGGCGGTCGAACCTGGAACTGGGAACTCAGTCATCTCGCTCCTTTGCGAAGGCCGCCTCGTCGCGACCGGTTGTTTCGTTCACCACATTGTTAACAATATTGCTAACAGCTGTCAAGACATGCGTTGACAGACTTCCGACGCGGCCGACTCAGTTGGAGAAGTAACCGCGCGTCGCCTCCGCGACGCTCTGCAGGTGAATGCGCATCGCATCCGCCGCCCCCGCCTCATCACCGCGCGCAATCGCGTCAATGATTCGCAGGTGCTCGGGCAACGACACGATCGGTCGGTTCGCCTTCTGCGCCAGGCGGATGCGGTGGCGAACGTTCTGCGCACGCAGGCGACGAACGATCTCGGGAGCCACCCGCATGCGGCTCGCCTCAAGCACCCGCATGTGCAGTCGCTGGTTCTGCACGGAGTAGGCATCGGGATCCTGCGCCGCGACCGCCGCAACCATTTGCTCGCCGATATCCTTGAGATCCTCGAGATCTTCCGGCGTCGCGTTCGCGGCCGCCCGGGCCGCGCACATGCTCTCAATCGCGCTTCGGAGCTCCACGATCTCGAGCGCCTCCTCGAGCGTGTATCGGCGCACGCGGGCACCGCGATGGCGCTCGCGCTCGATCAGCCCCTCGGCCTCAAGCTGCACCAGCGCCGTGCGCACCTCGCCGCGTGCCGCACCAAACTCCTGCACGAGGTCTGCCTCGACGAGCCGCTGCCCGGGGGCAAGGTCACCCGTTGAAATTGCCGTGCGCAGGTCATCGACGACCGCCCGCGTGACCCCGTTTGCAGTCTGAACCATGGTGGCTCACCCCGTTCGAGTAGATTGTTGTCGAGATTGTTAACAATAGTGTACGTTCGTCACGACCCGTTTCAAGGAAGAGACAATCCGCAATGACGCATGTAGCAATTCTCGGTCTTGGCGAGGCCGGTCGGCTGTACGCCGAAGGCCTTGCCGCGATGGGTGTCACTGTCGTTGGCCACGACCCGTATCAACTCCATCAGATTGACGGTGTTGTCCGCGCCGACTCTCCGCGCGAGGCGCTCAAATCTGCAACGGTCGTGTTCTCATTCGTCGGTGCCCGGGCCGCACACTCCGTGTTCGATGACGCACTGCCGCACCTCCGATCCGACGCCGTGTTCGCCGACTGCAACACCGCATCCCCCGGCCTCAAGGCTGAGATGGAGTCCGCGGCGCGAGCCGCCGGCAAGTCGTTTCTTGACGTGGCGATCATGGCGCCGGTTGATCGAGCTGGCGCCCGCACTCCGCTCCTCGGCTCGGGCTCAGGCGCCGACGCGTTCACGGACTTCGCGGCGCAGTTCGGCATCCCGTTCACAGTTGTGCCGGGTGCCGCGGGAGAGGCGGCGCGTCGCAAGCTGCTTCGCAGCGTGTTCATGAAGGGGCTCGCTGCGGTGATCTTGGAGAGCACGACCGCGGCCGAGGCCGCGGGGCACGCAGATTGGATGCGCGGTCAGATTCTCTCGGAGATGACGGGGGCTTCCGAAGCCTTCCTCGATCGTCTCGTCCTCGGATCTCGCCAACACGCAGAGCGCCGCGCACATGAAACGCGCGATGCAGCCGAGTTCCTGCACGAGCTCGGCACACCAACTTGGGCCACGGACGCGAGTACGTCGTGGCTTGACCACCTCACCTCACTGACCACAACGGAGGAATAACCCATGGAATCACGACGGATGCTCGTTGTCGGGGCCCACAGCGCCGACTTCGTCTGGCGCGCCGCTGGCGCGATCGCGAAACACACCGCTGCCGGCGGAGAAGCTCGAGTGGTTTCTCTCTCATATGGTGAGCGCGGAGAGTCCGGCGAGCTCTGGAAGGTGCCGGGGCAGACGGTCGAGAACGTCAAACAGCATCGCCACGCAGAAGCGACCGCGGCCGCCGAAGCGGTTGGCGCGACGTTCGAGTCCCTCGACCTCGGTGACTATCCTCTCGAGGTCGATCTGTCGGGCGTCAACGCACTCGCAGAGATCATGCGCGACTACAAGCCGCACGTGGTGCTCACCCACGCCGACAAAGACCCGTTTAACCCAGACCATCCCGTCGCCTACCAGGTCGTCGCGAAAGCGCGCCTCCTCACCGCGGGCGCCGTGGTCGAAGCGGGGTTCCGAACCGCGCCCCCGAGCGAGTTCCTCGCCTTCGAGCCGCACCAGCCCGAGTTGTGCGGCTTCGTACCGAGCGTCTTCGTCGACATCACCGAGGTGTTCGAGCAGAAGAAGACCGCGATGAGTGCAATGAAGGCACAATCGTACCTGCAGCAGTACTACGCCGAACGCGCGGAGCATCGAGGGAATCACGCGCGCAAGGTGACGGGGAACAAGGAGATTCGCCAGGCGGAGGCGTTCATGCGTTTTGTCCCGAACGTCGTCGCCGCGCTCTAACGAATCGACGAATGCCGCGGGGCCGACTCATCGAGCTCGGCCCCGCGGCATTTTCCCGCCTCAGTGCCCGAACGCCTCCGCGAGCCACCACGCGCCGCCGTCGGACGCGATTCGCGCGTCGATCACGAGCGGGCCGTCGCCCGACTCGAGCCACGTCTGCACCGGGGCGAGGTCGTCGAGCGACCGCACCGTCACGCCCGTCGCCCCGAAGCCGCGGGCGATCGAGGCGATGTCGACCCGCGGGAACGTGACGGCGCCGAAGTCGGGCGGCGTCGCATCCGCGCCGAAGTGGTGCACCTCGGCGCCGTACGCGTCGTCGTTGTAGGCGATAACGACAAGCGGAAGCCCGAGCCGAACCGCGGTCTCGAGCTCGGCAATCGCCATGAGCAGACCGCCGTCGCCGACCCCGAGCACCGGCAGCCGCTCCGGCTGCGCGAGCGCGGCCCCGATCGCCGTCGCCAGCCCGAGCCCGATCGACTGAAACGCCTGCGTGAAGCAGAACCCGTACTCGTCGGGAACCCGCAGGTAGGTCGACGGGTAGCCCATGAAGTTGCCCGAGTCGATCGACACGATGCGCTCGGTGGGCAGGATGCGGTCGAGCGCGTCGGTGAGGATACGCGGGTCGATGCGCCGCTCGCCGTCGTCGCCGGCGCCCGACAGGTCGGCCGGAACCGGCGTATCCGTCACTCCGGGCTCGCCGAGCGGCACATCGTTCCAGCGCGCCTCGGCGGCGATGCGCTCGGCGACATCGCGGGTGCGGTACCGCTCCCCCGAGCCGGAGCGCGCGAGCTCGTCGGCGACCGCGCGTGCCGTGAGCGCCGCATCCCCGACCACTCCGAGATCGATCGGCCGCTGCGCGCCGAGCGCGAGCGGCTCGAGGTCGACTTGCGCGACGCGGGTGTCGTCGCCGATGAGGCGGCCGTGGCGCATCGTCCACATGTTCAGGGCGCAGCCGAACGACACGATGAGGTCGGCGTTCGCGATGAGCTCGGCGGTGACGGGCGACGAGAAGCCGCCCGAGATGCCGAGCGAGAACGCGTCTCCCTCGAAGAGCCCGTTCGCGACGGCCGAGGTCGCGAGCAGCGCGCCCGCGACCCGGCCGAGCTCTCGGAGCTCGCGCCCCGCGTGACGTGCACCGCGGCCGGCGACGAACACCGGTCGTTCCGCCTGCCGAATGAGGTCGGCGAGCGCGCGCACCGATCCGTCTGATGCGCGCGGCGGTGCGGGCCTTGGCGGCGCGGTGAGCGCCTCGAGGGCGCGGATGCTCGCCGCCGGCACGCGCTCGTCTTGCACGTTGATCGGCAGGTTGAGCACGACGGTGCGGCGCTCGTCGCGCGCAAGGCGGAACGCGTGCACGACGTCGTTCAGCGCGCTCGCCGCCGAGTTCACGCGTTGTGGGCTCGCGAGCACCGAGTCGGCGAGTCCCGACTGGTCGATCGAGAAGTTCGTCGGCACGGGCGCCGGGGCCGACTCGGCCGCGAGCACGAGCATCGGGGTGCGGCTCTTGGCTGCCTCGCCGATGCCGGTTACCGCGTTCGTGAGCCCGCAGCCCTGGTGCACCGAGACGAGCGCGACGGTGTCGCTCATGCGGGCGTACGCGTCGGCCATCGTCGCCGCGCCGCCCTCGTGGCGGGTCGCCGTGAACTCGACCCCGGCATCTCGCAGCGCGTTCGTCACCGCGAAATTGCCGGAGCCGACAACCCCAAAGCAGTGCCGTGCGCCGAGCTTCGCGAGCGCACGCCCGACGAGCTCAGCAACGGTCAATCCGCACACGTCTGTGCTCATGTCTGTGCTCATGCCGACGCTTCGACGAGGGCGAAGACGCGGGTCGGGCTGCCGGTACCGCCGACGATCGGCAGCGGCGCGACGATGAGCACCGCGCCGCGGGCGGGCAGCTCGGCGAGGCGCTGCAGCGAGGTGATGCCGTACTTGTCGGCGCCGAGCAGGTGATAGTGCATCGGGAACGGCGGGTCGAGCTCCGCGCCGCGGCCCCAGTCGATGCCGACGGTCTCGACGCCGACCCCCGAGATCTCGTCGCGGGCGGCGAGCCACGCGGCAAGCTCGGCGGTGCAGCCCGGGGTGTGCGAGCCGGTTTCGTCGGCGTTGAGGAACGCCTCTTGGCTGTCGGCGTACTGATCCCAGCCGGTGCGCAGCAGCAGCCACGTGTTCGACTCGAAGGCGCCGTGCTCGGCCTCCCAGCGCTCGACGTGCTCGACGTCGATGAGGAAGTCGGCGTCGGCCGCCGCCTCGGCCGAGAAGTCGAGCACGACGGCGGGACCGACGAGGCGGGCGGGCGGCAGCTGCGACACGTCGTGGCCCTCGCGCCCGCTGATCCAGTGCACGGGCGCGTCGATGTGGGTGCCGATGTGTTCGCCGGTGTGGATGTTCGCGTGCTTCCAGAACGGGCCGGGCTCGTTATATTCGCTTACGGTCTCGAGCGAGAAGTCGATGAGGTTCGCGAAGGGGTCGGGCAGGCGCAGCGTCGGGGTCGACGACTCGAGTCGGTTCGTGAGATCGACGATGCGAACGGAGCCGTTCGCGAGTGCGGCAACGAGGTCGGGCAGCAGCGCCATTGGGGTGTCCTCTTCCTTGGGAACCGGGGCGGCCTGGTGCGCATCCCCGTGCGATGTCAGGCTAACCGAGCGCGGCTACGCTGGTGTCGTGCTTGCCAACGACACTCGCTGCCCCTGCGGCACCGGACTCACCTACGGCGAATGCTGCGGCCGATTCCACGCGGGGCAGCCCGCGCCGACCGCCGAGGCGCTCATGCGCTCCCGGTTCACCGCGTTTGTGACGGGCGACGCCAACTACCTTCGTTCGACCTGGCACCCGAGCCGCAGGCCCGAGCGGCTCGATCTCGACGCCGACCTCGTGTGGCAGCGCCTCGAGGTGCTCGGCACGACAGGCACGCCGTTCGACTCGACGGCGACCGTGGAGTTCATCGCGCACTTCAAGGATGCGGATGAGCGCGGCACGCTGCACGAAAACAGCGAGTTCGTGCGCGAGCAGGGCCGCTGGTTCTACGTGCGCGCGCTGCAGTAGCCGCGACGACTCAGGCCAGCACGAGTTCGACGTTGTCGTGGCCCGCGAACACCTCGAGCACGAGGTCGAAGTAGGTTGGCCCTCCGGTTTCCCGTAATGCCGCCAGGTCGCGGGTGATTTTGTCGACGTTGAACGCGCCGGGCCGGGCGAGCTTGGCCTCGTACCAGGATGCGGTCGTCTCGGCCCCGAGGCGGGCCCGGCTGCGCTCGTGGTCTCGCCAGGTGACGCGGATGCGATCGTGCCCCACCGCGTCACCGATACCGCCGTAGAGCAGGTCGTCGAGGGCGTCGAGGCTCTGCCCGAGCTGCCAGTCTTCATGCTGCATGAAGCCGCGATTGAGTTCGTCGTACAGCGACTCGATGTCGGTGATCACGGCGCCGCGCAGCTCGACCTCAAACATGCGTCGATTGTGGCAGACCGGGATGTCCGCACCGCGGCGCCGCGTAGCCCCGCGCATCCACTCGGATACGCGGGGCCGCAGGACCGAGCTCCGGACCGAACGCCGGGCCCGCCGAACTACTGAATGGCGACGAACACGGTGTCGGCCGTCATGCCGGGCTTCACCGCGATCACACCGTCGGCGGGAGCGGGCACCTCGAAGACCTCGTTCCCGGTGGCAGACGCGCCCTCGTAGAGGGTGCTCGTGGTGTCAATCGCGTCGGGTGCGACCGTGAAGCTCTCGTACGACTCGACCGTGTTGCCCGCAGCCGTGACGAACTCGACCGTCGTCATGATGGGCATCGAGCCCTCCAGGTCGTCGCCAGTGTAGGTGACGGTGTAGTTCACGAGAATGTAGACGTTGCCGTCGGCGGGAGCCTCATTGAACTGGTTCTCGGCCAAGACCGCCTCGGTCGCGTCGAGCGTGACCGAGTTGATCGTGATGATCCAGTCCTTGCCCTCGAGCGTCGACCCGAGCGGAACCGGGTTCTCGCGCGTGCCTGCCTCGGCAGCGTCGTCGGCCCCAGCCTCCTCTGCGACCGCCTCCTCGTCAGCGTCGACCGCATCGGCCTCGGCACCGTCGTTCGAGGTGACGTCGACGTTGCCGTTCTCTTCGACGACCTCGTTGACGGCGTTCGCAACGACACCGAAGAAGACGGCAACACCAACAATGGTGCCGACGACCGAAATGATCACGGCGCTCACCGCCTGCCACTTCACCTTGCCGCGCAGGAACAGCGCGACGAGGCCGAGGATAAAGCCGACGGGCAGCAGCACCCAGCCGACGATGAGCGCACCCGGCATGCAAGCGAAGACGAAGCCGACGATCGCGACGATGAGCGCCGCGATGCCGAGGCCGTTCTTGCGCTTCGGCGGAGCCGGGATGGGCGGCTGCAGACCCGACGCGGGTGCGGGAGCCGGAGGGATGGGGTTCTGGGCCGGAGCCTGGAAGTTTGACACGGTTACTCCAAAGGTTGCGAGGCGGGGTTCGACGGACGTCGCGCCTCACTCGTGAAGCTAGGTCGACCCTGCGACATGGCCCCGTGCACGTCGTGCCGACGCCGCAGCAGCCGCCGCGTTCCGCGACTGGGAACCTCCCCAAGAAGCCACCACCCGATGGCGGTACAGTCGTGCGCCTGACCTTTCCGTCACTCCCCCTTCCTCTTCAAGGAGCACCCCATGCGCACTGTGCACGCCTATGGCGCCGTCGACGCGACGAGCCCGCTTGTTCCACTCACCATCGAGCGCCGCGACCTGCTGCCGCACGACGTGCTCATCGACATCGATTACGCCGGCATCTGCCACTCCGACATCCACACGATCCGCGGCGAGTGGGGCCAGATTCAGTACCCGCAGGTCGTCGGTCACGAAATCGTCGGCCGCGTCGCCGCGGTCGGGTCGGCCGTGACGAAGCACCGCGTCGGTGACACGGTCGGTGTCGGTTGCCAGTCGAACTCGTGCGGCGAGTGCGCGCAGTGTGCGCTCGGCCACGACCAGTACTGCATCAACGGCAACACCCAGACCTACAACGGGGTCGACGTCGACGGCACGATCACGCAGGGCGGCTACTCCGAGGCGATCGTGACGAACGAGAACTACGTTGTGCGCATCCCCGAGGGTCTCGACCCTGCGAAGGCCGCGCCGCTCCTGTGCGCCGGCATCACCACGTACTCGCCGCTGCGCCACTGGGGTGCCGGCCCAGGCAAGCGCGTCGCGGTCGTCGGCATGGGCGGGCTCGGCCACATGGGGGTGAAGCTCGCGGTCGCGCTCGGCGCCGAGGTCACGGTGCTCTCGCGCGGCACGAAGAAGCGCGACGACGCCCTCGCCTTCGGCGCTGCCCGGTATGTCGACACGACCGACCCCGAGGCGTTCGGCGCGCTGAAGGGCAGCCTCGACCTCATCATCAACACGGTGTCGGCGGGCCTCGACATCACGAGCTACCTGCAGTTGCTCGACGTCGACGGCGCCCTCGTCAACGTCGGCGCCCCGGCCGAACCGTTCTCGGTGCCGGCGTTCTCGCTCATTCCCGCCCGCCGCACGCTCGCGGGCTCGACGACCGGCGGCATCGGCGAGATCCAGGAGATGCTCGACTTCTGCGCCGAGCACGGCATTCACCCCGAGACCGAACTCGTCGGCGCCACCGAGATCAACGAGGCGTGGGAGCGGGTGCTGAGCTCCGACGTGCGCTACCGCTTCGTCATCGACACGCACACGCTCGCCGACGCCGCGGCGAGCGCCGACCAGGGGCTCGCTGACGCTCCGCGTCCGTAGGCTGCCTCGTTCAGTCGCCCGGCACGAGGTCGACCAATTGGTCGGTCTCGTACCGGGGCGCGCTGGCTGCCGCTCCAGCGCTGCGGTTTAACCAGTGCGGAGGCAGCGGGTTGCCGAGGGCATCGATCCGCCATCCGCCAAGCTCGGGTCGCCATACATAGCTCACATGGGCAACCTCATCGGGGATGCCGCCCGGGTGGTGGTACTGCCCCGTGTCGAGCGAGAGCAGGACATAGGCGACGTCCTCCGCACCAACGTGTCGAAGGGCCCCGGTCGCGATCGCGAACGCGCTGCTCGTCAACCACGCGTGGACGTCGCTGAAATCGGCCCACCTGCGGCCCATTTCAGGTGTCACGAATTTCAGGAGTTCGGTCATCGAATAGTCGGGATCGATGGCGCGACGCGCGAAGGCTTCGAACTGTCGTGCGGGATGGCCGTCGGGGAGCGCGGCAAAGTGCCGCAGGGCATCGTCTCGTTCGGTCCAGGCTTCGTCACTCATGCGCATAGTGTCCACCGGGCCACCGACATCGCCGCGATACCGACGACCCGACCAGGCCGAGCGATGGCAGCTCCAACGATGACGACTCACTCGCAACCACTGGTGCCGACTCCTCGCGCATGCTGTTCGTAGGGAACGAAATCCCCTCCGGATTCGTGCTCACTACCCGCGGTGAGCTGCCAGGATGGCCATATGCCCAACGAGACCGACCCCACATCACCCAACGCCACGGACCGTGAGCTCGACGTGCGGTCGATCCCGAAGCCGCAGCGCCACGGGCGCATCTTCGCCGAGTTCGCGACGCTCGCGGTCGGTGAAGCCCTCGTGCTCATCAACGACCACGAGCCGAAGCACCTGCGCGACGAGTTCGCGCGTGAGCTGCCGGGCTCGTACGGCTGGGATGCGCTGCCCGGGTCGAGCGACGAAGCCGGCTGGCGCATCCGTATCTCGAAGCGCACGCGCACGCCGCTCCCCCGCCTCGTCGGCGATGCCCGCGACGGCGACTCGGCGAGCGGCTCGGCGTGGCGGCTCGAGCCGGCCGCCCGCGACCTCGACGCGAACGTCATCGTGCTCCCGGCCGGCGACGAGATTCGCCGACACGACGGGCCAAGCCTCGATGTGCTGCTGCTCGTACTCTCCGGATCGGGCACGCTCGAGACCGAGGGCGACCCGGTCGGCCTGCGTCCGGATGCGCTCGTGTGGCTGCCGGCGCGGTCGCAGCGGCGCATCGTCGCGGGGCCGGAGGGGCTGCGGTACCTCTCGGTGCACCAGCGCAAGCCGGGCCTCTCGATTTCTCCCGCGGGCTCGGTGCCGCCTCCCACCTCTGCGTGACAGCATGACGGTATGACTGACACCACCGAATCGCGCATCGTCACCGCGAGCGACGACATCAACGCCGCCGCCGAGACGGTCTTCGAGCTCATCGCCGACCCGAGCCGCCAGCCCGAGTGGGATGGCAACGACAACCTCGCCTCCGCCGCCGAAGGGCAGCGAGTGCTCACGGTCGGCGACGTGTTCAACATGAACCTCACGAACGGCGAGTCGCGCGAGAACCACGTCATCGACTTCGCAGAAGGCACCACGATCGCGTGGAAGCCCGCGCCCACCGGCGAAGAGGCTCGCGGTCACGTGTGGCGCTGGGACGTCGAGGCGACCGGCGACGCGACGTGCCACGTCACGCACACCTACGACTGGACGCAGCTCACCGACGAGACGCGCTTCCCGCGCGCTCGCGCAACCGGCGAGGCGCAGCTTGCCGCCTCGGTCGCACGCTTGAAGGCGCTCGCCGAGTCGCTGTAGCGGTCGGCGCCGTCAGGCGAGCTTTCGCGTCGCCGCGACGAGCTGGGTAAGCAGGTCGCCGAGCGACCCGGCTCGTCGCTCGGTCGGCGTGAACTCGCCGTCGGTGAACTCGGCGAACGTCGAGCACGACACCTGCGCGCGCACGACGAACATCTGGAAGTTGCCCATGATCTGGCGCCACTGTTCGACGGCGCGCACGCCGCTGTCGGCGCCGTACGACACGAACGCCACGGTCTTGCCCGACCACTCGGGGCCGAGCGAGTCGACGGCGTTCTTGAAGGCGCCCGGCACGCCGTGGTTGTACTCGGGCGTCACGAACACGTAGGCGTCACAGGCGTCGATCGCGGCGCTCCAGTTGCGCACGCGCTCGTCGTCGTACTTGCGGTTCGCGGCGCCCGGCACGACCGCGGCGGTGAGCAGCGGCAGGTCGAAGTCCTTGAGGTCGATGAGCTCGAACTGCACGTCTGCGTCGTTTGCTTCGGCCCACGCACGCGCGTGCGTTAGTGCCCAGTCGCCGACGTGGCGCCCCTTGCGTCCCTCACGAATTGATCCGACGACAATGCCGACCCGCATGCCTGACTCCTTCTGCTCGATGTGGTTCGCCGTGCGGGCCGGCCGAAGCTTCGGCCGGTACGCACTCCTAAAGCATCATCTCACCAGGCAATTGCGCAGACCTCGCGAACTACAGCGCAAGCGCGCCGGAAACCCGGCCACTACCCTCGCGAACTGACGGCAATTTGCAGCGTTTCGGGGCGAAACGCCGCAAATTGCCGTCAGTTCGCGGAGGTGGATACGGCACAGCGGTCGAGGGCCGAGAGCCGAGAGCCGTGAGCCGAGGGCTGGCCGAAGGCTGGCCGAAGGCCGGCCGAGGGCGGCGCGCGGAAACGACGCGAGTCGCGACCCGATACTCGGTGTCGCGACTCGCGAAATTTTGTGGACCCAGCGGGATTCGAACCCGCGACCCCCTGCATGCCATGCAGGTGCGCTACCAGCTGCGCCATGGGCCCATTTCGTCTCCGCAGCTGCGGAGGCAACTCAACGACTATAGCCCACCGAAACCGGGCTTCGCAAATTACTGCCGGCGCGTATCCGCCGACCCTCGCCCTACTTCGCGGAGCCGCTCGAGTCAGGCTTCGAGAGCACATCGCGCAGCATTCGCACAATGATGAGCACGAGGAACACCGAGAACGTGACGTTCGCCGCGTACGGCGACATGATCGTCGACAGCCACACGCTGAACGGCGTCACTGCCCCCGCCGCGAGCCCGAGCACGAGCGCGCCCCGCGCATCGACGTTGCGGTGACGGATGTTCGCGACGGTGCCCGCGAACCCGGTCGCGATGATCATGAGTAGCGACGTGCCCTTCGCGACGAGGTCACTCGCGCCAAACAGCAGCACGAGCGTCGGCACGACGATCACTCCCCCGCCGATGCCGAGCAGGCCGCCCGCAACGCCGGCGATAAAGCCCGCGACGACGACGAGCGCGCCCTTGATCGGGTCGAGGTGCACCGTGGCGTCTCGCGACGGCACGACGAGGAACAGCGAGACGATCACGATGACGATGAACGCGATGAACGCCCACTGCACGGCGCGCCGGTTCAAGCGTTTGAGCAGCCACGCGCCGATCGGCGCGCCAACGATGGAGCCGACGGCGAGCAGCAGTGCCAGGAGGTAGTCGACGTCACCGCGCACGCCGTAGCTCACGACCCCGACCGCGGCCGGAATCACGATCGCGAGCAGCGACGTGCCCGAGGCGAGCTTGTGCCCGTAGCCGAGCACGTACACGAGCGCCGGCACGACGATGATGCCGCCGCCGACCCCGAACAGGCCCGAGGCGATACCAACGGCGAGGCCCGTGACGACGAGCCCCCACCAGTTGCGGTGCTCGGGCAGCCCCTCGCTGGCCACGGCGGGCGCTAGTCCTGCGCCTCGGTGGCGAGCTCGAGCGGGACGACAGGGGCGTCACGCCAGAGGCGCTCGAGCGAGTAGTACTCGCGCTCTTCCTCGTGGAACACGTGCACGACGAGGTCGCCGAAGTCGAGCAGCACCCATCGGCCGAGGTCGGTGCCCTCGCGGCGCAGCGCCTTCAGGTCGTAGCCCTCGCGGAGCTTGTCTTCGATCTCTTCGGCGATCGACAGCACCATGCGCTCGTTGCGGCCCGAGGCGATGAGAAACACGTCCGCATACGGCAGCGTCTCGCTCACATCGAGGCCAATCTGGTCGGTGGCCTGTCGTTCGTCGGCGGCGCGGGCCGCGG
This sequence comes from [Zimmermannella] faecalis ATCC 13722, assembly GCF_000381765.1. Classification (GTDB taxonomy): domain Bacteria; phylum Actinomycetota; class Actinomycetes; order Actinomycetales; family Microbacteriaceae; genus Gulosibacter; species Gulosibacter faecalis. The sequence goes on along the minus strand of NZ_KB907077.1, from coordinate 121,617 downwards.
CGCGGGTGAGCTCGATGGCGTGCTCAGTTGCGGTCATAAATCTGGTCTCCCAACCCCGGCAGCTAAATGCTGCGCTGTTCGTCCGGCCGATACAGCCGGTTCTTGTTGATGTATTGCACGATGCCGTCGGGCACGAGGTACCAGACCTGGGCGCCGGCCCGCACGCGGTTGCGCAGGTCGGTCGATGAGATGGCGAGTGCGGGAATCTCGAGCACCGAGACGTTCTCGAGCGAGAGCCCCTCGAGGTCGAGCTCGTGGCCAGGCCGCGAGACCGCGACGAAGTGCGCGAGGTCGAACATCTCGCTCGCCTCTTTCCACTCGAGAATCTGCGCGACGGCGTCGGCTCCCGTAATGAAGAAGAGTTCGGCGTCGGGCAGCTTCTCGTGAAAATCACGGAGCGTATCGATCGTGTAGGTCGGCCCCGGTCGGTCGATGTCGACGCGGCTCGTCGAGAATCGCGGGTTCGACGCGGTCGCGATCACCGTCATGAGGTAGCGGTGCTCAGCGGGTGAGACGCCCGACTTCATGTACGGGTTCCCGGTGGGAACGTAGTACACCTCGTCGAGGTCGAAGTGCTGTGCGACTTCGCTGCCCGCGACGAGGTGTCCGTGGTGAATCGGGTCGAACGTGCCGCCCATAATGCCGACGCGACGGCGGCGGGGGCTCGAGTGCTGTTCGGCTGGCGTCACGCCGGTGATTCGCTAGCGGTCGTGGTGCTGCTCGGCGGCGCGCTGCTCACCCTGCGAGCGGCCGATCTGGTCACGCACGAGCGCGTCTTCGTGGCCGTGCGCAACCTGCGCGCCCTCGTGGCTCGGGCCCTCGATGGGGTGCCCCGGGTGGCCGACGGGCTCGTACGGCGAGACTTCCGAGTTCACGGGGTGCGACGCCGCCATGTTACGGAACGAGAAAGCGACGAGCGCCAGTGCGAGCAGGATGACGAGCGTGAGGATGCCGAACACAATCGGCGGGAACCACATCTCGCCGGGGTGCACGATCATGACGTCATCTGCGGCCTGAATCACCGGGGAAATCGCGAACATACTGCAATCCTACCGCGAGTTTTCAGGCGAATCGGCCGCTTCGTCGGACTCGCGCCACAGGCCCGCCTCGCGCTCCTGCTCAAGCTCGGCACGGGCCGACGCCTTCGCGTCCATCCACTTGTAGTAGTCGTCGCGGCGTTCCTTCGTCGTTCGCCGCGTGCGCTCCTCGAAACGGATGTCGGTGCCGCGCGCCGTCATGACCTCGGCGGCGCTCGACAGCGTCGGCTCCCAGTCGAAGATCATGCCGTCGCCGGGACCGATCACGACGGTCGACCCGGCCTGCGCACCCTTCGCGACCAGCGCATCCTCGAGGCCGAGCTTCGCGAGCCGGTCGGCGAGATACCCAACCGCCTCGTCGTTCGCGAAGTCGGTCTGCGCCACCCAGCGCTCGGGCTTGCGGCCAAGGATGCGGTAAATGTCGCCCCAGGTGCCGCCCTCGACGCGAATCGTGAAGTCGTTCTCGTCGACCGCCTTCGGGCGAATGACGATGCGCTCCCGGTGCTGGTCGTCATCGACGCGGCGCTCACGGGCCGCCTCGACGATCTCGCCGAGCGCGAAGCCGAGCTCCCGCAGGCCCTCGTGCGACACGGTCGACACGAGCATGACCTTGAACCCGCGCTCCTCGAGCTCGGGCCGCACGAACTCGGCGAGCTCGCGACCGTCGGGCACGTCGATCTTGTTCAGCGCGACGATCGCGGGGCGCTGCGTGAGCGGCGTCTGCCCCTCGGGCACCTCGTACGCGTCGAGCTCGGCAAGGATGACGTCGAGGTCGCTGAGCGGGTCACGCCCCGGCTCGAGCGTCGCGCAGTCGAGCACATGCAGCAGCGCCTCGCAGCGCTCGACGTGGCGGAGGAACTCGAGCCCGAGCCCGCGGCCCTCGCTCGCGCCCTCAATGAGGCCCGGCACGTCGGCCATCGTGAATCGGCTGTTGCCCGTCTCGATGACGCCGAGGTTCGGGTGCAGGGTCGTGAAGGGATAGTCGGCAATCTTCGGCTTCGCGGCGCTCATGGCCGCGATGAGCGAGCTCTTGCCGGCGCTCGGGTAGCCTACGAGCGCGACGTCGGCGACCGTCTTGAGCTCGAGCACGAGCTCAAGCTCGTCGCCCGGCGTGCCGAGCAGTGCGAAGCCCGGCGCCTTGCGCTTCGAGCTCGCGAGCGAGTTGTTGCCGCGCCCGCCGAGGCCGCCCTCGGCCGCGACGAAGCGCATCCCGGCCGTGTCGAGGTCGATGAGCACCTCACCGTCGCTGTCGCGCACGACGGTGCCGACCGGCACGGGCAGCTCGAGGTCGCGACCCTGCGTACCGTTGCGGTAGTCACCCATGCCGAAGCCGCCCGCGTCGCTGCGCTGGTGCGGGGTGTGGTGATACGTGAGCAGCGTCGTCACGTCGGGGTCGGCGACGAGCACGATGTCGCCACCGTTGCCTCCGTCGCCGCCGTCAGGCCCGGCGAGGGGCTTGAACTTCTCGCGACGAATCGACATGCAGCCGTTGCCGCCGTCGCCCGCGCGCAGGTACAGACGTACCTCGTCTACGAACGTTGCCATGCGTGCTCCTTAGCTCACATCCATTGTGCCGTCGCCGCGAGCAAAGTCACGGTACGGCGCGGGCGGTGACCCACCGCCGCGAAAAACTGCAATGAAAAAGGGGCGGAAAGTCTCCGCCCCTTCATCAGGTGCCGCAGGTGCGGCGCACAGTGCCTATTCGGCAGCTGCGACGATGTTGACAACCTTGCGCATGCCCTTGTTGCCGAACTCAACCGTGCCGGTCGCAAGCGCGAACAGCGTGTCGTCGCCGCCACGGCCGACGTTTGCGCCGGGGTGGAACTTGGTGCCGCGCTGACGAACGAGAATCTCGCCGGCGTTGACTTCCTGACCAGCGAAGCGCTTCACGCCGAGGCGCTGGGCGTTGGAGTCGCGGCCGTTCTTCGACGAGCTCGCACCCTTCTTGTGTGCCATTTCAGTCTGCTCCTCTGGACTACTTGATGTCGGTGATCTTGACCGTGGTGAGCTCCTGGCGGTGGCCCTGGCGCTTCTTGTAACCGGTCTTGTTCTTGTACTTCTGGATGCGGATCTTCGGACCACGGAGGTCTTCGACAACCTCGGCCGAGACGGTCACCTTGGCGAGCTTCTCAGCGTCGCTGGTGATCTTGTCGCCGTCGACGAGCAGCACGGCGGGAAGCTCGACCTTGCCCGACTCATCGGCCACAACGCGGTTCATGGTGACGACCGAGCCAACCTCGACCTTTTCCTGCCGGCCACCGGCGCGCACTACTGCGAATACCACTTCAGTTACCTTTTCTCTTTGCAAATCGAACTCAATCGACCCGCGAACGAATCTTGCGTGACGTGCCGGTGCACGAAACCTGACGCTCAACTGCGCGGCCGACGCCGCGTTGCTCGAAGAGCGTGCAACAGCGACCAACTTTACTCGATTCGCAGGGTGAGCGTCAACCCTGCGAGCCGTCCCCGGCTCGACCCGCTATTCGGTCGAGATGGGGCCGGTCGTGATGCGGCGCCGACGCTTCGGCTTCGACTCCGCGGCGGGCGCTGCGGCCTGCTCGGGCGCTGCGGCCTGAGCCGGCTCGGTCGACGTCGTCTCGACGCCCGCGAGGGAGTCGAGCGCCGCGTCGAGCGAGGCGAGGGCCGCCGACGGATCGCCGGCCAGCTCGGGCTTTTCGGCCGCGGGCTTCGCCTCGGGCAGCTCGATCGCGAGCTGTTCGGGCTCCCGCGGGCTGCGCAGCGACTCGTCGGCGGTCACGGTGCCGGTGCTGATGCGGCGACGCGACTTGCGCGCGGGCGCCTTCGACTCGGATGCGTCGGGGCGCGTCGCGGGCTCGGCCGCGGGTGCCGCTTCGGTGCCCTGCGTGGCATCGCTCGGCTGCTGCTGGTCGCTGGTGTCGCGCTGCGCGGGGGCATCCTGCTTCGCAGTGTTGTCCTGCGAGTCGTCGCTGTTCTGCGCCTCGCCGCCGTTCTGCGACTCGTTGCCGTCGCGCTGATCGTTGCCCTTGTTGCGGCCGCGACCACCGCGACGCGAACGCCGGGAGCGGCGCCCCTCGCGCTCATCCCCGCCGTTGTTGTCGTTGCCATTGCCATCGTTGCTGTCGGTCGAGGTCTCCCCCGCCGCCGCGAGCACATCGGCGACCGGCTTGCCCGCAGCAGCCGCGGCAGCCGCATCCGCGAGCTTCTGCGCCGCGGCCTCGCGAGCCGCCTCGTCACCGTTCGTGCCGGGCATAGTCGACGCCGCGATCTTCGTGAGCGCGTTGCGCGCATCGTCGGTGATCTCATGCGTGCCGCCGTTCTGCGACTTCTGGTGCTTCGAGTCGGTGTTCTGGCCGCGGTTGTTGTTGCCGCCGCCGTTGCCGCCGCGGTTCGACCGCGACTTGTTGCCGCGCGACTGGTTGCCGCCACCGCCGTGGTTGACGGGGTGCGAGTGCACGACCACGCCGCGACCGGCGCAGGCGTCGCAAGGCTCCGAGAACGTCTCGAGCAGTCCGAGCCCGATCTTCTTGCGCGTCATCTGCACGAGGCCGAGGCTCGTCACCTCGGCGACCTGGTGCTTCGTGCGGTCGCGCGAGAGGCCCTCGACGAGGCGGCGGTGCACGAGGTCACGGTTCGACTCGAGCACCATGTCGATGAAGTCGATGACGATGATGCCGCCGATGTCGCGCAGGCGCAGCTGGCGAATGATCTCTTCGGCCGCCTCGAGGTTGTTCTTGGTGACGGTCTCTTCGAGGTTGCCACCCGAGCCGACGAACTTGCCGGTGTTCACGTCGATGACAGTCATCGCCTCGGTGCGGTCGATGACGAGCGAGCCGCCCGAGGGAAGCCAGACCTTGCGGCCGAGCGCCTTCTCGATCATGTCGTTCACCTTGTACTCGGTGAAGATGTCGTCGCCCGAGTAGCGCTCGACGCGCTCGAGGAGGTCAGGGGCCACCTGGCCGAGGTAGCTCTTGATCGTGTCGAGCTCCGACTGCCCCTGAATGATCAGCTGGTGGAAGTCCTCGTTGAAGACATCGCGGATGATCTTGATGAGCATGTCGGGCTCGGCGTGGAGCGTCTGCGCGCCCTTGCCGCCCGAGTTGGCGCGGCGCTGAATGTCTTCCCACTGCTTCGTGAGGCGGTCAACGTCGCGCTGCAGCTGCTCCTGCGTCGCACCCTCGGCGGCGGTGCGCACGATGACGCCGACGCCGTCGGGCAGCACCTCCTTGAGGATCTTCTTGAGGCGGCTGCGCTCGGTCTCGGGGAGCTTGCGGCTGATGCCGTTGAGCGAGTTGCCGGGCACGTACACGAGGTAGCGACCGGGCAGCGAGACCTGGCTCGTGAGGCGCGCGCCCTTGTGGCCGACCGGGTCTTTCGTGACCTGTACGAGCACCTTGTCGCCGGGCTTCAGCGCATTCTCGATCTTGCGGGCCGTGTTCGGCCCGAGCTCGGCGGCGCTCCAGTCGACCTCGCCCGAGTAGAGCACGGCGTTACGCGCGGCCCCGATGTCGACGAACGCGGCCTCCATGCTCGGCAGCACGTTCTGCACGCGGCCGAGGTACACGTTGCCGATGAGCGAGACGTCTTCGTTCCGGGCGACGTAGTGCTCAACGAGAATGTTGTCTTCGAGCACGCCGATCTGCACGCGGCCGTCTTTCGCCCGCACAAGCATCTTGCGGTCGACCGACTCGCGACGCGCCTGGAACTCGCTCTCGGTTACGACCGTGCGGCGGCGGCCGAGCTCGCGGCTCTCGCGGCGGCGCTGTCGCTTCGCGGCGAGGCGCGTCGACCCCTTGACCGCCTGCGGCTCGGTGATCTGCGGCGCCTCGGGCTCGTCGTCATCGTGGTCGTCGCGCTGGTCGCGCTGCTGGCGCTGGTCGCGGCCCGAATCGCGGCTCTCGCTACCACGCCCGCCCCGGCGGGAGCGGCTGCGGCGGCCGCTGCGCGACGAGTCGTCGTCGCCGTCGTCGTGGCGCTGCTCGCCGCGGCTGTCGCGCGGTGCCTCGGGCAGCGGCGGCAGGTCGGGGGCGAGGAAGAAGAGGGTGCGGCGCGTGATGACCTCGGGGATGCGCGGGTCGCGTTCCGGGGTCTTGACCTCGTCCTCGGTCGGCTCGGGTTCGGACGAGGTTGCCTCGGTGTCGGTCGACTCGCTGTCGGCCGGCTCAGCGTCAGCCGACTCACCCTCGGCGCCGTCGGCCTGAGCGTCATCGGCATTCGTGCCAGCCGCATCCACGTCGGCCGCTTCGGGCTCAGTTACCTTGGGCTGTGCCTCGTCAGCCTGGGTCTCGTCAGCCTGCGCCTCGTCGAGCTGCGTCTGCGCGGTCGGGGCCGCCTCGGTGTCGGGCTGCTGCGCCTCGACTACCTGCTCGTTCTCGTTCTGTGCGTCGTTGCTGGCATTGTTCTCGTGGTTGTCCACCGTCACTGGGTGCTCCTGCTACTACCGGCCAGTCGCGTCTGCGATTCCTGGTCGGAACTCTGTGTTGGCCGCGGGGTTTTCCGCGGGAAGTCTGTCGACGCTCTGCGTCGTGCCGCTGGTGCGGCCGGGGTCTCCCCCGAAAGTCTCGATGCGCTCTCGCGCACGCACTCATTATGGCACGCAACACCTTCGCTGCCCGGGTCACTTTTGTGACACCGGGCAGCAGGAGTATTCGACTTCGGCGTACGCCCGAATCGGGCTGCCGTCGCCCTCGGCGATTCGGAGCGGAACTCCGGCGAAGCGCACCCGTGCCGGCAGTTCGGTGAGCCTCCGCAGGTTCTCGACAATGAGATGGTCACCGCCGAGCACCGCTCCGTGCACCGGCAGGTCGGCGCCGTCGGAGGGGTCGGGGTTGAGGGTGTCGACGCCGAGCACGTGCATCCCCGCGTCGAGGAGGGCTCGGCAGGCGTCGGGGTCGAGGGTCGGATGCGCGAAATAGTCGGGCGTGCCCCACCGCGTATCCCAGCCGGTCGCGAGCAGCACGATGCGCGCGCCGCCGAGCCCCGCATCCAGCAGGGGCGCGAGCCGCGCGCGCGAAATCACCTCGCGCGGCGCGAGCCCCGGCAGCTGCACGACAACCGCGTCGCCGACGAGTTCGTCGAGCCCGACCGCGTCGATCGTGCGGCCGCCCGCGATCGAGTGCGCCGGCGCATCCACGTGCGTGCCGCTGTGGCTGCCGAGCTCGAGCCGGGCGACCGCGAAGCCGTCGCGCTCGAGCTCGGCGGCCGGGCGCACCGCGACCGCGGGATCGCCGGGGAACACCGGCATGCCCGAGCGAAGCGGATGCGCGAGGTCGACGAACACGCCGCTACGACTCCTCGGCAAGGTGGCGCGAGCGGGCGCCGGGTTCGGCGGTGATTCGGGTGGCCTTCACCCACACAAGATAAACGAGCGCCGACACGAGCACGGTGGGCAGGGCCGCGCCGACCGGCGACAGCCACACGAACGCGAGCACCCAGTAGGTGACACCGCCGACGACCCACGCGAGGATCGCGCCGAGGTTCCAGCCGCCCGCGAACCAGTACTTGCCGCCGCTGTGGCGCAGAATGTCGCGGTCGTACACGCCGCGGCGCGCGACGTAGTAGTCGATAATCATGACGGCAAACACCGGAATAAACGGGGCGCCGATGGTCGAGAGGAACGTCGTGAACTGGTCGAGCAGCCCGAGCCAGGTCGACCCGATCACCGAGACAATGCCGACGCCGATCGCCGTCGGCACGAACGGGAGCGGCTTCTTCAGGGGGAACGCGTGCTGCAGCGAGAGCGTCATGCCGAACACGACCATGGTGTTCGTCGCCATGACCGACAGGAACATCACGATCGCGAGCGGCGCACCGAACGCGTCGATAATCACGGTCGGGTCGAACGGGATCGCCTCGCCGCCCTCGAGCAGCACGTACGAGATCGCGACGGCGCCGAGCATCATCGCGAGCACGGTCGAGAGCGTGTAGCCGATCGCCGCGCCGGTCGCGCCGCCGCGGGGCGTGCGGGCGGGGCGGGTGAGGTCGGCCGAGAGCACGGTCCACGAGATCGCCGTGGCGAAGACGATGTCGAACACGCTGAGCCCGGTCATGCCGAGCTCGGGGTCGGCCTGCAGCTGCAGGTACTCGCTGAGCGAGTGCTGCCCGAACGCGGTGATGAAGACGTACGCCATGAAGCCGAGAATGACGATGCCGAGCAGCGGCTCGATCTTCGCGATGCCCTCGTGCCCGAAGATCGCGAGCAGCACGACGACGATCTCGCACAGGGCGGCGAACAGCGCGGGGTTCGAGAAGCCGGTCCAGCTGTAGATGAGGTAGTCGAGCGAGATGCCGGCGAGCATCGCCTGCACCCACGACCAGCCCATGAGAATCACGAGGTTCGACAGCGCGGGCACGATCGAGCCGCGCAGGCCGAACGACCCCTTCGTGAGCGCCATGGTCGACAGGCCCGTGCGCACGCCCATGACGGCGATGAGGGTGAGCACGCAGGCGCCGAGCACGGTGCCGACGACAATCCAGAGCGCCGATTCGGCGAAGGTGACGCCGGGCACGAAGAGCGTGCCGGTGAGGAGCGTCGTCACGACGAGGTTCGCGGCGAGCCAGATGAGCAGGATGCGCCCGCCGCCGAGGGTGCCGCGAATCGGCCCCTCGGCCTGGGTCGCGTCGGCAGATTCGGTGGTCACGTCATGGCTCATGCCGCTGCCTCACTTGCGTCGGTCTGGGTGTCGGCCGCGGTGTCGTCGATTGTCGAGAGGTGCTCGTGCACCGCGACGAGTTCGCCGTCGCGGCGCGTGAACACGATCGTTTCACGTTCGCGGTAGGTCTCGGTGTCGTCGCCGGTGCGGGCCGTCGTCTCGAGCTCGTGCACGAAAATGCCGCCCTCGGGGATGAGCTGGATGTGCGTCACGAGGCTGTGGCACTCGAGCACTTCCCATCCGTCGGCGCGCAGCTCGCGCCATCCCTGCTGCCACGCGTCGCGCTCGGTGTGAATCACGCCGTCGGTGTGGAACGCGAACGAGCAGTCGGGCGCGAACCGGCCGAAGTAGTCGGCCTCGTCGTTCGCTGCGAACGCGTCGACAATTGCCTGGGCGGCGGTCGCAATGTCGTCGACCGTGATGTCGGTTGCCGTTGCGTCGGCAGCGCCGGACGTCGGGATGGGGTTCGTCATTGAGTCCTCCGAGGGGGTTCTCGCCGTGGCCGGCGTCCGCGAACGTCGCGCGGTGTTCACCCAGTATGAAACATTTGTTTTCTCTAATGCAACCCATCGCGCGCGCTCGCGCCTCGCGAGGATGTGCGGGCACTGGTGGATACTGGAGGCCACCCACCGAAAGGAACCCGATGCGCGGAATCTCGCCACAGGCAGAGTCCCAGGCCGCCCGAATCGGCGCGAAGCTGCGCGCCGCCCGCCGAGCGCAAGGGCTCACGCTCGCCGAGGTTGCCTCGGGCACGGGGCTCTCGAAGGGGTACCTCTCGCGCGTCGAGCGCGACGAAACCTCGCCGAGTGTCGCGACCCTGCACGCACTGTGCCAGGTGCTGTCAGTGACGATCGGCAGTCTGTTTGATCAGCCCGATACCGCGGTCGTGCACCTCGACTCGGCGCCGCACATCAATCTCGGCGGCTTCGGGGCGCGCGAACAGCTGGTGACGCCGCGCGGGCAGTCGGCCGTGCAGGTCATCCACTCCACGATCGAGGCCGGCGCCGACGGCGGCGACGAGCTTTACACAATCAACTGCGACGTCGAGGTATTGCACATCATCTCGGGCGAACTCGAGCTGCGATTCAGCACGTCGTCGACCCGTTTGAAGCCGGGCGACACCGTGACGTTCCACGGCGACGAGCCGCACAGCTGGCACTGCAACGAGGCGACGCGGGTCATCTGGATCCTCGTGCCGGCACCCTGGAGCAGCAGGCGCTGAGCCGCACGCGTCCCGTCACCCGCTTCGCCGCGCACCCGACCACCCAGCCCGCCGGCTCGCGACTTGCGCGAGGTTCGATCGCGTCGTAGTTTCGCAATACACAACATTTGTTTTCTATTGCGAGGATAAGATGGGCCCCGACTACGTGAAGTTTGACAGCGGCAAGCTTGGTCCGGCCGACGCGAGCAAGTCGCCTCGGTTCGCCGACATTGCCACGTTCGCGCGACTCCCCCGGCTCGACGACGTCGACTCGGCTGACGTCATCGTCGTGGGCGTGCCGTTCGACAGCGGCGTGAGCTACCGCCCCGGCACCCGGTTCGGGCCCTCGCACGTGCGCGAAGCATCCCGCCTGCTGCGCCCGTACAACCCCGCGGTCGACATCGCCCCGTTCGCCGAGGTGCAGGTCGTCGACGCCGGCGACATTCCCGTGAACCCGTTCGATATCTCCGAGGCCGTCGCCGACATGGAACGCGGCGCCGACGAGCTTCGCGCGTCGGGCGCCCGGCTCGTCGCGATTGGCGGCGACCACACGCTTGCCCTGCCGATGCTCCGCTCGGTCGCGAAGCAGCACGGGCCCGTCGCGGTCGTGCACTTCGACGCGCACCTCGACACGTGGGACACCTACTTCGGCGCCCCGGTCACCCACGGCACGCCGTTCCGCCGCGCCTCTGAAGAGGGGCTCATCGACCTCGAGGCGAGCCTGCACGTCGGCACCCGCGGCCCGCTCTACAGCAAGCAAGACCTGCGCGACGACGAGCGCCTCGGGTTCGCGATCATCTCGACCGACGAAATCGAGAACGAGGGCGTACCGGTCGCGATCGAGCGCATGCGCGCGCGCCTCGGCGACCGCCCCGTCTACCTCTCGGTCGACATCGACGTGCTCGACCCGGCGCACGCCCCCGGCACGGGAACGCCCGAGGCCGGTGGCATGACGAGCCGCGAGCTGCTGCGCATGCTCCGCGAGTTCTCGGGCTTCAACGTCGTTGGCGCCGACGTCGTCGAGGTGTCTCCCGCGTACGACCACGCGCAGATCACGGCCATGAGCGCATCCCACGTCGCCTACGAAATCATCAGCGCGATGGCCGCCCACCCCTAGCGAGCCAGCCCATAACTCGGCAACCCCCGAGCGGTTGCGGCCCTCGTCTCCACCAGAGACGAGGGCCGCAACTGTTTTCCGCGCTTGACGCACGTGCTCGGCTGACTTCCGAACGCGTTGTGGATACGCAGCTGTCCACAGGTCGTCTCCAGTCCACGCCGTCTTCGTTGGGTCGAGGGGCAGGCTTCCGGCCATGCACGACGATCTCGACGCCTACCTCAACCGCAAGCACCAGGTCATCTCGACCGAGGAACTCCATGGCCTCGGTTACGACCGGCACACCATCGGCAAGCTCGTCGCGGCTGGGCGGTTAACGAGACAGCAGCGCGGCTGGTATCGCCTACCCACGACGCCGCTCACGATGTTCGGGCGCGCCCGGATCGCCCGCGGCACCGTCACCTGCCTCAGTGCGCTGCAGCACCTCGGATTCTGGACACCGGAGTTCAGGGAGCTGCACCTGCGGGTGGGCGCCTACGGGCTTGGTAAAACGTGGCATCACTTGCCCACCCTCGGCCTCCCCGAAGACCCCCTCGACAGCCACGAGGGAATCTTGCTGTGCGCCCAGGACTGCTGCGAACTCGACGAGCTCGTGGCGATCCTCGACGAGATGGCCCGGCGCGCGCTCGACATCACGGCGCTTGACGGGCACCCGCTCGCGAAAGAAAAGCTCCAGCGCGCGATTGCGCTCTCGGGGCACCGTGCCGACTCGGCGCTTGAGTCGCTCGTGCGAGTGCGGCTGGGCCAGCTCGGCATCAAGCACCGCACACACGTGAAGGTCGGTGTGTTCGAGCTCGACTTTCTCATCGGCGACTACCTCGCCGTCGAGTGCGACGGCTTTGCCTACCACTCGAATCAAGCTGATTTTATCCGCGATCGCAAGAAGGACCGCTACTTCGAGTCGCTCGGATACTCGATGCTGCGGTTCACGTACTGGGACATCATCGAGCGCTGGGACGAGTGCGAGGCGCAGATCCTCTCGATGGTCCGCACCGAACGGCACCGATACCCGTCGTCGCGCCGCGTCACACCCTTCGCGGTCTAGCCCGGAAACACGGACGATCTCTGAGATTTTGGGGTTTGAACGGGCTGAGCCCGTTCAAACCCCAAAATCTCGGAGATCGTCCAAAAATCTGCACCGCAAACCCGGCGCGACCATTCGCGTGGGTGCGAGAAGCCCTAGCTGAACCAGATGGCGAGCTCGCGCTCGGCCGAGAGCGTCGAGTCGGAGCCGTGCACGAGGTTCTCGATGACCTTCTTGCCCCAGTCGCGGCCGAGGTCGCCGCGGATCGTGCCGGGCGCCGCGGTCGTCGGGTTCGTCGCACCCGCGAGCGAGCGGAAGCCCTCGACGACCGAGTCACCCTCGACGCGAATCGCGACGGTCGGGCCCGACATCATGAACTCGACGAGCGGCTCGAAGAACGGCTTGCCGACGTGCTCGGCGTAGTGCTCGGTGAGCAGCTCGCGCGTCGCCTGCACGTAGCGCAGGTCGGTGACGACGTAGCCCTTGCGCTCGATTCGGGCGATGACCTCGCCAATGAGGTTACGGCGAACGCCGTCGGGCTTCACGAGTACGAGTGTCTGTTCGGTCATGCTTCACTCCTTGAATTCACGATTGCGGGCACGTCACCCGCAATGACGTTAGCGGGTTGCGGCTAGGTGGTGCTCGGCTCGTCGAGTTCGCCGGCCGCGCGGGCCCGCTCATACTCGGCGATGATCGGGGCGCGTTCGGCGTCGATCTTGCCGCCGCGCAGCATGCAGAACACCCACACGGCGAGGAACAGCGCGCCGACAATAAACACGGTCACTTCGAAGAAGCCGAGCAGCGTCAGCGCGATCTGCAGACCGAGCACGTACCAGCGACCCCAGGGTTTGCGCAGGAAGTACACGCCTGCGACGAACGCGAGCACGAACACCGCGCCGCCGCCGAGCGCGACGACGGGCGGGAGCGCCTCGAGGCCGAACAGGGCGAGCGCGACCAGGAACACCACGATCACCTCGAAGGCGATGAGAATCGAGCCGAGCTGCTCGGTGACGCCGCGGTACCTCCGAGCCACTCCTACTCCTCGCCCTCGCTCGGTGCCTGCTTCCAGCCCTGCTCGTGTGCGAGAGCGTACGCCTCGCCGATGAGCGTGATCGAGCCGGTGACGAGCACGCCCGCCGACTGCGGCAGCCCGTACTCGTCTTCGCCGAGCTCGAAGGCGGCGGCCTCGGCGCGCGCGGTCGCGAGCGCCTCGTCGGAGCGATCGATGACCCGCACCTGCTTCTGCTCGGAGAGTTCCTCCCCGAGCACGTCGCGCACCATCTCGGCGAGGTCGTACGCGGCAATCGCGCGTGGCGAGTCCGACTGCGTCACGATGATGCGGTCGGCGATGTTCGCGAGCGGGCGCACGATGCCCTCGACGTTCTTGTCTTCGAGCACGGCGAGCACGAGCGTGAGCTGGTCGAACGCATACGTCTCGTTCACGGCCTGCGCGAGGTGTGCCGCGCCGTGGGGGTTGTGGGCCGCATCGACGACCACCGCGGGGTTCGCGCCGACGAGCTCGAGGCGGCCGGGCGAGAGCGCCTCGGCGATGCCGGCCTCGACGTTCTCGGTGAGCAGCTCGCGCTCGCCACCGAAGAATGCCTCGACCGCCGCGAGCGCAAGCGCGGCGTTGTGCGCCTGGTACTCCCCCGCGATCGCGAGGGGCAGGTCGTCGTACTGGCCGTTGATGCCGCGCACCGAGATGAGTCGGCCGCCGACCGCCATGTGGTCGGCCGTGACGGCGAACGCGTCGGGCTCGGCATACACGGTCGCGTCGCGCTCGGCCGCGGCCGCCGCGATCTCGGCCGCCGCGTCGGCGGGCTGTGCCGCCGAAACGACCGCCGCGCCGGGCTTGATGATGCCGGCCTTCGTGCGCGCGATCTCGGTGATCGTGTCGCCGAGGCGGCCCTGGTGGTCGAGCGAGATCGGAGTGAACACCGCGACGCCGCCGTCGGCGACGTTCGTCGAGTCCCACTCACCGCCCATCCCGACCTCGACGATCGCGACGTCGACCGGGGCGTCGGTGAAGCACGCGAACGCGAGCACCGTGAGCGCCTCGAAGAACGTGAGCCGAACCTCGTTCGCCTCCTCGAGCTCCGCATCCACGATCGCGAGGAACGGCTCGATGTCGCGCCAGTTCGCGACGAGGCGCTCGTCGCTGATCGGGAGCCCGTCAATGCCGATGCGCTCGTTGAGCCGCACGAGGTGCGGGCTCGTGAGCAGGCCCGTGCGCAGGCCGTGGGCGCGCAGCAGCGACTCGGCGATTCGCGCGGTCGACGACTTCCCGTTCGTGCCCGTGATGTGAATCATCGGCCACGCGCGGTGAATGTCGCCGAGCAGCTCGCACACTCGCCGAGTGGGCTCGAGCCGCGGCTGCGGCTGCCCCTCACCGACGCGCTCCATGAGCTCCTGAAAGACCTGGTCGGCCTCGTCTTCCCAGTCGGTCTCGTCGAGCTGCCGCCGCTGCTCGGCCTCGCGCTCGCTGAGGCGTTCCTCTTCGGCGACGAGGTCGTCGGCGAAGTCGGTGTCAAAGTCGAGCCCGTCGTCGAATGGCGAGCCGCCGAGCAGCTTCGCAATGTCTTCGGCGGTCAGCTCGCCCTCGGGAAGCTCGTCGCCGAACTCGTCTCCGCGACGCTCATCGCTCATGCCTTCTCCAGTTCGATCTCGAGTGCGCCGTAGCTGTGTGCCACGGATGCGCGGGCCGGGTCGGGTGCGACCCCGCCGCTCACCTCAAGGCTAGTGGCGAGCGTCTCTCCTGCGATGAGATCGCGGTTCGCCTCGAGCGAAGCGACCGATGCGTCGTCGGTGCGCAGGGTGAGGCGGATGCGGTCGCTCACGGCGAGCCCGGCGGCCTTGCGTGCGTCCTGCACGGCGCGCACGGCGTCGCGGGCGGTGCCCTCGGCGGCGAGCTCGTCGGTCACCTCGGCGTCGAGCACGAGGATGCCGCCGCTCGGCAGCAGCGCGAGCACCTCGGTGCCGTGGCGCTCGGCGACCTGCAGGTCGAGCTCGTACTCCCCTGGCTCGAGGGCGATGCCGCCGGCGACGACCTGTCCGGCGTCGTCGACCTGCCAGTCGCCGCTCTTCGAGCCCTTGATCGCCTGCTGCACCTGCTTGCCGATGCGGGGGCCTGCCGCGCGGGCGTTCACCCGGAGCACGCGCGAGACGCCGTACTCTGCGGCGGCCTCGTCGCTGCGCGGCTGCACGAGCACCTCGCGCACGTTGAGTTCGTCGGCGACGATCGAGGCGAACTCGGCGAGTTCGTCGGCGCGATCGGTGAGCACCGTGAGCCGGCGCAGCGGCAGGCGCACGCGCAGCTGGTGCGCCTTGCGCAGCGCCTGACCCGACGACACGACCTCGCGCACCGCATCCATCGACGCGACGAGCGACGGGTCGGCGGGGAACGCCTCGGCGTCGGGCCAGTCGGTGAGGTGCACCGAGCGCTCGCCGGTGAGGCCGCGCCAGACGGTCTCGGTGACGAACGGCGCCAGCGGTGCGGCGACGCGACACAGCGTCTCGAGCACGGTGTAGAGCGTGTCGAACGCGGCGGTGTTGTCGTCGGCGCGCTCACCCTCGCGGCCCTCCCAGAAGCGGTCGCGCGAACGGCGCACGTACCAGTTCGTAAGCACCTCGGCGAAGTCGCGCAGGCGGTTTGTCGCGTTCGACGCGTCAAGCTCGTCGAGGTCGGCGCGCACCGCCTCGATCGTCTCGCGGAGCTTCGCGAGGATGTACCGGTCGAGCACGTGCGTCGAGTCGGTGCGCCACTGGGCGTCGTACCCGGGCGCATCCGGCCCGCCGGCCGTGTTCGCGTAGGTCGTGAAGAAGTAGTAGGTCGACCACAGCGGCAGCAGGAACTGACGCGTCGATTCGCGGATGCCCTCTTCGGTGACGATGAGGTTGCCGCCGCGCAGCACCGAGCTCGAGATGAGGAACCAGCGCATCGCGTCGGAGCCGTCGCGGTCGAACACCTCGCGCACGTCGGGGTAGTTGCGCAACGACTTCGACATCTTGCGCCCGTCGGAGCCGAGCACGATGCCATGCGACACGACGTTCTTGAACGCGGGGCGGTCGAATAGCGCCGTCGAGAGTACGTGCATCATGTAGAACCAGCCGCGCGTCTGGCCGATGTACTCGACGATGAAGTCGGCCGGCGAGTGCGAGTCAAACCACGACTCGTTCTCGAACGGGTAGTGCACCTGCGCGAACGGCATCGAGCCCGAATCGAACCAGACGTCGAGCACATCGGGGATGCGCCGCATCATCGACTTCCCGGTCGGGTCGTCGGGGTTCGGGCGCACGAGCTCGTCGATCGCGGGCCGGTGGAGGTCGGTCGGCCGCACGCCGAAGTCGCGCTCGAGCTCGTCGAGCGAGCCGTACACGTCGACGCGGGGGTAGTTGTCGTCGTCGCTCTTCCACACGGGGATTGGCGACCCCCAGTAGCGGTTGCGCGAGATCGACCAGTCGCGGGCGCCCTCGAGCCACTTGCCGAACTGGCCGTGCTTCACGTTCTCGGGCACCCAGGTGATCTCTTCGTTGAGCTCGACCATGCGGTCGCGGAACTCGGTCACGCGCACGAACCAGCTCGAGACCGCCTTGTAGATGAGCGGCTGCTTGCAGCGCCAGCAGTGCGGGTACGAGTGCACGTACGACTTCTGCTGGAACAGTCGACCGGCCGCCTTGAGCTCCTGCACGAGCGGCTTGTTCGCGTCGAACCAGAGCTGCCCCGCGACGGGCGCGACGTCGGCGAGGAACTTGCCGCCCGAGTCGAGCGAGAGGATCGTCGGGATGCCCGCCGCGTCGTTCAGCCGCTTGTCGTCCTCACCGTAGGCGGGCGCCTGGTGCACGATGCCGGTGCCGTCGCTCGTGGTGACGTAGTCGTCGACGAGCACCTGCCAGGCGCGCTCCGTGCCCCACTTCTCGGTGTCGGTGTAGAAGTCGAACAGGGGCTCGTAGGTGACGCCGGCGAGGTCGGCGCCGGCGACCCGCGTCGTGACGGCGGCGGTCGCGTCGTCGGCCGACTCGTAGCCGAGCTCCTTGAGGTAGGCGGGGATGCGCGCCTCGGCGAGCAGGTACGTCGCCTGCCCGTCGGCCGTGGGCAGCACGGCGTAGTCGATCGCGGGGCCGACCGCGAGCGAGAGGTTCGTCGGGAGGGTCCAGGGCGTCGTCGTCCAGGCGAGCGCCGAGACACCGTCGATCCCGAGCTCAGCGGCGCGGGCACCCGTGAGGGGGAACGTCACGGTGACGGTGTTGTCCTGGCGGTCCTGGTAGACGTCGTCGTCCATGCGCAGCTCGTGGTTCGACAGCGGCGTCTCGTCGTTCCAGCAGTACGGCAGCACGCGGAAGCCCTCGTACGCGAGGCCCTTGTCGTAAAGCTGCTTGAACGCCCAGATCACCGACTCCATGAAGGGGAGGTTGAGCGTCTTGTAGCCGTTCTCGAAGTCGACCCAGCGGCCCTGGCGCTCGACGTAGTCCTGCCACTCCTGCGTGTACTTGAGCACCGAGGCCTTCGCGGCGGCGTTGAACTCGCCGACGCCCATCTCCTCGATCTCGTCCTTCGTCGTGATGCCGAGCTGCTTCATCGCCTCGAGCTCCGCGGGCAGGCCGTGCGTATCCCATCCGAACACGCGGTTGACCTGCTTGCCGCGCATCGTGTTGTAGCGCGGGAACACGTCCTTCGCGTAGCCGGTCAGCAGGTGGCCGTAGTGCGGCAGCCCGTTCGCGAACGGCGGGCCGTCGTAGAACACCCACTCTTCGGCGCCGTCGCGGCGGTCGATCGACGCCTGGAACGTGTCGTCGGTGCGCCAGAACTCGAGCACCTGCTGCTCGATGCTCGCGAACGAGGGCGATGCCGGCACCTCGGCGCCCGGGCCGAATGCCGAGCCGTTCGACTTGGGATACGTCGCGCTCATGTGGTGGTCTCCTGCAGATAACTGGTTTGCCAGGTTGCAGGGACGCTTGCGCGCGGTACCACCCTGTTTGCAGCTCACGCTGCCACTTCATTGCGGCTGTGACGGGCCAACCCGTTCGGTTCTAGTGAGCCGTGTCCGGCCGTTCTTCCGAAGACTCCCCGGTGATAGCGGATCAACGTCGTTGCGGTAATCGTAGTCGCATCCGCGCCGCTCGGCACGCCGCCGCCCGCAACTCACCAGCTCGACGTGTCCCAGTCCATGAGGTCGGCGGTGATCGCGTCGCCGAGCTCGATGCTTGGGATGCGCTCGGCGGGGTCGACCACCTCGATCCCCTGCTCGACGAACCAGTCGACGGCGCTCGTGGTGCCGGCGATCGACACCGGTTCGTTGCGCGGCAAGTCCCGCACCGTGAGCCAGTCGTTCGCGTCGAGGGTCGCGTGCTCGGGCAGCTCGCCCTGGAAGTCGACAGTGAGGCTCGCGCACTCGATTTCGGCGTCGTGAATCGGTCCGATGAGCGTGACGTTCGTGAACGGTGCCGAGATCTGCACCTCGTCGAGTTCGCCCTGCAGGTCGAGGTACCAGGCGCCGCTGCCCGTGTATTCGAGCCGGTGCAGCGGCGAGTAGACGTCAAAGAACGCGCCTTCGGCAACGGATGCGCGCACCGTCACGCGCTCCGCGACGCCGGTCGGGAGGCTGAGCACGGCGCTCGTGAGGGGCTCCGCCCCGACGTCTTCGCCCGGCAGCGACGCCCGCTGATTCGCCGTGATGCGCAGGGTGCCGTCGGCCCGTTCTTCGACGTCGTACGGCGAGACCCCGTCGACCGCGGAGCCGAACACCTGCAACGTCGGCACGGTCACATAATCGTCGCTCTGAATCGTGAACTGCGCGTTGGTGGCGAGCGACACGTCGATCTGGTTCGGCTCCGCGAGCGTCACCGACGAATCAATCTGGCTCAGGCGAGACTGCGCCGAGGCGTAGAGGCCCGCCTGCACCGCGACGAACGCGAGCGCGATCACCCCGATGACGGCGAGCACGCGCACGAGCCAGACGTGGCTCCGTCGGCGCCCCGGTGCGCCCACCGGCACGACCGCGTCGCCCGGTTGTGCTTCGGCCTGCGGTTCGGTCAAGAGCGAGGTCATGCGCGCCCCTCCTCGAGTTCGAGATACGTGAGCACGGCCTGCACGCGCCGGTTCTCCGACCGGTTCGTCGCGAGGCCGAGCTTCTGAAAAATCTGCGAGATGTACTTCTCGATGGCACCCGGAGTCACAAACAGCCGCTCGGCGATCGCGGCGTTCGAGCGCCCCTGCGCCATGAGGCTGAGCACGTCGCGCTCGCGCGGCGTAAGCGCGTCGAGGCGATCGTCGTGGTCGCGGCGCGCGAGCAGCTGCTCGATGACGTCGGGGTCGAGCACGTGCTCGCCGGCGGCGACCCGGTCAATCGCGTCGACGAAGAGGTCGAGGTCGGCGACACGATCCTTCAGCAGGTAGCCGAGGCCGGCACCGGGCTGGCGGATGAGCTCGGTCGCGTAGCGCTCTTCGACGTACTGCGAGAGCACGAGAATCGGCAGCCGCGGCTGCGCGGCCCGCAGCTCGAGGGCGGCCATGATGCCCTCGTTCGTGAACGTCGGTGGCAGGCGCACGTCGAGCACGACGAGGTCGCACTCGGCGGCCGCTGCCGCGAGCCCCCGCACGTCGGGCAGCTGAGCGACGACCTCGTGGCCCACCTCGCGCAGCAGTCGCACGAGCCCCTCGCGCAGCAGCACATGGTCTTCGCAGATTACGACTCGCACGGCACCATCACCTCGATCACGGTCGGGCCGCCCTCGGGGCTCGACACCGACATGGCGCCGCCGGCCGCGGCGACGCGCTCCCCGATTCCCTCGATGCCGCCGCCCGGCGCCCGCACGGCCCCACCGCATCCGTTGTCGCGCACCTCGGCGCGAATGCGCTCGTCGGCTCGGCGCACCACGACGTCGATCTGGGTCGCACCCGAGTGCTTCGCGGCGTTCGTGATCGACTCGGCGATCGCGAAATAGATGACGAGCTCGGCCTGCACGTCGAAACGACCGGCGACGCGGTTGTCGACCCGCACCGGGATCGCACTCGCCGACGCGAGGGCCGACAGCGCCGCATCCAGACCCTTATCGCTGAGAATCGCGGGCCGCATGCCGCGCACGAGCGCCCGCAGGTCGCCCACCGTCGTGCGCGTCGTGCGCAGCGCCTCGTCGAGCAGCTCCCGGGCCGCCTGCGGATCGTCGTCAAACTTTCGCCGCGCGAGGCCGAGCGTCATCGCGATCGAGACGAGCTGCGGCTGCACGCCGTCGTGCAGGTCGCGCTCGAGGCGCCCGCGCTCGATGTCGGCGGCCTGCACGGCGTGCGAACGCCGCTGCTGTTCGGCCCGCGCGAGCCCGCGCAGCTCGGCCTCCCGCGAGGGCACGAGCATGACGCGGGTGACGAGCGCGAACACGAGGATCGTGCCGACCGCGAGCGCGATCGCGACGACCGCCATGAGCGCGCCGAGCGTGATCGCCGCGCTGCGGTCGATGCGCTCGCCGAAGCCGAACACCGTCACCTGGGGCGCCGCGGTCGCCGCGGCGATGAGCCCGATGCCCGCCGCGAGCACGATGCCGAGCAGCACGACGAGCACGCCGAGCACCGCGGCGACCGCCGCGTGCGCGAGCCCCCAGAGGTTGCGCCGGTCGGTGAACTGCGCGAGTGACGACCGCCCCCACGCGAGGTCGCCGTGCACGTGCCGCAGCTGCAGCGCGTGCGGCGGAATCGGCAGCCCGAAGATCGCGCGCGAAATCGCCTCCTGCAGCCGCGCGACGCCCGCGAGCAGCCACGGCGAGCACCCCACGAGCAGGACGAGGAACAGCAGCACCACCGCGAACACGACCGCGTTCGACCCGATCGACCACGAGACGGCCTGCCCGCCGATGAGCACCGCGAGCCCGGCGAGCGGCACCGCGACGCCGTAGAGCGCGAGCATGCCGACCGACACGAGTGCGGGAGCGAACGAGACCTTCATGCCCCCAACGCTAGGCGGGCGCACGACGCCGCAGCATGCGGAAAACCCGACGCTCGAGCCGGCTGGCGGGCCCTAGGCGCTCCAGTCGTCGCCGAGCACCT
The DNA here is from genome assembly GCF_000381765.1 of [Zimmermannella] faecalis ATCC 13722. Taxonomy (GTDB): domain Bacteria; phylum Actinomycetota; class Actinomycetes; order Actinomycetales; family Microbacteriaceae; genus Gulosibacter; species Gulosibacter faecalis. The sequence goes on along the minus strand of NZ_KB907077.1, from coordinate 100,576 downwards.
CGACGAGGCGTTCGCCGAGCGGCGGCCGGGCAACGCCCTCGGCGGCCCACTCGGCGACCGTCAGCACGATGCCGAGCGCCCGCATCTCGGCGTGGATACGCTCGGTCGCGCTACAGGGCCGGTTCGCGAACAGCGGCACGAGCTTTCGCGCACGGCCGAGCGCGGTCTCGGTGATCGCGTGCTGAGCGCCCATCGCCTCGGCGTGCGTGAGCGCGGCCGGCGGGCCCGATTCTTCGAGCCGCTCGGCCACCTCGCCGAGGGTTTCGGCCGCGCCGACCGCCTCGTCAAAGCTCGCCCAAATAACGTCGGACTTCGCGGTGAAGTAGTTGAAGAACGACGAGCGGCTGACACCCGCGCGCACCGCGATGTCGGCGACCGAGATGTCGTCCCAACCCCGCTCGAGCGCGAGCTCACCGGCGGCTTCTTCGAGGGTGACTCGGCTCGATGCCGCTGGTCGGCCGATTCGGCCCTTGCGCTGCTCCATGCCCGACTCCGTCTTCTCACGTCTTTATGTGGGATGCTAGCCGCCGCCTGCTGTAACTCCTTGGAGGCTGATTAATGCGACGCGTTCCCCGCGCACTCACCGGCGTGGCCGCGACCCTGGCGCTGCTGACCCTCACCGCGTGCGGCGCGGTCGGGCCGGAGTCGGGCGATTCCGGCAACGAGACCACCGCGACATTCTCGGGCGAGGTCACCTGCGAAAACATCGACGCCGAGCTCGAGTCGATCGGTTCCGACGTCTCGACGGCGTCCGACTCGGCGGCCAGCGACCCGGCCGGCTTTATCAGCGAGCTGCAGAACGCATTCGAGCGGCTCGGCGCCCTCACCGAGGCGACAAGCGACCCCGAGCTGAAGTCGCACCTGCAGGGGGTGCAGGATGCGGCGGGCGACCTGCTCGACAGCGTCACGAGCGGTGAGATTCTCGGCGACCTGGGCAGCCTGCAGACGAAGATCACCGACATCATTTCGGCGATGGACGAGGTCGACACCTACTGCACCGGAAATTCGTAGGACAATGAGTAGGTCATGAAGCCTCCGCATCGCGCCCTCTCCGTCGTCGCCACCCTCGCCGTTGCCGCGGCGGTGCTCGTCGGCTGCAACGTCGCCCCGCCCACCGGCGTGAACGGCGACGGCACGCCCGAACCGAGCGACACGCATCCGGCCCCGACGGCGATCTCGTGCGCGACGGTTGAGAGCGAGCTCGCGTACGCGAACCAGATCGTCTCGAAGGCGGCGCAGAACTTTGGCGACGACCCGTACGCGACGCTCGAGCGCATCCGCGAGGCGATCGGTTACATCGAGGAGCTCCGCGACGTTGCCGAGGATGTCGAGCTCGAGCAGTACCTCAACGAGGTCGCGGTGACGGGCGGCGACCTCGTCGACACGATCGACCGGGTGATGCAGAACGGCACGATTCTCGTCGAGTTCGACAAGATCGCCGAGGGCGCCGACGCGGTCGAAGACCAGATCACGAACCTCATCGACTACTGCCGCTTCTAGGCGGGCCCCGGCCGAATTTCCCCGACGGCGAATTTTTCTACACGCCGTGTAACAACCGCTAGGCTATGCCTATGCATGTTTCTTCGCGGCGCCTGATCGCCGCGGCAGCTGGTCTCGCAGTTCTTGCGCCGCTCGCCGCGTGCTCGGCTGACCAACCGACCACGACGCTCGTCTACGCCACCGGCCAGTCGGAACCCGACTGCCTCGACCCCCACGTCGGCGGCAACTGGCCGCAGGCCGAGCTCGGCCACCAGGTGCTCGAGTCGCTCTTCGCCCGCGACGACTCGGGCGAGATCGTGCCGTGGCTCGCGGAGTCGTCGGAGCTCAGCGACGACGGCCTCACGCTCACGGTCGCGCTGAAGGAGGGCGTCGAGTTCTCCGACGGCTCGCCGTTCGACGCCGACGCGGTGGTCGCGAACATGAACCACGTGCGCGACCCCGACACCGCCTCGTCGACGGGCATCCTCGCCCTCGCGAAGGTCGACGAGATCGTCGCGACCGACGACCACACTGTCGAGTTCCGCCTGAACACCCCCGACTCGGCGCTCACCGCGTCGCTCGCGCAGACCTGGCTCGCGATCATGTCGCCGGCCGGCCTCGAGCGCGGCCAAGACGAAAACTGCGAAGACCCGATCGGCACCGGCTACTTCAAGGTCGAGTCGTGGGAGCGCCAGAACCAGGTGACGCTCGTGCGCAACGAGTCGCACGTCGCGAACATGCCGGGCGAAGAAACCCCCGCCGAGGGCGAGCGCCTCGAGCGCCTCGAGTGGCGGTTCATTCCCGACGCGGCGACGCGCGCGGCGGCGCTGCAGGCCGGCCAGGTCGACGTCATCGACCAGGTACAGCCCGACACGCTGAGCCAGCTCAGCGAGCAAGACGGATACGCGACGCTCGTCGCGGCACGCCCGGGCACCACCGCGCGCATCGAGCTGAATTCGACGCGCGCGCCCTTCGACGACCCGCAGGTGCGCGAGGCGTTCGCGATCTCGACCGACATCGATGCGGCCGTTGAGTCGCTCTACTTCGGCACGCTCGATCGGGCCTACTCGCCGCTCTCGTCGTCGCTGCCCGAGGCCGTCGACGAGTGGGAGGGCCAGTCGTTCTCTGACGTGCTCGCGACCGACCCCGAGCGCGCGAACGAGCTGCTCGACGCCGCGGGCTACACCGAGCGCAACGACGACGGCATTCGTATGAAGGACGGCGAGCCGCTCACGGTGTCGTTCCCGCTCTCGACGAACCAGTCGATTCCCGCCGAGGTGTCGCTCGTCGAGCAGCTCGCCGCGTCGGCCGCCGAGGTTGGCTTCGACGTGCAGATCGAACAGCTCGATATCTCGTCGTGGTACGCCGCGAGCGGCGAGTGGGACTTCGACGCGATCATCGCGCCGTACTCGAAATCGTCGGCCGACGTGCTGCGCATCGTGTACCACTCCGACGGCAACACGCCCGCCCCGAGCGGCTACCACGCGAACAACACGGGCGTCGCCGATCCCGAGCTCGACGAGAAGCTCGATGAGGCCGGCACGACCACCGATGCCGATCGCCGTGCCGAGCTCTACGCCGAGGTGCAGGCCTACCTCGTCGAGAACTTCTACGTCGTGCCGCTCTACGACCAGACGGTGCAGTTCGCCTACCGCGACGGCGTCGAGGGCTTCAAGCTCGACCCCTCGCTCAACCTCGTGACGTTCACGAACACGACGGTCACGAAGTAGCGGATGCCCGCCCAGACCCCGAGCCGCGGCTGGCGTCGCATCGCGCTGCGAGCCGCCGGCCGCCTCGTCGCGGCCGCGGTAGTGGTCTGGGCGGTCGTCACGTTCACGTTCTTCGCCGTGCGCGCCGTACCGGGCGACCCGGTCACCGCGATTCTCGGCGGGCCCGGCTCGAACGCCTCCGCCGAGGCGGTCGCGCAGGCCCGCGCCGACTTCGGCCTCGACCTGCCACTCGGTGAGCAGTACGTGCGCTATCTCGGGCAGCTGCTGCGCGGCGATCTCGGCGAGAGCTATCGGCTGCACCGCGAGGTGGCCGACATCATCGCCGACCTCGTGCCGGGCACACTCGCGCTCGCGGTGGCCGCGCTCGTGCTCGGCTGGCTCGTCGCGCTCGGGCTCGCGTGGTGGTCGGTGCGGGGTGGCCGCGGCGCCGCCCTCGCCGCCGACTTCATCGGCATCGTCGGCTCGGCGCTCCCCCACTTCTGGCTCGGCGCGCTGCTCATCGCACTGCTCGCGACGGGCCTCGGCCTGCCCGTCGCGATCTCGGGCCCGGGCGTCGGCGGGCTGATTCTGCCCGCCGTCACGCTCGCGATTCCCCTCGGTGGTTACCTCGCCCAGGTGATGCGCGACGCGCTCGTCGCCGCGCTCGAGGAACCGTACGTGCTCGCCGCCCGCGCCCGCGGCGAGACCCGCTGGGGCGTGTTTCACCGCCACCTGCTGCGTCGCGCGGCCGTGCCCGCGATCGGCCTCACGGGCTGGGCGTTCGGCTCACTCGTGTCGGGCGCGGTCGTCGTCGAGCAGCTCTTCGCGCGCCCGGGCCTCGGCCGCTCGCTCGTCGACGCCGTGCTGTCGCGCGACGTGCCCATGGTCATGGGCGTGCTCATCGTCGTCGCGGTCGCCTACGTCATCGTGACGCTCGCAACCGACATCGTCGAGCGGCTCGTCATGCCGCCGAGGCGGGAGGCCACCGCATGACCGTGCCCCCGATCACCGCGTCGATCCCCACCCAGCGGCGGCGCGCATCCGGCCGCGCGACACGGGTCGGCATCGCCGTCTGCCTCGTCGTGGTCGCCTGGTACGCCGTCGCTGCGGTGTTCCCCGGGCTCCTCGCGCCCGGGAATCCGCTCGCGATCAACCCCGCCGAGGCGTACCGCGCGCCGAGCCTCACGCACGTGTTCGGCACCGACGAATCGGGCCGCGACATCTACACGCGCGTCGTGCACGGCGCGGGCCGCTCCCTCACGATCGGCGTGCTCGCGACCGTCATCGGGCTCGTGCTCGGCACGCTCCTCGCCCTCGTCGCCGCGTTCGGCGGCCGCGTCGGCGACTGGCTCTCGACCCGGCTCACCGAGACGCTCTACGCGCTCCCGGGCATCCTGCTCGCCCTGCTGCTGCTCTCGCTCACGGGGCCCGGTGTCGTGCCGGCCACGATCGCGGTGGGCCTGTCGACGGCGCCCGGATACGCGCGCATGCTCCGCTCGCAGCTCCTGCGGGTGCGTGCCTCGGGCTACGTCGAAGCCGACCGAATTCTCGGCCGCGGCCCGCTTCGGCGGCTGTGGCACACGATTCTGCCGAACGCGTTCGCGCCGCTGTTCGCGCTCGCGACGCTCGGCGTTGGCCAGGCGGTCGTGTGGGCCGCCGCCCTGAGCTACCTCGGCCTCGGCGACCCGCCGCCGAGTGCGGAGTGGGGCGCGATGCTGAATGCCGGCGCGACGTACCTGCCGGCGGGTGGCTGGTGGATGTCGGTGTTCCCCGGCGCCGCGATCGCGGTCGTCGCAGTCACGGGCACGCTGCTCGGCCGGTTCGTTGAGGCCGAGGCGAGGAGGTCGCGATGAGTCTCGAGGTTTCGGGCCTGCGCGTCGCGTTCGACCGCGGCGCGCGCGAGGTCGTGCGCGGCATCGACCTGCGCATTGGCCGCGGTGAGGCGCTCGGCCTCATCGGCGCGTCGGGCTCGGGCAAATCGCTCACCGCGAAGGCGCTGCTCGGCCTCGTCGGCGACGCCCAGGCGACGGATGCTCGCGTCACCGCCGAGCGCATGTCGCTCGGCGAAACCGACCTGCGGGCCCTCAGCGAGCGGCAGTGGCACGGGGTGCGCGGCAAGCGCATCGGCCTTGTGCTGCAGGATGCGCTCGGGTCGCTCGACCCGGCCCGCACGATCGGCGCCGAGCTCGCGACGGCGATCACCGCCCACGCGCCGCGCCTCGATCGCGCGGCCGTCACGGCGCGGTCGCTCGAGCTGCTCACCCGCGTCGGCCTCCCCGACCCCGAGGTGCGGCTGCGCCAGCGCGCCGATCACCTCTCGGGCGGCCAGCGGCAGCGGGCCCTCATCGCGACCGCGATCGCCCATGACCCCGAGCTCCTCATCGCCGACGAGCCGACGACCGCGCTCGACGCGACGGCCCGCCGCGAGTTGCTCGTGCTGCTGCGCTCCCTCGTCGATGACGGCATGAGCGTGCTGTTCGTCTCGCACGACCTCACGTCGGTGCGCACGCTCTGCGACCGCGTCGACGTCATCGACGACGGCGCGATCGTCGAATCGGGCGCGACCGCGCGCATCCTCGCCGAGCCATCATCGCCGCAGGCCCGCGCCCTCGTCGCGGCGCTCCCCCGCCCGCCCCGCGCCGAAGCCCGCCCGACGGGCGAGGTCGTGTTGCGCGCCGAGCACCTGCACCGAACGTATCCGCGGCCCGACGGCACGAGCTTCACGGCGCTGCGCGTCGACCGCCTCGAGCTGCGGCGCGGCGAGACGCTCGGCGTCGTCGGCCCGTCGGGCTCCGGCAAGTCGACCCTCGCACGCGAGCTGCTCGCGCTCGAGCGTCCCGAGCATCCCGATGCCCGAATCGAGCTCGACGGCTCGACGTGGCAGCCCGCGACCGAGCGCGCCCGCCGGCCACTGCGCCACCGCATCGGCTTCGTCGCACAAGACCCGCTCGCGACGTTCAACCCGCGCCTGCGGGTCGGCCAGATTCTCGCGGATGCGCTGACGCACGGCCGCGAGCGCAGGCCCGGTCGACGCCGCGGGCGCATCGTCGAGCTGCTGCGCGAGGTTGGGCTCGACGAGCGGCACCTCGAGGTTCGGCCGGCCCGCCTCTCGGGCGGCGAGCGGCAGCGACTCGCGATCGCGCGGGCGCTCGCGGCGGGCCCCGAGGTGCTGCTGTGCGACGAGGCGGTTTCGGCCCTCGACTCGACCGTGCGGCGGCAGGTGCTCGACCTGCTGGCGCGGGTGCAGCGGGCCCGGAATCTTGCGTGCGTGTTCATCTCGCACGACCTCGACGTGGTCGGCGAAATCGCCGACCGGGTCGCCGTGCTCGAGGCCGGCGCGATCGTCGAGCAAGGCCCGACCGCCTCGCTGTTTCAGCATCCCGAACACAAGACGACCCGCTTGTTGTTAGGACTTGGCGAGTCGTCGAAAAACCACTACGAAAGGTAGAGATCGTTGCGCAACTCTCCGAAGTGTCCGGGTTCTTCCCCGTGCAATACTGTTTTGAATGAACTTCGCCAAGCGCCTCATCCCATGGTTGGGAATCACGAGGCGGCCAGGTGAAAAGCTCCAATCGAACGACTGAAAGAAGCTTCACCATGACGCCAAGCGCGCCGGTTTCCGCCGCCGACATCGAACAGCTGTCGGCGAACCCCGAGGTTAACGAGTGGGTCGTGAAGGTGGCAGAAGTCACCCAGCCCGACCGTGTCGTGTGGGCGGACGGTTCGCAGGAGGAGTATGACCGCATCGCTGCGGAACTCGTCGAACAGGGCGTGCTGATCAAGCTGAACCCCGAGCTTCGCCCGAACTCGTACCTCGCCCGCTCCGACGCCGCCGATGTCGCGCGCGTCGAGAGCCGCACATTCATCTGCTCGGAGCTCGAAGAAGACGCGGGCCCCACGAACAACTGGCGCGCCCCCGCCACAATGCGCGAGGAGCTGCAGCCGCTGCTCGAGGGCTCGATGCGCGGCCGCACGATGTACGTCGTGCCGTTCGCGATGGGCCCCCTCGGCGGCAAGATCACACAGTACGGCGTCGAGATCACCGACTCGGCGTACGTCGTGCTGTCGATGGCGCTCATGACCCGCTCGGGCAGCGCCGCGCTCGAGTACATGCAGCCCGGTGACGAGTGGGTCAAGGCCCTGCACACCGTCGGCTACCCGCTCGTGAACGCCGAGGGCGAGACGCGCGAAGACGTCGCGTGGCCCTGCAACGACACGAAGTACATCACCCACTTCCCCGAAGACCGCGAGATCATCTCATACGGCTCGGGCTACGGCGGCAACGCGCTGCTCGGCAAGAAGTGCTTCGCGCTGCGCATCGCCTCGGCGATGGCTCGCGACGAGGGCTGGATGGCCGAGCACATGCTGCTCATTCAGGCGACCTCGCCCGAGGGCAAGAAGTACACGATCTCGGGTGCGTTCCCCTCGGCGACCGGTAAGACGAACCTCGCGATGATGCGCCCGAAGGTCGACGGCTGGAAGGTCGAGACGCTCGGCGACGACATTGTGTGGATGCGCCCCGGCGACGACGGCCGCCTCTACGCGATCAACCCCGAGTACGGCTTCTTTGGCGTCGCGCCCGGAACCGGCTGGTCGACGAACCCGGTCGCGATGGAGACGATTCGCGAGAACACGATCTTCACGAACGTCGCACTCACCGACGACGGCGACGTGTGGTGGGAGGGCATGACCGACGAGGCGCCCGCACACCTCACTGACTGGCAGGGCAACGGCTGGACCCCGGAGTCCGACCTCCCCGCCGCCCACCCGAACGCGCGCTTCACGGTGCGCGCCGGCCAGTGCCCGACGATCTCCCCCGACTGGGAGGCCGCCGACGGCGTGCCGGTCGACATCATTCTGTTCGGCGGCCGCCGCCGCACGAACGTGCCGCTCGTGTACCGCTCGAAGAGCTGGGAGCACGGCTGCTTCCTCGGCGCGACGCTCGGCAGCGAGCAGACCGCCGCGGCCGAGGGCCCCGTCGGCGTGCTGCGCCGCGACCCCTTCGCGATGCAGCCCTTCACCGGCTACCACATGGCCGACTACTGGGCGCACTGGCTCGAGATGGGCGAGAAGCTCGGCGACAAGGCACCCGCAATCTTCCAGGTGAACTGGTTCCGTCGCGACGCCGACGGCCGGTTCCTCTGGCCCGGCTTCGGCGAGAACATCCGTGCGCTCGCCTGGGCGACCGCCGCGGTTGAGGGCACGGTCGACCCCGTCGAGACGCCGATCGGCCTGCTGCCGAACGTCGCCGACATCAACGTCGAGGGCCTCGACATCACCGATGAGCAGCTCGCGCAGCTCTTCGACGTGCCGGCCGACGGCTGGGAGGCCGAGCTCGACAAGACCGAAGAGTACTTCGAGTCGATCGGCGAGAAGGTGCCCGCGGCGCTGCACGAGCAGCTCCGCCAGGTACGCGCCGGCTTCGCCAAGTAGGCCCCACTAACGAGAGAACCCCACCGTGGCAGCTGCTGCTGCGGTGGGGTTTTTCGTGGCCCGGTGTCGGGCGTGGCCGGTGCGCGGCGGGAGCGGCGCCAGCTCAGTAGCGGCGGCCGCCCTCTTCGTCGGCGCAGTCGATCGGCGCATACCAGGTGAGTGCCGCAAACGGGATTGCGGCAACGAGTCCTTCGCAGTACTCGTAGTCAACGTCGCCCATGATGTGTCCTCGGTGGTAGGTGTCGGGGTGGCCGCGCGGTCGTCGCGCGAACTGGTGATTGGATGCGGCGGGCGGGCGGAAAGTTCCCGGCGCACAAAAATGGTTCGCGGTGACGACGGTGCGGGCCACGACGCGACTACGCGACCTCGGTCTCGGCGGTGACGTGGTCGCGCCTCGTCCCGGCGGTCGACGCCGCGCACGCGAAGGCGATCGAGGCGCCGCCGACGATGAAGAGCCCCGGCCCGGCCCCAACGATTCCGTTGAGGTCGTCGGCCACCCGCGCCGTGGCCACCAGCAGCACGAGCTGGAGCCCCGCGGTGAGGGCTGCGAGCAGGTAGGTCGCGATAACGACACCCGATGCCGGCCGGTCGCCCGCCGTGGCGTTGCGGGCCGTGACGAGCAGCGCCACGACGAGCGCCGCGACAATGCCCCACAGCAGCCCGACGAGCCCGTCGCCCGACCTCGCCTCCGGTGTGAAGAGTTCGGCGGTCGTGACCGCCCACGCACGGTCTGCGCGAAGGACGATGAGCGCCGACAGCGGCAGGCTCACGATGGTCATGACGACGCCGAGCGCCGCCGCGTATCCGAGTACAGGTCGCATGGCGCCCAAGGGTATGGACGCCCGGCAAACGGCGGGTTACGGGGTGACGGCGTTACCCGAGCAGCGCCTCGATCGGCGAGCGCGCGAAGTAGATCACGAAGCCGAGGCCGACGATCCAGAGCAGCCAGTGGATCTTGCGCAGGTTGCCGGCGAGCGCGTTCACGACGACGAAGGCGATGAAGCCAACCCCGATGCCGTTCGCGATCGAGTACGTGAGCGGCATCGCGATGATCGTGAGGAACGCGGGCAGCGCGATGGAGAAGTCTTTCCAGTCGATGTCGGTGACCTGCATCATCATCATGGCGCCGACGATGACGAGGGCGGCCGAGCCGACCTCCATCGGCACGATGACGGCGAGCGGCGTGAAGAACATCGCGACGAGGAACAGCGCGCCCGTGACGACCGAGGCGAAGCCCGTGCGGGCGCCCTCGCCGATGCCCGAGGCGGAGTCGACATAGATCGTGTTCGACGAGCTCGACGTCGCGCCGCCGACGACGGCGCCGAAGCCCTCGAGCACGAAGGCGTGACGGATGCGCGGGAACGTGCCGTCGGCGTGCGCGAGCCCCGCGTTGCGCGCGAGGCCGGTCATGGCCCCCATCGCGTCGAAGAAGTTCATGAACACGAGCGTGAGCAGCAGCATGAGCGCCGCGACCGGCCCGACGCGCTCGAACGAGCCGAACGGGTCGACCGCGCCCACGAGGCTGAGGTCGGGCAGCGAGACGATCTGCTCGGGCAGCGACGGCACCGTGAGGTGCCACCCGCCCGGGTTGTCGTCGCTCGAGGCGCCGAGGTGCCAGATCGCCTCGGCGATGAGCGAGAGCACGGTGCCGATGACGATGCCGATGAGGATCGCCCCGGGCACGTTGCGAATGAGCAGCACCGCGACGATGAGCAGCGTCACGATGAACAGCACGGTGGGAATCGACGAGATCGAGCCGGCGAGGCCGAGCTGCACGGGCGGGCCGCCCTCGGTGCGGGTGACGAAGCCCGAGTTCACGAGGCCGACGAACGCGATGAACATGCCGATGCCGACCGTGATCGCCGACTTGAGGCCCGCGGGCACGGCGTTGAAGATCGCCGTGCGGGCACCGGTCGCCCCGAGAATCACGATGACGACACCGTTGAGCAGCACGAGGCCCATCGCCTCGGGCCAGGTGACCTGGTGCACCATCGAGACCGCGAGGAACGAGTTGATGCCGAGCCCCGCGGCGAGCGCGAACGGCAGGTTCGCGATAAACCCGAACAGAATCGTCAGCACACCCGCCGCGAGCGCGGTCGTCGACGCGACCTGCATCGACTCGAGAATGCCGCCCTTGACATCGGCCGACGGGGCGCCGCCGAGCACGAGCGGGTTGAGCACGAGGATGTACGAGATGGTGACGAAGGTCACCACACCGCCGCGCAGCTCGCGGCCAACGGTGGTGCCGCGGCCCGAGAAGTTGAAGATGCGGTCGAACCAGCCGCCGGTCGGGCTGCCGGGTTCGTTCGCGGGCTTGGGGGATGCGTTCACGTCTGTTGCCGGATGCTTTGCCACGCAACGAGTGTAGTCACGACGGCGCGCATCCCCCACCCGTGGGCGATCAGTCGAAGACGATCACGCTGCGCGCGATCTTGCCGCCCTCGAGCTCCGCGTATCCCTCGTTGATGTCCTCGAGCCGAATCGTCTTCGAGACGAGGTCGTCGAGGTTGAAGCGACCCTGCTGGTAGAGGTCGGCGTAGAGCGGAATGTCGCGCTTCGAGTTCGTCGACCCCATGACGACGCCCTGGTACTTGCGCTGCTGCATGAGGATGTCTTGGAACGGGTCGAACTCGAGCTGCTTGCCGATCGGGATCATGCCGATCTGGTACGCCCCGCCGCCGACTCCAAGAATCTGGATCGCCTGCTCGGCCGTGGGCTTCAGCCCGATCACCTCGAAGGCGTGGTCGACGCCGCTCGACTCGGTGATTTCCCGCACGCGCGCGACGACGTCGTCGACCTCGGTCGGGTTGATCGTGTGCGTCGCGCCGAACGTCTTCGCGAGCTCGAGCTTGTCGGGCTGCAGGTCGATCGCGATGATCTTGTGCGCGCCCGCGAGCCGGGCGCCCTGCACCGCGTTGAGCCCGACGCCGCCGCAGCCGATCACGGCGACCGTGTCGCCGACCCGCACGCCCGCCGTGTTGATCGCCGCGCCCGCGCCGGTGACGACGCCGCAGCCGAGCAGGCAGGCCTTCTCGAAGGGGATGTCCTTCGTCACTCGCACGACGCAGTTCTCGTGCACGAGCGCCTGCTCGGCGAAGCCCGAGAGCTCCGAGAACTGCGTGACGGGCTCGCCGCCGCGGCTCAGGCGCGGGGCGTCGCCCTCGCCGCGCCGGGTCTCCTCGGGATGCTCGCACTGGTAGGGCTTGCCGGCCGCGCACTTGCGGCAGTGCCCGCAGAACGAGACGAGGCAGCCGACGACGTGGTCGCCCACCTCGATTTCCTTGACGTCGGGCCCGACCTTCGTCACGACGCCGGCGAGCTCGTGCCCGAGCACCGTCGGCATCGGGAACCCGAAATCGTGGGTACGGATGTGCGCGTCGCTGTGACACAGGCCACAGGCCTTCACGTCGATCAGCACCTCGCGGCCGATGGGATCCGCGATATCGATGTCTTCGATGACGAAGTCCTCGCCAACCCCGTTGAGCACCGCTGCCTTCATTGAGAGCTCCTTTGCACTCGACTGCGCCGATGCCTCCCGCGTCATCGTTGACGCCGAGCAACATCGGCAATGTCACATGAGGCTATCCGACAGGCGTTGACTAGCCAACGGGTGAGGCAAAGACTCTGCGAACCCTCAGGTTCCGCGGGCTGCACGCCCCGACAGGATGCGCGCGGTACGGCCGATCAGTCGCCGAACCACCACTCGGGCAGCGATCGCTCGATCGACACCAGGAGCTCGTCGTCGCCGATCTGCTGCTGCTCGAGCCACGCCCGCAGGCCGCCGAGCACGGCGTAGCCGATGCATCCCGCCGCGATCTCGAGCTGCACGCCCTTCGGCAGTAGGCCATCCTGCGTCGTGAGCACGAGCCGAATCGACTCGACGAAGTGCGCACCCACGACGTTCATCATCGTCGAGTCGAAATCGTTCGTAATCGAGCGCTGGTACACCGGCATGTGCCGACGCATGTGGTCGATGATGCGCGACATCGTCGTGCGATACACGTCGTGCAGGTCGGCATCGGCGGCACCTCGAGAATTGGCGTCGGCCTCGCGCGCCTGGTCGAGGTCGTCGCGCAGCACCTCGACAAGCACCTCGATCGGCGAGGAATAGTGGTCGTAGAACGTCGCACGGTTGATGCCCGCCGCCTGGGTGAGGGCCGCAACCGTGATGTCGTTCGGGGGCGTCTCGGCAGACAGTTCCACGACGGCGCGGTAGAGAGCGCGACGGGTGCGAATGGTTCTGGGGTCAGCCATGACTCCTCCTCGGCGGAAGTTCGGGGGCGCCTCGGTGCGCATGCCTTGATCGTACGCTGGCGCACCCCGCGCCGCCGCGAGCGCGCCGGTAGACTTGGCGGCATTGACCAGCAGGCACCCCAGACTCGGTGCCGCCAATAGTGATCGGAGCACGAATGACGTCGACGCCCGCGAGCATCCCCGACCGCCCCGCCCTCGAGGGCCTCGAGCAAAAGTGGGGTGAGGCCTGGAACCAGCAGGGCACCTACGCATTCCGCCGCGACGGCGCCACCCGCGCCGACGTCTACTCGGTCGACACTCCCCCGCCCACCGCCTCGGGCTCGCTCCACATCGGCCACGTCTTCTCGTACACGCACACGGATGTTGTGGCCCGCTACCAGCGCATGCGCGGCAAGCGCGTGTTCTACCCGATGGGTTGGGACGACAACGGCCTGCCGACCGAGCGCCGCGTGCAGAACTACTACGGCGTGCGCTGCGACCCGAAGCTCCCCTACGTCGAGAACTTCGTGCCGCCGCACGAGGGCGGCGACGGCAAGAGCATCAAGGCCGCCGACCAGCAGCCGATCTCGCGCCAGAACTTCATCGAGCTCTGCCTGCGGCTGTCGGAAGAAGACGAGCGCGCCTTCGAGGAGCTCTGGCGCCAGCTCGGCCTCTCGGTCGACTGGAACCAGACCTACCGCACGATCGACGACGACTCGCGTCGCGTCTCGCAGCTCGCGTTCGTGCGCAACATCAAGCGCGGCGAGGCGTACCAGGACATGGCGCCGACGCTGTGGGACGTGACGTTCCGCACCGCCGTCGCGCAGGCCGAGCTTGAGGACCGCGACCAGCCGGGCGCCTACCACCGCCTCGCGTTCCACGGTACCGAGGGCGACGTGTTCATCGAGACCACCCGCCCCGAGCTGCTCCCGGCGTGCGTCGCCCTCGTCGCGCATCCCGACGACGAGCGCTACCAGCCGCTGTTCGGCACGACCGTGCGCACCCCCCTGTTCGACGTCGAGGTGCCGGTCGTCGCACACCCGCTTGCACAGCCCGACAAGGGCTCGGGTATCGCGATGATCTGTACGTTCGGTGACGTCACCGACGTCATCTGGTGGCGCGAGCTGAAGCTCCCGAACCGCTCGATTCTCGGCGAAGACGGCCGCATCATCGCCGACGCCCCCGAAGCGATCACGAGCGACCGCGGCCGCGAGCTCTACGGCGAGATGGCTGGCAAGACCGTGTTCAGCGCGAAGCAGGTCGTCGTCGAGGCGCTCACCGCCTCGGGCGAGCTCATTGGCGAGCCGAAGAAGATCACGCACCCCGTGAAGTTCTTTGAGAAGGGAGACAAGCCGCTCGAGATCGTCTCGACGCGCCAGTGGTACGTGCGAAACGGCGCGAACGACGAGGCGCTGCGCGCGAAGCTGCTGCAGTTCGGCGAGGAGCTGAAGTTCTGGCCCGAGTTCATGCGCGTGCGCTACCTCAACTGGGTCGAGGGCCTCTCGGGCGACTGGCTCATCTCGCGCCAGCGCTACTTCGGCGTGCCGATTCCCGTCTGGTACCCGATCGACGCCGACGGCGTGACGCAGTACGACCAGCCGATCGTGCCCGCCCCCGAGCAGCTGCCCGTCGACCCGTCAACCGACGTGCCGGCCGGCTACGACGCCGCCCAGCGCGGCCAGGCGGGCGGCTTCGAGGGCGAGCTCGACATCATGGACACCTGGATGACCTCGTCGCTCACGCCGCAGCTCGCGGGCGGTTGGATGCGCGACGACGAGCTCTGGAACCTCGTCGCGCCGTTCGACGTGCGCCCGCAGGGCCAGGACATCATTCGCACGTGGCTGTTCTCGACGCTGCTGCGCTCGCTGCTCGAAGACGACCGCCTGCCGTGGAGCAACGCGACGATCAGCGGCTTCATTGTCGACCCCGACCGCAAGAAGATGTCGAAGTCGAAGGGCAACGTCGTGACCCCGAAGGGGCTCCTCGACGAGCATGGCTCGGATGCGGTGCGGTACTGGGCGGCGTCGAGCCGCCTCGGCACCGACGCGTCGTTCGACCCGCAGCGCCCGACGCAGATCAAGATCGGCCGCCGCCTCGCGATCAAGGTGCTCAACGCCGCGAAGCTTGTGTTCGGCTACGACGCGACCGACGCGACCCCTGACGCGGTCACGAACCCCCTCGACCGGGCGATGCTCGCGCAGCTGCGCGGCGTTGTCGCGCAGGCGACCGAAGCGTTCGAGGCGTTCAACCACGCCCGCGCCCTCGAGGTGACCGAGTCGTTCTTCTGGACATTCTGCGACGACTACCTCGAGCTCGCGAAGGAGCGCGCCTACGGCGGCGCGACGCCCGAGGGCCAGCGCTCCGCGGTCGCCGCGATGCGCCTCGCGGTCGACGTCATGCTGCGCCTGCTCGCCCCGTTCATCCCGTTCGCAACCGAAGAGGTGTGGTCGTGGTGGCGCGAGGGCTCGGTGCACGAGGCCGCGTGGCCGAACGTCGAGGAGCTCGACGCCGCGGCCGACGGCGAAGCGCGGATGCTCGACCTCGCCTCGGCGGCGCTGACGTCGATCCGCGGCGCGAAGACCTCGGCCAAGGTGTCGCAGAAGACCCCGATGCTTGGCGCGACGATCGCCGTCAAGGCGACCGACGCGGGCGTGCTCGGCCTGCTTGAGGGCGCCGCGGGCGACCTCAAGGCGGTCGGCCGCATCGAGTCACTCGAGCTCGTCGAGGCCCCGGCCGACGACGCCGCCTTCGGCGAGGGCGCGCTCCTCGACGTGCGCGACATCGAGCTCGGCGAACCGCCGGTCAAGGCGCCGAAGGCGTAGCCACCGTCACGCGTCACCCGGCGAGCCGCCGGGTGACGCGGCGTCTCGGCCACTGGAAAACGAGGACCGGGTGGTGCAGTTCCCCCTGAACTCCACCACCCGGCGATTCCCTCCCCAGGGTCCCGGTAAGAAGTACCGGGAGTGCCACGGAAACCGCGGCACCCTTCTAACTTAGAAGTTACAGCGTCCAGACGCCATCACCCACCTCGCCTATCCTGGCGTACAACTCACAGATGACTTCGGTTGGGTCGTGTGCCAAACCGGTCGTTTCACTCGTCATATTTCCGGAGGGTCTATGCAGATCGGTACGCGCTGGCCAGCCGGCGCCCAAGCCCCGAGCAGCGTGCCGGCGCCGGTCGCCGAGACCGTGCTGCAGGTCGAGGCGGATGCGCAGCTCACGGGCGACTGGACCCTCACCTGGCTCGAGGGTCGCGCCGTCGCAACCCACGAGTGCGGCCTGCGAGTGATCGAGCTCGAGACCGGCCGCACCGCGACGCTGAACCCGGGCGAGTCGGAGCTCGACCTCGACGACGACTGGCTCGCCTAACCCGAGTCAGGCGCGGGGGTGACGCGGGAGTACACCGTTCAGACCTCCGCCACAACGAGGCCGGGCTACCCTGGTGGCCATGACCGATGCCCCCTCATCGCCGAATCCGTTCGCGTCGCCTTCGTCCCTCCCCTACGAGCTTCCCGACTTTGCGCGTATCCGGCCGGAACACTACGCGCCCGCGATCGAGGCGGGCTTCCGTGAGCGCGAGGCCGCGATCGATGCGATCGCGAAGAATCCCGAACCGCCGACGTTCGAGAACACCCTCGAGGCGTTCGAGCGCTCGGGCGAGCTGCTCTGGCGCGTCGCGTCAGTGCTGTTCGCGCTCGCGTCGTCCGACGCGACGCCCGAGATCGAGGCACTCGAGGAGGAGTACGCCCCGAAGTTCGCGGCCCACGAAGACCGCATTCACCTCAACTCGGAGCTCTACGCCCGCGTTCGTGCCGTCTGCGACCAGCGAGACTCGCTCGACCTGCGCGACGACCAGCGCAAGCTCCTGGCCGACTACGAGCTCGCGTTCCGCCTCGCCGGAGCCGGCCTCGGCGACGACGACAAGGCGCGCCTGGCCGAGCTCAACCAGCGCGAGGCGAGCCTGCAGTCCCAATTCGTGCGCCAGCTGCTCGCCGACACGAACGACCTCGCCGTCACGGTCGAGACCGAGGCCGAGCTCGACGGCCTCGACGACGCCGACATTGCCGCGGCGCGGGAGGCCGCCATCGCGGCCGGCCAGCCCGGCGGCTATCGCATCAACCTCACGCTCCCGGTCGGCCACGCCTGGCTCGCCCGGCTTACGAACCGGTCGCTGCGGGAGCGCATCTACCGGGCCTCGCGCAGCCGCGGCGCGCTCGACAACGCAAACAACAACGGCCCCGTCGTGCACGAACTGCTCACGCTGCGCGCCGAGAAGGCGCGCCTGCTCGGCTTCGAGACGTACGCCGACCTGCGCCTCGTGCGGTCGACCGCCGGGTCGCGAGCCGCCGTGAACGAGCGGCTCGAGCTGCTCGCGAAGGCGGTTGCGCCCGGCCTCGCCCGCGAACACGCGACCCTGCAGGAGCTCGCGGGCGAGACGCCGATCGAGCCCTGGGACTGGGCGTTCTATGCCGAGCAGGTGCGCCAGCGCGACTACGAGGTCGACGAGGCGGCGCTGCGCCCCTACTTCGAGGCCGACCGCGTGCTCACGCACGGCGTGTTTGCCGCGGCAACCCTGCTCTACGGGCTCACGTTCGTCGAGCGGCGCGACCTCGTCGGGCACCACCCCGAGGCGCGGGTGTTCGAGGTGTTTGACGACGACGGCAGCGGCCTCGGCCTCTACCTGCTCGACCTCTACGCCCGCGACGTGAAGCGCGGCGGCGCCTGGATGTCGACCTACCTGCAGCAGAACGAGCTGTTCGGGCACAAGACCGTCGTCTACAACATCCTGAATGTCGCGAAGCCGCCGGTTGGCTCGCCCACGCTGCTCACCCTCGACGAGGTCGAGACGCTGTTCCACGAGTTCGGCCACGCGCTGCACGGGCTGCTCGCGCACACCGTGTACCCCGCCCAGGCCGGTACCGAGGTGAAGCAAGACTTCGTCGAGTACCCGAGCCAGGTCAACGAGTCGTGGATGCTCCACCCGCAGATTCTGCCGGGCTACGCGCGGCACGTCGAGACGGATGCGCCCCTGCCGCAGGAGCTCGCCGATCGGCTGCGGGGCGCGAGCCGGTTCAACCAGGGGTTCCTCACCGCCGAGAACGTCGCCGCGAGCACACTCGATCAGGCGCTGCACCAGCTCACGCTCGAGGAGGCGGCAGAGGTCGGCGACCTCGCCGAGTTCGAGCAGAGCGTGCTCGCGCGCACCGGCCTCGATTTCCCCGCGACCCCGCCGCGGTACTCGATTCCGTACTTCCAGCACATCTTCGGCGGCGGCTATGCCGCGTCGTACTACGGGTACCTCTGGTCGGAGGTGTTCGACGCCGCCTCGGTCGACGTCTTCGACCGCTCGACCGACCTCGAGGCGACGGGTCGCCGGTTCCGCGACGCGGTGCTCGGCAACGGCGGCTCACGCGACGAGCTCACCATGGTGCGCGACTTCCTCGGCGCCGACCCCGAGATCACGCCGCTGCTGCGGCGGCGCGGCCTGCTCGACGACGCCGAGCCCGCGGCTTAGCCGCAGAGGTTAGGCGCAGGGATTAGGCGCAGAGCTTAGGCGCAGGAGAGCTCGATCTCGTAGTCGATCGGCGTCGTGTAGTCGCTGTCGACGTAGCCCTCACCCGAGAGCGAGACGGTCGAGCCGTCGTAGTCCATCGTCGTCTCGCCGAGCTCGGGCACCGAGGCCGAGTACCAGAGCGACTTGCCGTCGGCCTCGTCGATCATGACGTAGTCGAGCTCGCCGTCAGACGAGATCGAGACCGAAACCGAGTTGTAGTCACTACCCGAGGTCGTGTTGATGTCGTCGGCGAGGATGTACGTGTCGCTGCACGACACCTCCCAGTCGACGTCGGAGAGGTCGACGTCGTCAAACTTCACGACCGTGTCGCCGCCGCCCGAGCCGCCGCCCGTGTCTCCGGTAGAGGTGGGCTCATTAGTTTCAGCCGGGGGTTCGGTCTCGGTCGTGCCACCGGTTTCCTCGGGCGGCGTTGTGGGCCCGTCCTCGCCCTCGCCGTCGCCGAAGGGCAGGTTGCTGCCGTCGGAGTCGGCGCGGTTGTCGTCGGTCGGTTCATCGCCAGCGCAGCCGGCGAGGAGGCCGACGGCCGCGAGACCGGCAACGGCGCTCACGCGAAGGCGGGCGAGGGCCGACGAGCGGGTGGTCAGTCGAGTGATCCGTGCCACGGATTACTCCTTTCGCACGTTGTGCTCGTGGGTGTTCGAGAGCGCTAGTACGAAGAGTCGCAGGTCAGGCTGATCTCGAATTTCACGATGTTGTCGAGGTCGTAGTCGATGATTCCCTCGCCGGAAACCTGAATCGACTCGTTGTCGTAGGTCATGCTCGGCTCGGTCGCACCGGTCGACAGGTCGGCCGAGTAGTAGAGCGATTCGCCCGTCTGCGCGTCGATCATGACGTAGCCGACCGAGCCGTCGGACTCAATCGACACCGAGACGTTGTTGTACGCGTTGCTGCCCTCGACGCTTGCGGAGCTGAGCACGTAGTCGTCGCTGCACGAGGTGTCCCAGTCGACGTCGGAGATGTCGACGTCGTCGAACTTCACGACAGTGCCGCCCGAGCCGCCGCCGGACGGATTGTCGTCGGGCTTCGGCTCGGTCGTCTGGGCGGTCGTCTCAGTGGGAGTCGGGTCGTCGTCGGGCTCCGGGTCGGTCGTCAGCTGGCCGATGTCGAAGGGGAGGTTGCTCCCGTTGGACTCCGCGCGGGGCCGCTCTTCCTCGGCCTCCGGCTCGGCCGACGAGGCGCATCCGGCGAGGAGCGCGAGTACTGCTGCCCCGGCGAGCGCGGTCGTGACCGATCGGGTCGTGAATGCCACCTGGATTCCCTTCGTGCGACGTCTCGTCGATCTAGCCTACCGGCCTAGTACGTGTCGTCGCAGTCGAGCTTGATCTCGAAGTCGACGTAGTCGTCGTAGCTGTAGTCAAGCGCGGCCTGGCCGGTCACCTGCACGCTCTTGCCGTCGTAGGTCATCTTCGGCGGATCAATGTCGTCCATGATGCCGTCGGAGTAGTAGAGCGAGTCGCCCGTTTCGATGTCGACCATGATGTAGTCGACCGAGCGGTCGGAGTTGATCGAGATCGAGACGTTGTTGTACGCGTTGCTGTCCTGGGCCTTCTTGTAGCCGTTGATGTAGTCATCGGTGCAGTACGTATCCCAGTCGACGTCGGTCACCTCGACCGCGTCGAACTTCACGATCTCGCCGGTCGAAGAGCCGCCGGAACCGCCCGAGCCACCCGAACCGCCGGAGCCACCAGAGTTGCCGCCGTCGGTGCCGCCGGAACCGGAGTCGTCGTCATCGTCGTCGGCGTCGTCGGGGTTGACGGTCGGGGCCGGCTGCGGCTCGACGGCGTTGCCACCGTCGTCCTCTTCGGTACCGCCCTGGCCGCCCTCGCTGCCCCAGCTGAAGGGCAGCTGGAACGCTTCGCCGCCGCCGTCGGCCTCAGCGGCCGAACCACCGCGGTCATCGTCGTCGTTGTCGCTGTTGCCACTCGCGCAGGCGGTGAGCCCGACGGCGACGGCGGGCACCAGCGCGCCTGCGAGGAGGCACTTAAGAAGTCGGTCGTTGCTCGGCACGATGCCGTCCTTTCCTGCGGGGTCTGTTGCGGCTGCGGCCACGTCACCAAGGTAACGAACCGGCCGTGCCGATACGTCGGCCTGTGGTTTGACCCGACGGCCAACCATCGGCCAGCAGGACTACGCGGAAGCGCAGACGGCCTCGAAGTCGTAGATCACTTCGGCGTCGCCGGCGTCGGGGCCGAACTCGGCGCCGCGGCCCGACGACGAGACCGAGCTGCCGCTCACCTCGAGCGAGCCGTTGCCCTGGTTGGCTCCCGGGTTGACCGTGATGCCCGAGCTGTTGTGGGAGCTCGCGCCCGACTCCCCCATCGTGAGCGTGATCGACCCGAGCGTCGATACACCCGACCCGATCACGACGAGGGTGAGGTGCGTGTCGCCGTCGTCGGCCGAGGCGATGATCGTCGGGCTCGAGTCGAGCCCCGAGCACGAGACGTGCCAGTCGAGGTCGGCGTAGTCGTCGTCGCCGACCTCGAACGTCTCGAGGCGCGAGGTCGTGTTCGCCGGCGCGCTCTGCGTCGGCACGTCGACCGATGAACCATCGGTCGGAGCCGGGGCCCCCTCGCCGCCGAAGGGGCTCGTGTTCGTCGGCTGCGTCGGCGTGGGCTCGGCGATCGGCGCGGTCGTCGGGTCGACGCTCTCGCCCGGCGTCGAGGTCGTCACGCCCGCGCAGGCCGTGAGCAGGAGCGCGACCGCTGCCGCCCCGGCGACACCGCAAACACCGGCGATGCGTGGGCGTAGGCGGTACGGCATGGGCGGGGCTCCCGTGGGGTCGACGGTGCGGCTAGCGCAAACGATGCGCACAGTCTACCGGCCCCGGGAAACGGAGCGCCGTGGCGGGGATTCTTGCGGGCTAGGCCGACTTCTCTTTCGGCACGTCGCCCTCCTCGCGGGGAACAATGCTCGGCGCCGCGTTCTTGCGCACGACCTCGGCCGAAATCTCGACCTTCGCGACGTCGTCGCGCGAGGGAATGTCGAACATGATGGGGCCGAGCACCTCTTCGAGGATCGCCCGCAGGCCGCGCGCGCCGGTCTTGCGCTCGACCGCGAGCGCCGCGATCTCGGTGAGCGCGTCGTCGGTGAACTCGAGCTCGACATCGTCGATCTCGAACATCCGCTTGTACTGGCGCACGAGCGCATTGCGGGGCTCGGTGAGGATGCGCACGAGCGCCGACTCGTCGAGCGGCTCGACCGTCGTGATGACGGGCAGTCGGCCGATGAACTCGGGAATCAGGCCGAACTTGTGGAGGTCTTCTGGCTGCACGTCGGCGAAGACGTCTTCGGTGATGTGCGGCGTGTGCAGGGGCGAGCCGAAGCCGATGCCCTTCTTGCCGGCGCGCGACGAAATGATGTCTTCGAGGCCCGCGAACGCGCCCGCGCAGATGAACAGGACGTTCGTGGTGTCGAGCTCGATGAACTCCTGCTGCGGGTGCTTGCGGCCGCCCTGCGGCGGCACGGACGCGGTGGTGCCCTCGAGGATCTTCAGCAGCGCCTGCTGCACGCCCTCGCCCGAGACGTCGCGCGTGATCGAGGGGTTCTCGGCCTTGCGCGCGATCTTGTCGATCTCGTCGATGTAGACGATGCCCGTTTCGGCACGCTTCACGTCGTAGTCGGCGGCCTGCAGGAGCTTGAGCAGGATGTTCTCGACGTCTTCGCCGACGTAGCCGGCCTCGGTGAGCGACGTCGCATCGGCGACCGCGAACGGGACGTTGAGCCGGCGCGCGAGCGACTGCGCGAGGTAGGTCTTGCCGGTACCCGTGGGCCCGATGAGCAGGATGTTCGACTTCGCGATCTCGACCTCGGGCTCGTCGTCGGCCTTCGTCTCGACCGCCGCGAGTTCGCCGCGGGCACGGATGCGCTTGTAGTGGTTGTAGACGGCGACCGAGAGCGCGCGTTTCGCGACGTCTTGGCCGACGACGTACTGCTGCAGGAACTCGAAGATGTCGCGCGGCTTCGGGAGCTCGAACTCCGAGACCTCCTCGCCGACCTCTTCGCTCATGCGCTCACGAATGATCTCGTTACACAGCTCGACGCACTCGTCGCAGATGTAGACGCCCGGCCCAGCGATCAGCTGCTTGACCTGCTTCTGACTTTTGCCGCAGAACGAGCACTTGAGCAGATCGCTGCTCTCCCCGATTCGTGCCATGAGATCCTCCCAACGCGGTGAAAACCAGACTAACGCGAGCCACCGACATTGCGTCGAGCGACGCACGCCAGGTTACGTTCGCCCTCCGCGAGCAGCAGCTCTAGAGATACGCGGATGGGTCAAGGCCGAGCCGTCGGCGGAAGAACGCGGCGCCGGCCCACTGGAGTCCGGCCACGCCGAGGAGGGCGCTGCCGCCGCTCACGAGCATGACCGGGGTCACCTCGAGCCGCTGCCGGCCCGCGGTGACGCCGGCGGCCGCCGTCGCCTGCTCGGCCTGCTGCGCGGGCGCACCCGTCTTCGTGGTCTGGGGTGCCTGCGCGCCCGTCTCGGCGCTCGAGCCCGACTGGGTCGTCGTGCCGCCGCCAACCGGCTGGTCGATCGTCGGCGTTGACTGCCCGTTGTACTGCGCGAGCGTCGGCGCGAAGTCGTCCGAGAAACTCACGGCCATGGGCAGCGTCGGCTTGTACGGGTCGCGCTGCCCGTTTGACGTGAACCAGTACGAGAACTGCCCCGTGTCGTTCTGGAAGTCGACAAAGTCGCTCGGGAACGAGCCCCAGTACGCCTGGTTTTCGCCGCTGCGCTCGGCCTGTGACGTGGCGGTCGAACTGCCACCGCCGCCCTGCACTTCCTGCCCCTCGCCCGAGCCGCCATAGGCGACGCCAAGGTAGTCGGGCGTGTGTACGAAGCCGCCATTCGATTCGATGCTCGACATGTCGACGCCCGACATGTTCGCGAGCGTGATCGTGCGCGAGTCGAGCTCAACCCACTTCGCCGCATCCTGCATCGAAGCGCCGTAGCCCGAGGCCGTGGCCGTGAGCTTGCCGTTGCCGTTGCCGTCGAGCTCGAGCACCGGGTCGGTCGCCGACCAGTAGGTCATGCCGCCGTAGAAGACGACGGTGAAGCTGCCGGTCCACTCGATGCGAAGGCCCGAGTCGTCGTTCTTCACGACGTCACCGTTCGAAAGCTTCACCTGCGCCTCACTGTACGAGTCCTTACCGGTGACGCTCACGGCGTTGCCGTTGCGGTCGAGGCACTTGCTCTCCCACGACGCGAGCCCGAGCTGCGAGCCCGACGGCTTCACGATGCTCACGTTGCCGTCTTGCGCCTTGTAGAGCTTCGATGCCTCGCTCGCGAGCCAGACGTGGGAGCTGCCGGCGTCGCCCGTGCGGCCCGCGACGAGGAAGTTGCAGCCGCCGAAGTAGGCGCCGCCGTTGGCCTCCATGTTCAGGCCCCAGTACATCGTCGCGCCGTCGCCGCTGTCGCCCTCGCCGGTGTTGCCGCCGGTCGCGTCGTCGGTCGGCGCCGGGGTCGTGCCACCGTCACCGTCGCTATCTCCCCCGCCGGTGTTCCCGCCGCCGGTGTCGCTCTTCGTCGTCGTGAACGGCGCGGATGCGCTCTGCCAGGTCGTGCCAAGCAGGTTCGGGGTGACGACCACCGTGTACTCGGTACCCGCCGTGAGGCCCGTGACGCTCGTGGTGAGGTCGCCCGAGGTGCTCGTACTGCTGACCGCCGTGCCCGATGTGTTTGCCCCCTGGTAGACGGTGACGTCGAAGTCGGGGGCTTCCTCGTTCGGCCACTCCCACGTGACGGTTGCCGAAGTCGCGCTCTCGTTGACCTGGAGGTTGCTCGGCGACGTCTCGACGCCGGCACCGACGACCTGCAGTTGCGTCGTCGCGATCGCCTCCGAGAGCACTGGGTCGGCCGGTTCGGTCGCAGCCGGCTCGGATGCGGTCGGTTCAGTCTCGGCGGGCTCCGTTTCGGACGGGTCGGTGCCCGTTGGCCCCGATTCGGTCGGCTCGGGCGTCGGGCCCGGCTCCGCACCGGCCGTCACCTCGACGAGCTCGATGTCGTGGGTGTCGCCCGGCAGCCCCGAAACATCCCACGTGCCGCTCGCGGTATCGCCGCTAACCGGCACCGACGTCGCGCCGGTGGTGGTCTCGAGCAACTCGCCGTCGACAACGGCGCCAATCTCGCCCGAGAGGCCGTCCGGGAGGTTTCCGGCCGTGAGGTCGACGCCGTCTTTGTAGCCGGCGGGCACGCGGTCGGGGCTCGCGGTCGCGTACGACTCGGTGCTCTCGGCGTACGAGATCTCGACCGGCGCGGCCGTCTTCTTCGGGTCGGCCATGCCGCCCGAGCTGTACCAGTAGGCCGCCTGGCCCGTCTCGACATTGAAGTCGATCCACGACTGCGGGAACGACCCCCAGCCGTCGCCGCTCTGCTTCTGCTCCGCCGAAGGTCCGCCGGCCTCGACTTCGATCGCGACACCCGCGTACTCGGGCGTGACGCTGATGCCGGTCTCGGTAACGTCGACACCCTTCAGGTCGGCGACCGTGATCTGCGTCGCGTCGAGCTTGACCCACTGCGTGAGGTCGTACATGTCGGCGCCGTAGCCGGTCGCGGTTCCGGTGATCGTCCCGACGCCGTTCTTCACCGAAAGCACGGGGTCGGTGATCGACCAGAACGTCATGCCGCCGTAATAAACCATCGTGAACGAGCCGTCGAACGCGAGCTCGGCGTCGTTCGTCTCGGGGTTCACGCTGCCCGTGCCGCCGCTGAAGTTCACCTGATTCTTCGTGCCCGACTGCGCGCTCGTGTTCACGGTGTTGCCGTCGGCGTCGACGCACTTCGTCGACCAGGTCGGCGCGACCTGGTTACCGGCCGCGTCGGGCTTCGTGACGGTGACGTCTCCCGCCTCGGTGCGGTAGAGCTCGTCGCCCTCCTCGGCCGTCCACACGTGGGCGCCGGGGCTGTCGTCGTCGATCACCTCGCCCGCGACGAGGAAGTTGCAGCCGCCGTAGTAGGCGCCACCGCCCGACTCGAGGTTCACCTGCCACGAGAGCCCGACGTCGGTCACGGGCACCGAGCCGCCGCTGCCCGCGGCCTGCGCCGCGTCGACCGCGGCGAGCCCGCCGCCGGCCGCGAGCGCGGCGATGCCGAGGCCCGCGGTGATCCGGGGCAGCCAGCCTGTCCAGAACCGCGCCATCGACTACTTCGCCTCCCCGTCGCGACCCTGCGTCGACATGACGAGCGTCGACGTGTCCTCGGCGCCGTGCCGGCCGCGCGACGCATCGGCATCCGCCTGCGACGCGTCCCCGGCAGGCTTCTGGAAGAAGCTCAACCACTGGTCGACCGTCTGCCCCGCCCCCTCGGCCGAGCTTGGCGCGGCCGGCTGCGGCGCATCCGCGTGTCGCACGCCGTGCTTCATCTCCATGCGGGCGACGAGTGCAGCGCCGCGCTCGGCGTCGCGCGCGCCGCGAAGCTCCATCTTGCGCTCGAGGCGCCGCGTCTTGCGCTGCTGCCGGTCACGCTCCTTGATCGCCGCGCGCTCGCGCTGGCCGCGCACCTTCTCGAGGGCGTCGGGATTCACGCCGAGCAGCAGCGACTTCATCGCGAGGTACCCGCCGACGCCGCCCGCGAGCACGAGCAGCGAGATGCCGACGAGGATGAGCGCGGGCAGCAGCACGGGCCACCACCCGGGCACGACGGTGTCGGCGGTCGAGGCCGCCCCCTCCGCCGGCGCCGCCACCTGCTGCTGCGAGGTGTCGGAGGCCGGTGCCTCGGCGCCGGTGTCGGCCGATTCGGCCGCGGGCGCCTCGGTGTCGGCCGACGCGGAGTCGTCGGTGCCCGTCGCACCCGTACCGCCGCCGGCAGTACCGGCCCAGTTCACGGGGGTGAACGACTCGTTGTTCGCGTTCTTCACGCCGTGCGCGCCGATCGTGATGATGCCGCAGGTCACCTCGGTGCAGTCGACCTGGGTCTGGTTGAGCTGCCGGTCGAACGTGTTGAACACGGCGCCGGGCACCTTGATCTCGGCCGACCAGGTGCCGTCGGCCGCGACCTCGCCGCCGTTCGCCGCGGCCGCGGTGGAGCTGCCGGGGAACGTCACGAAGAGCTGGAACCCGGCGGGGTTCGACTCGTCGTCGTAGACGTAGCGGTAGTTCTCGCCGGTGGTGCCGCCGTTGCTCGGGCTCCACGACATGCCCGACGGGTGGTCGACCCAGCCGAACAGCACGTAGATGCCGCCGAAGCCGCCCTGCACCGACTGGAATCCTGAGCCCTGCAGCTGCAGCGTCGACTGCCCGTTCGGGTCGGGCTCTCCCGAGATGCTGACCTGGCCGGCCGCCTGCGCGGGCTGCGCGAACGACGGCACGGCGACGACCCCGATGCCGAGCGCGAGCGCGGCAGCCGCAAGCACGCGCGCGAGGCGTGCGGCTCGAGTGCGGATCGTGCGAATCATGAGGAACTCCCTGGAATGTCTGCGGTGAAGTCGCGCTCGGGCACCACGATGGGCTTGCCGGTGCGCGGGTCGGGCACGATGTGCACCGGATAGTCATAGACCTCAGAAACCCGCTCGGCCGTGAGCACCGTCTCGGGTGCGCCGTCGGCGACGATAGTGCCCTGGCTCAGCAGCGCGATGCGGTCGGCGTACGCCGCCGCGAGGTCGAGGTTGTGCACGATGACGACGACCGCGCATCCGGTCGCGGCGTAGCTGCGCACGAGTTGCAGCACCTGCTCCTGGTGCTTGATGTCCATCGCCGCGGTCGGCTCGTCGAGCAGCATGACGGATGCGGTCTGGGCAAGCACGCGCGCGAGCGCGGCCCGGGCGCGCTCACCGCCCGAGAGCGAGGGATAGTGCCGGTCGGCGAAGCGCTCGGTGTCGGTGCGCGCCATGGCGCCCTCGGTGATGAGCTCGTCGGCCTTCGCGTTCGGGGTGCCCTGCCACGGCGCCCGGCCCATATCGACGACCTCCGAGACGGTGAAGGGGAACGCGATGTCGATCTGCTGCAGCAGCACGGCGCGGCGCATCGCGAGTTCCTTGTTCGTCCACGCGTGGGTCGGGTACCCGTCGAGCAGCACCTCGCCCTGGAGCGCGTCGACGTCGGCCGTGATGGTGTTGATGAGGGTCGATTTGCCGGCGCCGTTCGGTCCGACGAGCGCGAGCACCTCCCCCGCCTTGATGTCGAGGTTGATGCCGTCGAGCACGCGCCGCTCGCCGAAGGCAACGGCGACGTCGCGAATCGAGAGCACGACCTGCCCCATCGCGACCGGCTCGGGCCGGCGCGGCGCCGAGGTAAACATGACGGTGCTCACTGCCAGCCACCCCCTCGCGTGCGGCTCGCCCGAATGAGGTAGAAGAAGAACGGCCCGCCGACGAGCGACGTGAGCATGCCGATCGGCAGGTCGGCGAACTCGACGAGCGTTCGCGCGCCGAGGTCGGCGATCGTGAGCAGCAGCGCGCCGCCGAGCACCGAGGCGATCAGCAGCGGCCGGTGCGCGGGACCGATGATCATGCGCACGATGTGCGGCACGACGAGGCCGACGAAGGCGATGATGCCCGCGAACGCGACCGCCGACGAAACCAGCAGCGCGACGTAGACCATCGCGAGCATCCGGAGCCGCTCGACGTTGACGCCGACGTGCCGCGCCGCCTTCTCGCCGAGCGAGAGCAGGTCGAGCTGTCGGGCGATGAAGAGCGAGAGCGCGATGCCGATCACGATGAGTGGGCCGACGAGCAGCACCTGCTCCCAGCGGCTGCCGTTGAGCGAACCCATCTGCCAGAACACGATCTGCTCGCGCGCCTGTGTCGGGGCGCGGAACGTGATGAACGCAATCAACGCGCCGCAGACGGCGTTGACTGCGACACCCGTGAGGATGAGCGTGATCACCTCGGTGCGGCCGCCGGTGCGCGAGAGCATGTAGACGAGGAAAGTCGTTACGAGGCCGGCTGCGAAGGCGAACGCGGGCGTCGTGAACGGGCCGAGGAACGTGAAGCCGAACAGGATCGAGAAGCTCGCCCCGACCGCGGCACCCGACGAGACGCCGACCGAGCCGGGCTCGGCGAGCGGGTTGCCGAAGATACCCTGCATGAGCACGCCGCCAACCGCGAGCGCGGCGCCTACGAACACGCAGAGCACGAGGCGCGGGAACCGCACCTCGGCGAGCGCGGCCGCCCCGAACTCGTGCGACGGGCCCGGCAGCCAGTCGATGCCGATCGACTGCAGCACGAACCCGGCGACTTCGGCCGGCGGAATGAACAGCTGGCCCACCATTGCCGAGAGCAGGCAGGCGGCCACGAGCCCGATGCCGAGTACGAGCATGAGGATCGTCGCGCGGCCACGCCGCGGTTTGCGTGGCGCGAGTTCGGGCGCCTTGAGCGGTGCGGGCGAGTGTAGGGGCCGCCGGGTGCGGGGCGGACGCTTCGCCGCCCGCTCCTCGACCGCCGTCGTGGGGAGTCCACTCATGAGTTTTGTTCGTCCAGTTCTTCCTCGATCTCGCCGAGGCGTTCTTCGACGGCCTCCGGGCCGTGGTCGGGCTGGTAGCTCAGCTCGGGTGCGTAGATGGCGGTGCCGAGCG
This sequence comes from [Zimmermannella] faecalis ATCC 13722, assembly GCF_000381765.1. Taxonomy (GTDB): domain Bacteria; phylum Actinomycetota; class Actinomycetes; order Actinomycetales; family Microbacteriaceae; genus Gulosibacter; species Gulosibacter faecalis. The sequence goes on along the minus strand of NZ_KB907077.1, from coordinate 71,640 downwards.
CCGCGAGCACCGAGGCGGTGCGGGGGCCGAAGCTCATGACCTCGTAGTCGCTCATGTCGACGATGCGCTGGTTCTTGCCCGCCGGTGTCTGTTTAATGCCGGGGAGCTCGAGCGCCGAGTCGAGCCCGCCCACCGAGGCGAGGCCGAGCGTCATGACGATGATCACGTCGGGTTGCGCCTTGATGAGCGCCTCGGAGTTGGTTGGCGACATGCCCTCGAACCCGGCCTCGGTTGCGACGTCGCGCGCGCTGATCGACTGAATGATCGAGTCGGCGCCCGAGCCAATGCCGAACCAGTAGTAGATGTTGCCGCGCAGGTAGAGGAACACGGTGCGCGGCTTCTTCTCGGGGTCGGTCGGGGCGATCTTGCCGAACTGCTGAATCACCGAGTTGATCTCGGCGTTGGTGCGCTCGACGAGGGCCTCGCCGAGGGTCGGCACGCCGAGCGCGTCGGCGACGAATTGAATCTGCTCGCCCACGCTCGAGACGCCCGCCTCGTACGGCGTCGGCACCATGACGACCGGAATCCCCGACTCGCGCAGTTGGAGCTGCACGTCGTACGGGCCGACCGAGCCGTCGCTGATGATGACGGTCGGCGCGAGGTTGAGGATCGCCTCGGCCGAGAGCTCGTGCCCGTTCTGGGTGACGAGCGGGAGGTCGTCGTTGCCGGGCATGAGCCCCGAGATGTCGGTCGCGGTGTCGCGGCCGACGAGGTTGCAGCCGAGCCCCAGGCCGATGACGGCGGCGGCGAGGCCGCCGTTCTGGTTGAGGGCAAGGATGCGCGTGGTGTCGGTGACGGTCGTCTCGACGCCGTCGGCGCTCATGACCGTCGCCGGCAGCTGCTGGAGCGACGACGCGGCGTCGGTGACTGGCGGAATCGCGGCCGACTCGGTGTACGCCGTCGTCGGGCCCTTGATGTCGCGCGGCGACGTGAGGTCGGCCGACGTCACCTGGGGCACGGTCGGCGGCGCGGGCTCGGTCTGTGCGTCGGTCTGCACGCAGTCGTCGTTCGCCGCCTGCGAGATGGTGCCGACGTTGTGGAATCCGTTGACGCCGAGACCGACGACGAGCGCGACGATGACGATCGCCCACGCCGACCGGTGCACGGTCGATCGCTTAAAGCGACGGAGGAATCGTGGCATTGCCATATGGGTGTACTCGCCTAGCCGTCTTCTCGTTCGCGGCGCACGAGCAGCAGCACGCCGCCCGCGGCGAGCGCAATGCCCGAACCCGCGAGGGCGATGCGGGCGAAGTCGCCGACACCTGTCGACGCGAGCGAGCCGTTCGCGGGGCTCGCGCTCGGCGCGGTGTTGCCGGAGTTGCCGGTGTTGCCCGAGGTGCCGTTGTTGCCGGTGTTGCCGTTCGCGTTGTCATTCGGCGAGTCGGTGCTCGCGCTCGATTCCGGGTTGGCCGGAGTGCTCTCGGCCGAGGTGCTCACGGGCGGGATCGTCACGGTGACGTCGCTCGCGATCGCGGGGGTCGCGCCGAACGTGGTCGCGGCGGCGACGAAGAGGCCCGCGCTCGCGGCGAGCGCGCGGAGTTTTCGGCGCGACGGGGCGGTTCGAGGCGGTCGGCTGGTGGTGCGCTGGATCATGTGAGCGCTCCTTCCTTCTCGGCCTGTTGTGTCTCACGCTCCCGCGCGAGGTAGGCGAAGTAGAGGTTTTCGCGGCGACGACGGATGATCAGTACGGTCGCGATCGCGGCCGCGGCGAGCACGACGATGACGAGTACGAGGAACGACCACGGCGCGCCGGCGACCTGCGACTGCGCGGTGAACGGCTCGGGCACGACGACCGAGCCGTCGAACGGGAGCGCGGTGGCGCTCACCTCGACGTTCGCGCCGCCGATCGCGAGTGTGGGCACCTCGCGGGTGACCTGCACGCTCGAGCCAGGCAGGAGGTCGTCGACGGCCGTGCTCGTGACCCGTGTGCCGAGGGCGAGCAGGCCGTGCACGCGCACCGCCTCGTCAACGCGGATGCGCGTGTTGCCGATGTTCTCGACGGTGTAGGTCGTGCGGATCTTCGCGGGCGCGAACGGGTTGAGGCTCGTGACGTATTCGCTGTGCACGTCGCTGAACGCGACCTCAGCGGTGAGCTGGCCCGCGACGCGGATGCTCACGCGCAGCCCGAGGCGACGCTCGACCTGCACCTGGCCGTCGCCCTCGGGCAGCAGTGAGGCGACGAGGGCCGCCGAGTGGTCGCCCGGAACCGCGTCGGCCGGCACCTTCACGGTGAACCCGACCTCGGTCGATTCGCCGGGCGCGAGGTCGATGTATTCGGTCTCGGGTTCGACCCAGAGGCCCGCGTCGGTGGATTTCTCACTCGACTCGAGAATGTCGATGCCACCCTCGGCCGTCGTGAAGGCGTCGGCGGCGTACATACGCAGGTGGAGGTCGGTCGTGCCCGTGTTCGTCACGCGGATCAAGTCTTCGACAGTGCCGCCGGCGCTGAGGCCGTAGCTGTAGTTCGGGCGGCCATTGCCCTGTTCGCCGTCGACCGTGGCGACCGACCAGGCGGCGCCGTCGTCGGTGACGGCGCTGAGCGGTTCGCCCTGCGGCGCGGCGACCGCGCCAGGAGCGAGGGCGAGTGGTGCGGCGATCGCAATGGCGGCGGCAAGCGCCGCGGCGACGATGCGCGAGGGGCGCGGGACGAGCGACATTCGGGAAACTCTCCGAGAGGTAATGCAGAAGTTATTGGACACGACAGGTGGGTGGTGCCCCGGTTGGCGCGACGGCCGTGTAACGCCGCACCAACCGGGGGTCTCAACCGATTACGACAGGGCCGTAATCGTCAGGCTCGCCGAGTAGGTGCCAGCACTGGCAACGTCAACCGGCACGATGAGGCTGAGCGTCGCGTTGACGACCGCACTCACCGCAGCGTTCGACGACGCGAGGTTCTGCGAGGTCGCGAGACCGTCGCTCGCACCGTCGCCGGGCAGCACCTCGTTACCCGGGGTCACCGCGTCTCCCGACGCCGTGACCTTCGGCGTCCAGCCGAGGTAAGAGCCCGAGAATGACTCGTCACCTGCGGTGAAGTCGCTCACCTGGCCGCTGAGGCTCCAGGTGTGGTCGCCATCGCGGGTGTCGGTGACGGTGACGGGCGCGATGCTGCCGTTGGCGACGAAGTTGTCTCCGTCTTGTTCGGCGGTGCCGAGGTCTGCAACCTGCGCGTCGTCCTCGTCAGCCCATGCCCACTTGAACTCGTTCGTCGGGTCGGTGGGTTCGGTCGGATCGGTCGGGTCAGTGGGATCCGTCGGGTCGGTCGCGTCGGGGATCGTCACGTCGATGTTGCCACCGTCGGTCTCGGTCTCGCCTGGCTCCTCGACCGGAGGCTCGGTAGTGCCGTCATCGATCTTGTACGCGAACGAGATGGGCGTTGCGGGCTTGCGCGGGTCAGCGGCTCCACCGGAGCTATACCAGTACGCAGCCTGACCGGTCTGAACGTTGTAGTCGACCCAGCTCTGTGGGAACGAGCCCCAGTTGTCACCGGTCTGCACCTGCGGGCCGGAAGGCCCGCCGGCCTCGACCGTGATTTCGACGCCCGCATAGTCGGGCGTGACCTCGATACCGGATTCGGTGACGTCGACGCTCGAGAACGTCGCGAGTTCGATTTCTTCCTCGGGCAGTTCCATCCACACCGAGGGGTCAAACATGTCGGCGCCGTAGCCCGACGCGGTGCCCGTGAGCGTGCCGACGCCGTTCTTGACGGAGAGGTGCGGGTCCGAAACCGACCAGTACGTCATGCCACCGTAGAAGACGATCGTGAACGAACCATCGAACGTGAGCTCGGCGGTGTCGCTTTCGGCGTCCACCGTGCCCGAACCGTTCGTGAAGTTCACCTGATTATTGGTGACGCTGAGGTTGTTACCCGTGCCCGTAGTTGCGGGCTTGCCGGTCGCGTCGTTGATGCACTTGGTGCTCCAGGTCGGCTGCTGCTGCACACCGTTCGCGTCGGGCTTAGTAACCGTGACGTTGCCAGCCTCTGTCTTGTAGTTCGCGTCGGCGAACGACTCGGTCCAAAGCGTCGATCCGCCCAGGTCACCTGCAACACCTGCCACGAGGAAGTTGCAGCCGCCAAAGTACGCGCCTGCACCCGATTCCTTATTGATTCCCCAGCTAAGGCTCGCGTCGCTGACGGTGCCACTCGTGGCGTCAGCAGCAAACGCGGGGGCCGACGCGAAGCCCGCACCTACGGCAAGTGCGCCCACCGCGAGGCCCGAGCCTACGCGCGTGAGCCATGGCGACTTGCGCGCCAAATTACGACGTTCTGTCATAACTACTCCTGTTGAGAAGAACAAGCCGGTCTCCGCTCGAGACCAGCGGGAAGTCGCCGACACGGCGCAGCGACGAAAAGCAGGAACTTAGTTAGGTCTCACTAACTTAGGCCTGCCTTAGCTAAGCTTAGAGTGTGATGTGAATCCGTGCCAGGGCGAGTTCACGGCGATCTGCGCGAAACTGGGAGTCGCATCGAGTTCGGTGCCCGATCACGGAAGTTCGCTAGGCTACGCCGAAGTTAGGCGAACCTAACTTGGCTAAACACGAGCGGCGCTGATCACGAGCGGCCGTGCCCCGCGCATCCACCGCCCCGCCCTACCCGCAACCACCCCACCGCGACCAAGGAGACCAATTGACCCAGACGGTTGCCCCACGCATTCCCGCTGCCGACACCCTGAGCGCCAGGCTTCGCACCCTCACCGCCGAGGCACACGAGGCCGCCGAAACCGCCGACTTCGTCGTCGACCTCATGCGCGGCGCCCTCGACATCGACGCCTACTACCACCTGCTCGAGCAGTACAGCTACATCTACAACGCGCTCGAGGTCACGGCCGGCAAGATGCGCGAGAACGAGGCGGCCTGCGACCTGCTCTCGGTGGAGCTCAACCGCAGCGAGTCGATCGCGGCCGACCTCGAGGCGCTCGGTAAGCGCATCACGGCCGAACCCGTGGGCATGCTCGCCTCGACCCGCGACTACGTCGAGCAGATTCTCGCGACCGAGCACGACGCCGTGCGCTACCTCGCGCACCACTACGTGCGCTACCTCGGCGACCTCTCGGGCGGGCAGGTCATGCGGGTGTGGCTCACGCGCCACTATGACCTCACCGACAACGAGACCTCGTTCTTCCACTTCGACGAGATTCCGAAGCCCGTGCCGTTCAAGAATGCGTACCGCGCGCGCATCGACGTCCTCGAGCTCGACGACGCGCAGGCGAAGCTGCTCATCGACGAGGCAAACTCCGCGTTCACCGCGAACCAGGAGATCTTCGAGGAGCTCAACGAGGTCACGCAGTCGCGCATCGACATCGTCCCGGCCGAGTCGGCGCCGAAGCCCACGCGCCGCCGCTAGCAGCGCTCCTCGCTGCCCTACCCATCCACCCTCCCGACCTCCCTGAACTGACGGCAATTTGCAGCTTTTACGTTGAAAAAGCTGCAAATTGCCGTCAGTTCGCGATGGGGTTCACATTGGATGGGGTTCACATTGAATGGGGTTCACGTTGGATGGGGTTCACGATGGGGTTCGCGTGAAGTCCGCCGAGGTCCCAACCGGCCCCACGCAGTCCGTGCATTTCGTTGCGTCACGCGAAGATGACCCGGTGTGACGGGATGCGCGGCTGCAGTCGCGCGCCCGGCGGCACAGGAGGATGCTGGAGGCATTCGACTTCTGGCACCGACGAGGCGAGGCGACCGACACCATGACCACCGCATCCACCACTGACACCGCGACCTTCACTGCCGACTGGCAGCGGTGGCACGACGCCCGCGAGCGCTCGCGCCGCGACCCGAAGGGCTTCTTCGCGATCGTCGGGCTGTTCTGGCTCGGCGACTCCCCCATCGCGCTCGACGGCGCGCCAGGCGCCTGGTCGTCGGTCGACGGGCAGGTGCGGGTCGACCTCGCCGACGGCGAGTGGCTCCGCCTCGACGGCGAGCGCATCACTGGCCACCACGAGTTCGCGCCGATACCCGAGCGCGGCGGGCTGCTGCTCGCGTTCCCTGGCGGCCACCTCGAGATCGCGAAGCGCGGCGGCCACGACATCGCGCGGCCGCGGCTCGACGACGCCGTGTTCCTCAGCGACTACCGCGGCACGCCCGCGTACGAGCCCGACCCCGCGTGGCGCATCGACGCGACCTTCCATCCGTTCGCCGAGCCGAAGCCGGTCACGGTCGGCGCGGCAATCGACGGCCTGCAGCACGTCTACGACTCCCCCGGCGAGCTCGAACTCACGATCGGCGGCGAGACCGTTCGACTCACGGCGTTCCCCGGTGCCGACGGCGGCCTGCTCGTGCTCTTCGCCGACGCGACGAGCGGCGTCACGACGTACTCGGCACTGCGCTCGGTCGCGGTCGCCGCGCCCGACGCCGACGGCCGCACGACCATCGATTTCAACCGCGCCGTGAACCTCCCGTGCGCCTACACCGACTTCGCGACCTGCCCGCTGCCCCCGCACGAGAACCGGCTCAGCGTCGCGATCGAGGCGGGCGAGCGCATCCCCGCCGAGCGCGTCGAGGGCGTCACGATCGACGACGGCATCGTGCTGCCCGAGCGGCCGGCCGCGAACGGCAGCTGACCCACACCGCGCAACAACGAAGCGGCGGCCCCGAGCTCAAAGGCTCGGGGCCGCCGCTTCGTGGAGACGACGTGATTAGTCGACGATGACCGGCTGCGCGCCCTTGCGGCTCGACAGCACCTGGTCGATGAGCCCGTACTCGAGGGCCTCATTCGCCGAGAGGATCTTGTCGCGCTCGATGTCGTTCGAGATCGACGACTGGTCTTTACCCGAGTGCTTCGCGAGGGCCTCCTCGAGCCACTGACGCATGCGCAGCACCTCGTTCGCCTGAATCTCGATGTCCGACGCCTGGCCCTGGCCGCCACCGCTGACGGCGGGCTGGTGAATCAGCACGCGCGCGTTCGGCAGCGCGAGGCGCTTGCCGGGCTGGCCGGCGGCGAGCAGCACGGCCGCGGCCGAGGCGGCCTGGCCGAGGCAGACCGTCTGCACCTCGGGGCGGATGTACTGCATCGTGTCGTAGATCGCCGTCATCGCGGTGAACGAGCCACCAGGCGAGTTGATGTACATCGTGATGTCGCGGTCGGGGTCTTGCGACTCGAGCACGAGCAGCTGTGCCATGACGTCGTCGGCCGACGCGTCGTCGATCTGTACGCCGAGGAACACGATGCGGTCTTCAAACAGCTTCGCGTACGGGTCTTGCCGCTTGAAGCCGTAGGCGGTGCGCTCCTCGAAGCTCGGGAGGATGTAGCGCGATTCGGGCAGGTTGCCGGCGATGCCGGATGCGGGGTTGTTCAACACTTGGTAGTCCTTCTTCCTTCGCGCCTAGTTCTCGTCGCCCGAGGCCCCGGCCTCACCCGGGTCGTTCGAGATGCGACGGTCGGTGCCACCACCGCCGACGACCGACGTCGCCGACTCCGAGATGTGGTCGACGAAGCCGTACTCGAGGGCCTCCTCGGCGGTGAACCAGCGGTCGCGGTCGCCGTCTTCGTTGATCTGCTCGACGGTCTTGCCCGTGCGCTTCGCCGTGATCTCGGCGAGGCGCTGCTTCATGTCGAGGATGAGCTGCGCCTGGCGCTGGATGTCCGACGACGTACCGCCGAAGCCGCCGAGCGGCTGGTGCAGCAGCACGCGCGTGTTCGGCGTGATGTACCGCTTGCCCGGTGCACCAGACGTGAGCAGGAGCTGCCCCATCGAGGCGGCCATGCCGAGGCCGACCGTGACGACATCGTTCGGCACGAGCTGCATCGTGTCGTAGATCGCCATACCCGCGGTGACTGAGCCACCCGGCGAGTTGATGTAGAGGTAGATGTCGCGCTCCGGGTCTTCCGCTGACAGCAGCAGCATCTTTGCGCAGATTTCGTTCGAGTTGTCGTCTCGAACGTCCTCGCCCAACCAGATGATGCGGTCTTTCAGGAGTCGATCGAAGACGCTATTCGGCATTTGCAGTTCAGCCACGGATGCTTCTCCTTCGTAGGTCTTCTGCAAATTTAGTCGAGGCGACCCTGAGGGAGCACTGCTGTTCGCCGTCGGCGTGGTTGTCGAGGTGTATGACCCAAGCGACCCCTCGACGCGACCCCTGCAGCGCGACATTCGCGCGCGCATCCAACGCCTCCTCCTCCGCTGACTGACGGCAATTTGCGACATTTTCAAGGAAAATGCCGCAAATTGCCGTCAGTCAGCGGAGATCACCAGGATGGGTGCGGGCAGAGGGATGCGGGCGGAGGGATGCGCGCGGATGGGCTGGGGCGGAAACGCAGAACGGGCGGGCCACCACGTGCCCCGCCCGAACTGACTCAGCGACTACTTCTCGCCGGTCGCGGCCTCGTCGGTCGCGGCGTCGGCGTCGGCCTCTGCGGCGTCGACCGTCTCGGCCGACTCGGCGGCCTCGGCCTGCTTCTCGCGGGCCTGCTTCACGACGGCGGTGTACTCGTCGATGTCGACGGCGTTGCCGTTCGTGTCGACGATCTCGGCGTCTTCGAGCACGTAGAGGATCGCCTTCGAGCGGGCGACCTCACCGATGACCTGCGGGAGCTGGTTGTTCTGCTGGAGCACCTCGATGTACTGCTGGGGTGCCATGCCGTACTGCGAGGCCTGCTGGAACAGGAACTCGGTGAACTCGTTCTGCTCGACCTCGACCGACTCGGCCTTGATGATCTCGTCGAGAATCACCTGCTGCTGGAACGACTTCTGCGCCTGCTCGCGCACCTCGTTGCCGTGCTCGTCGTCGGGCTGCAGGCCCTCGTTCTCGAGGTGGCGGGCCACTTCGTCCTCGATCATCTGCTCGGGAACGGGCACCTCGGTCGCGGCGATGAGCGCGTCGATCGCCTTCGCGCGCGCCTCTTCAACCTGGCCGAACGTCTTCTTCTTCGCGGCCTGCTCGCGCAGGTCGTCGCGGAGCTCGTCGACCGTGTCGAACTCGCTCGCGAGCTGGGCGAAGTCGTCGTCAACCTCGGGGAGCTCGCGCTCCTTGACCGAGTTGATCTTCACGGTGATCTCGGCCTCTTCGCCGGCGTGGTCGCCGCCGAGTAGGGTCGAGTTGAAGGTGGTCTCTTCGCCCTCGGTGAGGGTGAGGATCGCCTCGTCGGTGCCGTCGAGCAGTTCGCCCGAGCCGACCTCGTACGAGAGGCCCGCGGCCTCGTCGACGACGTCGCCGTCGATCTTCGCAACGAGGTCGATGATCGCGAAGTCACCGTTGGCGAGCGGACGCTCGACGGTCTTCAGCGTGCCGAAGCGCTGGCGCAGCGTGGTGAGCTCGGCCTCGACGTCGTCATCGCTGACGTCGGCGGCCTCGACCTCGAGCTTGAGGCCCTTGTACTCGCCGAGGGTCACCTCGGGGCGCACGTCAACCTCGACCGTGACGACGAGGTCGCCCGAGAGGTCCTTGAGGTCGGGGGTCTCGGCGACGTCGGCCTCGGGGCGGCCGAGGGGCAGCAGGCCGGTCTCGTTGAGCGCCTGCTGGTAGAAGGTGTCGAGACCGTCGTTGATCGCCTGGTCGACGACGACCTCGCGGCCGACGCGCTGGTCGATGATCTGGTTCGGCACCTTGCCCTTGCGGAAGCCGGGAACCTGCACCTGGTTCGAGATGGCGCGGTAGGCACCGTCGAGGTAGGGCTTGAAGTCCTCGGGCGTCACGGTGATCGTGAGCTTGGCGTGGGTCGGGTTGATCTTGTCGACCGTGGTCTTCACGTGGAAAATCTCCTGCGGATTAGGTGGGGGCCGAAGCGTGCGGCCAGAGCGTGTGATGGCGCCTGCCCCGGAGTCGAACCGGGAGTTGGCACACAAACAGCGTCTAATACTACGCGTCTCGCCTGAATCTGCCGCAATTTTTGTTCGGAAGGAAAGCGACGGATGCCCCACTCACGTGCGCGAGTGGGGCATCCGTACCCGAGGTGGTGACACCTCGTGGCGATGAAGCGGTCTGCTTATTCGGCGGTGAGGGAGTCGACGTACTCCTGGTTCTCGTCGATCCACTCGTCGACGATCGGACCGTAGTCGTTGCCGTCGTACTCGTTGAACATCGCGTTCTCGAGTGAGTAGAGGGTCTCCGAGTCCATCTTGAAGTCGGTGATCCACTGCGTCACGTTCGGGTGCGTGTCGGGGAACTCCTGCGAGCTGAAGCTGTAGATCGACTCCGTCTCGCCGAGCGTGCCCTCGGGATCCTCGAGGTCCTTGATGTCGTACTCGTCGTACGCCCAGTGCGGACGCCAGAGGGTGACGACCACGTTCTCGCCCGAGTTCATCGCCGACTTGAGCTCCGAGAGCATCGCCGGGGTCGACGAGGTGACGTAGTTCATGCCCTCGAGACCGTAGGTCGGGATCACGTTGTCCTTCGTCGCGGCCGTGAGGCCAGCGCCCGGCTCGATGCCGTAGATCGTGTTCCCGAACTCGTCGGCGTGGTCGGCGAGCTCGTCGATCGAGTCGATCGGCGCATCCGAGTTCACCGCGAAGGTGAGCACGGCCTCGTCGTTCCAGGCACCGAGCTGGTTGATCTGGTCGCCGTACTCCTCGACGTACTCCTTGTGCGTGATCGGCAGCCAGGTGTCGAGCAGCAGGTCGTACCGGCCCTGCGAGAGGCCGATGTAGCCGGCGACGGCGTCGACGTACTCGAGGTTCACGGTGTAGCCCTTCTCTTCGAGAATGGCCTTCCACAGCTCGCTCACGGCCTCACCCTCGGGCCAGCCCGTGAACACGCCGATCGTGACCTCGGCCTCGTCGCCGTTCTCGGGGCCCGCGCCCGCACTCGGGCTCGGGATGAGGTTCGCGATGACGATCGCGACGATGACGGCGATCGCGACGATCTTGCCCCAGAGGCCCGAGAAGCGCGACTTGCCGATCGAACCGGTGATGCGGTCGAGCATCATCGCGAGGATCACAACCGACATACCGGCCTCGAAGCCGAGGGCGACGTCGGCGGTACCGAGCGACGAGGTCACCTGCTGGCCGAGGCCGCCGGCCCCGACCATGCCGGCGATGACGACCATCGACAGCGAGAGCATGATGACCTGGTTCACACCGGCCATGATCGACGGCATCGCGAGTGGCAGCTGCACCTGGCGAAGGATGCGGCCGGGGGTCGCGCCGAACGCGTATCCGGCCTCAACCACCTCGGAGTCGACACCGCGAATACCGAGCTCGGTCATGCGCACGCCGGGGGCGACCGCGAACAGCACGGTCGCGAAGATGCCGGGAACCGGGCCGACGCCGAACAGAATGAGCGCGGGGATGAGGTACACCATCGCGGGCATCGTCTGCAGGAAGTCGAGCACGGGTCGAATCACCTGCGAGGCTCGACTCGACTTTGCGGCCCAGATGCCGACCGGGATCGCGATGATGAGCGCGAGCGCACTCGCGACGAGCACGAGCGAGAGCGTCGACATCGCGTTCGCCCACTGGTCGACGAAGTAGATGAAGAAGAGGCCGATGATCGACCCGACCGCGAGTTTCCAGCCCTTCATCATGAAGGCGAACGCCGCGATGAGGATGATCATCACCCAGAACGGGGGCCAGTTGAAGAACGTGTTGAGCGCGTCGTAGAAGAACTCGAGCACGATGCGAACGACATCGAAGAAGCCGCCGAGCACCTGCACGACCCAGTCAACGGCGAGTTCGATCCACGTGCCGAACGGTGCACGCCAGAACGGTTCGGTGTTCATCGGGTGCCCTCCTCTCCAAGGTCAGCGGCCGGGGCTTCGTCGGCGGTAATCGCCTCCACGGCTTCCTCGACGGTGGTGCCCTCGGGCACGACCGGAATCTGCGGGTCGGTGAGCGCGGCGCCCGCGGGCAGGTCGAACGCGCCCGTGTTCGTCGTCATCGAGCTGAGCAGCGCGACGCGCGGCACGACGCCGAGGATGCGCTCGCGCTCGTCGACGACCGGCAGCGGCATCGAGGTGTCGACCGACGCCTCGAAGAGGTCGGTGAGCAGGTCGTCGGGCTTCACGCGCGGAATCTCGCGGTCAACGATCTCCGAGAGCTGCACGTCACCGCGACGGCGTGCGCGGCCGATCTGGGCCTCGGTCACGCCGCCGACGAGCTTGTTGCGCTCGACGACGAACACGCTCGACACCTGGAGGTCGCGCATGATCTTCGCGACACCGTTCACACCAACGCTGAGCGGCACAACCGCGAGCGCGGGCTGCATGACCGCCGAGGCGGTGAGCACGCGCGAGCGGTCGACGTCTTGCACGAACTGCTCGACGTAGTCGTTGGCGGGGCTCGTGAGGATCTCCTCGGGCGTGCCGATCTGCACGATCTCGCCAGCGCGCATCACGGCGATGCGGTCGCCGAGGAACATCGCCTCGTTGAGGTCGTGCGTGATGAACACGATCGTCTTGCCGAGCTGCTGCTGGAGCTCGACGAGCTCCTCCTGCATCTCGCGGCGGATCAGCGGGTCGAGGGCGCTGAACGCCTCGTCCATGAGCAGGATCTCGGTCTCGGCGCAGAGCGCGCGGGCGATGCCGACGCGCTGCTGCATACCGCCCGACAGCTCGCCGGGGAACGAGTTCGCCCACTTGTCGAGGCCGACGGTCTCGAGCACCTTACGGGCCTGCTCTTCGCGCTTCGCCTTCGGCACTTCCTGCACCTCGAGGCCGAACGCGACGTTCTCGAGCACCGTGCGGTGCGGGAAAAGCGCGAAGTGCTGGAACACCATCGAGATGTGCTCGCGGCGAATCTTGCGCACGGTCGCGGGGCTCGCACCAACGAGCTCCTGACCGCGCACCTTGACCGAACCCGAGGTCGTCGGGTTGAGGCCATTGAGCATGCGGATCAGCGTGGACTTACCCGAGCCCGAAAGGCCCATGACCACGAAGATCTCGCCGGGGTGAACGTCGAACGAGGCGTCGATCACGGCGGCGGTTGACGCCGGCGCGAGTTCGTCTCGCGTCGCCCCCTTCTTCAAACGTTCAACAGCCTCTTTGGGCTGCTTGCCGAACACCTTGTACAGGTGCTCGACAGAAATGGCAGTGTCTGGCACGAACTCTCCTCTAGTGATTGTCGTAACCGCGCACGCAAACGGCACACGAGGGGTGGAATACCCACTTCATCGGCACAACAAGCTCGTCACCGGGCCGGAATAATCACGAATCAGCCAGGCTGGGAACCGTCGCGCATGGCGCGGAGACCCCGTCTCCACGGCGTCAGTCGGGCCAGTTGCGGGCGCCGACCGGCGGCTTAACAGCGAACCAATCCTAGCGAACGCTGAACGCGAGGCCCGATCAGGCTGAGAAAATCGGTGCCCACTCGCCCGCCGATACGGAGATCCGCGGCCGCGGGATCCGCGTCATTTCGCGCATCCCGCGGCATCCGCGTATCGTTATGAAGACGTTAATCGACGGCTGCCGTCGCGCGGTATTCCGCGCCGTGACGCGCCTCGAGCCCGATGTCGTTTCGTTCGCGGCGGCCCTGCCCCGCGGCTCGACTCTCGATGTAGGGCCCCCTCGATGCCGGGGTCCCTCGATGTAAGGAAGGTGCTGCGTGCCCGCTGACAACGCTTCGCAAGGTTCCGCGGCCCGCGCCCCTCGCCTGTCGCTGTTCGAGCTCGGGCCCGCGAACCGCGACCATGAGGTGGCGATTCGCTGCAGCATCACGGTGCTCGTGCCACTCTTCGTGCTGCTCGCGATCGGGCGGCTCGACCTCGCCGTGTTCGCGTCGTTCGGCGCGTTCCCGTCGATCTACGGCCGCAACGTGTCGCACGGCGCGCGGCTGCACATGCAGCTGCGGGCCGGGATGCTCATGTTCGCGACGCTGCTCGGCGCGATCGCGGCCGCGACACTGCTCGCCAGCTCCCCCGCTGCCGAGGGGTCGATGGCCGAGGGGACGATGGCCGAGTGGCCGATGGCGGAGTGGTCGATGGCCGGAGTCATCGCGCTCGTCGCCGGCATCACCGCGCTCGTCACCCAGTACTGGGAGCTGCGCCCGGGCGGCTCACTCTTCTTCGTCTTTGCGTTCGGCGCCGTCGCCTCGATGCCGACGCAGCCGCCGATCGGCGAGGCCGTCGTGACCTCGATCGTGGTGATCTGCTGGTCGCTCGCGATGGGCATGTCGTCGCGCCTGCTCGGCCGGCGCTTCTGGAAACCCTTCGGCTGGCCGGCCGGTGGCGTGTTCCGGGGCGATGCCGCCGCGGTCGCGTATCCGCTCGTCGCCCTGAATGTCGCCTCGGCCGCGGTCGCCGGCACCGCCGCGCTGCTGCTCAGTGAGCCGTGGGGCATCAACCACACGTACTGGGCACAGCTCGCCTCCGTCGTGCCGCTCGCCGGCCACCCGACCCGGCTCGCGGTGAACCGCGGTCTGCACCGCGTGATCGGCACCTGCGGCGGCCTCGTGATCGCCGCGCTCGCGAGCCTCGCGCATCCGCCCCTGTGGGCCCTCATTCTGCTCATCGCGCTGTTCCAGGGCCTCACCGAGCTCGTGATCGTGCGCTCGTACGTGCTCGGGCAGCTGTTCGTGACGCCGCTCGCGCTGCTCTCGATTGAGCTCGCGATGCAGGGGGCTGGCGCCGACGTACATGCGGGAGCCCTGCTCTACGACCGCGGCCTCGAGACGGTGATTGGCTCGGCGGTCGGTATCGTGACGGTGCTGCTCCCGTGGGCCGTGCGGAAGGTCAGTCGGTAGCCGCGCCGAGACGCCACCCGGCGGCCGCGTCCTGCTCGCCCCAGAACTCCGCGAAGCGGCCACCGGCGGCGATGAGGTCGCCGGGCGCGCCGTCTTCGACGATGCGCCCGCGCTCGACAAATATGACCCGGTCGGCGGCCCGGATGCTCGCGAGTCGGTGCGCGACAATCACGCGCGTGCCGACGGTCGAGTCGGCGCCGAGCGCGGTCGTGACCGCCGCTTCGTTCTCGTTGTCGAGTGCGCTCGTCGCCTCGTCGATGAGCAGCAGCGGCGCTCGCTTGAGCAGGGCCCGCGCGATCGCGACGCGCTGACGCTCGCCGCCCGAGAGGTTCGCGCCACCCTCCCCCACGCCAGCGTCCCAGCCCTCGGGCAATCGCCCGAGCAGCGAGTCGAGCTGCGCGAGGCGCGCCGCCTCGGCGAGGTCGCCCTCGCTCGCGCCCAGATCGCCGACGAGCACGTTCTCGCGAATCGTGCCGTCGAACAGGTACGAGTGCTGGAACACCGCGCTGACGTGGGCCCGGCGGTCGTCGGCGCGAACCGTGGTGACGTCGGTGCCGGCGAAGCGGATCTCACCGGAGGTCGGCTCGTAGAGCCCGGCAAGCAGCGCGAGGATCGTGCTCTTGCCGGAGCCCGACGGCCCGACGATGGCCGTCGTCGTGCCCGGTTCCAGGGTCAGGTCGAGGCCATCGATGACCGGCGGGGCGTCGTCGGCATAACGGAAGTCGACCCCGCGCAGTTCGACGCGACCCGGCGCATCCGTGTGGAGCCTCGCCTCACCCTCGGCGAGCATCGGCGCGTCGAGCACGCTGCGGATGCGCCGGAGCGTCACGGTCGAGGTTTCGAGCCCGCCGCTGAGCTCGGCGAGCGTCGTGAACGGCTCGAGGTAGCGGGCGATGACGACGATGAGCGCGATCGCCTCGGGCGCCGCGATGCGGCCCGTCGCGGTGAGCCACACCGTCGCACCGGCGAGCAGAATCAGCGCGATCTGGCTCGCGACCGAAAACAGCAGCTGGCCCGGCACCTGCATGAACAGCATGCGCATGACCGCGCTGTGCTGGCTCGCGAGCGCCGCGCCAACCTGGCTGCGGGCCGGGTCGACTCGGCGGGCCGAACGGAGCGCGTGCTGGGTTCGGGCGAACTCGATGATGCGCTCGGTGAGCGCACTGTTCGATTCGGCGGCCGCGCGATCGGCGGCCCGGTTGCAGCGCACGGCGAGCAGGTACGCGCCGAGGAGCACCGGCACGCCGACGAGCGCGGCGACGCCGAGGAGCGGCGCGACCGGCAGCAGCGCGAGCGCGATCGCGATGGGCAGCACAATCGCGCCGAGGAGCGGCGTCACGAGATAGACGAAGATGCCGACGAGGTCGGGGCCGGTCGCTGCGATCGCCTGCCGGGCCGTGGCCGTGTTCTCGGCGGTAAACCAGGTGAGCGGCGTGCGCGTCAGTCGGTGCGAGACCTCGTGCTGCCCGCGGTCGAGCACCGCGAACCCGAGCTCGAAGGCGATCCTCGCGACGAACCAGTCGACGATGAGGCCCGAGATCGTGACGAGGGCGATCCACCCGGCCCACGGCCACGCGTCGGTCGGCGCCGGCGAGAACAGGGCCGCGACGAGCGGCACGAGCAGCACGGTTGCGACGGCGCGCAGGGCGATGCTCACGACCGTGAGCGCGAGGTGCAGGCCGACTCGCGAGCGGGAGTCGGGCGGGAGCAGGGAGAGCAGGGTGCGGATCACGATGCGGGCTCCGTTTCGGTCGTCGGGGTGGCGGCGCCGCTCGCGGCGGCGTCCCAGAGCTTGCGGTAGCGGCCGTCGGCGGCGAGCAGCGCGTCGTGCGTGCCGGTCTCGACGATGCGGCCGTGATCGAGCACGACGATGTTGTCGGCGCCGACGATCGTGTGCAGCCGGTGGGCGATGACGAGCACGGTTCGCCCCTCGGTGAGCCGGTTGATGGCGCGCTGCACGAGGTATTCCGATTCGGGGTCGGCGAACGCCGTCGCCTCGTCGAGCACGAGCACCGGGGTGTCGGCGAGGAGCGCCCTCGCGATTGTGAGCCGCTGCCGCTCCCCGCCCGACAGCTCGGCGTCGGGGCCGAGCATGGTGTCGTAGCCGTCTGGCAGGCGAAGCATGCGTTCGTGGATCTGCGCCGCGCGGGCGGCCGACTCGATCTGCGCATCCGTCGCGTCGGGCACCGCGAGCGCGAGGTTCTCGCGCACGGTTCCGCGTACGAGCTGCGTCTGCTGGAACACGAAGCTGACCCTGGTGTAGAGCTCGTCGGGTGTGAGGGTTCGCACGTCGCGGCCGTCGATGCGAATCGCGCCGCCCGTGACGTCGTGGAACCGCGCGAGCAGCGCCGCGAGGGTCGACTTGCCCGAGCCCGAGGGCCCGACGAGCGCCGTGAGCGTGCCGGGCGCGAGCTCGAGGGAGACGTCGCGCAGCACGGGAACGTTCGGACGGTACTCGAAGTCGACGCCGGCGAATTCGACGTGACCCGCCGGGCGGTCGGCCGTGGCCGACATCGCGTCGGCGGTGCCGAGCTCGCGCTCGTCGAGGGTGTTCTGGATGCGCCGGGCCGCGAGCAGCCCCGACCGCAGGCCGCTCAGCCCGTAGCCGATGCCGAGCAGCCGCGCGCCGAACGTCGTGCCGAGCAGCATGAACGGCAGGAGCGCCGCGGCGTCCATGCTGCCGGTCGTGATGAGCAGCGTGCCGAGCAGCACGAGGAGCATGACCGAGGTCGCGGGTCGCGTCGCGAGGTCCATGACCGTCTTCGCGCCGGTGAAGGGCCGCTGCCAGTCGCTGAGGAACGCGACGTACTCGCCGAGCCGCGCGCGGAACGTCGAAGCGGCCGCGCCGCCGAACACCCGCACGACGGCCTGCCCCTCGAGGTACCCGGTGGCCTCGCTGTTCATCCGCTCGGCCCAGCGCAGGGCCCGGGCGGTCTTGTGCCCCGACTGGATGAGCATCCAGCTCATCGCGAAGATATAGACGAGCACGGGCAGCAGCAGGAGCAGGCCAAGGCGCCAGTCGATCGAGAACAGGTAGATGAGCACGGCGACCGGGGCGACGACCGCGGCGACGGCGTCGGGCACCGCGTGCGTCACGAGATAGTGCAGCGACAGTGTGTCGTCGTGGAGGAGCTGCTTGACCTGCCCGGACGTGCGTGCGTCGAACCAGCCGAGCGGCAGGCGCGCGAGCTTCGCGAGGAGTCGCTGGCGCAGGTCGCGCTCGAAGCGGGCGTCGACGACGTGGAGCCAGAGGAGCATGAGCATCGACAGCAGGGCACCCGCGCCGAGCAGCGCGACCGCCCAGATGCCGACCGTCCAGAGCCGCTCGGCCGGCGCGCCCACGAGCAGGAGTCGCGCGAGCTCGGCGAGCAGGAAATACGGCGCGAGTTCGATGAGCGTGACGATGCCCTGCAGGATGCCCGCGGCGATCAGGGTTCCCCGCAGCGGCCGCAGCAGCCTGCCGCCAGCTTCGGCGCGCCACCGGCCACGCGTATCCGGGGTCGGAGCGGTGGGGTCGGGGGCCGGTTCTGTCGTTTCGGCGGCCGGCTCGGGCGCCGCCTCGACGGTTTCAACGCGGTTCTCGGCGAGTTGCTCGGGTGTCGCGAGCTCCTCCTTCTCGGTGGCGCGAAGCTTGCCCATCTCGCGGCCGAACATCCAGTAGGCCTGCAGGTGCTGCTCCGACTTCGGGAAGCCAAACTCGTCTTTCAGGCGAGCGCGAATGTGCCGCATGCTGCCGGATTCGGGCGCGACCCAGGCGTACCAGTCCGACCAGTCGCGCGGCTCGAGTGCCGCGGCGAGCGAGTTCGGCCCCTGCCGCGGCACCCAGTGGAGGCGCAGGCGAGGATGCGTCGGAAGCGGAATGCGGCGGTCATCGGGGTCGTGCTGCTCGAGGTAGCACTCGATCGGCACCTCGTCGGGCACCGTGCGGAGAATTGCGGAGATCGCGGGGATCGACGCCGAGTCGCCGATGAGGAGGTAGCCGGCGGGCAACTCGTCGGGTAGCTCGAACTTCGTCGATCCCATCGACATGAGCGACACCGTCGCGCCCGGCTCGGCGCGCTCCGCCCACGCCGAGGCCGGACCGGCGGGCTGGTGCAGCACGAAGTCGACGGCGAACTCGCCGGTGTCGGGGTTCGCCTCGGTGAACGTGTACGCGCGCTGGTGTTCGACGTCGGCGCCCTCGGGGTCGGGGAACCAAAACCGCAGCCAGGCGGTGGGCGGCGCCTCCACCTCGCCGAACAGCGTCGGCGACGTGAACCGCACTCGAAGAAACTTCGGCGCGAGCAGTTCTGTGCCCATGACGGTCGCGACGTGATCGCGCGCGCCGAAGCTGCGCATCACCGCTCCCTGGAATCCGCGTTTCGCCATTAGACGCCCGCCCCCTTCGCTTCGAGAAACTCCACAATTTCGGCGACTGGCCGACCCGGCGGCGCGGCGCCGAGCAGCCCGTCGATCGCCGCGACGAGCACGAGTCGCACGTAGTCGGCCCAGTCGAGCTCGGGCACCGACGCGTGCGCCGCCCCGAGGTCGGCGTAGCCCGCGAGCTGCGCGATCGCGTCCAGCCGCTGCGCCTCGACGCCGTCGGCGTGCTCGCGCTGCCGCTCCTCGGCCGCCGCGTAGGCGATCGACATCGACGCGACGGCGCTCGCGACGACGACCGCGGCGCCGGGCGCGTAGCCGCGCCGTGTGAGCGCCCGCACCTCCCCCGCGAGCAGCCGGCGGCCGGCATCGCCGCGCGGGAAAAGGGTCTGCAGGTACGCGGCGATGCCCGAATGCGCGAGCACGAACTCCCGCAGCCCGAGCCCCAGCGCGAGCAGGTGCTGCGCGGTCGTGTGGGCCGGGTCGTCGTCGATGACGAGGTCTTCGAGCATGCGCTCGCCGACGAGTCGCTCGAGGCCCCAGCGGCCGTCGACGTGACGGTAGAGCGCTGCCGGCGTGATGCCGAGCGCGGCCGCGACCGCCTTGAGGCTCAGGTTGCGCATCCCGAGCTCGCAGCCGGCGCGCGCGATGTCGTTCGCATCAATTTGACGTGGGCGTCCGACCGACGTCATGCCGCTCCCCTCGAATTAGTAACCCCGAATAACTAAGGGGAGCCTAACCCGATTGCGGTCACGTGGCAACGGGCGTCGACATCGGCGGTTCGCCGCGGTAGTAGGTCACGTCGTTCGCGACGTGATGCCGCTCCCAGTTCGCGACCTTCGTGAAGTAGTCGTGGCTGAACCACGGCCCCGAGATCGGGTCGGGGTGGTTGTCGACGTGCGGGAGCTGCTGTTCGTCGAAGCGCTGCGAAAAGGCCCCGCCGACGCTGCCGGTCGAGATCATGTCGGCGAGCACAACCCGGTCGAGCAGCGTTCGATACACGAGCGTTCGCTCGACGTTGTCGCGAATGTCGGCCCACTGCGCATCCTCCCTCGGCCGCGGCGGCACGTGCAGGAGCACGAGCAGGTGCACCTTGAGCCCGCGCGCGATCGCCTCGAGCGCGACGTTGCCGCCGTGGCTGTGGGCGTAGATCGCGTCGACCTGTTCGCCGCCGGTGTGCTCGGCGACCCAGGTGAGGAGCCCCTCCCCGCCCGCGACGCGGTCGGCCTCGCTCAGCCCGCCCGACCAGCGCGGGAAGTCGGGCCGCGAGTAGAGGTCGGCCGACACGTGCTCGCGAATGTACTCGTGCATCGGCTGGCCGGGGCGAAACCAGCCCGACGGAGACAGGCGTGCCCACGTGCCGTGAAGCGCGAAGCTCACGGCACCGGTCGACCGCTCGAGGGTGGTGGTCGTCGCGGCGACCGCGGGTTGGGGCTCGAGCGGGCCGACCGACGAGAGCTCGGCAATGCTCCGCACGTCGTGCGCCGGCGAAGCGAGGGATGCGCGCAGCACGTCGCGGGCCGGCTCGTGCGTTCCGTGCGAGAGCCGGTCGAGCGCCTGCGCGCCCGCGACGCGCTCGATCGCGGTCGGGCCCGTGAGCGAGGCCTCGAGCAGCGCCTTGAGGTCGTCGGGCTTCGGGGTGTCGCCGATGCCGTCGAACGCTTCGCGCACGGGGCGCAGGCTGCGCGTATCCGGTGGGGTGGGCGGTGTCTCGTGCGGCGTCGCGGTCGTTGCCGCGGTCGCAGTGCCCGGAAGCCCGACGCGTCGCGCGAAGGTCTCGCGATCGTCGTCGCAGCCCCACTCGGCGTCGCGATAACCGCCTTCGACCGGCGTGACCCCGAGCTCGTCGAGCGTCGCCGCGACCTCGGGCACGGGCTCGGGCGCGCGGTCGAGCATCCCGAGCGTCATGGTCTGCAGGTGCGCGACGCGACTCGCGGCGGCGCCCGCCGAGGTCGAACGGAATGCCTTCGTGCCGGGAAGGATGCGGTTCGAACTCTGGAACGTCATCGTCGCGCTCGACTCTCGCTCGCGCCGCCCGCGGCGGCATTTCGGAGGATACGGCGAGACTACCGGGCTGGGCCCGGTGGGCGCCGTGGGCGAGGGGTGCGGTGGGCGCGCCCGGCCGGACGCGATGGGCGCTCTCGGCCGGATGCGGTGGGCGCGCTCGTGCGACCCGGGCGCACTTGCCCACCTCACTCGACTGCGACCCCTGCGTTCGCGATGCAACTGTCGGGACGACAGGATTTGAACCTGCGACATCCTGCTTTGCAGGGCGGTTATCCGAGGAAATCGGGGCGGAACGGTTGAGGCGGGTTATATCGGTGCGACCTGCGGTTTTCTAGCGTTCTGTCATCCGATGAGGTCGGTTGAAATCGGCCTAGGTTGCGGTGCCACTTGTAGAGAATTTGTAGCGAGCGCGGCCTCACCTGAGCTCGTCGGCGTGCTGCACCACCCACGCCACCGCGCTGTTGAGCGACGCGAAGCTTCGCACCCACGGCCGCACGCCTTCCGTGTCTCGATACACGTGATAGGCCGGGCCGGTGCCTTCTGCTGGCCGTAGGTATCGCACCCAAGCGAGTGTGCGCGTCGCGTGACCGTGCACCCGCCACACTTGCCCTGGATGGATCGTCTCGGCGAGCGGATGCCCCTCACGTAGCTGACGCTCGATCGCAGCGACAATCGCGTCGCCGCCCTCCGCGCGCTGCTTACTCATGCGCATGAGAGTAGAGCCGGCCGCCGACATGTGGAAACGCAGAAAGCGCCCCGCCCCTCCCAAAAGAGAGACGGGGCGCAGACACATTCCCTAGGTCGTGATCGACTCTCTGGTAGGTGTCCGCAGAATCACTTCTCCGCCCTACCGCGCAGCTTGGCCACGATCTCCGGGCTTATGCTGCTCCCAACTCGGAATCCCTCGACAGTCGGGTAGAGCTTTCGCTCCCGAGAAAATACCTCTGAGTGATTTAAGTCGCTTACGCTTCGGTGATGTAGGTGAAGTTTCGACTCGTGGGTGAAAGCACCAAACGGTGTCTTCAGCTTCTTCTTGTCCGTCACCCAACTGTAGTAGGAGTTTTCGATCAGCTGGTAGTCGATTGCGCGCGTTACCGCAGCGGCAACCCAGTCTGCAAACTGAATGTTGGCACTCAGTTGGCTGTCAACGTGCATCGGCGGTTCAACGATGCTCCTCATCTCCTGATGTTGAGCCGCTCGCCCGAGGATGTGGCCGTACATGTTCGGTAGGCGCTTGGCGCGCGTCGTTTCGTTGATCTGATCGATCATCACCATGACATTTTGTCCACAGTAGTCGGAGTGCCTTGCGATTCGGTTTAGAGTCTCGCTCATAGCGTCTCTTTCGCGATCTTCGGGATCAACCGCAACTTGCTTAGCAGTTCCGATGGGTTTCTCATCGGCATAGTAGAACAACGACCCGTCGAATTCCCTGACCTTACGAACCAGATGGTCGAACACGCGAAGATGCTGCGGGTGCCGCTTGTGTACGTGCTTGCTGAACAAGTCAGCGCCCTTCCGTTCCCATTGGGAGGGTCGCTCTGCCGCCTCGACCTCGGCTTTGAAGAGTGTGTTCTTCTGATGTTGGAAGATCGCGCCAAACGCTCGGGCATGACGGGACGGGATGATGAACCCGGCGTAGCCGAATGCAGGGCTGGTCCTGAATCGGGGATGATTCCTCGAGACGAACGCCCCTGGTTCGCCAATCTCATCGATGTACGCAAGCAACACAGATCCAATTATGCTGCACTAACGCAGAAACCCACGCCGTGGCGTGGGTTTCTCGAATTGGCGCTCGGAGAACTGTTTCATCTCTAGCTACGCGATCTCAAACGTACCCTACCCACGGGCTGCACGGCAAGCCGAATGCACGAACTGATCCATCATCCGCTTCGCGCATGCTAGCTCCGTCCACTCGACAGCATCGCAAACGCAGAAATGGCCCCCACCCGCACGCCGGAGCGTGCAGGTGGGGGCTTAATCGTGCCGGGATGAAGGCTATTCCTGCGATGGGGTGTTGACGGCGGCGAGCGCGCCAACAGGCACACCCGCATACGCCGCGACCGCGATGGCGACGGTCAGCCATTCCGGCGTACCCGCATCGAGCGCGGCGAACGCGACTTGCAGCGCGCCGATCACGAACACCGCGAGCACATACACGGTGTAGATGATGCGGCGCGCGAGACGCGACGTGATCACATGGTCAAGGTTCGGTTCGAGCAAATTACTTGCCTTCCTGGGTTGGGGTTTCGGTGGTGGTGCTGCTCGACGGCCACGGCGGGAGGTCGACAGGGTCGATGCACGGTGCCTCGATCAGCATTCGGCGGAGCTGGTGGGTGTAGTCCTCGATGCGGCGACGCCACTTCCGCTCCCGGTCGTAGGCATCCCAGGCTTTGTTCAGATCGTCACGACGCCGCTGCCCAGCCGAGCCGGTGCGTTCAATGAGCCGCTGTATCGCGATAGTGCCCGCGCTGCCCGACCCCAGGACCACGCCGCACAGCGCGATGATCTGCTCTACCGTCATGCGCTACTCCCGGTCGTCGTAGATAGGTGGTCGGTAATCCCATCCGATGATCTGAAGGAAGCGGAGGAGGAAGAAACAGAACGCGAGTGCGAGCGCGCCGAGCTGTGTCCATCGGTTGCCGGTCTCGGTGAACGCGAGGAGTCCGACGATGAACCCGTACATGCCGAGACCCATCCAGATGACGGCGATGGAGAGGCGTTCTGCCCACCACCAGCGGGTGTAGACGAACGCGAGCCCGCCGATGCCGCCGATGGTGAGGAGCACGCCCCACACGGTGGCGAGGGTGTCACCGAGCTGGGTTTCGATGGTGCGGGGTGGGGCGATGATGGTGACGACGCCCATGAGGAGGGCGAAGGTGTAGCCGGTCGCGACGACGGGCCGCCATTGGGGCGGGTCGTGCAGGATCATGCGGAGTGTGCGCCACATGGCTCCTCCTAGCTCGACAGGCGGGCGACGAAGCCACGCCAGCTGTTCGCGCCGAGGATGCCGTCGATCGGCCCCTTGTAGCCGCCGCCCTGCGCGTACCGCTGCATCCCCTTGTACGTGTTCACTCCGGGCTTGCCGTCAATCGGTCCGGTGTAGCCTGCGCGGTCGCGTACAGTGCGCTGCACGCCCTTCCACGTGTTCACTCCCGGAACACCGTCAGCAGGGCCGGAGTAGCGGCCCAGCTTCTTCAGCCACCGCTGAATCGTCTTCCACTGGGCTTTGGTTGCGCTCTTCGACGTCGACGCGCTGCCGGTGGCGCGGCCTGCGATCTTGCCGACGATGGACGCATTCGAGCCGTTACGCCGCGACCACCCGAGGTATGGGTTGCCCTTCGCGCGCGTGTACGCGGAGACGGTGGTGATGCCGTAGTTGTTGCCGAGGAGCTGCCCGCCCGCGCCGAGCGCAGCCGACGTGCCCGTCATCAACACAGACTCGCCGCCGAGACTCACGCCGACGTGGCCTTCCGCGGCCGGGTTCTGCCAGTAGTGGATCGCGCCCGCCGGAGCCTTACTCGCATTCGTCGATTCGATCTTCGACGCGAGACGCGCCGCCCGCGCCGTCGGATACGTCACCATCTGCGAGTCACGGGTGTACCCCATGAGGTAGTAAATGACGTTCCACACGAGGCGCTGACACTGCTGGTCGTGGTTTCGGGTCGGGTAAGTCTTGTTCATCCAGGCTGCGACAGCGTCGACAGTGGCCATGGGGTGCCTCCTTCAGGCATGAAAAAAGCGCCCTTCGTGGGCGCTGGAATGTTGTGTTGTTGTGACCGGGCGTGTCGGTGGCCGCGGATACGATGACCGGTATGCGTCGCTATCTCGCTCCTGCTGCTGCCCTGTTCGCTCTCGCCGTGCTCACGGGATGCGCGGGAGCGAGCGCCGGAGCCGTCGATACGAAGACCCCGGCACCCGCACCGATCAGCGCAGACGACCAAGCGGCCGCCGCCACCGAGTGCCGCGACGCGCTCCTACAGGACGTGCCGACCTACACTGAGGCCACCTTCGACGGCACGTTCGACCCGGCTCTCACCGAGTTCGAGACAACAGACGGCGGCCTGCTCGTCACCTTCATCGACGGCAACGAGACTGAGCGCGTCGGGAACCTCTACTGCGAGTGGTCGCCGGCGAACGCC
This sequence comes from [Zimmermannella] faecalis ATCC 13722, assembly GCF_000381765.1. Taxonomy (GTDB): domain Bacteria; phylum Actinomycetota; class Actinomycetes; order Actinomycetales; family Microbacteriaceae; genus Gulosibacter; species Gulosibacter faecalis. Next base: position 46,526 of record NZ_KB907077.1, on the reverse strand, counting down.
GTGACGTACACGCAAGACCCTCGTTAGGCGCTGAGGCGTCCGAGGAAGTGCGCCCACACGAGCGGAGTCGCGTGCGAGCCCTTCATGCCCGCGTACGGTGCACGGTTGTTCGAGAGGATGTTGTTCGGTAGCGGGCGGATGAAGCGGCCGATGGTGACGTTGTACTTCCAGTTGTAGGCGTATTCGTGGACGTACTTCACGGTGTTGCGGCCGACTGCGCCGTCGACAGGCCCGGTGTAGCCCGCGCGTGGTGGCTTGATCGTCGTCTGGATGCCCTTGATCGTGTTCGGCCCCCAGATGCCGTCGACCGGCGACGACTTGGGGTAGCGGCCAACCTTCTTGAGCGCGGCTTGGATGCTGCGGCGGGTCGCGAAGTCGGGCTCTGCCCAGCGGTAGCCGCCCGTGGCGAGTTCGCCGTAGAGCGCGGAATCTTCGACTACATAGCCGTATGCCATGTGTTTCCTCTTTCAATGAGAAACGCCACCCCGTGGGGTGGCGTTGGTGTTCCTGGCGTCGGTTGACGACAGGAGGTCGTCAACGGTCAAGCCGCTTAGTTTCGGGAGTGAGTTCGCCGCCGCGCAGACGCGACCAGGTGCGCGTATCCTCCTGGCCGAGTGACCAGAGGGCGATGCCCGCAAGCCCGTAATCGAGACGTGCACGGTCGCGCCAGTGCACGATGGTTTCGGCGTCCGACCAATACGCGATAAACGAACCGGCCTTGTCGAGGCAGATCACGCGGCCCACCCACACGTCATGATCGGTCGCAATGACCTCCACATCGGTCGGGGTGTCGGGATAGATCGGCACGTCTTCCCAGTGGTCGTAAACCCAGTCGAGCGAGATGGAGCGGGTTTCGTCGGCGCGGGTGGCGTCTTCGTCTACGTCATCGACCGGCCGGAACCTGCCCTTGTCATCCCAGGTGATGCCGTCGCGCTCGAACCTGCCGAGGGTCTTCGACCGGCCGCCGATCTTCACCGTCACGGCTTCGCGTGGCTGATACCACCAGCCGTCACCGACATAGACGTGATCAATCCATGCGGTGGCCGTGGCGGTGATGCCGACCGTGCCGCCCGAGGGCGTCGCGTTCACCTTGAGGTAGCGGGTGGGTGCGGTGTTCTCCCCGGCCGCCCAGTACGCCCGCACGCTGTTCTCGCGGAGCCGGATCGCGAGCACGAACCGTGATTCGCCGGCGTCATCCCCAACCGCGCGTGACGGCACGGACGCGGTGCCGAGCACCGTCGACCCCTGCCGGATACGCAGGCTGCCGGTGTTGTTGACCTCCACCGTGTAACCCCTGGCGGTGACGCCGATCCAGCCCGCCGTGGCGAATTGCCCGCGAATCTGCAGGTAGACGGAGCCGCCGAAGCTGTGCGCGAGGTCGAGCTGGCCCGTACCCCGGTACTGGTGATAGCTGCGAGTCTCGTTTGACCACTGCTCCCAGTCGCCGTTGTAGTAATTGGACAGCTGCTGCGCGTTCCCCGCGTTGTCGTCCATGATCGTCGCCGCCACCGGATAGCGTTTCAGGAGTTCGAGGGTCATCGTGAACCCCGACTTGGGTGAGACGTACTGGCCGTTTACGTCGCGCACACTGCGCGCGTTCAGCCGGTACAGGCCGCCCTCCGAGTCGCTCGAGTTGTCGGTGACGCCCCACATTCCGCCCTGATCGAGCGCAGACGGGAGCCCGTAGCGCACCATGTACGGTTTCGCCTCGAACAGGTCGCGCGTCATCGCAGGTGTACCGGAATCCCAGTAGTAGGCGTCGCGCCAGTCGTACACATCCGTGAAGCCCCACGCGCTCATCGAGTCGAGTTCGCGGAATGCGAGCCACCCGATGCGGTGATGGCTGCCGGAGCCTGCCGGGTTGGTGTCGCTACCGTCCTGCGCGCGCACCCCGGAGAAGTGCTGCCAGGCCGCATAGTACGTACCGGAGTCGCCGCGGTATCGCCATCCGAGGTTCGCCGGATAGGTCTCGATGCGCCAGAAATAGGCGTACAGCGGCAAGCCCATGAGAATCTTGGACGGCTCGATCTGTCTCACGGCCCACTCGTAGACGCCGCGCATCCAATAACCAGGGCTGATCGGGCCAGGCGCGCTGCCCATCCACGCGAAGTCGTAGCTCATGATCGCGACCTGGTCGAGAATCTGCCCCAGCTGCGCGTAGCGTGCCCAATCCTGCCCACCCACGCTGCCGTCGATGGTGAGCGGAGGCAGAGCCGCCGAGCATTCGAGGCCACGCGAGTGTGCGAGGTCGGCAATCTGCTGAAACAACGCCTCTGCCGCGGGAGCGTTCGCGATGCCGCCGCCCTGCTCAAGGTCGATATCGATCCCGCCGAGCCACGGGCGAGCATCCAGCGCGGCCGTGAGCCCCGCAATCAGGTTCGCCCGGGCCGAAGCGTTGTTGCGGAGCGCCGTGAAAATGCTCGCGTCGCCGTCGTTGCGGAACGCGAGCCAGAACTTGATGTGCGGCCACTTCGCCCGGTACGGGTCGAGCAAATCAGCATCGAACGTCTCGGTCAGATTCCCGGCCGCGTCGACGCGCCAGCCGAAAATCGACAGGTCGGTGATCTGGTCGCCGTAATGCTCCAAGACGAGGCGCGTCCTGTCATTGAACAAATGCCCCGTCCAACACCAAATACGGTCGCTCACGTGGCCTCCTAGGCGCGCTCGCGCCACTCGATAGTCAGATGCACCGGCACTTCCGTATCGACCGGTACGTGCCCGTCTGAGCGCTCCGTTAGCATCGGTGGGAGCCCGTGCCCGTGGGTCGCGGTGTGGCTGCCACCGTCGACGGTCGCGGTCTTGTTGATCGTGCCGAACCGGTACGAACCGACCCTGACGTTGCCGACGCCAGACGGCCGCACCGTGACGGTCGTCGGCGCTGCACTGTCGTTGTTCGCGAGCACCAGCACCGTGTCATCAGAGCGCGGTAGCACGCCGTTGCGGTACTGCCGCCCGCCGGTCTCGATCTTCACGTCCTGCGGGTGCGGTACGACACCCGACGGGTCGCCCGGCTGTAGCTGTAGGTCCGTGACCTCGATAGGCGTAGAGGTCTCGGTACCGTCGTAGATCAGGCGGAGCGTGACCGCCGCCACGCGGCCCTTACCGGCCGGGATACGCGAGACGAGACGCATGGCCGCCCCCTAGTGGATGATCAGCTCTGGCGGGATAGGTGCCGTGCAGGTGTACTCGAACCCGCCGCGGAGCGTCGTCGGTCGCTGCACTTGCAGCATCCCGTCCTTCAGGGTCTCGTGCCAGTACAGCGTGCGGCCGTAGTACACCGAGCACAGCGACGGATGCAGCGACGTTGGGCTATCGTTCACCCAGTGGTATTGGTGCGGGAGTTCCGGCCGCATCCAATCCGGGAGATGCCCGAGGTTCGCCAGGCCGGGTTTCTCGGTATCGAGGCGAAGCCCGGTGAGGTCGACCAGAGCGCGATCACCGACGCGCTTCACCCGGAAAAACTGGATCGGCTCACCAGGCATCTGCGGTTTCAGGCCGCTCGCCGCGGTCGGAATCGACTGCCAATCAGTCTTCATGCCGCGACCCCCATCATCGTCGTCGGGAACGCGCCGAGCGCTTCGACCTCAGCACGCGCCGAGATAGCCTGCCCAGCCTGCGCCCCATACAGGTTGAAATAGCCCGCCGTCGAGATGCCATAGGAGCCGCCGCCCTGCGTCGAGATGGACGGAAACCAGAGTTCGCGGATGCGGTATTCCGGCCGCCAGCCCGCGATGAGCCGCGGCATCGTCACGTTCGACGGCGGGTCGGTGAACGTCAACTCATCGAGCACGACGATGAGCTTGTCCTGGCGTCGCCGGGTGAGGAGCCGCCCCGAGGTCACCGGCGCTTCAATCAGCGCGGTCAGGTCACGCAGGCCAGTGTCATGTCGCCGTAGCCAACTCATGCCGCCACCCCCGGGAGTGTGATCGGCCAAGCGTTGACGGTCAGGAACGAATCAGCGATCAACAGGCGGTCGCTCGTCTGGTAGCCGATGACCGCAAGCCGGTTGTTGTAGTAGTTGAGGCGACGCACCGACGGGTTGTTGTCCTCCGTCCATGCGAGCGAAGCGCCGTAGTCGTAACTGCCGTTGTGTGTGACTGGCGGGCAGCGGAACCCGAGCGGGATATTCCATGCTGCGGCGGCGGTAGCGGTCGTGCCGTCGAGCTTCCCACGAAAAAACACGGCGTCATCGGCGCGCGCGACGAACAGCATCCCCGCCCACCCGTTGATTAGCTCGTCTGAGACGTTGCGCCAGCCGGTGCGCCGAGCACGGCGACGAATCCAAGCCATCAGGTCACCTCGATTCCGGGATGCGTTGTCGGCATCGCCTGGTTCGTGAACACCGTGAAGTTGCCGCGGTACGTCTCGCCAATCACGCCGCCCGAGAACACGATTCCGCCGCCCACATTTAGCGTGAGGTCGAGCAGCTTGCCGGTGGTGGATTGCAGGCCCGCGTACTGCGCGAAGTTCGGTCGGTAGCCGACCGGCAGCGAGCCCCAGGCCACGATGATGCCGCCCGTTGCGGAGAGCTTCAGCCCGTTGAACGAGTAGTCGATCTGCCCGCTGTTCGTTCTGCGCACGCGGATGCTGTTCACTGACTCGACGTTCTGGAACAGCTCGTCAATGAGCCGCCACGACGGCGTGCGTTTCAGCCAAGCCACTAGTAGCCTCCTGGTCGTGCCGCGTACGCGAGCAGCGAGAGCGTGCCCTGGATCGCCTGCACGCCGGTGCCCGGCTGATCGCCGCCGCGCTGCAAGAGGAGCCGCGAGTTCTGCATGATGCGGATCCGGTACTCGCGGTTACCGTTCACGTTGCCGAGGTTGATCGCGGCACGCTCGGGCGACCACACGCGGAACCCATCTGGGAGGAACCCTGCCGGGGTCAGATAACCGAACTCGGGCGCGTCGGGGAGTACTCCGACGTTCGTGAACCGAATGTCGAGCATGTCGAGGTCGGGATCGGAGCCGCCGCGGCGACGGACCTGCACAGTGCCGGTGCCGTCGAGCCACCAGCCGTCACCCGTGCCGATCGGCACGTCAACCCAGCCGGTGTTGAAACTGCCGAAGCGTCGAAGCCACGCCATTAGAGTTTCACCCCCGGCATCGTCGTCGGCATCGCGCCAGGCGTCGGGAACAACAGCGTGAAATGCAGCACGTCGCCCGTCTGCGCGTAGTAGGCGACGAGGCGACCGCCAGCGGTCAACGCGATACGCACGATCCGCCCGTTGGACATGCTGATGTTGTGCCATTTTGAGCGTCGAGTGCGAAGCCCGACCGGCAGCGTGCCGTTCGGTAGCAGGTCGATATTCGAGCCGGCGATTTCACCGAGCTTCATATTCTCCGCGCTCAGAACCGTGATGCCGCCGACCCTCTCCACCGACAGACGGCCAGCGTCGATCGGCACCGGAATTAGGCCAGTGATGTCGTACTCGTCGGTCGCTGCCGCATGCTTTTTCAGCCACGCCATTAGCCAGGCACCCCCGGATCAGTGTCAGGGAACGGATTCGCTGTCGTGAACAGGCCGTAGATGATGGTCGGGCTCGTGATCGCGGTCGAGTGCCGCACCCGGCCCGACTGGTCTACATACCCGTACCCGGTCGCCGCTGATGAGGTGAGGCGTCGCGTCCATCCCGGCCGGAACCCCGGCGGCAACGTCATGATCGTCTGGTTCGCGGGAGTGTCGTTCACGTTCTGCAAATACAGGTCGATGTTGTCGACCGAGCGCAGTAGCCGCGCCCACGTGATCGGTGACTCCGAGAGCGAGGTAACGTCACGCACGCCCGTGGTCTGCCGCCTGGTTCGTAGCCAGCCCATTGGTTACTCCATCTGGTAGTAGTCGCCCGTGGTGGCGTCGATGGCCCAGAACCCGACCGGTGCGGAGCCGGTGGGTACACCGTTTGTGACCATGACGTTCGTGAGGCTTGAGCCGCCTTGCCCGGCTTCGACGGTGGAGACGCGCGCTTCGAGCGGATCAACTTTCGCCTTCAACCCGGCCGGGGTGACGGCCTTCGCCGTGTTGGTGCCTGCCGTGGCTTCCGCGTTGGTGGCGAGCTGCACCCCGCCACGTGCACTGGTGGACGCGGCGGGGAGGCGTGCGGCGGCGAGCGTGCCCGCGGTAATGTCCTCCGCCGTATGCACGTGCTCGATGTTCGCCTTGCCCGCGATCAGCGCGGCGTGCTGGTTCACATCCTCAGCGGTACGGATCGCCAAATCTCGGAGGTCAGCCATTGCCCCTCGTCTCGACATAGGCGTCGTAGATCGCCTGCTGGTCGATGCCGCCGCCGCCGGCTTCGAGGTCTTCGACCTTCACCCCGAGGGATTGCAGAAGCGCGGCCTGCATGAGGGTGAGCGATTCGAGCTGCTCGAAGCGTTCGATCACGTCCTGATCCATCGCGCTACCTCCTGAGATGACGCCCGCGATCCACGGCAACTCCGTCACGTGAGGGAGCCAGCCGGAGGGGTTGCGCCCCGGCTGGAGCATCACGTCCGTGACGGTGACGTTGCTGCCTTCCAGCCGGAGCACCATGCGCCGGATGCGTTTCGACCCGGTACGGAACGTGCCCTGCATGACGCCCCCCCTAAGTGAGTTCGACCGGAATGGTTTCCGTCGTGCCGTCCTCGTACTCGACCGTCACGAGTGCTCTGAGCGGCGGCACATCACCGCCCGTGGTGCGGGTGTGCATCGACAGCGCATACTCCGAACGGTTGTCAGGATTGACCGTCTGCTCAATCCAGCGCGTGCCCTCACCCTCGAACCGGACCGCATAATCCCCGGTGCCTGCACCGTCGACAATCTCCACACCAGAGCTAGCCCAGTGCGCCAGCGCGTTGTCGAACCGCCCGTTTTTGAGGAGGTTGAACGGCACAAGATCGAACGCCCGGTTGGTCGCGCCGGTCGTGAGCGCGCCCGCCTGATCACTCGAGTCCTTCCCGAGTTCGCGGAGCTTGCCGGAGAGGGTTACCTTCGTTTTCCACGGCTGCACAATGTCGTGCTCGACCGACACAATGCGTTGCGATTCGCGGATGCCGAGTTCGTCGTCAACGACGGTGACGGTGTCGCCAACGTCGAACCGGTCAATCTCCTGCCCGCTCTGGTGGGAGAGGTCGGCCACGGTGAACTTGTAGCTGTACGAGGGTTTGCAGCGGTTCGCGAGCGTGGCTTGCGCCATCGACAGCATCGTGAACGGCGACGTACCGGACGCGAAATCATAGGTCGCTTCCCGCACCTCGCTCGTCCACGTGAAGTCCTCCACATACGGCACACCCGAGTTCACCGACGCGATGGTCACGCCCTCCTCGTTCCGCGCATAAATGCGCGTCACCAGGCTTGTCGTATCTACCACCCGCTGTGATTCGGTGAGGCCGCGGCCATAGAAGAACGCCACGCCCACGTCACGGCCGGAGCGCGTGACGAGCGAGACAGTCTTGCCGACGTTGTCGAACAGCAGGTCGCCGCCATGCTGCGCCTGCACCGTACGAAGCAGTTCGAGCGGGGAACAATCCTCCACCGTGTACGTCCTGCGCGTGGTGACGTTCACGGCGGCGATAGTCCAGCCCGTGCCCTCCAGGGCGAGCGCCAGCACATCCCCGGCCGTGGTCTGTAGGAACTCACGGCCGTCGATCTGACCCGCATATGCCAGGTCATAAAACAGCGCTTCGCAGTACACCGAATAGACCGGCACACGCGATTCACGGGCCGTCTCGATGCGGCGCACCTTGTAGAGGTCGCCCGCGACCGACACTGGCAGCTCGGGTGCGAGCACGCCAGCGTGGCGGTGCTTCACCGGCACAGTGAACTCGAAGTACTGTTCCCCGTTGACCTCGCTCGTCGCGACCGCCGACAGGCTGTCGATGATCGCGACCTGGTCGTTCCCAGTGCCGAGGATGATCGGCACCCGCGGATAGCGCGAGGGCTGCGGAGGCTCCCAATCCGGGGCTTCCACCTGCGCCGTAAACGTCCTGGAGGCGGTGCGGCCCCACTGGTCACGCACCGTAGCGGTCACGGGGATATCGCCCGCGGCCCACTCTGCCGAGAGTGTGAGGGTGTCGTCTTGCACGTCAGCGTTGAGGCCGACGACTGCGACATTCCACGACACCGGGCCGGTGTATGTGGCGTTCAGGTCGACCGTCTCGCTGCCGCGCTGCGGCACCGTCTGAGTCGGAATCACCGCCAACGTCGGAGAGGGAGGGAGGAGTTCGACGCCCGTGAACGCGTCACCAGCGTTCAGGGAGATATCGAACCGCACGAGGCCCGTGAAGCTCGCCGGGAGAGGCCCCTCCACCCAGCTCGTGCCGTTGTTGCTCGACCGGTACACCGTGGCTGCACGAGACGGTTCACGCCCGCCCGAGTACGACACCTGCTGCGCGCCCGTGGAGAGGGTGTGCGACGCGACCGCCGTAACAGCGGCATCCGACACCCTGAGACGGCCCGCGGCGGCCTCGTTCGAGCCCGTCGCCCACGTACCCAGCCGGAGCCGCTCGACGAACGCACCAAAATCGAACCCCGCCGAGGGGTGGGCGATGATCAGGTCATCGAAATAGCCGCCCGACCACATGCCAATCGATGGCAGGCCCGCGATATCGATAGGAGCCGTACAGGCCTTGTTCGGCGTGCCCGACAGGGAGCGCACCGGGGAGAGCCAAGCGACATGGCCCGACCACTGCACCGCCGCGAGCTGCGACGTACCCGCATCCAAATCGACGAGTTGGCCGACCCACATCCATCCTGTGTAGCCCTCGCCCCACGTCGGGGTCTCGTACTGGTCGAGAATCAGCGCCCCGGCGGCGTTGTAGACCTGGTGCCGGAGCGAACCGTTCGTGTGCGACGAGAGGTACGCGAGCGGCGCGCCCTCGCCGCCACGGCTCGACATGAGCGGGTTGAACGTCATCGTGTACGACTGCGACACCCACATGCCCGTGAGGAGCTTCCCCGACGACGGCCACAGGCCCGCGAAATGCGGGAGCGAGAGCGTGCCCTGCTCCGTGGCGGGGTTGACGAGGTTCAGGCCAAGCCGTGTGCCCCACGGCCCAGCCGACACCCCATGCTGGCTCTGGCCCCAGCCCGGAACCGACCAAATATGCGTCGAGTCCACCGCGTCACGCCACGTACCCTCATAGCCCTGATCGAAGCGGAGCGCAGCGACCGGGTTGAGCTCCGGCAGGTCAAGCGGCACCTCGCCAGACCAGGAGAGTCGGTCATCCCACACAGGAGCCTCCTACAAGGTTCGAGAGTTCGGTTTCACCGTCACATTGGTGAGGCTGCCGGTCGTGGCGACGACGAGCGAATACGCGGTGTCAGGCCAGAGTTCGAGACGGTCGAGGCTGCTCATCTTCGTGACGAGCGACGCGACCTTCGACGCGCCAGACCAGCGGGCAAACTCGAACGACTCGAAGTCCAGCCGCATCGTCTGAGCCGAAGTCAGCGGGCCCGTGATCGTGCACGAATACCCGCCCAGCGTCAGCGTCACCGTCTGCGACGCCGAGAGCGTGCCCTTGAGCTCGATCGTCGGAAACGACCGCGCGTTGCCCTTCGTGCGGGTGAACGCGAGCGTGCCCGCACTCGAGCGCTGCCACGACTCATCCGCAGCAGGCCGCGCGAACGGGTCAGCCTCGAACACGACCTCCGCCTTCACGAACGTGCCGTGCCCCTGCCACTCGATATCCCCGGCCGTGACCGCCTCCGGATACGCCCAATCGCCCACACCGTGCGGGTCGAGCGACTTCGGCCCACGGTCGGGGTCGATGAACGCCGCGAACTGGTTGGCGCGCTGCAGCGCCTCCTCGATCGTCGCGCCTTCGACCTCGACATCGAACACGAACTGCGCCGCCGACCGCGTCGACTCCGCAACAATCCGGCCATGCGTGCCCGGTGTCTGGATGGATTCGACCGACAGCCCCGTAAGCGACCGCCAATCCACCAAACCGGCATCCACCCCTGGCAGGGATGCGGTCGAAACGCCACCGTAAATGAAACTCATTCGACCGCACCCCCAAGGTTGACCTTGCCCTGCGCACGCGCAGCCCTATCGGCCCGCATCCACAGATCCTGAGACACCTGCTGCACCCGCTCATCCGAATCGACCACGAGCTGATCGACCGCGACAAGCGGCCCAGCAACCGTGATCGGCGCTGCACTCCTCGAGGTCGCGACCGGCATCCGCACGACCATCGGTCGATTGTCTGCCCAGCGCGCCTGCTGGTAGTCGGTACCACCGCCGCCGGCGAACGCACGCGTGCGCCCGATCTGCCGCAGCAGCCGCGATTCCGCCTCGTACAGGTAGCCGAGGTTCTGCAACTCCCGGCCCCGCTTGCCGGAGACGAAAACCTCCCAGCCCGTCTCTGGCTCAGCGAATTTGTAGATAGGTTTCCCACCCGGATAGATCCCAGACGGGAGCGTGCGATACGGATTCGCGAAGGACCCGTAGCCGCCGTTCGCATAGGACCGCAAGCCACCGTTCGCGTAGGCGTACATGCCGCCATCCGCGTTAAGCCGCGACACGACCGCGTTCACCGCGACCGTGACCGCCATATGCCGCAGCGCAGCGATTCGCGCCTCCGCAGCCGACGTGTTCGCGCTCACATTCACCGTCGACCAGGACGAGTTCGCCGACGACTCAAACCCGTGCAGGTTGTTGTACGCCGACTGCGCTTCCGCGCCCATGTGCGAGATCGTGTACGTGCCGTTCGCGTCACGCTCCCACGTGACGACCTTCGCATCTGCGGCCGCCTTCTCAGCGTCCATGTGCGACACCGACCACGTACCGTCAGCCTCGAGCTTCCACGCCAGCACCTCGCCACGAGCCTCAGCGGCGTCAGCGTCAGCGGTCGACACCGCCACCGTCGCCTCAGTCGCCGCCAGCCACCCGTCGACCGTCGTGCGCGCCGGAGTGTCATCCGCGTTCACGGTCGTCGTTCCCGACGAGCCATCGATCTCTGCCTGCAGCGCCTCGAGCTGGGATTGCGCTTCAGTCGGGTCTGCCGAGAACTCGACCTGCCACGTGCCGTCATCGAGCTCAACGACCTTGATGCCGAGTTCCTCGAGCTTGCCCTTCGCGGTATCGGTGATCGCGTCAATCACGATCGGCGGAATACCGGGGCCATTGAGCTCACCGATCTGATCGATGATGCCCTGCAGCTCCGTGGCCGCGTTCGCCGTGACGACGTCGACCTCAGACTGCACGTTCTCCGGGATGCCGAACAGTTCGTCGGCGAGCGCCTCCGCTTCCGGAGCCGCCATGCCCATCGCGACCGCCATTTCGATGAACTTCTGACGGCCAGCCTCCACCGCGGCGCCGGCCTCCTCGACCGACCCACCGGCCTCGATGATCGATGCACCCCACTCGTTCGTTTGAGATGCGAGATCGAGCAGCGCCGACATATTCTCTCGACCAGCCTCAGTCGTGACGTCGAGCGTCTGCCCGTTCTTCTCGAGCGCAGCCGTAGCCTCATCAACCGCCTGGTAGTAGCCGATCTCCGCATTCATCATGCCCGCGAGCAGGTCATCGTACGACCGGATCGCGTCAGCGAGCGCGTCGATCGCCGCCGCAGCCTGCTCCGCAGACACCGCCTGCTCATCGAGCTCGCCAGTCAGCTCACCCGACGCATCGGCGCCACCCTCGAGCGCCCACTTCGCGAGCGCCAGCTTCTCCTCGTACGTGTCCAGCGCGCCATCGACAATGCCGAGGCCCGCCGCCTGATCGTTGAGCGAGTCACGATAGTCAGGCATGAGATCGAGCAGCTGCACGATCTGCTCATCAGGCAGGCTCGCAGCGAGCTCCTGGAACGCCGCCACAGCCTCGCTCGGATCCATGTCCGCGAGCACTTGCCCGAGTTCCTGGAACATCGCGATATCGTCGCGGCCCTGCTGCCCGACCTCGTACCAAGCACCCTGCGTGGCCTGGATTCGATCGGTGAGGTCAGCGAGGAGGTTCGCCGCATCCTCTGCGTCATTCCGCCACCCGAAGAACTCCCCCACCGACACTGTCCGAGACATTGCAGCCTCGAGCACGTCAGTCGCGTTCGCCGCGTTCCGGATCGAGGTAGCCGCTTCATCAGCCGACGCCCGAGCAGTCTCGAGCCCCAGGTTGATGAGCTCGAGCGCCGCCCAGAACGCGGTGATCGCGATGCTGCCCTTGAGCGAGAACATGTTCTTGAGCGCGCCGGTCGCCTTGCCGGTGTTGATACCGAGGGTCTGCAGCGCGACATTCGTCGCGACGATCTTCGGCACCAGGGTGAGGAACGCGCCACCCGCGAGCAGCAGCGCCGCCGCGACGACACCACCCCACGCGACAATCGCCGCCATCGGCCCATCCATGCCGGACAGCCCGTCAGCGAAGTCACCGACAGCCGACATGACCGCCTCGAGCGCCGGAAGCAGCGTCGCGCCGAGCGTGATCGCCGCCTCCGTGAGCCGGTTACGCAGAATGCCAAGCTTCGATTCAGTCGTGCCGTACCGCAGCTCTGCTTCCTGCTGCAGCGCGAGGTTCTTCTCGAACTCCTCGTTACCCATCGCCATCGCGTCACCGAAGGTGCCCGCAGCCGACGAGGCACGAAGCAGCGCGTCACGCATCCGAACCTCGGTGATTCCGAGTTCCTCGAGGATGCTGAGCGTCGTTGTGCCCTGCGATTCCGCATCAGCGAGACCCTGCACGAACGCCTGCAAAGCAGCGCCAGGCTCCGTGCGCCACTTCTGCGCGAAGTCATCCGCCGACATGCCCGCGACCTTCGCGAACTGCTCGAGCCGCTCGCCGCCCTTGTCCACGGACGCGGCGATATCGATCATGACCTTCGACATGGCGGAACCGCCGGCCTCAGCCTCGATACCGACCGACGACAGCGCCGTCGCGAGCCCGAGCACGTCGCCCTCGGTCATGCCGATCTGCGTACCCGCACCAGCGAGACGCATCGCCATCTCGAGGATCTCTGCCTCAGTGGTCGCGAAGTTGTTTCCGAGCCCGACAAGTGCGGAACCGAGCCGGTCGACGTCGTCCTGCGACGTGCCCATGATGTTCATGAACCGCGCCAGCGCCGTCGCCGCTTCCTCAGCCGAGAGGTTCGTCGTCTCGCCGAGGTCGATCATGGTGCGCGTGAACTCGACCACGTTCGGCGTCGCGATACCCAGCTGACCGGCCGCTTCCGCGACGGCCGCGATCTCGGTATGCGACGCGGGCAGGACAGACGTCAGCTCACGCAGACCCTCCTCCACCGCGGACAGCTGCGCAGGCGTACCGTCAACCGTCTTGAGAACGCCGGTCCAAGCCGACTCCCAATCCATCGCGGCTTTCACACCGAAGCCCAGCCCTGCCGTGATCGCGGCACCCGCGAACAGCATCTGGCTGCCGATCTTCTCCGCAGCACCAGACCAGCGATCGCCCCACTTCTCGACGTTGTCACCACCACGGGTGAGCTCGTCAGTGGCCTGGCCAGCCGACTGCATCCCCCGGATGTAGTTCGCGACGTCGGCCCGGAGGGTGACCTTCACCGTTTTCTCAGCCAAAACGCCTCCTATAGTCGTGGCATGAAGCCCACCCGAGAGCCCGCCCGGTGGCTCCTGCCAGCCGGAATCGCGGTCGTGTTAGCCGTTCTGGCCGTTGTCGTTGTCACCTCGCTGCTGCCAAAGGGCCCGAGCGAAGACGAAGTGATCGAGGCATGCGCCGCCGACGCGCGATCGCAGCTCGAGAACCCGCGCAGCGCGTACATGCTCAACTTGGCCGCGACCCAGACCAGCGACACCGAATGGATCGCAGGCGGCCAGATCGACGCCGAGACCGCTTCGGGCTCTCGAATCACGATCACCATGACGTGCGCAGTCACCATCAACGGCGGCGAAATCGACCGCGCAGACGCTTCCCTCTCCCAGTAGCGGCTCTAATCGAGTAGCCGCACCGGGAAGAAAATGCCCGTCATGTCGACCGGGTCATCCTTCGTGCCGTACTTCGCCTCGTATGCCTTCTCTGCGTTCCGTTGCGCGATCACCGCGTAGTTCTTCTCCGGCAGACCTTCTTCGTTGCCGGTCTTGAAACGGCGCGCGTTCGCCGGGTTCAGCTCGTCCTCGTACGTGATTCCGCGCGGTGAAAGCGATTCCTCCGCCAGCCGTGCCGCCTCGAACATCTCGATGTCCTCAGCGGTGAACTCAGGCTCTCGCTGCACGAGAAACCCGCCCTCCCCATCAGGGAGTAGGCGGGTGATTGGTTCTTCGCCCCACAGCCGGCGGGGGGAGATGCCGAGTCGCTCCGCAAGCCGAACCTCTGCGCGAATGTCCGGCTGCGCGAGCATTATTTTTTTCGGTCAGCGACCCCAACGCCCGAGGGCTTCGAGTGCAGCGCCATCACCTTCGACGTCATCAGCTCGAGGTCGCCCTGCGTGACGATCTCACCGAAGTAGCGCTTCCAAGCTTCTGCTGGTACGTCGGCTTCGGTGCCGTCGTCCATGACCTGCACGCCCTTGCGGGTGACGATCTCGACGGCGACCTCGTATGGGTTGTAGCCGATGTTTTTGAACGCATCCGTGTCGTTCTTCGTTGCGGTGTGCTTCTGCCGGATCGCGAGCCACTCCGCTTTGCCTCGACAGGCGTATATGCGGATCGTCGCGAAATCGTCGGTGTGCGCGGCATCCCACTCGTCAAGCGCTTTCTGCGCGATCGCGCGCGCATTGCCCGCCATCCGGCCGTTGCCGACCTTCGCGGCAACCAGCGCCTTCTCGAGCTCCTCACGCTCCCGCGAGAGCGTGCCATCCATGACGATATTGATCTCGTCGTAGCCGGGTTTCGCGTCATCGAGCATGTCCGCAAATGCACGGTTCGCCATAGTAAGTCTCCTACTCGTTCCTACTCAGAGAGGTGCCGTGCGGGGCCGGGAGTAGGGAACCGGCCCCGCACGGGGCCTAACTACGCGCCAGCGACGACCTTGACGTCGTCAAGCACCTTCGACGTCGGCGTCAGCGCGACCGTCTTCGTGAGCTCCGCGCCAGCCGTCGGCGCGTTCTTGCGCTTACGGCCGCACTTCACGGGGAAGACGTCCACGTCCTGGTCGGCCGCGAAGTCTTCGTCGTGCTCGACGCCGTATCGCGCGAAGGCGACGTAGCGGGCGCCGACCGTGAGGAACTCATCCGTCTCGGTGTCGCCCTCGCCCTTGTCGAGCTTGTACGCATAGGTGATCTCGAGCGTGTCGGTCTGCTTGCCCTCGCGGATGATGGACTGCGGCAGGGTGAGGCGATCAGTCGTGATCTCCTCGTTCTGCGGGGTGTGCGCCCATCCATCCGGGGTGAGGTCATACGTCGCGTCATAGGACGACGCACCGTTGAGCAGCGTCGCCGTCGGCGCAGTGAGGTCGGTAACCTCTTCCGCCGGCACGAGCATGAGCGTGAAGTTTCCGTCAGCGAGCGGCGCGAGGTTCGCGTTGTAGCCCTTCTTGATCGACATCGCTATGCACCCTTCTTTTCAACGGGCTTCACCGCAGCCCGTGCCTCTGCAGGCGTGGTTTCGGGCTTCGCCGCGTCGTAACGGCGCTTCAGGTTCTCCGGAACCTGAATGTCGCGGCCGTCGTGCGACTTCACCGTGATCGTCTTCGGCTCGTCCGAGCCGTACGTGAACTGACCCATCAGGGCCTCCTTTACGAGAAAAGCCCCGACCAACGGCCGGGGCTTGAACTGGATGTTTCGGTTATTTCGGGTAGGACATGAACCCGTATTCGGAGAACGCATCCCAGAGACCGGCACCGGCCTCTTCACGGTCGGGGCCGTACGATTCCGACCGCTTGATCGGATGACAGTTGCGGCCTTCCACGACCGGCCGCACGCCGAACCCTCGAGGTCGGAGCACCGCATCGACGGCTTCAGCGAGCCACCCGGCCTCATCGAACGTGCGCGCATAGCAATGCACCACGAACGACGCATCACGCGCCGCATACGAGCCCGTGAACCGTGTCTGCACGTCCGGCGTGAACGTCGGCAGGATGAGCACGTAGCGGCGCTCCCTGCTCGCAACGAGGTCGCCGTCGAACGTGGACGGCACTTCGCCGAGGAATACCGGATAGCCGCGGCCCTCAAGCAACGCCTCGAGCGCTTTACCTTCCGAGCGGCTCACAGGTCCATCGATTCATCGACGGCCTGCATGATGCCCTTCACGAAGTCCGCTTCGTTGTCGTAGAGCGCCGCGGTGAGCTGGCCCCGTGCCGGGAAGTAGCGCGAGCCGTACTCGATGATGTTGCCGAGCTTGCCCTGACCGCGCTTGTTGAAGCCGACCTCTGCCCGGATGCCGTCGAGGCTGCCGAGCATGTCGTAATCGATCGCCGCGGGAACACCGCCGAGGTACTTCATGCCGCGCGTGCGATCACGCGCGCTGTCCTTCACGCGGCGAGCGGTAACCTCGACAGCCTTGCGCGCGTTCACCGCGACACGAGGCCCGACCGCCGACAGATTGGCGCGCAGCTTCTGCACCTCCGAATGGTCGAACTCGATCATGCTCCCGTCACCTCCTCGACAGGTAGCCGACGAAGCGTCGCGTGCGTCACCGTGCGGTGCGCCTTCACACGAACCTGACGGCCAACATGCTCAGGCGCGTTCTTCGACGCGGTGATGGTCACGAGGTCGTCCGAGCGCACACCCGCCGACCGACTGAACGGCAACTTGAGCGTGTACTCGAAAATGTCGACCTCGCGACCCGCCAGCAACGTCTCACGCGCACCGCCCGAGTTCCGCAGCGCACACTTACCGTCGTACACCGTCACCGTGGTGCGCTCAAACAGGCCAGTATCCTCGTTGAACTCTTCCTCGCCCTCACGAGTGATCAAGCACTTGTCAGTGAGCTCGGTTTCAGCCTCACGCTGCGCCATACGGAGATCAATATCCGCGGCCGTCATAAAGCCTCACCGGCCCTCCGATCGACGCCGGAACTGTCACCTCAGGCTTGTCAGTCGGCGGCCCGAACTGGATCGTGCCCAGCCCGGTGTTGTTCTTGCGGAACCCCCGCAGCGTCGCGAGCTGCGAACCCGAAAACAGGTCGCCCTTCTCCCAACGCCGAGTGACTTCCTCGACCGTGACCGACGTCTTACTGTCCGGGTTGCCGAACACCGAAGCCGCGACCATGAGGACAATGGCGCTCACGTTGCCGGGAACGTCCTCCATCGTCCACTCTTCGCGGCGAGCTTCGCCACGAGCAAGGTCACTGATCACGCCCACAACAGTCTCAGCGCGGGCGCGCTCTTCCTCGCCCACGTCAGGCATTGCGAGCCACGTCAACAGTGTGTCGACATCTGCGAGCACTGCACCCATGACTACCCCCCTTCGAGCGGGGAGGAGCAGAGACGTTGCCCTGCCCCTCCCATATCGGCTACTTCTCGGTGACCGTGACCGAAGGCGTAGTGCCGCCAGTCAGGTCGTTCGCACCCAACTCGAGCACAGCACCCTCAGTGAAGGTGACGGTCTTCGTGCCGGTGCCGGTCACCTTCACGCCCGAGATGCCCTCGAGCGCGTTGATTGCTGCGGCGATCGCGGCGTTAGTCGCATCGAACGCGATCGCTGCAGTCTCGTCACCGTCAACCTCGAGGGTGTAGGTGCCACCGGTCGGAGCGCCAGTCACCTGAAGGGTGTAGGCGGTGGGCTCCTCCTCGGCGGTTTCGCCCGAGTCGAAGTTCACGCGGATCGCACGACGGAACTCGAGCTGCGGCTTGTCGTCACCGTCGAGCACGATCGCGCCTGCCTCGTCCACCTCGGGGTCAGTGATCAGCGAAGCGCCAACGAAGGCGTGGACCACCGAACGGTCGAGCATGGTCGAGCCGTCGTAATCCCACACCTGCGTCACCGCGAGGCCGTGACCAGCGCGAGCCGAACCACCCTTCGCAGCGCCCTGCGGCACCACGGGAGCGACGACCGCGATCGCGAGCGCCGAGTTGTGCACGAAGTACGACTCGTCTTCGCCGAGCGCGTCAAGCTCGATGATGGTGAAGCCTGCGAGCTTGCCCACGACGCCCTCGCGGAGCGCCTCAGGCAGGCCCGCAGTGTCAACATCGAGCAGCTTGTCGTAGCCCGAAATTGCCTCAGCAACGCTCGAGCCGACGAGCCAGTAGCGGCCCGCAGTCGGCACGTGCGCATCCTGGAACAGCTTCCGGGCGCGGAGCGCAACCTTGCGAGGGTCAGCGAAGCGGCCCTCGACCGACGGAGTGAAGGGCACCTCCATCGTGAAGTCTGCGCCACGAAGCGCGCCCACAATGGTGTCCTCGAAGTACTCGACCAGTGCAGCAACCTGAGGCTGCTGAATGTCGCGCACATAGTCAACCTCGTCCAGAGTGGCCTCTTCCGAGGTCAAGCCGACCGCGTTGTACGGGTGCTTGTTCAGCACGACAGGAATCTTGGTCTTCACGATCCGGTCAACAATGATCGCGTCAGTGCCGCGCCATTCCTTCTCGCGAGCCTGCAGCACGACCGGACGACGCACCATCACGGTGTCATCCTTTGCGCCAGCGAAGTCGGCCTTGGTCAGCTTGTTCGGGAAGAGGCCCGGTGCCTTCACTTCACGCTTGAGCAGCGCGAGCGCGGTCGCGGCGAGCTTCTCGCCCTTGTCGAAAATGTTGGTCGCCATGACGGCGCTCCTTTCAATAGAAAAAGCCCCGCCACGTTTGGCGAGGCTTGGTTAGTTGCCGATTGCGGCATTCACGATGTCGTCAGCCGACATCTCAGGTTCTTTCGCGGGCTGCGACCCGCCAGACAGACGACGGCGAGGCTCACGACGCGGCGCACGCAGCGCAGTGTCATCCTTCTCGCCACCCTTGACGCCGAGCGCATCCAGCAGCTCCCCGGCGTCTTCGATCATTTCCTCGACCGTCTCGCCACGAAGCCGCGAAGCGAACGACTCAGGCACACCGAGCTTCAGCGCGGCCCGCAACTGCAGGTTCTCCCGCTGAACGTCGGCATCCTTCGGCTTCGCCTTCAGCTGCTTGTTCTCCTGACGGAGACGGTCAATGGTGCGGCGAGCACGCTTCGGGTCGAAGTCACCCTCGAACCCCTCGTCAGTGCTCTCCTGCGGATCGTCGGGCTCCTGCCCGTCATCCTGCTCGTCGTGCTCGTCCTGCTCGAGTTCCGGCTCCTGACCGTCCTCGATCTGATCGGTGGCGATATCAGCCATCGTTTCTCTCCACTCTCGTGCGGCCGCCACTGACGGCCTTATGAACCCCCACCCGCATCTCACGGCAGGGAAGAATTGTTAGAACCAGCCCTCACGCTGGAGGCGGTTCATCTCCGAGATCACGTTGCGTGCGTTCGCGCCGCCGTCCATCTCGGATGCGCGCTCACGCGCCTCGTAATAGGCGTCCTCGAATAACTCCAGGCGATCCTCATACCCGTCAGGCTGGAGTCCGTCGGAAATCGGCACGACCTCGCACTTGCAGTGATCGTGAAACTTCTCACCAACCCGCTGATTGCCGCGAGTACGGCCCTTGTTTCGCCCGACGACGACGCCCGCAGCTGATGTAGCAGCGTCTGTACCAGACTCGATCCAGTACTCACGAGTCGCCAACATCGCACAAAACCCGCAACAACCAGACTTCGCGATACGCCGAACCCGCGTGTACGTCTTCCGCACCGTCTCACGCATGCCGCCGACCGCATGCCGAGTGCCAGCACCAGCCACGCCAGCGAGGATCGTGCGCGCGACCGTCTCGAAATCCGTGCCGCGAGACATGAGGTGCTTCGCCCGGTGCGGCCCGAGCACCGTCAACGACGACACGATCGCGTTCACGTCCGCCGTCGCCGGGTTCACCCGAAAGCGGCCCGAAATGAGGCCCTCGTGGGAGAACTGCTCCGCATACTGTGTGCCGAGCTGCACACCCTTGCGGTGCCCGCGCTGCACAACCGACGATGCGGCCGCGACCCATCCCGGCGCGGACGCATCCACGCGAGTCAGGTCGAGCGCGCCCATCGTCACCGCGAGCCCATCCGTCACCTCACGCGCCAGCTGGGTTTGCGCGGCCTGGTACTCGTCAAACAGCCTGGTCATCGAACTGGCCCAGATCGACGTTACGGAGCATCCGCCCATACGGGTCAGCATCCGCGAGCTTCTCCCACGACTTCACCGTGCCCGAATCAACGTTCGGGATCATGTGCCAGAGCGCGCGAACGGGAACCTGCAGCTGCACCGCGATCTTGCCAAGCGCATCCGCCATCTGCGACATGGAGCGGATCGACGCATCGCGGAAGTCGCACGAACCCTCATAGTCCGTCCACGCCTCAAGATTGCCCTGCGAGAGGCCCGCGAGACGGAACCACTGCTGATGCGACTCACCAAACGACGTCTCGTAATCGTGCAGCTTCCGCTGCATCGACGCCTCTTCCGCCGCCTGCGCCTCAGCACCATCCGACTGATTCGCCTGCGCACCCAAAAGTGCCTTCTGTGGCACCTGCGCGATCGACGCCAAATCCTGCTTCGCATCCCGGCGCGCCTCGATGTACTGCTTCATGTCCGTCGAGTCGAGCGCGCCCGCCTTCGCATCAGGATTCTCGATCAACAGCAGCCGGTCACGCTCCAGAATCATCTTCTGACGCTTCTGGTCTTCCTCGGAGTCCGGCGCGGCCATTCCCGTGATGTAGCGAATCTTCCATGACGCAAACGTCTCCGTCATCAGCAGATCAAACTTCGACTGATCAACCGACGCCTGCACCGGAATCAGCGGCTCAACCTCACCCGTAACGGTGCCCTCGTCATCCATCTCGCCCGCATAACGGACGACCGGCGTGACACCAAGATTGTGCTCCTGGTGCTCGATGTACTCGAGCTTGCCCTCAACCCGGTCGTACCCGAAGCGGTACACCGCCTCATGATCGAGCACGAGATAGTGCGACGCCTTCGCCGTCGACGGCTCCATATACACCGCGAACTCCGGCCACTCGTCCGCCTCAGGGTCTTGATACACCGCAAGCATGCGCTTCGCCGAGTAAATCTTCGCCTCAGGCACCGGCTCGCCAGGGAGCAGCATCGAATACGCGAGACCACCCTGGAACGCGGCACGATACAAGCGCGACTGCCGGACAGGCATCCGGTTACCGCGCCACACCGCCCACAGATCGTCCTTCAGCGCCTCGTTCGACGGCGAGTAATCCCGCAGCTCAATCGACTGGCACAGCATCTTCAGCACGAGCCCGATGAACGGAGTGCGTGACTTCTCGAGCAGCGCATCGTACTCACGAGTCGCCTCACGAGGCCGATACGGCTTCTCATGCTTCCCGCGCGCCCAATTCTCGAACGTCTGCTGACGCTCCCGCTCCTCAATCAGTGACGGAATGAGCACCTCGCGAGCAAGCTCAGTCACAGCCTTCTGGCGCATCACCATACTCCGCCCCTTCCTTGCTTCCGCTTCGCAGCAAGATTCAAAACCAGCCGGCGAACCATCCGAGCACCAACCGCCGCCACAGCGAGGTCGATCTTCTTCGGGCTCTCCGGGCCTTCCTTCATCAGCGAGACACCGTGACGTGTCGGGAACCGCTTTGCGTTCTTCACATGCCGTGATAGTTCCGCATGTCCCGGGTGCGGTACGTCGCCCTGCTCGACCTCTTCCACGAACAGTTCCGCAGCAGCGACGAACTTCGCGCCCTCACCGTGCGCATTCGCCATATCGAACGCGATCGAATGCCCATCACGGCCCGGCTTCGCCCACACCAGCAGCTTCTGCCCAAAATCGCGATGCCACTGGTCGACCGTCGCCGTCCAATACGGGTCAAGGGTGCCGTCCTCGCGAGTATGCGAAGGGTCCGCGAAGAACCCGACGACCCGGTATTCCTTGAACGCCTGACGAACCCGCTGCGAGACGACCCCGCGCGGTGCCAACCACGTGCCACGGCGCGCCTTCGGGGGTGCCTGCCACAGCCCGAGCGGGAACAGCGCCCCATCCGACACTCGACAAGCGACGAGCACGGTCGCGTCATCCGACTTCGATCCGTCGAAGAACATCACAATCTCGTCCTTCGGCTTCAACCGCAGATCAGTGTTCGCGTTTGCATCCCACCAGAACGGATCCATCCACGAGTCCTCAGCCGCTGCCAGCTGATTCCACCACTTACGGCGCGACTCCGACGGTGCATTCTTCGGATCCTTAATCGACTTCACGATGCGCGGAATCTGCAGCCACACCGCGTCGCCACGAACCGACTCAGTGACCTGCGTCAGCACGTCATCACCATCGGTCAACTTTGCCTTCGGGGACGCCTCCAGCGAGTCGTACATGATGCCCGAAAACTCAACCTCGTCCGGCCGAGCAAGATGCGCCTCCAGATTCAAGCGCGTGCGCTCGAGCACCGAATCCTCACCAGGCACGTAAGCGTTCGCGATACCCAAGAACCGGGCCTGCTTCGCGTTCTTCGTCAAGTTACCCTCGACCACGCCATACATGTCATGCCCGCGGTTCTCCGACCGCCAATACTGCATCTCGTTACCGAGCACGAACGTCGTACGCGCACCCTCAATCGGGTCAGGATTCGACGTCAACGCCTCGAGCATCCGCGTATCCCCGAGCGCATACAGCATGTTCTTGTTGATCACGAGCCCGTACTCGGTCTTCGCTTCATCCGTGAACAACGAAGGAAACAACCGCATCGTGTTCTTCGTCTGCCGCTGCGTCACCGCGAGAATCTGCACCCACGCATCCGGCTCGTCCACACCCTTACCACCGTCAGGGCGGCACGGCCCGACCAGCTCAAGCGCGGAAACAACCGCAGCCACCGGGTCTTTACCCCAACCCTTAAGGCGCTGCAGCCAACCCTGCCGGTCGTAGATCAGCCGGTCATGCCCATCATGGGCATACCACCACAGAACCCAACGGGCCTGCTCAGACGTGAACTTCCACGGCTCCCCGCGCGACAACTGCAGCCGCTGCCCAGCCCACACAAGCGCATCCCAACCAATGGAATGCTCCGGGAGAACGTAGCGGCCATTCTCGACCTGCCACACCGGGCCAATCAACTCAGGCGGGTAATCCGCGTCAAGCGGCCGCGCGGGCTCCGCGAGCAGCTCACGGTAGTACCGGCGAATCTCGCTCGAATCGTCATGCCGAACAGCCCGCTGCCTACGCGCCACGACTCCAGCGCGCGTTCGCCGCCTTCTGCGCGGCCGCCGTGCGCGGGCTCACCGCCTCACCGGCACCGTCACCCTCAGGCAGATCGAGCTTCCCAATGAAATCGATGTACGCCTTGCGGTGCATCCGAACCTCAGTCAGCAGCGGGTTCGCCACATCCTGACCCATGGAGCCGCGAACCATCAACGGTGCGCCCTTCAGCTCCTTCTCGAGCAGCGCTACGAGGTCAAGCTCGCGACAGGCCGACTCGAGGATCGGGTACTCGTGCTCGTCCAAGTCGTAGGTCGCGAGCGTGTCACTCCACAGCTTCCGCGACTTCGCCGACAGGCCCGTCGGAGGTCGTTTCTTCTCGTCCACGGCACCTCCTGAGCATGAAAACCGGCGAAAAACGCCTCGAAAACGTGTTTGTACCGAGGTATGTACCTCTTATTGCGCAGCGCGAAAAAATAGATTCCGATGCATGCAACTACGAATTTGCTAAGCCCGACGGCTTACCGGAGCACCTCGGGGGGACTCCCCCTATCCGTATCGAACGCGCGTTCGAAAATCGGTCGGGGTGTTCGATCGTCGGCAGGCTCGGAGTTCTATCTGGTTCGGCGCTTGAGCCAGGCCAAGGCGTCGGCTGGCGCGCCGGGATGTGTCTCTGGTTCGCGGTAGCGCGCTGCTTGGTATTTGGCGCGTTGCGCGTTCTTGGCTTGACGGATGGTTTCGATCCTGTGGTGTTCGGGGCAGAGCCATTCGAGCCAGCGGAGGTCGTGGACGTCGCGCTTGATGTGGTGGAGTTCTCGACCTGCACGCTCGCATCGCACACCGTTGGTTCGGCGTTCGCACTGGCCACCTGAGCGGGCCTTGGCCTGCTTCTTGAGTTGCCCCCAGTTGGTGGGGAGTTCGTCGCGTCGGCGGCTGCCGTTCCATCCGGCCATGACTGCTCGCCTACTCCTGTTGGGCGTGGCCGTTGACGGCTTCCTCTTCCGCTGTTTTCACGAGCGGTGGCCGCGGGGTGTAGTGCGTGGCCTCGGTGACGGCGGTGTCGAACCGGACGTGCATGGCGTGGATGGTGATGGTGGCTTTGTACTCGGCGCCGACCTGCTTGACCTCGATGTCGGGGCCGATGGCGAGGTAGCCGATGCGGTGCCCGTCAATGAGGATCTCGTTATCGGTGAAGACGATTTCGCCGACGTGGTACTTGTCGGGCTTGATTTCCGGCATGCTTCGTCCTTGGTGTTGTGGATAACTCGTGCTGGTGCGGGCCTTGCGGGGTCGCACTGTCTCTGTCCGCACTAGGCTCCGTATGCGAGGCGTGGATACCGAATGTGAAAGGCGCGCAGTGGAGACTCACATCACGCGTAAGCGACCGCCGTCTGCTTGGCAGGGCACCTACGACGACCTGGAAGATCTACTCACGACACCTGCTGACCTCTTACGCGTTGAGGATGACGAGCTCGATCACGTGTCAGTGCAGGCGGGGCTAAGGGCTGGGCGCGGAACTAACGAAGTGGTGACCGCGAACCCGAAGGACGTTCGTCAGCGGCTTGAGTCTTCCGCGACAGTTCCGCATTGGATCGAGCTTCGGTCAGACTCCGGACGGCGAAGCATTGAGTTCACATTTCGACCCTTGTATGGAATTGCCATTGATATCGAAGGCGACGACGCGGCCTGGGTGAAGGAAGTTGATCGGCAGCTCGGCGACCTCTTGAAAGCTCAGAAGCCTGAAATGTCTTGGCTGTTCCACACTTGGGCACGGGTCGCAGTTAACGCTGTTGTTGGCATGCTTCTCGTGTGGCTGACCATTAGAGCTGGCGAGCGCCTGGGTATCACTATCGAGTGGAGCGGAGCCTGGTACTGGTACGTGGCGCTCGTTCTCGCAGGAATCGGACTCGGGCTCGCGATTAACGTGCTCTACCCAGAGCTGCAGCTCGACGGCGGCGGCGCATCATCCAAGCGACGACGTTGGCTGCGCGGCATCTTTTGGGTCGCTGGCCTGCTCGGAAGTGCGGCGATCGCCGAGTTCTTCTTTGGTTCTTGAGATTGACATGGTGTCGTAGCCGAGCCAGTAGAGGAAGCGTGACATTCGGTGGCCGACCCGCACCCAGTGTTCGTTGTGCTCGGGTAGTTCTTTGCGCTGCATTCTGAGCTCCCTGCGGTCAAGTCGGGTGAATAGCCGAACGCCCCGGCAGCAGCTGCTCGGGGCGTTCAACATTTCGTCGATCTTTATCTAATCGGGTGCAATCACTTGGCTGTCAAGTCCAATGTGATGCCGAGTTTTCTGAGTCGATATCGGTGGGCCGGATTCGACATGGTTTTCGTTCGGTACCAGGTGAGGAGTTCGTCGAGCTCGATCCTCATGTGGCCGTGTTCGTCGAAGTAGACGTCCATGCCGTCTGCTCGCCAGTATCGGATGGTGCGGATGGAGCGGCCGACTCGTCGGGCGGCTTCTCTGGTGGTGAGTAGGTCGTCCATCGGGGTGCTCCTTCCGGGTGTTAGTGCCTTCGTGATGTGCCGGGAAGCCCGCCGCGGACTACCTGGCTCATTCCGTAGATGCGTCGATCGAAGGTGTCGAATTGGCGGACGTGGCTCGGCTCCATGTCCATCTTGAGGAATGCTTCGTCGTATTCGTCGGTCGGCGCGTGCTTGTTGCGGCGTTCTTCGCGTTCGCGATCGAGTCGACGGATCCGTTCGAGCTCGGCACGCTCTTGGTCGCGGCGCTGTTTGTGGGCTGCCCGACGCTTCTTCTGCTCCTCGGGCGGGAGTAGTCGAGTGCTTGTGCGGCGCAGCTGCTCTGTTGGGTCGCATCGCAGGTTGGCTGCGGTGGTGTGGATGGACATTTGGCCGTTAGCCCTGAGTGCGTGTTCTTCCTGGCAGATCGGGCAGGTCGCGAACTTGAGTGCCATGTCTGGATCCTACGATCGGACCACGACATACGTCAGGCATTCCACCACGCTCACGCTGCATGCTCCAATACGCTCGAGCCGATCCAGTGCGCAACGTTCACGCTCACCGCGTTGCCCGCGCCCCTCGTCGTCTCCGACTTGTTCGCCGCCGAGGTGTCGTAGCCCTCCCAGAACCGCTGCGCCCGCAGGTGCTCAGTAGGGCCAAGTATGCGGAAAGAGACGTCCTCGAGCTCGAACGGCAGGTCGCCGGCGTAGTGGTTCTTCGGCCGCTCACGCGACGGCGTCACCAGCGCGTGGTTTCCGCCCGTCGCCGTGATGGCGTGCGTCGGCTCCCACACCGAGGTGTTCAGGTGCTCGGCGCTACTGCGCTGCGTGTACTGCCGATGTTCGGTCTCGTTCGTCCCCCAGTAGGTCGGCGTCGAGAGCGATTCAGGGCGCTGTACGACCCAGTCGATGATGTCGCTCGCGCTCGATGCGCTGCCGTCCCACTGCATCGCCTCGATCACGACGGGGCGCTTTCGGTACTGCATTGGCTTACTCATCGTCTTCTTCCTCTGCTATCGCGAACCCGCACTCTGCGAGCTCGTCTGCCGCTTCATTCGCGACACCAACATCAATCCCCGCCTCGGACAGCTGCTTGTCCGAGAACCGGTACAGCAGCTCCATCGCCAACTCGGCGACAAACACAGGCACGTACGCGACCTGCCGATTCAGCTCCGTCATGACACCTCCAAAAAGTCGAGCACCGCAGCTGCCTGCCGCAGGTACTGCGACTGCCAATGCCCTTCCAGGTCGTCGAATGCCGGCCTGCGAGAGACCTGAACCATCGCCGCCTCATAGATCACTTCCGCGACCCGGTACCTCCGCGCCTCGGCCTCTTCCCGGCGAGCCTCAAGCCACGCCTCGTCGTTCAACCAGTCCGCGCGCTCCCCTTCGAGATCTCGCATCATGCGTCCTTTCCCGCATGCAGCACGAGGCTGCACCGTTTACACACCACCGTTGGCTCTTCTGCCGCCTCCCACGTCACCCAAACTTCACGGGTCAGACAGACAGGGCAGAGTGATCCGATCGAGTCCTCGACACGCAGCCGGGATTGCCCCGTGGCGTTGAGTGCTCGTCTGATTACGTCGACGACCTCGTCATGCAGGTCGGCGACGATTGGGAGGCCGACGACGTCGTCGAACCTGTCGAGGAGGAACGCTTGTGCCTCCCCGACCGTGAGCGCGATTTCACCAACGTCGGTCGACCGCAACCGCGCCACAGCACCGTCTTGCAGCGAGAGTCGTTCGATCGTCTCGCTCAGCCACACGAACCCTGTCGGGGTGAGTCGCGGCCCGAGCAGCCGATAGGCTTCGGCGGCCCAGCCGAGCACGACCGCGGTGAGCTCGTCCACCAGCATGGACGGGATCGGCCGGAACGGAATCCGCGCCTCACGCGACGTCTGCACCCGGTCGTCGCCGAACTTCACCGATTGCGGGGATGGAACGACTTGCTCGCGCAGCAGCCCCGCCAACGGTGCCGCGATCTTCACATGGTCACGCAGCCGGCGGTAGCAGTACTCGCACAGGCGGCCCTTCCATGCGGGCCGCTGCGATGGTGAATCGACTGGACCCTGCAGGCATCCCCTGACGCACATCATCTGCCAGCCCTCGCTTGCTTGTCGGCGTACGCGATCGCTTCCGCATGCGTGTCGAACGGCTCCCACGGGCCGAGGATCCCGACCGGTGACGCCCACCAGTAGACGAGGCCGCGGTAGACCTTCCAGCGGCGCATCATGAGACACCGCCGATCTGCTCGAGCACGAGAGCTGTCGTCTCCTCGTCGAGGCGGCGAAGACCCTGCGCGCCCTTGAATGCGATCGGTTCCCACAGCGACTGCGGGTTCTCGAACACCAGGTGCATGGAGTCAGGCTCTGCCCACGGCGAGCAATAGCCGTAAGTGCCGTCGCGGAACTCGAGGCACTCCGGCGACCGGTGGACGCTGACGAGGTCAGCCACTCCGATGATGCGGCCGTGATTGCCCCACCAGGGAGAGAAGAGACCGCCGGCGCCGAACCGAGTTGCCGCAGCGTCGAGCGCCGCACGCGAGTCTGACAGGGAGAACGCGTTCTTGTCTTCCTGCTTCCCGGCGTGAATCGCCACCGGACCCCGGTACGAGCCCGCAAGATTCCTCGAACGGTTCTCGACGTCCTTCCCTCCATGCACGAGGGCCCACGCCCACGGCTGACGCACTGTGAGAATCCTCATGACTGCACCTCCTGGAACGGCAACCCGTTCGACGACTTGATCAACCGCTTCGGCCACATCCGCTCCTCTCGGTCGCCACGCCAACGGACGAGATCCACCTCGCCCGGCTTGCCCTTCGGAGTCACCCGCAAACCCATCCCGAACTCTGGCCAGCCGAGCAGCGCCGAACTCCCTCGAGGGGCAAGCTGCCGCTCCCCCGTCTTCGACATCGATTTGCCCGCGTGTGCTTCGATCAGCAACGCCAGGCCGCGATCGCGCAGCGTGTCCAACGCGGCGAGCACAGGTGCCGCCTCGTCGTCGTCGTTGATCGCACCCTTCGTCAGGCGGTACAGCGGGCCGATCATCACAATGTCCGGGTTCACTCGATCCACCAGCTGGTGAATCTGCATCAGCTCGTCCGGGCGAGTGATATCAATTCGGCGAATGTTCGCGACCGCGAGGTTCTCCGACAGATTCCCGTCCGCCTGCAGGTTCGACACCTGCGAGACCAGACCCCGCGCGGCGCGCGCCCACTGCCGTTCGGTGTTCTCCGCATCAATCACGAGACACCTACGCGGGGTGATCGACTGCCAATCACGGAACGGATGCACACCCGCCGCAGCGGCGAACACCAGCTGCCGCAGGAACGTCGACTTGCCCAGCCCCTCGAATCCGGTCAGCATGAGCCGGTCCTTCCGCTCAAGCAGGCCCGAGATCAGCCAGTCATGCGACGTGTCGAAGTCGAGGAGATCGCGCACCGTGCGGAGCTGGAAGTCGGCGCCGGCGGCACGCTTCTGCAGCCCCTCCAACGCGCTCATGCCCTCACGCACTGCCGAGACGGGATCACCGGCGGAGTCGCGCAGTTGCGTCGCGACCTTCACCACGCCACGTTCCAACGCTGCACGAGCAACAAGCTCGGCGTAGTAGGAGACGTTCGCGGCGGTGAACACCTCGCCCACCCACGTGTGAAGATCAGCCGGTTCGATACCGATGACGCCCCACGTCTTGAGCTTGCCGCTCACCGTGATCACGTCAACCGGCTCGCCGAGGCCCTGCATGTCGACCATGCCGCGGAAGATCCTGCCGAGACGTTCGTCTTGGAAGTCTTCTGCTGCGACGGCCTTCATTGCTTCGCCGAGGTAGCGCGAGTCGAGCATGAGCGCGCCGAGAACTGTTCGTTCGTTGTCGATCATCAGTTCGCCCAATCCCACTCGTAGGCGTTCTCGGACTGCTCTTGCGCAGGCTTCGCCCACTTCTTCGCGTTCCCGAGCCACGTACGGAACCCGGCGCCCCAATCCCGGTATCGGCGGTCGTTCGCGAGCGCCCAGCTCTTGAACTGCCCGAGCTCGTGCATGAGATCGATGCCGTTCTCGGCCGCGTACTTCACGTTCGCTTCGGTCGGCTCCCAGTCATCCGGCAATGCCGTTTCGGGTTTGCGTCGCCCCAATTGGGTAGTACTTCTCTGGGTAGTACTTCGTAGGTCACTGTGACCCCCTCCCCCGGTCACTGTGACCTCCCTAGCCAGGTCACTGTGACCGGGCCGGAACGGGTTCACCTGGTACAGGTTGCTGATCTGTTTTCCGTCGCTGTTCGACCGTTGGATGCGTGTCACTAGACCGAGGTCCTCGAGCTTCCGCAGACGTCGCTTCACGGTCGATTCGCTCAGCCCGACGTCGGTCGCGAGCGTCGTCAGCGACGGCCACGATTCGCCTCGGCTGTTAGCGCGGTTCATCAGCGCGATGAACAGCAGCTTCTCTGCGTTGTCGAGGGGCGCGTCGCGGATCACCCAGTTCGGCACCGACGACCAGCCATCCTGGTCCACGTCCTTACTCATGCTGCTTCCCTCCATTCCTCGTATTCATCGCCGTACGCCTGCACCATCAGCGCGTCAGCCTCTTCGTTTGTGATTGGCAGTGCCTCGCCCTGGTCCAGCACGCACCACTGCCCGCGCCAGGCGTAGTACACCGGCACAACACCCGCGTGCGGGATCCACCGTCTGACCTTCCAGCCGTGCTTGAGCGCCGACGTCTGCATGTCGCGCTCCGCTCGGGAGTTGCAGGGCTGACACAGCGTGAGCCCCTCCCACGCCTCCGGCCGCAGCCGCGAGCCACCCATGCCCACCGCCTGGCGGTGTTGGAACTCGAGGGGCCGCATCCGCCCACATGCCGCGCAGCGGTAGTGATCACGTGCGAGCACGAGCTCGCGCATCGATTTCGTTGGCGCGGCCATCAGAACGGCAACTCCTCGACCGCAGGCTCGACGATCTCCGCCGCCTGCGTCAGATCAACCGCGTAGCCCTTCCGAACGCCATTACCGCCGATGCCGGCGGTCTCGAACGCGACGTCGGCGACCGTGCCGTAGCCCTCCCGGAACGTGAGCGCGACGAGCTTGTCGATAATCCAGAACTTGCTGTCGATGTGCACCTTCACGACGGCGCCAATGTGGTTCACCGTGAGGTCGGCGACCGTCGTAACGAACTTCCCTTCGAGGTCGCCTGCTCGAGCCTTCTCAAGCTCCTTCTGCGCGGCCTGCAGCTGCTCGCTGCGCGTCATCGCCTCGTTCCGCCAGAACTCGACTTGCTGCCGGAGCGTTCCAACTTCCTCATCGGACTTGAGCTCTGTCTTGATCAGCGCGTCGTCGATTCGACGGTTCTCATTCGAGAGTTCCTCGATCTTCTTCATCGCCAACTCGAGATCCGACTCGGCTGCCGCGAGCGCCTGCTCGAGGTGCACGGCAGTCTTTCGTGCCCGTTCGCGTTCCTGCTCGAATCGAGTGATCACCTCGAGGTGGATCTTCCTTTGCTTGGCCATTACCGGCCCCTTCCAGTCGTGCCCACGTACGCAGCAGCGATGCTCTTCGCCACCGTCTGCCACGCCGACAGGCGAGTCTCTAAACCGCGGTAATGCCGCTGCGCATGCGTGAACTCCAAGCGCGCGATCTCCGCGTCCGCGCGGAGCTGGCCCACCGCCAGCTCCGCGCGATACTTCTTCTCGGCCTGCGGACCCTCAGCAGCCAGATACGCCTTCGCGAACTCCCGGTCGTACTCACGCTCGAGCTGCTCCGCCTTCGCCTGACGCTCCGACACGATCTGCGAACCCTTCTCGAGCTCGCTCGTGAGCGCCATGATCTGCTGCTCAACATCCGCAGGGTTCATTAGTTGAAGCCCTCCGGCAGATTCGGGAACGCGTCATCATCAAGCGGCGGCACGTCCTCGTCGAGCACCATCGGCACCTCGTCGACCGGCTTAAGCTCGTCCTTCACCGGCTCGGCACCCTCTGGCGCTTGCGCATCAGCCTTCTGTGACACTTTCGCCACGGGTTCGGGTGAGGGTTTAGGCTCCGACTTTTCGGGCGCTTCTACGGCCTCCTGCGGTTTCCGTTTCCGCGACACCGTCCGCGTCGAAGGCTTCGCCGGCGTCGACTCCACAGGGCCGTCATCCTCCAACTCCTCAGCCACATACGAGAGACCAAGAACGTCATCCGCAGCGATCCGGCGAACCAGCTCCGAAGTCGCACGGGCCACGAGCATCGCCGCCGGCTGCTTCTGCCAGTTGTCCTTGCCTGTGAGCTTCATCTGCTTCGCACGGTCCATATCCCACATGGCCGTCTCGATGTTCTCGGTACCGCGGCGCTTGCCCTTCACGACCGCGCGCTGCGACGTCGACTCCTCGACCCAGATCTCGTGGCCCTTCGCGAGCGCGATCGCTCGGAGCGTGTTCGCGCGCAGAGCGGGAGTGCCCTGAATGATGTCAATCGAGCGCAGCGACGCCATCGGCGTCAGCCCCAGCTCGAGGCCCGTGACGATCGCCGCCGCCGCCTGCTCCGGCCGGCCCTGCAGCGACTGCGGAACGAAGTTCGTCTTCACCAGCGACAGGCTCGCGTTATAGGCCAGACGAAGATCCGAGGCGAACTGCACCAGCGCTGCAGACCCTCGAGTGATCGCCTGGTCTCGCGACGGCGCCACACCGTTATCGTCACGCCGGGCAACCTCGGCGCCCTGCTCCTCGTCGAACGCCTCAACCTCGATGATTTCCTCGCTCATGCTGCTTCCTCCTTGCTCGACGGAGCAACGATCTCCGGCTTCTTCCATGTGTCTGCGACGTCACGGTTCGACGCCGTCTTCGCGACCTGCGCGATATGCCCGAACGCATGCCAGGTGGCCTGCGAGAACTCCATCGGGTAGACCGCATAGCCGTCGCTGCGGATCCAGATCGCCCACAGATCCGTGATGCCGAGATCCGCCGTCAGCCCGAGGGATCCATCGGCCTTCGCGTAGTGCGTCGACCTCGC
Source organism: [Zimmermannella] faecalis ATCC 13722 (assembly GCF_000381765.1). Taxonomy (GTDB): domain Bacteria; phylum Actinomycetota; class Actinomycetes; order Actinomycetales; family Microbacteriaceae; genus Gulosibacter; species Gulosibacter faecalis. The sequence continues at coordinate 14,068 of NZ_KB907077.1, read as the reverse complement.
GTACGCGGTGAGCTGCAGCGCGGTCTCCGGGTAGATGCCCGACCGGTTCGTCTTCCAGTCCGCGAGGATGACCTTCCCCGGGAACTTCTTCGACCGCAGCAGCAGGTCGAACGTGCCGCCGTACAGCGCCTTCTCGTGGAAGCACGGGGTCTCGGAGAGGATCAGCTCGACCTCGAAGTCATCGAGGAACGCGGCCGCCGACTCGACATGCCCGCGGATCTCGTCCGGCACCTCGACGTCCTCGCCGTGCGCCAGCTGCTCCGCAAGGTCGTGCACTTCCGTGCCTCGCTTTGCCGCAGCGTCGCGATCCGCGTAGCGGGCGTCCTTGAGGGTCTTGAGTCGCGACGCGATCGGCATCTCTGCCAGCTCATCCCAGTTGTTCACCGCGTAGTCAGCGGTGGTGTTCGCCGCCCAGTTGATCAACGCCGGCTTCGGCAGACCATTGCTGAGCAGCGTCGTGACGCCGTCCATCTTCTGGTACTGCCCCTCGGCGTCGAGGTACTGGTAGCCGTGCCCACGGCCGAAATTCCGCCGCTTGAACCGAGGCTTTTCTTTCGCGCTCACGCTGCGACTCCCATCTTCTTGTTCTTGTACTTCTCAGTGCGGATCCGGTTGCATTCCTTGCAAACTCGCTCCCAGCTGCGTCCTCGCGGATAGACGTAGATGTTGTCGCCAGACAGCTGATGTCCACGGACGCAGTGGGTCTTCGCGGTATTGGGGAGAGTGCCGTGCCTGACGGCGTCGAGCATGTTGTCTGAGTTCGTTCCGTAGGCGAGGTTTGCGACGCGGTTGTCGCCAGGGTCACCATTGAGATGCCGGACGAGCGGGCCGGTTTCCTCGAGAAACGCCTTAGCCACAAGCTGGTGGACGTACACGTTGCGTTGCTTACCGTCGAAGAAAAACTTGACGGTCTTGTGGCCATCGTCTGGAATGACCGCCTGAACCAGGATTCGACCGCCGCACCAGTTCGACCGAACGCGCCCGAGGTTGCTCACCTCATAGCGGTCACCACGGATATGCGTTGGCCGCCAGATCTCGTCGACAGCCATTAGAGGTCACCCCCGAACGTCTCGTCGAGCTCCGCGAACCCATCCGTAGGCGACTCAAGATCCGCCTCACGCTCCACCACCATCGGGAGTGGTTCGTCACCCGAGCGGGCATTTGCGAGTGCCGACAGCAGCTCCTCGATGTGGTTCAGCTCCTCCGGTTCCTCGACGACCTCGATGTGCGTGATCTTCGCGAGCGCCGACACATCGCCCGTGTCGTCGTCGACCTTCCGCGACTTGCGCTCGATGCGAGCAATCACGATCGACGGCGCCGGCGCATCAACATCGAGGAACGCGCGAGCGTGTGCCTCGAGCCCATTGCGTTCGCTGTTCGGAAGTCGACCCGAGAGCTGGAATTCTTTCGACATGGTTAATTTCCTTCCAATTGAGTGACGCGAATACGAACCCCTGCTGGTTCTGTTTCGGTCGCGTATTTCTTTGTTTGTGTTGAGGTGACGATTTGTGAGTCATCGGCGATTAGCCACGAATCCGTGAGCGCATCGCCGATCGCGCGGGTGAGTTTGTCGAGGTCGGGCTTCACCGTTGGCAGCTCCCGTTTGACGGTCTTGCCGCGCGGCATCCAGAAGATGAGATCGACCCGGACGGGCACGCCGCGTTCGATGCGGGCGCCGGTCGCGCGGGCTGCAACTCGAACTTGTTCGCGCCACGCCTTCAATGCGTCCGGGTTCTTGTCGACGACCACCGCCCGGGGTCGCTCCCCCTGCTTCTGTGTGACGAATGCGTTCTTCGAGCCCTGCGGCGCGGGCACGCCCTCGACCGTGAAGTCGATGCTCATCGCGGCTCATCCCCGTTCGGCGCGACGGCCGCGTAGAGGGCGCAAGGCACCAGCAGCAGCGAGCACGCGAAGTTCGACGGCGTGTGCCCGAGGCCCACGACCCCGACCAACGCGAGGGCGATCACGATCACCCAGCCGACGAGCGCCCTCACGATGCAGCCTCGAGACTCTCGACCCACGACCACACCTCGTCGAGGCGGTAGCGCACGAGTCGGCCAAGCTTGAACCAGCGCGGGCCATACCCCTGATCGCGCCATTCCTGCAGCGTCGTCACGGCGACGTCGAGCAGCTCGGCCAACGTCTTGGGCGACACGAGAATGACGTGAGTGTTCTCGGATTCTGTTTCTGGAATCGACAAACGTCGCTCCATTGGGATAACTCCCACGATGCAACTCCTCAGCTGCTAATGCCCAATTCAGATATGGGCGGAATGAATTTGATTAGGACCCGCAGACCGCGGGCAATTCCCAAATGTTGAGAAAGTGGACTTGGCGTTCTGCCCGACAGGCATCCTTCGCTGCCTCGGTGGTAGAGAGTGCGCCGGCCCAGAACTTGGCTGCCGTGTCACCGGCGTACGTGAAGGCGTCTCGCTCAGCCTCGTGCTCATCGAGATACTCGCCCGTGCTGATGTCGACGATCATCGCGACACCCAAGGGATGAGGCCGAGGGCTTCGTCGATGCCGACCTCGTTGATGCGGCGCTCGAGCTGCTCCGGGTGCGTCTCCGGGCGAGACCAGTCGCGGGCGTTCATCGCCGGCCTCGCAGGAGCTCGTAGAAGATGGGGGTGTCGAGTCCGTCGATCGCCTCGACAGACTTGACCTCTTCTGTTGCTCGGCGGAATAGCTCGAGCAGTCGGGATGGGATACTGAACATGTTGAGGGTTCCTTCCTCTTCCATGCCCCGGCCGTTGCAGCGGTGCGGGGCTTTCTTGTCAGCTAGCGAGTGCAGCCGGCTCGGAGAACAGATAGTCGACAGTGACGCCCAGCCAGGGCGCGAGCGTTGCGATCTCGTTGAGAGAGAACGGCTGGTCGCCCTTGTGCCGAGCCGATGCAGCTCGGGACCCGATGTGCAGGATCTCAGCGAGGTCAGACAGGCCCTTCTGCTGCCGCGCCATCTCAGCTCGAACATTGGATGCCACCAGCAGCGACAGCTGAGTCCGCCGTGCCGGGGAGGTGTGTGGTGTGCTCATGGTCACCATATTGCGTCCTGACAGACGCAGTGTCAAGCCCGCAAGGACGCATTTTGTATACCCGAAGGACGCATTATGTCGCTGACCTGCAAATTTGCGTCGCAACATGGCGGAAAATGCGTCTCACAAGGTAGCGTTTACGCCATGAATCAACAGCCACTGGACGCCCCTGGCCACTTTGCACGCCTCGTAACCGCGGCTGTCCGCTACACCTGGCTCAAGGAGGAGCGCCTCACTGGGCGCGGCCTCGCGCGACGCCTCGGCCGCTCGGAGAAGTACGTACGGGAGCGCCTCAATGGCAAGTTCTCGTTCTCACTCAACGACATCGAGATCATCTGCCTGTTCGTCGGCCAGTCGCCCGAGATCTGGATCGCCAAGATCGTCCACGACGAAGAGTTCGCGAAGCACGTCGCGGAAGAACTCAAGCAGCTCCCCGCAATCGAGACGCCCGAGCCGAAGAGCCTCGACATCAAGCAGCTCATCGCGACCGCAGACGAGACGGACGCGCACGACGAGGACGACGAGGACGACGACAACGTCGTCACCTTCCCCGCCGGCATCGAAAACGACTTCATCCCCGACACCCGCCCAACTCACCTACGCGCAGTCGAGGAGGACATAGAGGCCGAGATCGCAGACCAGCCATACGCGGCCGAGAAAACCGACCAGGGCATTGGTGAGCTCGACGACGACAGCCGTTGATGTCGGAGGCATGCTCGACACTCGGCCCATGTGGGATCCACTCGAGCACGCCGACCTGCACCGCATTCGTGTCCGCTGGCGCCACCAAGACGAGGCCGGCCGCTGGTATCGCGACCGCCGCCTCATCACCCTCCGCCACGGGCTCACGCCCATCCAGGAGCGTTGCACGCTCGCGCACGAACTCGGCCATGCGTTCCATCAGCATTCACACTCGGACGAGCACACCGAGCTGCAGGCCGACCGTTGGGCAGCCGGCCAGTTGATCACCGTCGACACCGTCGTCGACTGCGCCCTCGTCTACCCCGACCATCCCGAACGGTGGTGCACCGAACTCGAGGTCACGCCGCACATGCTCCGCACCTGGTTCTCAAACCCCACTAACTCCCGTCGCGCCGAACAGCTCTGGCGCGCGACCGCTTGAAAGGCGCTCTCATGGCGAAATCTTGGGTCACTGACCTCTGGACCAAGACCGCGATCATTGGCGGCGAGCGCGTCGCGCCGACCGCCGCGCAGCTGCGCAAGATCAAGTCACTGCCCGACGAATTCCGTACCGCGCGGTTCGGGAAGGGGAACCGTTGGCGGGTTGGCTGGGTCGACCCGCAGGGTAAGCAGCGCACCCGCACGTACGCGACGAGGGCAGCTGCCGACGAGTACGCGGCCAGTCTCGACGAAGACCTCCGCGTCGGCCGGTACACCTCCCCCGAGAACGCCGGCAAAACGTTCGACGACGTCGCCACGCTCTGGCTCGCGTCGAAGCGGAAAGCGAAGGGGTCGACGATCTGGCGGTACACGCGCGACCTCGACCGGTGGGTGCGACCCAAATGGGGGTCGATGCCGATCGGGCAGATCGACCGTGCAGCGGTCGAGACGTGGGTGGATGAGCTCACGAGCGGCACGGCGCCGATCTCGCAGGATGCGAAGCGCCGGAATGTTGGCGGGCTCGCGCCGAAGACCGTGCAGGGCATTGTCGGGATCGCATTCGGCTCCCCGATGAGGTGGGCGCTCGAACAGCGCTGGATCACCGAGAACCCGCTGCGCCGTATCGAGCTCCCCCAGCCTGACGATGGCGACGATGAGACGCCCGCGCTCAGCTACCTCGAGGTGGAGCTGCTCGCCGACGCAGTGAGGACGATCCCGCGGCCGAAGCGCGCCGTGAACGAGTCGGATGGCCAGGTCAGCTACACGCTCGTGCAGTTCCTCGCCTATACGGGGCTGCGCATCAATGAGGCGTGCGCGCTGGATTGGCGTGACGTCGACCTGCACAAGCGCCGTGTGCGGGTTCGCAGCACGTGGACGGTCGACAAGACAGGGAAGCGGGTAATCGGCCCACCGAAGGGCTGGGAGCGCCGCACCGTGCCACTGCCCGCCCACGTGGTCGCGCTGCTCGAGGCGACCGAACGCAAGGACCGTGTCGGCTGGGTGTTCAAATCACCTCGAGGCGAAGCGCTCGATGACAAGAATTGGCGCAACCGCGTGTGGGCGCCAGCAATCCGTGAGGTTGGGCTCGACGGGTTCACGATTCATGGGCTGCGGCATACGGCCGTGTCGAACGCGATCGCGGCCGGCGCTGACGTGAAGCTGATCCAGCTGATGTGCGGGCACAAGTCGGCGACGATGACGCTCGACGTGTACGGGCATCTCTGGCCTGATCGCCTCGACGAGGTCGTCGATGCCGTGTCTGAGGCGCGACGTCGTGCGCTGGTGGTTCCGGTGCGACTTGTAGAGGATTTGTAGCAGGGCGCATTTGCGAGTGAACCTGGGAAACGAGAAAGACCCCGACTCGCCAGCAAATTACTGGGGAGTCGGGGTCTTGTTTGTCGGGACGACAGGATTTGAACCTGCGACATCCTGCTCCCAAAGCAGGCGCGCTACCAAACTGCGCCACGTCCCGTTGGTGGCACGTCTCAGGTCACGACTCTGACCGTCACACGATGCCCCGGCGAATGACTCTACCAAGGATGCGTGCCAGGCTAGACCAAGTGAGCAGCATCGCATCGACGTCATCGGCCTGGGAGTGGCTCGTGACCGATGCCGAAACCGCCGCGCGACGCCTGCTCGGCGCGACAATCGTGCGCGAACTCGACGGCGAGCGGCTGAGCGCGCGCATCGTCGAGGTCGAGGCGTACGACCAGGAGGATCCCGCGAGCCACACGTTCCGCGGCCCGACGCCCCGCAACGCGGCGATGTTCCTCGCGGCCGGCCACGCGTACGTGTACCTGAGCTACGGCATCCACCACTGCCTCAACGTCGTCGCGGGTGTCGCAGGCCACGGGTCGGGCGTGCTTATTCGCGCGGTCGAACCGGTCGACGGCCTCGAGACGATGCTCGCGCGCCGCGGCACGCCCCGCAAACAGGTCACGAACGGGCCCGGCAAGGTGTGTCAGGCGCTCGGCATCGACCTCGCGCTCACGGGGCATCCGCTCGAGCAGCCGCCGCTGCGGCTCATCCGCGGCCCCGAACCCGCCGACGACGAGATCGTCACGACCACCCGCATCGGCCTCACGAAGGGCGCGGATACGCCACGTCGCTTCTACCTCGCGGGTCACCCCGATGTGTCGCGACGGTAGCGAAGCGGCGGGTGACGCGCGAGATCGCCGAGGCGCGTATCCGCCCCGCTCGGCCCAACCCGATCACTACGACCACCACGAATCCACCCGACGAAGGAGCACCGCGTTGCCGAACCCTGCGACTGACACCGAAACTCAAGCCGACACCCGCGACCTCGTCGAGCGCCGTTACGGCACCGAGCCCGGGTTCGACGTCGGCGAGAGCACCGACGTCATCGACCTGCAGCTGCGGCACCGGTCGGTGCGCCGGTTCCTGCCGGGCGACGTGACCGACGAGCAGCTGCGGCTCATCGTCGCGGCGGCGCAGTCGGGGTCGACGTCGTCGAATCTGCAGGCGTGGAGCATCATCGCGGTGCGTGACCGGGAGCGTCTCCTGCGCATCTCGAAGGCGCTTGGCGGGCATCCGTATATCGAGCGCGCGTCGGTGTTCCTCATCTGGGTCGCCGATTTTCAGCGCGCGGCGCAGATCGCTGGCCGCCGCGGCGAGGAGGTGAAGACGCTCCACTACCTCGAGAACACGCTCGTGTCGTTCGTCGACGCCGGTATCGCGGGGCAGAACGCCCTGCTCGCCGCCGAGTCGCTCGGGTTCGGCGGAGTGTTCGTCGGATCGGTGCGAAACGACCCCGACGCGCTCGTCGACGAGCTCGCGCTGCCGCCGTACACCTTCCCGATCGTCGGTATTGCGCTCGGGGTTCCCGACCCCGACGAGCCCGCCGGCACGAAGCCGCGCCTCCCCCAGCGCGCCGTGCTGCACGAGGAGCAGTACGACGCCGAGGCGTGGCGCGACGCCGCCGACGAGTACGAGCAGACGCTCGCCGACTACTACGCGGGCTACGACCGCAACAACTACAGCTGGGCGTTCACGCTCGGACGCCGGCTCGGCACCGAGCGCGGGCTCTACGGCCGTCAGCACATGCGCGCGTGGTTGGCCGCGCAGGGGCTGCCGTCGGAGTGACCGGATGCGCCCGGTGTTCGGGCGCGCCGGGCGGCTGACCTGCGCTCGCGATCGGGTTTGGCAGGGTCGTGGGCATGAGCGAGACCGACCGTTACGACGGCAGCCCGATGCTGCGGCTGCTGGATTCCTATGTGCTCGACGCGATCGGCATGCTCGATGAGGCGACCGCGGCGTCGCTGCCGGTGGCGGCGCCGAAGCTTGCCGAGGCGTTTGGGATGACCGGCGGCACCTGGCAGGAGATTGTCGAGCAGGCGCTCGATTTCAACGCCGATCAGCGGCTCGCGCTGCTCGAGGCGTGGCACGACCACGTCGCCCGGAGTGCGGAGCACGGCGTCGCGCCGAATCCGCTCGCGTTCACGCACGCCGTGAGCGACCAGATTTCGGGGCGCGCGGCGGGGTAGCGAGGCGTGCTGCCCTGGAGCGCAGTGTGCCGCCCGCGAGGTCGACGCCCATGCCTTCTCTTCCGCTAACTGACGGCAATTTGCGGCTTTTTCAGCCGAAAAGCCGCACATTGCCGTCAGTTAGCGAAGGTAGTGCGGATAGGGCGGGCGGCGGATGAGCGCGGGCAGATGCACGGTGTCGGCTCAGCAGCCATGTCACGGTCATCACTATCGCGAACTGACGGCAACTTGCGGGAATTTCAGTGGAATCGTTGCGAATTACCGTCAGTCCGCGGAGGTCGGAAGGATGCGTGCGTACGTGAAACTCCGGAAATTTGGAGGGGATGACGGGAATCGAACCCGCGTGACCAGTTTGGAAGACTGGGGCTCTACCATTGAGCTACATCCCCGCGTATTGCAGTGCTGCAAGACTCCGCAAGTGTAGCGGAATTTCGCTGGTTCGATCGTCCGACTCCACCGCTGGGCTGAATTCTGTGCGGTGTCCGTCGGCGTGAGAGTGATCCTGTGGATGAATCGCCACGCCGCCTCCGCGGCTCGCTACTGTTCGGTTCAGGACGTCGTTTCAGGGGGCCCACATGGATACCGATGGCAGACGCGAGCATCCGGAGTTTCCGGCCTCGTTGCGGCAGCTTCGGTCGGTCGAGATGTGCCCGTACTGCTTCACCGCGACGCGGGGCGCTGATGCCTGCGGCGAGTGCGGCCTCGACCTGACGGATGCGCGGCTCGCGGATGTCTTCACGCTCTCGGAGCGCGCGGCGACGGCGCTGAGTCTGCGCGGCCAGCTGCTGCAGGGGGTCATCGGCACGCAGCGCGAGGCCGAGGATACGCGGATCGAGTCCGAGGCGGAGGCGCCAGCTACCGCCTCCACTGCCGCTGCCGACGAGATGCCGCCGCTGCCCGAGATTTCGGCTGAGCCCGTGCATCCGGTCGAGCCGATCAGCTCGACGCCACCGGCGCCGCCCGCGCCTCCTGAGCCCCGCGTATCCACGCCTGACACTGCGCCGTCGGCGCAGCCCGCGCGTCCGTCGATCGCCGGCGCTTGGATGACATCGGCGCCGGATGCGGCAGGCGGGTGGGGCGCGCGCGCGACTCCGTCGCAGGCCGCGGCCGCAGAGCCCGCGAAGCCGAAGCGCTCGGGCGTGCAGCTCGCGCTGCTCGTGACGGGCATCGCGTTCCTCGCGGTCGCGGCGATCGTGTTCTTGACGGTCGCGTTCGTGCTGTTCGACCTGATGGTGAAGGCGCTGATCACGGCCGCGGTCACCGCGACGGTCATCGCCACCGCGAGCTGGCTCGGGCGCCGCAAGATGACGGCGACGGCCGAGGGCGTGGCGGTGCTCGGCGTCGTGCTGCTCGGGCTCGACTTCTGGGCGGTGCGCGCCCTCGGAATGTTCGGGCTCGACGTGGCCGACCCGGCGTCGTACTGGGGCACGGCGCTCGCCGGACTCACGGCGATACTCCTCGGTTGGGCCCGGCTCAGCGGCCTCGCGACGCCGAAGTTCGTCGCGGCGCTCACGGGGGTCCCCGCGGTGCTGCTGCTCGTCGCTTCCCTCACCCAGTTGCGGCCGGGCGGTGACGCGCTGTGGGGGCTCTCGTTCGCCGCGGCCGCCGCGGCGAGCGCGGCAACTCCCCTGCTCTGGCGCACGTCGACGCCGGAGGGCGGGCGCGCGCCCGACCCGCTGCCGGTCGGACTCAACCTCGGCATCGGACTGCTCGCGGGTGCGATTGCGCCGCTCGCCGCGGGGCTCGGCCGCACCGACACCGTCGACACGACAATCGCGGTCGTCTCGATGCTGCTCGCGCTCGGCGGCTCGCTGGCGATCGTGTTCTGGCACGATCGCGCGCGGCCGGGCGGTCCGTTCGGCGCGTTCGCGCACATCGCCGCGGCGCTTGTCGCGTGGCACGCGCTCGCGCTCGGGCACAAGGTGGGGCAGCTCGCGACGGCCGCTGGCTCCGACGCGGTCGACCCCGGGCAGGGGCTCCCCTATGCCTTGCCCGTGCTCGTGGCGCTCGCCCTCGTCTGGCAGCGGCTGCCGCTCCGGGCTCCGAGTCGGCGGTCGATCGTGCAGGTCAGTACGATCGCGGCGGCCGTTGCCGCGGTGGTTCCGGTGGTCATGTTCCTCTGGCACATCACCGTTGTCGGCGTCGACCTCGCCGCCAACGGTGACGACGTGGCGGGGCGCTCCGCGCTCGCGATTCCCGCGTTCCTGACGGCGGCACTCGCCGCGCTCCCGCTCGTCGGTATGCGTTTCGACTCCGACGTGCTCCCACGGCGCGCGCTCACCCGCATCGGCGCGGGCGTCGCGGGCGTGCTGCTCACGGTTGGTGCCGCGGGGCTCCCCGGCCCGGCCGTGTATCCGACCCTCTGCGTCGCGCTCGCGCTCGGGGTGGCGCTGGTTGTTGTGGCGCGGCTCGATGCGGGGGCGGATGCGCGGGGCGGCACGGATGCGCAGGCAACGGCGGATGCGCGGGTTGCGGCGGATGCGCGGGCCCAGGCCGCCCAAACCTTGCCCGCTCGTGGCCGCGCGCCCTTCGGCGTCGCGGGCACGGCGCTCACGATCGCCTCGGCGACCCTGCTCGAGGGCTTCGCGGGCATCGGCTCGGCCCTCGCGACCGTCGCGCTGACCGCCCTCGCACTCGCGCTGATCGCGACCCGGTTCATCCGCGTCGCTGCGCCCGGGGCGTGGCTCTCGGCCGCCGGAATTTCGGTTGCGGCGATCGCGTGGGGCAATGCGTTCCTCTCCCCTGTCGAGTGGGGCCCGGCCGCGCCGCTCGACTCGCTCGCGCGGCTGTTCCTGCTGACGCTCGTGCCCGCGCTGCTGCTCGGCCTCGGCGCGCTCGGCGCGGCCTCGAGGCTCTCGAAACACGAGCCGCCGCTGCTCGCCGGGGCCGGGCTCGCGCTCGCGCTGCCGCTCGGTGTGTTCCCGATGTTCGCGCTGGTCCGCGACACCGACGGATACGCGGTCACCTACTTTGCGCTCGCCGCGCTGACGCTCGCGCTGATCGTGGCGGCCGCGATCTCGGCCGCGCGGCACGAGTCACCTGGCCGCGGGCCCGCGATCGCGCTCGTCGGGATCGTGCCGGTAACGGTGACGGCGACCTGGGCGCTGCTGCACACGATCGAGGGTGTGGCGGCCGTGGGGCAGGCGCCGATCGCGGCGATGACCGTGGCCGTGCTCGCGCTCATCGTGCGCGTCGCCACCCGCGCGAGGATCGACACCCTCGCGACCGAGGCGACGAATCTGCTCGTCGTTGGGGCGGCGCTGCTGTGGCTCCTGCTCCGGTCGTGGACCGGCCCGTTCGAAGTCGCCGACTGGCTCGCATTTGCGGTCGTGCTCGCGGCGCCGCTGCTGTCGGTCGTCGCGGCGAATCGGCACCCTCGCTGGCGCGCGGCCGCGCCGTGGATTCCCGCCGCGGCGCTCGCGCTGCTCGGGCCCGGATTCGTCGTCTCAACCGTCACGGGCGAGCCGCTCGCGATCCTCGTCGCGACGCCCGTCATTGCCGTCGCGGTGACCGCGTTCATCGTCGCGCTCGCGCGCTCGGGCCGGTACTCGGGCGCCGCCGCGCAGCTCGCGATTTCAGCCGTCGCCGCGCTGTTTGTGACGAACGGCGCCCTCGTGACCGACTGGCAGAGATACCCGGCCGCGCCCACCCTGCTCGCGATCAACTTCGTGGTCGTTGCCGTCGCCTGGCGCGCGGCCCCGCCCGTCGGCCGGTGGGTTCGTGCCGCGGCGGGCACGGTCGCGGCGCACGGCGTGCTCGTCGGGTTCGCGGCGGTTGCCGCGTGGCTGCTCGATACCTGGAACGCCCAGGGCGGCCTCTCGGGCTGGACCGTCTCGCTCACCCTCGGCGCGGCCACGCTCGTGGGCGTCACCCTCGCGCTCGGCGCGACCCTGCGTATCCTCGCCCACTCTGCGGAGCTCGCGGAGGCGCTTCGCCGCGCGATCGCGATTGCTGCCCTGGCGGCCACGCTCGTCACCGTCGCCGTGATGCCGGTGGCGCTCGCGGTGACGGCCGCGCGCCCGCTCGACGTCGTCGCGGTGGTCGCGGCGGTTCCGGCCGCCATCGCCGCGGTGTGGTGGTGGCAGCGGGATGCGGTCGGCTCGCTCATTGGCGGGGTCGCGCTCGCCTGTGCCTCGGCTGTCGCGATTGGTGTCGCCGGGCTCACGCTGCTCGGGCAGCTCGACGCGTATCGTGCCGACGTCGCGACGCAGGTGGTCGTGACGGCGATCGCCGCGATCGGTGCCGCGCTGACGCTGCCTCGGGCGGTGTCGACGCAGCTGCGCTGGCCGGCCGCGTGGCTGCTGCTGACCGCGCTGCCCCTCTACTTCGATCCGCTCGGCACCTGGTGGGCGATCATCGCCGCATCGGTACCGGCCCTCGGCGTTGCGGTCACGACCGCCGTGCGGCACTGGCGCGATGAGACCGCGAAGCCGCGCGCCGAGCTGTTCGTGCTCGCGCTGCCGCTGCTCACCGCGACCATGACCTCCGAGCTTGATCACGGGAAGCTGGCGTTGCTCGTGACGGGTCTTGCCGCGATGATCGTCGCGTTCGGCGCGACGCTGCCGAGGGCGTTTTCGGTGGGGCGCGCGCTGGCCCGCGCGGGGTCGACGGGGCTCACGATCATCGCGCTGCTTTGGCTCTGGGGCGGCGGCCCCTCCCCCGAGCCGTACTTCATCGGGGCCATCGGCCTCGTGTCGGTGGCCGGAGTGTGGCTCGTGCTGCGGGTGTTCCCTCAGGCGTCGGTTGTGGCCGAGCGGTGCGTCTACGCAGCGGGCGCGCCCGTGTTGTTCACGGCGATCGTGACCGGGGTGCTCGCCGAGACGCCTGTCGCGACCGCAATCGGCGTGGTCGTGAGCGCGCTCGTGGCGCTCGGGGTGTCCGCCGTCGCGGAACGGGTGCGGGCCGGCGATGTCGTCGCCGCGAGCCTCGGAACGCTGTCGTTCACCGCGATGGGAGCGAGCATCGCGTTCGCCGAGGGGGTCGAGGCCGCGGACGTCTGGATGCTCCTCCCCGTGCTGCTCTGCGGCGTCGCGGCGGGCGCGATTGCGATGCGCGGTCGGCCCGGCCTGCGCAGTTTCGCCGCCGTTGGGGCGCCCCTCGGCCTTGCGCTCTTCGTGCTCGTGAATTCCGAGGGCGTCACTCCGAGCTGGTGGCGGATCGGCCTCGCGACCGTGCTCATCGTCGCGACCATTCTCGTGGGCGCGCTCGGACGGCTGCAGGCACCGCTCGTGCTCGGCATCATCGCGGCGATCGCACACGTCTTCGTCGCCGGACGCACCGTGCTCCCCGACATCGCCATCCCCTGGTGGGCGTGGCTCGCCGCCGCCGGCATCGTGCTCGTGTTCGTCGCCGCGACGTACGAGCGGCGGATGCAGCAGGCACGACGCATCGCCGTGGGTCTGCGCGCGATGCGGTGACCTGGCTGGTGGATGCGGTCGGCTTGTCGCGGATGCGGTCGGGTGGCTTCGGATGCGGTGGGCAGGCTGCGAAAACAGCAAGACGATGGCAGATACGGCGGACTGACGGCAAGTACGGCGGGCCGGCGAACGGTGGCGGCGAGCAGGCTGCGGATGCAGTGGGCCGGCGGCGGATGCAGTGGGCCGGGTCTGGTCGCGTGAGCGGGAATCGCGTGGCCGAGACCTGTTTGGTCCGGGCTCGCTGGCCGAGGATCGGCTCGGCTGAAGGGCGCGTGATCGGGCTCACGGTGCTGCAGGCTCGAGGTTCCGGGGCACGCGCCGAGCAACGCACCCCGCAGACCTCCTGCGCCCGAGGCCCCAACGCCGTCTCCCTCCCGCCCCGCCGGCTGACGGCAACTCGCGGCATTTACAGCGAGAAAGCCGCAAATTACCGTCAGCCAGCGGAGACCAGACGGATGGTCGCCCGCGGATGGCGCGACGCCAAGAAATGTCGCAGAGGCGTAGTGAGCTGAAGTTCCGACACCTTCTCCCCCACCCCCGCCGACTGACGGCAACTTGCGACATTTTCAACGCGAAACCCGCAAATTACCGTCAGTCAGCGGAGATCAGACGGATAGGCGCCAGTGGATGGGGGCGACGTCGGGAAATGTCGCAGGGTCATGGTCCACTGAAACCAAGACAGCGAACCAGGCGACGCGAAGAAATGTCGCAGGGTCGTGATCCACTGAAACCAAGCCAGCGAGCCGGGCGACAGCGGGACATGTCGCAGGGTCGTGGTCGACTGAAACCAAGGCAAACAGGTACGGAAGGAGACGACCCGAGATGACCAGCACGGCACACGATTTTGACGACCTCTCTGACGAGAGCCTTCGCGCGGCGCTCGATCGCTTCCACGCCGACCTCCGCACGCGCGCGGCTGTTGATGCCTCAGACTTCAGCACCTACGCCACCATCTACCGCACCGCGCAGGCGTACACGAACCGCGATTGCGGGCC
>NZ_KB907076.1 GCF_000381765.1 [Zimmermannella] faecalis ATCC 13722 | reverse complement strand
GCCGAAGCGTATGCCGGCCGGTACTTCGACATGACGGTGCTGCCAACGGGGCAGGTACGGATCAAGGGACTGTTGGACGCGGCGAGTGCCGCACCGATCCTCGCCGGGGTGAACGCATACGTGACAAACGAACTTCGAAAGTCGCGGGGCGCGAACAACCCCGACGGCAGCGTCACCGGCGTCGTCCGAGACGTCGACCGCGACCGCACGGAAGGCGAGGTCGAGAGCGAGGGCGAGGTTTCGCCGATCGTGGCGGAGACGCGCACGGTCCGGCAGTTGCGGGCAGACGCGTTCATCATGCTCTGCCAGCACGCGATCGGCTGCAACGAGCTCCCCGGCTGCTCGACGCAGGTGGTCGTGCGGATGCAGGACCGCGACCTCATCGACCGCGCCCGCGACGCGCGGGATTGCTCGATGACGTTGACGATGCCGAAGACTCAACCGATGAAGCGACCGGTCTCGACCCGCGCAGCGCGTTCACCAGCGCCGGGCTCGCGACGATCGACGGCCTGCCCGCGGCGATCAGCGCGAGCGCTGCCCGGCGGCTGTGCGCGAAGGCGGGGATCATCCCGGTCGTGCTCGGCGGCGCAGGCGAAGTACTCGATCTCGGGCGCGCATCCCGCCTCGCGACACCCGCCCAGCGCAAAGCCCTGATCGAGCGCGATGGCGGCTGCGCGTTCTGCGGGCTCGAGCCGTCGATGTGCGAGGTGCACCACGTCCGGTACTGGACCCGCGATGCGGGGCCAACGGATCTCTCGAACCTGATCCTGCTGTGCACGACCTGTCACCACCGCATCCATGACGACGAGTGGCAGATCCGCATCGTTCCGCCCGACACGGCCGACCCGTACCAAGGTCCGGCACGCCCGGCCCGGTTCAGCGTGCTCGACGAGGTGTGGTTCATCCCGCCCGCGAGCGTGTATCCCGACCGCACCCCGAGGCTCGGCGGGCGAAGAAGGTACGCACCGAAGGTGCGGCAGCGGTGCTGAGTCCGCGAGACGCCATCTCCGAGACACCATCGCCGAGTCGATACCCTCGAGCGCATGCGCATCCTCGCTGACCGAACCATGATCACGGTGCTGGTTGGCATCCTCGTCGGCGTGCTCGTGCTCACCGGCCTCACGACATGGGCCGTCTTCGCGACCCTCGACCAGCAACAGCAGCAGGTCACCGCACCCGAATACGACCCGAACGCGCAGCCACCCGCGCCGGCCGACGCGCCCGCGGCCGCGGCCGCGGCTGAGCCTGGCGAACAGGGCGCGAGCCAGCAGGGCATCGCGACCCTCGCCGACCCCGACTGGCTGCAGCGGGTATCCGCGGCGACGGGCATCCCCATCCGCGCCCTCGCCGCCTACGCGGGCGCCGACATCGCCGTGCTCGAGTCCACCGGATGCCGAGTCGGGTGGAACACGCTCGCCGGAATCGGCTACGTCGAGTCCCACCACGGCACGCTCCAGGGCGGCGGCATCGGCGACGACGGCACGGCACAGCCGCCGATCATCGGCATCCCGCTCGACGGAACCTCGACCCAGGCAATCCCCGACACCGACGGGGGAGCCCTCGACGGCGACGCCACCTGGGACCGCGCGGTCGGCCCAATGCAGTTCATCCCCTCCACCTGGCAGCTCTACGGCCAAGACGGCAGCGGCGACGGCATCGCCGACCCACAGAACATCGACGACGCCGCCCTCAGCGCCGCCACCTACCTGTGCCAGTCATCGGGCGGGCTCGAAGACGCCGACGCGTGGATCGCCGCCGTGCGCTCCTACAACGACACGAACGACTACCAGGTGCGCGTCGCCTCCGCCGCCCAGCAGTACGCCGACATCGCGGCAACTCAATGATGCGTTCGGGGTATCAATAGATGCGTTGAAAGTCTTGGACGGAAACGATCACGCGAACCTAGAGTTTGTCAGGTTCACGATCCCGGCAACGATTGCCGCCATCGTCGAACACAACAACTCAACACCATTACCCGCCTCGATGGAGATGCGATTTGCCTCTGATCATTGTTGGACTCGCCGTCCTGCTCCTTTTGCTCCTCATGATGAAGTTCAAGCTGAACGGATTCGTTGCCCTCATGATCGTGGCGGTACTCGTCGCGCTCTGGGGCGTCGCCACCGGCAACCTCACGGCTGACGGCGAACAACTCGGTCTCGGGGACATCCCCGGCCTGATCGAGGATGGGCTCGGTAGCCAGCTCGGCGGCACGGCCGTCGTCATCGGCCTCGGCGCAATGATCGGTCGCGTCATGGGTGACGCGGGCGCCGCACAGCGCATCGCGAAGGCGATCCTCAACGCCTTCGGCCCGAAGGGCGTGCAGTGGGCCATGGTCATCTCGTCGATGCTCATCGGCGTCACGATGTTCTACGAGGTGGCGTTCGTCATCGTCGTGCCGGTCGCGTTCACGCTCGCCCGCGCCACCAAGGTCAACCTGCTCTGGGTCGGCCTCCCCATGTCGATCTCGCTCTCGACGATGCACTCGTTCCTGCCCCCGCACCCCGGCCCCACCGCCGTCGCGGGCCTCTACGACGCCTCGGTCGGCCTCACGCTCGCGTACGGCCTGCTCATCGCGGTGCCCGCGGGCATCCTCGTCGCCATGCTCTGGCCGCGCCTCCCGTTCGTGCGCAAGATCAACCCGTCGATCCCCGAAGGCCTCGTCTCTGACAAGGAATTCACCGACGATGAGCTCCCCTCCCGCTGGGCGTCGTTCGCCGTCGCCCTGTTCCCGATCATCCTCATCGCCGGCTCCGAGGTCATCGTCATGACCGAGCCGAGCTCGGAAGCCCTCGTGAGCACCCTGAAGTTCGTCGGCTCAACCCCGATCGCGCTGCTCATCACGCTGCTCCTCGCCGTGATCGTGTTCGGCCCGGCCAACGGCCGCCCGCTCAAGGAGGTCGCGAAGTCGATGGGTGAGGCCGCGAAGGCCATGGCGATGATCCTCCTCGTCATCGGCGCCGGCGGCTCGTTCAAGGAGGTGCTCACCTCGGCGGGCATCGCCGACTACATCGCCGACACCGCCGGCGGCTGGGCGCTCAACCCGCTGATCCTCGCCTGGCTCATCGCGGCCATCCTCCGCATCGCGCTCGGCTCGGCGACCGTCGCCGTCTCGACCGCGGCCGGTATCGCGGCACCGCTCGTCGCCGTGAGCGGCGCCTCGCCCGAACTCATGGTGCTCGCAACCGCGTGCGGTTCGATCGCCTTCAGCCACGTCAACGACCCCGGCTTCTGGATGTTCAAGGAGTACTTCAACCTGAGCGTCGGCGAAGCCATCAAGGTGCGCACGACCTACACGACCACGCTCGCCGTGCTCGGCATCATCGGCGTGCTGCTCCTCAGCCTCTTCATCACCGCCTAACGACCGCCCTCGACACCGCCGCACCGCAACAGCGCGGGCAGGCCACACCCCGAAGGAGAATTCCCATGAGCAACGCAACTATCGCCAAGGTCGAGGTCGTGCCGGTCGCCGGCCACGACTCGATGCTCCTCAACCTCTCGGGCGCGCACGCCCCGTTCTTCACCCGCAACGTCGTGATCATCACCGACTCCGACGGCCGCGAGGGCCTCGGTGAGGTGCCGGGCGGCGAGCCGATCCGGTCGACGATCGAAGAGGCGTCGAGCCTGCTCACCGGCAAGCCCGTCGCCCGCTTCCGCAGCCTGCTGCGCGAGGTCGCCGCCACCTATGGCGACCGCGACAGTGGCGGCCGCGGCCTGCAGACCTTCGACCTGCGCACGACGGTGCACGCGGTCACCGGCATCGAGTCGGCGCTGCTCGACCTTCACTCGCAGGAGCTCGGCGTGCCGCTCGCCGAACTCCTCGGCGACGGCCAGCAGCGCGCGGCGGTGCCGATGCTCGGCTACCTGTTCTACGTCGCCGACCCCGACAAGACCGACCTGCCCTACCTGCGCGAGGGCGACTCGAGCGACGAGTGGTTCCGCCTGCGCCGCGAGGAGGCGATGGATCCCGACTCGATCGTCGCCCTCGCCCGCGCCGCGGCCGACCGCTACGGCTTCAAGGACTTCAAGCTCAAGGGCGGCGTGCTCACGGGCGACCAGGAGGCCGACGCGGTCACCGCGCTCAAGGAGGCATTCCCGGATGCGCGCATCACGCTCGACCCGAACGGCGGCTGGCTGCTCGACGACGCCGTGCGCCTCGCCGACCGCCTGCGCCCCGTGCTCGCCTACGCCGAAGACCCGGTCGGCGCCGAGGGCCGCTTCTCGGGCCGCGAGGTCATGGCGGAGTTCAAGCGCCGCACCGGCCTGCGCACCGCGACGAACATGATCGCAACCGACTGGCGCGAAATGTCGCACGCCGTGCGCACGAACGCGGTCGACATCCCCCTCGCCGACCCGCACTTCTGGACCATGTCGGGCTCGACCCGCGTCGCCCAGCTCTGCCACGACTTCGGCCTCACGTGGGGCTCGCACTCGAACAACCACTTCGACATCTCCCTCGCGATGTTCACGCAGGTCGGCGCCGCCGCACCCGGTGAGATCACGGCGCTCGACACCCACTGGATCTGGCAGGACGGCCAGCGCCTCACGAAGCAGCCGCTCGAGATCCGCGGCGGCGAGATCGCCGTGCCCGAGACCCCGGGCCTCGGCGTCGAGCTCGACCGCGACCGCCTCGCCGAAGCGCACGAGCTCTACGTGCAGCACGGCCTCGGCTCGCGCGACGACGCGATCGGCATGCAGTACCTCGTGGAGGACTGGTCGTTCGACCCGAAGCGCCCCTGCCTGGTTCGATAGCCCTGCCTCGTTCGGTAGCATCCGAACCACGATCGACCACGAAGGGAGCTGCGCTTGGAAGGCGTACTCATGGGCTTCGGGGTCGTACTCATCCTGATCATCGTGGGGCTCATCGCGCGGCTCGCCCTGCCGCGGCAGGTGAGCCGCACGATGCAGGATGGCCTCTCGCCGACGATCTACTACGTCACGAACCCCGTGCTCATGGTCGTGCTCCTCGCCGAGACCGACCTGCGGCAGGTCATTGGCATCTACGTGCCGATCGCCCTCGTGAGCGCCCTCGTCGCGGCCGCGGTGTACTTCCTCCTCTCTCGCTTCGTGCTGCGCCGACGCCTCATTGACGCCCTCCCGGCGTCGATGGCGTCGGCGTACGCGAACGCCGGCAACATCGGCCTCCCGATCGCCCTGTTTTCGGTGTCGAGCGCCGTGCCGGCGATCTCGGTGCTCGTGACGCAGCTGCTCGTCATCGCGCCGCTCTTCCTCACGCTGTTCGCCCTCGCGACGAGCCACGCGCAGCGGCGCGATGGCGAGGAGCGCGCATCCACCCCGAAGCTCATTCTCAAGTCGGTCGCGAACCCCGTCACGATCGCCGCCGTCATCGGCGCGGCGATCTCGCTCACCGGGTTCGAGGTGCCGGCCGTGCTCTGGGAGCCGCTCGACATGCTCGGCCACGCGTCGGTGCCGCTGCTGCTCATGGTGTTCGGCATGAGCCTCGTCGGGCAGACCCCGTTCCGCACGCGGGAGATTTTGCCGGATGTGCTCATCGGGCTCGTCGTGAAGCTCGCGCTGCTGCCGGTCATCGCGTGGCTGCTCGGCGCGTACGTGTTCGGCCTGGGTGGCACGGAGCTCTTCGGCGTCGTGATCATGGCGGCGCTGCCGACGGCGCAGAACGTGTTCCTGTTCTCGACGCAGTTCGGGCTGCCGACGCTCGCGGTGCGCGACATCACGTTCGCGTCGGCGCTGCTCGCGCTCCCGTCGATCCTCGTGATCGGGCTCGTACTCGCGCCGTAGCTGCCCTGAAAGCGGCCGTGACTACGCCGTGCCGCGCACGATGAGCTCGGGCTGAAACACGACCCGATCGTGCTCGCGCTCGGCGCCGTCGCCGGTCGTGAGGTCGACGAGCAGGTCGACGGCGGTCGCGCCAATTTCGGCGGCGGGCTGTCGCACCGACGTGAGGGGAATCACGGTGGATGCGGCGAAGTCGATGTCGTCGTAGCCGACGAGCGCGATGTCGTCGGGCACCCGCAGCTTGCCGATCATGACGAACGCCTGCAGCAGCCCCACGGCGAGCAGGTCGTTCGCCGCGAACACGCCGTCGGGCAGGTCGCCGGGGGAGCGGTCGCAGATGAGCCGCCCGACGTCGCGCCCCGCGTCGACCGTGAGGGCGGGCGTGCCGAGGAACTCGACGGATGCGCCCGGCACCTCGGCCGCGGCCCGCTGCGCTCCCTCGAGGCGGTCGGTCACCTGGCGAATCGAGAGCGGCCCGCCCGTGAACGCGATGCGTCGCCGCCCCGTGTCGAGCAGGTGCTTCGTCGCGAGATACCCGCCCGCGACATCGTCAACCGACACTGACGGGAACGACTTGTCGCGCGACTCACGGTCGACGAGCACGACGGGCGTGCCGTTGTCGCGCACCCGGTGGAGCCGGTCGAGCCCACCCTGCGTGGGGGTAATGAGCAGCCCGCGCACGCGCTGCTCTTCGAAGTGGTCAATGTGCCGACGCTCCCGGTAGAGCCGGTCGTCGCTGTTCGTCACCATGAGCCCGAGCCCGCGTTCCTCGCCGCGGATCTCGGCGCCGCGGGCGACCTCGGTGAAGAAGGGGTTGCGCAGGTCGAGCACGACGAGCCCGATCGTGTCACTGCGCCCGGCCCGCAGCTGGCGCGCGGCGTCGTTGCGCACGTAGCCGAGTCGCTCGATGTGCGCCTGCACCCGCTCGACGAGCTGCGGCGAGACGCGCTCGGGGTGGTTGAGCACGTTCGAGACGGTGCCCATGCTCACGCCCGCGGCGGTCGCGATGTCGCGCATGTTCACTCCCATAGCGGCCTCCTGCACACGCTTGCGGCTCACCCGTCACGGCGCGCCCGCATTCCGCGTTGAATGCAACCGTGAACGGCATTGAACCGAATCATAACGCGCAATTTGCGAATCGGAAATTCTGCGGATGCTTGACACTTCCTGACGGGTGCCATAGATTCTGAGCAACCCCTTGGAACGTTTCATAACGGCAGCGACGCCCGGAAGCGCATCCACCCCCGCCCCAGCCTCAATGACGAGAGGACGGAGTATGTCCCAGGCTCCAGTACTCGAACTGCGCGACGTGAAGAAGACCTTCGGGTCGGTCGTCGCGCTGCGTTCGGGCACGATTCAGGTCGACCACGGGTCGATCCACGCCCTCGTGGGCGAGAACGGCGCCGGCAAGTCGACGCTCGTGAAGATCATCGCCGGCCTCTACCAGCGCGACTCGGGCACGCTCCGACTCGACGGCGAGGACGTCGACTTCAGCTCGACGGCGCAGTCGAAAGACGCCGGCATCGCCGTGATCTACCAGGAACCGACGCTGTTCCCCGACCTCACGGTCACCGAGAACATCTTCATGGGCCGCCAGCCCACGGGCCGCTTCGGCCGCATCGACGCGAAGGCGATGCGCCGCGAGGTCGAGCGCCTGTTCACCCGCCTCGGCGTGAAGATCGACCCCGATCGCCCAGCCGAGGGCCTCTCGATCGCCGACCAACAGGTCATCGAGATCGCGAAGGCCGTGTCGCTCGACGCGCGCCTGCTGATCATGGACGAGCCGACCGCCGCCCTCTCGGGCGTCGAGGTCGAGCGCCTCTTCACGATCGCCCGCGCGCTGCGCGACGAGGGCCGCGGGCTCATCTTCATCTCTCACCGCTTCGAAGAGGTCTTCGCGCTCTGCGACCGCATCACGGTCATGCGCGACGGCGCCTACATCGAGACGGTCACGACCGCCGACGCGACCGTCGACCAGATCGTGAAGCGCATGGTCGGCCGCGACGTGACCGACCTGTTCCCGAAGCAGCCCGCCGAGATCGGCGACACGGTGCTCGAGGTGCGCGGGCTCACGCAGCCGGGCGTCTTCAACGACATCGACTTCGACGTGCGCCGCGGCGAGATCGTCGCGCTCGCCGGCCTTGTCGGCGCGGGCCGCAGCGAGGTCGTGCGCGCCGTGTTCGGCGTCGACGGCTACCAGAGCGGCAGCGTCCGCATCGACGGCAAGCCGCTCGCGAAGGGCCGCCCCGACGCGGCGATGCGCGCGGGCCTCGCGCTCGTGCCCGAAGACCGCCGCCACCAGGGCCTCGTCATCGAAGACACGGTGGGCCGCAACACGACCCTCGCCCTGCGCGGGCGACTCGCGAAGTGGGGCCTCATCACGACCGGCATCGAGAACCGCGCCGCCGAGATCTGGGCGAGCCGCCTCGAGGTGAAGACGAACGCGCTCGACACCGTCGCTGCGACCCTCTCGGGCGGCAACCAGCAGAAGGTCGTGCTCGCGAAGTGGCTCTCGCGCGGGCCGAAGGTGCTCATCATCGACGAGCCGACCCGCGGCATCGACGTCGGCACGAAGTCTGAGGTGCACCGCCTGCTCTCGGAGCTCGCGGGCCAGGGCATGGCCGTGCTCATGATCTCGTCTGAGCTCCCCGAGGTGCTCGGCATGGCCGACCGCGTGCTCGTCATGCGCGAGGGCCGCCTCACCGGCGAGCTGAGCCGGGCGGATGCGACGCAGGAGTCGATCATGCACCTCGCGACCCATGACTCCGACCACCACGACGCCGACACTCAAGATAAGGAGCCGGCCGCGTGAGCAATCTCCCCGGGCTGAAGCCCGTCACTACGAAGGCGATCCCCACCTCGCGGGTGACCCGCCGCCTGTCGGTCATGGGCCGCGTGCGCGAGGCGAGCATCCTGCTGGCCCTCGTGCTCGTCGTCGTCGCCGCGACCGCGAAGAACCCAAACTTCACGTTCTCGCACGACGGCTGGCGCGACCTGCTGCTCACCCCGTCGATCCTCATGCTCGTCGCGATCGGCCAGGCGATCGTGCTCGTCACCCGCAACGTCGACCTCTCGGTCGGCTCGGTCATGGGCCTGTCGGCCTACCTCACGGGCCGCCTGTTCATCGACCTCGAGGGCACCCCGATCATCGCGGTCGTGCTGCTCGTCGTCATCTTCGGCGGCCTGCTCGGGCTCATCAACGGCGCGCTCGTCGCGTTCGCGCGGGTGCCATCGATGGTCATCACGCTCGGCACGCTCTACGCGTACCGCGGCATCAACGTGCTCTGGACGGGCAGCGACCGCATCAACGCCTCGGATATGCCCCGCGAGTTCCTGGGGCTCGGCACCGGCCAGGTGCTCACGATTCCGATTCTCGCGATCGTCGCCTTCGTCGTGCTGTTCGTCGCGGCGTGGTTCATGAAGCACACCCGCGGCGGCCGCGAGTTCTACGCGATCGGCTCCGACCCCGCGGCGGCCGAGCTCTACGGCCTGAAGACGACGAAGCGCATCCTCACCGCGTTCGTCTGCTCGGGCGCGCTCGCGGGCCTCGCCGGCGTCTTCTACGCCGCCCGCTACGGCACCGTGAACTCGCAGGCCGGCGCGAGCTGGGAGCTCGACGCGGTCGGCGCGGCCGTCATCGGTGGCGTCGCGATCACGGGCGGCGTCGGCTCCCTGTGGGGCGCCGCGATCGGCGCAATGCTGCTCGCGACCATCAACCGCGCCCTGCCGGTGCTCGGCATTCCCGACTTCTGGCAGCGCTTCGTCGTCGGCCTGCTCATTCTTGGTGCGATCGTGCTCGACCGGGTCGTCGCCCTGCGCCAGAAACGGCGCCTCATCGAATCGAGGGATCAGTCATGACCGCACCGACTCGGCCCATCGCCTTCCACGGCCGTTCCGCCCTGCGCCGCGTGCTGCTCACGCGCGAGATGGCGATCGTGCTGCTGCTCATCGCCGTCGCCTGCGTCGCCGCAATCTCCATTCGCGGCTTCGCGCAGCCGATCACGCTCACGTACCTGCTCATGGACGTCGCGCCGATCCTCCTCATCGCGCTGCCGATGACGCTCGTGATGATCACGGGCGAAATCGACCTCTCGGTGGGGTCGATGGTCGGCCTCTCCTCGGTCGTCACGGGCGTGCTCGTGCAGGCCGGCGTCGGGTTCGGGCTCGCGGCGATCATCGCGCTCGCGGTCGGCGTGCTCGGCGGCGTCGTGAACGGGTTCCTCGTCACGGTCGTCGGCCTCCCGTCGCTCGCCGTCACGATCGGCACGATGGCGCTCTTCCGCGGCATCGCGGTCGGCCTGCTCGGCACCGCCGCCGTCACGAGCTTCCCGCAGGAGTGGACCGCCCTCGCGCAGGCGAAGATCTCGGGCACCCCGCTGCCGTACATCATGCTGCCGTTCGTGCTGCTGCTCGCCGTATTCGTCGTGCTCCTCCACTTCTCGACCTTCGGCCGCGGCATCTACGCCCTCGGCCTCAGCGCCGACGCGGCCCGGTTCTCGGGCGTGCGCGTCGAGCGCACGAAGTTCTGGCTGTTCATCTTCACGGGCGTCGTCGCGGCGTTCGCCGGCATCTTCTTCACGCTGCGCTACGGCTCGGCCCGCGGCGACAACGCGACCGGGCTCGAGCTGCAGGTGATCGCCGCGGTCGTGCTCGGCGGCGTCTCGGTGTTCGGCGGCCGCGGCAAGCTCTACGGCGTCGTCGCCGCGGCCCTGCTCATCGGCACGCTCTCGAGCGCGCTGCGCCTCGCGAACGTCACGAGCGACGTCATCAACATCATCACCGGCGTGCTGCTCGTCGCCTCGGTCGTCGTCGCGAGCGTCGTCGACTGGGTGCAGCTGCGCCGCAGCCGCTCGGTCGCGGCGCGCGCCGCCCGGGCCGCGACCCCCGCGATGTCTGGCTGATCGCGCGGCTCGACCCGTGTATCCGTACCCGAGCCCCAACCACAACCCCGACCCTCAACCCCCGACCCTCAACCCCACCCGAACCCACACGAAAGGCAAGACAATGAAGTTTGCTGGAAAGCGCCGCCTCGGCGCCCTCATCGCGGCCGCAGCGGCCGCCTCGATCGCCCTCGCGGGCTGCGCCGACACCGGCGGCACCACCGGTTCGTCTGACCCGGCCTCGGGCAGCGGCGACCTTTCGGTGACGTTCGTACCGAAGAACCTCGGAAACCCGTACTTCGACGCCTCGTCGACCGGTGGCAAGGCCGCCGTCGAGGAGTTCGGCGGCACCTTCAACGAGGTCGGCCCCGCCGAGGCGACCCCCGACGGCCAGGTCAGCTACATCAACACGCTCACGCAGCAGCAGGTCGGCTCGATCGTCATCTCGGCGAACGACCCCACCGCCATCTGCTCGGCCCTCAACGAGGCGAAGAGCGCCGGCGTCAAGGTCGTCACCTTCGACTCCGACACCGACCCCGAGTGCCGCGACATCTTCGTGAACCAGGCCGACGCCGAGGGCATCGCGAAGACGCAGATCGACCTCATCGCCGACCAGATCGGCGGCGAGGGCGAGATCGCGATCCTCTCGGCCTCGGCAAACGCGACGAACCAGAACGCCTGGATCGAGCTCATGGAGGCCTACCTCGAGTCGGACTACCCCGACATTGAGCTCGTCGAGGTCGTCTACGGCGACGACGACGACCAGACGTCGTTCGACAAGACCTCGTCGCTGCTGCAGACCTACCCGAACCTCAAGGGCATCGTCTCGCCGACGACGGTCGGTATCGCCGCCGCCGCGCGCTACGTCGACACCTCGGAGTACGCGGGCCAGGTCGCGATCACGGGCCTCGGCACGCCGAACCAGATGCGCGAGTACGTCGAGAGCGGCACCGTTGAGGCGTTCGCCCTCTGGAACCCCGAAGACCTCGGCTACCTCTCGGCGTTCGCCGCGCAGGCGCTCATCGACGGCACCATCACCGGCGCTGAGGGCGACACCTTCGAGGCCGGCCGCCTCGGCGAGTACACCGTCGGCCCCGACGGCACCGTGCTCCTCGGCGACCCCTACGTGTTCGACAAGGACAACATCGGCGACTTCGACTTCTAGTCGAACGCTCGCGGCCGGGTCGGTACCCGGATACGCAGAAAGGCAATACCCATGACTCGCGTGTGCTTCACCCTGCGTATCCGGCCCGACCGCCTCGACGAGTACCTGCGGCGCCACACCCCCGTGCGCGCCGAGATGCTCGAGGAGATCGCGCGCTCGGGCCGCCGCAACTACTCACTCTTTCTCGCGGGCGACGGCCTGCTCGTCGGCTACTACGAAACCGACGATGACGCCGCCGCCCGCGCCTACCTCGCCGCGAGCGAGGTCGCCACCGCCTGGGAGGTCGAGATGGCCGAATTCTTCGACGACGTCGACGGCCGCGCCGACCAGACCCCACCACTCACCGAAATCTTCAACCTCGGGGACCAACTGCAGGCCGCCCGCACGCAGACAGGAAGCTGACCATGACCCGCACCCTCACCCAGCAGCAGCTCGACACGCTCGGGCAGCTCGTGATCGAAATCCCCTCGTGGGCCTTCGGGAACTCGGGCACGCGCTTCAAGGTGTTCGGCACGCCGGGCACCCCGCGCGACCCCTTCGAGAAGCTCACCGACGCCGCCGAGGTGCATCGGTACACCGGCCTCGGGCAGGTCGTGGCGATCCACTACCCGTGGGATCGCGTCGACGACTACGCCGCCCTGCAGCGGCACGCCCGCGACCTCGGCGTCGAACTCGGCACCGTGAACTCGAACACGTTCCAAGACGACGACTTCAAGTTCGGCAGCCTCACGCACGAAGACGACGCGCTGCGCCAGAAGGCGATCGACCACCACTTCGAGTGCATCGACATCATGAACACGATCGGCTCGCGCGACCTGAAGATCTGGCTCGCCGACGGCTCGAACTACCCGGGCCAGGCCGACCTGCGCGGCCGCCAGGACCGCCTGCAGGACTCGCTGCAGCAGATCTACGACCGTCTCGACGACTCGCAGCGACTCGTGCTCGAGTACAAGTTCTTCGAGCCGGCGTTCTATCACACCGACGTTCCCGACTGGGGCACCGCCTACGCGCAGGTGTCGGCGCTCGGCGAGCGGGCAGTGGTCTGCCTCGACACGGGCCACCACGCGCCCGGCACGAACATCGAGTTCATCGTCATGCAGCTGCTGCGCCTCGGCAAGCTCGGCTCGTTCGACTTCAACTCCCGCTTCTACGCCGACGACGACCTCATCGTCGGCGCGGCCGACCCGTACCAGCTGTTCCGCATCCTCGTCGAGGTCATGCGCGGTGGCGGCTGGAACTCGCCCGACCTCGCGTTCATGCTCGACCAGTGCCACAACGTTGAAGACAAGATTCCGGGCCAGATTCGCTCGGTGCTCAACGTGCAAGAGATGGCGGCGCGCGCGCTGCTGCTCGACCGGGATGCGCTCGGCGCGGCCCAGCGCGCGGGCGACGTGCTCACCGCGAACGAGATCTTCATGGACGCCTACCAGACCGACGTGCGCGAGCAGCTCGCCGAATGGCGCGAGTCGCGCGGCCTCGCCGCGAACCCGATGCGGGCGTTCGCCGAGTCGGGCTACCTCTCCAAAATCGCTCAGGAACGCGTCGGCGGCCAGCAGGCCGGCTGGGGCGCGTAGAAAGCAGATGACCCTCGCATGACTACTCCCACGAACCCGGCCGCGGCCGACCTCATCGCCCGCTCGAGGCGGCTCGGGGCGGATGCACGCAACACGAACTTCGCCGGCGGCAACACCTCGGCGAAGGGCCGCGACACCGACCCCGTCACGGGCGACGAGGTCGACCTGCTCTGGGTGAAGGGCTCGGGCGGCGACCTCGGCACGCTCGAGGCCGCAGGCCTCGCCGTGCTCCGACTCGACCGCGTGCGCGGGCTGCGCGACGTGTATCCGGGGGTCGACCGCGAAGACGAGATGGTCGCCGCGTTCGACTACTGCCTGCACGGCCGCGGGGGAGCGGCGCCCTCGATCGACACCGCGATGCACGCGCTCGTCGACGCCGCGCATGTCGACCACCTGCACCCCGACTCGGGCATCGCGATCGCGACCGCCGCCGACGGCGAGGCGCTCACCGCGAAGATCTTCGGCGACCGCGTCGTGTGGGTGCCGTGGCGCCGCCCCGGGTTCCAGCTCGGGCTCGACATCGCGGCGATCAAGGAGGCGAACCCCGAGGCGATCGGCTGCATTCTCGGCGGGCACGGCATCACCGCGTGGGGCGACACCTCTGACGAGGCCGAGGAGCACTCTCTCTGGATCATCCGCACTGCCGAGGAGTACATCGCCGCGAACGGCGCGGCCGAACCCTTCGGCGCCGTCGTGCCCGGCTACGAGCCGCTGCCCGAGGGCGAGCGCCGTGCGCGCGCCGCCGCGCTCGCGGGCGTGATTCGCGGCATCGCCTCGGCCGACAAGCCCATGGTGGGCCACTACACCGACTCCGAGGAGGTGCTCGACTTCCTCCAGCGCGAGAAGCTCGCGCCCCTCGCCGAGCTCGGCACCAGCTGCCCCGACCACTTCCTGCGCACCAAGGTGAAGCCGCTCGTGCTCGACTTGCCGGCCACCGCATCCGTCGAGGAGCAGACCGCGCGCCTGCGCGAGCTGCACGAGGCCTACCGCGCCGACTACGCCGCCTACTACGAGCGCTACGCCGACGAGGCGTCGCCCGCGATGCGCGGGGCCGACCCGCTCATCGTGCTCGTGCCGGGCGTCGGCATGTTCTCGTACGGCGCCGACAAGCAGACGGCGCGCGTCGCGGGCGAGTTCTACGTCAACGCGATCAACGTGATGCGCGGCGCCGAGGCGCTGTCGACGTACCAGCCGATCGACGAGTCCGAGAAGTTCCGCATCGAGTACTGGGCGCTCGAAGAGGCGAAGCTGCAGCGGCGGCCGAAGCCGCGCTCGCACCAGGGGCGCATCGCGCTCGTGACCGGCGCCGCTTCGGGCATTGGCAAGGCGGTTGCGACCCGCCTCGCCCGCGAGGGCGCCTGCGTCGTGATCGCCGACCTCGACCTCGCGAAGGCGCAGGCCGCCGCGGCCGAGCTCGGCTCGACCGACGTCGCGGTCGGCGTCGCGGCCGACGTCTCGAACGAGGCAGCGGTGCAGGCGGCGGTCGACGCCGCAGTGCTCGCGTTCGGCGGGCTCGACCTCATCGTGAACAACGCGGGGCTCTCGCTCTCGAAGCCGCTGCTCGAAACGACCGAGCGCGACTGGGACCTCCAGCACAACGTCATGGCGAAGGGCTCATTCCTCGTCTCGAAGGCGGCCGCGCGCGTGCTCATAGACCAGGGCCTCGGCGGCGACATCGTCTACATCGCCTCGAAGAACTCGGTGTTCGCGGGCCCGAACAACATCGCCTACTCGGCGACGAAGGCCGACCAGGCGCACCAGGTGCGGCTGCTCGCGGTCGAGCTCGGCGAGCACGGCGTGCGCGTGAATGGCATCAACCCCGACGGCGTCGTGCGCGGCTCGGGCATCTTCGCGGGCGGCTGGGGCGCGCAGCGCGCCGCGACCTACGGCGTCGCCGAGGAAGACCTCGGGCAGTTCTACGCGAACCGCACGATCCTCAAGCGCGAGGTCGTGCCCGAGAACATCGCCGACGCCGTCTACGTGCTCACGGGCCCCGAGCTCTCGCGCACGACGGGCGTGCATCTGCCGGTCGACTCGGGCGTCGCCGCCGCGTTCCTGCGATAGGCCGTTTCGTGATGACGTCTGACGCCGTGCGGGTCGCCGCCGTCGACCTCGGGGCGACCTCGGGCCGGGTGATTCTCGGCGAGGTCGGCCAGGGCGAGGTGCGGATGCGGCAGGTCGCGCGGTTCCCGAACGGGCCCGTCGCGCTCGCCGACGGGCTGCACTGGAACGTCGTCGAGCTCTACCGCAGCGTGCTCGCCGGGCTCCGTGAGGTCGACGAGGTCGCCGCGATCGGCATCGACTCGTGGGCCGTCGACTACGCGCTGCTGCGGCGCGGCACGATGCTCGGGGTGCCGTTCCACTACCGCGACGAGCGGAACGCGCGGGCGGCCGAGGCGCTGCACGCGCGCATCCCGTTCGCCGAGCTCTACGCCAGAAACGGCCTGCAGTACCTGCCGTTCAACACCGTCTATCAGTTCGCGGCCGAGGTCGCGGCGGGCGGGGCGATCGAGGTCGCCGACCGGGCCCTGCTCATTCCCGACCTGCTCGCGTTCTGGCTCACGGGCGCCGAGGTCGCCGAGCGCACGAACGCCTCGACGACGGGGCTCCTCGGGCTCGGCGGCGAGTGGGATCTCGAGCTCGCGGGCCGCGTCGGTGTGCCGGCCGGGCTGCTGCCGCCCCTCGTCGACCCCGGCGACGAGATCGGCGTCGTGCGCGGCGAGGCCGCCTCGGCCACGGGGCTCGGCGGGGTGCCCGTGCTTGCCGTCGGGTCGCACGACACCGCGTCGGCCGTGGTCGGTGTGCCGATGACCGACCCCGACGTCGCGTTTATCAGCTGCGGCACGTGGGGGCTCGTCGGCGTCGAGCTCGCCGCGCCGCTCGTCACCGACTCCGCGCGCGAGGCGAACTTCACGAACGAGCGCGGGGTCGACGGGCGCACGCGGTTCCTCAAGAACGTCATGGGGCTCTGGGTGCTCTCCGAAACCGTGCGCGAGTGGGAGCGCGAGGGCGAACCCGTCGACCTCACGACCCTGCTTGCCGCGGCGCGCGACGTGACGGCGCCGCAACCCGTGTTCGACGTCGCCGACCCCGTGTTCGCGGCGCCCGGGGATATGGCGACGCGTATCCGCGCCTGGCTGTCGGAGCGCGCGATGCCCGTGC
This sequence comes from [Zimmermannella] faecalis ATCC 13722, assembly GCF_000381765.1. Taxonomy (GTDB): domain Bacteria; phylum Actinomycetota; class Actinomycetes; order Actinomycetales; family Microbacteriaceae; genus Gulosibacter; species Gulosibacter faecalis. The sequence continues at coordinate 262,238 of NZ_KB907076.1, read as the reverse complement.
CTGCCACCCGGGCCGAGCTCGCGCGAAGCATCGTCGAGTCGCTCGCCGCCGCGTTCGCCGAGGCCGTGCGGTTGGCCGCCGAGGTGTCGGGCGTGCGGGTGCGCGCCGTGCACCTCGTCGGGGGCGGCTCGCTCAACGAACTGCTGTGCCAGCTCACCGCCGACCGGGCCGGGCTGCCGGTGATCGCGGGGCCGGTCGAGGCGACCGCGCTCGGCAACGTCGTCGTTCAGGCGCGCGCGCTCGGGGCCGTGTCGGGCTCACTCGAGTCGCTGCGGGCGCTCATCGCCGGGTCGGTCGAGCTGCGGCGGTACGAGCCGCGGGTGGGTGATTCGGCGGCCGTGTAGGTTGCGGGCGCATACTGGCAGGGCTGGGAACTCAGCACCGTCTAGTGAGGAGACTGCAATGTCGAAAGTCCTGATCATCGCCGGCGATTTTTCCGAGACCCTCGAAGTGTTCTACCCCTACGAGCGACTGCGTGAGGAGGGCTACGAGCCCGTCATCGCGTCGCTCGAGAAGAAGCGGCTGCAGTTCGTCGTGCACGACTTCGAGCCCGGCTACTTCTCGTTCACCGAGAAGCCCGGTCACGGTTGGGACGCCGACATCGCCGTCGCTGACGTCGACCCCGCCGACTACGTCGCGCTCGTGATCCCCGGTGGCCGTGCGCCCGAGTACCTGCGCAACAACGCCGACGTGCAGCGCATCGTCAAGCACTTCTTCGGCGAGGATGCGCCGGTCGCCTCGACCTGCCACGGACCGCTCATTCTCGCGAAGTCGGGCGTGCTCTCGGGCCGCACGTCGTCGGGATTCCCCGAGGTCGCGCCCGACATCGAGTCGGGCGGCGCGACGTATCAGGCCGGCGAGGCCGTCGTCGACGGCAACCTCGTCACGTCCCGCGCCTGGAACGACAACGGCCCCTGGTTCGGCGAGTTCATCAAGCTGCTGCGCGAAAAGGCCCCGCTCGCGTAGCGCGCCCGCCTTCCACGGGGCCCGCGCCTCCGCTGGCCCCGCCCCGCGCCTCCGCTGGCCCCGCCTATCCGGAGGCGTCCATCCCACCCGCACCCACTTCCGCGAACTGACGGCAATTTACGTGTTTCGACGCGGATTCCTTGCGAATTGCCGTCAGTTTGCGGGGGTTGGATGAGCGGTTGGGCGGGCGCGCGCTACGCCGTCGTGTACCAGCTCGAGGCGAGGGTGTAGCGGATGTTCTCAACGTCGGCCGCGTCGTAGGGCAGGTACTCGACGACGCGGTTCTTCAGCGCGAGCTCGCGACGGGCGATGCGCCAGCCTGCCCCGGTGCGCACGAGATCATCGACGTAGATGCCGCCGGCACGGATGTGCTTGAACACCTCGGGGTCGTCGGTCGTCTGCAGTGTGACCCAGAGCACCTCGGTGACGGTGTGCGCGGTGTCGCCGTCGATTTCGAAGCGGGTGTTGCCGTTGACGTGCTGCCCCGAGAGGCGGGTCGAGTCGTTCTGCCCGCTCAGCGCATCCTGCAGCGACTGGGGCGTGTAGTGGGTGTCGCGGTCGATGAGCACGATGTCGGCGTCGGGCGTGAACGCATCGGCAAGGATGCCCCACTCGCGCTGGTCGAGCGCGTGCGAGTAGGCGTTGATCGCGTCGAGAATTTCGGCGCGGTCGAGGAGATCCTGGGTGGTGAGCGTCATGGGAGTCCTATCTGCCTAGCCCCACTTAGTGGTGGAGCCGGCGTCGATCGTGAGGTTCGTGCCCGTGATGTAGCGGGCTTCGTCGCTTGCGAGGAAGAGCACGGCGTTCGCGACGTCGACGGGCTCGATCCAGGGCACGTCGAGCAGCTTGCCCGCACTGAATGCCTCGATGACATCGTCGGGGGTCGGATGCTCGAGGTCGGGGCGAAACCGGCGCAGGTTCGCGTCGTTCAAGACCAGGTCGGTGCCGACGGCGGTGGGATGCGTCGTGTTCACGCGGCCGCCGAACGGCCCTAGCTCGTGCGCCCACACCTTCGCGAGCCCCACGAGCGCCGTTTTCGCCGCCGTGTACGCGCTCGTGTTCGCGCCGCCGCGGATGCCCGCGGTCGACGACGCGAGCACGACGCTCGAGCCGCGCGGATTCTGCTTCAGCGCCGGGAACACCGCCTTCGCGGTGCGCCACACGCCCGACAGGTCGATGTCGATGACGGTGTTCCAGGTCGCCTCGTCGAGGTCTTCGGCGGGCGCCTCGGGCAGCAGCACGCCTGCGTTCGCGAACAGCACGTCGATACGGCCGAATCGCTCGAGCGTTGCCGAGACCGCCGCATCCAGCGACGCCTGGTCGCGCACGTCGGCGGTGAGCGGCAGCAGGTGGTCGAATGCTTCGGGTGGCGTCAGGTCGACGGCCGCGACCTCCGCGCCCTCCTCGATGAAGCGCGCCGCTGTGGCCGCGCCGATGCCCGCGCCGGCGCCCGTGATGAATGCGATCTTGCCCTCGAGCCGCCCGGGGCGCGCGTTGTCGTTACTCACGCATCCAGTTCACGCGCTCGCGCGGCCGCACTCAACTTCCGAGTCGCCGCGTGACGCGTGCGCGGGCCGCGGGCGCACGCGGGTTACCCCTGGCTCGCGAGCCACTCCTTGACCCGGGCGTCGGACTCGGCGTCGCTGAGGTCCTCGACCCGCGTCATCACCGACCAGCGGATCCCGAACGGGTCGCGGATGCTCGCAAACCGGTCGCCCGACACGAACTCGGCCACCGGCTCGCGCACCACCGCGCCCGCCGCGACTGCCCGCTCGACCACCGCATCCACGTCGGGGCAGTACAGCGCGAGCGAGAAGGCGACGTCGTCGCTGTCGAGGTTCGGCGCGACGAGGTGATAGTCGGGCACGGCCGCGCCGAGCTGCAGTCGACCGTTGCCGAAGTCGAGCTCGGCGTGCACGATCACATCGCCCGCCGCCGACGAGTTGATGCAGGTCGCCCCGAAGACGCGCTGGTAGAAGTCGAGGGCGTCGCCCGGCCGTTCGAGCGCGAGGAACGGAGTGATGCTTGAGTAGCCGTGGGGCCGTCCGTTGGTGGTGTGGGCGCCCGATGCGGGCTGTGCTGCGTTCGTCATGGGTGCGACATTAGGCGGGGTGGCTCACCCGCGGCTTGTACATTCGTGCCATGAGCGACGACGCGAATCGGGGCACGCTGTATCCGGCGTTACTGCCGGGAGATTTTCGCCGCGTTCCTGCTACCGGCGCCGCGGCCGAGCTTGTGACCTGGTGGTGGCTCACGCGCTGGGACCTCCCGGAGGGCGAGGTGTCGCGGCAGCGCGTCCTTGCGTATCCGACCACGAATCTCGTCGTCGAGGATGCGCTCGTCGGCTTCGCGGGACCGACCACCGAGGCGTCGCATCGCGATCTCACGGGCGCCGGGTGGGCGATCGGTGCGCGGCTGCGGCCCGCCGCCGTCCCCGCGTTCACTGCCGAGCCCGCGGCGCTTCGGGACCGCTATGTCGAGCTGACGGAGCCGGAGCTGCAGGCGGTGGTCGCGGGCCGGGTCGCGGCTGCGGGTGTCGAGGCGGGTGTCGAGGCGGTTGCCTCGTGGCTCGTCGCGCGTGTCGGGGAGGTGCCCGACGAGGCGCGCGTCGCGAACGCCGTCGCCGACCACTTCGAGTCGGCGCTACGCGTGGGCACGCTGGTCGACACTGCAGAGGCCCTCGTGATCTCGGTGCGCACGCTCCACCGCATCACGACGAAGTACATCGGGCTCACGCCGCACGCGATGTTGCGGCGGCGCCGGCTGCAGGATGCCGCGCACCTGCTGCGAACCGACCTCGCCGTGTCGGTCTCGACGGTCGCTGCAGAGTTCGGATTCGCGGACCAGGCGCACCTCGCCCACGAGTTCCGGCGCGTGCTCGGATACTCGCCGAGCGAGTATCGGCGGTCGCTCGCGCATCCGCCCGGCCTGCGCTCGCCTGGCCCGCGCTAACCCCACCCCTCTTCCGCGAACTGACGGCAATTTGCAGGGTTTCGGGGCGAAACCCTGCAAATTGCCGTCAGTTGGCGAAAGCTAGTGCGTGTGGCCGGCGTCGCCCGCGAGCTTGAACGCGAGGCGACCGTGCGCGTATCCGCCGCCCGCGCGGATCGCGGTCGCGACCCAGGCGGCCTCGGCAAGCTCGGCCTCGGAGGCCCCGGCCTTCACGGCGTTCTGCGAGTGGGCGTCGATGCAGTAGACGCACTGCGTCGTGATGCCGACCGCGAGGGCGATGAGCTCGCGGAACTTCAGCGGAATCTCGCGACCCTCCTTCGCGAAGACGGCGGCGTCGAACTCGCCAAACTTCTTGAGGATGTCGGGCGTGTGCTCCTTGTACACCTTCGTGTAGTCGCGGTCGTTGCGGTCAAAATACTCGGTCATGTTGTACCTCCTACTCGCAACGTAACGAGCGCGTCGGGGCGCGACTTCCCCGCGCGTAGCCCAGCGTCACATAGCCGGAGGGGTGACCGGAGCGCGTCCGAGTGCTATCTTGTGAATATATGTGAAATGGTGGTGCATTTTGATGTGCCCTGTGTCAATCAACCTGTGTCAATCAACGAGGAGGGCACGTGGCTCTACAGATCGGAGTCATCGCCGACGACTTCACCGGCGCGACCGACATTGCCGGTTTCCTGGTCGAGGGTGGTTTGCGCACCGCGCAGCTCAACGGCGTTCCCACCAACCCGCTCCCCGACGTCGACGCCATCGTGATCAGCCTGAAGAGTCGCTCGATCGCCCCGGCCGACGCGGTGGCGCAGTCACTCGCCGCACACCGGGCGCTCCACGACGCCGGCGCCGAGCGCATCATCTTCAAGTACTGCTCGACCTTCGACAGCACGCCCGAGGGCAACATCGGCCCCGTGACCGACGCCCTCATGCACGCGACCGGCGCCGACATCACGGTCGTCAGCCCGGCGCTGCCGGTGAACGGCCGCACCGTCTACAACGGCTACCTCTTCGTCAACGGCGTGCCGCTCGACGAGTCGGGCATGCGCAACCACCCCGTGACGCCGATGACCGACGCGAGCCTCGTGCGCCTCATGGAGGGGCAGTCGGAGGGCAAGGCGGCGGTGATCCCCGTCACGGTGATCGACCGCGGTGCCGACGCGATTCGCGCGGCCCTGGCGCAGCTGCGCGAGCAGGGCATCCGTTACGCCGTCACCGACACGCTCACGGCCGAGCACCTCACCGCGATTGGCGAGGCGACGAGCGAGCTGCCGCTCGTGACCGGCGGCTCGGGCATCGGCGGCGGCCTCGCACGGGTACTGACCGGCACGGATGCGGCGGGCACGAGCGCGGCGAACGACTGGGTTCCGCTCGAGGGCCGCGCCGTCGTGTTCTCGGGCTCGGCGAGCGAGATGACGAACAAGCAGGTGGCCGCGTACCGCGAGGTCGCGCCGTCGCTCGCCGTCGACGTCGACCGCCTGCTCACCGAGGCGGCCGCCGACGAGACGGCCTACCGCGACGAGGTACGCACCTGGGTGCTCGAGCAGCCGGCCAGCCCGGCGCCGCTCGTTTACGCGACGGCCGACCCCGACACCGTGCGCGGATTGCAGCAGCGCTACGGCGTGGACACGACCTCAGCAACCATCGAGGGGCTGTTCGCCTGGCTCGCGACCGAGCTGCGCGACGCCGGGGTGACGCGTTTCATCGTCGCCGGCGGCGAGACCTCGGGCATCGTCACGACCTCGCTCGGGGTCGAGGGCTTCCACATCGGCCCGCAGATCGCGCCGGGCGTGCCCTGGGTGCGCTCGCTCGACGGCACGCTCGACCTCGCGCTGAAGAGCGGCAACTTCGGCGACGTCGACTTCTTCTCGCGGGCGCAGGCCACCAAAACAGCAGAGGAGTCCCGCTAATGCCGAAGTTCGCCGCCAACCTCTCGATGATGTTCACCGAGCTCGACTTTCTCGACCGCTTCGCCGCTGCCGCCGAAGCAGGCTTCAAGGCCGTCGAGTACCTCTTCCCCTACGAGTGGCCGGCCGAACAGCTGCGCGCCCGCCTCGACGAGCACGGCCTCACCCAGGCGCTGTTCAACGTGTACGCCGGTGACTGGGATGCGGGGGAGCGGGGACTCGCGGCCCTGCCCGGGCGCGACGACGAGTTCCGCGCATCCATTACCCAGGCGCTCGAGTACGCCGAGGCGCTCGACTGCCCGAAGCTGCACCTGATGTCGGGCCGCGGCGTCGACGTCAACGATTCAGACATCCGGGCCCACTACGTCGAGAACGTGCGCTGGGCGGCCGAGCAGGCGGCGGCTGCGGGGCGCCTGCTCGTGCTCGAGCCGCTGAACGCCTACGACAACCCCGGCTACTACGTGCCGAGCGTCGCGCGCGCCGTCGAACTCATCGACGAGATCGACCGCGACAACGTGCGGCTGCAGTTCGACTTCTATCACGCGCAGCTCACCGACGGCGACATCACCAACCTCCTCGCCCGGGTCGCCGACCGCATCGGGCACGTGCAGCTCGCCTCGGTGCCCGCACGCAACGAGCCCGACCGTGGCGAACTCTGCTACCCGTTCGTGCTCGAGGCGCTCGACCGCACGGGCTACGACGGCTGGGTCGGCTGCGAGTACCGCCCCGCGGCGGGCACGACCGAGGGCCTCGGCTGGCTCGACGCCTACGAGAACTGGCAGGGCGAGCGATGATTCCGGTCGAACGACAGCGCACGATTATGCGGCTGCTCACCGAGCGGGGCAGCCTCACGATCGCCGAGCTCGTCGAGGCACTCGACGTCTCGCACATGACCGTGCGCCGCGACATCGCCGCGCTCGAGTCGGCCGGGCGCGTGAGCTCGGTGGCGCGGGGCGTGACCCTGCCGTCACGGCTCTCGCTCGACCTCGCGCACGCCGACAAGGCGGCGCTTCGCCCCGATGAGAAGGCCGCGATTGGCTCGATCGCCGCGACCCTCGTGGGGCCGGGCGACGTCATCTTCCTCGACGCGGGCACGACGACCCTCGAGATCGCGAGGGCGATCGCCACGCGCGACGGCCTCGTCGTGGTCACGAACGACCTCGTCATCGCCCAGTGGCTCGCCGAGCGTTCGACGAACGAGCTTCACCTCGCCGCGGGGCTGATCGACCGGGCCAACCTCTCGGCCGAGGGGCGGGCGACCGCGGATGCGATCCGCGAGTTCAACTTCGACGTCGCGTTCATCTCGACCCCGGCGTTCGACCTGCGCGGCAGCTCGGTGCACACCGAGGCGAAGAACGTCGTGAAGAACGCGGCGGCCGACAACGCCCGTCGCGTCTTCCTCGTCACCGACAGCACGAAGTACGGCCGCGTCATGCCGCTGAAGTCGATCGCCCTCGAGCGCTTTGACGGGGTCGTGACCGACGCCGAGTTGCCCGAGTCGGCTCACGACGCGCTCGTCGAGGCCGGCCTCGACGTGCTCCAGACCTCACCCACCAGCCGCTAGCGCATCCCGCGCGCCGGCGTATCCCGAATTACCCCGCATCAACCCCGCTGAAAGGCCAGCACAGAATGAAAATCATCGTTACCGGTGGCGCCGGATTCCTCGGCAGCCGCGTGATCCGCGAACTGCTTCGCCGGGCCGACGAGGGCTCGCTGCAGGTCGAATTCGACCGCATCGTGTCGCTCGACCTCGCGGAGTCGAAGATCGACGACGCCCGCGTCGAATCGGTCGTCGGTGACATCGGTGACGTCGACCTCCTGCGCGAAACGGTCGGTACCGACACCGCTGGAGTGTTCCACCTCGCCGCGATCCTCTCCGGCGGTTCCGAGGTCGACTTCGACCTCGCGATGCGCGTCAACGTCGATGCGACCCGCGCCCTGCTCGAGGCAGCACGCGCCGGCGGCACCTGCCCCCGCTTCGTCTTCACCTCGTCGCTCGCCGTGTTCGGCGGCGAGATGCCGGCCGTCGTGCCCGAGACCCTCGCGAGCATGCCCGAGTCGACGTACGGCTCGTTCAAGGCGATCGGCGAGCTGCTCGTGAACGAGTACTCGCGCAAGGGCTTCGTCGACGGCCGAGTCTTCCGCCTCCCGACGATCTCGGTTCGCCCCGGCAAGCCGAACTCTGCCGCATCCTCGTTTGCGAGCGGAATCCTGCGCGAACCGCTCAACGGCGAGGCCTCGGTGCTGCCGGTGCCGCAGGACACCCGCATGTGGCTCTCGTCGCCGAACTCCGCGGTCGCGAACCTCGTGCACGGCTTCGACCTCGCGGGCGAGCAGCTCGGCGCGTGGCGCACCGTGAACGTGCCCGGCATCAGCGTCACGGTCGCCGAAATGTTGGATGCGCTGCGCACCGTCGGGGGCGACGACGCCCGCGCGCTCGTCACCGAAGCGCACGACCCTGCGGTCATGGACATCGTCTGCTCGTGGCCCGGCGACTTCGACGTCGCACGACCGCTCGCCCTCGGGTTCATCAAGGACGAGCAGTTCACCGACGTCGTGCGGCAGTACCGCGACGAATTCGTGACCGGCAACTAGGCAGCAACGGAGCTTCCCCCACATGAACATTGCACTCGTTGACGCCCTCGGCGTCTCGCCTTCGGCCCTGCTCGCCGCCACCGAGGCGGAGGCGGCCGTGACGGTCGGCCCGTGGGCATTTGTCGGCCTGGCGGTCGCCATCGCCGTGCTCATTTTCCTCGTGCTGCGCACGAAGATTCACGCGCTGCTCGCCCTCGTGATCGCCGCCTCGATCGCCGGTCTCTCGGCGGGCATGTCGCCCGAAGACACGGTCGGGTCGATCTCCTCCGGCTTCGGCTCGACGCTCGCCACGATCGGTTTCGTGGTCGGGTTCGGCGTCATGATGGGCGCCATCCTCGAGGCGTCCGGCGCCGCCGAGAAGCTCGCGATCACGCTGCTGCGCTGGCTTGGCAAGCGCAAGGAAGAATGGGCGCTCGCGGTGGCCGGCTACATCGTGTCGATCCCGATCTTCGTCGACAGCGCGTTCGTCATCTTGAACCCGCTCGTGAAGGCGCTCTCGCGCAGCGCGGGCCGCTCGGTGCTCACGCTCGGCATCGCGCTCGCCGGTGGCCTCGTGCTCACCCACCACGCCGTGCCGCCGACGCCCGGCCCCCTGGGCGCGGCCGGCATCTTCGACGTGAACATCGGCGAGATGATCCTCTACGGCGTGATCCTCACGATCCCCGCGATCTTCACCGTGACCCTCTACGCGAAGTACATGGGCCCGAAGATCGAGAAGATGATTGAGGTCGACACCGGCTCGAAGCTCAGCGCGGCCGAGGCCGTCAGCGAGTTCAACAACCTGGCCGACGAGCGCGAGAAGGAACTTCCGTCGCTGTTCATGTCGATGCTGCCGATCCTGCTGCCCATCGTGCTCATCTTCGCGAACACCGGCATCAACGCGGTGGCGACCAGCGCGCCCGGCGTGCTGCCCGAGTGGCTCGTGGGCACCGCATCCTTCGTGGGCAACCCGGTCATCGCCGTTGGCCTCGGCGTCATTGCCGCGATCTACGGCCTCACCGTCGGGCAGCAGCGCCAGACCACCCTCGCGACCATGGAGAAGGGCATCGACCAGGCTGGCATCATCCTGCTCGTCACCGGTGCCGGTGGCGCGCTCGGCCAGGTGCTGCGCGACAGCGGCGTGGGCGACGCACTCGGCGAGTTCGTCTCGCAGCTGCCGCTGCCGGCGATCTTGATTCCGTTCGTCATCGCCTCGGCCGTGCGGCTCGTGCAGGGCAGCGGCACCGTCTCGATCATCACCTCGGCCTCGCTCTCGGCGCCGATTCTCGCGACGATGCCCGACGTGAACCTCGCGCTCGCTGCGCAGGCCGCGTGTCTTGGCGCGATGGTGTTCAGCTACTTCAACGACTCGCTCTTCTGGGTCGTCAACCGCATGCTCGGGGTCAAGGAGGTCAAGCACCAGCTGCTGACCTGGTCGGTGCCGACGACGATCGCCTGGGCGACCTGCCTCGTCGCGCTGCTCGTTGCTGACATCTTTGTGTAACCGCGCTCGCCGCAGATAAGGAAACTTCGATTGCGTAACTACGAAACTCGCCAGCAACTCGTGGAGTATGGCGCGAGCCTTTTTGGGCGCGGGTACTCCGTTGGCACCGCTGGCAACCTCAGCGTGCGAGTCGACGGGGGCCTGCTCATGACCCCGACCAACTCATCGCTCGGGCGCCTCAACGCCGGCGAGCTCTCGGAGCTCGATGGCGAGTTTCGGCATGTCGGCGGGGGCAAGCCGAGCAAGGAGGTGCCGATGCACCGTGCGATGTACGAGGCGCGGCCCGATGCGCGGGCGATCGTGCACCTCCACTCGACCTACGTGACGGCGCTGAGCTGCCTGTGGCGCGAGGGCGAGCCGCTCATCCCGCCGCTGACGCCGTACTTCGTGATGCGCGTCGGCCGCGACGTGCCCGTCGTGCCGTACTTCAAGCCCGGCACGACGGATGCGGTGGGCGAGATTCGCGAGGCGGCCACGCGCGCGCCGGCGGTGATTCTTGCCCACCATGGGTCGCTCGTGGCGGGTGCGACGCTCGCCGCGGCCGTCGCGGCCGCGGAAGAGCTTGAAGAGACGGCGCGGCTCGCGCTGCTGCTGCGCGATCGCGACCCGAACGTGCTCGGCCTCGATGACGTCGAGGCCCTGCTGCCGTAGCGAGCCGCCCCCACCTCTTCGCAAACTGACGGCAATTCACGTGCTTTTCGCTGAGAATCTTGCAAATTGCCGTCAGTGAGCGGGGAGGTTCGCCAGCGGCGCTAGATTGCCAACAGCGATGGATACGCCACCCAGTGTTGTGCAGGCGCCCGCGGGCAAGGATGCCGACCGGGCCACGTTTGTGAGCGTGTTTGACCTGTTCAAGATGGGCATCGGGCCCTCGAGCTCCCACACGGTTGGGCCGATGCGGGCTGCCGCAACGTTCGCGAGCGATTTGGCCGGTCGCGGCCTCGTGCCGACGACCGCGCGCCTCGACGTCGAGCTCTTCGGGTCGCTCGCCGCAACGGGAGCAGGCCACGGCACGTTCACGGCCGTGCTGCTCGGCCTCGAGGGGTACCAGCCCGACGAGATCCTCCCGAGCGAGGTTGAGCGGCGGCTCGTCGCGATCGGCGAGTCCGGTGCCGTCGACCTCGCGGGCGAGCGTCCCGTGCCGTGCCGCGTCGACGAGTTCGTGCTGCGCCCGCTCACGATCCTGCCGCGCCACGCGAACGCCATGACCCTCACCGCTCGTGATGCGACTGGCGCGGTGCTGCACTCGGCGACCTACTACTCGGTCGGCGGCGGGTTCGTCGTCGAAGAGGGTGCCGAGGCGGATACGCGGGCGCCGGTCGGCGTGCCGCATCCGTTCGCCTCGGCGCGGCAGTTGCTCGAACTGTGCGACCGTCACAACCTCACGATTGGCGACCTCGTGTTGCGCAACGAGCTCGCGCTGCGCGACCGCGGTGAGATTCGTCGGGACCTGTTGCACATTTGGCAGGTGATGCGCGAGTGTGCCGAGTCGGCGATTTGGCGTGAGGGCGTCCTGCCAGGCGGGCTCGGCGTGCCGCGGCGCGCGGGTGCGTGGGCGGCCCGGCTCGAGCGGGATGATCCGCACCGGGAGCCAGCGTTTTGGCAGGAACATGTCAACCTCGTCGCGCTCGCGGTGAACGAAGAGAACGCGAGCGGAGGCCGGGTGGTGACGGCGCCGACGAACGGGGCGGCCGGCATCATCCCCGCCGTGCTCTACTTCACGCTCGAGTACACGCCCGCCGGCATCGCCGCTGACGTCGACGACGATGCTCGTGCCGACATCGTCGAGCAGTTTCTGCTGACGGCAACCGCGGTCGGCAACCTCTACAAGGCCAACGCGTCGATCTCGGGCGCCGAAGTCGGCTGCCAGGGCGAGGTGGGGTCGGCATCGTCGATGGCGGCGGCTGGCCTTGCGGCGGTGCTCGGCGGCACGCCACGGCAGGTTGAGAACGCGGCCGAGATCGCGATGGAACACAATCTCGGACTCACCTGCGACCCCATCGCGGGACTCGTGCAGATTCCCTGCATCGAGCGCAACGCGATCGCCGCGGCGAAGGCCATCAACGCCGCGAAGATGGCGATGTGGGGCGACGGCACGCACCGCGTCTCGCTCGACGAGGTCATCGCGACGATGCGCGAGACCGGCGCCGACATGAGTCACAAGTACAAAGAGACGGCAATGGGCGGCCTCGCCGTCAACGTCGTCGAGTGCTGAGCTGCTGGCCGGCCTCGCGCCGGTCGCGGGCCGCCGCTCGTCTCGCACCCCACATCCCCCTCCCCGCACCACCATCGCGCCCAGACCCATCGCCAACTGACGGCAATTCGCAAGGTTTTCCGCCGAATCGTTGCGAATTGCCGTCAGTCGGCGGAAGAGGCGTCTGCGGTCTCGAGTTGGCTTGTACCTGGAGGTCCACTGAAGCCCCAAGTGGCTGCGGGGCTACTCGACCCCTCTGGAGAAAGTAGGGGTTGACCGGGGGTTTTCTTGGAGGGGCTGACGGGAATCGAACCCGCGCTGTCTGCTTGGGAAGCAGAAGTTCTACCATTGAACTACAGCCCCGCGGCGCCAAAACTGGCGCTCGAGCAACTCTAGCAAGCATCCGCCCGAGCGAAAACCGGACGGACTCACAAATTTGATTCATTCAAATTAGAGGCAAGGCTTAGCATTCTAGCGGATCCCGATTCGCGGTTCTATCGTTGCGGGTATGAAGATCGACCAGAAGTACGCAGACGCCATCAACGACCAGATCAGCCTCGAATACACGGCATCGCTCGTGTACCGCCAGCTCGCCGCTGACATGGAGGCCATCGACCTCACCGGTTTCGCCCAGTGGTTCTGGGCGCAGGCCGAGGAAGAGGTCGAGCACGCGCAGAAGTTCACGCAGTACCTGCTTGACCGCGACGCGCACCCCGTCATTCAGACCATCGAACTCAGCGGCAACACGGTCGACAACGCCCTCGACGCGTTCAAGGCGTCGCTCGCGCACGAAGAGAAGGTGTCGGAGTCGATCCGCAACCTCTACCGCGTCGCCGACGAGGTGGGCGACATCGACTCGCGCCCGATGCTCCACTGGTTCCTCGACGAGCAGATCGAGGAGGAGTCGACCGTGAGCGAGATCATCGGCCGCCTCGAGCTCCTCGACGGCGACGGCTCGGGCATCCTGAGCCTCGACAAGCAGCTCGGTTCGCGCCCAGTCGAGGCCGCCGAGTAACATCTTCGATCGGGCAGCCAACAGGCACGCCCGCTCAACGTCGCGTCGCCCCCGCAGCCCACCCCGCTGCGGGGGCGACGCCGCGCTACGCTTGCACCATGCTGCTCAGCGACCGCGACATTCGCGCCGGCGTCGACGCCGGCCGCATCGGCCTCGACCCGTGGGACCCGAACGCGGTCCAACCCTCGAGCGTCGACGTGCGCCTCGACCGCTACTTCCGGCTCTTCAACAACCACAACTATCCCTACATCGACCCCGCCGAGGAGCAGCCCGAGCTGACTCACCTCGTCGAGATCGAGCCCGACGCCGCGTTCATCCTGCACCCTGGCGAGTTCGTGCTCGCGTCGACCTTCGAGCAGGTCACGCTCGGCACCGACGTCGCCGCGCGCCTCGAGGGCAAGAGCTCGCTCGGCCGCCTCGGCCTGCTCACGCACTCGACCGCCGGCTTCATCGACCCGGGGTTCCAAGGTCACGTGACCCTCGAGCTGTCGAACGTCGCGACGCTGCCGATCAAGCTCTGGCCCGGCATGAAGATCGGCCAGCTCTGCTTCTTCCAGCTCTCGTCCCCCGCCGACTCCCCGTACGGCTCCGAGAAGTACCAGTCGCGCTACTTCGGCCAGCGCGGCCCGACCGCCTCGCGCTCGTTCCAGAACTTCTCGCGCGTCGACGTTTCGGTGACCGATGCGGGTTCCCGCGGCGACTAACGCGCCGGTAACCGAGCCCCAGTGGCTCGCCCCAGCGGTCGCGCTCGCGCGGCGGCGGGGCGGCCCGGCGCACCTGCTCGTGCGCCGAGGCGGCGAAACGGTGGCGGATGCTCGCCTCGGCGTCGGTCCGCACGCCGCGTTCTGGCCGTTCTCGGTGTCGAAGCTCTGGCTCGCGACCCTCATCTGGACGCTCCACGACGCGGGCGCGCTCGACGTCGACGCGCCGGTCGCCGACTACTGGCCCGACTTCGCGGCGAAGGCGCCGAACGCGCCCGAGAAGCGGGCGATCACGGTGCGTGACGTGCTCCAGCACCGCTCGGGACTGCCGCGCGTCGGCGGCACCTTCGTCGAGGTCGCGACGATGCCGAACTGGCGCGCGGCGACCGGCAACATCGCCCGCGCGGCCCCGAGCCGGATGCCCGCGGGCAACACCCAGCGCCGCCCCAGTTACGAGTGGCTCGCGTGGGGCTTCATCCTCGCCGAGGTCGCGTTCGGGGCAACGGGCATTCGCGACCTGCAGGCGCTGCTCGAGTCGCGCATCCTGACCCCGCTCGGGCTCGATGGCACCTACGCCAGGCTGCCCGCGAGCGAGCGGTGGCGCGCAGTGCCGTTCCGCGCAACCGACCCGACGATGCTCCCGACCCGCGCCGTGCTCGCGTCGCCGCGCGTGCGGCTGGCGACGATTCCGGCGGGCGGCGTGTGGACCGGCGCGAACGACCTCGCAACCCTGCTCGAGCAGTTCGCGCCGCGCCACCGCACCGACAACGCGCTCGGGCTGCGGCCCGCCACGATCGACGGCCTGCTCGCCCCGAGCAACGCGGGCGAGTTCGATCGCTACGCGGGCTCGAAGACGTGGTGGTCGAACGGGTTTCAGCTCGGGCATCCGGGCCCCGGCCTCATGCGTGCCTCGGCGTTCGGCCGGCGCTCGAGCCCGCGCGCCTACGGGCACAACGGCTCGAACACATCGATGGCCTGGCACGACCCCGACCGCGACCTCACGTTCGTCTACCTCAGCGGCATCCTCTCGCCGTTCCCCGCGAACCGGCGTTGGCTCATGCGCCTCGAAGACGCCGTGCTCGCGGGGCACGACCTCGACGCCTGACGTAAACTGGGCGCTTGGTTCGTCGCTCGTCGAGCGGCGACGTGAGGAGCATCGTGCCGCACCGCATCACCACTCGTCCCGACCCCACCCGCGCCGACATTCGCCGGTGGCGCCGCCACCTCGCGAACGAGCGCGCCGAGCAGGCCACGTACCGTGCCCTCGCGAGCAAGCGCCGCGGCGAGGAGCGACGCATCCTGTTGGCGATCGCCGCCGCCGAGGGCCGGCACGAGCAGCACTGGCTCGACAAGCTCGGCGACCACGCGGAGAAGCGCGTGCGCCCCGACTTCCAGACCCGCCTGCTCGCCCTGTTCGCCCGCAGCTTCGGCTCGGTGTTCACGCTCGCGCTCATGCAGAACGCCGAGGCGCGCTCGCCGTACGCCGACGACCCCGACGCGACCGACCAGATGGATGCCGACGAGGCCGTGCACGCCGAGGTCGTGCGCTCGCTCGCGACGCGCTCGCGGGCGCGGATGAGCGGCACGTTCCGCGCGGCGGTGTTCGGCGCGAACGACGGCCTCGTCTCGAACCTGGCGCTCGTGCTCGGCGTCGGAGCGACGGGCGTGCCCGCGGGCTACGTGCTCGCGACGGGCATCTCGGGCCTGCTCGCTGGCGCGCTGTCGATGGCGGCGGGCGAGTACGTCTCGGTGTCGAGCCAGCGCGAGCTGCTGCACGCCTCGACCCCGAACCCCGATACCGACCGCAAGATTCCGGCCCTCGACATGAACGAGAACGAGCTCGCGCTCGTCTACCGGGCACGGGGGATGAGCGCCGACGAGGCGCAGCGAAAGGCGACCGAGACGCTCATCGTGCACGGGCACGGGCCCACCGCGGCGACCGAACTGCCCGAGCCCGCCGAGCCTGCACTCGCCGAGCCCACCGCTGAGCCGGTCGAGCCCGACCCCGCGCCGACGGCCGACGAGTACGAGGAGATCGGCACGCCGATGCGCGCCGCACTCTCGAGCTTCCTCTTCTTCGCGGGCGGCGCCGTGATTCCCGTGCTGCCCTGGATCTTCGGCATGCACGGCACGCCCGCCGTGATTCTCGCGGCGGCCATCGTCGGCCTCGCGCTGCTCGTGACGGGCGGCGTTGTCGGCGTGCTCTCGGGCGCCGCTCCCTGGAAGCGCGCGCTGCGTCAGCTGCTCATCGGCTACGGCGCGGCGGCGGTCACCTACCTGCTCGGCCTCGCGTTTGGCGGGGTTGTGGGCGGATAAGCTGGCCGGCATGGATTCGGTGCGCATCGACGCGTGGGTGTGGGCCGCGAGGCTCGCGAAGACCCGCAGTCAGGCGACCGCGGCCTGCCGTGCCGGGCACGTGAAGCTCAACGGCACGGCGGCGAAGGCGGCCCAGCCCGTACGCGTCGGTGACGAGGTGCGGGTGCGCCTCCACGGCTTCGACCGCGTCTACCGCGTGACGGGGCTCGGGACGCGGCGGGGGAGTGCGGCCGACGCCGCCCGCTACTTCGACGACCTCACGCCGCCGTCGCCGGCGCGCGAGGAGCGCCCCGCGCCGATTCTGCGCGACCGCGGCGCGGGCCGCCCGACAAAGCGAGAGCGCCGGGAGCTCGACCGCCTGCGCGGCCGACTCCCCGGCGACGAGTTCGGCCCGCGCGGCTGAGTTCGCTGCCGCTATTCCGGCGCGCCGACGACGAGCTGGCCCGACTGCGAGCCCTGCGTGACCGTGACGGTCTGCGTGCCGCCCGCGTACTGGAACTCGCACTGGAACGAGTCGCCCTGTTCGACCTTGATCCAGTTCGGGCAGTCGACCGAGCGCAGGTCGCTCATGCCGTAGTCGGTGCGGAGTACGTTCGCCACCGCATCCTCGACCGCCTGGTTGTCGAACGAGTTGTAGTTCGTCGCGAGCATGTAGCCCGCGACCGCGCCGACGACGAGCATGATCGGCAGCGCGATGATGAGCCACGGCGTCGCTCGGCTGCCGCGCCGCGGCTTCGCGGGGCGCGAACCGGCCGAGTGCGGCGCCTGCTGCGGCGCGGGGCCGTAGGGCTGCTGGCCGGGCTGCTGACCCGGATGCGCCTGGCCGGGCTGGTGCGAGAACCGCGAGTTCGCGGCCGACGGGCCGAGCTGGCTCGAGAACGACGGCCCGTGCTGGTCGGGATGCTGCGCGATGCGGTCGGCGTGGAGCGACTGCTGCGCGTGCTGCGGGCGCTCGCGGTAGCCGGTCTCGGGCACGCCGTAGGGGCGCTGGGGTTGCTGGGCCTGCGGCTGCTGCTGCGGCTGCGGCGCCGACTGCGCGAGCGGCGGCAGCTTCGGGAACTCGGCCTGCGCCGGCTGCTCGCGGGGCGCATCCTGCTCGCTGGGTGTCTGCTGCTCGCGGGGCTGGTTCTCGTCGTGCGTCTCGTTCATGGTTCCTCGTTTCGCCCTGCTAGACCTCACCGAGCGCTTGCAGGAAGGCGTCGAGCTGCTGCTGTGTCGTGATGCGGTAGACGTCGTCGTCGGGAATGTCGTCGGGGGCCACCGGCTGCATCTCTGACGACGCCTGCTGCGAGGTGATCTCGTAGCCGATCTGGAGCGCGAGCTCGTTGCCGGCCGCGTCGGCGATCACGCCGTTGATCTCGACCTTGTTCACGAGGCCGTCGGCCGTCACCCAGAGGTGCATCGGAATCAGCGTGTCGTTCGTCTCGTCGCTCGAATACTGCTCGAAGCCGCTCGAGATCAGCCCGATCTCGACGAGCGACGCGTACGTCACGGCGGTCGTGAAGTGCTGGCTGCCGTCCTCGGCCCGCGACAGCTCGACGGGGAGCGTGTCGAGCTGCTCGCGCGACGCGTTCCACGCGTCGATGAGCGCGCAGGTGTACGACACGGCGAACAGCTGGCAGACGTTCTCGGGGGTGTTCCGCCGGTCGAGGTCGCCGAGCGGCACCTGCACCCAGCTGTTCCCGTCGCTCACGGTCGCCTTTACCGCGTCGCCGAGCAGGTAGTACGTCGACGGGTCGCCCTCGCGGTGCGACTGGTCGAACGAGTGGCCCTCGACGTTTGTGTGGAGCTGCGACACGTAGCTCTCGCCGTCGACCGAGGTCTCGTACTCCATGTGAATCGCCGTGTCGTTCGACTCGACGTGGTGGTAGCCGACGGCCTGGAACGACGGGAGCGCCGCGATGCCGCTCGTCGTGTCGAGGTTGAGCAGGGCGTCGCCCGCATCCTCGTGGTACGCGAGCTTGTCGTCGTGGTTCGCGACAGCCCAGGGATGCACCTCGCTGTTGATGCCGAAGCCCTGCAGGTTCGTGCAACCGGCGAGCAGCGCCACGGCGATGGCGCCGGCCGCTGCGGCCCGCGCCGAGCGGGCGAGTGTCGTTCGTCGGGTCATCGCGGCTATCCCTGATCGAGGTCGGTGTAGAGATCGAGCGCCGTCTGCCCGAGTACGGGCGTGTTCGCCGTGCCCCGCAGCTCGTCGACCGTCGAGGTCACGCCAACGACGTAGCCCGTGCCGGTCGCGGAGTCGTAGTCGGCGAGCCAGCCACCGCCCGACGACCCCTGCGTCATCGTGCAGTCGTGCGCGTATCCGCCCTGCCAGTTCGAGCTGAACTCGGTCGAGGCGCACATGTACTCCTCGGTGCCGTCGTACGGGTTCGCCGACGGATACCCGACCTGCGTGAGGTAGTCGACGGGGATGCCGAAGGCGATGCCCTGCGCGCCCGTGACCTCCTGAATCGTCTGGCCGTTCTGCTCCTCCATCTTGATGAAGGCGAAGTCGTAGTTCCAGCCCTCCTCAGAGGTGAGCCGGCCCTGGTCGTCGGTGATCGCGTTGTCGATGAACTCCTGCGGCACGACCATCTCGGTCGCGGCCCACGTGCCGTACGGCGCCTCGCGACCGTTATCGCGGTCGCCCGGAATGAAGTACACCGACTGCGCGAGCTTGCCCGAGCCGTCGGTCTCGGCGACGCAGTGCGCGGCCGTTGCGACGATGCTGCCCGACGTCGAGTTCACGACGGTCGCCGAGCAGACGTACGTGTCGCCGCCGTCGAACGTGAAGTAGAGCCGGCCGAACGTCGAGGCGCCGAGCCCGTTGCGGTCGAAGATCTCGGCCTGGGCCACCTCGCCGTAGCCCTGCGGGCTCTGGGGCATCGCCTCGGTGGCGGGCAGGTAGGCGCCCGTCGCCGAGTCGCCGGGCCCCGGCGGCAGACCGTTGTCGGGCGTCTGGAAGTCCATACCCTCGGCGTTGTCGCGGTTCTCGGGGTCGCTCCAGAACTCGTGCGACTCCTGCGGCGTCGCCTCGAACTCCTGGCGCAGGCCCGAGTCGTCGCTGTGCACCTCGGGGAGGAACGGCGAGTACCCGTTGCCCGAGGCCTCGGCGTCTACGTTCGTGACCGCGCATCCGGTCAACGCGGCGACGGCAAACGCGATCGCCGCGGCGAGCGCCGCGCGGCTGCGGAGTCGGCGGGATGCGCGCATGTGGGTCCCTTCTTGCGCGACCGGCTGGGCGGCCGCGGGTTGTTCCATTGTGCCCAAGTTGATCTTGCTCCGAAAACCGGGCGGCGCGCATCGTGCGCCGGAATGACCGATCACCCCCGCGCGTTGCAGCCGATATGACTGCGATCTCGGTGCTCGACCTCATTCCGCTCAACGCCACCCAGACGCTCGCCGAGGCGCTCGCCGACTCGCGCGCGCTCGTGCGGCGGGCGGATGCGCTCGGCTACTCGCGGTACTGGGTGGCTGAGCACCACAACTCGGGCGCGATCGCCTCGACGTCGCCGGCCGTCGCGCTCGCGCACCTCGGCGAGGGCACGAGCCGCATTCGCCTCGGCTCGGGCGGCGTCATGCTGCCGAACCACTCGCCGCTCGTGATCGCCGAGCAGTTCGCGCTGCTCGAGGGGATGTACCCGGGCCGCGTCGACATCGGCCTCGGGCGAGCGCCCGGCACCGACCCGATTACGGCGCGGGCGCTGCGCCGCGACATGTCGCGTGAGACGGTCGACCGGTACCCCTCCGACGTGCTCGAGCTCGCGGGCTACCTCGGCGACGTGCACGAAGAGATCGACGCCGAACTGTTCACGAAGCTGCGCGCGGCCGCCGACGTCGCGAACGTGCCCGACATCTGGCTGCTCGGCTCGAGCCTCTACTCGGCCGAGCTCGCGGGCATGCTCGGCATGGCGTACTCGTACGCGAACCACTTCGCGATGAACGGCAACGCCGTCGAGGCACTCGACCACTACCGCGAGCACTTCCGCCCTTCGGCGCGCCTCAGCGAGCCGAAGGCGATGGTGTCGGCGTCGGTGCTCGTCGCCGACTCGCTCGACGAGGCGCGCCGCCTCGACCTACCGACGCGCGTGTTCAAGTACCAGCTGTTCGCCGGCAACATCGGTCCGACCATGTCGCCCGACGACGCGGCGACGTTCTCGCAGCGTGTCGTAAACGCCGACATCTGGCACCGCGCGAGCGGCAGCCAGTACGTCGGCCCCGCCGACCTCGTCGCCGACGGCCTGCGCCGGCTCGTGCAGGTGACGGGTGCCGACGAGCTCATCGTGCAGCCGAACGGCTACGACCTGCCGACGCGCCAGCGGTCGGTCGACGACCTCGCGGCCGAGTTCGAGCTCCCCGCGGCTGCAACAATGAACGAGTGACTTCGCAGTTCGATAATCCCGCCGACGCCCCCGCGACCGACGACCAGGCGCGACTCGACCGCATCCGCGCCGCCCTCACCGACGCCGGCTACACGGTCGACGGCGTCGAGGCGCTGATCGGCCCCGACGCGGCCGCCGCCCTGCACCGCGACCTGCTCGTGCCCGCGAGCGTCGCGCTCGCCCGCGACGCCGACAAGAACCCGCCGCTCGCGGCGCTCGTGCGGCTGTTCCTGCTCGCCGAGCCGGTGCCCGCCGCCGACCTCCCGGCCGCCGACGACCTCGCCGCCGCGGGCATCCTCGAGGCGCCCGACGCCGCCGGCCGCGTTGCCTGCCGCTTCGACATTCGGCCCTACGCGGTCGCCTCGGGCGACGACACGGTCGACCTCTTCGTCGCGAGCGACCTCGGCGGCCTGCAGGTGCCGGCCGATCAGCCGCTGCGCCGCGACCACGTCGTCGGCATCGGCCCCGCCACGACGAACCTCGCGCAGCTCACGCCCCGCCAGCCGGTCGCCCGCGCGCTCGACCTCGGGGTGGGGATGGGCGTGCAGACAATGCACCTGCTGCAGCACGTCGACTTCGTGGTCGCCACCGACATCTCGGCGCGCGCGATCGAGTTCGCGCGCTTCAACCTGCTGCTCAACGCCCCGGCGCTCGGCCTCGACGCGGCCGACCTCGACGCGCGCGTCTCGCTGCGCGTCGGCGACCTGCTCGACCCCGTCGCGGGCGAGGAGTTCGACCTCGTCGTGACGAACCCGCCGTTCGTCATCACGCCCCGCCGCGACGGCGAGGGCGCGAGCGACCAGTACACGTATCGCGACGGAGGCCGCCCCGGTGACCGGCTCGT
This sequence comes from [Zimmermannella] faecalis ATCC 13722, assembly GCF_000381765.1. Taxonomy (GTDB): domain Bacteria; phylum Actinomycetota; class Actinomycetes; order Actinomycetales; family Microbacteriaceae; genus Gulosibacter; species Gulosibacter faecalis. Next base: position 240,910 of record NZ_KB907076.1, on the reverse strand, counting down.
CGAGGAGCTGATCCGCGGCCTCGGCGCCCACCTCGCGCCGGGCGGCATCGCGGTCATGCTCGGCAACTGGGAGGTGCACGAGGGCGACGCGACCTGGCACACGCGCCTCGAGTCGTGGCCCGACGCCGCGACCGACCTCTGGGTGGTCGAGCGCGAGCGCGCCGAACCGATCGACTACGCCGACATGTGGCTGAAGGACGCCGCCGAGAACCGTGAGCTTGAGAGCTGGCGAGACCAGTTCGCCCGCTACCTCGACGACTTCGCGTCGCGCGCCGTCGAGTCGGTCGGGATGGGCCAGCTGCTGCTGCACCGCCCGGCCGAGGCCGCGGCCGGTCATGACGCGGTGCGCCGCTTCGAGGTGCTGCCGCACCAGCTCGAGCAGCCGCTCGGGGCGCGGATCCGCGACACCTTCGACGCCGACGACTGGCTGCGCGAGCGTGACGACGCCGACCTCGCCGACGAGACGTTCCTCGTCGCCCCCGACGTCACCGAGGAGCGCTGGACGCTGCCCGGTAACCCCGACCCGTCGGCGATTCTGCTGCGGCAGGGCGGCGGTTTCCGCCGCACGTTCCCCGAGTCGACCGAGCTCTCGTCGTTCGTGTCGGTCTGCGACGGCGACCTCACGGCGCGGCAGATTCTCGTCGCGATCGCGGCGCTGCTCGAGGTAGACGAGGCCGAGCTGCTCACGTCGGTGCTTGCCGACGTGCGCGAGCTCGTCGCGCTCGGATTCCTCGTGCCCGCCTGGACGTAAGTTCTCCCAGCGCGAACCGGGGGTGCCGCGCGGCCAGCGTGCTCGCTAGCCTTTTCCGCATGGCCGAAATCAACATCCGCCGTGCAACCGCCGCCGACCTCGACGACCTCGTGCGCATCCACAGCCGCGCCTGGCAGGAGACCTACGCCGGGAAGATCCGTCAGGAACGCATCGACGAGCTGAATCAACCGGGGGCGCGCGAGCGAACGTGGCTCGAGGCGTTCGCCGACGCCGAGGCCGACCCCGAGGTGCGGCCCGCGATCGGCTTTGTCGACGGCGAGCCCGCGGGACTCGCGCTCGCCCGCCCGAGCGTCGACGGCGACTCGCCGAACGCGACCGAGCTCAAGACGCTCTACACCCTCGCGCCCGCGTACGGCACGGGCCTCGGGCGCGCGCTCGTCGACGCCGTGCTCGGCGACCGCGCCGCCTGGCTCTGGATGCTCGACGGCAACGAGCGCGCCGAGCGGTTCTACGCGAAGCTCGGGTTCGCCCGGTTCGAGGAGCCCGTGTGGCGCTGGCCGAACGCGTCGAAGCCCGACGTGCGGCTCGTCCGCGGCGCGCAGGGCGACCGAGAGCCGAGCCTCGACGCGCTGCCGAGCCTCAGTGAGCCAACCCTCAGCGCTGTTCCGGTGTCGCGCCAAGCGCAGCCACTCGAGGCTTCGCCGGTACCGTCAGCATGATCGCGAGGCCGATCGCGAGCGTGAGCAGAATGCCCCACACGCCTGCCTTCGGCACCATGAGCCACGAGATGAACGCGAAGTAGAGCAGGTTTGCGATCCAGCCGGCGGCGCGGCTCGTCGTCGCGTAGAGCCCGAACACGGCGCCTTCGTGGCCCGAGGGCACCGAGCGCGACACGTACGTGCGTGACGCCGTCTGGATCGGGCCGACGAACAGGCAGAGCACGCCGGCGATCACCCAGAACCACACCTTCTCGTTCGGCGTCGCCATGAGCACTCCGCCCGCGATAAGCATGAGCGCGAGGGCTCCGACGATGATCGGCTTCGGGCCGAGGCGGTCGTCGAGCCGGCCGGCGACGAGCGTGCCGATGCCCGCGACGAGGTTCGCGAACACCGCGAAGTAGATGACCTCGCTGCCCGAAAAGCCGTACACCTGCGCCGCGAGCACGGCGCCCCACGCGAACACGGCGTTGAGCCCGTCGCGGAAGATCGCGCTCGAGAGCAGAAACTGCAGCAGCTTGCGGTCGGTGCGCCACAGGTGCACGATCGTGCGCCACAGCTCGGCGTACGCCTGCAGCAGCGACACCTTCGGCACGTCGCGGCGGTGCGCCGACTCGGGCACGCGCCGGAGGATCGGAATGAGGAACCCGATGAACCAGAGCGCCGCGACGACGATCGTGAGGCGGATGTTCAGGGCCTGGCCGTCGGTGCCGGCGGGGGTCGCGAAGATGCCCGCGCCCGGCGCATCCCCATTGAAGTCCTGAATGAACAGCACGAGCACGACGAGCAGCAGCACGATCGAGCCGATGTAGCCGAGGCCCCAGCCCGTGCCCGAGACGCGCCCGACGTTTTCGCGAGTCGCGACCTGCGAGAGCATCGCGTTGTAGCTCACTCCCGCGAGCTCAGAGAACACGATGCCGAGCGCGAGCAGCAGCGCCCCGAAGAACAGGAACTTGTGGTCGGGCAACACGAGGAACATCGCGAGCATCGCCGCGATCGTGATGCCCGAGAACACCGCGAGCAGCAGCTTGCGTCGCCCCGAGCCGTCGGTCGTGCGGCCGAGCGCCGGCGCGAGAATCGCGACGATGATCGCCGCCGCGAGGTCGAGCCCCGAGATCACCTGCTGCGAGCCGGCCTGGGCGGCGAGGTAGACCGGGTCGTTCGGGTCGGCGGCGCCCGCGGCGACCGCGGCCGGGTCGAGGAACAGGTCGGAGGCGAGGTAGGTCGCGAACACGAACGTCACGACGATCGCCTGGAACGCCGAGTTGCCGACGTCGTAGAGCTGCCACGCGAAGGCCTGTCGGCGCTGCTCGCGCGGGGTCAGCGTGGTGCCGTCGATCGTTTCGAGCGGGGCGGCGTCGGCCCGCTCGCCGGTGGGGGCGTCGTTGGTGCTCACGCCCCGAATCCTAGGCGTCGTCGGTGACGCCGAGGCGAATCGGCTCGGGCACGCGCTCGGCCGAGGGGCGCGGCCAGCGTCGGCGCGTGAGCCGCTCGGCCCGCACCTCGGCGATGGGGTCGTTCGTCGCCGCGGCCATGCGCACAAGCGCGTTCGCGAGGTTTGCGGCGCCGGCCTGCGTGCCCGCGGCGTCGTCGGCGGCGAGCTCGGTGAACAGCCGGGTCGCGCGCTGCAGCCCCGTACTCGCGGCGAGCCAGTGCGGCAGCGTGCGCGCGTTCGTCTCGGCGATGCGCACGAGCCAGCCGTGGCCCTGCTTAAGGTGCGCGTACTCGTGCGCGAGTACCGCCTGCAACTGCGGGCGGGTGAGGATCTCCTCGAGCCCGGTCGAATAGAAGATCTCGGCCTGGCCGTGGGTGGTCGTGCCGGGAACGGCGCACGCGAACGGCCGCGGGGTGTCGATGCGCACGAGCGTCACGCCGCGGCGGCGGTCGACCCCGACGGCGTGCGAGCGGAACTCGTCGATGAGCTCGCGCTCTCCCTCGAGCACCGGCTCGGCCTCGCGGGTGACGGTGAAGATCGTGCCGACCACGACGACGAGCGCGAGTACGGGCGTCGCGAACGACACGACGGCGTCGAACTCGGCGGTGACGACCGGATGCTCGGGCGGGTTGAGCGCGTCGCTCACCGCGAAGACGATGGCGCAGCCGGCGAGCAGGTTGCCGACCGCGAAGCTCGCGAACCAGAGCACAAGCGCGCGTACCGGATGCAGCACCTGCCACGTGCCGCGCGCGAGGAGCTTCGGTGCGACGATGAGCAGCACCGAGGCGAGCAGCAGGGCGACGAGGCCGGGGATCATGGCGGCCGCGCTAGCGGGTGGCAGCTCCGCCGCCGTCGAGCGCGCGACGTAGGAAGTCGAGGTCGTCGCCGTCGAGGTTGCCGGCGAACTGCATGAGCGCGACCTCGCGGTCGGCGACGCGGTCGAGCGCCGCGAGCATCTGCTTGCTCGCCTGCTCTTCTTGCGAGCGGGTGGCGCGGTAGCGCACCTTGCGGGGCGAGGTGGCCTCGCGCTGCACGGCGCCCTTCTTCTCGAGGCGGCCGAGCACCGTCACGAGCGTCGTGTACGCGGGCGTCGGGCCGTCGAGCGCGTCGTCGTGGTCGGCCTCGAAGCTCGTCTGAATGTCGCGGGCGGAAAGTGGCGCCTCGGCGTTCCAGAGCACGCGCATAATCTGCGTCTCGAGCTCGCCGCGTTCGCGAGTTCGTGTTCCGGGCATCCTGCAGCCCACCTCCTTGGCAACTACGTGTTGTCGTAATGATAGCCGCGGCCGCAGGCGGCGGTAAGGGGTCGGATGCGCGCCACAAGACTTGAGTCGGGTTCACTCAACTCTCAGCTTTCGCAACTTGACACGCTGCGGCTCAACATTAGACTTGAGCTAGATCGACTCAGGGTTCGAAGAGCCCGGTCGAGCAGAACTTTCCAACTCACAAGGAGCCAGAACATATGTCACGTGCAGTAGGTATCGACCTCGGTACGACCAACTCCGTCGTCGCGGTTCTCGAGGGTGGCGAGCCGAAGGTCATCGCCAACGCCGAGGGCCTGCGCACGACCCCCTCGGTTGTCGCGTTCGCGAAGGACGGCGACGTCCTCGTCGGCGAGACCGCGAAGCGCCAGGCGGTCACGAACGTCGACCACACCATCGCCTCGGTGAAGCGCCACATGGGCACCGACTGGACCAAGTCGGTCGAGGGCAAGACGTACACGCCGCAGGAAATCTCGGCGCGCATCCTCTCGAAGCTCAAGCGCGACGCCGAGACCTACCTCGGTGACTCGGTCACCGACGCCGTCATCACCGTGCCCGCGTACTTCAACGACGCCGAGCGCCAGGCCACGAAGGAGGCCGGCGAGATCGCGGGCCTCAACGTGCTGCGCATCATCAACGAGCCCACCGCCGCGGCCCTCGCGTACGGCCTCGACAAGGGCAAGGAAGACGAGCTCATTCTCGTCTTCGACCTCGGTGGCGGTACGTTCGACGTCTCGCTGCTCGAGGTGGGCAAGGACGACGACTTCTCGACGATTCAGGTGCGCGCCACGGCCGGTGACAACCGCCTCGGTGGCGACGACTGGGACGACCGCGTCGTGAAGTACCTCACCGAGGAGTTCAAGAAGCAGACCGGCGTCGACGTCTCGAACGACAAGATCGCGCTGCAGCGCCTCAAGGAGGCCGCCGAGCAGGCGAAGAAGGAGCTGTCGAACTCGAGCAACACGAGCATCCAGCTGCCCTACCTCTCGCTCACCGAGAACGGCCCCGCGAACCTGGACACGAGCCTCAGCCGCGCGAAGTTCCAGGACCTCACGAGCGACCTGCTCGAGCGCACGAAGAAGCCGTTCAACGACGTCATCGCCGAGGCCGGCGTGAAGGTCTCCGACATCGCCCACGTGGTGCTCGTCGGTGGCTCGACCCGTATGCCTGCCGTGAGCGACCTCGTGAAGCAGCTCACCGGTGGCAAGGAGCCGAACAAGGGCGTCAACCCCGACGAGGTCGTCGCCATGGGCGCGGCACTGCAGGCCGGCGTGCTGAAGGGCGAGCGCAAGGACGTGCTGCTCATCGACGTCACCCCGCTCAGCCTCGGTATCGAGACCAAGGGTGGCATCATGACGAAGCTCATCGAGCGCAACACCGCGATTCCGACGAAGCGCAGCGAGACCTTCACGACGGCCGAAGACAACCAGCCGTCGGTGCAGATCCAGGTGTTCCAGGGCGAGCGCGAGTTCACGCGCGACAACAAGCCGCTCGGCACCTTCGAGCTCACCGGCATTGCCCCCGCGCCCCGCGGTATTCCGCAGGTCGAGGTGACCTTCGACATCGACGCGAACGGCATCGTGCACGTTTCGGCGACCGACAAGGGCACCGGCAAGGAGCAGTCGATGACGATCACCGGCGGCTCGAGCCTGCCGAAGGAGGACATCGACCGCATGGTGCGCGAGGCGCAGGAGAACGAGGCCGAGGACAAGAAGCGTCGCGAGGCTGCCGAGCAGCGCAACGTCGCCGAGACCACGGCCTACCAGGTCGAGAAGGTCATCAAGGAGAACGACGAGAAGCTCCCCGCCGACGTGAAGAACGAGGTGCAGGCTGATGTCGACGCGCTGAAGACCGCGCTCGCGGGCGAAGACGACGAGGCCGTGAAGACCGCGTTCGAGAAGCTCAACGAGTCGCAGACGAAGCTCGGCCAGGCGCTCTACGCCACGCAGCAGGAGGCCGGCGAGGCTCCGCAGGCGCCCACCGAGGGCGAAGCGACCTCGAGCGACGACGAAGACATCGTTGACGCCGAGATCGTCGACGACGAAGACGACCGTAAGGACGAGGGCAAGTAACCATGGGCGACGAGAACCCGAACGACAACCAGAACGAGCGCGAGGAGCCGATCGTCAACGACAAGCGACGCATCGACCCCACCACCGGGAAGGTTCGTGGGCAGGGTTCGGCCGAGGAGACCGGCGAAGAGCTGCCCACGATCTCCGAAGAGGAGCTGAACACGCTGCTCGAGGAGGCGATGAGCGCATCCGCCGCGAGCGACTCGAAGCCCGCCGCCGACCAGGCTGATGATGCCGAGGTCGTGGCCGACGAGGAGGCCGTGCAGGATGACCCGCACGGCTACCTCGCCGACCTCAAGCGGGTGCAGGCCGAGTACGCGAACTTCCGGCGCCGCACCGAGCGCGAGAAGGAGGAGCTCGCCGCCCTCGCCACCGCGAAGGCCGCGAAGCAGCTGCTTCCCGTGCTCGACGACCTCGACCGGGCCGACGCCGCGGGCGACCTGCCCGAGGGCAGCCCGTTCCAGGTCATCGCGAGCAAGCTCCGCGCGAGCGTCGAACGCCTCGGCGTCGAGCGCTATGGCGAGAAGGGCGAGCCCTTCGACCCGCAGCGGCACGAAGCGATTGCGCAGCTGCCGAACCCCGAGGTGACCGAGGCGACCATCGCCGACGTCGTCGAGGTGGGGTACCGCATCGGCGACCGCGAGATTCGCGCCGCCAAGGTCGCGGTGTTCGTTCCCGGCGCCTAATTCGCACCGCAGTGCGGCCCCGGATGGGGGATGCGGCCGGTGCACCACCACCCGTATCCCCCATCCGCCCGGCGGTGAGCCCCAGGTTTCACCGCCCGAAAGGAGTAGTGCATGGCCAGCCAGGACTGGTTTGAAAAAGACTTCTATAAGACGCTCGGGGTCGACAGCGAGATCAGCGATGCCGAGCTGAAGAAGGCGTACCGCAAGCTCGCGCGCAAGTATCACCCCGACTCAAACCCGGGCGATAAGGCCGCCGAAGAGAAGTTCAAGGAAATCTCTGAGGCGTACGACGTGCTGAGCGACGCCACGACGCGCAAAGAATACGACCAGATTCGCGCGATGGGCTCGGGCGCGCGGTTCTCGGCGGGCCCCGGTGGCCCCGGCGGGCAGGCCGGCTTCGAAGACCTCTTCGGCGGGCTGTTCAACCAGGGCGGCGGCCAGTACTCGTACCGCCAGTCGCCCGGCGCGGGCGGCTATGAAGACCTCTTCAGCATGTTCGGCCAGGGTGCCGGCGGGTTCGGCGGCCGCGGCTTCGGCCAGGCCGGCCCGCAGCGCGGCGCCGACCAGCGCGCGCAGACGACCCTGAGCTTTATGACCGCGTTCCGCGGCGACACGATCGACCTGCAGGCCGGCGACGGCCGCGTCATTACGGTGCGGATTCCCGCCGGTGTGAAGGATGGGCAGAAGATTCGCCTGCGCGGCAAGGGCGCGGCGAGCCCGAACGGCGGCGAGCCCGGCGACCTCATTCTCGAGGTGTCAGTGCGCAGCCACCCCGTGTTCTCGCGCGACGGCGACAACATCGTCGTCACGGTGCCGGTGACGTTCGCCGAAGCCGTGAACGGCGCGAACATCGAGGTGCCGACCCCCGACGGCACGACCGTTCGGGTGAAGGTTCCGGCGCACTCGCAGTCGGGCAAGCGGCTGCGCGTGAAGGGCCGCGGCGTGCCGAAGAAGCACGGCGCCGGCGACTTGCTCGTGCGCATCGAGGTCGCCGTGCCGCAGAATCTCAATAGCGAGCAGCGCCGCGCGCTCGACGACTTTGTCGCGGCGAGTGGCCCCGAGAGCCCGCGCGACGACCTGCTGCGCGAGGCGCGCAGCTAAGCACGACTAATAACCACCACATCCAATACACGACACATCCAATAACAGAGGGAGGGGAAGATGATGCGCTCGACTGATCCGCACGACGTTGACGAAGACGCGCCCGTTTTCCCCATCGCCGTTGCCGCCGAGCTCGCGGGTATGCACCCGCAGACGCTCCGGCAGTATGACCGGCTCGGCCTCGTCGTGCCGGCCCGCACGGCGGGTCGCGTGCGCCGGTACTCGCTCGCCGATGTCGCGAAGCTCCGCGACATCGGCGCCCTGAGCGAGGCAGGCGTCGGCCTCGAAGGCATCTCGCACGTCGTGCGCCTGCGCGAGCAGGTGCAGGAGCTTAAGCGCCGCGTGCGCGAGCTTGAGAGCGAGGTGGAGTCGCACCGCCAGCGCTCCCGCGAGCGCGTGTTCGCGGCCGGCTACGGCGAGGTGATCGCGGTCGCCCGCGGCCAGCGCGTGCGCCGCAACGAAATCGTCGTGTGGCGGCCGAGCCCCGACGACGAGACCGGCGCGCCGCTCGACTGAAGCACCGCTTGGGCGTGCGAAACTACGTTCGTTCCCCCGAGAAAGTGACACATGACGTCGACACCGAGCACGCCGCCCGAACCTTCGGCCGAAGCCGCGACCGGCTCCCCGAACTTTACGAAGCGGCGCTGGGCGGTGGGCCTCGCTGGCGTCGCCGCGCTCGCGGTAGTGGGCCTCGGGTTCGCGGCCGTGACCGACTGGGGCGCCCCCGCGAACGTGCTCACCGTCGTCGAGCCCTCGGCGTCGACGACTGGCGCCGGGACTGGCACTGGTACTGACTCGAGCATCCCCGGCACCGACACCGCACCGACCGGCACGCAGGCCGCGCCGACCGGGACGCAGACGCCCGGCGGCCAGACGCCGGGCGCGACCGCGACGCCAGGCGCTGACGGGCGACCGGCAACCGCGCTCGACTACGACATCTCGTCGGGCGACAGCGTGACGGTGCTCGTGAACAAGCACTACTCGCTCGAACCCGTCGACTACGCGCCGAAGCCGCTCGTGAAGATCACCGATCTCGGGCTGCCGTCAATGAACGATCACTCGCTGCGCAAAGACGCCGCGCTCGCGTTCGAGGACATGTACGAGGCCGCCGAGAAGGCCGGCCACACGCTCGACATGACGAGCGGCTACCGCGACTACGACCTGCAGACGGAGCTCTACGACGGCTACGTCGACGACATGGGGCAGAAGGCCGCCGACCTCACGAGCGCCCGCCCCGGATCGAGCGAGCACCAGACGGGCCTCGCCGCCGACATCTCGGCGCCGGGGGAGTCCGACTGCATCCTCACCGAGTGCTTCGCCGAAACCGACGCGAGCGCGTGGCTCGTGAAGCACTCGTGGGAGTACGGCTACATTCTGCGCTACCCCGACGGCGAGACCGCGACGACCGGGTACGAGTTCGAGCCGTGGCACTACCGCTTCATTGGCGTCGAAGCGGCGAAGGCGTACCACGAGTCGGGCGCCGCGAACTACGAGGACTTCCTCGGCGTCGAGCCCGCGCCCGGCTACGAAGACTAGGCGGCACCCCACCTCCGCCGACTGACGGCAATTTGCGGCATTTTCAGCGAAAATGCCGCAAATTGCCGTCAGTTCGCGATGGAGTCTGCGGGGATCTCGGCGCGTTCGCGGCGCTCGCGGCGGCTGCGAAGGAACGCGCCGATGACGACGGGCAGCACCGACACGAGCACGATGACGATCGCGAGCACGTCGATGTTGTTCTTCACGAACGGGATGCCGCCGAGCAGCACGCCGACGAGCGTCAGGCTTCCCACCCAAGTGACGGCGCCGAGCACGTTCCACATGACGAAGCGGCGATACGCGAGGGCCGCGGTGCCGGCCGCGAGGGGTACGTACGTGCGTACGATCGGCACGAACCGGCCAAGCACGAGCGCGAACGGCCCGTACTTCGCGAAGAACTGCTCGGCGGTCTCGAGCCGCTCGGTCGTGAGCAGCCGCGCATCCGTCTTGAACAGCCGTCGCCCGAACCGGCTCCCGAGCCAGTAGCCCACCTGGTCGCCCGCGATCGCCGCGGCGAGCGCGACCACCGCGACCACCCACGGGTTGAGGTGCAGCTGTGGCGAGAGGATCGCCGCGGTGACGAGCAGCGAGTCACCCGGCAGGAACGGGAACAGCACCCCCGACTCGATAAAGATGATGACGGCGACGCCGGCGAGTACCCACGGGCCGAGCGCCGGCAGCAGGGTCTCGGGGTCGAGCACGTCGCGGAGCCCCGTTGCGACGGGAGCGGCAGAAAGAGCGAGCATTCCACCGAGGGTACCCGTGCCCGAAAGCTGACGCCCGAGCCGTGTCGGCCGGTTGCCTGACGCCTACCGCCCGCCGACCGAGCCGCCGCCGAAGCCGCCGCCGGCCGAACCGCCGCCCGAGAACGAGCTCGACGAGCCGGAGTAGCCCGACCCCGAGCTCGGCGACGTGTAGGTGGGGTTCACGATGCCGATCTGCTGATTCGCCCAGACGATGCCGGCGGCGCGTCCGCTCACGTACGAGGGCTGCGCCTGCGCCTCCTGGTACTTCGTCTCGATGAGCTCGGCCCACTCGTCGGACATGCCGAACAGCACAGCGTAGGGGAGGAGCCGCTCGTAGACGTGAATCACCTCGATGGGGTTGGGGCCCGCGCCCGTCACGCGCTCGGCCGTCTCGGGGCCCTGCAGCGCACGCAGGCGATCCTCCTCGGCGAGTTCGAGGTACTGGCGTAGGCCGTGAAGCTCGGTGAGCGCCACGCGGCCCTCGTGCGTGAGCTGGCGCTCGTTCGTCGCCAGCACCCCGAACAGCGTGATGAGCCCGACGATCCCGAAGAGCCCCGACACCATCGGCACGAACATGAGGTCTTCGGCGACGTGACCGCACTGAATCACGAGGAGCACGACCGCGGCGACGAACAGCGCGAGTGCGAGCGCGGTGATGCGCTTGCGCAGCCGAACCGCGGACGACACCTCGGCGAGCTTCGCGTTGTGCACGCCCTTCACCGCCGAATTCGCGAACTTGCGCCACGAATCCGCGAGCTTCTTGCTGTTCGGCGCGAGCAGCGTCGACTCGCCCTCTTGATTCATCCGCAGCACCTGGTTCCGGAACTTGCGCGTCTGCGACGGCAGTTCCTCGGGCTCATTCGCGAACCGCACCCGCACGAGCGGCTTGCCGCGCCGCTCCGCCTCTTCTTCGAGCGTGACGCCGCCGCGCACGGCCGTGTCGAGCACCTGGGCACTGAACGCGGGGCGGTCCTTCGGCTCGCGGCCCGCCTGCAGCAGTACGGCCGCACGAATCGGCGAGATGTCGGTCGAGTACCGGGTCACGATCGGGGTGAGCGGCTTCGGCTTGCGCGACCGCTGCAGCGCGATGAAGGCGGCGATGGCGACGAAGAACAGCAGCACGACGGCACCGAAGTTGAGCTGCTGCGTGGTGCTGAGCTTCTCGAACCAGTTCGGCAGCTGCACCGAGTCGCCCGACATGCGCAGGTCGAGGGTGACGTCGTTCGTGCCAAGCTCGATCGGCGCGATGGTGATGACCGTCGTGCTCGCATCGAGCGGCTCGGACGGCGTGAAGTCGTCAGTGCCCGGTTCATATTCGTCGCCGGGCACGACGTCGAACGCGCACGGGACGTCGCTGAAGGCCTGCCCGACGAAGCAGTTCGCGTCGAGCCCCTCGTAGCCGGGCTCGTCGCTCCACGACGGTAGCTCCTGCACCGCATCCCAGAGTGTCGTGTCGATGCGCACCTGCGCCGAGAACGAGTCGATCGCCTGCTGCCGGTACGGCGGCGTGAGGTTCGGCGCGTACATCGCCTCGGGGTTCGTGTAGTCGCGCTCGGTGAGCGTGTTCACGAGGGAGTACTTGATGACGTACGTCGTCGAGCCCTGCACGTAGTTGTCGTCGCCGACGAGAATGACGTAGTCGTTCGCGCCCCACTCCTGCTCGGTCTCGTACGGCACGGGGTTGCCGTCGGGGTCGGTGACCGACACGTCTTCGATGCGCATCGTTGACTCGCCCATTTCGACCGGAATCGCGCGCACAATGCCGCGGTTCTGGTCGAAGTCGGGGAACTCTGCGGTGATCGTCTCGGTGAAGTCCGAGCGCACGACCTGCCCGCCGAACAGCCCCTCGTCGACCGAAACGTCGATCTCGGTGCGCCAGCTCGAGAAGTTGAAGTTCTCGACGTCTGCGCGGGCCTGCCCCGAGGGTGCGAACACGAGGAGCAGCACGGCGACGAGAGCGGCGGCGAGCGCACCGGCCGAGAAACGGATGGCGGGTCGCGAGCGGAGGCGAGGCGTCATGCCTCCACCCTCTCAGAACGGCAGGCGTCGCCCCAACCTACGAGCGATGGATGCCGAGCACCTCGCGAAGCTCATCCGGCGTCGTCGCGACGGCGACCGAGTCGGCCTCCTCACCAAGTCGGCCGTAGCCCCACGTGATGTACGTGCAGGGCACGCCATGCGCGAGCGAGCCCTGCACGTCGTAGAAGCGGTCGCCGATCATGAGCACGTTCGAGAGGTCGTGGCCCGCGCCGCGCAGGCGGTGGAGCGCCTCGGCGACGACGTCGGCCTTCTCTGACCGCGATTCGTCGTCGGTCGCGCCCGTAATGAACTCGAACTGCTCGGCGAGCCCGTACGACTCGAGCACGCGCGCCGCGGCCGACTCGGGCTTGCTCGTCGCGGTCGACTGCGGGATGCCCCCGGCGTGCAGGTCGCGAATGATCGCGCCGACGCCGGGGAATTCGGGCGAGGCGAGCAGCCCCGATTCGTTGTAGATCTCGCGGTAGGTCTGCAGGGCGTGCGTGAGCTCAATCGCGTCGTCGAGGCCCTCGGCGCGGAACGTGTCGATGATCGGCGGCCCGACGTAGCTGCGCAGCGTCTCGTCGCTCGGAATGTCGAGGCCGAGCACGTCGTACGTGCGCCGCATCGCGTCGACGATGCCCTCCGCCGAGTCACTGATCGTGCCGTCGAGGTCCCAGAGCACGGCGGTGTAGGGCGCAGTGCCGGTGCCGTGCGGCAGTTGCACCTGCCGCGGCGGCAGGGATGCGGCGGGCTGGACGAGACGCGCTTCGGCGGATTGTTCGGGGCTCACCCGGCCCAGCGTACTCAGTGTCCGCTGGGTGAGTGGTTGCTGAGCGACCGCGCGACCTCGAGGAGTCGGTGAGCCGAGGCCTTCCACGTGAACCGCGCGATGTGGGCGATGCCGGCGTCCGAGACCTGCGCGCGCGCCTGCGGTGTACTCACCGACTGCACCGCGGTCGCGAACTCGCGGGGGTCCTGCGCCGTGAAGTAGCGCGCGCCGTCGCCGGCGACCTCGTGGAAGATCTCGAGGTCGCTCACGACCGCGGGCACGCCGAGCGCGAGCGCCTCGGCGATCGGCAGCCCGTAGCCCTCGTCGAGCGAGGCGGTGACGAGCAGCGCGTCGTCGGCGAGCAGGGCGGCGTATTCGTCGTCGCTCACGCCGCCGTGCAGCACGACCTCGGCGCCCGGCGCGAGGTCGGTCGCGTCGATGAGCGCCTCGAGCTCGGCGCGACGCTTGGGCGCTATGCGGCTGAGCAGGTGCAGCGCGCGGCCCGGCAGGTGCGCCATGCCGTGAATCAGCGTCTCGACGTTCTTGTAGGGCATGAACGAACCCATGTAGACGAGGTTCCGGCCGGTGCCCGCCGCCGGGTCGGCGCCGTCGGGGAGCCGCTCACGCAGGTCGTTCGGGGCGTTTGGGATCACGTGCACCGGGCGCTTCGTGAGGCGATGCCCGAGAATCTCGCGGCGCGACGTCTCTGACACCGTGACCACCGCATCCGCCCCGTTCAGCGCCGCGCGCTGCGGCCAGTACGTGAGGTGGTACGCGCGCCAGCCGATGCGCACGAGCGGCGAAAGGTTCGTCGGCGGGCGACGGTGGCGGTAGTAGATGAGGTCGTGCAGCGACACGATCGCCTTGAACTTGCGGCCCGCGGTGCCGATCGTCTGCAGCGGCGAGAACAACACGTCGGGGCGGTACTTGTTCAGCTTCAGCGCCGCGATCGGTTCGAGCGCCGACTCGTTCGAGTGAAACAGCAGCCAGGATGCGCCGGCGGGCAGGTGCTCGAGCTGCCGCTCGTCGTGAATGAGGAACGTCACCTCGTCGGGCGCGAGCGCGTGCACCGCGCTGCCGAGCTGGGCCGTGTATCGGCTGATCCCGTCGTGAAAATCAGTGCGAATGTACCGGGCGTCGAAGAAGAACCGCATTGTGTTCAGACTAGCCGGGGCACTCAAAAGAGCCGGGGCACGCCCGACTCGACCCCGCGCATCTCGTCGTAGTCGAGCACGACGCAGCGAATCCCGCGGTCTTCAGCGAGCGTGCGCGCCTGCGGCTTGATTTCCTGCGCCGCGAACACGCCGGTAACCGGGGCGAGCAGCGGGTCGCGGTTCATGAGCTCGAGGTAGCGGGTGAGCTGCTCGACGCCGTCGATCTCGCCGCGGCGCTTGATCTCGACCGCGACCGAGGCCCCCTCGGGGTCGCGGGCGAGGATGTCGACGGGGCCGATCGGCGTCATGTACTCGCGGCGCACGAGCTGGTGGCCGTCGCCGAGGCGCTCGATCTGCGCGGCGAGGAGCTCCTGCAGGTGCGCCTCAACGCCGTCCTTCGTGAGCCCCGGGTCGACGCCGAGGTGGTGGTCGGAGTCGCTGATGAGGTCGTAGATCTGCACGCGAAGCTTGTCGCCCGACTTCTTGTGGGTGACCTCCCAGATCTCCTCGATGCCGGCGTCGAGCTGATCGTCGTCGGGCTCGAGCGTGCGGAAGACCGCGGGCGGGCTCATCCAGTTGAGCGGCTTGTACGAGCCGCCGTCGCTGTGCACGAGGAGCGACCCGTCGGCCTTGTGAATCAGCAGCCGGGTGGCCTCGGGGAGGTGGGAAGTGAGGCGGCCGACGTAGTCGACCGAGCAACGAGCAATGACCAAACGCACCCCGCAAGGCTACCGGGAGGCGCCGACGACCATCCACCGATCGTTCGCGACCCGCACGCCGAGCGTCACGCCGCGCGAGAGCATGAACCCGCCGCCGAACGCGGCCCAGAGCCAGACGAGCCCCGTCTCGGCGGGCGCGGCGGCGAGCACCGCCCACGCGAGCGCGCAGAACACGGCGAGGTTGATGAGGCCGGTCCAGGCGAGGTACGCAATGTCGCCGGCGCCGATGAGGATGCCGTCGAGCGAGAACACGTAGCCGCACACCGGCAGCGTGATCGCCATCGTCACGAGCGCGCCCGGCAGCAGCTCGAGCACGCGGGCATCGGTCGTGAACACGTGCCCGAGCACGCCCGACGTCGCGGCGATGACGACCCCAAGCGCGACCCCGAGACCGACGCCCCACCAGGCGAGCAGCGTCGTCATGCGCCGCACCGCCGCCCGGTCGCCCACGCCGAGATCGTGGCCGACCATCGCCTGCGCCGCGATTGCGAGCGCGTCGAGCACGAAGACGAGCACGTTGTAGACGGTGTACGTCACCTGCAGCGTCGCGAGCTCGCTCACGCCGAGCTGCCCGCTGGCCCACACGAGCACGATGAGCGCGATGCGCAGCGTCACGGTGCGCAGCATCATGAGGGCGGATGTGGTGATGGCCTGGCGGGGGTCGCCGATGCCCGGCCGCAGCGTGACGCTGTGCGCGCGGGCCGCCCGCGCGGCGATGAGGAGGTAGACGAGCGCCATGCCCCACTCGGTGACGACCGTGCCGAGCGCAGACCCCGCGATGCCGAGCCCGAGCCCGTAGATGAACACGGCGTTGAGCACGACGTTCGCACCGGCGCCCGCGACGGCGACGACGAGCGGCGTGCGCGTATCCTGCAGCCCGCGCAGCAGACCGGTCGCGGCGAGCGTGAGGAGCATCGCGGGCAGGCCCCACAGTGAGATCGTGAGGTAGCTCATGGCGGCGCTGCCGACGATCTCGTCCCGCGTGAACCCCGCGACGATGGGCGCCGAGAGCGGCAGCCCCACGAGCAACAGCACGACGCCGCACGCGAGCCCGAGCCACATGCCGTCGATACCCGCGCGAATCGCGCCCGGGCGGTCGCCGGCGCCGAGCCGCCGCGCGACGATCGGCGTTGTCGTGTAGGCGAGGAACACCATGAGCCCGACGAGCGTCGACACGACCGTCGATCCCACCGCGAGGCCCGCGAGCACGGGCTCGCCGAGGTGCCCGACCATCGCGGTATCGGTCGCGACAAACAGGGGCTGGGCGACCAGCGCGCCGAGCGCGGGAACCGCGAGCCGCAGGATGCGCCGGGTGAGGTGCTGCGTTGCCATCGAGTCCATCCTAGGAACACGCGCAAACTCGCGCGCGGCGGCTGCCCTAGGCTGGGGCGCATGACCGCTGACAATGCACCGGAGCCCACGAAGCAGCTGCCCTCGGGCATCGAGACCGAATGGTTCGACAGCGAAGTTCGCCTGCAGGACGACCTCTTTCGCCACGTGAACGGCCGCTGGCTGCGCGAGACTGAGATTCCCGCCGACAAGAGCGGCTACGGCTCGTTCCACCAGCTCGCCGACGCCGCCGAGCAGAACGTGCGCGCGATTCTCGAAGACAACGCGGCGGCCGAGCCCGGCTCGCCGCTGCGCAAGGCCGCCGACGCCTACGCGGCGTTCATGAACGAGCAGCTGCTCACCGAGCTCGGCGCCGAGCCGATCGCCAACGACATCACGCGTGCGCTCGCGGTGGCGTCGGTCGACGAGTTCCTCGCGGAGCTCGGCGCCCAGCAGCACCTCGGCGTCTCGGGCTTCACCGGCATGTACGTAATCGGTGACATCGGGAACCCCGACACGAACATCCTCTACGCCGAGCAGGGCGGCCTCGGGCTGCCCGACGAGTCGTACTACCGCGACGACCAGTACGCCGAGATTCGCGAGGCGTACCTCGCGCACATCGACCGCATGCTCCGCCTCGTCGAGGTGCCGAACCCCGAGGGGCGCGCACAGCGCGTGTTCGACCTCGAGACCGAGATCGCGAAGCACCACTGGGACGTCGTGCGCACGCGCGAGGTCGACCAGACGTACAACCCGACGACGCTCGACGAGTTCCTCGCGAAGTTCGAGGGGCTCGACATGCGGGCCTGGCACCGCGAGCTGCAGCTGCCTGACGGCGCGATGGACAACTTCGTTGTGCACGAGCCGAGCTTCTTCGAGGGCGTCGCGACCCTGCTCACCGCCGACCGCCTCGACGCGTGGCGCGACTGGCTCGTGTGGCGCATCACCCTCGCATACTCGGCGGTGCTCTCGCCCGAGATCTCGCAAGCGAACTTCGACTTCTACGGCACGACGCTCCAGGGCGTGCCGCAGCAGCGCGACCGCTGGAAGCGCGGCATCGGCCACGTCGAGGGCCTGCTCGGCGAGGTGATCGGCGAGGAGTACGTGCGCCGGCACTTCAAGCCCACCGCGAAGACGAAGATGGATGCGCTCGTCGCCGACCTGCTCGCCGCCTACCGCGACTCGATCACCGAGCTCGACTGGATGAGCGACGAGACGAAGCGCAAGGCTCTCGACAAGCTCGAGCGGTTCACGCCGAAGATCGGCTACCCCGTGAAGTGGCTCGACTACTCGAAGCTCGAGGTGTCGCCGACCGACCTCATCGGCAACGTGCGCCGCTCGTCGATCGTCGAGAGCGAGCGCGAGCTCGCGCGCATCGGCCAGCCGGTCGACCGCGACCTCTGGCTCATGACGCCGCAGACCGTGAACGCGTACTACCTGCCGCCGCAGAACGAGATCGTGTTCCCGGCCGCGATTCTGCAGCTGCCGTTCTTCGACGAAGACCGGGATGCGGCGGCGAACTACGGCGCGATCGGGGCAGTGATCGGCCACGAGATTGGCCACGGCTTCGACGACCAGGGCTCGAAGTACGACGGCGACGGCCGCCTCATCGACTGGTGGACGGAAGCCGACCGCGAGGCGTTCGAGCGCCACACGGCGTCGCTCATCGACCAGTACTCGGCGCTCTCGCCCGCCTCGCTCGACGACGACGAGAAGGTGAACGGCGAGCTCACGATCGGCGAGAACATCGGCGACCTCGGCGGCCTCGGCATCGCCTGGAAGGCGTACCTGCGCCACCTCGACGGCGCCGAGTCGCCCGTCATCGACGGCCTCACGGGCGCGCAGCGATTCTTCCTCTCGTGGGCACAGGCGTGGCGCGAGAAGCGCCGGCCCGAGTACATGAAGATGCTGCTCGCGGTCGACCCGCACTCGCCGGCCGAGTTCCGCTGCAACCAGATCGTGCGAAACCTCGCCCCGTTCTACGAGGCATTCCACGTCACGCCTGACGACGAGCTCTGGCTCGACGAGGCCGAGCGCGTCGAGATCTGGTAGCGCGCATCCGCCCCACCGCTCCGCGCATTTCTCACGAAATCGATACCTCGGCCGACTAGCCTTGGCAGCCGGAGTACCCACGGAATTTAAACCGCATCCATACCGCGCGCACCTCAGCGCGCGGCTCAAAAAGAAGGACGCAGTATGAAGACAGCAACGAAACTTGCCCTCCTCGCCGGCATCGCGGCCGGGTACGTGCTCGGCTCGCGCGCGGGTCGCGAACGCTACGAGCAGATCGCGGAGCGCGCCGAGTCGGTCTGGAACTCGAAGGCGGTCGTGAAGCAGCGCGAGAACGTCGAAGACCTCGTCGACGCCTACGTGCCGAGCTTCGTGACGAGCACGGCCAAGGGCCTCGGCCAGATCGCCGGCGGCGTCGGCAACCTCGTGTTCGGCGACGGCTCGAAGCCGAAGGCGAAGCGCCAGTCGCGCTAGCCGACCCGGCCGCATCCGCGCCCGATTCTCATCACCGCACCCGAGGGAGCACCAGTGACTAGTTACGACAAGCCCGACGAGTCGACGACGCGCGGCCCGTTCCCGAACGCCGAAGCGCCCATGCGATTCGGCAAGTTCAACCCGAAATCGAAGCGTTCGCTCGCGAAGCTCGCCGGCGAGGTGCCGAAGCTGAGCATCGCGCTCGCGAAGGCCGAGGCCGACCAGGCAAAGACCGAGCTCAAGGCGAAGGCGATCAAGGGCGGCACGGGCGCGGGCCTGTTCGCCGTCGTCGCGTTCTTCGCCGTGACGCTCTGGGCCGTGCTCATCACGGCCGCGATTCTCGGGCTCAACACCGTGTTTGCGCCCTGGCTGTCGGCGCTCATCGTCGCGGGCGCGCTGCTCGTCATCATGATCATCGCGAGCCTCGTCGCGATCATGCTGTTCAAGCGCATGGGCGGCGTCATGCCGAGCAAGACCATCAACTCGGTTAAGCAAGACCTCAACGCTCTGAAGGGAATGGGCAAGTATGAGTAACGACGTCACCGGCCGCAGCCGCGAAGAACTCCGCCGCGAGCTCGCCGAGACGCTCAACGCGCTCGAGTACAAGCTCGACGTGCCGGCGCGCTTCGGGGAGTGGGCCGACGACCGCAAGGCCCAGTTCCTGCGCGCGAAAGACGAGAACCCGGGGCGCGTTGCCGCGATTCTCGGCGGCGCGGCCGCCGGAGTGGCCGGCATCATCGCGGGCGTCATCGTGCTCGCGAACCGCAAGCGCTAGCGCGCAACTCACCCCTTCGAAGGAGTCCCGATGACCCAGGCCCCAGGCGAGGCCCCCGAGCTGGGCGCTGACGCCGAGCTCGTCGACGACGCACCCGTCACCTACTCGGTGTTCGCGACGTTCGGCGTGAACACCGACAGCGACTACGCGGAGGTCGCGGCGGCCGACGAGGCCGTTTCGGCCCTGAAGCAGTTCGAGGCGCTCCTCGAGGAGTTCCGCGAGGAGGGCGTCGAGGTGCGCGGCATCTACGACCTCACGCTCGGCAGCTTTGTCGACCCGGCCGTGTGCCTGTGGCTGCGCGGCCCCGTCGCCGACGACCTGCAGTGGGCGTACCGCCAGTTGCTGCGCGTGTTCAGCCGCTACTTCGCGACCGCGCCGGTATCGGCCGACCTCACGGTGGAGCTCACGGAGCTCGAGCCCGAGGCCGGCGCCTGGATCAGTTTTGTCGACGCGTTCGGCACCCCCGCCGAGCAGGGCGGGCGGCACGCCGAACCGCACATCCAGCCGATCGCCGAGGGGGACCTCGACGACGAGGCTGACGACGAGGGCTTCGGCGACGAGGATGCGGCGGCCGACGTGAGCCTGCACGCGCGGGTCGGCGTCGGCATCGACGCGTACACGGTCGTGGCCGAGGCCGACGAGCCGCAGTGGCTGCTCGGCGACCCGACGGAGCCGTTCGGCGAGGGCATCGCTGTTGCCGGCACCCCGCTCACCGGGCGCTGGATCAACTCATCTGAGGTGTTTGAAGTTTTGCGATGACGGAGCCGATGCATGACTAACCGAGGGACCCTCGGGCCGCTTCGCGGCTGGAAGATTCTCGTGCCGCGGGGCGGTACGTTCGGGCACGACGTCGCCGAGGCGGTGCGCGCTCGGGGCGCTTTCCCGATTACCGCGCCGCTCATTAACTTCGCGAGCCCGGCGCCCGACGACTCGCCCCGGCTCATGGATGCGCTCGTGCGGCTCGAGCGCGGCGAGTACGACTGGCTCGTGGTGACGAGCGCGACGGCCGTCGACGTCATGCACTCGCTGCAGGCGCGGGTGCCCGAGTCGACGCGCATCGCGGCGGCCGGCGAGACGACGGCGACGGCACTTTCGGCCGGTGGTTTTCGGGTCGACTTCGTGCCGACGCACGACAATTCGGCGAAGGGCCTGCTCGTCGAGTGGCGCGAGAGCGGTCGGCGCATGCCCAAGATCAACGTGCTCTGGCTCCACTCCGAGCACTCGAAGCCGTCGTTCGCGAACGGGCTGAAGCGTCGCGGCCACAACGTCGACTCGGTCATCGCGTACCGCAGCGTCGGTGTGCCCGCGGCCGAGTCGATCCAGTACGACATTCGCAACGGGCGCATCCGCGGCGTGCTCATCACGTCGGGCTCGGTTGCCGAGCAGGTGCGCAAGCAGTTCTCGCCGATTCCCGACGAGCTGTTGCTCGCGGCGATCGGCCCGCGCACGGCGAAGGATGCGCGCGCGCTCGGCCTGCGCATCGACGTGATCGCGCGGCAGCGGTCGGTGGCGTCGCTGCTCGACGGCATGGAGTGGTACGTCTGCGGCGAGCCGCTCGCCGAGACGAGCGCGCTCGACCTGCGCGAGCTCATGCGCCTCGAGCGCGAGGAGCTCGAGGGCGAGGTGCCGCCGGAGGACGTGCCGGCGGTCGACGAGGAGCGCCCGGAGACGGGCATCATCAAGCTCCCGCCGAACGCCGACCGCTAGGGCGGCGCGGGCCCGGCGCGGGCGCGAGGGGGTCTGTATGGTCCCCACAATCGGGATTCGGCGCGGGTGGGGCGCGGCCTAGGCTCGCCGCGTGAAATTTTTCTGGCGCATGCTCCGCGTGTGGTTGCAGGCAAAGACAGCCCGCCCTCGCGATGTTCGTGACATCTCGCGCATCCAAATGACGGTGCGCCCCATCGACCTTGACGTGCAAATGCACATGAACAATGGCACCTACCTGACGATTCAGGACCTCGGGCGCCTCGACTTCATGCTGCGCACGGGGCTGTGGAAGCGCATCCGGGCCCTCGGCTGGAACGCGGTCGTCGCGCGCCAGACCATCACCTACCGCAAGTCGCTCGCGCTCGGCGACAAGTACGAGCTCAACACGCGCTACCTCGGCATGGATGACCGCAACTTCTACATCGAGCACCGCTTCGTGAAGGACGGCGAGATCTACGCGCAGTCGTTCGTGCTCGGCCGCTTCACCGGCCCGAACGGCGCGATTGGCCACGAGCAGGTGCTCGAGCAGCTGCACGAGGCCGCCGATGTGCCCGCGATCATGCCCGACTGGGTGCTCGAGTGGGGCGAGGCCGCGCGCGTGCCCTCGACCCGCTCCGCGTATCCGAGCGAGTGGGAGCCCGCCGTGGATTGAGCCTGCCGGGGGACTGAGTGGGTGTCGATCCGCTCGGAGGAAGATGGGGGTGACCGAACCCCCATTCTTGTGCGACAATCGAACGACACGTTCAAATAGAGAACACACATCGACTCACGCTGCGGTGAGTCGAACCTTCGAGGAGATCGACCAATGCAGTTCCATCACCACGGTTACGTTTCGGGCGAACCGCTCGTCAAAGACGCGGCGGGCTACGGAATCGACCGACCCACCGAACTTCCCGACGAGGTCGACGTGCTCATCGTCGGCTCGGGCCCCGCGGGCATGCTCGCGGCAGCACAGCTGTCGCAGTTCCCCTCGGTGCGCACCCACCTCATCGAGCGCCGACCGGGCCGGCTCGAGCTCGGCCAGGCCGACGGCATTCAGGCCCGCTCGGTCGAGTCGTTCCAGGCCTTCGGCTTCGCCGAGCGCATCATCGCCGAGGCGTACCGCATCACCGAGATGACCTCGTGGACCCCCGACCCGAGCGACCCGTCGAAGATCATTCGCACGGGCCGCACCCTCGACGACCCCGACGGGGCGATCTCGGAGTTTCCGCACCTCATCGTGAACCAGGCGCGCGTGCTCGACTACTTCGCCGAGGCCGCCCGACGCGGCCCCGGCCGCATCACGCCCGACTACGGCTGGGAGTTCGAGACCCTCACGGTCGGCGACGACACCGTCGAGGAGTACCCCGTCGAGGTGCGCCTCGTTCGCACCGATGGCGACGACGCCGGCCAGCAGCGCACCGTGCGCGCGAAGTACGTCATCGGCTGCGACGGCGCCCACAGCCGCGTGCGCAAGTCGATCGGCCGCGTGCCCCGCGGCGACAAGGCGAACCACGCCTGGGGCGTCATGGACGTCGTCGTGAAAACCGACTTCCCCGACTGGCGCCTCAAGGCGACGATCCACTCCGAGCGCGGCTCGATTCTGCACATCCCGCGCGAGGGCGGCCACCTCTGCCGCATCTACGTCGACCTCGGCGAAGTGCCGATCGACGACAACCACGCCGTGCGCAACACGCCCGTCGAAGAGGTCATTCGCCGCGCGAACGAGATCTACGCGCCCTACTCGATCGACGTCAAGAACGTCGCGTGGAGCTCGGTGTACGAGGTCGGCCACCGCGTGACCGACAAGTTCGACGAGGTCGACGACGGCGACGAGGCCGTGCGCAACCCGCACGTGTTCATCTGCGGCGACGCCTGCCACACGCACTCGGCGAAGGCCGGTCAGGGCATGAACGTGTCGATGCAGGACGGCTGGAACATCTCGTGGAAGCTTGGGCACGTGCTCGAGGGCCGCGCCGACGCCTCGCTGCTGCACACCTACTCCGACGAGCGCCAGGAGATCGCGCAGAACCTCATCGACTTCGACCGCGAGTGGTCGTCGCTCATGGCGCGCCGCCCCGAGGAGTTCGAGTATCCGGGCCAGCTCGAGGAGTTCTACGAGAAGACCTTCGAGTTCCCGGCGGGCTTCATGACCCAGTACCAGGCCGGGTCGCCGCTGTGCGGCGGCGCCGATCACCAGGAGCTCGCGACCGGCTTCCCCGTCGGCAAGCGGTTCCGTTCGGGCCGGGTTGTGCGCCGCGGCGACAACAACCCCGTGCACCTCGGCCACCTCCACGAGGCCGACGGCCGGTGGCGCATCTACGTCTTCGCCGACGCCGCGCGGCCGGGCGAGGACTCGCCGGCGCAGCGCCTCGGCGAGTGGCTCACGAACGACCCCGCCTCGCCGGTCGTGAAGTACACGCCCGCGGGTGGCGATGACGACGCGTACTTCGACACGAAGGTGATCTACCAGCAGGACTACAGCGAGGTGGAGTTCGCCGACGTGCCGGCCGTGTTCTTCCCCGAGGTTGGGCCGTGGAAGCTGAACAACTGGGAGAAGGTGTTCGCCGCCGGCCGTGGCACCGACATCTTCGAGGAGCGTGGCGTCAGCCGCGACGGCGCGATCGTCGTCGTGCGCCCCGACCAGTACGTCGCCCAGGTGCTGCCGCTCGACGCGACCGCCGAATTGGCCGCGTTCTTCGACGGAATTCTGCGTCAGCCGAAGTAAGCTCGCCTGCATGGCACGATTCCTTCCCCCCGATGGCGCGGGGGACGCACGGGGCCCGGCCCGCGAGGAACTCTCGCAGGCACGGGCCCGACGTGTTGAGCGGGCCGACCTCGTGCGCGACGTGATGAACCGCAAGCGGCGTGAGGACGGCGACGACTCGCACGGTCCCGTCGATCAGCCGGCCGAGCCCATCGTGCTCGAGCCGCAGCCCGCCCCCGACCCACCCCGCGAGCAGCAACGCCGCCAGGAGGTGGCGCCCGCCGCGAACGCGCCAATCGACGCCGCGGTGCCGCCCGCGCTCGAGGTGCTCGGCCGCTGGTGGCACGACGACCAGCGCCGCGCCGACGAGCAGGCGGCCCGGCTCGAGGCAGAACCGAACCCCCGCCGCCGCGCGAAGCTCGACGACCGCGGCGACCTCGAGCGGGCACTGGATGCGGCGGGCGGCGCGACGTTCCTGCGCGAGCTCATCGACGACGTGCTACGCCCCGACGACCTGCTCGCCTCGGGCTTTGGCCTCCACGACCTCGCCGACCGCATCCCCGACACGCTTACCCCGGCCACGCGCCGGAGGTTCCGCCTCGGCGCCTTCGCGGGCCCGGGCATCCCGTTCATCGCCGTGCCGGCCGTGCGCCGCGCGACGCGAGGTTTCTTCGGCACCGCCGTGACCGAGGCCGGGCCCGAACCGCTCACGAAGTCGATCGACGCGGTGCGCGAGGCGGGCGCCGAGGCGCGCGTGCGGCCCCTCACCGACCCCGTGCTCGGCGACCGCGGCGCCGAGGCCGCGCGCGCCCGCGTGCGCACGCTGCTCGCGCATCCGCACGTCGCCGAGGTCGAGCTCGACTGGAACACGCTCGAGCCGCGCCCCTGCGACTGGGACTTCTCGGGCACCGCCGAGCGCGCCGCGGGCCAGCTCGCGGGGCTGCTCGCGGTTGCCCGCGAACAGCCGCATCGGCCCGTGCTTATGCTGCGGGCGACGAACTCGCGCAACGTCGAGCTCGCGGTCGACACGATGATCCGCGCGCTCGGGAGCGACCTCGGCCGTGGCGCCCGCGCCGGCGTCTCGCTGCCGGTCGACCTGCCCGACTCGGCGACGCTGCTGCGGCGGCTCGCGGGGGCGGCGCACCTGCTGCGCGAAGAGGGTGCGGCGCCGCTCAAGGTCGGCCTGCACCGCATGTCCGACCGCCTGCGCGAGCGCGCCGACGCGCTGCGCAACGGCTGGAAGGTCGCCGCCTACCTCACCGACGACGACGTCGACGCGAACATGGTTCGGCTCATCGACGCGGTGCTCGCCCCCGAACACCGCGGCGTGCTCGAGCTCGAGCTCGACTCGACCGTGCCGTTCGACGCGGCCATCGCCGCGGCGCTCGCGCCCGTGCGGCAGAGCCTCACGCGAGTTGTGGTCGTCGTGAACCAGGGCACCGACGAGCGCACGCTCGCCCGGCTACGTGAGCTCGGCGTCGAGCCGCGCCAGCGCATCGCGCAGCTGCCCGACGGCGCTGGCTGGCGCCCCGCCGCGAGCTACCTGCGCGGCATCGTGACCGACGCCGCGCGCCGCCACCTTGAGGCGCAGGAGCCGACGAGCGCCGACGGGCTCGGCCCGCAGCAGGAGCGCCTGCTCAGCGCGATCGCCCGCATGCAGCAGATTCCTGCCGGCCAGCTGCGCCGGCAGGAGCGCATCGCGCCCGAGGATGCGCCGGGCGTCACCGCCGCGATCAAGCTCGAGCTGTTCCCCGAGGGTCTCTTCGAAGACGAGCCCGAGCCCGAGCACCTTGCGGTGCGGCGCTACGAGACCGGCGAGCTGCTCACCGACGATCTTGAGGCGCTAACGGCCGAGACGACCGTGCTCGGCGACCGCAGCCGCCTCGCCGACCTTACTGCGGCCGACCGCGAAGGGGCAGACGACGACCGCGACGCGACCGAAACTGGCGTCGTCACGGCCGACGACGAGGCCGCCCTCGCGAACCCGGCCGAAACGGGCGCGACGCCGAACCTCACCGAGGTCGTGCTCGGGCTGCGCGGCGGGCGCATTCTGCGCAACACGTTCCGCAACGACCCGCTCAGCGACGCGACCCTCGCGGGCGTGCGCGACTGGGCGAACCACATCCAGCATCGCGCGCAGCGCAGCGAGCTCGGCATCGACGAGGCGGCGGAGCACCAGCTGCACACGACCGAGCAGGTGCAGGAACTGCTCGACCGGGCGCACGCCGCGGGCGACAGCTGGCGGCAGACGAGCGGATGGGAGCGCGCGGCGAAGCTCGAACAGATCGCGAAGGCGCTCGACGCGAACCGCGCCCGCCTGATCGAGGTCGCGATGGCCGAGACGGGGCTCGCGTTCGATGAGATCGACCGCGACGTGAGCCACGCAATCGACCTCGCAAACTACGACGCGCACCTCGCGCGCCAGCTCGACCGGATGCAGGGGGCCGAGTTCGTGCCCGTCGCGGTGAGCGTCGGCGTACCCGGCTGGATCATGCCGGTCACCTCGATCGTCTCGATCGTTGTCGCGGCGCTCGCGGCCGGCTCGGCCATGATTCTCAAGCCCTCGCCCCGCACCGAGCGCACCGCGGCGATCGTCGCGCGCGTCATCTGGGCGACCGAGCTCGCCGACGGCCTGCTGCAGGTCGCGGGCAACGACTACACCCAGCTCACCGACGAGCAGCTCGGCCGCGAGCTCATCGTCGACCCGCGGGTCGAGCGCGTGCTCATGCAGGGCACGTACGCGACCGCGAGCCACTTCCTCGAGTGGCGCCCCGAGCTGCCGCTCATCGGCGCATCGGGCGGCAAGAGCTCGGTCATCGTCACCGCCGCGGCCGACTACGACCTCGCGGCGCGCGAGATCGCCCGCAGCGTCGTCGACGCGGCCGGGCAGAACCCGCTGCGGCCGTCGACCGCGATCCTCGTCGGCCCGGCCGCGCTGCGCAGCCGCTTCGCCGAGCAGCTCGCCGACGCCGTCGCGTCGACGCGGGTCGGGTATCCGAGCGACCCCTCGGTGCACGCCGGCCCGCTCGTCACGAAGGCGACGGGCAAGGCGTACGAGATGCTCACGCACCTCGGCGAGGGCGAGCGCTGGCTCGTCGAGCCGCGTCGCCTCGACGATACCGGCCGGCTCTGGACGCCCGGCGTGCGCGCCGGCGTGAAGACCGGCTCGCCGATTCTCACGAACGACGCCGCCGTGCCCGTCATCAACATCGTGCACGTCGACACCCTCGACACCGCCATCGAGCTGCAGAACTCGCTCGACTACGGCCTCGGCGCGGGGCTGTTCTCGCTCGACCGCACCGAGATCGCCCACTGGGTGCAGCAGGTCGAGGCGGGCAACCTCTTCGTCAACCGCGACGTCATCGACAACCGCGTGCAGCGCCAGCCGTACGGCGGCTGGAAGCGCTCGATGATCGGCACGAAGCTGAAGTCGGGCGGCCCGAACACGCTGCTTCATCTCGGCAGCTGGCGACCGGCCGAGCCCGCGCAGTCGCACACGCTGCACCTGCGGGGCCTCGAGGAGTCGACCGCGCGCCTCATCGAGGCGCTCCAGCCGGGCCTCGCGTTCGAGGAATTCGAGCGCGTGCGCCGCACGGCCCTGAGCTGCCAGATCGCCTGGAACGAGGAGTACGGCGAGGTCGTCGACGTGACGAACCTGCCGATCGAACGCAACCTGCTGCGCTACCGGCCGGCGCCCTGCCTCATCCGCGCCTCGTCTGACGCGACGACGCTCGAGCTCGCGCAGGTGCTCGTCGCCGCGTCGGCGGCCCGTGCGAAGATTCGCGTCTCGACCGCGAACGAGCTCTCGCCCGGCCTGCTGCGCGAGCTGCAGGGTCGGGGCGCCGAGGTGCGGGTCGAGTCTGACGAGGAGTTCCTCGAGCGGATGCGCACAGAGGGCCTGCTCGAGGCGCCGCGGCTGCGGCTGCTCGGCGGCTCCCGCAGCGAGCTGTTCGCGAACCTCTCGAACTCGGTCGACATCGCGGTGTTCTCTGACCACGTGACCCTCGCCGGACGCCTCGAGATGCTCCCGTTCCTGCGCGAGCAGGCGATCTCGATCACGGCGCACCGCTTCGGGTACCAGGACGGCCGCGTGCAGAACCTGTTCCCGCACGAGCTCGTCGTCGACCACGCGGCGAGCCTGTTCTCGGGCGACGCGCGCCTGCACCGCCCCCAGGTCGACGAATGACCTCCGAGGTGCTCGAGCGGCTGCGCGAGCGCCTCGGCGACCGGGTGACGACCGACCCCGAGGTGCTCGAGACGCTGCGCACCGACCGCTCCGGCACGCTCGCGGCGGGCATCCCGCTCGCGCTCGTCGACGCCCGCTCGATCGACGACGTGCGCGAAACCTGCCGCATCGCGAGCGCGACCGGCACCCCGATCGTGCCCCGCGGCGCGGGCTCGGGCCTCGCGGGCGCCGCGGCGGCGGGGGTGGGCGAGATCGTGCTCTCGACCGCATCCATGCGCCGCATCCTCGAAGTTCGCGCCGACGACCAGCTCTGCGTCGTCGAGCCCGGCATCCTCAACGGCGAGCTGAACGCCGAGCTCGCGCGGCACGGCCTGTGGTGGCCGCCCGACCCCGCGTCGAAGGACTTCTCGAGCGTCGGCGGCAACATCGCGATGAACGCGGGCGGCCTGCTCTGCGCGAAGTACGGCGTGACGCGCGAGGCGGTGCTCGCGCTCAAGGTTGTGCTCGCGTCGGGCGAGCTCATCGAGGTCGGCCACCGCACTGTGAAGGGCGTCACCGGTTACGACCTCTGCGCGCTCATGATCGGCAGCGAGGGCACCCTCGGCGTCATCGTAGAGGCGACGCTGAAGCTCCGCCCGGCGGTTACCGGCGAGGTGCCGACGATCGGGGCGTACTTCGCGACCGTGCGCGACGCGGCCGCCGCCTCGGCCGCCGTCACCGCTGCGTGCATCCGCCCCGCGATCATGGAGCTGCTCGACCGCAACATGCTCATCGCCGTGAGTGAGGCGACCGGCGTCGACCTCGCCTCGAACGGCGCGAACTACCTGCTCGTGCAGACCGACGGGGCGGATGCGCGGGGCGAGGCCGAGCGCATCCTCGACCTCGTGCGCCCGCTCGCGACCGTTGCCGAGCTCACCCTCGACCCCGAGTCGGCGGCGACGCTCGTCGACGTGCGCCGGCGCGGATTCCCCGCGCTCGAGGCCCGCGGGGCGGTGCTCGTCGAGGACTGCGCCGTGCCGCGCTCGCGGATGCCCGAGATGTTCGAGCGGGTCGAGCAGATCGCGGCGAAGTACGACGTGTTCATCGCTTGCCCGTCACACGCCGGCGACGGCAACCTGCACCCGACGTTCGTGTTCGACGGCACCACCGACGCCGTGCCCGACGAGATCTGGGCGGCGGCCGGAGAGATCTTCGAGGCCGCCCTCGAGCTCGGCGGCACCCTCTCGGGCGAGCACGGCATCGGCCTGCTCAAGCGCCGCTGGCTCGGCGACGAACTCGGCGACGTGCAACTCGAGCTGCAGCGGCAGATCAAGCGCGTCTTCGACCCACAGGGCATCCTCAACCCTGGCAAGATGTTCCCGCAGTAGCCGTCCGCGAACCTCAGCCAAGATTCCGGTTCACCGGCCGATACTGGAGCTGTCCGGGAAGTGGCGTCCACCACGGGGCGTCCAGACGGACCAACCAGGAGGATGAAATGAAGGCAGCTCGGTACTACGGCAATCACGACATTCGCATCGAAGACATCGAGGAGCCCCGTGTCGAACCCGGCACGGTCGGCATTGACGTCGCCTACTGCGGTATCTGTGGCACCGACCTCCACGAGTTCCTTGACGGCCCGATCTTCTGCCCGCCGCAGGGTCACCCGCACCCGATCTCGGGCGAGGAGTCGCCGATCACGCTCGGCCACGAGATGTCGGGCGTTGTCTACGAGGTCGGCGAGGGCGTCAGCGGCGTCGAGGTCGGCGATCACGTCGTCGTCGAGCCGTACATCATCGCCGACGACGTCGACACGGGCCCGAGCAGCCGCGACTACCACCTGTCGCCGAACATGAACTTCATCGGCCTCGCCGGCCGCGGCGGCGGTCTCGCCGAGAAGATCGTCGTGCGCGAGCGCTGGGTGCACAAGATCTCGAAGGAGATTCCGCTCGACGAGGCCGCGCTCATCGAGCCGCTCTCGGTCGCGAAGCACGCGGTCGACCGCTCGGGCGCCGTCGCGGGCCAGACCGCGATCGTTGGCGGCGCGGGCCCCATCGGACTGCTCACGGCGACCGTGCTCAAGGCGATCGGCGTCACCGTCTACGTCTCGGAGCTCAGCGAGCTGCGCCGCCAGAAGGCGCTCGAGGCCGGCGTCGTCGACGAGGCCTTCGACCCGCGCGAGGTCGACGTGGCCGAAGAGGTGCGCAAGCGCACCGGCGGCAAGGGCGCCGACGTCGCGTTCGAGGCGACGAGCGTGCAGGTCGTGCTCGACACCCTCATGGATGCGCTGCGGCCGACGGGCGTGCTGCTCGTCGTCTCGATCTGGGGCCACAAGGCCGACTTCGACATGCACAAGCTCGTGATGAAGGAGATCGACCTGCGCGGCTCGATCGCCTACGTCAACAACCACCCCGACACGATCAAGCTCGTCGAGGAGGGCAAGGTGAATCTCAAGCCGTTCATTACAGGCAAGATCGCGCTCGACGACCTCATTGAGAAGGGCTTCGACACGCTCATCAACCACAACGAGACGGCCGTGAAGATTCTCGTCTCGAAGGACGGCAACTAGGCCCTGACCGCCTCGCGCCGGGCGCCTCGTACTCACGAGCCGCCCGGCGCGTGCGCGCTAGTCTTGCAGTCATGACAGATGAGCGGGGACGACTGACCGAACGCGACCAGCAGGAAATCGCGAAGGTCGAGCGATTCACGGCAAACAACTACGCGCCACTCCCGATCGTGCTCTCCTCGGGTGAGGGCGCGTGGGTGACCGACATCAACGGCAAGCGCTACCTCGACTGCCTCTCGGCCTTCTCGGCCACGACGTTCGGGCACGCGTATCCGAAGTTCCTCGCGGCCGCGCGCGACCAGATGGGCACGATCTCGCTCGCCTCGCGGGCCGTGTTCGTCGAGGGGCTCGGCGACTTCGCCGAGGCGCTCAGCGCCCTGTCGGGTAAAGACCGCGCGCTGCTCATGAACACCGGCGCCGAAGCGAACGAGACCGCCGTGAAGGTCGCCCGCAAGTGGGGCGCGAAGGTGAAGGGCGTCGAGAACGGCCGCCAGAAGATCATCGCAATGGAGGGCAACTTCCACGGCCGCACGATCTCGATGGTGTCGCTCAGCGACGACCCCGTCGCGCGCGCCGACTACGGCCCGTACACCCCCGGCTTCGAGCTCGTGCCGTTCAACGACGCGCAGGCCGTTGCCGACGCAATCGACGACGACACCGTCGCGGTCATGCTCGAGCCCATTCAGGGTGAGGTCGGCATCATCGTGCCCGACGAAGGCTACCTCGCCGAGGTGCGCCGCATCACCCGCGAACGCAACGTGCTGCTCATCTTCGACGAGGTGCAGACGGGCCTCGGCCGCACCGGCACGACTTTCCGCTTCGAGGCCGAGGGCGTCGAGCCCGACCTCGTGACGATCGCGAAGGCGCTCGGCGGGGGCATCCTCCCCGTCTCGGCCGTGCTCGGCAACGACGACGTGCTCGACGTGCTCGCCCCCGGCACCCACGGCTCGACCTTCGGCGGCAACCCGATGGCCGTCGCGATCGCCC
Organism: [Zimmermannella] faecalis ATCC 13722; assembly: GCF_000381765.1. Classification (GTDB taxonomy): domain Bacteria; phylum Actinomycetota; class Actinomycetes; order Actinomycetales; family Microbacteriaceae; genus Gulosibacter; species Gulosibacter faecalis. Next base: position 209,290 of record NZ_KB907076.1, on the reverse strand, counting down.
ACGCGGTCGTCGACGAGCTCGCGTCGGGCACCTGGCAGCGGAACAACCAGGAACTGCATCCCGTGCTCTTCGACGCGCTCGAGGCGCTCGTCGGCCGTGGCGTCACCGAGGTGCGCGGAGTGGGCCTGTGGGCCGGCGTCGACATCGACCCCGCGATCGGCACGGCGCACGACGTGTGCCTCGACCTGCTCGACCACGGCATTCTCGCGAAGGATACGCACGGCGTCACGGTGCGCCTCGCGCCGCCGATCATCTCGAGCCACGAGGAGATCGAGCTGCTCGCGCGCGAGTTCGCCGCCGTCATCGACGCTCGCTGGGAGGCGGCGCAGGCGGGAGTGCAGGGCTGATGGCCGTCGCCGACCGCTTCTACACGCCCGGCGTCGACACCACGAACGACGGGTTTGAGGTCGACTACCGCGAGCACCTGCTCGACGTGCGCGGCGTGATGGTGCACATGTACGAGTGGCGGCCCGAGGGCGAGCCGACCGCGGTCGTGCACATCTCGCACGGCGCCGGCGAGCACGCGCGCCGCTACCAGCGCCTCGCGCGCGACCTCAACGCGGCCGGCTACGCCGTCGTCGCGAACGACCACATCGGTCACGGCCGCACGGGCGTGAACCACAACGGCATCGGCGAGATGGGCGACCACGGGATGCGCGACTCGATTCGTGTCGTGCGTCGCGTGATCGACTGGACCCGCGAGCAGTATCCCGACCTGCCGTTCGTCGAGTTCGGCCACTCGTGGGGCTCGCTCATGGGGCAACAGATTCACGCGCTGTCGCCGACGATCTTCGACGTCGTCATCTGGTCGGGCACGACGCTGCTCGTTCCCGGCATCGCGAACACCGGCAACTTTAACGAGCGTTGGGACGGCGACGGCCACGGCATGAGCTGGCTCACGCGCGATACCGCCGAGATCAAGTGGATGATCGACGACCGCTACGGCTTCGACATCGGGCAGAGCGACATGCTCGACCTGCCGCAGGTGCTCGGCGCGTTCTCGGTGCCGCCGCTGCTGCTCACGGGCCGCGCGGCGCGCGTGCCGATGTACATCGTTGGTGGCGGCGAAGACCCGGTCTCAAACAGCGGCCGCGGCGCGCAGGCGCTCGCCTGGTACTACCGGCACCTCTCGCGCATGCACGACGTCACGCTGCGAATCTACGAGGGCGCGCGGCACGAGGTGTTCAACGAGCTCAACCGGGCGGACGCGACCCGCGAGCTCATCGACTGGCTCGACTGGCACCTCGTCGCGCCCGCGGAGCTCGGCAGCTAACCGCATCCACTCACTCGATTCGCGTCTCAGTAGCGCGACTCAGCACCAACCGAAGGAGGGCCCGCAGCAATGCACGGCGAATACAAGGTTCCCGGCGGCAAGCTCGTCGTCATCGACTTCGACGCGGTTGACGGCCGCCTCGCGAACGTGCGGCTCGCGGGCGACTTCTTTCTCGAGCCCGACGAGGCCCTCGAGGCGGTCAATGCCGCGCTGACCGGGCTTTCGCTCGACGCGACGAGCGACGAGATCGCCGCCGAGGTGCGCGCGGCGCTGCCGCGGGATGCGGTGCTGCTCGGCTTCTCGCCCGAGGCGGTCGCCGTCGTCGTGCGTCGCGCCGTGCTTGGCGCGCGCGACTGGCGCGAGTACGACTGGCAGATCGTGCAGCATCCGCCCCTGCCGCCGATGACGCAGGTGGCGCTCGACCAGGTGCTTACCGAGGAAGTCGGCGCGGGCCGGCGCCAGCCGACGCTGCGGTTCTGGGAGTGGGACCAGTCGGCGGTCGTGCTCGGCTCATTCCAGTCGGTGAAGAACGAGGTCGACCGCGGGAACGCCGCTCAGCACGGCGTCGAGATCGTGCGCCGCATTTCGGGCGGCGGCGCGATGTTCATGGAGGCCGGCGCGATCATTACGTACTCGCTCTACGTGCCCGCCGAACTCGTCGCCGGCATGAGCTTCGCCGAGTCGTACAGTTTCCTCGACGCGTGGGTGCTCGAGGCGCTGAACGGCATCGGCATCGAGGCGACCTATGAGCCGCTTAACGACATCGCCTCGCCGCAGGGCAAGATCGGCGGCGCCGCGCAGAAGCGCCTGAGCTCGGGTGCCGTGCTCCACCACGCGACCCTGTCGTACGACATCGACGCCGAGAAGATGGTGCAGGTGCTGCGCATCGGCCGCGAGAAGATGAGCGACAAGGGCACGAAGTCGGCGAAGAAGCGGGTGTCGCCGCTGAAGTCGCAGACCGGCATGCCGCGCGCCGACATCATCGGGCACCTGCGCGACACGTTCGTGCAGCTGCACGGCGGCACGGCGGGTGAGCTGCGCCCCGAGGAACTCGAGGCCGCCGAGGAGCTCGTGCGCACGAAGTTCTCGACGAAGGCCTGGCTCAACCGCGTGCCGTAGCCCCGCGCCAGCCAGGATGTGTTTCCCAGAGCCTGATCGGGTTTCCCGAGTGCTGCCGCCGGCATCCTCCTACAACGCTGACTGACGGCAAATTGCGGCATTTTCGTTGAAAATGCCGCAATTTGCCGTCAGTCAGCGGAGGTGGGGTGGATGGATGGGGTGCCGAAGGGGGGGCGGCGGAGGGGACCGCGGCGGCGGGGGAGGGCCCGCCCGTTAGTTGTCTTCGCGGACCTCGCCGGTGACGGCGTCGACGTCGAGGTCGGGGAGGTTGTCTTCGTCGAAGTCGACGTTCCACTCGAGCGCGCCGTCGTCGTCATCGAGGTCGACCTCGTCGACCGTGCCCGACTGGTACTCCTGGGCAAGCGCAATGGCCTGCGCGAGCGTCACCTTCACCTCGCCGAGGCGGGCGTTCTCGTCATCGTCATCGTCGCGGTCTTCTTCGGTGATGCGCGCCGTGAGGTCGGCCGACACCTCGACCTCGTACTTCACGCCCTCGAGCACGACGTCGATGTCGTAGCGGTCGCGCGAGTCGTCGTCGAGGTCGAGCGACACGGCGGTCGCGCCCGCGCCGACCTCGGCCTCAGCGGCCTCGATCGCGCCCGAGTAGTCGAGCCCTTCGGCGCTGCCGGTCGACGACTGTGTCTCGGCGGGCTGGGCCTCAGTCGACTGCGTCTCGGCAGCCTGGGTTTCGGCGGCCTGGGTCTCAGCCACCTGCGTCTCGACGGCGCCGCCCTCGGCGGCGGGGTCGGAGCCTCCCGCGGCGCAGGCCGCGAGCGTGCCGAGCAGCACAGGGGTGGCGAGCAGGGTCAGGGCGGTGCGGGTCGTCTTCGTGTTCATGCCTCCAACCGTAGGGAGGCGGCATGGCAGCCGGGTTAGCGCTGTGTGAGAGCGCTGTAATCCTCGTGCCGCGCGAGCCACGCCTGCACGTAGCTGCAGGATGCGATGACGCGCTTCGTGCTCGAGTCGCGCACGTCGTCGAGCGCGAACTTCACGAGCTTCGAGGCGATGCCGCCACCGCGGTGCTCGGGGTCGACGACGGTCGAGTCGAAGTCGAGCGCGTCGGCGGTCTGGGTGTAGTGGGCGGCCCCCGCGAGCTCGCCGTCCTGGTAGTAGGCGTAGCGCTGTGCCTCGGGTTCGTGGGCAATCGTGTCGGTCATGCCGTCACGCTAGACCTCGAACCCGGAGGCGGGCTGGCACTCGCGGCACCGACGCCGCGCGCGCCTACGATGCGGCCGAGTCGCTCTTGCCGAGGTCGCCGCGCTGGTGCAGCTCCTGCAGCGCCGACGCGGTGCGGAACCGCGTGTTCGGCAGCGCGAGCGAGAGCACGAGGGCGGCCGCGACCATGACGAGCGCGAGCCAGTAGCCGAACACGAGCGAGTTGTTGAACGCGTCGATGAACGGGGCGACGAGTCGGTCGTCGGCGCCGATGAGGAAGCTCGTGTCGCCGTTCATCGCCGCCGCGGCCTGCTGCGAGGGACCCTCGAGAAGCTCGACGATGCGGGCATTCGCGGTGTCTGGCGTCTTCCCGTGCTCGGCCAGCGCATCCGCCACCGGGCCGGCGTGCTGCGGCGAGCGAAGCGCCGCCGGAATCGTCTGCGTGAGCGTGCCGAACAGCAGCGAGAACGTTATGCCGGTGCCGAGCGTGCCGCCGATCGAGCGGAAGAACGACGACGCGCTCGTCGCGACGCCCATCTCGCTCGCGTCGACCGAGTTCTGCAGCACGAGCGTGAGCCCCTGCAGGAGCCCGCCGAGGGATGCGCCAAACAGCACCATGGGCAGGTAGAGCTTCCAGAGCGGATCGTTGTAGTGCAGCGTGCCGAGCACGGCGAACGCAACGGTGAGCAGCACGAGGCAGGCGACGACGACCCACTTCGCCCGGTTGAGCCGCGCGTACACGAACCCGATGACCGACGACGTGATGAGCTGCGAGCCGATGAGTGGCAGTTGCGCGAGCCCCGCGTTCGTCGGGCTGAGCTCCATGACGACCTGGATGTAGAGCGGCAGCGTCGTCATGACACTGAACATCGCGAACCCGACGAGCACGCTGAGCAGCACCGAGATCGTGAACGCGCGCGAGGCGAACAGGCGCAGCGGAATGAGGGCGTCGCGGCCCATGTGCCGCTCGACGAACACGAACGCGACGAACGCGACGGCGACGATCGCGTAGCACGAGATCGACGCGACCGACGCCCATCCCCAGTACGCGCCCTGCTCGGCGACGAGGATGAGCGGTACGACGATGAGCGCCACGAGCGTCGCGCCGCCGTAGTCGATGCGGGGCGCCGCGCGCTTGCGGGGGAGGTGCAGAAACCGCGAGACGAGCACGAACGCGATCGAGATGAGCGGCACGTTGATGAGGAACACCCAGCGCCAGCCGGGAATCCAGAGCAGCTCGGTCATGCCGGCGAACAGGCCGCCGATGAGCGGCCCCGCGACCGACGCGACGCCGAACGCCGCCATGAACAGGCCCTGGTACCGGGCGCGCTCCTTCGGCGCGAACATGTCGGCGAGAATCGCGAGCGGCAGCGACATGAGCCCGCCCGCGCCGAGGCCCTGCACGGCGCGGAACGCCGCGAGCTGAATCATGTCTTGCGAGAACGACGACAGCACCGAGCCCGTCGCGAAGATCACGATCGCCGCGAGCATGAGCGGGCGGCGCCCGAGCACGTCCGAGAGCTTGCCGTAGATCGGCGTCGAGACGGTCGACGCGATGAGGAACGCCGTCGTCACCCACGCCTGCAGCGAGAGGCCGCCGAGCTCATCCGCGATCGTGCGCATCGCGGTGCCGACGATCGTCTGGTTGAGCGCCGAGAGGAACATCGACACGACGATGCTCATGAGCACGAGGTGGATGCTCCGCTTGGTGAGGATCTGCGAGGTCGGTGGCTGGTGGGCGGGATTCGTGGTCACACCCCGGCCCTCCTCTCCTCGCGTCATCGACGACGCGCTGCATCCATTAGGTGTGGAATTGTACGCCGCCCGCACGACATTGCGGGCTTTCGCCCGCTCGCACGGTAAATTTGGCGCAGGGAGGCGACATGAGCAACATGACCTGCTCCGTGTGTGGAGCCAGCGTCAATCCGGGGCAGCGGTTCTGCGGTGAGTGCGGCAGCCGAGTGGGCAGCCAGCAGGCGGCGTCGCAGCGAGGCGACGCGGCAGACCGCAACTCGGTAATGCACCGCCCGGGCGGCGGTGCGCCCGACCCGTTCGCGGTCGGTGCGGCCGACGACACGTACGGCGATGGCGACGACGACTTCTTCAGCCAGTACCGGCCGAAGTCGGCGGCCGGAGTCGAGCCCTCGGCCGATGCGGGCGAGCTGCCCACGCGTCGGTCGCGTCGGCGCTTCAACCCGAACGTGTTCTCGACCGGGCCCATCGAAGATGTGCGCCCGTCTGAGACCGGCCAGGTGCCGCCGCTGTTCGCGAACCGGGTCGATGAGTCGACCGCGACCCCCGCGCCCGCGCCGAAGCAGGCCGAGCCGCAGCAGTCGGCCCCGCCCGCGGCACCGTTCAACGAGGCCGGCGAGCCCGTCGAGCCGCGCACCCGGCAGATGTCGCTCGACGAGATTCAGCAGGCGATGTCGAGCGGGCGCGAGGCCCAGCAGCAGGAGTCGCAGGCGCAGCAGGATGAGGCGCAGCGGCAGGCGGATGCGCAGGCCGAGGAAGAGCGTGCGCGCGCCGCGGCGACGTGGCAGATCGACCCCGAGCGCCGCCGTGTTGCCGACGAAGCGACGTTCACGCAGCTCATCGAGGGCCTGCCCGACGACCCGGCCGACCGCCCCATCGAGTCGCCGCGATACGTGCAGGAGGATGCACGGGCCGACGAGGGCGCGGCGCAGCCGCGCTCCGAGTTCGCCCCGCCGCGCGATGAGCAGCCCGAGTTCGCGCCGCTGCCGGAACCCGAGGTCGACGAGGCCGCACGGGCCGAGCAGGAGCGCGCGAACGCCTTCTTCGCGGAGCAGCCGCAGCCGCAGGCCGAGCCTGAGCGCATCGAGCCGGTCGAGGCCGAAGAACCGACCGAGGTCACCGAGCCCGACAACACCGCGATGCCGGCCCTCCCGCCGCTCGCGGCGCAGCAGGCGCCCGAACCGTCCGCACCGCCGCAGCAACCCGAGCCCAGCCAGCAGGCCCAGCCTCGCCAGCAGGCCGAAGACCCCGCCGACCGCGAGCTCACCTTCGACAACCTCATGGGCGAGTTCGACGCGCCCAACCAGCAGGCACGGAACGAACAGGAGTCGCCCGCGTCGCACCGCGACTGGCGCGCATCCGACCGCCGCGCGGCCGAACGCGCCGCAACCGTCGGCGCCGGCGCGAGCGTGCCGCCGCCGCCGAGCTCGGGCCAGGGTGGCTCGGGCCAGACAGGTTCAGGCCAGGGCGGCTCGGGAGGCGACGAGCCGCCGCGCTACTCGGCCGACGAGGTGCAGCGACGCCGCAAGGGCGTCATGACGATCCTGCTCGCGGCCGCCGCCGCGGTCGTGCTCGTGCTCGGCGCGCTCGGCATCAACGCCCTGTTTGGCGGCAACGACGAGGCGCCCGTCGCCGACGGCGAAACGCAGGGGCAGGAGACGACGCCGGCCGAATCGACCGGGGCCCCGAGCATCGGGGGCGACCTCGGTGGCGGCGGCACCGACGAGACCGAGACGGCCGAGCCGACCGTCGAGGCGTTCGACCCCGTCACGTTCCAGTCGGGGTCGGGGAACATCCGCTGCCAGATCACGACCGAAACGGGCGTCGCCTGCCAGCTCACGGCGACCAACTTCGCCGCCCCCGCCGAGATGTGCCAGAACGGCCTCTACTCGGGAGCGTCGGTCGGGGTCACCACCGACGGCGTGACGTATCCGTGCCTCACCGGCGGCTTCGGCGGCGGTCAGGCGCTCGAGTACGACACCCCGATCACGGCCGGCCCGTACACCTGCTCGATCAACTACTCGACCGGTGTCTCGTGCGACAACGGCGACGGCGACGGGTTCTCACTCGAGTACAGCGCCGGCATCAACGTGACGGGCGACGTCGCCGACCCGGCGCAACCCGAGGTGGCGCCGGTCGGCTAGCTCAGCCCACCGGCGCCCACGGCGCTACGCCATCGCGGCGTCGACGATGCGCTTCGCCTCGGCCTGCACCTGGGCGAGGTGGTCGGCGCCCTTGAACGACTCCGCGTAGATCTTGTAGACGTTCTCGGTGCCGCTCGGGCGCGCCGCGAACCAGGCGTTCTCGGTCGTCACCTTGAGGCCACCGATGGCCGCCCCGTTGCCGGGCGCCTCGGTGAGCTTCGCCGTGATCGGCTCGCCCGCGAGCTCGGTCGCGGCCACCGCATCCCCCGAAAGCTGCTTCAGCGTCGCCTTCTGCTCGGGCGTCGCCGGCGCGTCGACGCGCTGGTAGGCCGGGTCGCCGTACTTCGCGGTGAGGTCGCGGTACAGCTGCGACGGGGTGCGGCCCGTGACCGCGATGATCTCGGCCGCGAGCAGCGCGAGCAGAATGCCGTCCTTGTCGGTTGTCCACGTGCTGCCGTCGCGCGTGAGGAACGACGCACCGGCCGACTCTTCGCCACCGAACAGCACCGTGCCGTCGCTGAGGCCCGGCACAAACCACTTGAACCCGACCGGCACCTCGGTGAGGCGGGCGCCGAGGCCGGCCACGACGCGGTCGATCATCGAGCTCGAGACGAGCGTCTTGCCGATCGCGGCGTCGCTCGGCCAGTGCGGGCGGTGGCCCACGAGGTACTCGATCGCCACCGCGAGGTAGTGGTTCGGGTTCATGAGCCCGTGGTCGGGCGTCACGATGCCATGGCGGTCGGCATCGGCGTCATTGCCCGTGAGCACGTCGTAGTCGTCACGGTGCGCGAGCACCGACGCCATCGCACTCGGCGACGACGGATCCATGCGAATCTTGCCGTCCCAGTCGAGCGTCATGAACGGCCAGCGCGGGTCGACGTTCGGGTTCACCACCGTGAGGTCGATGCCGTACGTCTCGGCGATCGCCTGCCAGTACTCGACGCTCGAGCCGCCGAGCGGGTCAGCGCCGATGCGCACGCCCGAGCGCTGGATCGCCTCGAAGTCGATCACCTTCGCGAGGTCGTTCACGTACTCGGTGCGGAAGTCGTAGCGGCCGATCTTGCCGTCAGAGTTCACGCGCTGCACGCCCGCGTTGCCCTGCGCGATGAGCTCGTTCGCGCGGTCTTCGATCCACTTCGTCGCGTCGGTGTCGGCCGGGCCGCCGTGCGGCGGGTTGTACTTGAAGCCGCCGTCCTGCGGAGGGTTGTGGCTCGGCGTGATGATGATGCCGTCGGCGAGCGCGTCGGCGTGCGCCGGGTCGGCGTTGTACGCGACGATCGCGCGCGACAGCGCCGGCGTCGGCACCCACGAGTCGTTCGAGTCGGCGAGCACCGCCACCTCGTTCGCCGCGAGCACGTCGAGCGCCGTCTCCTCAGCGGGGCGGCTCAGCGCGTGCGTGTCGCGCCCGATGAACAGCGGGCCGGTGATGCCCTGTCCCGCGCGGTACTCGACGATCGCCTGCGTGATCGCGAGAATGTGCGTCTCATTAAACGCATTGTTCAGGCTCGAACCGCGGTGGCCCGACGTGCCGAACGCGACGCGCTGCGCCGCATCCGAAATGTCGGGAACCCCGCGATAGTAGGCGCCGATGAGGTCGTCGACGTCGATGAGGTCTTCGGGGAGGGCTACTGTGCCTGCGCGCTCATGCATGTTGCTATCTTGGCAGGCCTCGACGGCGATCGCGTGAAAAATTCGCGCGCGGCACGCGAACCAGGCGCGAGGCAATAGGCTCGTGGCATGAGCGATGCCGAGACGATTTCGTACCTGGGGCCCGCGGGCACCTTCACCGAGATGGCACTCCGCCTCGCCCCCGAGGCCGCCGGCAAGACCTGGAAGCCCGTGTCGAACGTGCTCGAGGCACTCATGGATGTGCAGACCGGCACGTCGGTCGCGGCGATGATCGCCGTCGAGAACTCGATCGAGGGCGGCGTGACCGCCTCGCAGGATGCGCTCGCGACGATCGACGGGCTCCGCATCGCCGGCGAGTACGTCGTGCCCGTGCGCTTCGCCCTCGCCGTGCGGCAGGGCACGAAGCTGGAGGAAGTGCGGAACGTTGCCGCGCATCCGGTCGCCTACGGCCAGTGCCGACGCTGGCTGCACCGCGTGCTGCCCGGCCACGGCCACGTCGCGGCCGCGAGCAACATCGCGAGCGCCGAGATCATGCTCGATCGCCCCGACCTTGTCGATGCCGCGATCACGCCCGTGAACATCGAGGAGCGGTTCGACCTCGAGGTGCTCGCACAGGACATCCAAGACAACGACTCGGCGCGCACCCGCTTCGCGCTCGTCACGACCCGCACCGACGTGCCGCCGCGCACCGGCCGAGACAAGACCTCGGTCATCGTCGAGCTACCCGAAGAGCGCCCGGGCGGGCTCATGACGATGCTCGAGCAGTTCGCGACCCGCGGCATCAACCTCTCGATGATCACGTCGCGGCCGATCCCCGAGCAGCCGGGGCGCTACCGCTTCGTCGTCGATCTCGACGGCCACCTGCACGACGCCCGCGTCGAGGATGCGCTGCTCGGCCTGCGCCGCTACAGCCCGTCGGTGAAGTTCCTCGGGTCGTACCCGCGCGCATCCGCGTCGCCCGTCGCCGAAGACCCCGCCGCGAGCGACGAAAACTACGCCGCCGCGCGTTCCTGGCTCGACTCGCTCGAGCGCTAAGTTGCGGCGCGGTGCCGAGTGGCGCCGACAGCGACAACTGGCGCGGTGGTAACGGCGCCACTTGTCGCTGGCAGTGCCGATTGTCGTTGCGGGCGCCCGCGCCGGCGCAGCCCTACGCCGCGCCGGTCGCCGGAACGCGCGCGACGAGCGCGCCCGGGAGCGTGTGCGCCCGCAGCGCGACGATCTTGCCGGCGGTGTCGCCGTCGAGCTCGAAGTCTTGCGGCGCCGAGTCGATGCGCAGACGAATCTCCTTCGCCTGGAAGTAGTTGAGCGCGTGGAGGCCGTGCGGCCGCACACCGGGAAGGTTGCGGGCGACGACACCGGCCGCGACCATCGCCCAGCCGAGGGGCCCTCGCGGCCGCATGATCACCATGTCGATGAGACCGTCGGCGATGTCGGCATCGGGCAGCAGGTTGAGGCCGCCGGGGAGGCTCCCCGAGTTGCCGATCATGATGCTCGACGCGCGGGTGCCCCACGTGCGCCCGCCCGCGAGCTTGTAGCGCGCGCTGAAGGCGCCCGAGCCGAGCAGCCACTTCGCGATGCCGCCGCCGTAGGCGAGCCAGCCGATCTTCGCCTTGAGGTCTTCGTCGGTGTGCTCGATCATGCCGGCATCGATGCCGAGCCCTGCGATCACGCCGAACCGCAGCCGCTCGCGCGAGCCGTCGGGGCGGTCGACCTCGACTTCGCCGAGGTCGATGCGCCGGTCGCGGCCGCCGAACGCGACCTCGAGCGCATCCTCAACCTCAAACACTCGGATGCGGTTGTCGGCGAGCCCGAGGTTGCGCGCGAGCAGGTTGCCGGTGCCGGCGGGGATGATGCCGAGCGGCACGTCGGTGCCCGCGAGCGTGTCGGCGACGAGCCGCACGGTGCCGTCGCCACCTGCGGCGACGATGAGTGCGAACCCCTCGTCGAGCGCCTCTTGCGCCTGTTCGGCGCCGGGCGACTCCGCCGTGGTTTCGAACACGCGGGTCTCGCCGTAGCCGTGCGCCTTCTCGAGTGCGGGTAGCAGCTGCCGAAGCTGGGGAATGTCGATCTTCACGGGATTCGCGATGATCGCGGCGCGGGGCATGCTCATACCTGTAAGCCTAGGCGGCGCGCGTATCCCGAGGTCGATAGCATGGCAGCGTGATCGATGTTCAGCTTCTGAGAGACACCCCCGATGTGGTCAAGCGTTCGCAGCGGGCGCGCGGTAATGACCCGGCGACGGTCGACGCGGCGCTCGCGGCCGACTCGGCCCGCCGCGAGGCACTGCAGCGCTACGAGACGCTGCGGGCCGAGCAGAACTCGCGCTCGAAGGAGATCGGCAAGGCATCGAAGGATGACCGCCCAGCGCTGCTCGCCGCGGTGCAGGAACTCTCGGCCCAGGTGAAGGATGCGCAGGCTCGCGCGAACGAGGCCGACGCGGCATTCGACGAGGCCGTGTCGAAGATCGAGAACGTTGTGCTCGACGACGTGCCGGCGGGTGGCGAAGACGACTTCACGGTGCTGCGCACCGAGGGCGTGAAGCCCGAGTTCGACTTCACCCCGCGCGACCACCTCGAGCTCGGCGAGCTGCTCGGCGCGATCGACATGCCGCGCGGCGCGAAGGTGTCGGGCGCGCGGTTTAGCTACCTGCGCGGCATCGGCGCCCGGCTCGAGCTCGCGGTCATGCAGCTCGGCCTGAACAAGGCGCTCGAGAACGGTTTCACGATGGTGACGCCGCCGACGCTCGTGAAGCCCGAGATCATGCGCGGCACGGGGTTCCTTGGCGAGCACGCCGACGAGATCTATTACCTTCCGGCCGACGACCTCTATCTCACGGGCACGAGCGAGGTCGCGCTCGCGGGCTATCACGCCGACGAGATCATCGACGTCGACGAGCCGCTGCGCTACGTCGGCTGGTCGACCTGCTACCGCCGCGAGGCGGGCTCGGCGGGCAAGGATACGCGGGGCATTATTCGCGTCCACCAGTTCAACAAGGCCGAGATGTTCGTGTTCACGCGCCCCGAAGAGGCGCAGGCGGAGCACGAGCGGATGCTCGGCTGGCAGGAAGAGATGATGCGCGCGCTCGGCCTCCACTACCGCGTGATCGACACCGCGGCGGGCGACCTCGGCTCGTCGGCCGCGCGCAAGTACGACGTTGAGGCGTGGGTGCCGACGCAGGATGCGTACCGCGAGCTCACGTCGACCTCGAACTGCACGACGTACCAGGCGCGCCGCCTCAGCATCCGCGCGCGGGGCGAGGATGGCAAGACGCGCCCGGTCGCGACGCTGAACGGCACGATCGCGACGACGCGTTGGCTCGTCGCGATTCTCGAGACGCACCAGCGGGCGGATGGCTCGGTGACGGTTCCCGAGGCGCTGCGGCCGTACCTCGGCGGGCTCGAGGTGTTGGAGCCGATCGCATGACCGATCGCCTCCTCGTCGCCCTCGACATCGACGGCACGATTCTCGACGTCGATGGCGAGATTCCGCAGTCGACCCGCGACGAGGTCGCGCGTCTGCGGGAGCAGGGCCACGAGGTGATGCTCGCGACGGGGCGCTCGGCGGCCGACATGCTGCCGGTGCGCGAGCGGCTCGGTCTCGACTCGCGGTACCTCGTCTCGGCGAACGGCGCGATGGTGCTCGCCCGTGACGAGGAGGCGACGCCGCCGACGAACGCCGACTACTCGCCCAAGTGGATCGAAACGTTCGACCCGACCGATGCGCTCATCCGCCTCCGCCCCGTGCTGCAGAACGCGCGGTTCGCGGTCGAGGGGCCCGACGGGGTCTACCGCTACTCGGGGAGTTTTCCCGACGGCAGCTTCGAGGCGCAGGGCCGCGAGGTGCGGTTCGAAGACCTGCTCGGGGAGCCCGTCACGCGCCTCGTCGTCGTCTCGCCCGACCACTCGGTCGAGGAGTTCGTCGCGCAGGTGCGCGGGTCGGGGCTGCACCAGGTGACGTACTCGGTCGGCTGGTCGGCGTGGCTCGACATCGCGCCCGAGGGCGTGAATAAGGCGACGGCACTCGAGAAGGTGCGCGCTTCGCTGGGTATCGCCCGTGAGAATGTCGTCGTCGCGGGCGACGGGTTCAACGACATTCAGATGCTCGAGTGGGCGCGCGATGGTGGGGGACGCAGCTTCGCGATGGGCAACGCCCCGCAGCAGGTGATTGACGCGTCGAGCGACCTCACAAGCGACTTTTACCATGACGGACTCGCGAAGGCGCTCGCGAAGGTCGGCTACGATATTTCGCAGCCCGGCTGATTCGTTATCGAATCGTTGCCGGCAAGGAGGGCTGTCCGAGCGGCCTAAGGAGCTGGTCTTGAAAACCAGTGGGCAGCAATGTCCCGTGGGTTCGAATCCCACGCCCTCCGCGCAATCCCACCCCGCCACCTTGGAGTCCGTGCTTGCCTAACCACTCAACGCACCGCACTATTGCGCCCAGCGGGACGCAAGCGCGGCACGGCCGACTCGCCGTCACCACGTCGTGGGGATCGGTCGGTAAGGGTATTGGCATGGCCGCCGTCGTGCTGCTCGTCTCGATGCTCACGTTCGGCACGATCGTGTACTGGAACCTGCTCGGCAACGTGAGCACGTTCGAGCTCGAAGACAACTCCGACCCCGAGCTCGACACGTTCGAGGGCGGCGTGAACATCCTCATCGTCGGCAGTGATACGCGTGTCGGCCAGGGCGAGGAGTTCGGCGAGGGCACGGCCGAGGCAGAGGGCACGCTCAACGACGTGAACATGCTCTTCCACCTCTCGGAGGATCACTCGCACGCGTCACTCGTGTCGATTCCGCGCGACACGATCGTGGATACGCCGCAGTGCACGAACGACGAGGGCCAGCAGGTCTCGGAGGGCTACGGCGTCATGATGAACTCGATTCTCGAAGACGGCGGCATGGGCTGCATCGTCTCGACGGTCGAGGAGATGAGCGGGCTCGACATTCAGTTCGCGGCGATGATCACGTTCCGTGGCGTCATCGAGATGTCGAACGCGGTCGGCGGCGTCGACGTGTGCGTCGAGCAACCCATCGAAGACTCCTACGTCGGGCTCAGCCTCGACGCCGGCACCCACTCGCTGCAGGGGGAGGATGCGCTGAAGTTCCTCCGTACCCGGCACGGCGTCGGCGATGGTTCCGACCTTTCGCGCATCACGAACCAGCAGGTGTTCCTCTCGGCGCTGTTCCGCACCGTGAAGAGCAACGAGACGCTGACGAACCCGACGAAGCTCTACGGCATTGCGCGCGCGGCGACGCAGAACATGACGCTCTCGAGCAACATGAACAGCGTCGACACCCTCGTGAGCCTCGCGACCGCGCTCGCGAGCGTGCCGAACGAGGCGATGGGCTTCGTGCGGCTCCCCGTCGCCGACTCGACCTGGTCTCCGGGACGCGTCGAGCCGACCGCCGACGCCGACGTCATGTGGCAGCTGCTGCAAGACGACCAACCGCTCATCCAAGCGGCCGACCCGGATGCGGCCGACGGCGGCTCCGGAGCGACCGACGACTCCGGCACGACGTCGCCCGACGCGACGACGCCCGGCGCAACCGACGATGGCTCAGGCGCGACCGATGATGGCACCGGTGCGACCGACGACGGCACCGGGTCAACGGATGCGCCCGTCACGACCCCGACCTTCGACGGGCAGACCGCCGACCAGCAGACCTGCTCGAACACCGACACACTGTTCTAGCGGTGCCTCATGCCGGTTCTGGCGGGGCCTCGCTGATCGTGTATCCTTGGTCAGTCTGGACACGTCGCATAGTCAGGCCGAGTGCACCACCCTGCTAAGGTGGAGTCCCTCAATAGGGGGACCGAGGGTTCAAATCCCTCCGTGTCCGCGTATGGCGCCCCTCCGGGGCGCCTGACGTTTTCCCTGGTGGAGTGGACTTTTGCAACGCAACGCTGGCGCGTCGCGGGGTTCAAATCCCTCCGTGTCCGCGTGCCGCGGCCATGCCCGCACCGCGCGCATCCGCCCTAGGCATCCGCACCACCTCCGCTGACTGACGGCAATTCGCAACGATTCCGTTGAAATTGCCGCAAATTGCCGTCAGTTGGCGTGGATGGTGGCCGGGTGTCGCTGCCGAAACCACTAGTGCCCGGCCGTCGGGTCGGCGAAGGCGAGGGATGCGGCGATCGCGAGCATCGTCGCGGCGATCACGAGGTCGAGCACGCGCCACGCGCTCGGCTTGCGGAAGATCGGTCGCAGCCAGCGCGCCCCGTACCCGAGCGCAAAGAACCACACGAGGCTCGCTGACGCGGCGCCGAGCCCGAATATCCACCGGTCGGCGTGGTACGAGTTCGCGACCGACCCCATGAGCACCACCGTGTCGAGGTAGACGTGCGGGTTGAGCCAGGTGATGGCGGCGATTGCGAGCATCGTCGAGCGCAGCGAGGGTGCGGATGCGCCAGCATCGTCGGGAATCAGCGCCTCGGGCTTCATCGCGCGCCGCACCGCGAAGAGCGCGTACGCCACGAGGAACGCGACGCCCGCCCAGCGCACGACCGACATGAGCCACGGCACGAGCTCGAGCAGCTGTCCGAGCCCGAAGATGCCCGCCGAGATCAGCGTCGCGTCGGACACCGCGCAGAACAGCACGATTGGCAGCACGTGTTCGCGGCGAATGCCCTGCCGCAGCACGAACGCGTTCTGCACGCCGATCGCGATGATGAGCGAGAGACTGAAGCCGAAGCCGGCGAGCGCGACGCCGAACGATCCCTGATTCATGAGCACGCACTTCAGCCTAAAAACGCCCGCGCCTAAGTCATAATCAGAATTCTTTCGTAGCCTTAGCAGCACTTATGGAACTCGATCCCGCCCGCCTCCAGGCCCTCGCCGCCGTCGTCGACCTCGGCTCGTTTGATGCGGCCGCCGAGCGCCTCCACGTCACAGCGTCGGCCGTGAGTCAGCGCATCCGCGCCCTCGAGCAGGCCGCCGGCCGCGTACTGCTCGTGCGGGCGAGGCCCGTGCGCCCCACCGAGCACGGGCTCACGCTGCTGCGGCTCGCGCGGCAGCTCGCGACGCTCGTCGATGACGCCGAGGCCGAGCTGCGCGACGAGGGCGGCGCATCCCTCCCCATCGCGGTGAACTCCGACTCGCTCGTCACGTGGGTGCTCCCGGCGCTCGGGCCGCTCGCGCCCGACGTGCGCTTCGACTTTCACCGCGGCGATCAGTCGCAGACCGTCGAGCTGCTGCGGGCGGGAACGGTCATCGCGGCGATCAGCTCTGACTCGACCCCGGTGCAGGGCTGCACGCTGCGCCCGCTCGGCGCGATGCGGTACCTGCCGGTCGCGTCGCCCGACTTCGCCGCGCACTGGTTCGCCAAGGACCCGGTCGCGGCACTCGCGGAGGCGCCACTCGTGCAGTACGACGAAGACGACGGGCTCCAGCACGACCTGCTGCGCCGACTCGGAATCGACGCGCGCCCGCCCCGGCATCGCGTGCCGGGGTCGGGGGAGTTCGTCGTCGCGGTCGAGCAGGGATACGGCTGGGGCATGGTGCCCGAGCTGCAGCTCAGCGGCGGGGTCGCGCCGTTCCTCGACACCGCGATCGACGTGCCGCTCTACTGGCACAGCTGGGCGCTCGGCACGCGGGCGCTCGAGCGCGCCTCCGAGGCGCTGTTCGAGGCGGCCGCTCGGCACCTCTATCTCACGCCGACGCCCGGGGCTTCGCCGGCAGCGTGAACAGCGCGATCAGCAGGCCGAGGGCGAACAGCCCCGCGACCGACCAGACGAGCGCATCCCAGCCCCAGTGCTGAAACACGAACCCGCCGGCGAACCCGAACACGCTCGACCCCACGTAGTAGAGAAAGTTATAGAGCGCCGTCGACTGCGCGCGCCCCTGCTTCGGCCAGGCCCCGGCCCAGCCCGACGCGGTCGAGTGTGAGCCGAAGAACGTCGCGGTCATGAGCACGAGGCCGCCGATGATCGCGACGAGGTGGGGGATGAGCATGAGCAGCAGCGACGCGATCGCGAGCACGTCGCACACCACCATGACGCGCTTGCGGCCGTACTTGCCCGCGAGGCGCCCGGCGATCGGCGACGACACCGAGCCCGCGAGGTAGGCGACGAACACGAGCGACGTGAGCCACACGGGGAGCAGGTAGGGCGGGGCGCTGAGCGTGAACCCGAGGTAGTTGTAGATCGCGACGAACCCGCCCATGAGCAGGAACGGCTGCACGAAGATCGCGAGCAGCACGGGGTCGTGCAGGTGCCGCCATGAGTTGCGCGTGGTCGTCACGATTGACTCGCGGATGCTCGCCTCGCGGCCGATCGGCAGGAACCCGCTCGGTCGCGGCGCGAGCACGATGAACAGCACGGATGCGATGGCTGAGATGATCGCGACCGTGAGGACGCCGAGCTGCCACGAGCCGGTGACCTCGGTGAGTGGGCCCGAGACGATGCGGCCCGTGAGGCCACCGATCGTGTTCCCCGCGATAAACGTGCCGACGGCGGCCGCTGAGTCGGCCTTGTGCACTTCTTCGTTGAGGTACGCCATCGCGACCGCTGGCACGCCGCCGAGCGCGCATCCCTCGAAGAACCGCACGAGAATTGCGAGCTCGAACGTCGGCATCGCGAGCGTGACGAACGCGAGCACGGTCGCCGCGACGATCGCGATCGACATCGCGCGCTTGCGGCCGATGCGGTCGGCGACGAGCGACCACGGAATCACCGCCGCCGCGAGCCCGAGCGTTCCCGCCGAGATCATGAGCGACGAGGATGCGGTGCTCACGCCGAACGACGTCGCGATCTGCGGAAGCACGGCCTGCGGCGCGTAGAGCTGTGCGAACGTGGCGACGCCGGCGATGAACATCGCGAGCTGAATCAGCGTGTATCCGCCGCTGCCGCGCCGGTGACCGATCCACGTCGAGCCCGTCGCTGAGAACCCGGCAGATGTTGTCACGCCCTCAAAGTTACCCCTCGGCGAGGGCGTGCCGTGCTGAGTTGAACGGCGCGCGATCTTGAGCTAAGCTAGCTCAGTCGCCACGGCGACGTGCGCCTGTAGCTCAATGGATAGAGCATCTGACTACGGATCAGAAGGTTGGGGGTTCGAGTCCCTCCAGGCGCGCAGATCCCTTCGGGATCAATTTTCTGTGTGGAGACAGAACTGAACGGCCCGCTCCGGCGGGTCGTTTCTGGTTTTCCTGCGGCGCGTAGAATTCGGGGTACCTGTCAGCGTTGTCGGGAGGTTGGCAATGTCGAAGTCCACGATCAAGCTCAAGCGCATCTACGACGACCCCGCGAAGGCCGACGGCTACCGCGTGCTCGTCGACCGGCTCTGGCCGCGGGGTGAGAAGAAGGCCGACGCGAAGCTCGACGAATGGCTGAAAGACGTCGCCCCGAGCCCCGACCTCCGCACCTGGTGGAACCACGACCCCGACCGCCTCGACGAGTTTGCCGAGCGCTACCGGGCCGAGCTCGACGACAACGACGCGGTCGACCAACTCCGCGAGATCGTCGATGAGCATCCGACCACCACGCTGCTCTACGCCGCGCGCGACGAGAAGATCAACCATGCCGTCGTGCTGCGCGACTACCTCAAGGGCGACTGATGCCCGACCGCTCGCTTCCCGACTCTGACGAGACCATCGGCGGCGACCCCGTCTGCTGGGCACACCTGCTGTGCCTCGACTGCGGCGCGATGCTGCAGAACCGTCGCGACGCCTGCTGGCGCTGCGGCAAGTCGCCCGAGCAGGTGCCCGTCGAAACGCACGACGAGCGCGAGTGAACGTCAGCCGTCTAATTAGTGGCGCTCGCAACGACAACTGGCGCCGTCCTGACGGCGCCAATTGTCGTTAGCGGCGCCAGTGGCGCGCTGAGTGACTCCAACACCAGCGACACAGCAAGACCACGGCGAGAGCGGATACGCGCCTCAGCAGGTCGCAAACACGGCGCAGGTGCTGGTCGCGGTCGCGAGCAGGCGGCCGTCGGCATCCCGCAGGTCGGCCTCGGCGAATGCGGCGCGCGAGCCCGACTTCGTGACCCAGCCGTGCACGACGACCTCGCCGGTCTCGGCGGTGATCGTGCGCAGGTAGTTCACCTTGATCTCGAGGGTCGTGTAGGCCTGGCCCGGCCGGAGTGACGTGTGCACCGCGCAGCCGCATGCCGAGTCGAGCAGCGTCGCCGCGAAGCCGCCGTGCACGGTGCCGATCGGGTTGTAGTGCGAGGCGTCGGGCACGCCGCCGAACTCAACATCGCCCTCGGAATACGAGCGGATGCGCATACCGAAGTGCTGCGCGATCGGCGCGAAGTCGTCGCCCTTGCGGGAGAGGTGTTCGACCTGCTCGAGCCCGGTCATCTCGGAAAATTCGGTCATCGGAGTCTCCTGATCGCGTCAAGCCTGGGCTGCGTCGTTGCTGAGCCGTGTCATCACACGCTGCCAGGGTACCGAACCCGCCCGATGAACCGAGCAAACACCCCTTGCGCCTCTCTCTTACGGATGTAAACTAGTGCGAGTGAACTCGGCACCACTTCTCGACCCACGCGCGGCCCGCTCCCGCGACGCGCTGCTCGCGGCACTCTGGACTTCGTTCCAGGAGGGCCGCACGGCGCCCACGATCACCGACATCGTCAAGGTCGCGGGCGTGAGCCGCCCGACCTTCTACCAGCACTTCGCCGACGTGCCCGACCTGATCCGCGCCGCCGCCCTCGAGCGACTGCGTGAGCTGTTCGCGCACGCGCCGCAGCTGAGCGACGAGCTCACCGGCACCCGCTTCATGCACGCGCGGCTCGCCTCGCTGCTCGGCGAGCTGCAGCACGACCGGGCGGTCTACCTCCCGGTGCTGCACGGCCCAGCCGCCGTGCCGGTGTTCGCCGACATCGTGCGGTATCTCGCCGACGCGTTCGTCGGCGAATCGCCGATCCGTACGGCCCTGCGCGCGGGCGTCGACGAGCCAGAGGCCCGCGCCCGCGCCGAGTTCCTCGCGGCGGGCGTCACCTGGCGCGTCATCACGTGGCTCGCGGGCGACCAGACCGGCGATAACGAACTTGAGCCGACCGTGCGTCGGCTCACCGCAAACATCATCGACGCCTCGGGTGCCGGGGCAGGAACACCTGATCTCGTATGACCACACAAGCGAACGACACCGCCAAGCACGCGAAGTCGAAGACTCGCGCGAACCGCATCCGCGGCCTCATCATTCTGCTCGGCCTCGCGACCGTGCCGATGATCTACTCAGGCCTGCTCACGAGCTCGTTCAGCGATCCGCAGGGCAATCTGCACAACATCCCCGCGGCCGTCGTGAACGAAGACGAGCCGGCGAGCGCGAACGACACCACGGTCAACATCGGCGCCGAGCTCACCGACCGGCTCGTCGATAGCGACGACGAGTCGAACTTCACGTGGCAGGAAATGCCGGCCGACGAGGCGCAGGCCGCGCTCGTCGAGGGCGACGTGCTCGCCGTGCTCACGATTCCCGAGGACTTCTCGAGCAACACGACGTCGGTCGCGGGCGACGACCCGCAGCAGGCGAAGCTGCGCATTCAAACGAACGACGCGACGAGCATGTTCGCCGGCACGATCGCGAACCAGATCGGCACCGTCGTCGCCGACGAGCTCAAGGCAGAGGTCTCCGACGAGTACCTCCAGAACATCTACGCGGGCTTCACCAACGTGCACGACCAGCTTTCGGAGGCGAGCGACGGCTCGAGCCAGGTGACCGACGGCCTCGCCGACGCGGGCTCGGGCGCGAACGACCTCGAGGTTGGACTCGAGACGCTCGTGAGCGGCACGGGCGAGCTTGCCGCCGCGACCGACGAGCTCGCGACCGGCGCATCCACCGCGCAGACCGGTGCGAACACGCTCGCGAACGGCGCCTCGCAGCTCGACACGGGCGCGGGCACGCTCGCCGATGGCGCGGCGACGGTGAACAACGGGATGCAGCAGCTCGCGTCGGGCGCGAACGACGCGAACGACGGCGCGCAGCAGCTCGCCGACGGCACCGCGAGCCTCGAGACGGGTGCGGGCGACCTCGCCGACGGTGCCGAACAGGTGGCGGCTGGTACGCAGCAGCTCGCCGATGCCGTGAATGCCGCCGCCGACGCGGTCGAGGCGGTGCGCGACTCGGTCGAGGCGGTCACGAATAACGAAGCGATCACCGACGACGCTGAGGCGGTCGTGACGGGCCTCGGCGACCTGCGCGACAACTGGGCGACGCTCACCGACGAAGAGCGCCTCGCGGCCCTCGAGACCATCGCGGGCAACGCCGAGAACGTGCACGGCGGGGTATCGGATGCGGTGAGCGGCCTCGAAGGCATCGACCTCAGCGCGCTCGAGGGGCTCGGCAGCGGCAGCGACCTCGTCACGCAGGTGAACGCGCTGAACACCGGCGCGCAGCAGGTTGCGACCGGCGCCGGCGATCTCGAGTCGGGCGCCGCGACGGCGGCCGACGGGGCCGCGACGCTCGCGGCGGGCACCGCCGACCTCGCCTCGGGCGCCGACGATCTCGCCGACGGCACGCAAGACCTTGCGAGCGGCGCCGCGACCCTCGCCGAGAAGACGGGCGAGCTCGCCACGGGTGCGGGCGACCTCGCGGCGGGCGCCGCGACCCTCGCCGACGGTGCCGGGCAGATCGCCTCGGGTGCGTCGGAGCTCGACGAGGGCGCCCAGCAGGCCGCTTCGGGATCCACCTCGCTCAGCGACGGCCTCGCGCAGCTCTACGACGGCAGCGACGAGCTCACGAGCGGCCTCGAATCGGGCACCGACGAGGTGCCGAGCTACACCGACGCCGAGTCTGAGCGGCTCGCGGCCGTCGCGGGCGAGCCCGTGACGCTTGACGCGACCCGCGAGCACGCGGTCGAACACAATGCCGAGGGCATGGCGCCGTACTTCATGTCGCTCGCGCTCTGGGTTGGCGGCATGGCGTACTTCATGATGAAAGACCCGCTCGCCCGGGCCTGCGGCACCGGCTCGCTCCTGCTCGACGCGCTTCGGAGCGTCGTGCCGGGCGCCATCATGGGCCTCGTGCAGAGTACGCTCATGCTGCTTGTGCTGCACTTCTGGGTCGGCGTGAACTACGCCCTCGCGGGCCCGCTCATCGCGCTCGTCTTCTTCGCGAGCATCACGTTCGTCGTCATCAACCAGGCGCTTGTCGCCCTGCTCGGCCCTCCCGGCCGCTACCTCGCGCTCGTGATGATCGTGCTGCAGCTCTCGGCCGCAGGCGCGACGTATCCGGTGCAGACCACGCCGCAGCTGTTCCAGACGCTCCACCCGTGGTTGCCGATCTCGCACACCGTCGAGGCGTTCCGCGCGCTCATCGCGGGCAGCACGATCCGAGTGGATACGGCGGTCTGGTACCTCGCGATCTGGCTCGTTGGTGCGCTCGTGCTGCTCGTCGCCGCGGTGGCGGTGCAACGTCGGCGTCAGCCGGCGGAGCGCGGGCGAATCGAGAGGTCGGTCACGAGCGCGTCGGCGGGCGCGGCGACCGCGTAGCGCACGGCACCGGCGACCGACTCGGGCCGCAGGTACCGCTCGGGGGCGTACGGGTTCCCGAGGCCGGCCTGCAGCTCGACCTGCATCGGCGTATCCACCTGCCCGGGCATGATCGTCGTGACGCGCACCCCGGCGCCCGACTCCTCGAGCCGCAGCGAGTCGGCGAGGCCCTTGAGCGCGTGCTTCGTCGCGGTGTACACCGACATCTGCTGGGCGGGCCGCACCGAAACCCCCGAGCCGAGGAACACGACCGTGCCCTGGGATGCGCGCAGGAGCGGCAGCGCGAGGCGGGTGAGCAGCGCCGGCGCGATGACGTTTGTGTCGAACTGGCGGTGCCACTCGTCGGCGTCGGCCTCGTCGAAGGCGCCCGGCGTGCCGACCGCGGCCGAGTGCACGAGGGCGTCGAGCCGGGGGAGCGAGGCGACGAGTTCGGCGACGGCCCCGCCCGGCGCGAATGCCGCGGAGTCGCGCAGGTCGACCGCGAGGCGCGTCTCCGCCTCGACGCCCGCGAGTCGCGCCTCATCGCGCCCGAGGGCGACGATGCGGTGGGTCGTCGCGAGCTCGCGCACGATCGCGGTGCCGATGCCGCTCGTCGCGCCGGTCACGAGGGCGATGGGCTGGTTGTTCGGCATGGTGCCTCCTGGTTGTCGAGGTGCCTAGCTCGGGTCGAGCCGCCGCAGCAGCCCGCGGTACGCGTCGGCGTCGGCGCGGTAGAGGTTCCAGTTGCCCGAGCGCGTGACGTCGATGAGCCCCGCCTCGAGCAGCTGCTTGAGGTGGTGCGAGACGGTCGCCTGAGAGAGGTCGAGCTCGTCGACGAGCTCGGTCACGGTCGTGGGTCGCGGCTCGTGCGCCGCGAGCAGCGAGAGGATGCGCAGCCGGGTCGGGTCGGCGATCGCCCCGAGCGTCGCGGCGAGGGTGCGGGCGGCGGCCCGGCCGAGGGGCTCGCCCTCGCCGCCCGGCCACGCCGTGGGTTCGAATGCGCGGGGGCTCATTCGGGCGCGCACTCACGCAGCTTCGTGCAGATCGCCCGCAGCTGCCCAAGTTCTTCGGCGGTGAGCACGCTGCCCACGCGCGAGTTGATGTTCTCGGTGTGCACGACGGCGGCGGCGCGGAACGCGTGCACGCCCTCGGGCGTGAGCTCGACGACGGTGCCGCGGGCGTCGAGCTCGTCCTCGAGCTTCACCATGAAGCCGCGGGCGACGAGCCGGTCGACGAGCCGCGACACCGACGACTGCGTGATGAGCACCGACGAGTTGAGTTCGCGTAGGCGGATGCGGTGCTCGGGCGCGCGGTACGTGTTGAAGAGCACGTCGTACTCGTTCATCGACATTCCGACGTCGGTGAACTCGCGCCGCAGGTCGCGCATGATCGACACCTGCGCGCGGAAGAGTGCCTCCCACGCGTCGCTCGGCTTCACCGACGGGGTTGCTCGAGGGGTTGGCTGATTCACGCGACCGAGTCTATGCGTGTGCGTGCAAAATCACCGGCACGTCGACCGGCAAACCGGTCGGTGCGTGGCGCGGCCTAGAGGCGGTCGGGCGACGGCGCGAGCGAGTGGAGGATGCGCACGTCGGCGTGCCGGTCGAAGCGGTAGCCGATGCCGCGCACGGTGCGCACGACGTCGGCGTACTCGCCAAGTCGCTGGCGCAGGCGGCGAACGTGCACGTCGATCGTGCGCTCGTGCGGGCGCTCCTCGTGCGATTCGCGCCAGAGCACGTCGATGATCTCTTCGCGGCCGACGGTGCGGCCCTCGCGCAGCACGAGCGCCTGCAGCAGCTCGAACTCCTTGTACGTGAACTCGACGTTCTCACCGTGCACGAGCACGCGCTTGCGGGAGGTGTCGATGACGACCTTCGCCTCGGCGCGCTTCGCCTCTTCGGCACGCTCCTCTTCCTGCCGGGCGGCGCGCTGCTCGCGCACGGCGCCAGGCTCCTGCAGGGCGAGGCGAACGAGGTCGATGTTCGAGCCGGGGGCGCCGGCGGGAGCGAACGCGACCGAGGCGTAGCTGCCGGCCGAGGGGGCGCGCTCGGCGAGCACGCCACGCAGGGCGGTGACGAGCTCGGTGAGGGTGACGCCGTCAGCGGCCGCGGTCTCGGCGTCGAGGCCGACGTAGAGGGCGAAGCCGCGGGTCTCGGGAGCGGGAGCGACGGGCTGCACGGTGCTCGGCGCCTCGGTGGTTGAGGGGCGAGCGGCGGGATACGCGGCCGGCACGGCCTTGAGGTCGGCCGCGGGGGCTGCGGGGGTGTGCGCGTGCGTGTGGTTCGGTCGCGAGAAGTGGGCGATGTTCGACATGAAAGTGGTCCTTTGGCAAATGCGGTCAGTGCGAGCTAGACGGCGCCCGAGATTCGGGCTGGATGCGCGGAATTGCGCGGGAGGATGCGGTTAGCGGCACATTCGACAGCACGCCACGCAGCCGGCCATCATGCCGGAGCGACCTGCCACCCGAGGGGCGGACACAGGGCGGACGTCATTTGCAGTCATGTCATTAAGTTTGTTTGCGCGTTCAAGCAAAGTCAAGGGCTCGGCGGCAAACGGATCGACCCAGGCCAAGAAAGATCCGTCGAAAGTCGTAGCTGGCACCGCTGGCGCGCGGGTGTGCGCGGTCGGGGTGCGACTCCGGGGTGAATCTTTGTCACGTGCCACTCGGGTCGAGGTCAGATTCGTATACTCAAGCCAGATTGCGGGAAATCCTGGGGGACCGGCAAATTCCTACACGAAGGTGAGTTATGCACGAGGTTGCGAGCGGCCGCGCCGTGGCTGACGCTGTACAAATTGTGAGTGCCGCCCGCGCCGAGATCGTGGGGCAGCTCGACCTCATTCGTGGTGACCTCGAGGGGATTCCCCGCAGCGGCTTCGATTCGCCGACGGCGGTGGAGTTTCAGGCGCTCACGACGAGCTGGACCGAGCTCGCCGCCTCACTCGCCGCATCCCTCGCCGACCTGAAAGAGCGGATGCTGCCCTTCGCGCCCGCCGACGCGCGCCGCCCGCTCGCCCCGGCGATCGCCGACACCGACGATGTCGACCTCGCCGCAACCTTCACCCGGCTCGAGGTGGCGTTGGCGCCGCTTGCCGGGCAGTGGCCCGCCGAGGTGCGCGAGGCGCTCGCCGAGGCGAGCGCGCAGTGGCACCGCGACCTCAAGGGCATCGGCTACGTGCACGAGCAGATCGACTACCTCGTGCACGACGTCGGCTCGGACGTCGAGCCGCTGTCGCCGCCCGCGGGCGCGGCCCGGTAGGTCTCGCGCCTAGTCGACGACGCCGTAGAGGCGGTCGCCCGCGTCGCCGAGGCCCGGCACGATGAAGCCGTGCTCGTTGAGCCCCTCGTCGAGCGCCGCGACGACCACGCGCACGTTCGCATCCGCGAAGTCTTCACGCATCTTCTCGACACCCTCGGGGGCGGCGACGAGGCAGATCGCCGTGACGTCGGTCGCGCCGGCCTCGAGCAGGAACTGCACGGTCGCGGCGAGCGAGCCACCGGTCGCGAGCATCGGGTCGAGCACGTAGCACTGGCGGTCGGCGAGGTCTTCGGGCAGCCGCTTCGCGTAGGTCTCGGGCTCGAGGGTCTCTTCGTTCCGGCGCATGCCGATGAACCCGACCTCGCAGTACGGCATGAGCTTGAGGAACCCGTCGAGCATGCCGAGGCCCGCGCGAATAATCGGCACGGCGAGCGGCAGCGGCTCGGTCACCTTTGACCCGGTCGCGCCCGCAACCGGGGTGTCGTACTCGACGGGCTCGACGCGGAGCCCGCGCGTCGCCTCGTAGCTCAGCAGATTCACGAGCTCGGCGACGAGTTCGCGAAACGCTGGCGACGGCGTGCGCTTGTCGCGCAGCAGCGTCATTTTGTGGTCGATCAGCGGGTGGTTCGCGACGTGCAACTCCATGCCGCTAGCGTAGCGAGCGAAACGTCGACGCTGTGCTGGGAGGTGCCGGATGCGCGTGCCCGAGGAGTACGAGCGGGCGATGCGAATCGCGCTGGTCGAGGCGCACGCGGCGCGCGAGACCGGCGACGTGCCGATCGGAGCCGTCGTGCTCGACGCGACCGGGCGTATCCGCGGTCGTGGCCGAAACCGCCGCGAGGCGGAGCACGACCCGACCGGTCACGCCGAGATCGTCGCGCTGCGGCAGGCGGCCCGCGAACTCGGAACGTCGCGGCTCGACGGAGCGACCCTCGTGACGACGCTCGAGCCGTGCGTCATGTGCGCGGGCGCCGCGCTCACGGCGCGGGTCGCGCGCGTCGTGTTCGGGGCGTGGGATGCGAAGGCGGGGGCCGCGGGGTCGGTCTACGACCTGCTGCGCGACGGTCGGCTGCCGATTCGCACCGAGGTGGTCGGGAGCGTGCTCGAGGCCGAGTGTGCGGCCCCGCTCACGGACTTCTTCGCCGACCGGTAGGGCTGCCTGGGCGAGCGTTAGTCCCAGCCGCGAATGACGACGTTCTCGGTCGGCACCTCTTCGGCGCGGCGCTCGGTGACGTCGGGCTCGAGGAACACGTGCTCGACGGTCGGCAGCGCGAGCTTGATGTCGGCGCGCAGCTGCGCGAACAGCGGCGGCAGGGCGCCGAGGTCGGTGAGGTTCGCGAGGCAGAACTGCACCCCGACGACTCGCTCTTCGGCGTCGATGGCGACCTTGAGCACTTCGTTCACGTAGGTGCTTTGCAGCAGCTGCAGGCGAACAGTCTCTTCGGCGTTCGACGTCATTATCGGCATCTCCTCGAATATGCGACCAAGCGGTTTGCGACCAGAATAGACTCATCAACTGTGACTGACTCCTTGCCAACGCTGCCAACGCTCGCAATCCTCGGTGCCGGCAACATGACCGGTGCGGTGCTCGACGGACTCCTCGCCTCGGATGCGCTCACCGAGCTGCCCGTGCGGGTCACGACGCGCTCGCAGGCGTCGGCCGACCGGTTCGACGACGACCGCATCGTGGCGACGGCGGTCGAGACCGACGCCGAGGCGAGCCGCAACGCCGTGCGCGGAGCGGGCATCGTGCTGCTCGGCGTGAAGCCTCACATGATCGCCGACCTGCTCGACGAGGTCGGCGACGCGATCGCACCCGGCACCGTTGTCATCTCGGTCGCGGCCGGCATCACGATCGCCGCGATGGAGGCGAAGCTCGCCGAGGGCGTGCGCGTCGTGCGCGCGATGCCGAACACGCCGGCCGCGATTGGCATCGGCGCGACCGGCATCGCCGCGGGCACTGCAGCCGACGACGAGGCCATGGGCTTCGCGCGGGCGATCTTCGAGGCCGTCGGTATCGTCGCCGAGGTCGACGAGGCGCAGATCGCCGACGTCGCCGCGGTGTCGGGCTCGGGGCCCGCGTACGTCTTCTATCTCATCGAGCAGATGATCGCGGCGGCGATCCGCATCGGCATGCCCGAGGATCAGGCGCACGAGTTTGTCGTGCAGACGTTCCGTGGCGCGATCGGCCTCGTGCACGCGAACCCCGACGTCGAGCCATCCGAGCTCCGCCGCCGGGTGACGAGCCCGAAGGGCACGACCGAGCGCGCGATTCAGGTGCTCGAGGCCGCCGACCTCGGCGTCACGTTCGAGCAGGCGATGCGCTCGAACGTTCGCCGCAGCGAAGAACTTGCCGCGGGCTCCTGATGAGCCCGAAGTTTCCCGAAAACCTCTACGACGTTCTCGGCGTCGAGCCCGACGCGACCGACGCCGAGCTGCGCCGTGCCGGCCGACAGCGGCAGCGCGAGACCCACCCCGACCTTGGGGGCGAGGCGCAGCAGTTCACGCGCGTGCGCCTCGCGGTCGAGGTGCTCACGAACCCGCGCCGCCGCGCCGAACACGACTCGTGGCTCTCGGCGCTCACCGGCGTCGCACCCGTGCGCCGCGACTACGGCGTGCGCCTGCGCCAGCAGCAGCGCGCGAGCCGGGCACGCCCCGCGCCGCCGCGGCCCGCGACGCACAGCACCGCCGCCGGCACCGACAAGGTGCCCACGTTCGACCGGCTGCCGAAGCCGAAGGTCGACGCCCGGCGCATGGGCTGGTATCGCACGAACTGGCACCCGCACCCCGAGGTGTGGCCGCCCGAGCGGCCCGTCGTGCGCGGGCCCGACCTGCGCGAGCTCCTCACGGTCGTGCCGTTCCTGCTCTGCGCGATCGGCGTCTGCCTCGCGCAGACGCTGCTCGATCTCGCCGTGCCGTGGTGGCTCTCGAGCTACGCGCTCCTCGCGCTCGCGGTCGTGTGGATCGTGCTGCGCTGGCTCGGCGCCCGGCTGCAGCTCGCGCGCATTCTGTTCTGGGTGAACATCGCCGGCATCGCGCTCGACGCGGCCGGCGCGTTCCTGCTCGCAATGTTCCGCATCTTCGAGGGGCAGACCGAGCGCGTGCCGCTCTACGTGAGCCACGGCGCGCTCTCGCTCGTCGGCGTCGGCCTCGCGCTGCTCGCGTGGTGGGGCCTCGAGCGGCGGGCGCAGCGCATGGTGCGCGAACGGATGCTCTGCGACATCGCGAACGAGTCGGCCCCGGCGGTCGACTCGACCACGCGCCAGTGGGGCACGCCCGGCGACGCGGCCCTGCGCCACTCGCTGCCCGGCATGAACCCCGTGCGCCGGCAGTACGCCGAGCAGCTGATCGGGCCGACGCTCACTGCCCTCGAGCGGATGCCCGGGGTGCGCATCGTGCACAGCCTGCGGCTTCCCGACGGCGACGAGGGCGTTTCGACGATCTCGCACGCCGTGCTCTGCGGCCGCCGACTCGCACTCATCGACGACCGGCTCTGGCACCCCGGCACCTACTCGATCGACACGCGCGGCCACGTCGTGCGCGGCGGCGAGGCGGGCACCGTACCGGTGCAGGAGTTCCCGCACCGCGTCGCCCGATTCAGTGAGACCTTCGCCGAGGTCGCGCAGGTGCGCGGCTGGCTCGCGGTCGCGCCCGACGGTCCCGGCGACTTCGCCGTCGACAACTCGCGCACGTGGCAGCACGTGCGCCTCGCGACCGCCGACTCGCTGCTGCGCGAGGTCGGCGAGTGGCTCTCGGCCGAGGGCGAGCAGGTCGACCGCCTGCTGCTGCGCGACCTGCTCGAGCTGCGCGTCGAGCCGAGCTAGCCGAACTCCCAGTTAGTCGAGCGCACCGAGCAGCGCCACCACCGCATCCCGGCTCGCGGCCGCCGCGACGTCGACGCCGACGTGGAAATCGGCGCCCGCCTCGGGCCCGCAGAGGTCGGAGATGCCGCGCACCGAGGCGAACTCGACCCCGAGCGAGTGGGCGACCTGCGCGATCGCGCACGTCTCCATGTCGGTGCCGACCGCGTCGGGGAACGCCTCGCGCATGTCGGCGACGTTGCGGGCGGTCACGAACGTGTCGCCCGAGAGGATGCGCCCCACGTGCCAGCGCGTGCCGGTCTCGGCCCGCTCGGGCGCGGCGGCGAGGGCGCGCGCCGCCTCGAGCGCCCGCTCGCTCACGGGGAAGCGCACGGGCTGGCGCGGCACCTGGCCGCGCTCGTACCCGAACTCGGTCGCGTCGGCCGTGCCGTAGGTCGCCGAATCGGCGACCGCGACCTCGGCGACGCGGGTCGCCGCCGCGAGCCCGCCGCAGGTGCCGGCCGAAATCGCGAGCCGCGGCGTCCACGTCGTGAGCGCCCAGGCCGCGACCGAGGCCGCCGCCGCGAGACCGATGTCGGTCGTCGCGACCACCGCATCCTGCCCCTCAAGCTGGCCCGTCCAGGCGCGCGTCGCCGCGAACGGCGTCGGCACCTCGCGGGCGTCGGCGAGCACCTCGACGAACGGCGCCGCCTCTTCGGGCATTGCCGCGAAGACGACGATCATCGGGCGTCGTCGTCGGTCACGACGAGCCACTCGTCGCGGGCCTCGAGGAACTCGCGCACGGCCGCTTGCGCGTCGGCGAGCGAGTGATTCGCGCCCCAGCCGCACTGCACCTCGTTTGCCGCGGGCACCTCGGTCGCGGCGAGGATGTCCTCGAACGTGCGCTGCAGCAGCGGCAGAAACTCGTCGGTCTCGCCCCCAAGCATGAGTGCGTAAAAGCCGGTCTGGCAGCCCATCGGCGAGAAGTCGATGAGCTGCTCCGTGTGATTACGCATGAGCTCGGCCGTGAGGTGCTCGATCGAGTGCACCGCGGGCATCTCGAGGTGGCCGACGTTCGGCTGCGCGAAGCGCACGTCGTACTTCACGAGCGTGTCGCCGCCCGGCAGCTCCTTGCGGTCGGCGATGCGCACGTACGGCGCCCGCACGGCGCGGTGGTCAAGATTGAACGACTCGACATTCATAGGCATGGCCCCGAGCCTAGTTGCCGAAGGGCCGGGGCCGCCCAGAACCGTGATTCCGGGTCAGCTCTGCAGGCTCGAGAACCGCTCGACGTCTTCGGGCACGCCCGCGACGATGATCACGTCGTGGTCAGAGATGCGGGTCGCGGGCTCGGCATACGTGAACTCCTCGCCGGGCGACTTCACGCCGACGACCGTCACGCGGTACTTCGAGCGGATGTCCGACTCGGCGAGCGTCATGCCACGGATCGGCTTCGGCGGGTACATCTTCGAGAGCACGAAGCCGTCGTCGAACTCGATGAAGTCGAGCATCCGGCCGTTGAGCAGGTGCGCCGCGCGCTCGCCCGCCTCGGCCTCGGGGAACACGACGTGGTGCGCGCCGATGCGGCGCAGGATGCGCCCGTGCGTCGTCGACATCGCCTTCGCCCAAATCTGGGGGATCTTCAGGTCGACGAGGTTCGCGGTGACGAGCACGCTCGCCTCGATCGACGTGCCGACGGCGACGACCGCGATCGAAAACTCCTGCGCGCCGATCTGCTTGAGCGCGTCGATGTTGCGGGCGTCGAGCTGCACGGCGTGTGTCACGCGCTCGGCCCACTTCTGCACGAGCGTCGCGTCGGTGTCGACCGCGAGCACCTCGCGCCCGAGCCGCTGCAGCTGGCCCGCGGTCGCGGCGCCAAACCGGCCGAGGCCGATCAGCAGCACCGGCGCGTTCGGGGAAATTGCCTCACCCAACGATGATCCTCTCTTCGGGAAGCGTGTATAGCTGCCGT
The DNA here is from genome assembly GCF_000381765.1 of [Zimmermannella] faecalis ATCC 13722. Classification (GTDB taxonomy): domain Bacteria; phylum Actinomycetota; class Actinomycetes; order Actinomycetales; family Microbacteriaceae; genus Gulosibacter; species Gulosibacter faecalis. The sequence goes on along the minus strand of NZ_KB907076.1, from coordinate 177,781 downwards.
CGGTCGCTCGAGGCGACCGCGGCGGCGAAGGTCACGGTGCCGACCCGACCCAACCACATCGTCGCGGTGAGCAGGTAGACGCCGGCATCGGGCAGGGATTGCGTGAGCCCCGTCGAGAGGCCGCACGTCGCGAACGCCGAGATGGTGTCGAACAGGGCGTACTTGAACTCGGTGCCCGTGAGGTGCATGAGCGTGATCGACGCGACCGCGACGATCGTCGCGCCCCAGAGCGCGACGGCGACGCCGAGGCGCAGCACGTCGTTCGGAATCCGGCGGTTGAACGCCTGAATGTCCTTCACACCCTTCGCCTCGGCGACCGCCGCGAGAAACAGCACCGCGATCGTCGTCACCTTGATGCCGCCCGCGGTCGAGGCCGAGCCGCCGCCGACGAACATGAGCATGCTCATGACGGTGAGCGTCGAGTCGTTCATCGACGCGATATCGACGGTCGAGAAGCCGCCCGAGCGCGTCATCGCCGACGTGAACCCGGCGGTGAACGGCGCGAACCACGACTCCTGCCCGGCGAGCGTCTTCGTGTTGTCGAACTCGAGCAGGTAGATCGCGGCCCAGCCGAGGAAGAAGAGAATCACCGTCGTGCTCAGCGTGAGCTTCACGTGCACGCTGAGGCGCTGGCGGGTGCGCACCCAGCGGGTGAGCGCGAAGATCACCGGGAACCCAATCGAGCCGATGAACACGGCCGTCATGAGACAGATGAGCATCCAGAGGTTGTGGTCGAACGGCGCGAGCCCCTCGGCGTTCGGTGTGAAGCCCGTGTTCGTGAACGCGCTCGCGGCGTAATAGAAGGAGTCGCGCAGCGTGACCCACCAGTCGCCGTAGCCCGGCTCAAGCAGCAGCACGGGCCAGATGAGCAGCGCGATGACGGTCTCGATGATGACGAGCGAGACGGCGACCGTGACGAGCACGCCGCGAATGTCGCCGAGGCGCACCGCCTGCGACTCCGAGACGGGGCCTGAATGGATGCGCAGCGAATTGCCGTCGGACGCTGCCATGAGCTTCTGCCGCAGCCCGAGCTTGCGGGTGACCGCAGTGCCGAGAATCGACGCGAGCGTGAGCACGCCGATCGCGCCCACCTGCAGGCCAATAAAGATGACCGCGTCACCGAACGCCGACCAGTGCGTCGCCATGTCGACCACCGCGAGCCCCGTGACGCAGATCGTCGACACCGCCGTGAACAGGGCCTGCGGGAACGGCGTGGCCTGCCCATCCGCCGCCGAAATCGGGAGCATGAGTAGGAACGCGAAGAAGAAAATGATGCCGGTAAAGACCAGCACGGCGAAGCGACTCGGAGAGTGCGTGCTCATGCTGGTGGCCCACTCTCGAGCGCGCACCAGCGGTGAGCGTCGATGCTCTGACCGACTCGGCATGACAGCGATCGTACTCGCGTGCGAGAAGCTCGCAACACGGCGGACCCAGGGGGGGGTGAAGAGCGGGGCTCTATATACCCGAGGCTTGAAGATTCTGGGAGCAACACTCTAGTGTTAAGCCAGCACTCTGTTCACAAGCGTCACATGCGGCACTATCGCCACTTCCAGGGGGAATACATGGATTCGGAACTGTCTGACGTCCGCTTCCTCACGGTCGCCGAGGTCGCGGAGCTGATGCGCGTCTCCAAGATGACCATCTACCGCATGGTGCACGCGGGTGACCTGCCCGCCGTGAAGTTTGGGCGCTCGTATCGCGTGCCGGAGTCAGCAGTGCAGGACGCCATCGCTGGGATTCGCAGCGAAGAGCGCGCCTGACGCCCCCTCGGGTGTAAAATCGGCGGATGTGCCTGCGCGCGCACGTAGGCGCCCGCGCGCATCCCGCAAGATCTAAGGAATAACTATGGGTTCAGTGATTAAGAAGCGCCGCAAGCGCATGTCGAAGAAGAAGCACCGCAAGCTGCTTCGCAAGACTCGTCACCAGCGTCGCAACAAGAAGTAGCCGCTGTGAGTGAGGGGCGCCGGTTCTTGCCGGCGCCCCTCACTCGTTTCCTTCGCGCTCGCTCGGCCCCGCGTATCCGCCGCCTGCTCGAGCGCGTACACTGGGTCGCGGTGTGCTGGGAAGTCTGGTCAGCGGTGACTCGTTCGTTTTCCCAACCCGCCGGAGGCCCGCATGGCACGTCGACCCGATGACACCTTCTCGCTGAAAGAGCGACTCAACTCGCGCAAGGTTGGCGGCACGCTGCTGCTCGTCGCCGCGGTGCTCGCGATCATTATTGCAAACTCGCCGCTCGCGCCGTTCTATGAGTCGGTGCGCGACTTCGACCTGCCGATTCCCGCGCTCGGCATCGAGCACATGTCGATCGGGCACTGGGCGAGCGACGGCGTGCTCGCGATCTTCTTCTTCGTTGTCGGTATCGAGCTCAAGCGCGAGTTCGTGACGGGCGCGCTGCGCGACCCGAAGACCGCTGCGCTGCCGATTGCCGCGGCCGTCGGCGGCATGGCCGTGCCGGCGATCACGTACGCGATCGTCGTCGGCACGAGCGGCATCGACGGCATGCAGGGATGGGCGATTCCGGTCGCGACCGACATCGCGTTCGCGCTCGGGCTGCTCGCGGTCGTCGGCAAGGGCCTGCCGAGCGCGTTCCGAACCTTCTTGCTCACGCTCGCGGTCATGGACGACCTGCTCGGCATCGTCGTCATCGCGATCTTCTACACCGCCGCGCTGAACTTCCTCGCGCTCGCGGGCTCGCTCGTCGTGATCGGGCTGTACGCGCTGCTCGTGAACCGCGGCATCAACAAGATCTGGCTGCTGATTCCGCTCGCGCTCGTCGCGTGGTGGCTCATGCTGCTCTCGGGTGTGCACGCGACGATCGCCGCCGTGCTGCTCGGCCTCGTCGTGCCCGCGCTACCTCGACGCGGCGACAAGATCTCGCTCGCGGAAGACTTCGAGCACGACTGGAACGCGATCTCGCAGGGCGTCGCGCTGCCCGTGTTCGCCTTCTTCGCCGCCGGCGTGCCGTTCGCGCCGGGGGCGGGCAGCTTCACCGACGCGATCGCGCATCCTGTTTTCCTCGGCGCCTTCCTCGGCCTGCTCATCGGCAAGCCCATCGGTATCTTCCTCACCGTGCTCGTGCTGCACCGCCTGCCGATGTTCCGGCTCGAGCGGCAGCTCAACATGGCCGACATCGCCGCGCTCGGCGGCCTCGCGGGCATCGGGTTTACGGTGTCGCTGCTCATCGGCGAGCTCGCGTTCCGCAGTGACGAAACCTTCCTCGAGTACGCGCACCTCGGCGTGCTGTTCGGTTCGCTCGCCGCGGCCGTCGTCGCGGTGGGCACGCTGCGGGTGCGGGCCCGCGCGCACCGAAACGACGCCGTCGACACGACCCACATGGAGCTCCCGTGATCGTCGACCTCTACGAGAAGCCCGGCTGTCACCTCTGCGAGGACGCGGCCGCGATTGTCGTGCCCGAAGCGGCGGCCGCGGGCGCCGAGCTGCGGCGGCACAACATCCTCGATGACCCCGACCTGCAGCGCCGATATGGCGAGTTGATTCCGGTCGTCGTCATCGACGGTGAGCAGCACGCGACCTGGTTCGTCGACCGCGACCGGCTTCGGGGCGCGCTCGCGGGCTGACGCCAGCTGCGTGGCGGCTCTGGGATACTCGAACGATGCGAGACGAGATCGATCGGGCGATTGTGCGGGCGCTGCGGCGCGACGCGCGGCTGTCGATTCGCGCGCTCGCCGAAGAGGTGCACGTGTCGCGGTCGTCGGCGCACGAGCGCGTACGGCGCCTCGTCGAGCGGGGCGTCATTCAGGGGTTCTCGGCGCAGATCGATGTCGCGGCCGCGGGCTTCCCCGTGCGGGCGCTGCTCGTGGTCGACACGGGCGCGACGGCGGCCGGTGCCGACCTCGCCGACCGCCTGCTCGAGGTGCCGTTCGTCACGCGAGTGCACACGATCGCGGGTGACGTCGACTACGTCGTCGAGATTGCGGCGCCGACGCACGACGAACTGAGCAACACGGTGTTGAAGCGCGTGCTCCGGATGCCCGGGGTCGCGTCGGTGCGCACGCATCTCATCATCGACGACCGCTCCCGCGACCCCCTCGGCGACTAGACCCCCCCCAGTTCGGTGGTCGAATGTTGCTGTTTTGAAGCTTCAAAACAGCAACTTCAGTCCACTGAACTGAAGGCTTCGGGGCGGACGGATGGGCGGATAGGCGGGGTTCGGCCGGACGGACGGCGAAAGGTGTCGGACGAATGGGCAGGGTGACCGCACCTGGCCGCAAGCGCTCGAACGCGGGCGCGACCCGGCGCATCCTGGAGGCATGCGTGACAACGATGTCAACTCGCTGCTGCCGAGCGAAACCCCAATCGAGCTGCTGACTTCCGCGGGCGAACCCGTCGAGCACGACCTCGCGATGCCCGACCGCGAAACCCTCGTCGAGGCGTACCGGAAGATGGTGATTGCCCGCCGCTGGGAGGCGCAGGTGACCGCCCTCACCCGCCAGGGCCGCCTCGCGACGTACCCCTCGGCCTACGGGCAGGAGGCCGGCGAAGTCGGGTCGGTGCTCGGCCTCGCCGACAACGACTGGCTGTTCCCGACGTACCGCGAATCGTCGGCGCTGCTCACCCGCGGGATGCACCCGCGCGACATTCTCGCGTTCTTCCGCGGCGACTGGCACGTCGCCTACGACCCGTACGAGTGGCACGCCTCGTCGCTCTCGACACCGCTCGCGACCCAGGCGCTCCACGCCGTCGGCTTCGCGCACGGCGAGCGGCTGCAGGGCCGCGACACCGTCACGCTCGCGTACCTCGGCGACGGCTCGACGAGCGAGGGCGACACGCACGAGGCGATGAACTTCGCCGCGACGTGGCAGACCTCGACCGTCTTTTTCGTGCAGAACAACCAGTACGCGATCTCGGTGCCGCTGCACCACCAGACGCGCTCGCGCTCGATCGCCGACCGCGGCGTCGGCCTCGGCATGCCGGGCGTGCGCGTCGACGGCAACGACGTCGCCGCTGTCATCGCGGTCGTGCGCGAGGCCGCCGCCCGCGCCCGTGCGGGGGAGGGGCCGACCGTCATCGAGGCCGTCACGTACCGCCTCGAGGCGCACACGAACTCCGACGACCCCACCCGGTACCGCGACGCGAGCGAGGCCGACGCGTGGCGCGAAAAGGATGCGATCGCTCGCCTCGAGCGCTACCTCGCGGCGACCGGCGAGGTGCCGGACGTGCCCGAGGCCGAGGAGGTCGCGCAGCTCACGCGCGACGTCATGAACGACGACGTCACGGTCGACCCGCTCGAGCTGTTCGAGCACGTTTACGCCGAGCCGCGCGCGTCGCTGCGCGAACAGCGCGACGCGCTCGCGGCCGAGCTCGCCACGAGGGAGGCATGAGCATGATCGACACCGCCACCAACGAGACCGCGGCCGTCGCCGCGACCCGCGAGCCCCGCGTCGAGACGCTGAGCATCGCGGCGGCGCTCAACGCCGCGCTTGACGACGCGCTCGCGGCCGACGACCGCGTCGTCATCTACGGCGAGGACGTCGGGCCGCTCGGCGGCGTGTTCCGCGTGACGAGCGGGCTCAGCGACAAGTGGGGCCCGGCGCGCGTGTGGGATTCGCCGCTCGCCGAGTCGGGCATCGTCGGCACCGCGATCGGCATGGCGATGGCGGGGATACGCCCAGTCGTCGAGATGCAGTTCGACGCCTTCAGCTATCCCGCCCTCGAGCAGGTGTTCTCGCACGTCGCGAAGATGCGCAACCGTACGCGCGGCCGCGTCGAGCTCCCGCTCGTCATTCGCATCCCCTACGGCGGTGGCATCGGCGGCGTCGAGCACCACTCCGACTCGTCGGAGGCGTATTGGGCGCACACCCCGGGGCTCACGGTCGTGTCACCCGCGAACGCGCACGACGCCTACCACCAGCTGCGGCACGCGATCGACTCGCAAGACCCCGTGATCGTGTTCGAGCCGAAGCGCCGCTACTGGCAGCGCGGCGAGGTGCGTCGCGATGAGGCCGGGGTCGACTGGAACCGCGCCCGGGTGCTCCGCGAGGGCAGCGACGTCGTGCTGCTCGGCTACGGCCCAACCGTCGAGGTCGCGCTGCGCGCCGCCGAACTCGGGGCTGAGGAGGGCCTCGACATCGAGGTGATCGACCTGCGCTCGCTCTCGCCGTTTGACGACGAGACGGTCTCGGCGTCGGTGCGCAAGTGCTCCCGCGCCGCGGTGATTCACGAGGCCGCCAAGTTCGGCGGCTATGGCGCGGAGGTCGCGGCCCGGGTCATGCAGCGCAGTTTCCACTGGCTCGACGCGCCCGTGCTGCGCATCGCGGGCTTCGACATCCCGTACCCCTCGCCGAAGCTCGAGGAGTACTACCTGCCCACGGCCGAGCGCGTGCTCGCCGCACTCGACACCTGGGAGTGGTGACCATGACCCGCGAATTCATTCTGCCCGACCTCGGCGAGGGCCTCGTCGAGGCGACGATCGTCGACTGGAAGGTCGCAGTCGGCGACGAGGTGACGATCGACCAAATCGTCGTCGAGGTCGAATCGGCGAAGTCGATCGTCGAGCTCCCCGTGCCCTACGCCGGCACGGTCTCGGCGCTCGGCGGCGAGGTCGGCGACACCCTCAACGCGGGCGATGTGCTGCTGACGGTGGGCGCTGCGGCCGAAGCCGTTACCGATGCTCCGGCCCCGGCGACTCCCGAACTGGATGCGCGGCAGCCAGCCCCGGCCGAGCGCGCCGACGGGACGGCGGTCGAGTCGACCTCGGGCGCCGTGCTCGTCGGCTACGGCACGAACGACGCCGAGGCACGGCTGCGCCGACCCGAGGGCGGGCGCTTCAAGCGGCGCAGCACGTGCGCCACCCCGGCCGGCCTCGCGAAAGATGCCGCCGCGCACCGCTCCGCCGACCCCTCGAAGCTGCACCTCGACGCGACGCGCAACTCGCCCGTCATGTCGCCGCTCGTGCGGCGCGAGGCGAAAGACGCGGGCTTCGACGCCCGCCACCTCAGCGGGAGCGGCCCGAACGGGCTCGTGCTGCGCGGCGACGTGCGCGACGCGATCGCGAAGCTCCGCGAAGAGGTGCCCGCGACCGCAGACTTCGCGGCGGACGACACTGCCACCGCCCCAGGCGACCCCGATGAGTTCGCCCACCGGCGCATCCCGCTCACCGGCATGCGCGCCGTGACCGCGAAGCACATGGCCGCCTCGCACGCCGAGGTGCCGAAGGCGACGATCTGGCTCGACGTCGACGTGACCCCGCTCGCCGAGCTGCGGGCCCGCCTGCAGCGCGCGACGGGCGAGAAGTTCAGCTTCACGACGCTCATCGGCCGCCTCGTCGTCAAGGGGCTCAAGCGCTACCCCCGCCTCAACTCGACCTTCGACGGCGACGCCGTCGTCGAGCACGGCCGAATCAACCTCGGGCTCGCGGCGCAGACGCCGCGCGGGCTCGCGGTGCCGGTCGTGCACCACACCGAGTCGATGGACCTCCCCGAGCTGCGCGACGCGATCGCGAAGGTCGTCACGGCCGCGGGCGAGGGGAAGTTCCCGCCCGAGCAGCTGCGCGGCGGCACGTTCACCCTGAACAACTACGGCGGCTTCGGTGTCGATGGCGCGACGCCGATCATCAACCTGCCCGAGGCGGCGATGCTCGGCATCGGGCGCATCAAGGAGCGGCCGTGGGCCGTCGAAGGCGAGCTCACGGTGCGCAAGGTCGCGACGTTCAGCTTCGTGTTCGATCACCGCGTGTGCGACGGGCAGGAGGCGAGCGACTTCCTCACCTTCGTCACCGACCGCATCGAGAACCCCGAGCTGCAGCTGCTCGACCGCTAACGGGCGGCGAGGGCTGGCGCCGGCTCGCGTCGGCGCGCATCGGGTGTCTCCCGCGTCGCCCGGCGCGGGAGGTGTCGCAGCCGCAGCGCCGGCTCCTCAATGAGCTTCCACGAGCCGAACGCGAGCGGCAGCGTCACCCCGAACGCGATGAGCGCCGTGACCCACGGCCCGAGCCACGCGAGCCCGCAGAGCACGACGAGCTGCTGCATCGGGAACGCCCAGATGTAGATGCCGTACGAGAGGTCGAGCCCGCCGGGCGCGCGCAGCGGCAGCACGGCGCCGAGCCAGAGCGCGAGCAGCGCAATCGGCAGCGGCAGTAGGTACGAGCCCCAGCCGACCGTGGCAAGTGCCGTGAGCGCCGCGACGGCGAAGAACGGCACCCACGGCTCGACCGTGACCAGGTCGCGGAACGCGTAGACGAGCATCCCCGCCGTAAAGTACCCGGCGAGTTCGAACGCCTTGAGGTAGAGCGTCGTCGTGACGCCGAGTGGCCCCTCGGCGAGGGGGAGCGCGACGGTCGCGGCAACGAACAGCACGGGCGCGACGATGCGCAGGTGCCGGCGAGCCCACGGCACGAGAAAAATGAGCGCGACGGCGAGGTAGGCGAGGCCCTCGTACATGAGGGTCCACAGCGCGCCGTTCCAGGTGTTCGGGAACGGCACGTCGGTGAGCGTGCCCGAGATTCCCGTCTGGTTCATGCGCAGCCAGAAGTTGTCGGTGACGTAGCCGAGTGCGCTGCCGAAGTTGTAGCCGTGCCCCTCGAGCATCGCCGCGAGCGGTGCGAGCCCGAAGGCGGTGACGACGAGCACGCACCAGAACGCGGGCAGGATGCGCAGGGCGCGGCGCCAGAGGAAGGCCGGCAGGCGCGTGCGCACGCCCGAGGCGGTGATGAGGTACCCGCTCAGCACAAAGAAGCCGCCGACGGCCCAGTCGCCGATCGCGCGCAGCGGGTGGTCGGCGTCGTAGCCCCCGAGGAAATGGGTGTGCGAAATGATGACGCTCACCGCGAGCGTCAGCCGAATCACATCGAGCCCGTTGTCGCGGCCCGAAAGCTGCTCCCCGAGAGATTTCATCCGCGCGACAGTACCGACCGCGACTCCGTGCCCCGTGTGCATCCCCTGAATGTGCCCAAGAATGGAGCAAGCACAGCAATGCCCAGGTCGAAGCGATTCGCTAGGCTCGCGGAGATGACGACACAGGATGCGCTTCCCGGCGGCAGCGAGCGGGCGACCGCGCCGCGGTGGCTCGCGCGCGAAGACCGCCGGCAGTGGATCGTCGGGGTCATCGCGATTTCGGTGCTCGTGCCCGCGATCTACTTTGGGCTCCGCGACGTCGACGAGGCGACATCGGCGAGCGATGCGTTCCGCCGCACCGCGGTTCCGCTCGTCATCGCCTACGGCATGATGCAGCTCATCAACGTCGTCATCTACGTGCCGCTCACGCTGTTCGCGTTCCGCGGGCTCGAGGGCGACGACCTCGCGGCGGTCGCGCGCTTCTCATCGCCGCGCAACGCCGAGGAAGAGCGCCGCCTGCGGCGCTACGGGGTCGATGAGGTGTCGACCGCGGTCGGCGCCGGCTTTATCTCGCTCGCCTGCGTCGTCGTGTTCGTGCTCGTGCCGAGCGTGCGCGAGGAGCCGCTCGTGACCTACGGCGCGCTCGCGGCGATGGTGGGCTCGTGGATCATGATCGTCATGGCGTTCGCCGTGCGCTACATGCGTGACTGGGCGACGCTCGCGCTCGAGTCGGACGCACTCGACGACTGGATCGAGCCGCCCGTGTTTCTCGACTTCGTGTTGCTGTCGGTGCAGGTGTCGACGGGCTACAACCTCGCGCCACGCCTGCTCGTGCGCCGTGCCGGCCGCCGCAACGCCCTCACCCACAACGTGCTCGCCTACGTGTTCAACACCGTCATCATCGCGCTCGTGATTTCGGTGGCGCTGCCCGCCGTGCTCAGCTAGTTGCAGCGGGAGTCGCAGCGCTTCACTCGTGACTTAGGACACCCTCACTGGCGAAATAGTTCGCAACGTGCTAGCGCTCGCGTGGCTGCTTGATTAGTGTCGGGTTCGGACATTACTCACCGGGGCTCGTACCGTGCCATCGCGCCCACCGGCACGAAAGCAGAACGCCATGACCCCACCCACACCAGTCGCCACTCTCGTCGCCGAGGCGGCGGGCACCTTCCTCCTCGTGCTCGGCGTGATCGGCACGGCGCTATTCGCCGCGAACTTCGGTGCGAGCCCCGAGGGCACCTCGCTCGGCGTCGGCTTCGTCGGCGTCGCGCTCGCGGTCGGCCTTGCCGTCATCGCCGGCGCGTACGCGTTCGGCCCGATCTCGGGCGGGCACTTCAACCCCGCGGTGACGGTTGGCCTCGCCGCGGCCGGCCGGTTCCCCTGGTCGGGCGTCGTCGGCTACGTCGCGGCGCAGATCGTCGGCGGCGCACTCGCGACGTCGGTGCTCGTCGCGATTGGCTTCTTCGGCCCCGAGGGATGGCTCGCCGCGGCCCAGCAGGGCGGGTTCGCCTCGAACGGGTACGACGCGCTCTCGCCGGGCGGCTTCGGCCTCGGCGCCGTCATCATCGTCGAGACGGTCTTCACGGCGCTGTTCGTCTACGTGATTCTCGGTGTCACCCACGCCACGCGTGGCACGAAGTTCGCGGGGCTCGCGCTGACGCTGATTCACCTCGCGACGATCCCCGTCTCGAACACCTCGGTGAACCCGGCGCGCTCGATCGCGACGGCGGTGTTCGGTGGTGCCGAGCCGCTCGCGCAGCTCTGGGTGTTCCTCGTGTTCCCCACGCTCGGCGCGCTCATCGCCGGCCTCACGTACCGGCCGCTGTTCGACCGGGCACGTGCGACCGTCGCGACGGCGGCGCCGAGCGTTGAGGCTACGGCGTGAGGCGGTTCGGGCCGCGGAACAGGTAGGTGACCTCGCGCAGGTTCGGCTGGTGCAGCATGAGCATCAGCATGCGGGCGAGGCCCATGCCGAAGCCGCCGTGTGGGGGAGCGCCGTACCGGAAGAAGTCGAGGTAGAACGAGAGCTCTTCGGGCTCGAGGCCCTTCTCGACGATCTGACGCTCGAGCACGTCGAGGCGGTGCTCACGCTGCGCGCCGGTCGAGATCTCAACGCCGTTCCAGACGAGGTCGTACGACTTCGTGAGCGACGCATCCTCGTCGTGGCGCATGTGGTAAAACGGCCGGATCGACGCGGGGTAGTCGGTGAGGAACACGAACTCGCTGCCGTGCTCTTCGAGTGCCCAGCGGCCGATCTCGCGCTCGCCCTCAGGGTCCATGTCGAGGTCGTCGCGCTCGAACTTGTGGCCGCGCGACTGCACGATCTCGCGGGCCTCGAGCAGCGGGATGCGCGGGAAGGCCGCCTCGGGCACCTTCACCTCAACACCGAAGTGCTCCTTGATCGCCTCGCCGTGGCGCTCGGCGACGGCGGCGAGGGCGACGCGCATGAGCTCTTCCTGCATGTCCATGACGTCGGCGTGCGAGTCGATCCACGAGATCTCGGCGTCGACGCCGGTGAACTCGGTCGCGTGGCGCGACGTGAACGACGGGTCAGCGCGGAACACGGGGCCGATCTCGAAGATCTTGCCGAAGCCCGACGACTGCGCCATCTGCTTGAAGAACTGCGGCGACTGCGCGAGGTACGCGGGGCGGTCGAAGTAGTCGACCTTGAAGAGCTCGGCGTTCGACTCCGACGGCGTCGCCATCAGCTTCGGTGTGAACACCTCGATGTAGTCGCGCTCGTACCAGTAGTCGCGCATCGCGTGCGTGAACGTCGTCTGCGCGCGGAAGAGGGTGTTGTTGCGGGGCGTGCGCAGGTCGAGGAACCGCCAGTCGAGGCGCTTGTCGATCGACGAGTCGTCGGCGATCGGCGTCTCGGGGTCGGCTGCCGACTCCACCGTGATCTCGCCGACCTTCACCTCGAGGCCGCCGAGCTTCACGCGCTCGTCGTGCTTGAGGTCGCCCGTGATCGTGAGCATCGTGCCCTGGGCGAGGCTCGAAATCGTGTCGCTGATCGCCTCGCGCCCCTCACTACGGGGGTTCACGAGCTGCAGGGCGCCGGTCTCGTCGCGAAGCACGACGAACTGCACCTTCTTCTGATCGCGGACGGTGTCTACCCAGCCCTGAACCTTGACGGGTCCATCCTCGAGCGCGGCAAGTGCGGAAATCACGGTTCGTTGAGTCACCCCGCCATCCTAGTCGCCCGGGGCGAAACCACGCTCCCTCTTGGCGATGACGCAGCCGCACCTCTTGGCGATGACGCAGCCGCACCTCGATAGGCTTGACCCCATGCAAGGGCAGCGGATCCACCTGGTGCGGCACGGCGAAGTCGAGAACCCCGAGGGTATTCTGTACGGACGCCTGCCGAACTACGGCCTGAGCGAGCGCGGCCACCGCATGGCGCAGCTCGCGGCCGACGACCTCGCCGCCCGCGGCGTGCCCGCCGGTCGCCTCGTCGTCTCGCCGCTGCAGCGCACGCGCGAGTCGGCCGCGCCGATCGCAAAGGCGTTCGGCCTCGAGCCCGTGATCGACGACCGCGTGATCGAGCCCTGGAACGAGTTCGAGGGCGAGCGCCTCGGCGGCCGCAACGGCGCGTGGCGCGAGCCGCGGCACTGGAAGCACCTGCTGCAGCCCTGGCGCCCGAGCTGGGGCGAGCCATACCGTGAAATCGTGGCCAGGATGCGCGCGGCGCTGCTCGAGCAGGCGGCGGCCTCGGAGGGCGCCGATGTTATCGTGGTGTCGCATCAATTGCCGATCTGGATGGTGCATCGGGCACTGACCCACCAGCCCCTCCCGCACAACCCGGCCAAGCGCCGGTGCGCGCTGTCGAGCATCACCGTGCTCGAATACCACCCGGCAACCGGCTTCCGCGAAGCCGACTATCACGAACCCGCCGCGGCCGAACTCGCCGCGGCTATTGACCAGGGAGCTGTGTGAAAACACGCAAGCGTGCGGTGGCGATCACCGCGCTCGGCCTCGCGGCCGCCCTCACCCTCAGCGGCTGCGCGAACGATGAGTTCGCCCAGCAGTACGCGGCCGACGCCGATCAGGGCTACGTCTCGGGCGATGGCTCGTGGGAGGTTTTCCCAGCCGACCAGCGCGACGCACCCGTCGAGTTCTCGGGCCCGACCGAGTCGGGCGACACCTTCTCGAGCAGCGACTACGAGGGTGACGTCATCGTCGTGAACTTCTGGTACGCGGCGTGCCCGCCCTGCCGCATCGAGGCCGAAGACCTCCAGGCGACGAGCGCCGAGTACGCCGACGACGGCGTGCAGTTCGTCGGCGTCAACGTCTATGACCAGGCGGCGACCGCACAGTCGTTCGCCGACGAGTTCGGCATCACCTACCCGAGCATCCTCGACGTCGAGGGCGCCGAGGTGCGCCTCGCGTTCGCCGACAACGTGTCGCCGCAGGCGATCCCCTCCACCCTCGTGCTCGACCGCACGGGCGCCGTCGCCGCCGTCATTCGCGGCGTCGCCGACCCGTCGGTGCTCAGCTCGATGATCGACGACGCGCTCGCCGAATAGCCCCAGCGCAGCGTTCTCGTGTCCCCCGGCGAAGTCATCATCAGCGGCCAGCTCCTCGCGGCCCTGCCGATCGCGCTGCTCGCGGGCCTCATCTCGTTCGCATCGCCGTGCGTGCTCCCGGTGATTCCCGGCTATATCGGCCTGCTCGGCGCCGTGAGCGACACCCGCAAGAGCGACAAGAGTGCCGCGGATGCGCGCGGCCAGCAGGCAGCGACGCGCACGGCGGTCGTGACCCGCCCCGCCCGCTCGCGCGTCGCCCTCGGCGCGACGCTGTTCGTGCTCGGGTTCTCGGTGATCTACGTCATCTCGGGCGCGTTCTTCGGCCAGCTCGGCGTGTGGTTCCTGCGCTACCAAGACCCGATCATGCGCGTGCTCGGCATCGTCGTGCTGCTCATGGGCCTCGTGTTCCTCGGCGTGTCGGGACCGTGGCAGCGCACCGTGAAGTTCAACCGCGCCCCGGCGGGCCTCGTCGGCGCGCCCCTGCTCGGCGCGATCTTCGCCATCGGCTGGGCGCCCTGCATCGGCCCGACCCTCGTCGCGATCCAGACGCTCTCGTTCGACTCCGCCTCGGCGGGCCGCGGGGCGCTGCTCGCGTTCGTTTACTGCCTCGGCCTCGGCATCCCGTTCGTGCTTGCCGCCGTGTTCTGGAGCTCGGCCACCGGCTGGATCGGCTGGCTCAAGCGGCACCTGCGCACGATCAACATCGTCGGCGCGAGCCTCATCATCCTCATCGGCCTGCTCATGATTCTGGGCGTGTGGCAGATGTTCGTCTCCTACATCGGATCTATTCTTCCCGGATATGTCGCGCCCCTCTGATCACTACGACGCCGGCAAGCCGGGCTTCGAAGCAAGCACCCGCACCGCCCCCCGAGGCTCGAAGCCCCGGGGCGCCGCCGCGCGCATCCTCGCCCCGCTGCGCGCCATCTGGACCTGGCTCACGAGCATGCGCACGGCGATCATCCTCCTGCTGCTGCTCGCGATCGCTGCGGTGCCCGGCTCGCTCGTGCCGCAGACCTCGAGCGACCCGAACGGCGTCACGCAGTACTTCACCGACCACCCCGACACGGCGCCCGTGCTCGAGCAGTGGGGCATGTTCGACGTCTATTCGTCGTGGTGGTTCTCGGCGATCTACCTGCTGCTGTTCGTGTCGCTCGTCGGGTGCATCCTGCCCCGCACCGCCCACCACCTGCGGGCGCTGCGCTCGAAGCCGCCGCGCACCCCGGCTCGCCTCGAGCGCCTCGACGCGTACGCGACCGTGCGGCTCGACGAGCGGTGGCTCGGCCGCGAGGGCGAGATCGTCGACCTCGCCCGCAAGCAGCTGCGCTCGCGGCGGTACCGCACCGAGCTCTTCGAGACGCCCGAGCGCGGCAAGCGCGCCGCGACGATCTCGGTGTCGGCCGAGCGCGGCTACCTGCGCGAGACCGGCAACCTCATCTTCCACACGGCGATGCTCGGCGTGATCATCGCGGTCGGCGTGCTCTCGGGCTTCAACTGGCACGGCCAGCGGGTGCTCGTCGAGGGGCAGACCTACGTGAACGGCCTCGTGAGCTACTCGTCGTTCACGCCCGGCCGGTTCTTCACGCCGTCGCAGATTCCGGGCTTCTCGCTCGGCCTCGACAAGCTCGACGTCACTTACGAGACCGAGAACGAGAACGCGATCGGCATTCCGATCGACTACACGGCGCACGTCACCGTGCAGCATCCGGGCGAGGAGGCGTACACCGACACGGTGCGCGTGAACGACCCGCTGCGCATGGACGGCACCGACACCTACCTGCTCGCGAACGGCTACGCGCCCACGATCACGGTGCGCGACCCCGACGGCAACGAGGTGTTCCACGACTCGGTCGTGTTCATCCCGCAGGATACGCAGCTCACGTCGACCGGCGTGGTGAAGGTTCCCGACGGGCTCGCCGAGCAGGTCGGCTTCGTCGGCTTCTTCTATCCGACGGCGCAGCAGCTCGACTCGGGCGCGTACACGTCGGTGCACCAGGACCTGCTCGACCCCATGCTCACGCTCAACGTGTACACGGGCGACCTCGGGCTCGACGACGGGATTCCGACGTCGGTGTACCGCCTCGACACCGAGAACATGACCCAGGTCGCGGGCCGCGGCACCGACGTGGAGGGCGTGACGCTGCGCCCCGGCGAGACGGTCGAGCTGCCGAACGGCCTCGGGAGCATCACGATGGACGCCGAGGTGCCCCGCTACGCCTCGTTCGACGTGCACCGCGACTACACGCGCGTGCCGGTCGCCGTGTGCGTGTTCCTCGCGATCGCGGGCCTCATCGCGTCGCTGCTCGTGCCCCGCCGCCGAGCGTGGGTGAAGGTGCAGCGCTCGGGCGACGGCCTGCTCGTCGAGTTCGCCGGCCTCGCGCGCGGCGAAGACCCGCAGCTCGCGCGGGCGATCAACGAACTCGTGGACGCCTGCACGCAACAACTCGTATCCTTGAAGAACCCTGCCGCGGCCGATTCAGCGCGCGACAAGTCGTGAACCGGGCGGCCACGTTAACGCCCAGAAAGACGGGCGGGACACCCCGCCCTGAGTAGCTCACCCAATGATCGAATCGCTCATCACCTGGTCTGACACCGCCTACTACGTGACGATCTGCGTCTACGCCGTGGCGTTCATTCTGTTCGCGCTCGACCTCGCGAACCGCGGGTCGGCCGAGGCGAAGAAGGCCGCCGCGGCCCGCAGCGCGGGCTCCGCGGTCGGCGCGACCGCCCGCGAGCTCGTCGGCGCGAACGTCGGCCAGGCCGCCGCCGACTCGGGCATCGTCACGTCGAAGGCCGCCGACGCGTCGGCCGACAGCGGCGTGAAGTCGACCTCGACGAAGTCCGACGGCGCGACGTGGCGCGACCGCCGCGCCACCCGGATGCTGCCGGTCGCGATGGTCGCGACGCTCATCGGCTTCGCGGCGCACTTCACGTCGGCGCTCACGCTCGGCCTCGCGGCCGGGCGTGTGCCGTGGTCGAACATGTACGAGTTCACGCTCACGGCGACGATGCTCATCGTGCTCGTGTTCCTCGTGTCGCAGTTCTGGCAAGACCTGCGGTTCCTCGGCACGTTCGTCACCGGCATGGTGACGCTGTTCCTCGGCATCGCGACGGTCGGTTTCCGCGTCGAGGTCATGCCGCTGCAGCCCGCGCTGCAGTCGGGCTGGCTCGTCGTGCACGTCTTCATCGCGTCGCTCGCCACCGGGTTCCTCGCCCTCGGCTTCGCGCTCTCGGTGCTGCAGCTGCTGCAGCAGCGACGCGAGGCGCGCATCCGCGCGGGGCTCGGCAGCTCGCGCCGCGGCCCGATGTCGGCCCTGCCCGGTTCGGAGCGCCTCGAAGACCTCTCGTTCCGCGTGAACGTCGTCGGGTTCATCTTCTGGACCTTCACGCTCGTCGCAGGCGCCATCTGGGCCGAGGCGGCGTGGGGCCGCTACTGGGGCTGGGACACCAAGGAGGTGTGGACCTTCATCATCTGGGTGGTCTACGCCGGCTACCTGCACGCCCGCGGCACGAAGGGCTGGCGCGGTTCGCCGTCGGCGTGGCTGTCGATCACCGGCTTCGCCGCGGTCATGTTCAACTTCGGCATCGTCAACGTCTTCTTCAAGGGCCTGCACGCCTACTCGGGCCTGTAGCCCGCCCGCTCGGCAACCAGCCAGCCAGCCAGTTAGCCAGCTAGCACCGCGTGGCAGGCGCGGATGCGCGCGTGCCACCAGGCGACCCGGTCGGGCGTGGCCGCGTGCTCGCGCAGCGCCGCCGCGTCGGGCACGACCGGCGCGAGCGAGATGCGCCCGCCGACGGGGCGACGCGGCTCCGAGACTTCGTCGGCGAACAACGACACGGTGCCGAGCCCCGCGGCGAACACCGGCAGCCCCGCCTTCGCGAGACCGGCGGCGAGCTGCGCGCCCATGACGATGCCGACCGACGTGTCGAGCGCGCTCGACACGGTCGCGGTGAGTCCCGACTCGCGCACGATCGCGGTCGCGCGGCGCACCCCGCCGAGCGGCTGCGCCTTCACGACGAGGTGGTCGACGGTGCCCGAGCGCGCGACCGCGAGCGGGTCGTCGGCCTTGCGCACGAGTTCGTCGGCGGCGAGGCGGATGCCCGCGGCGGGTCGGCCGGCGAGCTCGCGGCGTAGCGCGGCGAGTTCCGTGACCGTGCCGACCGGCTGCTCGGCGTACTCGAACTCGAAGCCGGCGTCGGCGAAGGCGGTGAGGGCCCGGGCGGCCTCGGCTACCGACCAGCCGGCGTTCGCGTCGATTCGCAGGCGCGCATCCGGCGCCGCGGCCCGCACCGCCTCGAGCCGCGCGAGGTCGTCGGCGAGCCGCTGCCCGCGCTCGGCGACCTTCACCTTCACGACCTCGCACCCGTCGTAGCGGGCGAGCACCGCTGGCACGGCCGCTGCCTCGACGGCGGGCACCGTCGCGTTCACCGGCACCGTCCCGGCCGCGAAGCGGTCGAGGTCGGGCGCGAACGCGTACTCGAGCGCGGCCGCGAGCCAGTTCGCCGCCTCGGCGGTCTCGTACTCAAAAAACGGCGAGAACTCGCTCCACACCGGCACGCCATCGACGGTCTGATCGCCCTCGATGAGCGCGGCCTCGCGATGGGTGACGCCGCGGAACCGGGTGTTGAGCGGTAGCGATACGACGTGCGTGCGGGCGAGCAGGTCGTCGATGGGGACGAGGGCGGCAGCGGTCATACGCTCATCTTCGCGCGCGCACCGCGTCGGCGCATCCCGTGACGAGTGCGCACTACACTTGGGTTTCGTTACACGAGACAAACTCGGCAAGTTCACCAACCCGCGGTACCGAACGGATTCCCATGGCCATCGAGCAGAGCGTCGCGAGCAAGCCCCGCCGCGTGCGCGACCCCGAGTACCGGCACGCGACCGTCGTGCCGCTGCCGTGGGTCGACCAGATGCTCAATCCACTCGGCTGGCGCGTCGGCCACTGGGCGATGTTCGGCGCGGTGCTCACGCTCGCGGCCGACGTCATCGCCGGCCTGTACCTGTTCAACTTCTTCGGCATCGGCCGCCAGTTCGAGCTGCAGATGTGGATTCTCATCGCCGGCACGCTCGGCTTCGCGTCGATCACCGCGGCGCTCTACGCGATCTTCTTCAAGTCGGGCCGCGGCACCGGCATCTTCGCGTTCATTTGCAGCTTCATCGTCGGCGCGGCCCCCGCGTGGCTCGTGCTCAACACGATCCTGCAGTTCATCCTGAACGGCGGCACGCTGCCCGACGCCCCCATCGACTGGTAGGCGCCCGGCTACAAGTGGGTCCCGCCCGACGACTACGGTTGAGGGCATGACGACCGAGCAAGTTTCCGACGTGTTCGACCCCGAGCGCTGGCGCGCCGTCGAGGGATTCGAGTTCACCGACATCACGTACCACCTCGACACGACGGGCCGCATCGCGCGCGTCGCGTTTGACCGTCCGGAGGTGCGCAACGCGTTCCGCCCGAAGACCGTCGACGAGCTCTACACCGCCCTCGACGACGCCCGGCAGAACCCGAAGGTCGGCGTTGTGCTGCTCACCGGCAACGGCCCGAGCCCGAAGGACGGCGGCCACGCCTTCTGCTCGGGAGGCGACCAGCGCATCCGCGGCCGCGACGGCTACCGCTACGCCGAGGGCGAGACGGCCGACACGGTCGACCAGGCGAAGGCCGGGCGGCTCCACATTCTCGAGGTGCAGCGGCTCATTCGGTTCATGCCGAAGGTCGTGATCTCGGTCGTGAACGGCTGGGCGGCCGGCGGTGGGCACTCGCTCTACGTCGTCACCGACCTCACGATCGCCTCGCGCGAGCACGGCAAGTTCAAGCAGACGGATGCGAACGTCGGGTCGTTCGATGCGGGGTACGGCTCTGCGTACTTCGCGAAGCAGGTGGGGCAGAAGTTCGCCCGCGAGGCGTTCTTCCTCGCAGAGGAGTACGACGCCCAGCGCGCCTACGAGGTCGGCGCCGTGAACCGCGTCGTGCCGCACGCGGAGCTCGAGGTCGAGGCGCTCAAGATGGCCGAGACGATTCTCACGAAGTCGCCGACCGCGATTCGCATGCTGAAGTTCGCGATGAACCTGCAAGACGACGGCCTCGCCGGCCAGCAGCTGTTCGCGGGCGAGGCGACGCGCCTCGGCTACATGACCGATGAGGCGGTCGAGGGGCGCGACGCGTTCCTCGAGAAACGCGACCCCGACTGGGGCCCGTTCCCCTGGTACTACTAGGGCGGCGAGCGTGACTCGTCCGCTGCGCGAGGTCGCCGTCGCCGACCCGCTCGAGTTCTTCGCCGAGCTCCGCGAGGCGCTCGCGGGGCAGGGCCCGGCGCTCCTCCCTCGCCCCGCGGGCGAAGACGCGGCGACGCCGGAGCTCGCCGGCGCGCGCGTGCCCGACAGGGTCGCGCTCGTGATTGAGACGAGCGGCTCGACCGCAAAGCCGAAGCGCGTCATGCTCACGGGTGCGGGCCTGCGCACCGCCGCGGCCGCGACGCACGAGCGGCTCGGCGAGCTCGGCGGCGACGCGGATGCGCGCCCCCAGTGGCTCCTGTGCCTGCCCGGGCACTACATCGCCGGCGCGCAGGTGCTGGTGCGCTCGCTCGTCGCGGGCACGACGCCGGTCGTCGCGAGCCCGGGCGCCTTCACGCCCGAGGGCTTCGTCGCCGACGCCAGCAGGCTCACGGGGGAGCGGCGCTACGTGTCGCTCGTGCCCGCGCAGCTGCGCCGGCTCGTCGACGCGGCCGATGCCGGTGCAACGCCCGACCTCGACGCGACGATGGCCCGCTTCGACGCGATCCTCGTCGGCGGCCAGGCGACGCCCCGCGACCTGCTCGCCCGCGCCCGCGAGCTCGGCTGGAACGCCGTGACGACGTACGGCTCGAGCGAGACGAGCGGCGGCGCCGCGTACAACGCGCGCCCGCTGCCGGGGGTGCGGATGCGCGCCGTCGACGGCGAGCTCTGGGTCGCGTCGCCCTCGCTCGCGGTCGGCTACCTCGACGACCCGACCCGCACCGGCGCCGCGTTCGTCACCGACGAGGCGGGGGAGCGCTGGTACCGAACGGGCGACGCCGGCACGGTCGACGAGACGGGCACCGTCGCGGTGACGGGCCGCTTCGACAGCGTGATCATCTCGGGCGGGCTCAAGGTGAACCTCGACGAGGTGACGCTTGCCGCGGCCTCAACCGGGGCGTTCACCGACGTCGTCGCGGTGCCAGTTGCGAGCCGCGAGTGGGGCGAGGCGGTCGCGCTCGTCGCGGCCGACCCCGAAGTCGCGGCACCGACGGTCGACGCCGCGACCCGCGACGCGACGCTGGTGGCGGCCGAACCCTGGCCGCGCATCCTCGCCGCCCTCGAACCGCTCGGCCGGGCCGCGCGGCCCGCGCTGCTCGTGCGCGTGCCCGAGCTCCCGCGCCTCGCGAGCGGCAAGCCCGACCGCGCGGCCGTGCGAGCGCTCGCCGACGGCCTCGCCGTACAATCGCAAGGTGGCAAAGCAGAAGCGCAGTAACCCGACCCAGAAGCCCCGCACGAAGGCGAACTCCCGCCCGGTGACGGCGAAAGACTGGATCGAGGGCGCGCGCCTGCGCACCCTGCCCCTCGCGTTCGCGCCCGTCGTGCTCGGCTTCGCCTCAGCGGTCACCGTGACGCCTGGTGAGTTCCACTGGGTGCGCGGGCTCGCGGCGCTCGCGGTCGCCGTGTGCCTGCAGATCGGTGTGAACTTCGCGAACGACTACTCCGACGGCGTGCGCGGCACCGACGACGTGCGCGTCGGCCCCGCCCGGCTTACGGGCGGCGGCCTCGTCGAGCCGAAGCGTGTGCGCGGCGTCGCCTTCTTCTTCTTCGGGCTCGCGGCGGTCGCGGGCCTGTTCCTCGTCGTGCGCACCGAGCAGTGGTGGCTGCTCGCGGTGGGCGCGCTCGCGATCATCGCAGCCTGGTTCTACACGGGCGGCAAGCGGCCCTACGGATACGCGGGGCTCGGCGAGCTGTTCGTGTTCATCTTCTTCGGGCTGGTCGCGGTCGCCGGAACCGCCTACACGCAGCTGCTGTTCGTGCCCTCGAACGCGTGGGTGCTCGGCGTCGCCGCGGGCCTGTTCGCCTGCGCAGTGCTCATGGTGAACAACCTGCGCGACCTCGACCAAGACCGTGCGGCGGGCAAGCGCACCCTCGCGGTGCGCATCGGTCGCCGCGCGGGCAAGATCGGGTTCGGGCTATTCGCGCTGCTGCCGTTCGTCGCGACCGTGATGTTCCTGCTCGTGTATCCGCTCACGGGCTTCGCCCTGTTCGCGCTGCTCATCATCGGCCCGGCCGTCGTCATCACGTCGACCACCGACGCGCCCCGCGACCTCATTCTCGCGCTGAAGCTCACCTCGATCGGCTCGCTCGTGTGGGCGATCATCATGGCGGCCGGCATGATCATCCCGAACATCACGCCCGCCGTCACGCCGTTCTAGCGATCGGACTCCGGCGCAGCCTCGGCTTCCGGCTCGTCGTCCTCGGCCGCTTCCTCGTCGGCCGGCGCATCCTCCGCCTCGTCGAGCAGCGCATCCTCTTCTTCGGCGTCGCGACCCTTCGGGGCGCGGCCCTCGCGCGCGGCCATGATCGAGCCGCCGATCTCGAGCCGCTCGTCGCGCAGAAAGATGATCGAGACCGTGAAACCGACGATCGAGCCGACGACGACGGCGATGATCCAGTTGTAGGGGAGGTTCGGCAACAGCAGCATCACGAGTACGAACGGCACCGCGAATGCGAGCAGCCGTACGACCGTGTAGATAATCCAGGCGCGCGAGGTCTTCATCGGCACCAGTCTACGAACGTCGGTGCAGACGCAACGTCAAGGCCGCGACGGTAGACTCCCGGGGTATGGGCCGTTGGATCATTCTCGCTATTGTCGTCGCCGTCGCGCTGACGGTGTACGCGATCGTTGACTGCGCGATGTCTGACGCCAACCGCACGCGAATCTTCCGCAAGCCCGTCTGGCTCGTGGTCGTGCTGCTGCTTCCGGTCATCGGCCCGCTGCTGTGGATCTTCATGGGTAAGGGGCCCGTGCCGAGCGAGGCGAGCGCGCCCGATAACGACACCGACTACCTGCGCAGCATCGGCAACGACCGCGAACACGACGCCCGCATCGCCGAGCTCGAAGAAGAGATGCGCAAGCTCGACGACGAGATCGCGCAGGCCCGCCGCACGAGCATGGACCAGCACCCCTCGAACCACACTGGCGCCGTGCCGACGCTCGATGCGACCTCGCCCGACGTCGACCCCGACGCGACCGACCTTGGAGCGGGCGATCTCGGCGAGCCGAATCTCGATGACACCAAGGGCAAGGGCCCCGACCAGGATTCCGAAGGCACGCGCTCGTGAGCGCGGCACTCGCGGCGGCCAGCGAACTCCTCGTTGCTGCGGTGAACGTTGGCGTGCGCGACATCGTCGTCTGCCCGGGCTCGCGCTCGCAGGCGCTCGCGCTCGTCGCCGCCGAACTCGAGCGGGTGCGAGCGATTCGGCTGCACGTGCGGGTGGATGAGCGTAGCGCGGCCTTCTTCGGGCTCGGCCTCGCGCGCGAGTCGGGCCGCCCGGTGCCCGTCATCACGACGTCGGGCACGGCGGTCGCGAACCTCCACCCCGCGATGCTCGAGGCGCACCACGCGGGTGTGCCGCTCATCGCGCTCACGGCCGATCGGCCGCGCGAGCTCATCGGCACCGGCGCGAACCAGACGACGGTGCAGAGCGGCATCTTCGGCCCGCTCATCAACACGACGACCCTCGCGGCACCCGAGGGCGGCGAACTCGACCTCGCGCTCGCGGCGGGTGCCGGCAAGGAGCTCGCGACGGCGCGCTCGGCCTGGCACCTCAACGTCGCCTACCGCGAGCCGCTCTCTGGCCCCGTGCCCGATCTTTCCGACCGCGTCGAGCCGATCGTCGACGAGGTTCCCGAGGAACTCGTCGCGGCCGAGGCGCTCTGGCCCGGCGCCGACGGCGACCGCCGGCTCGACGGCCACGGCGTGAGCCCCGAGCTCGCCGCCCAGATCGAGGCAACCCTGCAGCAGGCGCCGCCGCCGCGACAGCGCGCCTCGGCGCACGAGGGCGAGGCGCACCTCGACACCGAGCGCCTCGACCCGGCCGACTGGCCCCTCGGCATCGTCATCGCTGGCGACGGCGCCGGCCCCGCGGCCGAAAGGGTCGCCCGCCAGGGCGGCTGGCCGCTCATCGCCGAGGTCTCGAGCGGCGCGCGCTTCGGCCGCAACGTCGTCGTCGCCTACCGTGAGCTGCTCGGCGCCGAGAGCCCCGTGCCGGGCCTGCGCGACGGGCTCGAGCTCGCGATCGTCTTCGGGCATCCCACCCTGAGCCGCGAGGTGAACGCGCTGCTGAAGCGTCCCGGCCTGCGCGTGATCGTGGTCGACCGCCTCGGCGTGCCACAGTTCAAGCCCACCCCGACGGCCGAACACGTCGACGGCGTGAAGGTGCTCGCGTTCGGGTCGACCCGACTCGGCGCGAGCGACGAGATGTTCCAGCTGCGTCGCGAGGCCGACCGCATGCTGAACGGTTGGCTCGACGCGTCGCGCGCCATCGTCGCCGAGCGGGGCTCCGACGCGGCCGCCCCCGACGTCGAGGCGTCGCGCAGCCGCGACTTCCGCGAGCGGGCGCGCTTCGGCCAACAAGAGCTCGCGGTATCGCGCGAGCCGGTGACGCGGCCGATGCTCGTCGACGCGGTCTGGCGTCACACGTGGCCGCACGACCGGCTCGTCGTCGCCGCATCCCGCCTCATTCGCGACCTCGACGCCCGCGCCCCCGGTAAGCGCCTGCGGGTGCACGCGAACCGCGGCCTCGCCGGCATCGACGGCACGATCGCGACCGCGCTCGGCGTCGCCGACGCGAGCCAGCACGGCGACGACCTCACGGCCCGCGCGGGCCTCACCCGGGTGCTGCTCGGCGACCTCGCGTTTGCGCACGACGCCTCTTCGCTGCTCGTCATGCAGGGTGGGGAGGATGCGCCGCGGCTGCAGATCATCGTCGGCAACGACCACGGCGGCACGATCTTCGACGGGCTCGAGGTCGCCGCGACCGCCGACCCGGGCGCGTTCGACCGCGTCATGCGCACGGGCCGCGAACTGAACATCGAGGCGCTCGCCGACGCGTACGGCTGGGGCTACCGGCGCGCCGCGACCCGGTCGCAGCTCGAGGAGGCGCTCACCGACCAGACGTCGCCGCGCATGATCATCGAGGTGCCGCTCGACGCCGAGTAGGCGTGTACGACGTAGGCGCGTACGGCGGCCGCCAGGCGGGCGTGGGTAGGCTCTCGCCATGGCTGACATCACCGATTACATCGATCTCGAAGATGCCCTCACGGCGCGCGTCACCGACGACAGCTTCGCGCTGACCGACCTCGCCCCGAACGACACCCCGGGCTTCACCGCCGAAAAGAACGAGAAGAAGATCGGCGAGGAGCTCCTCACCGTGCGCGACAAAGAGCTCGCCGACCTGCAGGAGCGCATGTACGCGAAGGCGCGGGTCGACGACCCCGAGGCGCCGAGCGTGCTCTTCGTGCTGCAGGGCATGGATACGGCGGGCAAGGGCGGCATTATTCGGCACGTGTTCGGGTCGGTCGACCCGCAGGGCCTGCAGCTCGCGTCGTTCAAGCGCCCGACCGACGAAGAACTCGCGCACGACTTCCTCTGGCGCATCCGCAAGCGCGTGCCCGACCCCGGCTTCATCGGGGTGTTCGACCGCTCGCACTACGAGGACGTGCTCGTGCAGCGCGTTCGTGAGCTTGCGCCAGCCGATGAGATCGAGCGTCGCTACGGCGCGATCGTCGACTTCGAGCGGGAGCTCGTCGAGAACGGCACCCGCGTCGTGAAGGTGTTCCTGCACATCTCGAAGGACGAGCAGGAGGAACGGCTGCGCGAGCGCATCGAGCGCGACGACAAACACTGGAAGTACAACACCGGCGACATCGACGAGCGCGAGCTCTGGGACGACTATCAGCGCGCCTACGAGATCGCGATTCAGCGCACTGCAACCCCCGAGGCGCCCTGGTGGGTCGTGCCCGCCGACCGCAAGTGGTTCTC
Source organism: [Zimmermannella] faecalis ATCC 13722 (assembly GCF_000381765.1). Classification (GTDB taxonomy): domain Bacteria; phylum Actinomycetota; class Actinomycetes; order Actinomycetales; family Microbacteriaceae; genus Gulosibacter; species Gulosibacter faecalis. Next base: position 152,427 of record NZ_KB907076.1, on the reverse strand, counting down.
GCGGCTGTTCGTGAAGGGCCTGCTGCTCAACACGCTGCGCGGCCTCGACCTCGAGTGGCCGAAGGCCGACTTCGACCCCGAGACCGAGCTTGAGCGCCTGAAGAACAGCTAACTCCCGGTCAGCGCCTCGACGATCGGCCGCAGCTTCGGCAGTGTCTCGGCAAACTCCTCGTCGGGGTCGCTCGAGGCGACGATCCCGCCGCCCGCGAACGCGGTGACGCGGCCGTCGCCGAACTCGGCGCCGCGCAGCGCGACGACCCATTCGCCGTCGCCCGCAGCCGAGAGCCAGCCCGCGGGGCCGGCGTACCGCATCCGGTCGAAGGGCTCGAGGCGTTCGATGAGCTCGAGTGCTTCGGCGCGCGGGGTACCGCCGACCGCGGCGGTCGGGTGCAGCGCCGCGACGAGGTCGAGCACGCTCGCGTCGCGCGGCAGCGTGCCCCGCAGATCGCTCGCGAGGTGCCACACGTTCGGCAGCTCGAGCAGAAACGGTTCGGGGGAGGCGGTGAGGCCCGCCTCGGGCTCGTCGTGGCGGTCGAGCGAGCCGAGCGAGCGCAACGCCGACTCGATCGCGTACCGGTGCTCTTCGCGGTTCTTGCTCGACGCGGCGAGCGCTTCGGCGGCCGCCCGGTCGGCGTCGGGGTCTGCCGAGCGCGGGGTCGTGCCGGCGAGCACGCGCGCCGTGACGGCGCCGTCGATCACCCGCACGAGCATCTCGGGGCTCGCGCCGAGCAGGCCGTCGACCGCGTAGGTCCAAGTCTCGGGATACGCGCGCGTGAGCCGGTCGAGCACGGCGCGCAGGTCGGTGGCCGGGTCGAGGTCGCCGACGAGGTCGCGCGAGACGACGACCTTCGAGAGCTCGCCCGCCTCGATGCGCGCGACCGCCTCGGCGACCGCGGCGCGGTGGCGCTCGCGCGTCATCTCGCCCTCGCGGAACTCGACGGGGGAGACCTCGCCGATCGGCGCCAGCACGGGCAGCTGTGCCGTACCAGTGTCGCCGAGCGCCTCATCGTTGAGATCGTCATCGTGCGCGAGCGTCACCCGCGTCACGAACGACACGTCGCCGCGCCGGCCGATGACGAGCTCGGGAACCCGCAACACACTCTCGGCGGCGCTCGACGCCGCGAACGCGAACGCGCCGAACGCGACGAGTCCGGTGCCCGGCACCTGCACGTCGTCGGACACCTCCGCGGCGTCGACGAGCGCGGCCCACGCGTCGCGCGCATCCGCCACCCGCCGCTCGCCCGAGAACGACTGACGCCACACCTCGCCGCGGCCGACGAGGCCGTCGCCGCGCCGCAGCCAGGCCGAAAGCTCCCGGCGCTGCGCCGGGCCGGGGTTCGCCGCGAGCCGCAGCAGCGCGCCCGGGTCGGCGATGCGCCGCGTGCGCACGCGCAGCCGAGGAGCAGTCATCACCCCAGAAGGGTATCGCGCGGCCGTGCCCGTCGTTGACCGGGCCACGCTCCTGACCTGGTCTCGCTCCTGGCCCGGCCTCGCTCTTGGCCGTGCCCCGCTCCTGGCGGTGACCTAGACTGTTCGGGTGACTCAACCCGACCTCGCGAAGCGACCCGACGACGTCTCGTCGATGTTCGACCGCGTCTCCCGCGGGTACGACCTGACGAACGACGTGCTCTCGCTCGGCGTCACCCCGTACTGGCGCATGCGCACGCGGCGCGCGATCGACCCGCAACCCGGCACGCGCATCCTCGATGTGGCTTGCGGTACGGGCACCGTCACGCGAATTCTCGCCGACGAGGGCGCCGAGGTGACGGGCCTCGACTTCTCGCACGGCATGATCGGCGAGGCGATCGAGCGCCACGGCGACCACCCGAACATCACGTTCCAGCAGGGCGACGCGACGCAGCTGCCCTTCGACGACAACACGTTCGACGTCACGACCGTGAGCTTCGGCATTCGCAACGTGCAGGAGCCGAAGCGCGCGCTCGCCGAAATGCTCCGCGTGACGAAACCGGGCGGCCGCATCGTCGTCTGCGAGTTCTCGCACCCCACGAACGGGCTCGTCGGCTGGGGCTACGACACGTACATGAACGTCGCGATGCCCACCGTCGTGCGCCTCGTGTCGAGCGACCCCGAGGCCTACCGCTACCTGTTCAAGTCGATTCAGGCATGGCCCGACCAGCGCACGTTCGCCGGCTGGCTGCGCGAGGTCGGCTACACCGACGTGGCGCACCGCAACCTCACGTACGGCATCGTCGCGCTGCACCGCGGAACCAAACCCCTCGGCTAACCCGCCGCATCCACTCGCTAGCTCCAGGAGACTACGTGACCGCCTCGACTTCGGCGCGCCGCCCCGCACACGGCGCGATCGGCGCTGGGTTCGCGAAGCAGCTGTTCGGCAAGCCCGCCGAACGCAAGCTCAAGGCGACCCTCGACGAGGGTCTCGAGCGCGTCGAGGGCGTGCTGCGCGAGCAGGTGCGCTACGCCGACCAGGTCGCCGAGACCACCACGACCTACCTCATGAGCGCGGGCGGCAAGCGCCTTCGCCCCATGCTCGTGCTGCTCGCGGCGCAGCTCGGCGACGAGCCCGTCAGCCAGCAGCTTGACGAGGCGGCCGCCGCCGTCGAGATCACCCACCTCGCGTCGCTCTACCACGACGACGTCATGGACGAGGCGACCCTGCGCCGCGGCGTCACCGCCGCGCACCTGCGCTGGAGCAACTCGACCGCGATTCTCGCCGGCGACCTGCTGTTCGCCCGCGCGTCGCAGATCTTCTCGCACCTTGGCGCCGAGGCGATTCGCCTGCAGGCAACCGTGTTCGAGCGGCTCGTGCTCGGGCAGATGCACGAGACGATCGGGCCCGCCGAGGGCGCCGACCGCATCGAGCACTACCTGCGCGTGCTCGCCGACAAGACCGGTTCGCTCATCGGCGCCGCGAGCGAGTACGGCGTGCTGCTGTCGGGCGCGCCCCTCGAGTTCCGCTCCGCGATGCGCGACTACGGCGAGGCCGTCGGTGTTGCGTTCCAGATCGTCGACGACGTCATCGACCTCTCGCCCGCCGCCGAGACGACCGGCAAGCGCGCCGGTACCGACCTCCGCGCCGGCGTCGAGACGCTCCCGGTGCTGCTGCTCGAACGCCGCGCCGCGGCGGGGGATGCGGCGGCCGCCGACCTGCTCGAGCGCATCCGCACCCGCGTGTTCGGCAGCGAGCCCGGCAGCGCCGACCAGAGCCTCGCGCGGCCCGGCGCCGTCACGACCGACGCGGCCGAGGTCGACGCGATCATCGCCGAACTGCGCGACCACGACGTCACCCGCGAGACCGTCGAGTCGGCTCACGAGTACGTGCGCCGCGCGACCGACGCGCTCGAGGTGTTGCCCTCGGGTGTCGTCAAGGAAGCGCTGCGAGAGTTCGCACAGCGTCTCGTCGACCGAGAGTTTTAGCGGCGACCGCCGCGTCCCCACTTCAGAAGGAGAGTTCATGTCGCGACTTCGCGTAGCCGTCATCGGCGCAGGCCCCGCAGGTATTTATGCCTCGGACATCCTCACGAAAGAAGCCGAAGGCGCCTATGAAGTCTCGATCGACCTCTTCGAGCGCCTCCCCGCGCCCTACGGGCTCGTGCGGTATGGCGTTGCGCCCGACCACCCCCGCATCAAGGGCGTCGTGAACGCGCTGCGCGACGTGCTCGACTCGGGCCGCATTCGCGTGTTCGGCAACGTGAACTTCGGCACCGACCTCACGCTAGACGACCTGCGCGAGCGCTACCACCTCGTCATCTTCGCGACCGGCGCGTTCTACGACGCCGACCTCGACATCCCCGGCATTGACGCCGAGGGCTCGTTCGGTGCCGCCGACTTCGTGAACTGGTACGACGGCTACCCCGAGGCACCCCGCGAGTGGCCGCTCGACGCGAGCTCGGTCGCGGTGATCGGCAACGGCAACGTCGCGCTCGACGTCGCGCGCGTGCTCGCGAAGCACGCCGACGACATGCTGCCGACCGAGATCCCCGCGAACGTCTACGAGGGGTTGAAGGGCACGCAGGTTACCGACGTCCACGTCTTCGGCCGTCGCGGCCCGCTGCAGGTGAAGTTCACGCCCCTCGAGCTGCGGGAGCTCGGCGAGGTGCCGGGCGTCGACATCGTCGTCGCCGAAGAGGACTTCGACCGCGACCCCGAAGCCGACGAGGCCGCAAAGAAGAACAAGCAGATTCTCGTGATCAGCCGCATCCTCGGCAAGTGGCGCGACGCGCAGGTCACGAACGAGGCGCCCCGGCGCATCCACCTGCACTTCTACGCGCGCCCCGACGAGGTCGTCACCGAGAACGGCCGTGTTTCGGCGCTGCGCGTCGTGCGCACCGAGCCGACCGCTGACGGCGGCGTGCGCGACACCGACGAAACCCGCGACATCCCCGTCGGCCAGGTGTACCGCGCCGTCGGCTACTTCGGCTCGCCCCTCGACGACGTGCCCTTCGACGAGCAGCGCGGCGTCGTGCCGAACGACGCCGGCGCCGTCATCGACGGCAACCACGAGCGCGTGCCGGGCCTCTTCGCGACCGGCTGGATCAAGCGCGGCCCCGTCGGCCTCATCGGCGCGACTAAGTCGGATGCGCGCGAGACGGTCGAGCAGATTCTCGGCGACCCCTCGGGCTGGTGGCAGCCCACCGTGCTCGACGACGACGAGATCGTCGCGCTGCTCGAGGAGCGCCAGGTGCGCTTCACGAACCTCGACGGCTGGCACCGACTCGACGCGCACGAGCAGTCGCTCGGCGAGCCCGAGGGGCGCGAGCGCGTGAAGGTCGTCTGCCGCGACGACATGCTCCGCATCTCGCGCGACGAGGCGTAGCTCCGCTACTGCACGACTGAGGTGAGGCGGGCGACGTTGTCGGCCGCCTCGCGGTACCAGGGGCGCTGCCGCCACTCTTCGAGCGTGAGCTCCTTCGACGACGCGCGGTACGACTCCTCGACCTCGTGCATCCGTGCCGCGAATGCGCGCCCGTAGATGAGCAGCATGAGCTCGGCGTTGAGGGTGAACGAGCGCATGTCGAGGTTGCTCGACCCGACGAACGACACCTCGTCGTCGACCGTCATGTGCTTCGCGTGCAGGATGTACGGCTCGTTGTAGCGGTGGATGCGCACCCCAGCGCGCAGCAGCTGGTCGTAGAACGACTGCTGGGCGTGCTGAATGAAGAACTGATCACCCTTCGCCGACACGTAGAGCTCGACCTCGACGCCGCGCTGCGCCGCGGTCGTGATCGCGTAGAGCATCGAGTCGTCGGGCGCGAAGTACGGGGTGGCGATGACGACGCGCTTGCGCGCGAGGTAGAGCAGCTGCACGAAGATGCGGAGGTTGTTCTCGTTCTCATAGCCGGGGCCTGACGGCACGAGCTGGCAGTCGTACGCGCCCTCGTTGTCGCCGTGAAGCCGGTCGCGCGCGAGGTCGTCGATGAAGTCCTGCTGCGTCGGGTCGACAGCGTCTTCGAGCAGGTCGTTTGTGATGAGGTACCAGTCGTTGCGGAACACCGAGTCGAGCGCGATCGCCATCGGGCCCTGCACGCGCAGCATGACGTCTTGCCAGAGCTTCTTCTCGCCCGGCTTGCCGCGCTTGTGATAGTCGCGGGCGATGACGTTCTGCGAGCCGACCCAGCCGATTCGCCCGTCGATGACGAGCAGCTTGCGGTGGTTGCGCAGGTCGAACCGCTGCCAGCCGCCCTTCCAGGGCAGCACGGGGTAGAGGTGGTGGTAGTCGACGCCGATCTCCCGCAGGCGGGAGCGCAGCTTGCGGTAGCCGCTGTAGCGCACGGTGCCGATTTGGTCGAAGAGCACGCGCACCGTCACGCCGCGGTCGCGGGCCCGCTCGATAGCGTCGAAGAACGGCTCGGTGACGTCGTCGTAGCCCATCGTGTAGAAGAGCACGTGCACGTACTGTTCGGCGCGGTCGATTTCGTGCGCGAGTTCGCGGATCGTCGCGTCGTACTCGGTGTGAATCTGGATGCGGTTGCCGGGCAGGTGCGGAATCGCGGTGAGTTCGCGGGCGAGGCGGGCGACCTGCCGAAACCGGTTCGGCATCGTGGTCGTGACGCGGTCGTCGAAGCCCTGCGTCGTATCCCGAATCAGGTCGTCGAACTCGGCCTGCTTACGGCGCTGGGAGCGGGGCAGGTGGTTGCTGCCGAACATCGCGAACAGCAGCAGCCCGACGTAGGGGATGAGCGTGACGGTGAGCAGCCAGGCGACGGCGGTCGTCGGGCGGCGGTTCTTGCCGACCGTGAACAGCATGATCAGGACGATCGCGAAGTTCGTGATGCCCACGAGGGTGATCCACCACGTGCTGTCGCCGAAGCCCCAATAGCCCAGGGGGCCGAGCCAGATGCCGCCGCTGTCGGCCGCCTCGGTCGTGATCATGCGAGCGGTGTCCCGCGCGCTAGCGCAGGTTGACGAACTGCAGGTCGAGGTCGACGTCGGCGCCGCGGAGCAGTTGCATCGTCGCCTGCAGGTCGTCGCGGCTCTTCGAGCTCACGCGCAGCTCGTCGCCCTGAATCTGCGACTTCACCGACTTCGGTGCCTCGTCGCGAATGAGCTTCGACAGCTTCTTCGCGTTGGCCTGGTCGATGCCCTCCTTGAGGGTCGCTTCGAGGCGGTACTCCTTGCCCGAAAGGAAGGGTTCGCCGGTGTCGAGCGACTTCAGCGAGATGCCGCGCTTGATTAGCTTCGACTGCAGCACGTCGAGCACCGCGAGCACGCGATCTTCGCTGACCGCCTTCATGAGGAACTTCGTATCGGTGAGGTCGATCGACGCGCCCGCGTCACGGAAGTCATACCGCTGCGAGATCTCCTTGCTCGCCTGGTTGACCGCGTTCGCGGCCTCCATGTGATCGACCTTGCTCACAACATCAAAGGAGGAATCAGCCATGCTGCCATCGTACGTTGCCGCGAGTGTGCGGGTTGTGGTGCGGGGCCTATCGTTAGGTGCAGTTCTGCGATCGATTCCGAAGGTGGTTGGATGCACGAGGTGCTGGTGGCGTTCGCGCTGACGTTGGGTGCGGGCCTCGCCACGTCGATCGGCGGTGTCCTCGGGGTATTCGGCAAGGCTGGCAGCACGAAGACGCTGTCGCTCGGGCTCGGCTTTTCGGCGGGCGTGATGATCTACGTCTCCTTGTTCGAGATTCTGCCGAAAGGTCGCGACGCACTGGCCGGGGTGCACGGCGAAGTGCCCGGCAACTGGCTCATGGTGCTTGGCTTCTTCAGCGGCATCGCGGCGATCGCGATCATCGACCACCTCGTGCCCTCAGCGGTGAACCCGCACGAGCCGGGCACGATCGGCGACAAGCATCGCAAGCACGCGCTCATGCGCACCGGCCTTATGACCGCGGTGGCCCTGGGGATCCACAATTTCCCCGAGGGGTTCGCGACGTTCATGGCGGGCTTGCAGTCGCCCGAGATTGCGATTTCGGTCGCGGTGGCGATCGCCCTGCACAACATCCCCGAGGGCCTCGCGGTCGCCGTGCCGGTGTACCAGGCGACGGGTTCGCGAGCCAAGGCGCTCACCTGGTCGTCGGTGTCGGGCCTGGCCGAGCCGGCCGGCGCGCTCATCGGCTACCTGGTGCTGTTCCCCTTTATGTCGGACACGCTGCTCGGTCTCGTCTTCGCGGCCATCGCCGGCATCATGGTGTTTATCTCGCTCGACGAGTTGTTGCCGAGCGCGGAGGAGTACGGCGAGCACCACCTCGCGATCTACGGCGTGATCGCCGGCATGGCGGTCATGGCCGTCAGTCTCGTCTTACTGTTGTAGCCGCCCTGCCGAGCATCCCTCGGGATATGTAGGCGGTGTCACGCTCCCGGTGCTCGCGTCGGGGCCGGTGAGTTCGTAGCGTGGAGGCACCGTTTCCTCCTCGAAAGTGAGTTCCCCCGTGTCGGTAGCCAGCTTCTTGACCTTCACCGAGCGCCCGGCGACGCTCGATGCCGATGCGATCGTGGAGCGACTCTGTGCCCAGTGGAACTTTTCGCGCGACGCCGTGGTGTTCCCGCCTGCCGAACAGCTGCAGGATTTCGACGTGCGGTTCTTGCTCGGCACCTACCTGGTCGGGCTGCGCGCCCACGAAGTCGAAGGTGGACTGCAGCTTTCCGAGGCAGACCTCATGGCGCGACCGTTCTGGCCGCAGGATGCGCCGATTCCGCAGGCCGAACACATCATCACGGTAGTCGTACAGAACCTGCAGCCCGACCCAGAGGAGTCGGAGCGCGACCAGCAGCAGGGGCAGGTGACGCTGCTCGGCATGGTCACGTCGACGCTGGTAGAACTGCACCCTGAAACGGCGTTCGTCGGTATCAACGGCGGCAACAGTCTGATTCACCCGAGCTGGCTCTCCCGGCTGAGCGAGAACCCGGGCAAGTGGTCGTTTGAACTCGCCGTGCAGATCATCCTGGGCGAGGGGGAGGCCGGCATCGATGGCTTCACGCGCGGCATGTATCTCTACGCGCTCCCCGAGATCGAGCTGCGCGGCGGCCGGTTTGATGCGCGCACGACCTCGGCAGTCGTGTTCAACATTGGTATGTGGCTGCTGCAGCACGGCGCCGAGCTCGAGGCCGGGCAGCTGGTGCCGCTCGCGCTCAATGATGCCCCGCCGGTGCGCGTTGCCGAGCTGTCGAGCACTGACGACGGCAAGCGCAAGCTGAAGCTGCGGGTCGAGGCGGTGCCGGCCAGTGATGCGGCCGCGGCCGCTGCATCCGCACCTGCTGCATCCGCACCTGCCGCATCCGACCCCGGCGCCGATCAGCCCAGCGACACCAATGACGCGAACGACCCCGGCATTGTCGCGATGGTGATGCGTCGCACGTCGGCGTCGCCGATTTCGGTGGATGCGCTGATCGGCCAGCTCGAGCGTGACTGGCCCGAGCTCGAGGGGCAGGTCAAGACGTTGAGCGATGAGGACGGCACGATTCTGCTGCAGGTGGGCAACCGCATGGTTGCGCTCGCGAACACCGCGTCGCCCCAGAATCTGCCGCTTGGGGAACTCGTCGAAGCGAGCCACCTTTGGCAGCCCAATCTCGCTGTGCCGCACGACGTCGACCAACAGATCTATGTCGCCGCGATTCGCTCGGGGGAGTCGGAACCGAGCGAGCGGCAGGCTATGGTCGCGCACTCGGTGCTCGTGACGCGTGTCGTCGCATCACTGCTCGGCGTCGACTCCGACTGCCGCGCGGTGCTGGTGCGCTCAGCCGGCCACGTCATCGCACCGTACGTGTTCCGCGACTATGCAAAGCGCATCCTTCCCGAGCCACCGACCCTGCTGTGGGTGTCGTTGAACATCGAGGGCGATGACGCTGACGGATCCGGTGCGTTCGGCTTCACCGGCGGCCTGGATGCGTTCGGTCACCGCGAGATTGAAGTGCAGCCGGGTTCGGGCATGCCCGCCACCACTGTTCGCGACGTACTCGTGAACACGGCGTCGTACGTGGTCGCCTCGGGAACCGATCTCGAGTCGGGCGACACCCTCGGCGACGAGCACAATGCCAAGCTGGTAGCGCAGGTGACGGCGTCATCGTTCGGTGAGGGCGATGAAGTTACGGCGTTGACGACGCCGTAGTCGCGTCGGGAGGTGCCCGGTTTGGGTGCCCGGCCACACGAAAACAGCCCCTAGCTTACTGAGATTTCAGCTTGCTAGGGGCTGTGTTCCGCATGGTGGTGCGGAATGTGGCTAGTGAGGGATTCGAACCCCCGAAGGCTGAGCCGTCTGATTTACAGTCAGATCCCTTTGGCCGCTCGGGCAACTAGCCGGGTTGTGCGCGTGAGCGTACCGGACGAGTTTACACACAATCGCGGCTTCCGCGCACGCCGTTCTGACTGCTACGTTCGCGACGTGACCGATTCGAGCATCCGCGCGCAGCTTCCCGAACTTCTCGCCCTTGCCACCGAGGTCGCCACTGAGGCGGCCGCGCTCGTTGAGCGCCGACGCCGCGACGGCATCTCGGTCGCCGACACGAAGTCGTCGAGCGTCGACGTCGTGACCGAGGTCGACCGTGAGAGCGAGCGGTTCATTCGCGCCCGCCTCGCCGAGGCACGACCCGACGACGGATTCTTCGGCGAAGAGACGGGCGCGGCCGAATCGCGCTCGGGCCTCACGTGGGTCGTCGACCCGATCGACGGCACGGTCAACTATCTCTACGGACTACAGAACTACTCGGTGTCGATCGCAGGGGTGCTCGGCGACCCGGGCGTCGAGCCGACGGAGTTCGAGATCCTGGTCGGCGCGGTCGTGAGCCCGGAGCTTGGCGACACGTTCACGGCGATCGCGGGCGGCGGCGCCTGGCTCAACGGCGAGCCGCTCGTGCTGGGTGCTGGCCCGGCCGACCTCGAGCGCACGCTCGTCGCCACCGGCTTCTCGTACCGCGCCGAGCGCCGCGTCATGCAGGCCCGCACGTTCGAGCGCGTGATCGGCGAGGTGCGTGACCTGCGTCGCCTCGGCGTCGCGTCGCTCGACCTCTGCAATGTTGCCGCCGGCCGCGTCGACGCGTACTACGAGTTCGGCATCAATCCGTGGGACTTCGCTGGCGGCGCCCTCGTTGCGCGCGAGGCTGGCGCCGAGGTGACCGGCCTGCGCGCCGACGAACGCGAGGGGCGTCGCGGGCTGGTGGCGGCGCATCCCGCCGTTGCCGCGCAGCTGCGGGAACTGCTCGCTGAGGCGACAGATCCCGGGCTGCTCGCGTAGCGGGGCGGCTGCTCTCGGGCACGGATGCGCGGGACACGCCCACGTGTCGGGCTTGGTTCACGGCGCATCTGGGGCTAGGCTAGACCCTGGTTTTGGGCGCGATCTCGCGCGTGGAGTCCTCGATCGTTATCTTCAGATCACACTCCAAGACCCGCCCTGATCAGGGACTTTTACCAAATCGTGACTTTCCCTTGTCCTTTTCGTGACTTTATCGTTATGCTTGGCTGGTCCGATTCGCTCGGAACCGATTTCCCCCACTTGGAGCAGCTACGCAATGACCGACGCCCTCGACTCGAAGCCGTCAGCCCCCGCGCTGACGCGACGAGAGCTTCGCGAGCGTGAGCGTGCTGCCGAGCGTGCCGCACTGTTGGCGCAGCGCGCCGCGGCCGAAGCTCCCGCTGTTGAGGCTGAGGCTCCCGAGGTCGTCGCCGAGGTCGAGAAGCCCGCTGAAGCGCAGCCGCTGACCCGCCGCGAGATTCGCGAGCGTGAGCGCGCCGCAGCTCGCGAGGCACAGCTCGCCGCCGCAACGCAGAAGGCCGCCGAGGTCGCCGCGAAGCCGGCACCCGTGCTCGTTGCCGTCACCGACGCACCCGCGCCGACGGTTGCTGCCGCGCCTGTTGCCGTTGAAGCAGACACGGTCGAGATCGTCGAGGCCGAGTCGGCCGACGAGCACGTCACCAACTTCGAGCCCGAGGTCGTCGAGACGCTCAACCCGTCGACCGGGCTCATCACCATCGCGCCGGTTATCTCGCTTGAAGAGGTGCGCACCTCGCGCGCCGAGTTCAACGACAACCCGGTGCCCGCGGCTCCCGCCGACGAGCCGGAGATTCCCGCCGCCTTCCTGCGCGTATCCGACGACGCGAACGCGACGGTGCTGCCGTTCCGCACTCGCGTCAGCGGCGCGGGCCGCCTTGGCGGTTCGATGGTCGCGCTGAGCTTCCTCGCCGGCACGGTCGTGCTCGGCACGGGTTCGGCCGCCGCGATCGGCGCGCTCAACTCGCAGGGCGACGAGTCGGCGCAGGCCGCCGACACGAGCGCTGCAGAGGCTGACGTTGCCGCGCAGACCCTCTCGGTCGACGCGCAGGCGCACGAGCACAGCACGACTCGCGTTGAGGATGCGACGGCGGTTACCTCGATCGGCACCGCCGCGGCCGCGAACCTCGCGAACGGCGTGAAGCTGCCCGACAGCTCGACCTACACGAACGACATCACGGCGAACGTGCAGTGGCCCTTCCCGATGGGCGTGCAGCTCACCGACGGTTACGGCCCGCGCAACGGCCCCGCTGGTACCTCCGCGTTCCACGGTGGCCAGGACCTCACGCCCGGCGAGGGCACCCCGATCGGTTCGATCGCGGATGGTGTGGTCAAGCGCGTTGATGACACCGGTTCGTCGTCGCTCGGCTACTTCATCGAGGTCGAGCACGTCATTGAGGGCCAGCACGTCACGTCGCTCTACGCGCACCTTGACCCGTCGACCATCGTGGTCGAAGAGGGCCAGGAAGTGCAGGTCGGTGACGAGCTCGCTGGCGTCGGCAACACCGGTATCTCGACCGGCCCGCACCTGCACCTCGAGGTGCACGTGAACGGTCAGTACGTGAACCCCGTGACGTTCCTCGAGAAGGTCAACGTCGAGGGCGTGAAGACCGAGATGCCGACCGAGCTCACCGCGAACGTCGGCCTCGGCGCCGACGAGAAGCTCGACGACGCCGCCAGCACGGCGCTCATTGACGAGCTCTTCGTGAGCAAGATCGACGCCGAGTAAGCGTCGAAACAGACTGAAAATTGAATAGCCGCGGGAGTTGCGGCAGGGATCCTCTCCTGTGCTAAGCTCCTCTGGTGCCCAAGCGAGAAGTCGCCTGTGGTTCCGCCCCGATAGCTCAGTGGTAGAGCACTTCCATGGTAAGGAAGGGGTCGCCAGTTCAATCCTGGCTCGGGGCTCCATCAGTTGCTAGACCGGCAGCTGAGCCCGTGGCAGGGTAGCTCAGTTGGTGAGAGCGCACGACTCATAATCGTGAGGTCGCGGGTTCGAGCCCCGCTCCTGCTACCACGCTTCACCCCTGATCAGCACGCATTTTTGGATGCGGTTGGTCGGGGGTGTTTCTCGTTATACCTCACGAACGCGGCGGTACTCGGCGCCATCCGGTCGGCGCTCGAGCAGCTCGAAATCGACCAGGTAGCGACGCAATACGGCGACATCGTCGTGGAACTTTGCGAGCCGGTCGTTCAGCTCGGATTCGGTGAGGGTCTCATCGACGCCGATCGCGCGATCACGCACCCAACGTAAGAGTTCTTCGCGTTCGGCCGGCGCAGACGGATACGTGACGATGCGGTCGTTCACGAGAAACCGAGCGATGCCGGTGCGTGCCGGGCGCGCACCCTCTGCGAGCAGCCGCGGAAACACGTCGGGAGTGAGCGCGAGCACGCCGTCGTCGGTCAGAGCAGCAATTCCCGAGTTCGTGATGGCGGTCACGACGTGTCGCCGACGCGACGGCGAGAGCTCGAGCGCTTCGGGGTCCACCGATTCGCCCGCAAGCAGCCGTCCGGCCACGTGCCGAGTCTGTTCGTTCACAAACAGTGCGATGACGTTGCGCCACTCCGCAGCCATAACTCATCCTCCCCGCCTCATTGCATGCCGCATCGTTGCTCCGACCAACGGTAGTGATCGGAACAACGGCGGGCCAACTCGGCGGGGCCGAACCCCACGCAGCTAGAACGGCGGCGGTTCTTCGAGCGGCGCGAACTGTGGACCGGGCGGCTCGGGAACCATGGTGATGACCTGCCCAAGCGGCGATTTCCACACGAGCACCCCGCCCCCGAGATGCTCGACCGACCAGCCTTTGTGATGTTTCTGCCCGTGATGCACGTCGCAGAGCTGCTCGAGGTTGTTCTCGCGCGTCTTGCCGCCGTGCTCCCAGGCCGTCGCGTGGTCGGTGTCGCACGCTCGTGCCGGCCGTCGGCAGCCGGGGAAGCGGCACGTCATGTCTCGAGCTCGGCATCGGCGGCCCACTCGCGCGCCTCCTCGGCGCTGAGCGGCTGCACGCCGTTGAGCATCGGGACCCCACCCTGCGCGCCGCATCCGCCCGCTCGCGAGAATGCGCCGCCGAGCTCGGGGTCGCGCAGCGCGAGCACGGGCACGACGAGGCTCACGGTGGCCGTCACCCGAGCGGCACCGGCCGACGGACTGTCCAGGATCGCCTGCGGAGTCCCGGTAAGCAGGAGATCGGTAAACACGTCGGTGCGCAGCTGCGCGATCGTGCGCGGATCCGCCTCTGCCTCCTGCTCACCGTCACCCTGCTCGCCAGCAACCGCGTGCCCACCGATGCGCAGCGCCCGCGCATCCTGCGTGAGCACGGCGTCGATGGCCGCGGCCGCGGCTGAGGGAAGGTAGGCCGTGAGGTACGACATGCCGAAGTCGGCCGGTTCAACCGTGACGCGCCGCCGCTCGAACTCGCGGCGGTACGCCTCTTCGTGCGCCTCGCGCATGAGCTTCGCCGCGGTCGCCTTCGCGAACAGTTCGGTCGAGTGCACCGTGTGCGAGCGAGCATGCCGCAGCACGAGGCGGCCGTACTCGTCGTACTGCTTGGGATCGAGCGGTGTGTGGTGCGCGAGGAGGGCGCGCGTGTGCCAGGCCTGCACCTCACCCTCGGCGAGCGAGTCGAGCCAGTCGGGGAACTTCGTGACGAGGTCGTGGGCGCTGTGGGCGCGGTTCACGATCGTGACGTCAGACAGCTGCTTCGACGCCGCATATTCGCCCGCCATCGACCGCAGGTGCCGCGCGAACTCGCGCTGCCGGTCGCTCGCCGAAATCGAGGGTGCACAGTCGCGCGCCGTGCGCTGCTCGGCCGCGAGGTAGAGCGCCGCATACATCCGAATCTTCGAGGCCGAGATGCGCGCCTCGGCGAGCGTCGCCTCAATGTGCGCGCAAAGAATCTGCGCGAGGGCGGCGTCGAGCTCGTCGTCGTGCGGCGTCGCGTTGACTGCGGTGGATGCGCTCATCGGCCCGGCTCCTTTCTCGCGCGTGCTTGCTCGATGAATTCATCACACCACGAGCCTCCGACATGGAAACGTGCACGCCGATCGCGGCGGCCACAACCACCCCGCGATCCGTACAACCACGCGGAACTCGCGCATCCGTCGGGGAACTTTCGCGCCCCCGCGCGCATCAAACCAGCAACGGATTCCAACGGCGGAATCCCTCCCCACGGAATCAGGTGAGCACCATGTTCGAATGGGCTTGGGACCAAAACGGTGACGGCTACGCAGAGAGCTTGCTCTACGACGACGACGGTGACGGCGTGGCCGACTACTCCCTCAACGACTTCGACGCCGACGGCTACTTCGAGACGATCGGCATCGACACGAGCGGCGACGGCATCGCCGACTTCTACCGATACGACGCCGACGCCGATGGCTACTTCGAGTCGTACGCCTACGACAGCGACCAGAACGGAATCAGCGACGTGTACGTCGACAGCAACGGCGACGGCATCGTCGACGTCGCGTTCAGCGACACGAACGGCGATGGCCTGCTCGACACGGCCTATCTCGACACCGACCTCGACGGAGTCTTCGACGCCACGCTGATCGACACGAACAGCGACGGGGTGATCGACTCAAGCCCCGACGTCACCCCGACGACGAGCGGAAGTGTCGGGGCCGACTCAGCAAGCCAGACAGCCCTGCCCTGGGACCTCTTCAACATGCTCCAGGAGTCGCAGCAGCGAATCTTCTACAACATCCTCGACATCCCCTACACGGTCGAGTACTACTAACCGGCCCGACAGCCCCCTACTGATACGTCACGAGCGAGGGCTGCGGCTCGACCGCGAGCGTCTCGGCCGGCGTGAACGTCGGGGTGTCTTCGTCGATGAAGTTCTTCCACCCGAGCAGTATGCCGTCGGGCAGGTCGGCGACGAGCGCGTTCCACGTCTCGAACTTCAGCGGGGGAGTGCCGTGGCCGTCAACGTGCACGACGAGCCGCAACTCGTCGTGGCTCGTGTCGATCTCGTCGCGATCTTCGAGCATGTCGCCGCGGAACTGATGCAGCACGACCGCCTTCTGCGGCAGCTGGTGCTCGGCGGTGAGGTCGGCGAGCCAGTCGAGCGTCGCGTTCACCTCGTCGGCGCTCACGCTGCCGATCTGCACCATGTGCTGCTCGCCGGGCGCGAGCCGCCATTCGGGGTCGAGCGCGAGGCCGACATTCGGCTCGCGCAGCAGCTCCTCGTACAGTTTCGCCTGGTCGAGGAACGAGGTGTGGCCCGGCTGCAGGTCGAGCACGACGTAGATGCCCTCCTCGGCGGCGCGGTCAATCCACGGGCGCAGCGACTCGACGTCGCTCTCTGACGAGTAGTCGCCATCATCGCCCGCCGACGCACTCGCGACGGTCGCGCTGATCTCGAATGTCGGCACCACCTGCGTGTCGGTGAGCGCCTGATACTCGGCGGCCCGCTCCTTCACGTCCCGCACTGCCCAGTCGAGGTCGTGCTCGCCAAGCACCCCGAGCGCGCCATCGCCGGGATGCCCGTAGTCGGCGACCAGGATGCGGTCGTCGAGCGGCAGCATGCCCCCGCCGGGGACTTCGGTCGCGGTCGCGGCGGTCGCGAATCGTGCCGCGAACGTCTCCGTCTCGCCGAACTCCGCCCCGATCGCGAGCACGGTCGCGTCGGCGTGGTCGCGCGCGATCGCGACGGTCTCGCTCGACGTGCGCGGGTCGCCGGCCGGCAGCACCTCGACGCTGCCGCCCACCGCCTCGACCGACGCCTTCGGCGCGACGGCCGCAGCTGGCGCGTCCTCATCCGTGAAGAGCACTGCGGATACGCTCGGCTCGCCGCGCTCGACGTCGGGCAGGTCGGTGGTCGCGGGGTCGGCGTCGCCGTTGATCGACACCTGCTCGAACTCGCCGGCGCCTTCTGGCGAGTCGTCGCTCGCGTGCACCACGACGCGAACGCCGAGCCGCTCGAGCTCGGCGGGAAGCCCGGCCCCGTCGACGAGCAGCGGCGCACCCGCCGCGACCGCATCGTCGGCGAGCTGCGCCTCGTAGCCGGCCGTCGCGACGAACACGAGGCCGCTCGACTCGAACAGCTGCTCGCTCGCGGCGATGGATGCGGCGCTCGCGTCCTCGGCGTCGAGCACGGTCGGCGGAGCGGCCTCGGCACGGGGCGTGATGCGCAGGTCGTCGGCGCTACAGCCAACGAGCCCCACGAACGGAAGCGCGATCGCCGCGATGACGGCGGTCACACGAGTGTGCGTACGGCGAGACATCGAATCCTCCAAACCGGCGGGCGAGCCCCGGCGCCGGCGAGTCTAGTCGTAGCGCTTCGCGAGCCGCAGGGCCTCGCCGACGTAGCCGCCGCCGAAGATATGCGCGTGCATGATCACAATGCCGAGCCGGTGCAGATCGATGCGCTCCGCCCAGCCATCGGCGAGGGGCGACGCGGCGTCGTAGCCGCGGTAGACCTCGTCGAGGTGCGAGAACCCGAACACGGCAAGCGTGCCGAGGTCGGTCTCGGCGTGCCCGCCCTGCGCGAAGGGATCGATGAGCGTCGCGCCGGTCGGCCCGGCGTCGTAGAGCACGTTGCCCGACCACATGTCGCCGTGGCAGCGGGCGACGTCAAACCCCGCGTCGCGCACGAGCGACGGCTGCGGCACATCGAACTCGCCGGCGCAGAGCCGCTCCGCGAGTTGGTCGAACACCGCGAACTCGTCGGCGTCGATCGCGCCGCGGTCGCGCAGCCGCTCGGCAAACACGCGGATGCGCAGCTCGCCGTAGAACGCGCCCCACGACTCGGGCGCCCGGTCGCGATCGCGCACGATCGGGGTGCGCGACTGCCCGAACGCGTCGCCGCCCTCCCAGCCCGGCGCCGCGCATCCCCACCACTCGGCGCCCGCCGCGTGCGTCTGAGCGAGGGCCGCACCGAACCTGCGCGCCCGGTCGACCGTCGGTGGTGCCGACTCGACGTAGTCGAGTACGAGCCGATGCTCGTCAACCGACCGGATGCGCGCGACGGCAGCGCCGCCGTGCGGCTCGGCCTCGGCGAGCCAGCGCAGGCCGGCGGCCTCGCCGAGGAGGTTTCCGCTCGTTTTCGTGAAGGTGCGCATCGTCCTGGCCTCCTCAGTCGACGAGCCGCAAACCGATATCGGTCGTCACGGCCTGCCGCTGCCCGCCCGAGTGCACGAGGCTCTCGCCGTCGACCGCGACCGTGAGCTGCGTGCGGTGGCTGCGCAGGGCCGCGAGCACCGCATGCCGGTGCCGCGACAGCTGGTACCAGGTCGTGCCGGGCACGTCGGGCTGCTCGATGAGCTCCGCGAAGGGGACGCCCGCCTCGCGCGCGCAGGCGAGCGCGGCCTCGCGCGCCCGCACGTGGTCGGGATGCCCGTAGCCGCCCGCGTCGTCGTAGCTGATGATGAGGTCGGGCGCCTCGAGGGCGAGCGCGGCCGCGAGATCGGCCACGACCTCGGCGAGGGGTGCGGCGGTGAGCGAGCGGTCGTCGGTGGTGTCGGCGGGTCCGGCGACGCCGGGGCGCACCCACCGCATGCCGGAGTCGCGGTAGGCGCGCGCATCCGCCCCCGCCCCGCGCGCCGGCGGCGTGCCGAGCCAGTAGTGGGCGTCGATGCCGAGCGCCGCGACCGAGCCGCGCACCTCGCGCTCCCGCACGGCGGCGAGCTCGGCCTCAGACGTGTCAGAAGGGAGCACGCCGGCGACGATCTCGCCGGCCTCGCCGCGCGAGCAGGTCACGAGCGCGACGCGGGCGCCGTTCTCGTGCAACTCCCGCAGAAGCGCGCCGCCCGCGAGCACCTCGTCGTCGGGATGCGCGTGCACGACGAGCGCGCGGCGGACGCCCGCGAGTGGCCCCGCGACGTTAGGCATGCGCCGTCACCTCGGTGCGGGTTCGGTCGGCGCAGTTGATGAGGCCGCAGTAGACGTCGAGGAGCGCGGCCGCGGAGGCCTCCCACGTCATGTCACGGGCGTGGGCGAGGGCTGCGCCCGCGAGCCGTTCGCGCAGCGCCGCGTCGCCGAGCACGCGCTCGATCGCGCGGGCCCAGTCGGCCGGTTCGCGGGTGTCGACGAGCAGGCCGGTGCGGTCGTGGAGCACCGATTCCTGCAGCCCGCCCGAGCGGTACGCGATGACGGGGAGCCCGCAGGCCGCCGCCTCGAGCGCGACGAGCCCAAACGTCTCGGAGTGCGAGGGCATGAGCACGAGGTCGCCGCGCCGCATCTCGGCGGCGAAGCCGGCGCGCGAGAGGGCGCCGCTGAAGCGCACCCAGTCGCCAAGCCCGTGCCGTGAGACTGCCTCGTGCAGTGAGCGCTCGTACGCGACCGAGTCGGGTGGCGGCGTGCCGACCACGACGAGCTCGGGGCGCAGCGCCTCGGGAATCTCGGCGAGGGCGTCGATCGCGAGGTCGACCCCCTTGAGCGGATGCAGGCGGCCGGCGACGATGACGCGCGGGCGGTCGCGGTGCTCGCGCTGCGCGGTCTCGGGGAAGAAGAGGTCGGTGTCGACGCCGGGCGGCACGATGTCGACCCGGGCGGGGTCGGCGCCGAGGCGCTCGATCGCGGTCTCCCGCTCTGCCTCGCTGATGACGACGAGGGTGCACGACTCCTTCGCGAGCCGAGCCTCGCCGGCGAGCCGGCCGGGCGACTCCGCCCGTTCGCCCGCCGAAAGCGGAAGCGCGCTGTCGGCCGCGATCGAGTGGAAGCTCTGCACGAACGGAATGCCGAGATCGCGTGCGACCGGGAGCGCCGCGATGCCCGAGAACCAGTGCTCGCCGTGGATGAGATCGACCGGCAGTTCGCGGAGCAGCTCGACCAGCGCATCCCGAAACTCGTCAATGAGCGCCTCGTGCTCGCCCTTCTCGATCGTGCGGGCTGGCCCGACGTCGAGCGCGTGCAGCCGAAGGTTCGGCGCGAGTTCGGCGACGGCGGGCCAGTCGGGGCTCTGGCGGCGCGTGATGAGCTCGACCCGGTGCCCGGCGCGGGCGAGCACCTCGGCCTGTGCGCGCACGACGACATTCATGCCGCCGGCGTCTTTCGTGCCGGGCTCGTCGGTGGGGGAGGTGTGGAGCACGACGAACGCGATCCGCAGCGGCGCCACCGAGGTTGCGTCAGAAGTCATGCTGCGACGCTACCGCGACGAACGGGCCCCGGAGTGCGCCGCGCGCGAACACCGGGGCCCGTTCGTCATGGTTCTACTTCGCGAGCTCTGCCTCGAGCGCCGCGTCGGCCGCCTTCAGCACGTCAGCGGCAACCTCGATGCCCTCGATGCGGCCGAGCTCGACGTCCTCGTGCTCGATGTTCACGAGCATGTCGGGGTCGACCTCGTGCAGCGCGCGAAGGAACTCGGTCCAGTACGCGACGTCGTGGCCCTTGCCGAGGGCGACGAAGTCCCACGCCGACTCCTTCGGCCACTCGTTCGCCCACTCGTCGCCGCCGAGGTTCGTACGGGGCTCCGCCGGGTCGAGGCGGCGGAAGCTGTTGTCGAGCACGCCGTTCAGCTGCGCCCACTCGGGGTTGACGCGCACATCCTTCGCCGCCGCGTGGAACACGAGTTCGCCAAGGTGGCGCACGACCGCGACCGGGTCCATCTGCTGCCAGAACAGGTGCGAGGCGTCGAGTTCGACGCCGACGTTCGTCGCGCCCGTGAGGTCGATGAGCTGGTGCACGCTCGCGCAGTTGAAGACGACGTTCTGCGGGTGCAGCTCGAGGGCGACCTTCACGTCGCTGTCGCGCGCGAGCCGGTCGGTCTCGCGCCAGAACTTCGCGACGATGTCCCACTGGTAGTCGAGCACTCCGAGCGCCGCCGAGTTCCAGGCGTTGACGACCCAGTTCACACGGCTCGAGCCGGGCTCGCCACCCGGCAGGCCCGACATCGTCACGACGCGGTGCTGGCCGAGGCGCTCGGCGAGGCGGATGCTGCGGCGAATGTCTTCGGCGTGCTTGTCACCGATCTCGCGGTTCGGGTGCAGCGGGTTGCCGTTGCAGTTGAGGCCCGCGATCTCGACGCCCGTGCCCTCGAACAGGCCGAGGAAGTCGTCGCGCGCGGTGTCACTCACGAGGATGTCGTCGAACGTCGGCACGTGCACGGCGGGCAGGAACCCGCCCGTGTTCAGCTCGATGCCGGTGAGCCCGAGGTCGGCGATGACCTTGATCGCCTCGGGCAGCGGGCGGTCGTGGAGGATCGCGTTGTAGAGACCGAGTCGCATCGTCGTTACTCTCCGATCTCGACGGTCGCGCCGCCGGCCTTCGCCGAGCGGGCCGCCGCGTCGAGCAGCAGCATGTTGTGCAGGGCGTCGTGGAAGTCGGCGTTGCGGGGCAGCGACTCCGACTCGGGGATGCCCGCGACCTCTTCGAGGAACGCGCGTGCCTGGAACACGAACGACTCGTTGTGGCCGATACCGTTGCCGGGCGCATCCATCGCTACGCCGCCGCGGTAGTAGGGGTGCTCGGGGCCGATGAACACGGTGCGGTAGCCTGCGGTGGCTGGGTCGTCGCCGTGCAGGTAGACCTGCACCTCGCCGGTGCGGCGGAAGTCGAAGGTTGCGGCGCCCTTGTCGCCGAATACCTCGACGACGAGCGTGTTCGGGTGACCCGCGGCGACGCGCGACACCTGCAGCGTCGCGGTGGCGCCGTTCGCGAAGGTGCCCGAAAAGGCGGCGACGTCGTCGTTCTCGACGGGCTCGTACTCGTCGCTCACCTCGACGTGCTCGTGCCCGACAACCGCGCCGAGGGGGAGCGGACGCTCGGCGATCGTGGTGCTGAGGATGCCGCCGCGCACGTCGACGAACTCGCTGTTCGCGGCGAACTCGGCGAGGTAGGCGAGGTGGCTGCCGACGTCGGCGAGCGCGCCCGAGCCCGCAGGGCCCTTGTAGCGCCAGCTCATGGGCGCCTTCGGGTCGCAGGCGTAGTCCGTCCAGTAGTAGCCGCTCACGTTGAGCACGTTGCCGAGCGTGCCGTCAGCGACGAGCTTGTTGAGGAACGCGAAGCCGGGGCTGCGGTGGTTCGTGAAGCCGATGCGGGCGATGGTCTTCGCGTTGTCGGCGGCCGCGATCATCGCGCGGGCGTCGTCGATCGAGTCACTGAGGGGCTTTTCGCAGAGCACGTGCTTGCCCGCGGCGAGGAGTGCCTCGACAATCTCGCGGTGCAGGAAGTTCGCGACGACGACGCTCACCACGTCGATGTCGTCGGCCTCGACGATCGCCTGCCACGAGGTGTCGAATCGTTCGTAGCCGAACCGCTTCGCGGTCGCCTCGGCGAGCTGCGCGTTTACGTCGGCGATCGACACGAGACGAATCTCGGGGAGCGTGCTGTCGTAGACCGCCGAGGCGCTGCGGTAGGCCGCGGCGTGCGACTTGCCCGCCATACCTGCGCCGATGACGGCGACGCCGATGCTCTTGGTCATGTGAGTCCTCCCGGACATTGACGGCCCGGCTCTTCACTGCGCCGGTGCGGTGGTGAGACTCCAAGGCGAAATCCCTCGACAATGCTGTCATTGTGCATATGTCATGTCAAACGGTTTCGTGCTCGATTTGGCGAGTGAATCTGTGAAGGCACTGAGGCCGCGGGTATTGGCTGGTCGCATGATCATCAACGCAGCTGATTCCGGATTCACCCTTCACGAGCCCGACGACTTTTCCCGCTTTCACATCGACGCTGGCGGCCGCACGCTCGCGCAGCTCACCGACCTCGCGACCGACCACGTCTCAGTGATTCCCGTCGTCGACGCCGAATACCTCTGGGTGTCGGTCGCGTTCCTGCGCGGCGACGAGGCGAGCGCCGAGCGCAACGAGAAGATCGACCACCTCGTGAGCTTCGCGAAGGAGCGTGGCTGGTACGACGAACAGGCGGATGCGGTGCGCGCGCACGTCGAAGGGGTTAGCGGCTAGAGGCCTCGCGACGAGTGGCATGCCCGTGGCACATCGGGCCCCGGGTGTAGGATGCTCGGGTGAAGTTTTCGATGTCGCAGCACGTGCGTGCGGGTGGAGGTTCCGGCGACCGAGTCGCCGACCGTAGGTAGCCCCGCTCTCGCGGCCCCGCGTATCCACGCGTGCGGGCCGTGCGCTGCTGTGCGCCCGCGAAGTCGGGCGCAGAATCACCACGACATCAGATCAGGGCGTTTCGATCGCCCGAACGTAAGGACTTCATCATGCTTCCGATTTCGGAAAAGCATATTCGCACCCACTTCCTCAACGCGTCGAAGAAGGAGCGCACCGAGCTCACGCTGCCCGAGAACTTCGATGACCTCGACTGGGAGGCGCTCGACATTCTCGGCTGGCGCGACCCCCGCATCGCCCGCCGCGCCTACGCATTCGTGCCCGTCGACGGCGAGATCGTCGGCGTGCTGTTCCAGCAGCAGCCCCCGCTGCCGAAGCCGCAGCTGTGTGGCTGGTGCCACGACGTGCGGATGCCGAACGACGTCGTGTTCTCGAACGCGAAACGCTCGGGGTCGTCGGGCCGCAACGGGAACACCGTCGCCGTGTATGTGTGCAAGAACTTCGAGTGCTCGTTCAACGTGCGCAACGATCCGCCCCTGCCGTACGACGGGTTCGACGCGGATGCGGCGCGTACGGCTCGCATCGAGGGTCTGCGCGAGCGTGCGGCGCAGTTCGTGCGCGGGTTGTAAGGGCCACCGCGCCGGGGGTAGCTGGCTGGGGGTGGCTGGCGGGGAGCCGACCAGGGTGGCACCATCGGTCTATTGTCGTAGAGTGGGCACAATGTTTGCTAGGTGAGAAGAATGCGACGGGGCAGTGATGGTGAACCAAGCGGTAATCGCGTACGGAGCGGGCGACCTTCGGGTCGAGAGCCACGAGACTCGGGAGCTCGCGCCAGACGCGGTTCGCGTTGACGTCGTCTACGGCGGCATCTGCGGCTCCGACCTCCACTACGCGAATCACGGCGCGAACGGCGACTACCGAATTCAGGAGCCGCTCGTGCTCGGCCATGAAATCGTTGGCTACGTCGGCGCGGTCGGCGAGGCTGTTGGTCCCGAGGTGTCGGTGGGGTCGCCGGTCGCGGTGCATCCGGCGACCCCCTCGCCGGGCCCCGACGCGGCTCGGGTCACCGGGCTGCACCTCACCCCGGGCGGCGCGTACCTCGGCAGCGCCGCCACGGTGCCGCACACGCAGGGCGGATTCCAGGGTTCGCTCGTCGTGCGCCCAGATCAACTGCGAGTGATCCCCGAAGGGTTGCCGCTGCGGCGGGCCGTGCTCGCCGAGCCGCTCGCGATCGCTCTGCACGGCGTCGACCGCGTGCGCGACCGGATCGCCGGGGCTCGCGTGCTCGTCTCCGGCGCTGGCCCGATCGGCGCGCTCGTGATTGCTTCGCTCCGCGAGCGCGGGGCGACCCACATCACCGCGGCCGACATCCAGGAGTTCCCACTCGGGGTCGCGGCCAAGGTCGGCGCCGACGCCACGGTGAACCTTTCGCATTCGCGTGTTGGTGACGGCGAGTTCGACCTCGTCTTCGAGTGCTCCGGCGTGGCACCGTCGTTCGCCGCCGCGCTCGACTCGGTGAGGCCAGGCGGCGCGATCGTGCAGGTGGGAATCCTGCCGGCGCGCGATGTGCCGACGGCGGTGTGGAAGCTGCAGAGCCGCGAGATCGCGCTGTTCGGGTCGCAGCGATTCGACAACGAGCTGGGCGAGGCGCTCGACGTGCTCGCGCGCCGGCCTGAACTCGACGCGGTCGTGACCGCTGAGTATCCAATCGCCGATGCGCTCGAGGCGTTCGCCGAGGCGGCCGATTCTTCGCGGAGCAGCAAGGTGATTCTTCGCCTTGCGGATGCGCGCGTTTAGTCGGCGTCGCTCGCGGCGACCTCGGCCTGCAGAATCGCGGCGAGCTCGTGCTCGTGGCCAACGATGTCGTCGGTGAGCCCGGAGATTGAGACGCAGCCGAGCGTCCGGTCGCTCCGGGAGAAGGCCGGCACGCCGACGGCCGCCTGGCCGAGATTCACGTCTTCGTTCGAGAGCACCCAGCCGAGCTCGCGAATTTCCTCAGCGTCGGCGAGGAGATCGGCTGGCGTCGTGATCGACCGATCGGTCGAGGTCGCGAAGTCGCAGGACTCCAGATACCCCGCGCGCTCGTCGTCGCTCGCGTAGGCGAACAACAGCCGCCCCGCGGCGCCGATATTGAAGGAGAACAGGCGCCCCGGTCGAAGCGAGAGCAGCACGAGACTCTTCACCGGCGACCACGCGATGCAGGCGGCGCCCTTCGCGGTCGGCAGCGAGAGGAAGCTCGTCTGGCCCGTGCGGGTCGAAACCGTTTCGAGGCGGTCGATGACGTGTTGCCACTCGGGGAACGACCGGTGCGCTGCATCCGCGAGGTGGAGCCATCTCGCCGAAAGGCGCACGATGCCGGCGTCATCGACGCGAACGAGGCCGATTGCGGCGAGGCCGTCGACGAGGCGGTACACGCTCGAGCGGGGGAGGCCGATCTCGGCGGTGATCACCGAGTGGCTCGCCGACTCGATCTCCGACAGCAGGGTGATGATCTGATTCGCGTTGTCGAGCAGTTTGATCGTGCTAGCCACGGTGTGCCTCCCAGCCGAGGAGCGTACTTGCCTCGTGGGCGCGTGAGGTCACGAGCTCCACGAGCTCATCGTTCTCTATTACCTGATCGCGCAGTCCGCCACAGCTGATCGCGGCGGCGACGCGGCCGAGGTGATCAAACACGGGTGCCCCCACGGATGCTACGCCGCGCGTGACGTCGCCGTCTGACAGCACGTATCCCTCCGACGCGTAGTGGGCGAGGCGTTGTTTCAGCGTGCTCCGAGCCGAGGCGTTCAGGCCGAGGCGCGCGATCATCGCGTCGGCGTCTTTTTGAGGCATGCCCGCGAGGATCGCCGTCGGCGCGGCCCCCACCGAGAGGGGGAGCGAGCCTCCCACGACAAGGTCGAGCAGTCGCACGCCGTGGCCGGCATGGCGCTCGATGCAGACGGCGGTCGTGCCGGACGGGAGACACAGGTGCGAGGTGAGCATCGTGCGGTCGCGGATTTCCACGAGCAGCGGTGAAATGAGCGCGCGAATGTCGAGCGAGTCGATGAACGCCGAGCCGGCGGCGAGCGCGCGGAGGCCGAGCCGGTAGAGGCCCCGTGAACTCCCGTGCATGACCCAATCGAGCTGGAGCATGCTGCGCAGGAGCCGATACGTCGTGCTGATGGTCTCGCCGATCTCGGCTGAGATCTCGCTCGCGGCCCGTTCGCCCGATTCGAGGGCAACCAATACCGCGTTCGCTTTGTCGAGGATCTCGAGATGCTGCGGTGCGGGTTCGACGGCCATACCAAATCATTGCACGGCCATACGGGGCGACGTAGCATTGTTTGCGCTAGTCGGACACTCTGTCTAGTAAGCGCAAATAAGAATCAAGGGTGATGTATGCGTCAGCAATCGGAATCGGTAGTGGCAATCTCCGGCGGAGCGAGCGGGATCGGGCTGGCCACCGCGCAGCTGCTTGCGAGCCAGGGGGCCCGTATCGCGGTGCTCGACCTCGACCTGGAGCGGTCGGAGGCCGCGATCGAGACGCTCGAGGGTGACGGCCACCTCGCGCTCGTCGCCGACGTCACGTCGGCCGACTCGGTCGACGTGGCCTTTGGGGAGATCGCGAGCAGGTACGGGCGATTGGACGGGGTGCTCGCCGCCGCGGGCATCGTCGACCCGGCCCCCTCGGCCACCGCGTCAGACGAGAGCCTGAGTCGGCTGATTGAGATTCACCTGCTCGGCAGCATCCGGATGTGCCGGGCCGCGTATCCGCTCCTTACGGAGTCTGACCACGGCGCTATCGTGCTCATGTCCTCAATGGGCGCACGGCTCGGCGTGGCCGAGCGGCTCGGCTACAACGCGGCGAAGGCAGGCATTGAAGGAGTCGTGCGCACGCTCGCGGTCGAGTGGGTGCCCGAAGGAATTCGCACGAACGCGGTCGCGCCCGGCTGGATCAAGACGCCGGCGATCGCGGGGCTCATTGCCTCGGGCTACCTCGACCCGACGCCGGTCGAGAACCGCACGCCTCTCGGGCGGTTCGGTGACCCCGAAGAAATCGCCGAGGTGATCGCGTTCTTGCTGTCGCCCGCCGCCTCCTACATCACGGGGCAGTCGATTGCGGTTGACGGGG
The DNA here is from genome assembly GCF_000381765.1 of [Zimmermannella] faecalis ATCC 13722. Lineage (GTDB taxonomy): Bacteria > Actinomycetota > Actinomycetes > Actinomycetales > Microbacteriaceae > Gulosibacter > Gulosibacter faecalis. Next base: position 125,676 of record NZ_KB907076.1, on the reverse strand, counting down.
GAATGACGGTGCACTTCCCGCACCCGAAGCAGTAGGGCTCGCGACGGCCGTGCACGGCACGACGCTCCGCTGCGCGACGCGCGGGGCGATCGTGCCGAGCACGATGTCGACGAAGTGTGAGGTGGTTCGGTGGGTGGCGAGATCGGCCTCGGAGCGCCAGCCCTCGATGAGCAGAATGCGGTCGGGTTCGTCGTGTGGCAGCAGGACGTGGAAGTACTCGCACCCGTCCTCTGCCTCGGTGGCGATTCGCGCGGGTTCAAGCAGGCGAAGCACGTCTTCGCGATCGCCCGGCGCGCAGTCGTATGTCGCGAACGTGGTGATCGTCATTCCGCGCTCCGCTCGAGCTTGCGCACGGCCCAGTCGTTGACGCGCTCGAGGTCGAGCTCGAACGCGAGGCCAGGCTCCGTCGGGCGCGCGAGCTCGCCGTCGCGGATGTGCGGGTACACCGATCCGGTCGTGAGTCGGTACGAGGGCTCAAAGGGGCGGTCATCGGCGAACGCCTCGACGTAGGGCATCGCGTCGCTCGCAAAGCTGAAGTGCTGGTGCACGTAGGGGTGTGCGTGGCCCGACGTTGGGATGCCGGCCTGTCGCGCGGCGCCGATAACGTCGAGGGTCGGCTGGATTCCGCCAAGGGTCGTCGCGTCGACCCGGAGCACGTCGACCGCGCGCTCGGTGACGAGCTGGAGGAGCGCCTCGGGGTCGGTTGCGTCGTCGCCAGAGCCGATCGGGACGTTCGACGACTCGGTGAGCGGTCGCAGAAGGTCGAAGCGGTGGTGGGGGAAGGGGTCTTCGAGCCAGGCGATGTCGAACTCCTCGAGGGCCCGCACCATGCGCTGCGCGTCGCGGAGCGAGTGCCAGGAGCCGTTCACGTCGACGACGAGCGCAAGCTCTGACGCGTCGCGGCGCTCGCGGATGAGGTCGAGGCGCGTGAGGAGCTGCCGCGGGTCGCGATAGCCGGCCGCCTCGAGTTTGATCGCCCGGTAGCCCTCGTCGGCCCGGGCGAGCAGGCGGTCGGCGAATGCGCGGTCGGTCTCGTTCGGGAGCTCGTACCCCTCGACGAGCAGCACCGGTGCGCTCGAGGGGCCGCCGCCGAGGAGGCGCCAGAGCGGGGCGCCGAGGTGCTTGCCGCGGATATCCCACATCGCGAGATCGACGAGCGAACGCGCCTGCGCGAGGAGCCCCGTCTGGTCGAGGAACGAGTGCATGCCCCGCGAGCGCGTGTGGAGGGCGTCGACGTCGAGCGCGTCAAAGCCCAGCACCGAGTCGGCGAGCATGTCGTGCACGATCACGTCGAGCGGAGCGCCGCGGTTGAGGCCGACTGCGGCGCCCGTGAGCCCGGATTCGGTGGTGATCTGCACGACCGTGCAATCGCGGTGGGTGATCGTATTCCACTTGAACTTGATCGGGTTTTCGAGCGGTACGCGGCTTCGCCAGGCGGTGACGTTAATGGCCTTGGTCATGATCCACTCCTTTGTGTCGTCATGGGGTTTGTGCCGTCATGGGGCGGGTGTCGTCGGCGGGCGACTCGCCCGCCCGGACTTCGTGAAAATTATCACCTATTGCGGCAAGTGTCCATTGTGTGCAACTATGCATCCGGACGAGGGAGACGCACGGCTCCCCGACGACTCGCCAAAGGAGGCATCGCATGAAGCTCGATTCGCATCAGCGTGAACTTGGAAACGTTGCAGGCCGCACGGCACTCATTACCGGAGCATCGAGCGGGATCGGCGCCGCGATTGCGACGACGCTGCTCAAGGGCGGCGCGAAGGTGCACGCCGTCGCTCGCCGCGAGGCCGAACTCGCGGAGGTCGGCGGAGACTACCTCGAGCAGGGCCAGTTCGTGCCGCACGTGCTCGACGTTGCCGATCGCGACGCCGTTCAGGCGCTCCTCGACGACCTCGAGCAGCACGACCCCATCGACACGCTCGTGGTGGCGGCCGGCCGCAACATCAACCCGCGCACGTTCGGTGACGTCGAGTTCGACGCGTGGGACGACCTCATCGACGTCAACCTCAATGGCGCGTTCTACTTCCTGCGCGGCGCGCTGCCCCAACTGCGCGAGTCGGCGGGCGATGTGGTGCTCATCTCGAGCGTCGCGGCCCTGTGGCCCGATCACTCCGGCGCCGCCTACCAGGCGTCGAAGGCCGGCATGATCGGCCTCGCCCGCGGCGCCGCCCGCGACGAGCACGCGAACGGCGTGCGCATCACGACCATCCTCCCCGGCGTCGTGAACACTCCCATCCTCGACCGCCGCCCGAGCCCGCCGCCGCAGGAACTGCGTCGCTGGTTCATTCAGCCCGACGACGTCGCGCAGGCGACGCTCGCCGCCATCACGATTCCGGGCCGCACCACGGTCTCCGAGATCACCCTCGCCGCCACCCGACTGCAGTCCATCGGTAACACCCAACAGGCGACGCCGACCCTGCCCGAGGGCCTCGACTAACCCCACCTCCACCCTGATTGTCGACCTCAAAGGAGAGGTTCATGGCCAACACCATCACCACGAGCGAGGGCGTTGCCCCGCAGAGTCGCGCCTCGATTATGCGCGCGACCCTGGCGGGCACGCTCGGCACGACGCTCGAGTACTACGACTACGTCATCTACGGCCTCGCAACGGCCCTGATCTTCAACCAGCTGTTCTACTCAGATCTGCCACCTGAAGTCGGGTTTATCGCCGGCTTTGCGACCTACGCGGTCGGCTTCGTCGTGCGCCCGATTGGCGGACTCCTGCTCGGCGCGATCGGCGACCGCATCGGCCGCAAGATCATCATGGTGCTCACGATCGTGCTGATGGGCTTCGCGACGTTCGCGATCGGCCTGCTGCCGACCTACGAACAGATCGGTGTCGCCGCGCCACTGCTGCTCGTCCTCTGCCGAATGATTCAGGGCTTCGCCACCGGCGCGGAGCTCGCGAGCGCGTCGTCGCTCATGGTCGAGTCGGCGCCACAGAAGCACCGCGGATTCGTGGGATCGTTCGTGTCGTTCGGCACCAACGGCGGCTCGCTGCTCGCGACCGTGGTGTGGCTGCTCATCAACCTGATGCCCGAAGAGCAGCTCATGTCGTGGGGTTGGCGCCTGCCGTTCCTCGGTTCGATCTTCGTGACGCTGATCGGGCTGTGGATTCGCAAGGGCGTCAAGGAGAGCCACGTCTTTGAGTCGGTCGCAGAACGGCAGCGCAGCCGCTCGATGGGGGAGGTCTACAAGAACTTCTTCAAGAGCGGGTGGCGATCGTTCCTCGTCTGCTTCAGCCTCCGCATCGGCGAGGGCGGCACGAGCGCGATTTACCAGGTGTTCCTGGTCGGATATGTCGCCTCACTCCCGGGGCAGGGCCAGACCACCGGTGCGACCGCACTGTTGATCGCCTCGCTCGTCGGCGTCGTCTCGATTCCGATCATCGGCACGCTCACCGACCGGTTCGGGCGCCGGCGAGTGTTCCTGATTCTTGCGGGCGTGCAGGTGCTCTTCGCGTTCCCCGGCCTCATGCTCATCTCGACGGGGGAGACCTGGGCGATCTTCGCGGCCTTCGTGCTCGCATCGGGCATTTGCGTGCAGGGCATGTACGCCACCGAATCCGCCTACATGGTCGAGATGTTCGGGCTTCGCCACCGCCTCACCGGCGTCACGGCTTCGAAGGAGCTCGGCGGGCTCGTGGGTGCCGGGTTCGGGCCGCTCATCGTGGCCGCGCTCGCTGCCGCGACCGGGCACTGGTGGGTCATCGCCGCCTACGTCGCGCTGCTCGCGCTCATCGGCTTTATCGGTGCGCTCGTCTCGCCCGAGGTTGCTGGCCGAGACCTGACGCTCGACGAGGATGCGATGGGCCCGCGCAAGGGCTGATCCAACAAACACGTGTGGGCGGGCTCGAATTCGGGCCCGCCCACACGTGTTTTGGTTCGCTTACGCCTCTTCGTCGACCGTCACCCGCGCATCCTGCCGCGCCGAGCGCCAGCGGAAGAACAGCGCGAGCAGACCGCCCGAGATGTTGTGCCACACGCTGAACACGGCCGCGGGCAGCGCCGCGACGGGGCTGAAGTACTGCGTCGCGAGCGTTGCCGCGAGGCCCGAGTTCTGCATGCCGACCTCGACGGCGGTCGTGCGGGCGACGCGCTCGGGGTACTTGAACGCGCGCGACGCGAAGTAGCCGAGCAGGTAGCCGAGGCCGTTGTGGAGGATTACGACGAGGAGCACGAGCAGGCCCGCCTCGACGATCTTCGACGCCGAGCCCGACACGACGGCGACGACGACGTACGCGATGCCGAGCACGCTCACCCAGGGCAGCACGGGGAGGATCGCGTCGATCCACTTGCGCAGCAGCCAGCGAATCACGAGGCCGGCGACGATCGGGGAAAACGAGAGTTTCTCGGCACAATTGCCGACAGCATCCGTGCGCTCGGACGAGCACCGGAAGCAGTAACCGACGTTGTGCTTTCGCACCTGCACTACGACCACACTGGGCAACTGCGCGATTTCCCAAATAGCCGAATCTGGGTTCAGCAGAAAGAATGGGACTTCTGGCACGGTCCCATGGCGCGGCGCAAGATGTACTCCCACATTATTGAGCCGAAGGACATCGCCTACCTTGACGAGCGACTCGAGGGTGGCGACGTGCAGCTCATTGACGGTGACGTCGAAATCGCACCGGGGGTGACGACACGCTTGCTCGGCGGGCATACCCCTGGGCTGCAAATCCTGGAATGCAGCCTCGGCGACCGTGCTGTGGTGTTGGCCTCCGACGCGAGCCACTACTTCGCGAACTATGAAGAGGACGAGCCGTACGCCATCGTCGATCACGTACCGTCGGTGCTGAGCGCGTTCGACCGAATCCGCGAGCTCGTGGCGGAAGAGGGAGTCTTCGTGCCCGGGCATGATCCTTTGGTTCGTGAGCGATTCACTGGCCGGGTCAACGGCGACGAAAACCTCATTCTGCTCGCGACGCAACCGGTGATCGCATAGCCCTACGTGCCGCAGTAGGTGACGTAGGGGCCGAACGACTCGGGTGCGCCGGTCGCGTAGCGCTCGCGGCCGGCCACCTGGGCGAACGGATCGGTCACGGCCTCGAGCAGGGCACCGACGGGGGCGAGGTCGCCGCCGTTCGCTGCCTCGAGCGCCTCTTCGACGAGGTGATTGCGCGGCACCACGACGGGATTCGTGCGACGAATCGTTGCGGCGTCGGGCTCGTACGCGCGCCACCGGTCGAGCCAGCCCGCGAGGTCGCTCGCGTCGAGCCCGAGGCCCGACACCGCGGCGTCGTCACCGTCGGCCGCGCCCGCGAGGCCGCGGAAGAAGCGCGTGAAGTCGCCGTGCGCATCCCGCAGCAGCGCGAGCGCCGCGTTCCCTAGCGCGTCGACCTGCGCGTCGCCGACCGTCGCCGGCAGGCCGAGCTTGTCGCGCATCCCCGCTGTCCAGGCCGCACGGTACTGCGGGGCGAACTCGCGCAGCGCCGCCTCGGCCGTGGCGATGCCCTCGGCCTGGTCGTCGGCTAACAGCGGGAGCAGTGCCTCGCCGAGCCGCGCGAGGTTCCACTCGGCGATCGCCGGCTGGTTCTCGTACGAGTAGCGGCCGTCCTGATCGATCGAACTGAACCACGTCGCGGGGTCGTAGGCGTCGAGGAACGCGCACGGCCCGTAGTCGATGGTCTCGCCCGAGATCGTCATGTTGTCGGTGTTCATGACGCCGTGAATGAAGCCGAGCAGCATCCACCGCGCGACGAGCCGGGCCTGGGCCGCGATCACCGAGCGGTAGAGCTCGAGCACCGGATGCGCCGACTCGCGAGCCTCGGGCACGTGCCGGTCGATCGCGTGGTCGGCGAGCGCGCGCAGCACGCCCGGGTCGTCAAGCGAGCGGGCGTACTGGAAACTGCCGACGCGCAGGTGGCTGCTCGCGACGCGCACGTGAATCGCACCCTGCTCGGGGAAGTCGCGCTGCACGATGCGGCCCGTCTTCACGACCGCGAGCCCACGAGTCGTCGGTACGCCGAGCGCCGCCATCGCCTCGCTCACGATGAACTCGCGCAGCATCGGCCCGAGCACCGCCTGACCATCGCCAGCGCGCGCGTACGGCGTGCGGCCCGAGCCCTTGAGGTGCAGGTCGCGCAGCTCACCCGAGGGGGACTCGAGCTCGCCGAGCAGGAGCGCGCGACCGTCGCCGAGGCGGGGCGAGTACCAGCCGAACTGGTGACCCGAATAGATCTGCGCGACCGGCGTCGCGCCCTCGGGAAGCAGGGCGCCCGTGAGGAAGCGCACGCCGTCGTCACTGCGCAGCCATTCGGCGTCGAGCCCGAGCTCGCCCGCGAGCGTCTCGTTGAGCAGCAGGAGCTCGGCGCGCGGCGACTCCTCGGCCTGCCACGGCGTCGCGAGCGCCGGGAGGGCGTCGGCGAACCGCGACCGCAGCGCGATGCCGGCGACACCGGCCTTGTCGGTCGGCTCGGCTACCGGGGAGCGGTCATTGCGCATCGAATCGTCCTCACGTCGGGAATGCCCGCCAGGCTACGCGCCCGACGTGAGCGTCCGGCGAGCGAAGTCGCGAACGTGACGCTATTCGACGCGGCGTTACTTGGGGCCTTGCCCCGACGCCGCTGTTAGCCCGCTTCGGTCGGCGACGGCAGGTACTTGCCCGACGGCGCCGGTACCGACGCCGTGAGCAGCGTGCCATCCGAGCGGTGCCAGCCCGCGATCGTGTGCATCCCGAGCTCGCGATCGACCCGCGGGCCCTGCCCCTGCAGCGGCACCGTGACCGGGTCGCCCGCGAGCACGATCAGCTCTTCGTGCCGCACGCTGAGCCGCGCCTCGGTACCCTCCTCAATCTCGAAGCGAATCGACTCGGGGCGCAGCTCGACGCGCACGAGCGCGCCGTGCAGCCGCAGCTTGAAGTCGATGCCCTCCCAGTCGTCGGGCAGGCGCGGGTCGAAATTGACGTCGCCGCCGTGGTCGCGCATCCCGGCAAAGCCGCACACGGCGCCGAGCCAGAGCCCGCCCGATGCCGCGACGTGCACGCCGACGTCGGTGTTGTCGTGCAGGTTCGCGAGATCGACGAACGCGGTGTCGCGAAAGTACTTCTTCGCGAGCTCGAGGTGCCCGACCTCGGCCGCGATGATCGACTGCACGGCGGCCGACAGGCTCGAGTCGGCGGTCGTGAGCACGTCGTAGTACTCGAAGTCGTTGAGCTTCTCTTCGGCGGTGAACCGGTCGCCGCGCAGGAACAGCGCAAGCACGACGTCGGCCTGCTTAATCACCTGGAACCGGTAGATGACGAGCGGGTGAAAGTGCAGCAGCAGCGGCCGCTGCGACTTCGGAGTGTTCTCGAGATCCCACATCTCCTTGTCGAGGAACGACGCGTCCTGCGGATGCACGCCGACCTGCTCGTCGTGGGGGATATACATGCGTCGTGCCGCGCGCCGCCAGTTATCGACCTCGTCGAGGGTGACGCCGAGCCGGTCGATCGTGCGGGCATAGTCGCGGGGATGCGAGTCGCGCAGCAGCTCGATCGTCTCGGCGGCGACCCGCAGGTTCTCTTGCGCCATGACGTTCGTGAAGAGGTTGTCGTTCACGACGGTCGTGTACTCGTCGGGCCCCGTGACGCCGTGAATGTGGAACGTCTCGGTCGCGTTGCTGCGCCAAAATCCCAGGTCGTACCACATACGCGCGGTCTCGACGAAGACGTCGACCGCGCCGCCGAGCAGGAACTCGACGTCGCCCGTCGCGGCGAGGTACTGCGACAGCGCGTGGGCGATGTCGGCATCGATGTGATACTGCGCCGTGCCCGCCGCGTAGTACGCGCTCGACTCCTGGCCGTTGATCGTGCGCCACGGGAAGAGGGCACCGCGCTCGTTGAGTTCGACCGCGCGGTCGCGGGCGTGGTCGAGCATCCGCACCCGATACCGCAGCGCGTTTCGCGCCATCGTCGGCTGGGTGTAGGTCAAGAAGGGGAGCACGAAGATCTCGGTGTCCCAGAAGTAGTGGCCGCCGTAGCCCGAGCCCGAGACGCCCTTCGCCGCGACGCCGAGCCCGTCGGCGCGGGCGGCCGCCTGCGCGACCTGAAAGAGGTCCCACCGCATCGCCTGCTGCAGGTCGGGATGCCCGTGGAGCGTGACGTCGGACTTGTTCCAGTACTCGGCGAGCCACTCGCGCTGCTGCTCGCGAAGCGCATCCACCCCGAACTCAAGGGCGCGCGTGAGCGTGCGCTCGCAGCGGTCGGCGAGCTCGCGGGCGGGCGCGACCCCGGCCGTGTGATACGCCACGTACTTCGTGAGCCGAATGCGGTCGCCGTGCTTGCCGTTGATGCGGAAGACGCGCTTCGCGAGGTCAGGCTGCAGTTCGGTCGAGGCGCGGTACTCGCCGTCGGCGTCGCCGTTGATGTCGATGCGGTGGTCGATCGCGCACGCGAGCGACATCTTCGAGCGGGCCGTGCGGTAGCCGAGCGAGAGCCGCTCGCCAGACTCGCGCTGCAGCATCGGCTCGAGTACGCGGCCGCGCAGCTCTTCGGCGTTGCGCGGGTCGAAGGCCTCGGGGGTCGTGTCGGCGGGGGCCTTGTCGCGGTACTCGTCGACGCCGTCCTGCCGGTTGAGCAGCTGGCTCGAGATGACGATCGAGGCGTCGGCGTCGAGCAGCTCGACCTCGTAATCGATCACCGAGAGGTGGCGCTCGCTGAACGACACCATGCGGCTCGAACGGATGCGCACCCGCTTGCCGCCCGGCGTGCGCCAGATGAGGTCGCGGGTGAGCACGCCCTCGCGAAAGTCGAGGCGCCGCTCGTACGCGAGCAGCTCGGCCGTCGAGAGAATGAGCGGCTCGTCGTCGACGTAGAGGCGAATCACCTTCGCGTCGGGCGCGTTGAGGATCGTCTGCCCAACCTTCGCGAAGCCGAACGCCTCTTCGGCGTGGTGAATCGGCCACGTCTCGTGAAACCCGTTGATGTACGTGCCGTGCTCGCCGGCCTCGCGGCCCTCTTCGATGTTGCCGCGCATGCCGAGGTACCCGTTGCCGACCGCGAAGAGGGTCTCGGTGTGGCCGAGCGTTGCGGCGTTGAAGCGGGTCTCGACGAGCGCCCATGGGTCGACGGGGTAGCAGGTGCGGTCGAGCACGCCGCGGGCCGGCTGCGGTTCGGCGTCGGCGAGGTTCGTCATGCGCCAGTGCCCTTCCCGGTTGGCGTGAGCAGCGGAATCAGGTCGGCGAGGTCGTCGACCACGAGGGTTGCGCCGTTCGCCCGGAGCGCGTCGTGCCCGGCGCCCCGGTCGACGCCGATGACGGCGCCGAAGCCGCCGGCCGCGCCCGAGGCGACGCCCGATTCGGCGTCTTCGACGACGGCGCACTCGGCGGCCGGTACGTCGAGTTCGCGGGCGGCCTGCAGGTACGTGTCGGGCGCGGGTTTGCCGGGCAGGCCGAGCTCGGCCGCGTGCACGCCGTCGATGATGGTCGTGAACCGGCGCCCGAGGCCCGCCGCCTCGAGCACGGTGCGGCCGTTGCGCGAGCTCGTGACGACGGCGGTGCGGATGCTCGTCGCGGCGATCGCGCGCAGGAACTCGAGCGAGCCGGGGTAGGCGGCGATGCCGTCGGCCGCGAGCAGGCGCGCGAACTCGGCGTTCTTGCGGTTGCCGAGCCCGCCGACGGTCTCGGCGTCGGGGGTGTCGTCGGGCGAGCCCTCGGGCAGCTCGATGCCGCGCGACGCGAGGGTGTCGCGAACGCCGTCGAAGCGGGGCTTGCCGTCGAGGTGCTCGAAGTAGTCGCGCTCCGTGTACGGGGCGACGCCGTGCTTCGCGAACTCGGCGGTGAACAGCGACGACCACGCGCGGCGGTGAATCTCGGCCGTCGGGGTGATCACCCCGTCGAGGTCGAGCAAAAAGGCGCGGATGCCGTCGAGTCGCTGGGTGCTCGCTGCAGCAGTCATGTGGCCAATTGTGCGCCACCTTCGGCTTGGCGTCGGCTGCACCGCCCGGTGGGTGGCGATTTCTTCACCCCATGCCGCGGCACATTTGCGGGCTCAGCGCCGCCGGGCGCGACCCACCGCGATGAGCGCGATGACGAACGCTGCCGCCGCGAGTATCCCCGCCCCGATGAACAGCCAGGCGGGTGGGCTCTCGGCGTCGGCAGGGGCAGGTTGCGCCGGCGTCGCGACGGGCGACGGCTGCGGCTCGAGCGTCTCGAAGTCGGGCTCCTGCGGCGGTCGCACGGCGGGTGCCTCGCCGATGGCGGCGAGCTGCGTCTCGAACTCGGCGAAGGTGAGGCCGGTCGACGGGTCGGCGAGCTTCACCGCCATCGCCGCGACAGGGGCGCGCACGCGGTCGACGAGTTCGCTGGCCTCGAACGCGTCGGGAATGTCGCTCCAGATCGCAAACATCGCCCCGCTTGACTCGTCGATGAGGTCGGGCTGCCCGCCGACCGACGGATACACGGTCGCATTCCACGAGCCGAGAATCGCCTCGCCGGTGGGGTAGGCATAGCCGACCCGCTCGCCGAGCACGAAATAGAGGTACTCGTCGTTGACGTTAATAAGGCGGTACCCCTGCGCCGCGAACTCGCTCGCGGGCACGGCGCCGGGCGGGCGCTGCGTCCAATACGCGACCTCGACCGACTCGTCGAGCTCGACCACCGAGCCGCGCAGCATCCCGTCGCTCCACACCCGGGGCTGGTAGCCCGCGTCGGCGAGCAGCGCGGCCGTGTCGTTCACGAAGTCGGTGAGCGCGTCGTACGCCGTCGCCTCGGGGCCGTGCTCGGCCTGGGCCGCGGCGGTGAGCGTCGCGACCTCCGACGCGTTGTCGAATGCGACAAACTCGTCGGCGCCGAGGTTCCACGGCACGGGCCCCGGCATGTCGGGCTGCGCGAAGAGCTCGGCGTACTCGCCGATGAGGTCGTGCGCGAAGTCGACGCCCGCCTCGGTCGTTACGTCGAGGGCGCCGAACACCTCGCCACCCGCGGCGTCGCGCAGCCGCAGGTCGGGATACGACTCGAGCGCGTGATCGAGGTGGCCGGGCATGTCGAGCGACGGCACGACCCGAATATGGAGGTCGTTCGCGAACGCGATGAACTCGCGGATCTCGGCCTGGGTGTGCGCGTCGGGCGAGGCGATGTCGGGATGCGTCGTCGACTCGATCGCGAAGCCCTCGTTCTCAGAGAAGTGCAGCTCGAACTCGGTGACGCCGACCCAGCTCAGCTGCGTGAGCAGCGCCTCGAGCGTCTCGATCGGGTAATGCTTACGGGCGATGTCGAGGTGCACCGCGAAGACCTCGGGCGCATCCGAACTGCTGGACCCCACGCCGAACGCGTAGGCCCCGTTTGGCAGCGAACCCCCGCCCACGAGCTGCTGCAGCAGCGGTCGGGTGGCGCGGAACACCCCGGCCGCGTCGGTGCCAGACACGATGACGCCGTCGGGCGTGGTCTCGAGCACCGCCGCGTCGCCGAGCGTCAGCACGATGTCGTCGGGGCCGGCCTCCTCGACCGCGAGGTTGGAATCCACGAGGTTATCGACGCCGAGGAGCGCCGGCGGCTCACTCGTGAGGCCGAGGGCCGCGAGCTCCTCGGCGAGGCGCGCGGCCTCGCGGTCGAGCGAGGGGTCGGTGAACAGGATGCGCGTGGCCGGGCTGGGCGCCCAGGCCGGCCCGTCGCCGGGCGAGTGCGACGTCGGCGGCGGGAGCATCGTGAGGGCCGCGTCGGCCTGCGCGGGTGCGGCCGATGAACCCGGCGATGATGGCGTGGGGGAGGCGGCCGCCGCGAGCGGTCCCGCTGCCACGAGGCCCGCGACGACCGCGAGCACGATGCCGAGGCGCGATCGACGCCGCCGATTCCCCGTACGGCGCGCGCTGACGAACCTGCGCATACCGGCCACCTCCCCGAGACGATTCGACCGTATCCGACCGTCCCGAACGCCGCTGGAGCTGAGGCAACGCGCGGCGCGCCGAGGCTAGCGTCGGCTGCGCCGCAGCGCCGCGAGCCCGCAGGTCGCGGCGACGAGCGCTGCGACGAGCACGCAGAGCGCCATCGGCAGCGCGGTGCCCTCGCCCCAGAGTCCGACGAGGGGCGAGGCGACCGCGCCGAGGGCAAACTGCCCGGTGCCGAGCAGTGCCGAGCCCGCGCCGCGCGCCGCCGGGCCCGTGCGCGTGAAGGCGAGCGCGCTCGAGTTCGCGCTCGTGAAACCCGTGCCGGCCGTCGTCGCGAACGCGCACAGGATGAACGTGGGGATGCTCAGCGCGCCGGTCGCCGCGAGCACCGCGAACCCGACGCCGCCCGCGACGAGCAGCGCGAGGCCGACCACGAGCATCCGGCCCGCCCCGACCCGCGGCGCGATTCGCGCGTTCGCGAGGTTCGCGAGAATGAGCGCCGAGGCGCCGGCCGCGAACGAGAGCGAGTACTCGAGCTGCGACATGCCGAGCAGGTGCTGGCCGACAAACGGCGACGCCGAGATGTACGCCATCATGCCGGCGAACCCGAAGCCGAACGCGAGCGCAAATCCGCCGAAGACGGGATCGCGCAGCAGGGTCGCGAAGCTGCGGAACGGCGCGAGCAGGTGCCCCGTCGGCCTGGCGGTGGGCGGATGCGACTCGGCCACGAACGTGAGGGCGAGGGCGAGCATCGTGACCGAGATCACGGCGAGCGCCGCGAGCACGCCGCGCCAGCCGAACCAGGTTGCGAGCGCGCCGCCGATCGGGGGAGCGATGAGCGGGCCGAGAGCGGTCACCATCGCGATCATGCTGAGCGCGCGTACCGCGGTGTTGCCGAGAGAGAGGTCGGTCGCAATCGCCCGGGCGATGACGACGCTCGCCGAGCCGGCGAAGCCCTGCACGACGCGCAGCGCGATGAACAGCTCGATGTTCGGCGTGAACACCATCGCGACCGACGACGCGGCGAACACCGCGAGGCCAACGAGCAGCACGGGCCGTCGCCCGAGCCGGTCAGAGAGCGGGCCATTGACGAGTTGGCCGGCCGACATGCCGAAGAGGAACGCCGTGAGCGTGAGCTGCACGGGAGCGGGGCCAGTGCCGAGGGCGGTCGCGATCTCGGTGAACGACGCGAGGTACATGTCGGTCGCGAACGGGCCGACCGCGGCGATGAACCCGAGCACCGTGAGGAGCAGCGGCGTGAGGCGTCTCTCGTGCGGCACGGGCGGCTCCTTGGCGTGAACGAACTGACAGCGGGTGGCGCCTCGATCGCTCGAGGCACCACCCGCAATTCCTAGCAGACGCATCCACCGCGGCGGGAGGTCGTCTCGGTAGGGTGACCGCGTGACTTCACCGGCGAATGGACTGCCCGCGAGCGACGACTGGCGCTCGCGGGCAATCTCGCTCGCCCCGTGGCCGCTGCTGCTCGGCGTCGTGTTCATCGTGTCAACGATGGGCTGGCTGCCGTTCTGGGGACACTCGATTCGCGTCACCACGATGCTCGTGATGTTCACGCTCGTCGGCCTCGGGCTGTGCGGGCGCGGCATTCGACAGATGGTGCACGCCCACCGCTTCGGGCGCGACGCGGAAACGCCGACGGCGCCCGGCCTCGCGAGTGGCGAGGCGGGCGCCGACGGGCTGCGGCCGCGCGGCACCGTCTGGTGGTGGCGTCGGGCGCCGCGCGTGGAGTTGTCGTGGTGGATGGGCGGGCTGCTCATCGTCGTCGGCCTTGGCCTTTGGGTGTTCGGCGAGGCGAACGGGCAGCAGGCGATGGCGTTCTTCGGCACGGCGGGCATGGTCGCGTCGGGGTACTCCGCGGCGTACTCGGCTGCGCGCTACTCGCGGCTGTGCTTCGACCACCGCATCCCCTTTCCCGCACTGTTCTAGCCCGCGTTGTTCTAGCCCGCGCTGTTCTAGGCCGTTGCTTAGCGGCGACGGCCGCGGTGCGGGCGCTCGCCGAAGCCGTAGGACATTTCGTTGCGGCGGCACTCGTGGTGGTAGCGCTCGCCGTGACCGAAGCCGCGCGGGTCGCCGTGGGGACGGCCGTGCGGGCCGCGACCGCGGCCGCGGCGCTCGAATCCACGGCGCAGACGCTCGAACTTTTCGGGCTCCTGCTCGGCCATGCGGTCAATCCACTCTTCGAAGCGCTCGTCGCCCATCCGCTTGCGGGCGCGCTCGCTCCAGCGGTCGAACTCGTCGTTCGGCGCCTCGTCTTCTTCGGGCTGCTGCGACTCGAGCTGTTCGATGACGCGGTCGAGCAGGGCGCCGAGCTGGTCGCGCTCGTCGTCGCTCAGCGTCGAGAACGCATCGGGCCGCTGCGGGGTGAACTGTTCGGTGTTGCGGCCCGCCTCGGTAAGGCGAATCAGCATGACGCGCTTGTCGTCGGGGGAGGGCTCGCGGGTGACGAACTCGGCCCGCTCGAGCTTCGCGAGCGCCTCGTTGAGTGAGGCGACGCGCATCCCGAGGATGAACGCGAGGTCTTTCGTCGGCACGCCGTCTTGCAGCTTCAGGGTCGCGAGGATGCGGCCCTGGCCGCGGGTCGGGTCGGCCGCCGGGCCGTGCGGGCCGGGGTGACCGGGGAATCCGGGGCCACCGGGGTGGCCGCCGCGCGGACGCATGAGTCGGGCGGCGGTGCGGAACTTGCGATACAGGTCGTTGCTTTCCATGGGGTTCTCCTTCTTCGGAATAAGCTACTGGTACCTGTTGGATCGGTACCTGTTGAAAAAGATACAGGCACCTGCTGCAAATTGCAACAGGTGCCTGTAGAAGAGTTTCTTGTGCGAACTACGCGGCGTCGCCCGCCGAGATCGTCGCGGCCTCTTCGGCCGCCGACTCGTGCGGCCGGCCGATCGTGCGTAGGCGCGGCGCTGAGCACGCGAGCACGACGATCGCCACCACGAGCGAGGCGGCGCCGAGCCAGTACGGGGCCTGGGCGCCGAGCGCGCTCGCGATCGGGCCCGAAACGGCCGGCGCGATCGCGCCGCCGAGGAACCGGATGCCCGAATAGGTCGACGAGGCAACCTGGCGAGGCAGGTCGGTCGCCTCCATGACCGTCTCGGTGAGGGCGGTGTTCACGACGCCGAGGAACGCGCCCGACACGACGATGCAGATGATCAGCGTCGTGAGGTTGTTCACCGCCACGGCCATGACGGCGAGCGTGCCGGTGAGCAGTACGAGCATCGCGTAGAGCGTGTTCACGAGCCCGAAGGTGCGCGTGAGCAGCGGCGCGACGACCACCGACGTGATCGCGAGCAACAGACCCCAGCCGAAGAACACGAGACCGAGTTCGTGCGCGCCAAACTCGAGCCCGAGCTTCGCCGCGGCCGCCTCGAGCGGGTACGGCGTGTACGCGAGGATCGTGAAGAACCCAAAGTTATAGAACAGCGCCGTGATGCCGAGCGCACGCAGGGTCGGGTGCTTCAGCGCCTCGAAGCTCGCCGTGACGTGCACCGGCTTCGGCTTCTCGGTGGGCGTGCGCAGCAGCGTGAGGATCGCGACGAGGCCGATCGCCATGAGCGCCGCCGTGCCGAAGAACGGGTCGCGCCACGACCACTCGCCGAGCAGGCCGCCGAGCAGTGGGCCGAGTGCCATGCCGACGCCGAGTGCCGCCTCGTAGAGCATGATCGCGCTCCCGCTCCCGCCCGAGGCGGCCCCGACGATTGCGGCGAGCGCGGTCGAGATGAACAGTGCGTTGCCGAGCCCCCACCCGCCGCGGAAACCGATGATCGCATCCACCGAGCCCGAGGCCCCCGCGAGCGCCGCGAACACGACGATGAGCACGAGGCCGATCACGAGGGTGCGCTTCGTGCCGAGACGGCTCGCGACCCAGCTCGTGAAGAACATCGCGACGGCGGTGATGAGCAGGTAGCTCGTGAACAGCAGCATCGTCTGCGACGCCGACGCGTCGAGCTCGTGGCTGATGGCGGGGAGGATCGGGTCGACGAGCCCGATGCCCATGAACGAGACAGTGCAGGCGAAGGCGATCGCCCAGACGGCGAGGGGTTGCTTCAAGATCGAGTTCTTGGGCGTATCGGTGGAGTGCATCATGCTTTCTGGGTCGGTGGCGTCCTTGCGTCGAGTGGCCGGATGGGTCGTGTCGGCGTGCGGGCTGGTGGTCGGTTGGTCGGTTGGTCGGTTGGTCGGTGGTCGGTTTCGCGCTCGCGGCGGATGCGCGGCTATGAATCGCGCGCGTCGGGCGCGGTGAGGCGCTCGAGGAGCACGCTCGCGCGCAGGAGTGTTTCGCGCTCCTCGGCGTCGAGCTGTTCGAGCTTCGGGAGTACGGCCTCGGCGGCGCGACGTCGGAAGTCGGCGAGCTCCGCCTCGCCCGCGTCGGTGAGGCGCACGAGGCTCGCGCGCGCATCCGTCTCGTCAGGCTCGCGGGCGACGAGCCCCTCTGCTTCGAGCCGGTTCACGGCCGAGGTCATCGAGGGCTGCGTGAGCCGCTCGAGGTGGGCGAGGTCACCGACGCGCGTGGGGCCGAGTAGCTGCAGGTTCGAGAGCACGCGCAAGCTGACCGACGAGCGGGTGACGCCCGCGCGGCGCCGGGCTGCTGAGGCGAAGCGGCTGCCGTAGACGATGAGTCGCGCCGCGATCGCGCTGAGGTCGGGTTCTTGAGTCACGCACCGAGTATATAGAGCATCTATATAGAACGCCAATGTACTGAGGCGCGCCGGGCGCGCGGTGCCGCTACTTCAGCCGGTTGCGGCGAATCGTGCGCCAGACCATCGCGCCGAACGCGACCGCGACGATGATGCCGCCGATCCACCAGACGACGGGCGGTGTCGAGTCGGCGCTCGCGGCGGCCGCGAGGAGCGCATCCGTGATCGAGGTCATGCCTCTATTGTCTCACCGCGCGTTCGTGTTACGCGGGGCGTCGCCGCCGCTCGACGCGCCACTCGCCGGGCGCGACAATAGATTGCGACGCTGCACACCGCAGCGCACCACGACCGCGAAGGGGAGCCGCACATGTGCCGATTGCTCGCCTACGCCGCACCCGTTGAGACATCGGTCTCGGAGGTGATCGGCGAGGCTAACGCCGAGGCCTTCCAGCAGATGACGAGCGTGCACAACGACGGTTGGGGCACCGCCTGGCTCGCGATGGGCCCGGGCGAGGATGCCCCCGAGGTCGAATCGGCGCGGGTTTCGACGCCGGGGCAGTCCGACCCCATGCTCACGGCGGCGCTCACGAGCGTTCCCTCGTACGCGCGGCTCGTGCACCTTCGCCTCGCGACCGACCGCCTCAAGCGCACGAAGGTGAACACGCACCCCTTCGTCGCCGAGGGCATCGCGTTCGCGCACAACGGCTCGATCATTCCGGTCGAGCGGTTCGAGCAGCTGCTCAGTGAGGACGAACTGCGCTCGGTCGAGGGCACGACCGACTCCGAGCTCTACTTCGCCTACGTGCGCAAGCAGATTCACGCGTGCGACGGCGACGTGCAGCGCGGCGTCGTGCAGGCGCTGCAGCGGCTGCGGCAGACGTTTCCCGAGGCGAGCCTCAACGCGGTCGTGCTCACCGACCAGCACCTGTTCGTGATTCACGCGAACTCGACGGCGCACGTCACCGACGCCGACTTCCGCTCGTACGGCATCGACCCGAGCCTGCTGCCCGACGACCACGACGAGAACTACTACAAGCTCGCGATGCTGCAGAAGCCCGACGGCACCACCGTGTTCTCGTCGACCGGCATCAACCTCGCTGGCTGGAGCCGGGTGCCCGACGACACGATCACGAGCATCGACCTCGAGACCCTCGAGCTGTCGCAGCGCAAGATCTTCGGCATCCGCGAGACGGCCTCGCGCCGTGGGCACGCCGCCCTCAACGACGCGACGATCGACGAGCTCGCGAGCCGGCGGCAGCTGCGCGCCGCGGCCGGCATCTAGCGGGTCGCACCAGGGCCTGCGGGCCGCCCGCCACGTAGACTGGCGGGCGTGACTGTGAACCCCGAACTCGTCGGCCGGCGCTTCGCGCTCGCCGAGCCCTACCTCGTGGGGCGCGAGCACGTGCGCGCGTTTGCCGCCGCCGTGTTCGCGACCAACCCCATCCATGTCGACGTCGCGAAGGCGCGCGAGGCGGGCTACGCCGACGTCGTCGCGCCGACGACCTACCCGGCCGTGCTGCAAGACCGCGGGCTGCAGCTGCTGCTCGCCGACCCGGCCGCCGACTTCGAGCTGAAGAACGTCGTGCACGCCGACGAGAGCTTCACGTACGTGCGCCCCATCGTCGCGGGCGACGAGCTCACCGCCGAACTCGAGGTGACGAACGTGCGCGCCGTGCGCGGCAACTCGATGCTGCAGGCGACCACGGTGATCACGGATGCCGAGGGCAGCGAGGTCGTGACGGCCTACGCAACGCTCGTCGTCGGCGGGCAGGAGGACGACCGATGACGACGATCGAAACCGCCGCGAAGGGCGACCAGCTGCTCGAAACGACGCTGCACTTCACGCGCGACTCACTCGTGCGCTACGCCGGAGCCTCGGGCGACTTCAACCCCATCCACTACCGCGACGATGTCGCGACCGAGGTGGGCCTGCCCGGCGTGCTCGCGCACGGCATGCTCACGATGGGCGCCGCGATTCAGCCGGTGATCGAGCTGCTCGGCGACCCGGGGCGGGTCGTCGACTACCAGGTGCGCTTCACGCGCCC
The DNA here is from genome assembly GCF_000381765.1 of [Zimmermannella] faecalis ATCC 13722. Classification (GTDB taxonomy): domain Bacteria; phylum Actinomycetota; class Actinomycetes; order Actinomycetales; family Microbacteriaceae; genus Gulosibacter; species Gulosibacter faecalis. The sequence continues at coordinate 107,170 of NZ_KB907076.1, read as the reverse complement.
CGTGCTCGTCGATGCGGCCGAGGGCGCCGAGGTGCACCTCGTCGCGACCGTCGGCGAGCCCGCGGGCGACGACGGCATCGGCCGCATCGACCTCACCGTGAGCTTCGACGACCGCACCGTGCTCACGAAGGCGCAGGTGCGCGCGCGGTTCACCGCATGACGACGTTCGCCGAACTGACGACGACGCGGGTCTCGCAGGCCGAGGCCGAGCTCCTCGAGCCGGCGACCCGCGCCGAGCTCGTCGAGGCGTACCTCGACCTCGTTGAGACCGACGAGCCGTTCCTCATCATCGCGGGCGGCTCGAACACAATCGTGAGCGACGACGGGTTCGCGGGCCCCGTGCTGCGCGTTTCGACCCTCGGCGTCGAAGAGCGCGAGGACGGCAACACCGTCTACGTCACCGCCGAGGCGGGGGAGTCGTGGAGCGGCCTCGTCGACGCGACCGTCAAGCGAGGCCTCAGCGGCATCGAGGCGCTCGCGGGCATTCCCGGCTCGGTCGGCGCGGCGCCCGTGCAGAACATTGGCGCCTACGGGCAGGAGCTCGCCGACGTGCTCGAGCGCATCGAGATTCTCGACGCCGACACCGGCGAGCAGCGCTGGGTGCCGGCGGCCGACCTCGGCCTCGGCTACCGCACGTCGGCGCTGAAGCGCGAGGAGCTTCGCGCCCTCGTGCTTCGCGTCGAGCTGCGGCTGCGGCGGGTTTCGGGCGACGACGGCGCGCCCGTCGAGTACGCGCAGCTCGCAAAGGCGCTCGACGTCGCGCTCGGCGACCGGGTGCCGGTCGCGCAGCAGCGCGCCGCAGTGCTCGCGCTTCGGGCGTCGAAGGGCATGGTGCTCGACGCCGACGACGTCGACACCCGCTCGAGCGGCTCGTTCTTCATCAACCCCGTCGTGCGCCGCGAGTTTGCGGGCATCCACCTCCCGTCGTCGGCCCCGCGCTTTGATGCCGGCGTCGACGAGGCGGGGAACGAGCTCGTGAAGCTGTCGGCCGCGTGGCTCATCGACCACGCGGGCGTGAAGCGCGGCTTTGCGCTGCCGGGCAGCGGCGCCGCGATCTCGTCGAAGCACACGCTCGCGATTACGAACCACGACGGCGCGAGCGCCGAGCAGATCGCCGAGCTCGCCCGCTACGTGCGGGCTCGCGTGCTCGCCGAGTTCGGCGTCCAACTCATTCCCGAGCCGAACCTGATCGGCCTCGAGCTGTAGTGCATTCCAGTCGCGCGTGCGCAACACTCGAGGGGTATCGACGAGACGGAGACCCACGTGACTGAGCAGCGGCCGCGATTCAGCCCGCCCGAGCCGAAGTACGGGCTCGAGGCGGCGGATGCGCGCCCCGAGCCCGAGCCGGCCGCTCGCCAGGGCGTGTGGTCGCCCCTCACGATCGCCCTCAGCGCGATCTCAGCCGTCGTCGTCATCGGTCTGGTCGTGACGCTCGGCCTCCTCTGGGGCCGCACGACCGAGCCGCTCGCGGGCGAGGCCGCCGCCCCGTACGGCACGCAGGGCACGAGCGGCACGGGCCCGACCGACACCCCGAAGGCGACGCCGACGCCGTACGTCGTGCAGCCCGGAGACACCGTGTCGATCGATCAGGACGCCGTGTTCGAAGACGGCTTCACCCTCACCGAGCCGAAGATCGGCGACTGGGTCGAGAGCGAGATCATCAATCGCCCCGACCAGCTCACGCTCATGTCGCCCGGCTACGACTCGCAGCTGCAGGTGTGGCAGACGTCGGTGTTCGACTCGAGCCAGACCGACAATGACCTCACCCTCGCGCAGCTCAACCGCATCAACGACGAGTGCGCGTACGGCGTGAGCGGTGTCGGGGAGCCCGAATCGTTCTGGCTCGAGGGTGAAGACGGCACGAAGCTCGAGCTCCTCGGCGTGCGCGCCACCAACTGCGAGGGCGGCGAGATCTGGATGCTCCAGCGCGTCATGCCGCTCAGCGGCTTCCGCATCCACATCGTGCTCTGGTCGATCGACCCCATCGACGACAACGACGAGCTGCTCGACAAGCTCGACGAGATCTCGTTCACGACGCCGTAGCGCGCGCATCCCCGCCCGCGTAGCCACCCCGCGCGTATCCGCGCCATGGGTTGTCAAAAAGGCACCATTCACACGAGGTGAACGGTGCCTTTTCGCCAACCCATGCGGGCTGCGCCGGGCGGCTACTTCGTACCGAAGAGCTGCTGGATGCGCTGCACGCCCTCGACGAGCGCGTCGTCGCCGAGCGCGTAGCTGAAGCGCAGGTAGCCCGAGGGGCCGAAGGCCTCGCCGGGAACCGCGGCAACCTCGGCCTTGTCGAGCAGGAAGTCGGCGAGGTCGAGCGAGGTCTCGAGGCGAACGCCGTCGTACTCCTTACCGAGCACGCCCGTGACGTCGGCGTAGACGTAGAACGCACCCTGCGGCGTCGGCACCTCGAAGCCGGTGATCTTCGAGAGCTCGTCGACCATGAGCTTGCGGCGGCGGTCGAACGCGACGCGGAACTCCTCGATCGGCTCGCTCGGGCCAGTGAGGGCGGCGAGCGCGGCGCGCTGCGCGATGTTGTTCACGTTGCTCGTGAGGTGCGACTGCAGGTTCGCGGCGCCCTTGATGACGTCTTCGGGGCCGACCATCCAGCCGACGCGCCAGCCGGTCATCGCGAACGACTTCGCGACGCCGTTGACGAGCACGGTCTGCTCGGCGAGCGCCGGCACGGCCTCGACGATCGAGGTGGCCTTCACGCCGTCGTAGACGAGGTTCTGGTAAATCTCGTCGGCGATGACCCACACGCCGTGCTCGAGCGCCCAGTCGCCGATCGCGCGGGTCTCCTCGGGCGAGTAGACGGCGCCGGTCGGGTTCGAGGGCGACACGAACAGCATCGCCTTCGTGTTCGGGGTGCGGGCGGCCTCGAGCTGCTCGACCGTTACCTTGTAGCCCTGGTCGGCGCCCGCGAACACCTCCACGGTGCTGCCGCCGGCGAACTTGATGACCTCGGGGTAGGTGGTCCAGGCCGGGGTCGGGAGGATCACCTCGTCACCGTCGCCGACGATCGCCTGGAGCGCCTCGAACACGGCCTGCTTGCCGCCGTTCGTGACGAGCACCTGGCTCGCGGGCACGGTGAGGCCCGAGTCGCGCGCCGTCTTCTCGACGATCGCGTCGCGCAGGTCGGGCAGGCCGACGTTCGCGGTGTACTTGTGGTTCTTCGGGTCTTTCACGGCCTCGACGGCGGCGTCGACGACGTGCTGAGGCGTCGCGAAGTCGGGCTCGCCGGCGGCGTAAGAAATGACGGGCCGTCCCTCTGCTTTGAGGGCCTTGGCCTTGTTGTCGACCTTCAGCGTGGCCGAAGGTGCGATGGCGGATACGCGGGAAGAGAGGCGCGATGCAGTCATGGCTCACAGCCTAGATCGTTCCGCCCTAAATTATCGAGATTCATTTTCTGCTGCCGGGTGCGTGTTGCGACGCGCAGGGGAGACGCGGATACGCGGTGGAGGCGGCGCCGGATTTGCCGTAGACTGCTTGGGTTGCCTCGCGCAGTTCGTGCGGCGTGACGTAGGGCGGTAGCTCAATTGGCAGAGCAGCGGTCTCCAAAACCGCAGGTTGCAGGTTCGATTCCTGTCCGCCCTGCAAGGTCGGGTCGTGCGATCGCACGGCCCGTTCTTCGTATCCGGGCAAGTTCCGCGAACCTGGGCCGCATCGACAAGGATGCCGGGGTGGCGTAGGCTAGGCGGGTTGCCAAAAGGCATACTGCAGTGCGCCCAAAAACCGGGCAATGCGCCGCACTTCCGACCTTCGAAAGGGATCCGCGTGGCCACAGGCACGTCTGACGACGAGCGTGACGACGACCTCACGAACGAAACCGAACCCACCGGTGACGAGGTCGACGCTGCGGACGAGACGGCCGCCGAGGTCGACGCCGAAGAGCTGGACGTCGACGAGGCTGACGATTCGGAGGCCGAGGATTCGGACGACGATGACTCGGACGCCGATGACGAGCCGGCCGCTGATGACTCGGAGGCCGAAGACGCCGACGACAAGCCGGCCGCCGCGGCTACCTCGAAGCGCAGCAAGCGCGACCCGAAGCCCGCTAAGGGGTCTGGGCCTGCCAAGGGTTCTGGGTCGGCCAAGGGCTCGGCGGTAAGCAAGTCGGCGAAGGGCGCCACCGAGACGTCCTCGACGAAGTCGGGCAAGGCTGCGAAGGCCGACAAGAAGAAGTCGGGCAAGGACGGCGAGCGCCGTGGCCTCGGCAAGTTCTTCCACGAGGTGCTCATTGAGCTGAAGAAGGTCGTCACCCCGACCCGCCAGGAACTCTGGCGCTACGTCGGCGTCGTGCTCGCCTTCCTCGTGATCATGATGCTCCTCGTCATGCTGTTCGACTGGCTCTTCGGCTTCGCGTCGTCGTGGGTGTTCGGCAACGGCCAGGAGCTGATCCCCTCCGAGTGGTTCCAGGGCGGCGACCCGTCGCAGACCGCGGTGCCGACCGAGTCGGGCGTGCCCGCCGAAACGCCCGCGGCAACCCCGTAGACCCAAAGTCGCGGCGCACCCCGGCCCGCGCATCCATTGCACACCGATTGCACAGACCGAGCGGCCCCGCGGCCGCACCTCGATGAAGTGAGTTGAAACACCGTGGCTGACGAAACCCAGCTCCCCGAGCAGAACGAGACCGAGCTCGAGCCCACCACCGGCGCCGAGCAAGCCGACCTTGAGTCGGCAGAGACCGAGCAGGTTGACGCTGAGTCGGTAGAGACCGAGCAGGCCGAGGCCTCGGCCGACGAGACAGTGACCGACGAGGCTCCCGCCGCCGACGCCCCGGCCGACGCCGAAGAGGCCGAAGAAGAAATCGACCCGTACGCCGAGTTCAAGCTCGAGCTGCGCATGAAGCCCGGCAAGTGGTACGTCATCCACACGTACGCCGGCTTCGAGCGCAAGGTGCGCGACAACCTCACGCAGCGCGTCGAAAACAAGCGCCGCAGCGAGTCGTCGGAGGGTGCCGACGACATCTACGAGGTGCAGGTGCCGATGGAAGACGTCGTCGAGACGAAGAACGGCCAGCGCAAGATGGTCACCCGCGTGCGCATCCCCGGCTACGTGCTCGTGCGCATGCACCTCACCGAAGACAGCTGGTCGCTCGTGCGCCAGACGCCGGGCGTCACCGGCTTCGTCGGCAACGCTCACGACCCCGTGCCGCTGCGCTTCAAGGAGGTCTTCGAGATGCTGAAGAGCATCGTCGAGGTTCCCGACGCGAAGGATGCGAAGGGCGAGTCGAAGAAGTCGGGCGGCGCGGGCTCGCAGCCGAAGATCGAGGTCGAGTTCGAGAACGGCGAGACCATCACGATCAAGGAGGGCTCGTTCGAGGGCCTCACCGGCACGATCAGCGAGATCAACGCGGTCGCCGGCAAGCTCACCGTGCTCGTGTCGCTGTTCGGTCGCGAGACCCCGGTCGAGCTCAACTTCGACCAGGTCACGAAGCTCTAACACCCCACAACGCGAGCGCGGCGCCGGCACCTGTTGCTGGCGCCGCGCTCGCCTGAGTGCGCCCTGGTCAGGGCGTGCGATTTCGAGTAAACTTGCGGGGTTGCGCTCGTCGCAACCGTTACCGGGCGCCGGAAAGGCCGGCGCTGCGGGAGAGGGATGCTCGCAACATCCTCTCGACAGAAAGGAAACCACATGGCCCCCAAGAAGAAGGTCTCGGGTCTGATCAAGCTTCAGATCCAGGCTGGTGCCGCTAACCCCGCCCCGCCCGTTGGCCCGGCGCTCGGTCAGCACGGCGTCAACATCATGGAGTTCTGCAAGGCGTACAACGCGGCGACCGAGCAGCAGCGCGGCAACGTTGTGCCCGTTGAGATCACCGTGTACGAGGACCGCTCGTTCACCTTCGTGCTGAAGACCCCGCCCGCCGCGGAGCTCATCAAGAAGGCTGCCGGTGTGAAGAAGGGTTCGGGTGTGCCCCACACGAACAAGGTCGGCAAGATGACGATGGACCAGGCTCGCGAGATCGCCGAAACCAAGAAGGCTGACCTCAACGCGAACGACATCGAGGCCGGCGCGAAGATCATCGCCGGTACCGCCCGTTCCATGGGCATCGAGGTCACGGGCAACTAGCCCCCTCAGTCGACCCCGCCACTGCGAACGGGGACGGCACTCAGCCGCCGAGTGCGGCCGTACACACTTCCGCGGGAGAGCCAGCCAGCTCGTTCGACCGCACACTCTCAAAGGAGCACAACATGGCAAAGAAGTCCAAGGCGTTCCGCGCCGCGGCAGAGAAGATCGAGGCGGGCAAGGTCTACAGCCTTGGCGAGGCCGCCCAGCTCGCGAAGGACACCGCTTCGGCGAAGTTCGACAGCACGGTTGAGGTCGCGATGCGCCTCGCCGTCGACCCCCGCAAGGCTGACCAGATGGTGCGCGGCACCGTCTCGCTGCCCCACGGCACCGGTAAGACCGCGCGCGTCATCGTGTTCGCGCAGGGCCCGGCCGCCGAGGCCGCGATCGCCGCTGGCGCCGACGAGGTTGGCGCCGACGAGCTCATCGCGAAGGTCGCCGATGGCTGGACCGACTTCGACTCGGCCGTCGCCACCCCCGACATGATGGGCAAGGTCGGTCGCCTCGGTAAGGTGCTTGGTCCCCGTGGCCTCATGCCGAACCCGAAGACCGGCACCGTGACCCCCGACGCCGCGAAGGCCGTCACCGAGATCAAGGGCGGCAAGATCGAGTTCCGCGTCGACAAGCACTCGAACCTGCACTTCATCGCGGGTAAGGCGTCGTTCGACGCCGACAAGATCACCGACAACCTCCAGGCCGCGATCGACGAGGTCGTGCGCCTCAAGCCGGCTTCGGCGAAGGGCCGCTACGTGCAGAAGGCCGTCGTCACGACGACCTTCGGCCCGTCGATCCCCCTCGACGTTTCGGCGTTCTAACCCCGAGAACGCGCCGCGAGGCGCGAACGCGAGACCGCGTATCCCAAGCTTGGTAGTAACCAGCTTGGGATACGCGGTCTCGCGTTTCCGCGCGGCTGGCGCCCGACGCTCAGCAGCCTGTGAAGATGCGGGACTAGCGTCGGAGGCATGGAAGCTATTTACACCGCACTTGCCCACGCCTCCGGTGGCGGCCGCGACGGCGAAGTCCGTTCCGAAGACGACCGCATCAACCTCCCCACCCGCCCGCCAAAGGAAATGGGCGGCAGCGGTGAGGGCACGAACCCCGAGCAGTTGTTCGCCGCGGGCTACTCGGCCTGCTTCCTCGGCGCGTTCCACGCCGCCGGCAAGCAGCTCGGCAAGGACACGAGCGACGCCGGCGTCTCGACGTCAGTGAGCATCGGCAAGCGCGAGCCCACCGGGTTCCAGCTTGCCGTGACCCACGACATCCACGCGCCGAACCTCACGAAGGACGAGGCGGCCGAGGTGGCCCGCGTCGCGCACGAAGACATCTGCCCGTACTCGCACGCGACGCGCGGCAACGTCGAGGTGCAGCTCAACGTCGTCGAGTAGTCGACGCAGCAGCACAGCGCAGATCGCCGCATCGCCCGCTCGGGTGGTGCGGCGATGCTCGTTTGCGCACCAATGCACCCGAATTACTGAAGCGGCGGTCGGTAATGGGTTAGGCTCCCACAAGTGAACAATGACGTTCACGCGAGGCCGAGGCCCCGCATCCTCATGACAATGGAGCCGTGACATGTCGACACCGACATCCGCAGACATCGACGTTCTGCCACAGACCAGCCCGGGCGAACGCCGACGCGTACTCGCCGCGACGATCGTCGGCACCACCGTGGAGTGGTACGACTTCTTCATCTACGCGTTCGCCGCCTCACTGATCTTCAACACCCAGTTCTTCGGGCCCATGGGCGAGGCGCTCGGGCCCGCGGGCCCGACGCTCATCTCGATGGCGTCGATCGGCCTGTCGTTCCTGTTCCGCCCCCTCGGCGCGTTCCTCGCCGGCCACTTCGGCGACAAGTACGGCCGCAAGCCCGTGCTCATCGCGACCCTCATTCTCATGGGTACCGCGACCGCGCTCATCGGTGTGCTGCCGACCGGCGACCTCGCCGCGATCAGTGCGATCGGCCTGCTGCTGCTCCGCGTACTGCAGGGTATTTCGGCCGGTGGCGAGTGGGGCGGCGCCGCCCTGATGGCGGTTGAGACCGCCGCCGAGGGCAACCGCAACCGCGCGGGCGCGTGGCCGCAGCTCGGCGTGCCGTTCGGCATGCTGCTCGCGACCGGCATGCTCACGGTGCTGCAGATGACGCTCGGCCAGGAGGGCTTCGTCAACGGCGGTTGGCGTATCGCGTTCCTGTTCTCGGTCGTGCTGATTCTCGTCGGCTACATCGTTCGCCGCGCGGTCGAAGAGTCGCCCGTGTTCCGCCAGATCTCGAAGCTCGCGAAGAGCCAGTCGGCCCCCATCGCGGTCGTGTTCCGCAAGTACTGGGTGATCGTCATCTTCGCCGCCCTCGTGTTCGCGGGCGACAACGCGGTCGGCTACATGCTCGTCGGTGGCATCGTGCAGAAGTACGCCGCAACCCCGCTCGAGGCGGGCGGCATGGTCGGCATGGATGGTGGCCAGGTGAGCCTGTTCCTCAACCTCGCGGCGATCTCGTGGGCGATCTGGACCTACGTCGGCGCCTGGATCGCCGACAAGTACGGGGCGAAACCCGTGTTCATCGTCGGCTACATCCTCATGATCTTCGCGTCGGCGGCGCTGTTCCCGCTCGTCGTCATGGGCGGCGAGAACCCGATCTTCTTCGTGCTCGGCACGTGCCTGCTCGGTGTTCCGCTCGGATTCTGCTACGGCCCGCTCAGCGCCTGGTACGCGGAGGTGTTCCCCGCATCCGTTCGCTTCTCGGGCGTCTCGATCACGTACGCGATCGGCGCGATCGTCGGTGGTGCGTTCGCCCCGCTCATCGTGCAGGCGACCTTCGAGGCGAACCAGGGCCAGTGGCACTGGGCTGCGGTCTACCTCGCGGGCATGTCGGTCGTCGGCCTCGTCGGCTCGATTCTGCTCAAGGGCCGCCACGGCATCCCGCTCGGCCACGACATGGAGCACTCGGGCCAGTGGGAGACCTGGAAGACGGGCGACCCGATTCCCGAGGGCGTGCGCACGCAGCACTAGCTGGCTCTGCTTGCCTGACCCGGCGTTCGCCTCGCGCGCATCCTGCGACGAACCAACAGGGCGGCCCCACACCGAATTCGGTGCGGGGCCGCCCTCGTGCTGGCGCGGTCGCTACTCGGCCGTGAGATCGAACACGATCTTGCCGCGCGTGTGGCCCTCCTCGAGCTTGCGGTGCGCGGCCTGCGCCTCGGCGAGCGGATACGTCGCGTCGAGGTGCGTCTGCAGGTCGCCCTGGTCGAACAGCTGCGCGATCGTCGCGAGGATGCGCCCCTCGGGTGACAGTTTGAGGGTGGATGCGGTGAGGTCGCGGCCTTCGGCGGCCACCTCGTCATGCATCGTCGGCCACGAGCCGGTCGGCACGTTGATGATCGTGCCGCCGTCGCGCAGCACCTTCAGCGAGCGCGTGCCCGTGTTGTCGTGCACGTTGCCGATGAGGTCGATGACGACGTCGACGGGCTCCTCGATCGAGTCCTCGAACCGCTCGGTGGTGTAGTCAATGACCTGCGTCGCGCCGAGATCGGTGAGCCACTCGTGGTTGCGCGCCGACCCGGTCGTGATTACCTCGGCCCCGTAGAACGCCGCGAGCTGCACCGCGAAGTGGCCGACGCCGCCCGCGCCGCCGTGTACGAGCATCCGCTGCCCCGTGTGCACCCGCGCGGCCTCGACCACCGCGGCCCAGGCCGTGAGCGAGGCGAGCGGCACGCCGCCGGCCTCGAGCATCGTGAGCGACTTCGGCTTGTGCGCGAGCGACATGAACGGCACCGACACGTAGTCGCCGTGCGCGCCCTGGTAGCGCGGCGTGAGCAGCATGCCGTATACCTCATCGCCCGGCTGGAACGGCGCGAGCTCGTACGAGGCGCGCTCGACGACGCCGGCGAACTCGCCGCCCGGAACCCAGGGCATCCGGTCGATCGCGCCCGCCATGCCTTTGCCCGAGCGGGTCTTCGCGTCGATCGGGTTGAGCCCCGCCGCGTGCACCCGCACGAGCGTGTCGCTGTTCAGGGCCTTCGGCATCGGCACCTCGCCGACCTCGAGCACCTCGGGGCCACCGAATTCGTTCACCACTACTGCGCGCATCAGATCAGTCATGCGCCAAGCTTCGCACGCGCGGCGGAACGGCCGCCGAGACGTCACCCGACGCGTCAGGTTTGCGGACTAGGGTCTTGAGGTATCCGCTGCGAAAGGAGCCGCCATGCCCGCCGTTGTTTCGCTGACGCCCGCCCCCGTAATCGATCGCACCTACTTCGTCGAGAGCTTCGACACCGGCAAGGTGAACCGCGCCACCGAGATTCAAGAGTTTCTCTCGGGCAAGGGAATCAACGTGTCGCGCACGCTGCGCGTCGCGGGTGTGCCGACGTCGGCGGTGCTGCCGGTGGGGCGCGAAGACGAGCACTTGCTGTTCCGCACGCCTTACCCGCAGGTGCTGCGCATCCTGCCCGTGCCGGGGCGGATGCGCGTGAACACGGCGATTCTCGAGCCCTCGGGCGAGACGACGAACGTGAACCAGAAGGCCGTGCCGCTGCAGGAGCGCGACTGGGAGGCCGTCGTCGACATGACGCTGCAGGAGGTGCGCTCGCTGCACGCCGACTGGCTCGTTGTGTCGGGCTCGGTGCCGAAGCTCGTCGAGACCGACGAGAAGATCGACCTCACGCGGCTGTTCACCGAGGCGCGGCGCCTCGGCACCCGCATCGCCGTCGACACCTCGGGCTCGTCGCTCGAAACGTGGGCGCTCTCGGGGCTCGTCGACTGCATTAAGCCGAACGCCGATGAGATGGCGACGCTCGTGAAGCGACACCTCGCGACGGTCGGCGACGTGCTCGACGCGACCCGCGAGGTGATCGAGCGCGCGAACCTCGAGGTCGTGCTCGTCTCGATGGGTGGCGACGGTGCGATGGTCGTCACCGCCGATGACGCGTGGTGGGGGCTCGCGAAGGCGCCGCAGGTCGTGAACACGACGGGTGCGGGCGACGCCTCGCTCGCCGGGTTCGTGGGCCACTCGATTCAGGGGCCCGGCCAGCGCGGCGGGCAGGCGAACTTCGGCGAGCTGCCGCAGCTCGCGATTAAGCGCGGCCTCGCGCGCGCCGTCGAGTACGGGGCCATGGCCGTGTCGGTGCCGACGACGATCATCGACTCGCTCGACGGCATGCCGACCGCCGAGATCACGCGGCCCGACCCCGACCGTCCGCTCTCGGAGCCCACGAAGTTCTTCGAGACGCCGTCGGCGTAGGTGGGTCTGGGCTCGCTTTGCGGGCCCCTTGGTCGGCGGATCTGGGCTAGTTCGACCAACTAGCCCGGATTCTGGGGGTTCGACGCAGCCCGCTGCCCCCGACCCCCGAATCGTGGGCTAATTCGTCCAACTCGCCCGCGCATCCGGTGGGTCTGCGTCAGACGGCGGGGCATGGCGCGGATGCGGTCGGCGCGGATGCGGCGGGGCAGCCCGGCCGTGTCGCCGGTCGGTGGCAGGATAGGCGCATGGTTGTTTTTCGTCCCGCTCCCGTCGAGGTCACCTCGGCAGCTCGGGTCGACGACTACTCTCCGCTCGCCCTCGCCGCGACCGACGCGGTGCCGGTCGTGCCGGCCGATGCCGCGACGATCACCCCGCGTGCGCCGTTCGCGGTGCCGCTGACGACTCCGGCGGGGCTGCCGGTGCTGCCGGCGAACGGCACCGTGTGGCGGGCCGGGCTGCTCGACGAACTGCGCAACCCGAAGCCGAAGGGCGCGCTCGCCGAGCGGGTCGTGTGTGCCGATTCCGATCGCGACGAGTGGCTGCGCCAACGCAAGGGGGGCATCACCGCGACCGATGCCGCGCGGCTGGCGACCCCCGCATCCGTTCGCGCCGTCGTGAACGACAAGCTCTACGGCGGCAGCTTCACGGGCAACGCGTACACCGAGTACGGCAAGCAGCGTGAGCCCGAGATTCAGAAGTGGGTGCTCGGCGAGCACGGCATCGGCTCGTGCGGGCTGCTTATTCGTGCTGCCGAGAACCCGCGGCACCTCGCGACGCCCGACGGGCTTGCACAGCGCGACGATGAGGTGCTGCTCGCCGAGATTAAGACGACGAACAAGTCGTGGGCCCGGATTCCGCGCAACTACCTGCGGCAGGTGTACTGGCAGCAGTACGTTGTTGGCGCCGAGCGCACGCTGTTTGTGTGGGAACAGCACCGCAACTTCGTGGTGCAGGATGCGGAGCCGCGGGCCGTCTGGATCGAGCGCGACGACGCCGAGATCGAGCGCCTCGTCGGCCTCGCGAACGAGGTGCTCGAGCGCCTCGCCCTCGCCTAACTCCTATCAGTTCGGTGGTCGAATGTTGCTGTTCTGAGCGCTCAGAACAGCAACATTCGACCACCGAACTGGGGTGGATGAGGGGGATGGGCTAGGGGAGCTGCACCGGCGGGGTGAGGCCGAGCAGTCCCTGCATCGCGCCGATCGGCTCGAGCCACACCTTGCCCGCGAGCGATTTTGCCGGGTCGAGCAGCAGGCCGGCCTTCATGCCGATGAACGTCACGGTGAGGTGAGCGCGCAGCACGGCGTCGGGGTCGGGCACGCTGCCGTCGTCGGGGTCGATGCCCGAGGGGATGTCGACCGCGATCACGAGCGGGTCGGGGCGAAGTTTGGCGAGCGCGCCCTTCACTGCGACGACGACCGAACGCACGGGCTCGCGCAGCGCCGGGTCGCCGCCTGCGGCGCGGCCGCCCTTCGCGATGCCGAGGATTCCGTCGACGACCACGTCGGCGCCGGGGATGCGCGCCGCGACCGAGGCGGGGTCGGCGTCGGCGATGATCTCGGCGCCGGCATTCCGCGCGGCCTCCTCAGCCTCGGAATGCAACGAGCCCGCGACCGCGATTACCTCGGCCCGCACTCCGGCGGCCACGAGATACGAGGCGGCGTAGGCGGCGTCACCGCCGTTGTCACCCGAGCCGGCGAGCAGCACGACCCGGGCGGTGGATGCGTCGGGCAGCACGCTCACGATGTGGTCGCTGAGCGCCTGGGCCGCGCGCTGCATGAGGGCGACGCCGCGTTCGAGCAGGGGACCTTCTGCCTGGCGGATCTGCGCCGCCGAATAACCAACCTTCACCCGCCTATCCTCTCCCGCTTCCCACAGTTGAGTGGCCCCAAAGTGCTGTTTTCAGCGCGCAAAACAGCAACTTCAGACCACTCAACTGGGAGAAGAAGGGGATGCGCGCAGCTGGGAGGGCGGCGTGCCGAAGCGGGCCTTGAAGGCGCGGCTGAAGTGGGCCGAGCTCGCGAAGCCCCACGCGTGCGCGAGCTGCGTGAACGAGACGTCGGTCGGGCCCCTCGTGAGGTCGCGGTGGGCGCCGTCGAGGCGGCGGTTCCACACGCGGGTCATGAGCGTCTCGCCGTCGTCGGCGAACGCACGGTGGATGCTGCTCGGCGACAGGTGCAGCGCCCGCGAGATCGAGGCGACGCTGAGGGTCTGGTCACGCAAATGCTCCTCGAGATGCGCCTCGATCAGTCGGCGTCGCGACGACCCGCCGTCGCGGTCGAGCGGCGTAAGCGCGGCGAGCAGCAGATGTTCGAGCCCCTGCGCCATCGACGCGGTGACCGCCGGGTCGAGGTCGTCGTCGAGATCGCGCAGCGACGCGAGCGCCGAAAGGAACACCCGACCGGCCCCGCCCTCAACCGTGCGGGCCGTGACCGACTCGGGCGCGCGTATCCGCTCGAACAGGGCGCGCGGAAACTGCACGACGACCTGCTCGAAATCGCGAGCAGGGCCGAGCTGCCCCGTCAGATCGAGCTGATACGGCCGCTGCGTGTCGTAGGCGGCGAGCGCGCCGCGCGTGATCTCGGCGCGGCGGCCGTCCTGCGTGACGACGCACCGGCCGCGCGTCTGCACGCCGACGAGCACGCCGTCGTCGCGCCGGGACGAGGCCACTTCGCTGCGGCCGCGGGTGACGAGCTGTGGCGTCGCCCGCACGGTCGACACCTGCAGGCCGCCGAGGGTGCGCACGTCGATTTCGCCCTCGATGGTGTCGCCGGCGGCGCCCGCCGCGCAGCCGAGGTCGACGAAGGTTTCTGAGACAGCCTGATTCCAGAACGCGAGGCGTTCGCGCCGCGGCACCGTTGCCGTCGTGAGTTTCTTGGCCATGCCCGATTCTACGATCGCCCGGCCCCACGCCCGCTGTGCGGTGCGGCACGGATACGCGGGGTGCGACATCGGGGCAAGCCGCCTGACGCGGTGGGGCAAGCATCGCCGCGGCCGCGACCGTAGCGTCGGCCGCACGAGCCCGAAGCAGGCAGGAGTGCGTTGTGCAAAGGAGTGCGACATGACCCAGCAATCATTCAAGGTGGCGGCCGTGCAGGCGGCGCCGGTGTTCCTCGACCTCGAGGCGACGATCGACAAGGCGATCGAGTACATCGCGGATGCGGCAGCCGCGGGCGCGTCGCTCGTCGCGTTCCCGGAGGTGTGGTTCCCGGGGTATCCCTGGTACGCGTGGCTCGACGTGCCGGCGGTGTGGATGCAGAAGTACGCGCAGCGCTACTTCGAGAACTCGCTCGAGTACGGCACGCCGCAGGCCGACCGGCTCTCGCAGGCGGCGCGCGACCACAACATCATGGTGTCGGCGGGCATCAGCGAGCGCAGCGGCGGCAGTCTCTACATCTCGCAGTGGCTGATCGGTGCCGACGGCCGCACCCTTACCCAGCGCCGCAAGCTGAAGCCGACCCACGTCGAGCGGGTGATCTATGGCGAGGGCGACGGTTCCGACCTCGTCGTCGCCGAGACCGAGCTCGGCCGCGTCGGCGGGCTGTGCTGCTGGGAACACTTCCAACCCCTGTCGAAGTACGCGATGTACGCGCAACACGAGCAGGTGCACATCGGCGCGTGGCCGAGCTTCTCGCTGTACGAGGGCGGCGCCTATGCGCTCGGGCCCGAGGTGAATACCTCCGCCTCGCGCACCTACGCGGTCGAGGGGCAGGTGTTTGTCATCGCCCCGTGCGCGACGGTGTCGCAGGTGATGGTCGACGAGATGTGCGAAACCGAGATGCAGCGCGCGCTGCTCAAGGTGGGCGGAGGCTACGCCCGCATCTACGGACCCGACGGGCAGCAGCTCCACGAGAGCCTCGCGCCCGATGTGGAAGGCCTCGTCTACGCCGACCTCGACCTCGGCGCGATCGCGGTCGCGAAGGTCGCGGGCGACCCGGTCGGCCACTACTCGCGCCCCGACGCGACGCGACTCGTCGTGAACCGAACCCCGCGTATCCCCATGACCGACTCGCAGGCACCCCGCTCGCGCGGCACGGTCGACTCGTTCGCCGATGCCCTCGACGAAGAAGCGGCGCTCGCCGAATAGCGGGCGGATGCGTCGGGCCGCGCGAGCTGTCGGGCCGCGCGAGCGGGCCCGTCGATTCGGCCAGTGATGCGGGTTTCTGGGAGCGCTGCGGTCACGCGCGCATCGCTCCCAGAAACCCGCATCACTTCGCGGCGAACGCGAGAGACGCTATTGCGCGCGCGCCTCGCGTGCCGCTACACTTGACGAAGCCTTAGACCGCTGGTGCTTGGCGTGTGCCCATTGAGTGCAACTCACGGGCCGGAGCCAGACGAAGGATCCGAATGGACCACCCGCGCAGGTGAACGAGTACTGCTCCGCGTGCAATCTTGCCGCGTGTTCCGCGCTCCGACATCTGCGTCGGAGCGTTTTTTCGTGTGTTTCGTGCCGGCGGTGGGATCCCGACATCCGTCGAGGTCTCGCGTACAGACGAGAGGAGAACCATGGCGACCAAGGACGCAACCGTCGCCGAGCTCGTGGAGCGATTCCAGGGCTCGAGCGCCGTCGTGCTGACTGAGTACCGCGGTCTCACCGTTGCGCAGCTCAAGGATCTGCGCCGTTCGCTCGGTGAGAACGCAAACTACGCCGTGGCAAAGAACACGCTCGCCAAGATTGCGGCCAACAAGGCCGGTATCGAGGGGCTCGACGACTACTTCACCGGTCCGACCGCTATTGCGTTCGTGACGGGCGAGGTCGTTGACGCCGCGAAGGCACTGCGCAACTTTGCCAAGGACAACCCTCTCCTGGTGATTAAGGGCGGCTACTTCGACGGTAAGCCGCTCAGCCCGGAAGAGGTCAACAAGCTCGCCGACCTCGAGTCCCGCGAAACGCTGCTCGGCAAGCTTGCCGGCGCGTTCAAGGCCTCGCTGTTCGGTGCCGCGTACATGTTCACCGCGCCCGCGTCGAAGGCGGTTCGTACCGTCGACGCACTGCGCGCAAAGCAGGAAGAGACCGCGGAATAGTCCATCCCGGACATCGCGGCAAGATCACAACTAAGGAGAAACCCCATGGCTAAGCTCACCGCTGAAGAGCTCATCGAGCAGTTCAAGGAGCTCACCCTCATCGAGCTCAGCGACTTCGTCAAGCTCTTCGAGGAGACCTTCGACGTCACCGCTGCTGCCCCCGTCGCCGTTGCCGCCGCTGGCGCCCCGGCTGCCGGTGGCGACGCCCCCGCCGAGGAGGAGAAGTCGGAGTTCGACGTCATCCTCGAGGCTGCTGGCGACAAGAAGATCCAGGTCATCAAGGAGGTGCGTGGTCTTACCTCGCTCGGCCTTGGCGACGCGAAGGCGCTCGTCGACGGCGCTCCGAAGCCCGTCCTCGAGGGCGCGAGCAAGGAAGACGCCGAGAAGGCCAAGGAGGCCCTCGAGGCCGCCGGCGCCACCGTCACCCTCAAGTAGTTTCGCGCTGCGTCAGCAGCTCGAAGTGCTTCGCTGACTTCGTGTCAGCAGCCCGACGCGGGCCGAGATTCGTCTCGGCCCGCGTTGGTCGTTTCCGCGCGGTGTGGTTCGCGGGGCAGGGGCGGATGTGCTGGCCAGCAGGGGCGGATGCGCGGCAGCGGACGGGCGGGATGCATGCATATACATCAAGCAAGGTCATCCCGTAGGTGCAGATGGTGACTTTTCTGTTACAAAACCGTTGCATCTGAGTGCTCCCTGTGAAAGTGTGGACGACGTGCAGGGTTGGGGAATCCTGAGAATCTGCGCAACGACACCGCTTATTCAACGAGAAGAGACAACGATGACTGCTTTCACCAAGCGCATTGCTGCCACTGCCGCTGCCGCCGCGCTCACCGCGGGTGGCGTGTTCGCGATCGCGACGCCGGCATTCGCCGCAACCACCACGCCGACCGAGTCGGCTCCCGCCGAGACCACTCCGGCCGAGACCACGGCCGCTGCGGCCTTCGTCGACCCCACCGAGGGTGCGAACCTCGAGTCGGGCATCAAGACCCTCCCGTGGACCGTCGCCGGCCTCACGCCTGGCGCCGCCTACACGGTGCAGATGACCTCGCCCGAGTTTGACGGCGATGTGCCCCCGACCGGCGGCAACGAGTACGTCGTCGAAGAAGACGGCACCGCTGCTGGCGAGATCGAGTGGAGCGACTTCAGCGCATTCGCTGACGGCGACTACACCCTGACGGTCACCGAGGGCGACAACGTCGTGACCGTGAACTTCACGGTTGGCGCTCCCGAAGAGACCGAGACCCCGGAGCCGACCAAGCCCACGGAGAGCCCGGAGCCGACCGAGACGCCTGAGCCCACCGAGACCACGGCTCCGACCGAGACGGCGACCCAGTCGCCCACCCCGAGCGAGACCGAAGAGGTCGAGGCTCCCGCGCTCGTCACCGAGCAGGAGACCTACACCGAGAGCGAGACCCGCGGTGGTGTCGTTTACGGCGGCGCGAACTGGATCCCCGGCCAGGACATCCTGATCACGATCACCGACGCCTCGGGCGCGACCGTGCAGCTCTCGCCCGTCGGCGATCCCGAGCTCGACGTCGTGGTTGACGAGGACGGCCGCTTTGCCAGCTCGGTTGAGTACCAGACCTACGAAGACACCAACGGCAACGGTGAGCGCGACCCGGGCGAGCCCATCGTCGACAGCGGCACCCTCCCCGTCGGTGACTACACCATCACCGCCGTGCAGGGTGACGTGAGCGCGACCGTGACGTTCACCGTCGTGGCCGACGCCTCGGAGAGCATCCCCGCCACCGACGACAACAACGATGACGCTGGCAACGACAACGGCAACAAGGGCAACGACGACGCCCTCGCCGTGACCGGTGCTGACGACGCTGCGCTGCTCGGCTCGCTCGCGGGCGGCCTTGTGCTCGTCGCCGCTGGCGCCACGATGATGGTTGTTCGCCGCCGCCAGGCCTAAGTCCTGACGATGGCGCGACCGCCGGAATATCCGGTGTCGTAGCTTGAGAGTGCGGGCCGGGGGAGTGATCCCTCGGCCCGCATTTTCGTACCTGGAAGCGGTATACCTGCGGACGACCCCGGAGCTCCTTCGGCGGGTGGATATTTGCATGACAGCGCACAGATCACTGTGCAAACCGCCAACTCCGACTAACATCTCAATTAGATAACTTTGCACAACCGAGAATTCGGGAATGGAACAGCATGAACGCCTCGAAGCGCAGGATGCCCGCAGTCGCCGTCACGGCGACCGGCGCGGCGCTCGGCCTGTTCCTATCTGGTGCGCTGCTGTGCGGCCCGGCCTTCGCGACCGTCGACGGTGAGCCGCTCTCGAACGTGGAGCCGTCGATTAGCGAATCCGGCGACGCGGAGCTTGGCGCCGCGGGACCCTGGGTTGGCACGGGCGAGTCTGGCGACGACGCGCAGCTCATCTCCGTGACCGACGACTCGAACAGCGACCTCTCGAACGACCTGCAGAGCTCGACGAACCAGAGCTCGACGACCCCGCCGCAGGGCAACACGCCGACGCCCGAGCCCACGCCCACGGGTGAGCCTGAGCCGACGCCGACCGAGACGCCCGAGCCCACGCCCACCGATGAGCCGGAACCGACTCCGACCGAGGATCCCTCGCCGACGCCCGACCCAGAACCGACCGAAACGCAGCAGCCGGCGCCCGACCCCGACCAGGGGAACGACGACGGCGCCGTGCGCGAGGAGCCGGGCAACGAACTGCCCCTGCCGCAGGAGCCGGATATGCCGACCTCGGCACCCGACGCCAGTGGCGACCAGCCAGGCGAGCAGGTCGTGCCAGTTGAGCCCGGAAAGCGCGATCAGGCGAACGGTAGTGACTCGTCGCAGCCACGTCCCTCGCTCAAGCCGAGCGCGACGCCGCGCCCGACCACCGCATCCGACGATGCTGCGGGGAGTGGTGACGTCTCGTACGCGACCCAGACCGATGAGGTCGCCGCCGACGATCTCGCCGACACTGGCAACCCTGTGAACTTCGTGGTTGTGGGTGCGATCGCCGCAGTGCTGCTTGCCCTCGGCGGCGTGCTGCTTCGGCGTCGCAGCGCCTGATCCCGGTCGCCGCGCAGTCGCGCGAGTCTGTATGATTGACCGATGTGCCTGGCTCGCCCGGCACAGCTGGAGGATTCGCCTAGTGGCCTATGGCGCACGCTTGGAAAGCGTGTTGGGTGCAAGCCCTCGCGGGTTCGAATCCCGCATCCTCCGCTCCGCTATTTCGCGAACTGACGGCAATTTGCAGCATTTCCGCTGGAAATGCTGCAAATTGCCGTCAGTTCGCGGGGGTGGGTGGAGGCGGAGTGCCTACGACTGCGTGACGTCGAGGCTGAACTCGAGCTGGCCATCCGCCTCGACCTCGACGAACCCGAGGCTCGGCGCCTCGACGTCGTAGTCGGCGAAGGTCAGGGGCACGGTGCCGACGATCTGTGCGGTGTCGCCGCTCACGACGACCTCGAGGGTGGCCGTCACCTCTTGCGAGACGCCGTGCATTGTCAGCGTGCCCGTGACCTCAACCGAAACGGTCTCACCGCTCGTCACGTCGTCGGGCAGCTCGGCCGCCTCGGCGAGTTCGAAGGATGCGGTGGGGTACGTGCTCGCCTCCATCGCGTCGTTCGCGAAGTAGTCGTCGCGGTTCGAGTTGTCGGTCGCGATCGACGTGACGTCGACCTCGATGGTGCCCGCCGAGAGGGTCGTGCCGTCGATCGTGAACGACCCCGACACCTCCTCGGTGCGGCCGACGACGGTGACGTCTTCGCCCTGCAGCACCTCGTCGACGCGGTAGCCTGCGTAGCCGCTGTCGACGGTCCACTCTCCTGCGACGTCGTCGGAGCCGGTGCCGGCCTCGGCGGTCTCGGAGATCGATGGCGCCGCGACATCGCTGCTGCCGCCGAACACGGCGCGGTAGATGGTTGGCGCGAGCAGGGCACCGGCGACGGCGATCACCGCGAGGGCGCTCACCACCCAGATGGTGATCTTCGTGCCGCGGCCGATGGGCTTGCGTGTGGCGTCAGCCATGGGGGAACTCCTTCGATGCGGCTC
Source organism: [Zimmermannella] faecalis ATCC 13722 (assembly GCF_000381765.1). Taxonomy (GTDB): domain Bacteria; phylum Actinomycetota; class Actinomycetes; order Actinomycetales; family Microbacteriaceae; genus Gulosibacter; species Gulosibacter faecalis. The sequence continues at coordinate 86,832 of NZ_KB907076.1, read as the reverse complement.
GTGGCCGCAGGGTTGGGGTGGGCTCTTCCCGCTCGAAGGTAGGTGGCTGCCGTCGTGTGCGCCTATGGGAATTCTATGAGCTTCCTATGCGGGCTCGCCCATCGCCGCGGGCCCGTCGTTCACGACGACGAACTTCAGGAATGGCTCGTGAATCGTCCACCGCGTGAGCGTGTTCTTGCGGAACGTGTAGAGATCGCCCGCCGCAAGCTCGAGCGTCTCTCCGGTGTCGAGCAGCTCGATTGTCGCCGAGCCGCGAATGACGTAGCCCGACTCATCGCCGAGCGGAATGTCGTACAGCGGCGACACGGCTGGCTCGACGCGCCAGAACGCGACGACGAGCAGGTTGCCGTTGTAGCTCGTGTCGCGCACGATGCTGATCTCGCCGAACGTCGACGTGCCGGGCTCGCCCTTCGCCTTCGGGTAGTCGAAGCTGACGAACTCGAGGCTGTCAGGGTTCGCGATCGCGGGGAGATACGCGGTGGTGGTGTCGGCCATGGGGTGCTCCTTTGCTGCATGAATCTGTGCAACGATCTGCGCTGATCGTGGCCGGGCGGCGGATGTGCGACCCGGTTGGCAAGCGAGCCTAGGGACGCCTTTGCCGCCGGAATCCGCGATCCGCGCCCGGCAAATCGACGATTCGCGCACTGCGCATCCGCCGTCGTGCGGGGCGAGGCATACTCGGTGCACCGGATACGACGCGCGAGGATGCGCGCGACGACGGCAATGGCGCTGGGCAAGGAGGCTGGGCGATGACCGCAACCCTGGTCGCCGACATCGAGCGGTGGCGCGAAACGATCGCCGAGACCTTCGTCGAGTTCGAGATCGACTCGGCCGGCGACGAGTTTCACGGCGGCGTCGACCGTGTCGAGCTTGGCCGCGGGGTCGCGGTGACGCAGGGCGCCACCGATCGGTCGCACGTCGTGCGCACGCCGGCGCTCGCGCGCGATGGCCGCGACGACGTGCTGTTCCTCATGCAGCGTACGGGGTGCTGCACGGTCGCATCGGGCGGCGGCCGGGGCACACTCACGCCCGGCGGCGCGACGCTGCACCGCGCCGACGTGCCCTATTCGCTCACGTTCACCGAGGCGTCGACGGCGCTCGTGCTCGTGCTCCCTCGCCCCGTGCTGGCGGCCGATCGCATCCTTCCCGAACCGTCGACGGGGCCGATCGCCGCGAACAGCCCTGCGCTGCGGATGCTCACGACGCTCGCCGACGAGGCGAGCCGACAGGGTGCGGCGCTCGACTCCGGGGTGCGGGAGGAGCTCGGCCAGAACGCGGTCGAGCTGCTGCGCTCGGCGACCCGGCCCGTCGAGCGCGAGGTCGCGCAGACGAGCGGCCACACGATCTTCCTTGCGGTTCGCCGCGCCATGCTGCTGCACGCCCGCGACCCCGACTTCACGATCGCCGACGCCGCGGCACTCGCCCACGTCTCGCTGCGATACGCCCAGAAGCTGTTCGAGCGCGAGGGCGTGCGCATGTCGACATTCCTGCGCACGCGGCGCCTGCAGGAGGCGGCCGCGCTACTCGAGTCGGGCACGCAGGCGCGCTCAGTCGAGGCGGTCGCGCACCTCGCCGGGTTCGCCGACGTGAACACCTTCATTCGCGCGTTTGCCCGCGAGTACGGCACGACGCCCGCGAAGTGGCGCCGGGAGCGGCAGGGCTAGTTTTGCCCACTGCAACCGCCTACACGTGATCGTCGCACACGGCGCCGCGGTCAGCGAATCCGTGGGGCTCGAGCTGGAACGTGCAGTGTTCGATGCGCACCTCGAAGTGCTCGCGCACGCAGTCCTGCAGGTCGCGCAGTACGGTCGCCGAGTGCGCCGAGTCGAGGCAGCGGTCGTGCACCTCGAGGTGGGCCGTGAGCACGGGCAGCCCCGTGCCGATCGTCGTGACGTGGAGGTCGTGCACGCGCACGACGTGCGGGTTGCCTTGCAGGTGGTCGCGCAGCGCGTCGAGGTCGAGGCCCGCCGGCACGGCCTCCATGAGGACGCGCACGCTGCGGCGCAGAATCACGACGGCGCGGGGCACGATGAGCGCGGCGATGAGGAGACCCGCGAGCGTGTCGATCGGCGTCCATCCGGTCGTGCGAATAACGATTGCGCTGATGATCACCGCGACCGACCCGAGCGCGTCATTGACGACCTCGAGGAACGCGGCGCGCAGGTTGAGGTTCGCGTTGCGCGAACCGAGCAGCACCGCGATCGAGGCGATGTTGCCCGCGAGTCCGATGATGCCGAACACGAGCAGGCTGTCGCCGGGCACCTCGGGCGGGGCGAAGAATCGGGCGACACCCGTGATGATCGCGTAGACACCGACCGCGAGCAGCACGAGCGCCTGGGCCGCGGCGGCGAGCACCTCGGCGCGGCGCAGCCCCCACGTGTGGGTCGTGGTGGCGGGCCGGCCCATGAGCTGCGCGGCGATGAGCGCGAGCAGCAGGCCGGCGGCGTCGGTGAGCATGTGCGCCGTGTCGACGAGCAGCGCGAGCGAGTTCGTGAGAATCGCGCCGACGAGCTGCGCGAGCAGAATCGTCGCGGTGATGCCGAATGCAATGCGCAGGCGGGTGCGACCGGATGCGGTGCTCGCGTCGGCGGCTGACGCGTGATCGTGCGCGTGGTCGTGCATCCTTCACCTCCCGGTCGAGCTCGTTATATAAGCGTACGTGCATATGTCGGTTTTGGGAATGGCGAAACCGACCCCTGCGGGCCCGTAGGCTGTCGTGGTGAATTCTGTCGTCATCGCCGTGGCCGTCATGCTCGTGCTTTCCCTCGCCCGCGTGCATGTTGTGCTTGCCCTCTTTCTTGGCGCCGTGGTCGGCGGCCTCGTCGGCGGGCTCGGCCTCGACGGCACAATGCTCGCGTTCCAAGACGGCCTCGGCGCGGGCGCGAAGATTGCGCTGAGCTACGCCCTGCTCGGCGCCTTCGCGATGGCGGTTGCGAACTCCGGCCTGCCGCGCCTACTCGCCGACGCGCTCATCCGCCGCCTCGACGGTGAGGGTGCGAACGCCTCGACCCGCACCGTCACGATCACGAAGTACGCGATGCTCGCGGGCGTGCTGTGCATGTCGATCATGAGCCAGAACCTGATTCCGGTGCACATCGCGTTCATCCCGCTGCTCGTGCCGCCCCTGCTCGGGGTCATGAACAGCCTGCGCCTCGACCGCCGCCTCGTCGCGTGCGTGCTCACGTTCGGCCTCGTGACGACCTACATGTACCTGCCGTTCGGCTTCGGCAAGATCTTCCTCGAAGACATCCTGCTCGGCAACATCGAGCAGGCTGGGCTCGACACCTCGGGTATCAACGTCATGGATGCGATGGGCATCCCCGCGCTCGGCATGGTCGCGGGCCTCGTCATTGCCGTGTGCTTCAGCTACCGCCGCCCGCGCGAGTATGCCGACCTGCCGATTCTCGGCGCGAACGTCGAGCAGGAGGAGCACCCGTCGCGGTACCGCGTCGCGGTGTCGATCGTCGCGATCGTCGCTTGCTTCGCGACGCAGCTCACGATGACGGCGCTCGGCTCGCAGGCCGACGCGCTGCTCGTCGGCTCGCTGCTCGGGCTCGCGGTGTTCCTGCTCACGGGCGCCGTGAAGTGGCGCGAGGCCGACGACGTGTTCACGCAGGGCATGCGCATGATGGCGCTCATTGGCTTCATCATGATCACGGCGCAGGGGTTCGCCGCGGTCATGGATGCGACGGGCGACGTCGCACCGATGGTCGAGGTCGTGCAGCAGGCGTTCGGCGACAACCGCGCGGTGGCGGCGTTCGCGATGCTGCTCGTCGGGCTCATCGTGACGATGGGCATTGGATCGTCGTTCTCGACGCTCCCGATCATCACGACGATCTATGTGCCGCTCTGCCTCGCGCTCGGGTTCTCGCCGCTCGCGACCGTGTCGATCATCGGCACGGCCGGCGCGCTCGGCGATGCCGGTTCGCCCGCGTCAGACTCGACGCTCGGGCCGACAGCGGGGCTGAACGCCGACGGGCAGCACGATCACATTCGCGACTCGGTGATCCCGACGTTCCTGCACTACAACCTGCCGCTGCTCGCGTCGGGTTGGATCGGCGCGATGGTGCTGTAGCGGGGATGCCACGCGGGCAATCTTGCTCACGGCGAAATTATGCAAACGCACGCGCTTAAGCGACTACTGTCGGTAATACACGGCGCGAACCGCGCGCAGCAGCCCGTTGTCCAGCGGAGCCGCGCCCGAGTACAGGGAGTGTGGAGTTATGCAGTCATGGCGGTTCTACGGTACGAACAAGCCGCTTGAGCTCGAGGAAGTCGACGAGCCGAAGGCCGGCCCGGGCGAAGTGGTTGTCGACGTGCGTGCGGCGGGCGTCTGCCACTCCGATGTGAGCGCGCTCGACGACGCCAGCTGGCAGCCGCTCTTTCCCCGACTTCCGATGACGCTTGGGCACGAGAACGCCGGCGTCATCAGCGAGGTTGGCGAGGGGATGGAGCACTGGAAGGTCGGCGACCGTGTCGGTCTTGCGCCGGTGATGCCCGATGGCGACGCGATTGGCTATGGCCAGTGGGATGGCGGCTTCGGCCCGAAGATTCGCGCCACCGACGCGAACCTCGTGAAGCTGCCCGACGAGGTCTCGTTCGAGCTCGGCGCGATGGCGACCGATGCGGGGCTGACGTCGTACCACGCGATGGTGACGCGCGGTGGCGCAGCGAAGGGCAAGCGCGTTGGCGTGATCGGCCTCGGCGGGCTCGGCTACATCGGGGCCCGCGTCGCGGTGCTCCTCGGTGCCGAGGTCTATGGCGCCGACGTCAGCGAGGGCGCACGCGGTCTCGCCGACGAGATCGGGCTCGCGGGAGTCGCGGAGTCGATCACCGAATTCGCCGACAAGAACCTCGACGTCATCGTCGACTACGCCGGCTTCGGCACCACCACGGCGGAGGCACTCGACACCCTCGCCGAGCACGGCACGTTCGTGCAGGTCGGGATGGGCCGGAACACCTCGACGATCAACACGTACTCGATCATCCTCAAGCAGCTCAATGTCTACGGGTCGAAGTCGGGCACGAAGGAAGACCTTGAGGCCCTATACGAACTGATGAAGTCGGGGCAGCTGAATCCACCGGTGAACCGCATCACCCCGGCGGAGATTCCGGATGCGCTCGAGCAGCTTCGAGCGGGCGGCGTGGTTGGCCGCTTTGTCGCGTCGTACGACGCGTAGGGAAGCGCACGAAGGGAGGGGCGACGCTGGCGCGTTGCCCCTTCGCGCGTTCCGGCCAACGGAAACGAAAAGACCCCCCGCGCACCCGCCAGAGCCTGGTTACCCTTGCTTCGTTTCCGACCTGGGGGAGTTGGCCTGGGTGGCGCCACGCGGGGAGCCACTCCCAAGTTTACCTGACGCACGCGGCCCCGGTCGAACCGGCGGCGCAAACTTCCGGGCCCCACAAACTTCCGGGCCGCGCGTCGGAGGGCCTCGCTACCATGACACCGTGACCGCGAGCATCTACATCACGTCGTCCGAAGGCTTCTCGGGTAAGCAGGCCGTTGCGCTCGGCCTGCTCGAGACGCTCACGCAGCGTAGCGGCCGGGTGGGGCTCTTCCGCCCAGTCAGTGAGAGTGCCGAGCACGACGACATTCTCGAGCAGTTGCTCAACCGGCTCGACCCGAACCTCGGCCTCACGCCAGAGCTCTGCGTTGGCGTCACGTACGACGAGGTGCACGCCGACTCGGCGAGCGCGCTCGCGACGATCCTCCAGCGCTACGACGCGGTCGCGAGCCGCTGCGACGTCGTCGTCGTACTCGGAAGCGACTTCACCGACGTCGGCAACCCGGCCGAGCTCGACTTCAACGCGCGGGTCGCGGCGAACCTTGGCGCGCCCATCCTGCTCGTGCTCACCGGCCTCAACCCCGCCGACCGCAGCGCGCGCACCCCGGCCGAGCTCGCGCAGGTGGCGGCGAGCACGCTGCCGGTGCTGCGCGACGAGCACGCGCAGCTGCTCGCGGTGGTCGTGAACCGCGTCGGCGACGCCCGCCTCGACGAGGTGCGCGACCTCGTCGGGGCGGCGGTGGCGGATGCGCGCCCCGAGTCGCCGGGCGGCGTGCCGGTGTGGTGCCTGCCCGAGAACAAGCTGCTCAACGCCCCGAGCGTCGCCGAGCTGCGCGACGTGCTCGGTGCCGAGCTCTACTCGGGCGACGAGACGCTCCTCAACCGCGAGGTGCTCGGCATCACGGTGTCGGGCATGTCGATGGAGCACGTGCTCGAGCGCACGTTTGAGTCGGGCGTCGTCGTGGTCGCCTCCGACCGCACCGAGACGATCGTCGCGCTGCTGCTCGCGCAGCAGGCGAAGACGATGCCGTCACTTGCGGCGCTCGTCGTGAACGGGCCGTTCGAGTTCTCGCCCATCGTGGAGTCGCTCATTCGCGGCGTCGACCTGCCGCTGCCGATGCTGCGCACGCAGTTCGGCACGTACGAGACGGCGCAGCGGCTCGTGAACACGCGCGGCCGGTTCCTCGCGTCGATGGAGCGCAAGGTCGACGCCGCGCTCGCCGACTTCGCCGAATACATCGACGCTGAGGCGCTGCTCGCGCTGCTCGACGTGCCCGAACCGACCGTCGTGACGCCGCTGATGTTCGAGCACACGCTGCTCGCGCGCGCCCGCGGCGACCGCCAGCACATCGTGCTGCCCGAGGGCAACGACGACCGCATTCTGCAGGCCGCGTCGACGCTCCTCACGCGCGAGGTCGCCGACCTGACGATCCTCGGCGACGAGGCGGCGATTCAGCAGCGGGCGTCGGCACTCGGCCTCGACCTCTCGGCGGCGCGCATCCTCTCGCCCCAGAACCCCGAGCTGCTCGACCGCTTCGCCGAGGAGTACGCCCGGCTGCGGGCGCACAAGGGCGTCACGATTCTCGAGGCGCGCGACCGCGTGCAAGACGTCTCGTACTTCGGCACGATGATGGTGCACCTCGGCCTAGCCGACGGCATGGTGTCGGGCGCCGCCCACACGACGGCGCACACGATCAAGCCGTCGTTCGAGATCGTGAAGACGAAGCCGAGCGTGTCGATCGTGTCGAGCGTGTTCCTCATGTCGCTCGCCGACCGGGTACTCGTTTACGGCGACTGCGCGGTGAACCCCGACCCGACTGCCGAGCAGCTCGCCGACATCGCGATCTCGTCGGCCGAGACGGCGCGGCAGTTCAACATCGAGCCACGTGTCGCGATGCTCAGCTACTCGACCGGCGACTCGGGCGCGGGCGCCGACGTCGACAAGGTGCGCGAGGCGACCCGACTCGTGCGCGAGCGCGCCCCAGAGCTCCTCGTCGAAGGGCCGCTGCAGTACGACGCGGCGACCGACATGGCGGTCGCGTCAAAGAAGCTGCCCGGCAGCGAGGTCGCCGGCCGCGCGACCGTGTTCATCTTCCCCGACCTCAACACCGGCAATAACACGTACAAGGCGGTGCAGCGCTCCGCCGGAGCGCTCGCGATCGGCCCGGTGCTGCAGGGGCTCAACAAACCCATCAACGACCTCTCGCGCGGCGCGCTCGTGAGTGACATCGTGAACACGGTGGCGATCACGGCGATTCAGGCGCAGGGCGCAACCGACTAACGGCGCCGACGCCGCAACGCAAAGGACGACTATGACCATCGTGCTCGTGGTGAACTCCGGTTCGTCATCGCTCAAGTACCAGCTCATCGACATGGCGACCGAGTCGACGCTCGCGTCGGGCCTCATCGAGCGCATCGGCGAGTCCACAGGAAGCGTGCGGCACGACCGGGCGGATGCCCGCGAGGAGCGCGAGCAGACGGTCGCGAACCACGACGATGCGTTCGCCGCGATGCTCGAAAACTTTGCGACGTTCGGTCCGACGCTCGAGTCGACGCCGCCCGCGGCGGTCGGCCACCGCGTCGTGCAGGGCGCGCGCCGTTTCTTCGACGCGACCGTCATCGACGACGACGTTGAGCGGAACATCGAGGAACTCAGCCCCCTCGCGCCGCTCCACAACCCGGCGAACCTCGCGGGCATCCGGGGCGCGCGGCGCGTGTTCCCCAACATCCCGCACGTCGCGGTGTTCGACACGGCGTTCCACACGACGATGAGCGACGCCGCGAGCACCTACGCGCTCAACCGCGAGGTCGCCGAGGCGAACCGCGTGCGCAAGTACGGCGCGCACGGCACGAGCCACAAGTTCGTGAGCGAGGCCGCCGCCGAGTTCCTCGGGCGCCCCTACGACGAGCTGCGCACCGTCGTGCTCCACATCGGCAACGGCGCCTCGGCCTGCGCGGTCGACGGCGGCCGCTCGATCGACACGTCGATGGGCATGACGCCGCTCGAGGGTCTCGTGATGGGCACCCGCACGGGCGACATCGACCCGGCCGTGCTGTTCCACCTGCACCGCAAGGCCGGGTACACGGTCGACGAGCTCGACGACCTGCTCAATCGCAAGTCGGGGCTGTACGGGCTCACGGGCACGAATGACGTACGCGACGTTACGCAGCGCGCGGCGGCGGGGGATGCTCGGGCGCAGCTCGCGCTCGACGTCTACGTGCACCGGCTGCGGCACTACCTCGGCTCGTACCTCGTGCAGCTCGGCGGCGGCGATGCGATCGTATTTACGGCCGGGGTCGGCGAAAACTCGGTCGAGGTGCGTCGCCGCACGCTCGAGGGGCTCGAGTGGCTCGGCGTTGAGATCGATGCCGAGCGCAACCAGCTGCCGAACGACGGAATCCGCGTGATCTCGACCGACGCATCCCGCGTCACCGTGCTCGTCGTGCCGACGAACGAGGAGATTGAGATCGCCCGGCAGACCCTCGCGACAACGGGCGCCAGCGCCGCCGAGTAGGGGCTGCTCGCGCGAGGCGCGGTTCCTGTGGATGCGCGGGCCCGGGTGTCGGGGCTGCCTCTACGATGGAGGGCATGGTTGCAGCCCTGTATCGCCGCTATCGGCCCGAGACGTTCGCCGAGATGATCGGGCAGCAGCAGGTGACCGACCCGCTCTCGACGGCGATCCGCTCGGGGCGCATCAACCACGCCTACCTCTTCTCTGGCCCGCGCGGCTGCGGCAAGACCTCGTCGGCGCGCATCCTCGCCCGCTGCCTCAACTGTGCGAAGGGACCGACGCCCGAGCCGTGTGGCGAGTGCGAGTCGTGCCTCGAGCTCGGCCGCGACGGCGGGGGCTCGCTCGACGTGCACGAGATCGACGCCGCGAGCCACGGTGGTGTCGACGACGCGCGCGACCTGCGGGAGCGCGCCGTCATGGCGCCGAGCCGCGACCGCTACCGCATCTTCATCATCGACGAGGCGCACATGGTGACGGCGCAGGGCTTCAACGCGCTGCTCAAGGTCGTCGAAGAGCCGCCGGAGCACGTGCTGTTCATCTTTGCGACGACCGAGCCCGAGAAGGTCATCGGCACGATCCGGTCGCGCACGCACCACTACCCGTTCCGGCTCATTCCGCCGGCGCCGATGCTCGAATACCTCGAGCGCATCTGCGACGCCGAGCAGATCTCGGCCGAGGCCGGCGTGCTGCCGCTCGTCGTGCGGGCCGGCGGCGGCTCGGCGCGTGACACGATGTCGCTGCTCGACCAGCTCATCGCCGGCACCGAGGGCGCGACGATGCCGTACCAGCTCGCGACGCAGCTGCTCGGCTTCACGGCGCAGGAGCTGCTCGACGAGACGATCGCGGCGTTTGCCGACGCCGACTCGGCGGCCGCGTACCGGTCGGTCGACGCGGTGATTCAGTCGGGCCAAGACCCGCGCCGGTTCGTCGAAGACCTCCTTGAGCGCGTGCGCGACCTCATCGTCGTGAAGGCGGTTGGGCAGGGTGCCGACTCGGTGTTGCGGGGCACGACCCCGGCCGAGCTCGAGCGGATGCGCGTGGCCGCGCAGCGCTTCCATCCGCGCGCGCTGACCGGCATGGCCGATGCCGTGAACGCGACGCTGAGCGAGATGACCGGCGTCACGGCGCCGCGCGTGCAGCTCGAACTCATGACGGCGCGGATTCTCGTGGCGCAGCGGGCCGCGTTTGCCGACGGTGGTGGCGAAGCGACCCCGGCGGCTGGCGGCCAGGATGCGCCCGCGCAGCAACAGGCGCCGGCGCAGCAGCAGACCGCGCCCGCACCCGCGCGCGAGCAGGCGCCGCAGGCCTCGCAGGAACCTGCCCCCGCCCCGACGCGGGCCGGCCAGCAGCCTGCGCCGAGACCCGAGCAGCAACGTGCCGCCGAGCCGGAGCAGCCCGCCGCACCAAAGCCGTCGGCGGCCGAGGCAGCGAAGGCGGCGTGGGCGACGCCGGGCGTTGCCGCGCAGCCGGAGCCTGCCAAGCCTGAAGTCAAACAGGCCGAGCCGCAGCAGCAGCCTGAGCCTCAGCAGCCAGAACCTCAACAGCCAAAGGCACAACAGCCAGAAACTCAGCGCCCGGCGCAGCAGCCGACGCCGCAGGAGCCCGAGCCGACCGACGTCTCGGCCCTCGACTTCGGGCAGGTGCGGGACGCCTGGCCGAGCGTGCTCGAGGCCGTGAACCGCCTCGGCGGGCGCTCGGTGTGGTCGGTGGTCCGCTCGCTCGAACCGATCGGGTTCTCGAACGGGATGCTCGACCTCTTCTTCCCGAACCGCGGCGTCTTCGACCAGCTGCGACAGGCGCCCGAGGGGCAGACCTCGCCGAGCGACCACCTGAAGTCGGCGCTGCGCGAGGTGTTCGGCGGCGACATGAAGATCGCGCCGAAGATCGGCCGCACGGCACCGCGCGAACAGCAGGCGCCCGCGCAGGAAGCGCCGCCCGCCGACCCCGACGCCGACCGCCACCGAGGTCGTCCAAGCGTCGGCAATCCGAACCAAGCGCGCACAAGGGCAGGCGCCGCAACCGGTGCCCCGACCTGGAACGTCGCGCCGATCCCCGGCGAGCCGCGGGTCGCCGACGACGGGCCCGGTTCGGCGTGGGACGAGTTCGCGGAGGGCCCCGCGCCTGCGCCCGAGGCCGCACCCGCGCCCGCGCCGTCACCCGAGGAGATCGCGGCGAACGAGCAGGCCGTGCGCGAGCGCGAGACCGAGCCGGTCGAGATGCCCGAGGTGACGATCCACGTCGAAACGGCCGACGCAGACCTGCACAACCCGATTGATGCGCAGGGGTCGGTCGACGCGCCTGCCCCCGCTGGCGAGCCGCAGCCGGCCGCTGACGCGGGCACCGCATCCGCCCCGCCCGCGCCAAGCTGGAACGTCGTCGCCGTGCCGGGGTCGGAGCCCGAACCGGAGCCCGAGCCCGCCACCACGCCCGAACCCGAGCCCGAAGTGTCGAACGCACCGCGCCACCCCGCCCTCGAGGCGGGGCAGGAGCGCTACGGTGAGTCGGTGATTCGTGAGCGACTCGGGGCGCGATTCATCGGCGAGGAGCTCCGCGTGATCGCGGCGCCCGCCGGCCCCATCGATGAGGCGCCAGACGATTTCGAGGCGCCGCCAGAGGAGTACTAGGCCATGTACGAGGGAATCGTTCAAGACCTCATCGACGAACTCGGGCGCCTGCCCGGCGTCGGGCCGAAGTCGGCGCAGCGCATCGCGTTCCACATCGTGCAGACGCAGACGTTCGACGTCTCGAAGCTCGCGAAGATTCTGCTCGAGGTGCGCGACAAGGTGAAGTTCTGCAAGTACTGCGGCAACGTCGCCGAGCAGGATGTCTGCCACATTTGCGGCGACGCGACGCGCGACCGCACGCTCATCTGCGTCGTAGAGGAGCCGAAGGACGTCGCCGCGATCGAGCGCACGAACGAGTACGAGGGGCTCTACCACGTGCTCGGCGGCGCGATCTCGCCGATCGACGGCATTGGGCCCGATCAGCTGAACATTCGCGGCCTCATGCCCCGCCTCGAAACCGGCGAGGTCGTCGAGGTGATTATCGCGACCGACCCGAACCTCGAGGGCGACGCAACCGCCTCGTACCTGTCGCGGCTGCTCAAGTCGGTTGGCCTGCGGGTGTCGCGCCTCGCGTCGGGCCTGCCGGTCGGCGGCGACCTCGAGTACGCCGATGAGATCACGCTCGGCCGCGCCTTCGCCGGTCGCCGGGTCATTTCGTAGCGTCACGACAGCGGCGCCGCCGCCCTGTGAGCGGCTAGGCTGAACGACGGTGCGCAGCAACGCGCAGAAGGGATTGCCAGTGAGCCTTATCGTGCAGAAGTATGGCGGGTCGTCGGTTGCCGATGCCGAGAGCATCCGCCGCGTCGCGAAGCGCATCGTCGACACGAAGCGTGCCGGGAACGAGGTCGTCGTGACGGTCTCGGCCATGGGCGACACGACCGACGACCTCATCGAGCTCGCGCACGAGATCTCGCCGATTCCCGACCCGCGCGAGTTCGACATGCTCGTCACGACCGGTGAGCGCATCTCGATGGCGCTGCTCGCGATGGCGATCAAGTCGATGGGCTACGACGCCCGCTCGTACACCGGCAGCCAGGCCGGCATGATCACCGACTCGAAGCACGGCGACGCGCGCATCGTCGACGTCACGCCGGTGCGCGTGCGCGAGGCGCTCGACGAGGGCGCGATCGCGATCGTCGCCGGGTTCCAGGGCTTCAACCGCGACACCCGCGACATCACGACGCTCGGCCGCGGCGGCTCCGACACGACCGCCGTCGCGCTCGCGGCGGCGCTCACCGCCGATCGCTGCGAGATCTACAGCGACGTCGACGGCATCTACACGGCCGACCCCCGCGTCGTGCCGAAGGCGCACAAGCTCGCGGCAATCTCGAGCGAAGAGATGCTCGAACTCGCTGGCAGCGGCGCGAAGGTGCTGCACATCCGCGCCGTCGAGTATGCCCGCCGCCAGGGCGTCACGCTCATCGCCCGCTCGTCGTTCTCGAGCGACCCGGGCACCATCATCTACAACCCCGACAACGCAAAGGAATTCGCTGTGGAAGAAGCCTCGATCGCCGGCGTCTCGCACGACCTGAGCCAGGCGAAGATCACCGTGGTCGGCGTGCCAGACGTGCCCGGTTCGGCCGCCGCGATCTTCAACATCGTCGCGCAGCAGGGCGCGAACATCGACATGATCGTGCAGAACGTGCAGACGCAGAACGACGGCGTCACCGACATCTCGTTCACGCTGCCGAAGACCTCGGCCGAGCAGGTGCTGCGCGCCCTCGAGGCCGCGCACGAGCAGCTCGGCTACGAGTCGCTGCGCTTTGACGACCAGATCGGCAAGGTCTCGCTGGTGGGGTCGGGCATGCGCACGAACATCGGCGTCTCGGCCCGCCTCTTCGAGGCCCTCAACGAGGCCGGCATCAACATCGACATGATCTCGACCTCCGAGATCCGCATCTCGATCATCACGAACGCCGACGTCGTGCCCGAGGCCGCGCGTGTGATTCACACGGCCTTCGGCCTCGACGGCGACTCCGAGGCCGTCGTCTACGCCGGCACCGGCCGCTAGCGCATCCCCACCCCCAGTTCAGTGGTCGAATGTTGCTGTTCTCAGGCCGGCCTCAGAACAGCAACATTCGACCACTGAACTGCGGGGCTAGTGCGGGCTAAGCTGATGGGCATGGTCAAAAAGATGCATGTTGCCGTTGTCGGTGCCACCGGTCAGGTGGGTGGCGTGATGCGCCGCCTGCTCAGCGAGCGGAAGTTCCCGATCGCGTCGATTCGCCTCTTCGCGTCAGCGCGCTCCGCCGGCACGCAGCTCGAGTACGAGGGCGAGCAGATCACGGTCGAAGACGTCGCGACCGCCGACCTCACCGGCATCGACATCGCCCTCTTCTCGGCGGGCGGCAGCACCTCGAAGGCGCAGGCCGAGCGCTTCGCCGCCGCCGGCGCCGTGGTCATCGACAACTCGTCGGCCTGGCGCCTCGATCCCGAGGTTCCCCTCGTCGTCTCCGAGGTCAACCCCGACGACATCGCGAACCGCCCGAAGGGCATCATCGCGAACCCGAACTGCACGACGATGGCCGCCATGCCCGTCATGCGCGCGCTCCACGCCGCCGCGGGCCTCGAACGCATGATCGTCACGACCTTCCAGGCCGTTTCGGGCTCGGGCCTCGCGGGCGCCCGCGAGCTCTCGGGCCAGGCGGTCGCCGCGGTGAACCAGGGTGAGGATGCGCTCCTCGGCCTCGTGCACGACGGCAAGTCGGTCGACCTCCCGCAGCCCGAGAAGTACGTGCATCCCATCGCCTTCAACGTCGTCGCGCAGGCCGGCGACTTCGTCGACGACGGCACGGGCGAGACCGACGAGGAGCAGAAGCTCCGCAACGAGTCGCGCAAGATCCTTCACCTGCCCGACCTTCGCGTCGCCGGCACCTGCGTGCGCGTGCCCGTGTTCACCGGCCACTCACTCTCGATCAACGCCGAGTTCGAGCGCGAGATCACGCCCGAGCGTGCCCGCGAGGTGCTCGCCGACGCCCCGGGCGTCGAGCTGCGCGACGTGCCGAGCCCCCTCGAGGCCGCCGGCGTCGACCCGAGCCTCGTCGGGCGTATCCGCGCCGACCAGTCGGCACCCGAGGGCCGCGGCCTCGCGCTGTTCCTCTCGAACGACAACCTGCGCAAGGGCGCCGCGCTCAACGCGATTCAGATCGCCGAGCTCGTCGCGGCCGAGCTCTCGGCCTAGGCGAAATCCGACCCGAACAGCGGGAGTAAGGTAGCACCGTGACGAATCCGAAGATCTACGACGCTGTCCTTGTTGGCGGCGGTGTCATGTCGGCCACGCTGGCGACGCTGCTCCACGAACTCGAACCCGACTGGTCGATCAAGATCATCGAGCGACTCGATGATGTTGCTCAGGAGTCCTCGGGCCCCTGGAACAACGCGGGAACCGGCCACTCGGCGCTGTGCGAGCTGAACTACACGCCCGAGAAGAACGGCAAGCTCGACATCTCGAAGGCGCTCACGATCAACGAGCAGTTCCAGGTGTCGCGACAGCTCTGGTCGACGCTCGTGCGTCGTGGGGAACTGCCCGAGCCGAAGAACTTCATCAACCCCGTGCCGCACATGACGTTCGTGACCGGCGCCGACAACGTCGAGTTCCTTCGTCGCCGCTGGAACACGCTGAAGGAGCAGCCGCTCTTCTCGACGATGCAGTTCTCGGAAGACCCGGCGCAGATCTTCGAGTGGGCCCCGGCCCTCATGGTCGGCCGCGGCAAGGACGAGAAGGTCGCCGCGACCTACGTCGAGCAGGGCACCGACGTCGACTTCGGCGCTCTCACCCGCAACCTCGTGCAGAACGCGATCAACAACGGCGCCGTCGTGCGCCTCGGCACCGAGGTCGTCGACCTGCGCCAGCGCCCCGACGGCGTGTGGCAGGTCGCGACGAAGGTGCGCAGCGGCGCCGAGAAGGGCCGCAAGAACGTCACGCACGCGCGCTTCGTGTTCGTCGGCGCCGGCGGCGGTGCGCTGCCGCTGCTGCAGAAGTCGGGCATCCCCGAGATCAAGGCGTACGGCGGGTTCCCCATCTCGGGCGAATTCTTCCGCACCGACAACCCCGAGGTCGTCGCGAAGCACCAGGCGAAGGTCTACGCGATGCCGCCCGTCGGCGCCCCGCCAATGTCGGTGCCGCACCTCGACACCCGCGTCGTGAACGGCAAGGCCTCGCTCATGTTCGGCCCGTACGCGGGCTTCAACACGCGCTACCTCAAGCAGGGTTCGCTGCTCGACATGTTCAAGTCGCTGCGCTTCGACAACCTGCCCACCTACGTCGGCATCGGCCTCACCAACTTCGACCTCGTGAGCTACCTCGTCGGTCAGCTCGCCGCGTCGCCCGACAAGAAGTTTGAAGACCTCGCGAACTTCTTCCCCGAGGCGAAGCGCGAAGACTGGCGCCTCATCACGGCGGGCCAGCGCGTGCAGGCGATGAAGAAAGACCCGAGCGGCAAGGGCTACCAGCTCGTTATGGGCACCGACGTCGTGACGAAGGCCGATGGTACCCTCGCGGGCCTGCTCGGCGCCTCGCCCGGCGCATCCATTGCCCCGTCGGCCATGCTCGACCTGCTCAAGCGCTGCTTCCCCGAGCAGTGGCCGGCGTGGACCGAGAAGGTCACCTCGCTCGTGCCGCACTACGGCGTGAAGCTCAACGACGACGCCGAGCTCGCCGAGCGCGTGCAGAACGAGACCGCCGAGGTGCTCGGCATCGCCTCCGTCTCGTAACTCGGTTTCGAAGCTCCAGGTGAAGGCACCATTCGTCGTCGGCATCGCCGGCGGATCCGGAAGCGGCAAGACCGCGCTCGCGCGCTCGCTCGCCGAACGATTCGCCGACGATGCCGCCGTGCTTTTCCACGACAACTACTACCGGCGGCAGGATGCGCTCACCTTCGAGGAGCGCTGTGCGGTGAACTACGACTCCCCAGAGGCGTTCGACAACGCGCTGCTCGTTGAGCACCTCGACACGCTGCTCACCGGCGGCGCGATCGAGTGCCCCGTGTACGACTTCGCGTCGCACAACCGCTCCGACGAGACGATCACGGTGCCGAGTCGGCCGATCATCTTCGTCGAGGGCGTGCTCGTGCTCGCCGACGAGGCGCTGCGCAGCCGCTTCGACCTCAAGCTCTACGTCGATACCGATGCCGACGTGCGCATCCTGCGCCGCCTGAAGCGCGACGTGCTCGAGCGCGGCCGCACGCTCGAGTCGGTCGAGCAGCAGTACCTCGCGACGGTGAAGCCGATGCACGAGCGGTACGTCGAGTCGTCGAAGCTCTGGGCCGATGTGATCGTGCCCGAGGGCGGCCGCAACTCGGTCGCGCTCGAGACGATCGCGGGTGGGCTCGTCGCGAACCTGCGGGGCCTCGCGCACCTGCAGCAGCCGATGGGGGAGCGATAGCCCGTGGCGAAGCTGTACTTTCGCTACGGCGCCATGAACTCCGGCAAGTCGACCGCCCTGCTGCAGACCGCCTTCAACTACGAGGAGCGGGGGCAGGATGCTGTGCTGCTGAAGCCTCGCATCGACACGAAGGGTGCCGACTCGGTCTCGTCGCGCCTCGGCATGGACCGCCGCGTCGACATTCTGCTCGACGCCGACGAGTCGCCCCGTGAGGCACTCGCGAGCCTCATTGCGGAGCGTGGGCCGGTCGCGTGTCTGCTCGTCGACGAGGCGCAGTTTCTCAGCCCGTGGCAGATCGACGAGCTGTTCCGCATCGCCGTGCTCGACGGGATTCCCGTGCTCAGCTACGGCATTCGCACCGACTTTCAGACGGTCGCGTTTCCAGGCGCGCGTCGCCTGCTCGAGATCGCGCACTCGGTCGAGGAGCTGAAGACGATCTGCCGCTGCGGTCGCAAGGCCGTGTTCAATGCGCGACTCGTCGACGGCAAGTTCATCTTTGCCGGCGACCAGGTCGCGATCGACGGCGACGTCGTCACGTACGAGTCACTGTGCGGCCAGTGCTACCTCGAGGAGTCGGGCGGCCGGCTCGGCAGCGACGTCGCCCGCTGAGCGTCGCC
The DNA here is from genome assembly GCF_000381765.1 of [Zimmermannella] faecalis ATCC 13722. Taxonomy (GTDB): domain Bacteria; phylum Actinomycetota; class Actinomycetes; order Actinomycetales; family Microbacteriaceae; genus Gulosibacter; species Gulosibacter faecalis. Next base: position 69,471 of record NZ_KB907076.1, on the reverse strand, counting down.
TGAGCGCTCTCTGAGCGCTGGCCCATTGACGGCGGTGATGCCCAGGAGGGTGCCCGTACGCTAGTGGGCACGAATCAACGGCGATTCGAGCGTTCCGAAGGGCAACACCATGACGACCAACAACGACGTGCGGCTCGCACGCATGCAGCGACTCGACACCGACCGCGACCGCAGCCTCACCGTGACGAAGCTCGCGTACGCGTCGGCGCCCGAGATTTTCGACGTACTGCGCAACCCGACGCTGCACACCGACTTCGATCCGAAGCAGATGATCGTGAGCGTCGACCCGTCGTCGGCCGACCCGATCACGGCGGTGGGCGACACGTTCACGATGAACATGTTTGCCGAGGCGCGCGGCGGCGACTACCGCATGGTGAACCTCGTCACCGAGTACGAGTCGAACCGCGCGATCGCGTGGAAGCCCGCGATGGAGGGCTACCCGGCGATCGGGTTCCGCTGGACGTGGCGGCTTGAGCCGCGCGACGCCGACTCGACGTTCGTCTCGCTCACGTACGACTGGCTCGACGTGACGCACGAGGGGTTCCTGCGCAAGAACACGTTCCCTGTCTTCCAGCCCGAGAGCTTTGACGCCTCGGTGGATGCGCTCGTCGAGTTTGTCGAAGACGACTGGGGCGACGAGAGCGGCGAGATCTCGACGACCCCGATCCCGACCGTGCCCCGGCCATAGGGCTGCTGGTGGGCCGTTAGCGGGGCAGAGTGAGGATCTCGGCGCCGGCGTCGGTAATCGCCACCGTGTGCTCGCTGTGGGCCGTGAGGCAGCCCGTGGCGCTCCGGAGCGTCCAGCCGTCGGCGTCCGTCACGAGCTCCGCCGTGTCGAGCATCGCCCACGGCTCGATCGCGAGCAGCAGGCCGGGGCGCAGCCGGTAGCCGCGGCCCGCGCGGCCGTCGTTCGCGATGTGCGGGTCTTGGTGCATCGTCGAGCCGACCCCGTGCCCACCGAACTGCAGGTTGACCGGATACCCGCTGCCGCGCAGCACCTCGCCGATCGCGCTCGAGATGTCGCCGATACGTGCCTTCGGCCCCGCGGCCGCGATGCCCGCTGCGAGCGCCCGCTCGGTCGCGTCGATGAGCGCCGCACCCTCGGGAGTCTCGGTGCCGACGAAGAAGCTGATTGCCGCGTCGGCGACCACGCCGCGCAGCGACACCGCGAGGTCGAGCGTCACGAGGTCGCCGTCGCGCAGCGCGTAGTCGAAGGGCTTCCCATGCAGCACGCCGTCGTTCACCGACGTGCAGATGTAGTGCCCGAACGGCCCCTCACCGAACGACGGCTCGTAGTCGACATAGCACGACTCGGCACCCGCCCTCGTCATGAGGTCGCGGGCGAGCGCGTCGATCTCGAGCAGGTTCGTACCCACCGAGGCGAGCTGCTTCCCGGCCTGAAGAATCTCGGCGACCAGGGCGCCCGTGTCGCGGGCGCGGGCGATCTCGGAGGGGGAGAGGACTTCGATCATGGGTGGGTCCTTTGAGGTGGGTGGGAAAGGCGGGCACCCCGCCTGGCATCGCGACGTAGTGCAAAACACCCCCGCCTTCGGCGGGGGTGTTTTGCACTACGTCGGGATGACAGGATTTGAACCTGCGACCTCCTCGTCCCGAACGAGGCGCGCTACCAAGCTGCGCCACATCCCGATGTGCCGAACAGGTCGGCAACTCGACAATACTACCCCACGGCGGGGCGGAGTCCAATCGGCGGTGGCTACTTCGCGACGAGGGTCACGAGCGACGCCTCGGGCGGGCAGAACGTGCGGAACGGTGCGTAGATCGACGTGCCGAGCCCGCGCGAGACATGCAGGGGCACGTTGCGCCCGTCGGCCGTCCAGCTCGAGAGTCCGCCCGCCTGCTCGGTCGGCAGGTCGCAGTTCGAGATGAGCGCCCGGCCACCGGGCAGGCACACCTGGCCGCCGTGCGTGTGGCCCGCGAAGAGCGCCTCGACCCCCGCATCCGCCACGAAGCGGTCGAGGATGCGCTGGTACGGCGCGTGCACGAGCCCGATCGTGAAGTCCCACTCGCCACCGCGGCGGGTGAGCCGCTCCTGGTCGGCGAGCGCCGCATCCGGCCGGTCGACGTTGATGTGCGGGTCGTCGACGCCGATCATCCGCAGCCGCAGGTCGCCGACGCGCACGATCGCCGCCGTGTTCGTGAGGTCGACCCAGCCGAGGTCGTCGAAGAGCAAAGCCCGCAGGCCCGCCTCGTCGAGGTCGCGGGGGCGCTCCACCTGCTTGCGGTCGCGTCGGAAGTACGTGAACGGGTTCTTCAGCACGGGGCCGTAGTAGTCGTTCGAGCCGAACACACTCACCGCAGGAATGCCGCGGAACGGTTCGAGCATCTCGGCGACGCCCGGCAGGCCGTCGCGGTGCCCGAGGTTGTCGCCCGTTGCGACGATGAGGTCGGGCTGCAGCTTCGCGAGGCCGCGCACGAAGCGTTGCTTCTTGCGCTGACCCGGCGCGTAGTGAAAGTCGGCGAGGTGCAGGATGCGCAGCGGCGCAGACCCGGCCGGCAGCAGGGGCAGCTCGTAGCGGCGCAGCGTGAACCGGCGGCGCTCGATGCCAACCGCCCAGGTAACGAAACCGAGGCCGCCGGCGACAAGCGCGGCGGCCCCGATTCCAAGGGTACGAATCCCGCGCATATTACTCCGCGGTGATCTTTACGGTGTCATCGGGCCCGACGACCTCGCCGGCCGATGGCGTCGTGCTCTTCACGGTGCCGTCTTCGGGGCCCGACCACTGGAACGAGTTCCCCTGGTCGCCGAGGCCGGCCTCAGAGAGCGCCTGCGTCGCCTCGTCCTTGTCCATGCCCGTGATGTCGGGCATGGGGATGCCGTCGCTATCGTCGCCACCATCCCCGCTCGACGGGCTGATGGTCACGGTCGAGCCCGCTGGCACGCGGGTGCCGGGCGACGGGTTCGACTTCGCGATGTTGCCCGAGTCCTCTTCGGAGCTCACGGACGAGCCCACTGACACCTCGAAGCCCGCCGATTCGAGCGCCGAGGTTGCGGCGTCGATCGACATGCCGACGACGTCGGGCACCGTGACGTTCTCCTTCTTCACCGTGTCGCCGGTCGGCGCCGGGAACGTCTCGGCGCCGTACTCGGAGATGCCGAGGTTGAGGATCGGCTGCGCGATCTGGTGTCGGGTCCAGCCGTAGCCGAGGGTTCGGAGGTTGGCCCAGCGGCCCTCGTACATCTGCGTGTTGCCGACCCAGACAGCGAGCGAGAAGCCGGTCGTGGCCGCGACCATCCAGGTCTGCGCCGCACCGTCACCGTTGCCGACGGTGCCACCGGTCGTACCGGTCTTACCGATGATCTCGCTCGTGAGGCCCGGGTTCGAGGCGGTACCCGAACCGGCCGACATCACGGTCTTCATGGCGAGTGCCATGGCGTGCGCGACCTCGGGGTCGATCGCCTGCGTGCAGTCGCTCGACGGCGGCTCGAGCTCGGTGCCGTCGCGCAGTGAGAGGGCCTTGATCGGGGTGGGGCTGCAGGTCTCGCCGTCGTTTGCGATGGCGGCGAACGCCGTTGCGAGCGAAATCGGTGCGACGTAGTTACCACCACTGCCGATGATGTCAGAGGGGCGCGTCTCGAGCGGTGTGCCATTCGCGTTGTGCACGCCGAGCGCTTCCGCAATGTCGGCGGTCGTGCACTGGTCGAGCTTCTCGGCCATCGCGAGGAACCCGGTGTTAATCGAGTCCTGTGTCGCCTTGATCGCGTTGATCGAGCCGAACTTGGCACCCGCGTCGTTGCCAGGGGCATACGAGGCGTTGCCGCCGACGCGGTCACACGATTGATAGAACTGGTCGAACGTACGGTCGGCCGCCGAGAACTGTTCGTAGAGCGAGTGGCCAGATTGCAACCAGTTCGCGAGCGTAAACACCTTGTACGTCGACGCGGGTTGGAAGCCAGACGAGCCGCCATAGTTGTAGTCGGTGTTGTAATTCACCGCGGTGGCGCCGGGATTATCGGCGGCCGCCTCGGTCACGTCGTACTCGGTGTTCTGTTGCATCGCGAGCACGTAGCCGGTGCCGGGCTGCACCGCGACGGCCGTGCCACCGAAGTTCACGCCCTCGATCGAGGCGGGCAGGTTCGTGTTCACGACGTCGGTCACCTGCTGCTGCAGGTCAAGGTCGACCGTCGTGTCGATCTGGTAGCCCTTGGTCTTGTAGTTGAAGAGTCGTTCCTCGTAGGTCGCGCCGAAGACCGGGTCGTTGAGAATGACCTTCTCGACGTAGTCGCAGAAGTACTCGGTGTCGTACTTCGCGTTCATGCACCCCTGCTCGCTCGGGGTGATGTTCGGCGTGATCTCCTCGGCCTTCGCCTCGTCGTACTCCGCCTGCGTAATCGCGCCCTCGTCGAGCATCCGGCCGAGCACGTAGTTGCGGCGGTTCGTCGAAGCCTCGAGGTTGTCGGGGTTGTCGATACGGAACGCGTTCGGGTTCTGCACGGTACCGACGAGCGTCGCCGACTCCGAGAGCGTGAGGTCCTTGGCGGGCTTGCCGAAGTAGTACTGAGCGGCCGCCTCGATGCCGTAGATCTGGCCGCCGAACAGGGCGATGTTCAGGTAGCCCTGAAGGATCTCCTCCTTCGAGAACTGCTGCTCGACACCGATCGCGAGCCGCATCTCCTGCAGCTTGCGGCCCATCGAGATCTCGGTCGCATCCTTGTAGGCCGCCGCCTGCTCTTCCGGGTCGAGAATCGCCTCGGCCGCCTGCACGCGCTGGTTCCGCACGTACTGCATCGTGATCGTCGAGGCGCCACCGCCGTCGTCGCCGATGATGCCGACGAGCAGTGCGCGGGTCGCCGAGATAACGTCGACGCCGCCGTGCTCGTAGAAGCGCGGGTCTTCGGTCGAGACCGCCGCCAGCGGCACGTATTCGGAGATGTCGTCGAGCGACACCTCGACGCGGTTCTGCGAGTAGACCTCGGCGAACTTCGTGCGCTCGCCGTTCAGGTCGCCGTAGAGCTCGGTCTTCTGCTGCAGCGGCTGAATCTCAAGGTAGTCGGGCAGCGACTCGAACAGGGTGATCGACGAGTTCGCAGCCACGCCAGCAACGGCAATGAGCGGGGTCACGAGAGCCGCGACCAGCACGCCCGCAATACCGCTCATCCCGAGAAGGCCGAGAATCGTCGCAACGGCGTTGCGTTTCGGCGCAGTGGAGGAGTTGTTAGGCATGCTGACTAGGGTAGTTGGAAACGGGGTATTCCGGGCAGCGCGTCCAGAAACTGAACGCCGTTTTCCGCCGCTGACGAGGGAGATTTCGCATGACCAACTGGGAGTACTTCATCACTCCGCTGCCGCTGCACACGCCCGGCGCAATCCTCAATAACTGGGGCAAGCAGGGGTGGGAACTCGTGCAGATCGTCATGAACGAGCAGGGCGGCGCCGTCGCCTACATGAAGCGCCCCCTCGCCGACGCGGCGAGCGAGTAGGTAGAGCCGGAATAAGGGAATGACCATGAGCAAAGTCGAATCCGCCCTGCGCGAGCTCGGTCTCGAGCTGCCCGCTGTCGCCGCACCCGCCGGTGACTACGTGCCGGCCCTCACCGACCGCGGCACCGTCTACACGTCGGGCCAGCTGCCGTTCGTCGACGGCGCGCTCGCGACGACCGGCCGCGTCGGCGACGGCGTCGACGTCGACACCGCGAAGGAACTCGCGCAGACGGCCGCGCTCAACGCGCTCGCCGCGATCAAGCAACAGCTCGGCGACCTCGACCGCGTCACTCGGGTGCTGCGCGTGACCGTGTTCGTAAACTCGGCCGCCGACTTCACGCAGCAGCCGCAGGTCGCCAACGGCGCCTCCGAACTGCTCGGCAAGGCGTTCGGCGAGCGCGGCCGACACACGCGCTCGGCCGTGGGCGTCGCCGCGCTTCCGCTCGGCTCGCCCGTCGAACTCGAGCTCACGGTGGCCTACGAATAAGTAGGCCACCGCGGCGCGAGCCGTCGCTAGTCTTCGGCGCCGGCCGCGACGTTCTCGGCGATTGAGGCCATGACGCCCGCGTCGGTGAGCGTCGTCGTGTCGCCGACGGTACGGCCCTCGGCGACGTCCTTGAGCAGGCGGCGCATGATCTTGCCCGAGCGCGTCTTCGGCAGTTCGTCGACGACGAACACGGCGCGGGGCCGCGCGATCGCGCCGATGTGGTCGGCGACGAACTTTCGCAGCTCGGCCGGCACATCCGCCTTCGCGATCGCGTCGGCCTGCGAGCGCTTCAGCACCGTGAAGGCGACGGGCGCCTGGCCCTTCACCTCGTCGGCCGCGCCGACGACCGCGGCCTCGGCCACGAACGGATGCTCGACGAGGGTCGATTCGATCTCGGTGGTCGAGAGGCGGTGGCCCGAAACGTTGAGCACGTCGTCGACTCGGCCGAGCAGCCAGAGGTCGCCGTCGAGGTCGACGCCGGCGCCGTCGCCCGCGAAGTAGCGGCCGGGGAACTGCGACCAGTAGGTCTCTTGGAACCGCTCGTCGTCGCCCCAGATGCCGCGGGCCATCGACGGCCACGGCTCGGTGATCGTGAGCAGGCCGAGCTCGCCCGGGTCGACGCGGTTGCCCTGCTCGTCGATCACCTCGACGACGACGCCCGGAACCGGCTTCTGTGCCGCTCCCGCTTTGAGAGCATCCTGCGTCGGGATCGGCGCGATCATGTGCGCGCCGGTCTCGGTCTGCCACCACGTGTCGACGATCGGGGTCGTGCCGCCGCCGATGACCTCACGGAACCACTCCCACGCCTCGGGGTTGATGGGCTCGCCGACCGAGCCGAGCAGGCGCAGCGACGAGAGGTCGTGGCGCTGCGGGATCTCGCGGCCCGTCTTCATGAACCCGCGGATCGCGGTGGGGGCCGTGTAGAAGATCGTCACCCTGTACTGCTCGATGATCTCGAACCAGCGGTCGAGCGTCGGGTAGTCGTTCGTGCCCTCGTACATGACCTGGGTCGCGCCGGCGAGCAGCGGCCCATAGATCAGGTAGCTGTGGCCGGTGACCCAGCCGACGTCGGCGCTGAGCCAGTAGAGGTCGTCGTCGCGAATGTCGAACATTGTCTTAAACGTGTACTGCACCTGCGTGAGGTAGCCGCCGGTCGCGTGCCAGAGCCCCTTCGGTCGGCCGGTCGTGCCCGAGGTGTAGAGGATGAACAGGGGGTGCTCGGCCTCGAAGGCTTCGGCCTCGTGCGTGGTTGGCTGGCCCTCGATCGCCTCGTGCCACCAGAGGTCGCGGCCCTCCTGCATCTCGACCTCGAACTCGGGACGCTTCACGACGAGCACGTGCTCGACCGTGTGGCCCGGCGCCTTGAGCGCCTCGTCGACGGTGGGCTTGAGGGGGAACACGTTGCCCTTGCGGTTCGAGCCGTTCGCGGTGATGACGAGCTTCGCGTCGGCGTCGTCGGCGCGCTGCCGAATCGCGTCGGCCGAGAAGCCCGCGAAGATCACCGAGTGGATCGCGCCGATGCGCGTGCAGGCGAGCATCGCGACCACGGTTTCGGGAATCATCGGCAGGTAGATCGCGACGACGTCGCCCTTGCCGATGCCGAGCGAGGTGAGCATGTTCGCGGCCTGCTGCACGTCGCGGTGGAGGTCGGCGTAGGTGATCGTGCGCTTGTCGCCCGCCTCGCCCTCGAAGTAGATCGCGACGCGGTCGCCGTTGCCCGCCTCGACGTGCCGGTCGAGCGCGTTCACCGACGCGTTGAGCGTGCCGTCTTGGAACCAGCGGGCGCGCGGCGCGTCACTCCAGTCGAGCACCTCGGTGAAGGGCGTCTCCCACTGCAGCTCGCGGGCGCGGTCGGCCCAGAACCCGAGCCGGTCGGCCTCGGCCTGCTCGCGCAGATCGGTTGGAACGTTCGTGCCGGCGACGAACTCGGCGCTCGGCGGGAAGGTCTCGATCGGGTTGACGAGCTTCTCAACTTTGTCATCGTTCGCGGGAGCAGCAACCATGGGAACCTCACTTCGTTGTGACTTTCGCTTTCGTGCGAAGTCTATGCCGCGGCTGTTGCGAACGGGTTGCGGGGTCTTGACGCGAATACTCAGCCGTCGTTCGGGAACGGGCGCGGGTTGCGCCTCGCGCGGCGGCTGTGGATACGCGGAATTCCACAGGCGCGCGGGCCCGGCGAGCGCTCGCCGCGCGCGTCGTCGACGCTGGTCACATGCCGAGCAACCGCATCCATGACCCCGCCGATTCGTTCGCATCCGACGCGTTCGCCGCCGACTCGTTTGGTGCCGAGCCAGAACCGTTTGTTGTGCAGCGCGCCGCGGACCGGCCCGCGCAGGTGAGTCTCGTCGAGCGCCCGGGGCGCGCCGACGACGGCCGGCCGCGGCGCGAGCTCACGCGCGGGCAGGCCGAGGCGTTCGGGCCACTCGCCGGGTACGTCGCCGACGGCGAGGTGACCGACCTGTTCGTGAACGGCATGTCGGGGCTCTGGGTCGACCGGGGCGACGGCGCCGCGCTCGACCGGTCGTGGAGGGCACCCGGCGAGCGCGCCCTGCGCGAGCTCGCGACCCGCATCATCGCGGCCGGCGGCCGCCACCTCGACGAGGCCTCGCCCTGCGTCGACGTGCGCATCGGCGCCGGCATTCGCGTGCACGCCGTGCTGCAACCCGTTTCGACCGTCGGCACGCTGCTGTCGATTCGGGCGCCGCGCGCGACGCGACTCAGCCTCGACGACCTCGTCGCCGCCGGGTTCTTCTACGACGGGGCCGAAGAGATCGTGCGGCACGCGCTCACGAACCGGGCGAACCTGCTCGTGACCGGCGCGGGCGGCTCGGGCAAGACGACCCTGCTCGGGGCGATGCTCGGCGAGGCACCGTCGCACGAGCGGCTCGTCGTGATCGAAGACGTCGCCGAGCTGCGCATCCGACACCCGCACGTCGTGCAGATGGAGGCTCGCCAGGCGAACGTCGAGGGTGCCGGCGAGGTGACGCTCGAACGGCTCGTGCGCGAGGCGCTGCGCATGCGGCCCGACCGGCTCGTGCTCGGCGAGTGCCGCGGCGCCGAGCTGCGCGAGCTGCTCGCGGCACTGAACACCGGCCACGACGGCGGCGCCGGTACCCTGCACGCGAACTCGCTCGGCGACGTGCCGGCTCGGCTCGAGGCCCTCGGTGCGCTCGCGGGCATGTCGCAGGAGGCGGTCGCGCGGCAGGCGGTGTCGGCGCTCGACCTCGTCATGCACATCGAACGCGATCGGGGCGTGCGGCAGCTCGTTGACATGGGCGAGTTCGGGCTCGACGACCGGGGCCGACTGCGCGTCACGAGTGTGCGCACCGGCAAGCGGCTGGAGCGGCAGGGTGGCTGAGCGGCGCCGCACCGGGCGGCAGCACGAGAGTGAGCAGACCGCCGCGGTCGTCGAGCGGCTCGCGACCCTGCTCGGCGGCGGCGTCGTGCCCGACGAGGCGTGGCGCCGGGTCGCGCAGGCCGAGGCACTCGAGGCCGAGGAGGCGCCCGGCTGTCGGAACCGTGAGTCGACGCTCGCTCGGCTTGCCCGTGCCGTCGCCGACGGCGCGCAGGCAGGCGAGGTGCTGCGCCCGCACCCCGACGCGACCTGGCGGGCGCTCGGGGTGACGTGGGCCCTCGCGATTCGCACGGGTGCGCCGCTCGCCGCGTCGCTTCGGCAGCTCGCCGACGGGTTTCGCGACCTCGGGCAGTCGGCCCGCGACGTCGAGGTCGCGCTCGCCGGGCCGACCTCGGCCTCGCGCATCGTGCTCGCCCTGCCGCTCGTCGGACTGCTGCTCGGCGCCGCCCTCGGATTCGACACGCTCGGCGTGCTCACCGGCAGCGCGCTCGGGTTCGGTTGCCTCGCCATCGGCAGCGCACTCATGCTCACGGGCTGGTGGTGGAACCGCCGGCTCATCGCGAAGGCGACGAAGCACCCGACGACGCCCGGGTTCGCGCTCGACCTCGTCGCGATGGTGATGCTCTCGGGGCGCGCCGCCGCACCCTCGATGCGCGCAGTGCGCGACGCGCTACGCGAGTGGCGACTCGACTCGAGCGGGTTCGAGCGCGCCGGGCACATCGTGCGGCTCGCTGCTGACGCTGGCGTCCCGGCCGGTGACCTGCTGCGCAGCGAGGCGACGCTCGAACGCTCGCGGGCGCGCGCCGACGCGGCCCAGTCGGCCGCCCGCCTCGGCGTGCAGCTCATGCTTCCGCTCGGGGCGTGCATTCTCCCGGCGTTCCTCGCCGTCGGTGTCGCGCCCCTCGTCATCGCGGTGCTGCAGCGCACCCTCGGCGGTGCCTGAGCCGCCGCCCCTGTAAGCCGTGCCGTGCATCCACCCCACCCGAGAGGAACGAACCCATGACCGACATCATCGAACCCCACCAGCCCCGCCGGTCACTCTGGCAGCGCCTCGTGCGGAACGAGTTGCTGCGCGACGAAGAGGGCGCTGCGACCGCCGAGTACGCGATCGTCATTATGGCCGCGGTCGCGCTGGCCGGCGTCCTCGTCGCCGTCGTGCAGTCCGACGCCGTGCGGCAGATCATCGAAGACCTCGTGATCAACGCGTTCGGGTAGGTGCGACCATGCGGATGTGGTGGCCGCGTTCGCGGCACCGGCAGCGGATGCGCGCCGACGAGCGCGGGTCGGTCGCGGTCGAGTTCGCGGTCACCATGCCCGCGGTCGTGCTCGTGCTCGCGCTCTGCATCGGGGCCGTGATCGGCTCGGCGGCCTTCGTGCAGGCGCAGGACTCCGCCGGCGAAGTGGCGCGACTCGCGGCCCGGGGCGACGACTACGGTGCCGCGCTCACCGGGCACGGCGACGGCGCGAGCGCCGAAGTCTGGGACGCGGGCGAGTTTCGCTGCGCGCGCGTCACCGTGCCCATTCAGCTGCTCGGCGCCCAGCTCGGCGTGAGCGCCGACGCGACCTCGTGCGCGTTGCGGGACGTCGACGGATGAGCCGGGCAGGGCGGGGCGTGCGCTCCGAGAGAGGGAGCGGCACCGTGCTCGCCGTCGCGATCATCGGCGCGACGGTCTCGCTCGCGGTCGCCCTCTGCCTCGTGCTCGGCGCCTTCGTCGCCCACACCCGCGCGTCGGTCGCGGCCGATGCCGCGGCGCTCGCGGCGGCCGACTCCGCGTCGGGGCGCATCCCCGGCGATGCCTGCGGCCGAGCGGCCGCCATCGCCGCCGAACACCGCGTCACCCTCACCGGCTGCGACGCCGGCCGCACCGAGACCTTCGTCACCGTCACGACCACGTTCGGCGCGTTCACGATCGGGGCCTCGTCGCGGGCCGGGCTGCCCAGCTCATTCCCGTGAGTGAAATCCATGTCGCAGGCTCGGGATAGATTGCAAGTGCATGAGAAATCACACTCATGCGGCCTCGCAGCCGGGCCACTGGGCTGCCTTCCGAGAAAGACACACACCACGATGACCGATGGCGCACCCGGCCCCAGCGACCGCGTTCCGTTATCCAACAACCAGATGCCGCCGCTGCCGCCCTTGCCGCACCAGCCCGCTTCGCCGCAGCTCAACCCCCAGTACGGTCAGCCCGCAGCGGGGCCCGCACTCGACGTGCGCACCAGCACGACTGCTCCGGCGCCGAGCGGCAAGGCGCCCAAGCGCAAGCAGCGTTCCCGCAAGTTGCCGCTCGGCGTGACGATTGGGGCATTGGTCGTCGTGGTCGCCGCCGCGGCGATCTTGCCGCCCGTGCTGAACCAGCAGCACCTGGCCGACTACCGCGAGCAGGTCACCAAGCTCGACCGCGCGATCGCCAACGCAGAATCACTGATCACTGACGTGCCCGAGGGGTACGAAGCGAGCCTCGTCGCCGACATTGAGACCGGCATCGACGACGCGGAGGCGCTGCTCGACAGGGGCGAGCCCCACGCGTTCTCATTCACGGTTTGGGAGCAGGCCGACGAACTCGCCGAGGCGCGAGAGGGCGTGCACGCGCTCTCCGGCGACCTGGGCGAGGCGCTGCAGGCGAAGGAGGACTTCGGCGACTACGTGACACACGCCGAGGACGTGCTCGCCGACGCGCAGGACCTCCTCGACGAGACATCGGGCCAGGTCGACGACGACGCGACGCGCACCCAACTCGCCGACGCGATCGACGACCTCGAATGGGAGCTGGGGCTCGAATCCGATCACGCAGATGCCGACGGCTACGAGGCCGCGTTGGCCAGCCTCGAAACGGTTGTCGGCGACGTCGAGAGCGCGTCGAGCAGCGTCGAATCCAGCAACGACGCTTGGGCCGCGGCCGAAGCTGAGAAGGCGAAGACCGACCCCGCCAACTACGCCGCGATCTCCGACCGCGACTGGCAACTGCTTTCCCGCGACGCCGACAGCCACTCGGGCGAGAAGTATGTGCTGTACGGCTACGTGACGCAGGCCGACATTGCCACGGGCTCCTACAGCATTCGCGCGGACACCTCGGGCGAACAGCTCGGTCGCTGGTACGACTACAACATCAACACGATCGTGTTCGCCGCCGACGACGAACTCCTGTCATCGGTGATCGCCGGTGACACCGTCAAGCTGTTGGTCGAAGTGCAGGGAACCGCGACGTACGACACGGCCATCGGCGGCTCGGCGACCGCGGTCACCGTGTTCGCCTACTCGGTCGAGGTCATCGGGTAGTCGACCGGGGCCCTCAGTCGCCGAGGGCCCAGTGCTCCGCCCACACGATACGCGTCGGCCACACCTCGAAGGCCGGGGGCGGCGACTCCGGCGACGAAATGAGCGTCGCGAGCGCCGCCCCCGACCGCCGCCCGAACTCGTGCGGCTGCGTATCCAGCGCCGAAATCTGCGGCGCGGCCACCTCGCTCAGCGGGTCGCCCGCGCACGAGGCGATCCACGGCACCGCAGAGTCCGAAAAGCCCAGCTGCAGGGCCGACGAGCACACGGCCGCGAGCCGCTGCCCGGCAAAAATCATCGCGTCGGGGGCGTCCGGGCGCTCGAGCTCGGTTCGCGCGAGCGCGACGATGTCCGTATCCGGGCCGTTCACCGGAAACCTGCGCACGTGCGCCGGAACGCCCAGCGTGTCGCACCACCGCGTGAACGCGGCCGTAATGCGATCGCGCCACGACGACGCCAACGAGAGGTCGGGCGCGACGAGCATCGGGCGGCGCGCGCCAGACGAGACCGCCGAGCGCAACAACTGCCCCATGACGTCGTCATAGTCGATCTCGATCGAGAGGTTCGGCTTCGGCCCGGGCACCGGCGCCCCGTCGGCCGCCACCACCGGAACCCCCGCCGCGACCAGCTCCCGCAGGCGCTCCGAATGCTCCTCACAGTCGATGAACACCGCGCCATCGGCCGTCAACACCCCGCCCGACCGCGGGCGATCGGCGGTCGTGAGCAACACATCCAACCCCGCCGCGTCGGCGGCGTCGACCACCCCGAACGCGAAGTCGACATAGAACGAGAGATGCCGGGCATTGCGCGGCAAATGCAGCTCGATCGCCTGCGTCGCGCCGAGCTTCAGGCTGCGTGCGGCCGAATTCTTGCGGTAGCCGCGGGCGGCCGCGTGGTCGAGCACCAACTGCCGCGTCGCGGGCGCCACCCGGCCCGTACCGTTGAGCGCGCTCGACACCGTGCCGACGCTCACCCCGAGCTCCCGCGCGAGCTGAGGAATCGTGACCCTGTCGACCGCCATGCCGTCGATCCTACGGCGATGCTTGCGTCACGGGCGCGCCGCGTGAAAAGATGTCGAAACGTTTCAGCATTGTCGCGGATGCGACAGTGACCAGCACGTCGGAACCCAACGGAGGGACGCCTGCATGACGACCGACATCACCCTGTTTCGCGCGCGAGCCGTGCGCTCCGCAGCCGAGGTGCTCGGCAACACCGTCGCGGTCGAGCGCGGGCGAATCGCCGCGGTCGGTGCCTGGGATGAGCTGCGCGCCGCGCATCCCGACGCCGAGGTGCGAGAGTTCCCCGACGCCACGATCACCGCGGGCCTGATTGACGGCCACGCGCACCCCATCTGGGGCCTCTCGATGGCGCGCGGGGTCGACCTGAGCGGCATCGAGACCCGGGCCGGGGTGATCCAGGCCCTGCGGCAGGGCGCGTCCGAACATCCCGAGGGGGAGTGGCTCTTCGGGTGGGGGCTCGCACCGAACGCGCTCGAGGGCCCGGTCGACAACACGGCCATCCACGAGGCGGTCGGCGCCGACCGGCCCGTCTACCTCATGCTGTTTGACGCGCACTCGGCGCTCCTTTCCGCCGCAGCCCTGCGCGAGGTCGGGGTGACGGCGCCCCACCGAACCGTCGACGGCGGGGGATTCACCGCGAACGCGAACGGCGAGCTGACGGGCCACGCCCTCGAGTTCGCCGCAATGCAGGAAATCGCCGACCGCGTGCCGCAGGAGCCGCTCGCGACCCGGGCCGACCGACTCCACGAGCTCTTCCACGACATGGCGGCCACCGGGCTGACCGCGCTCGTCGTCGCCGACGCACAGGGCGGCGACGCCGTGCCCGAGGTGCTCGACGAACTCGAGCGGCGCGGCGACCTGCCGCTCCGCCTGCGCATCTCGCCCTGGTGCACGCCCGACCTCACCGAGCAGCAGGTGCGTGAACTCGTCGCCGGCCTCGGCAAACGCGGCCGCCGCTGGCGGTTCGAGGGCGTCAAACTGTTCATCGACGGCACGATCGACAACGGCACCGCCTGGCTCCACGAACCCGACACCGAGGGCGAGGGCCGCGCCGGCTTCTGGCACGACCCGAACACGTACGCGGCGCGCATCCGGCTGCTGCACTCGCTCGGCGTGCCGACCCTGACGCACGCGATCGGTGACCGCGGCGTGCGCTTTGTCGCCGACACCCTCGCGGCGCTCCCGAAGACCGGCGTGCAGCACCGCATCGAGCACCTCGAGCTCGCCGACGACGAAACCATCGCGACGCTCGCGGCCAATGACATCGCGGTGTGCGTGCAGCCGACCCATTGCACCCTATTCGTGCATCCCGAGCAGCAAGACAGCTGGTCGCAGCGACTCGGCGAGCCGCGCAACCAGCACGGATTCCGCACCGGCGACTTCGCCGCGGCCGGCATCGTGCAGGCGCTCGCGAGCGACTGGCCGGTCGCGCCCTACGACCCGCGCATCACCTTCGCCGACGCGCAGCTCCGGCATCCGCACGACCACGACACACCGCCAATCGGGCCCGCGCAGGCGCTCACGCCCGAGCAGATCCTCGCGGGCTACACGAGCGCGGGCGGCGCCTCCATCGGCGAAACCGGCAGCAGCCTGCAGCCGGGGGAGCCCGCCGACTTCACCATCTGGGCCGCCGACCCGATCACCGCGTCACCGCACGACGTGGCCGACATCCCCATTCTCGCCACCACGCTCGACGGCGTCGTGGTGGCGCAGCCCGCAGCTTCGAAAGGCACCACGGCATGACCACGAACCAGCCCCAGCTCAAGCGAGCGATGGGTACCCCGACCCTGCTCATGTTCGGCATCGCCTACATGGTGCCGCTCACGATCTTCAGCACCTACGGCGTGGTCAGCGACATCACCGGCGGCCGCCTGCCGCTCGCCTACATCGTCACGACCATCGCGATGCTCTTCACGGCGCTGAGCTACGCGAGCATTGTGCGCCGCCTCCCGACCGCGGGCAGCGCATACGGATACGCGCGCCAGGCGTTCGGCCGCGGCGTGGGCTTCGTCACCGGCTGGGGCCTCATGGTCGACTACATGCTGCTGCCGATGCTGAACTACATGCTCGTCGGGCTCTACGTGAACAGCCAGTTCCCGGGCATCCCGGTGTGGCTCGTCATCGTGCTCGCGATCGTCCTCGTCACGGTGCTCAACGCCATCGGCATCGAGGTCGTGCGCAACATTAACGTGCTGCTCGTCGCGTTCCAGGTGCTGTTCCTCGTCTTCTTCGTCGTGCTCGCGGTCGGCAAGTTCACGCCCGAGGCCGATGCGGCGGCGCCCTTCGCGTTCGCACCCGACTTCTCGGCGGTGGTCGCGGGGTCGGCGATTCTCGCGCTGTCGTTCCTCGGCTTCGACGCCGTCTCGACGCTCGCCGAGGAGGCGAAGGACGCGCGCCGCACGGTGCCCCGCGCGGTGCTGCTCACCGTCGTGGTCGGCGGCGTCATGTTCGTCGTGGTCTCGCTCGTCGGCTACCTCGTGTGGCCCGATCACTCCACCTTCGAGAACCTCGACACCGCGCCGAACGAGCTGTTCGGAGTCGTAGGCGGCTCGGCCCTGCAGGCGTTCTTCCTCGCCGCGTACATCGTCGGCTGCGTCGCGAGCGCGCTGAGCTCGCAGGCCTCGACCTCGCGCGTGCTCTACTCGATGGGGCGTGACCGGATGCTCCCGCAGGCGCTGTTCGGCAAGGTCAACGCGCGCTTCCAGACCCCGAGCAACGCGATTCTCGTCGTCGCGGTCGTCTCGCTACTCGCGCTCGTGTTGCCCCTCGACACGGTGATCTCGGTCGTGAGTTTCGGCGCGCTCGCCGCCTTCTCGATGGTGAACCTCGCCGTGATCAAGTTCTTCCTCATCGACGCGAAGGAGCGCAGCGCCGGCGCGATCGTGCGGTACGGTGTGCTCCCGGTGATCGGCTTCGCGCTCACCATGTGGCTGTGGTTCTCGCTGAGTGCCGAGGCGCTCACGGTCGGCCTCGTCTGGGTGGCGATCGGTGTCATCTACCTCGCGGTGATCTCGAAGGGGTTCCGAAAGATCCCGGAATCGAGCATCGACACGAAGGCGATCATGCGCCTCGACGAGCGGGAGCGGGCCGAGCTGGAGCGTGACGCGAGCTAGGCCGTCGCGACCGCGTGATGCCGCCCGAGCGGCAGCATGAGCGGCCGGTTCGAGGTCGGGTCGATGATCACCTGGCTCTCGAGCCCGAACACCTCGCGCACCGTGTCGACCGTGAGCACCTCCTCGGCCGTGCCGCTCGAGTGCACGCCGCCGTTCGCGATCGCGACGAGCCGGTCGGCGTAACGCGCCGCGAGGTTGAGGTCGTGCAGCACCATCACGACCGTCGTGCCGCGGTCGCGATTCAGGTCGGTGAGCAGGTCGAGCACCTCGACCTGGTGGGCGACGTCGAGGAACGTTGTCGGCTCGTCGAGCAGCAGCAGGTCGGTCTGCTGCGCGAGCGCCATCGCGATCCACACGCGCTGGCGCTGCCCGCCCGACAGCTCGTCGATCGCCCGGTCGGCGAGCTCGAGCGTCTGGGTCGCCTCGAGCGCCGCGGCGACCGCCTCGTCGTCGTCGCGGGTCCACCGCGTGAACATCCGCTGGTGCGGGTTGCGGCCGCGGCTCACGAGGTCCGACACCGTGATGCCCTCGGGCGCGATCGGCGACTGCGGCAGCAAGCCGAGCGTGCGCGCGAGCTCCTTCGCGCCCATCCGGTGAATCTGCTTGCCGTCGAGCACCACTTCGCCCGACTGCGGCGCGAGCAGGCGCGACATCGACCGCAGCAGCGTCGACTTGCCGCACGCGTTCGCGCCCACGATCGCGGTCACCTGCCCGGGCGCGATCTCGAGGCTGAGCGAGTCGATGACGGTGCGCTCGCGGTAGCCGAGCGACAGTTCGCGGGCTGAGAGCTGGTGGGATGCGGTCACAGCGACCCTCCGGTGCGGTTCGAACGAATGATGAGGTACACGAGATACGGGGCGCCGAGCGCACCCGTGATGACGCCGACGGGGAAGCGCGTGTCGAACGCGAACTGCCCGACGAAGTCGGCGACGAGCACGAGCAGCGCGCCGATGAACGCCGCCGGCACGAGCGGTGAGCCGTGCGGCCCGACGATGCGCGCCGCGATCGGCCCCGACAGGAACGCGACGAACGCGATCGGCCCCGCCGCCGCGGTGGCGAAGGCGATGAGGCCGACGGCGCTAACGATGAGCAGGATGCGCGTGCGCTCCGTGCGCACGCCGAGGGCCGCCGCCGTGTCGTCGCCGAGCTGCAGAATCGACAGGTGCCGCGCGGTCGCGAGCAAGAGCGGGCCCGCGATGCAGAGCAAGATGATGACCGGCACGACCTCGCTCCAGCGCACGCCGTTGAGGCTGCCGGTGAGCCAGCGCATCGCCTCCTGCAGTTCCCACTGCGGTGCCTTCTTCAGCACGTACGACGTCACCGAGTCGAGCATCGCCGCGATGCCGATGCCGATGAGAATGAGCCGCGTGCGGTGCACGCTGCCGCGGAACGACAGCGCGTAGATGAGCAGCGCGACCGCGAGCCCGGTCGCGATCGCGAACACCGACACCTGCGCGCCACCGAGGCCGAGGATCACGATCGCGAAGGCCGCCGCGGCGCTCGCGCCCGAGCTGATGCCGATGATGTCGGGGCTCGCGAGGGGGTTGCGCAGCATCGTCTGGAACGTGACGCCGCCGAGGCCGAAGCAGAACCCGGCGACGAGTGCGAGCACGGCGCGGGGGAGCCGCAACCGGCCCACCGTGAACGACGCGCCTGGAACATCCTGCCCGAACACGACGCCGAGCACCTCGCCGGGCGAGTAGATCGTCTTGCCGAACATGAGCGTCGCGACGAACACGGCGACGATGACGATCGCGAGCGCGAGCAGAATCGCGCGGCGACGGCGGCCGCGGCGCAGGCGCAGACCGCGCACGAGGCGCGTCGAGTCGGATGCGCGGGGCTTCGTGGCGGTCGGGGTTGCAGTGCTGATCGTCATAGCTCGCGCACCTTCTGCCGACGAACGATGTAGATGAAGAACGGGGCTCCGACGAGCGCCGTGATGATGCCGACGTCGATCTCTTCGGGGCGGGCGATGATGCGGCCGACGATGTCGGAGACGGTGAGCAGCGCCGCGCCGGTGAGCGCCGAGAACGGGAGCAGCCAGCGGTGGTCGACGCCGACGAGCAGGCGGCAGAGGTGCGGAATCACGAGCCCAACGAAGGCGATGGGGCCGGCGACCGCGGTTGCCGCGCCGCAGAGCAGCACCGCGCCGAGCGAGGCGAGGGCGCGCACGTACGCAACCCGCTCGCCGAGGCCGGCGGCGAGCTCGTCGCCGAGCGCGAGTGAGTTGAGGGCGCGGGCGCAGCCGAAGCAGATGAGCGCGCCGACGGCGAGGAATGGCAGCACGGTCGTGATCGCCTCGATCGTCGCGCCGCCGACGCCGCCGATCTGCCAGGAGCGCACGCTGCCCGCGATGTCACCGCGGGGCAGCACGACGGCGCTGATGAACGACGCCGCGGCGGCGGAGGTCGCGGCGCCCGCGAGCGCGAGCTTCAGCGGGGTCGCGCCGTCGCGGCCGAGCGAACCGACGACGTAGACGAAGACGGCGGTGAGCGCGGCGCCGAGAATCGCGGTCCAGATGAAGCTCGAGAAGCTCCAGAGCCCGAACCAGGCGATGCCCGTGACGACCGCGAGCGAGGCGCCCATGTTGACCCCGAGGATGCCGGGGTCGGCGAGCGGGTTGCGGGTGACGCCCTGCATGACGGCGCCCGAGACGCCGAGCGCCGCGCCGAGTAGCAGCGCGAGCGCGGTGCGCCAGATGCGCTTCGTCACCGCGCCCTGGCCGAGCCCATCCTGGTTGCCAGCGAGGGCGCCCACGATCTCGTCCCAGCTCACGACGCGCGAGCCGATCGAGATCGACGCGAACGCGAGCCCCGCGACCACGACGAGCGCCATCGCGAGCCACACCAGGCGCGACCGAGTCGGGCGCCGCACAATGGCGACGCCCGACTCGGGTGCGGTGACGACCTGCGTCAATTCGCGGCGCCCACGGCGTCGGCGAGTTCGCCAACGTAGTCGTCGAGCACCCACGAGATCGACAGGGGCGTCGGGTTCGCGGCGGTGCCCATCGGGCCCGAGCCGTCGAGGAACACGATGGCGTCGTTCGCGACGGCCGGCATCTGCGAGAGCACCGGATCGGCCTTGAGCGTGTCGACGAGCTCCTGGTCACCGTACGTGACGATGAGCTCGACGTCGTCGAACATGTCGACCTGCTCCGCGCTCACGCTGCCAGAGAATTCGCCCGAGGCGGCGGCCTCTTCAACCGCGGCCGGGGTCGTGAGCCCGAGGTCGTCGAAGAACGCGGCGCGGGTGTCGTTCGCGGTGTAGAAGTTCACGGTGCTGAGGTCGGTCGTGTCGACGTGCGTCATGAACATCGTCGACGTGCCCTCGAGCTCGGGGTACTCGGCGACGCTGTCGGCGATCTGCTGCTCGAGGTCGGCGATGAGGGCGTCGCCCTCGGCGGTCATTCCCATGCCCATCGCGTTGTAGCGGATCACGTCGCGCCACGAGGTGGCCCAGGCGGCCTCGGGATACGCGACGACCGGCGCGATCTCGGTGAGGGTGTCGTAGTCCTCCTGCGTCAGGCCCGAGTAGGCCGCGAGAATCACGTCGGGCTCGGTGTTCGCGACGGCCTCGAAGTCGATGCCGTCGGTCTCGTCGAAGAGCACGGGCGTCTCGGCGCCGAGCTCCTCGAGGCGCTCCGATACCCAGGGGAGCAGGCCGTCGCCGTCGTCGTCGCCGAAGTTCGCGGCCGACATGCCGACCGGCACAACCCCGAGGGCGAGCGGCACCTCGTGGTTGGCCCAGTTCACGGTCGCGACGCGCTCGGGCGCCTCTTCGAGGGTCGTCGTGCCGAACGCGTGCTCGATCTCGAGGGGGAACTGGTCGGAGGCAGCGACGGCCCCCGTCGACGACGAGGCGGCGGGCCCCTCGGAATCGGTGATGGCGGCGCAGGCCGAGAGGCTGACCGCGAGGGCTCCGGCCACAATGGCCGAAAGAGCGCGACGAAGACGCATGGGGAGGGGCTCCAGATCTTTCAGGGGTTAAGTGAGGCTTACCTAAAAGAATTTAGAATGCCCGCTGAATCGACGCAATCGCGCGAAAGAGACGGCCTCTATCGTGAATTGGACACATCGCGCTCAGCGGAACGCCGAGGGCGACAGCCCCGTCGTGCGGCGGAACGCGGCCCCGAACGCGCTCGCCGAGGCGTAGCCGACCCGCTCGGCGACATCGTCGACCCGCAGCCCCGAGCCGATGAGCATGATCGCGCGCTGCATCCGCACCGCGGCCTGCCACTGCGAGAACCCGAGCCCCGTGTCGTCGGCGAACGCACGCGTGATCGTGCGGGTGCTGCGCCCGAGCGTCTCGGCCCATTCGGCAAGCGTGCGCGGATCGCCCGGGTCGGCCATGAGCGCACCGGCGATTGGCTGCAACCGCGCGTCGGTCGGCCGCTGCACGACGAGCGCGCCGGCCGCCGGCTTCAGCACGTCGATCACGAGGTCTTCGGTGAGCGCGCGCGACTCGTCGCCCAGTTCCCGGTCGTCGAGGCGGTCGAGCAGCAGCCGCAGCAGCGGGCTCACCTCGACGCCGACCGGCTCATCGGCGAGCGCCGGGGCGACCCGCACGTCGAACTGTGCTGTGCGATACCAGGTGCCCGCCGGAGCGAAGCCCGAGTGCAGCACGCCTGCGGGCATCCACACCCCGATCGACCGGCCGATCGTCCACACCCGCGCCCCGATCGTCACGGTCGAGGCGCCGCGCTCGTTCCACAGCAGCTCGTGCGTCGGGTGCGAGTGCGCCGGCCACTCGACGTCGCGCTCGACGTGCTCCATCATGCCGTGAATGACGTACGGCACCTCGACGCTCCCGGCCGCGTAGGCGGGCAGGATGCGCGTCTCAGTGTCGCGAAGTCGGGGCATATTTCCTTGCTAGTCGTGTGGTCGAACGCAGCGCGACCATAATAAAAGGGATAGGCGGAAACGCTCCGGCCTCATGGCCCGGGCTGTGTGCCCGCAAATCGCGTACAGGTTGGCTTGCGCTAGTGTGCGCATCGTGGCACGTTGTCCCCAGGCGTGCCGCCTCGCGGCGCAGCCGTACGTATCCACCCCCCGCTACAGAAAGCACATCGTGTCTCACAAGCTCGTTATCGTCGAGTCGCCCACCAAGGTCAAGAGCATCTCGAAGTACCTTGGCGACGACTACACGGTGATGGCCTCCGTCGGCCATATCCGCGACCTCATCGAGCCGAAAAACCTTCCGGCCGAGCAGAAGAAGGGTTCGCTCGGCAAGTTCTCGGTCGACGTCGAGAACGGCTTCGAGCCGTACTACGTCGTCAGCGACGCGAAGAAGAAGACGGTGACCGAGCTGAAGCGGGCCCTCAAGGACTCCGACGAACTCATTCTCGCAACCGATGAAGACCGCGAGGGTGAGGCGATTGCGTGGCACCTGCTCGAGGTGCTGAAGCCGAAGGTGCCGGTCAAGCGCATGGTGTTCCACGAGATCACGCAGGAGGCGATCGAGGCCGCGCGCGACAAGACGCGCGACATCGACGACCACCTCGTGGACGCGCAGGAGACCCGGCGCATCCTCGACCGCCTGTACGGCTATGAAATCTCGCCGGTGCTCTGGCGCAAGGTTGGCCCGGGCCTGAGCGCTGGCCGCGTGCAGTCGGCCGCGACCCGTCTCATCGTCGACCGTGAGCGTGAGCGTCTCGCGTTCGTCGCGGCTAACTACTGGGGCGTGCAGGCCGACCTCTCGGCGACCGGGCAGGCGTTCGGCGTGCGACTCACCCGCATCGACGGCGACCGCGTCGCGACCGGCCGCGACTTCGACGACCACGGCAAGCTGACCGGCGAGGCGACGATCCTCACCGAGCCCACCGCGACGGCACTCGCCGAAGCGCTCGCGGCCGGCGACATCGCCGTGACCGTCGCGAACATCGAGTCGAAGCCGTACACGCGCCGACCCGCCGCCCCGTTCACGACCTCGACGCTGCAGCAGGAGGCCTCCCGCAAGCTCGGGTTCTCGGCCCGCCAGACCATGTCGGTCGCGCAGTCGCTCTACGAAAACGGGCACATCACCTATATGCGTACCGACTCGTCGAACCTCTCGGCGCAGGCGCTCAGCGCCGCCCGCAGCCAGGCGCGCGAGCTCTACGGCGCCGAGACGGTGCCCGAGAAGCCCCGCTTCTACGGCTCGAAGCAGAAAAACGCGCAGGAGGCGCACGAGGCGATCCGCCCCGCCGGCAGCGAGTTCCAGCGCCCGCGCGACCTCACCGGCGTGAGCGACACCGAGCGCAAGCTCTACGACCTCATCTGGAAGCGCACGGTCGCGAGCCAGATGGCGGATGCGAAGGGCCAGACCCAGACGGTGACGTTCGCGGGTGCGGCGCACGAGCTGCCCGACGCGGCCGGAACGCTGACGAAGCTCACCACCGAGTACCAGGTGTCGGGCACCGTCATCACGTTCCGCGGGTTCCTCGCCGCCTACGAGGAGGGCCGCGACGAGCAGCGCAACTCGCAGGACTCGAGCGACGGCGCGGCGAAGCTGCCCGAGCTTTCGAAGGGCGAGTCGGTGAATGTCGACGGCGCCGAGGCGAAGTCGCACGAGACCACGCCGCCGCCGCGCTACACCGAGGCGAGCCTCGTGAAGGTGCTCGACGAGCTCGGCATCGGCCGCCCCTCGACCTACGCGTCGATCATCGCGACGATCCAAGACCGCGGCTACGTGAACCGTCGCGGCAACGCGCTCGTGCCGAGCTGGACCGCGTTCAGCGTCGTGCGCTTGCTCGAAGACCACTTCGGCGACCTCGTCGAGTACGACTTCACGGCGCAGATGGAATCCGACCTCGACGCGATCGCCTCGGGCGAGCAAGACCGCGTCGCCTGGCTCAACGGTTTCTACTTCGGCCACGACGAGCACCAGGGCCTGCGCGGCGTCGTCGACAACCTCGGCGAGATCGACGCGCGCGCGATCAACTCGACGAAGCTCTCCGACACCGCGACCCTGCGCATCGGCCGCTACGGCCCATACATCGAGGTTGAGCAGCCCGACGACGCCGACCCGCGCCGCATCAACGTGCCCGAAGACCTCGCACCCGACGAGCTCACCGCCGAGAAGGTGCAGGAGCTCATCGACGCCCCGGTCGCGGGCGACCGCGTGCTCGGCCAAGACCCCGAGTCGGGCCACGACATTGTCGTGAAGGATGGCCGCTTCGGCCCCTACGTGTCGGAGGTCATCCCCGAGCCCGAGCAGCCCGAGGGCGCGAAGCGCAAGAAGGCGGCCCCGAAGCCGCGCACCGCCTCGCTGTTCAAGTCGATGTCGCCCGACACGGTGACGTTCGAGCAGGCGCTGCAGCTGCTCAGCCTGCCGCGCGTCGTTGGCGTCGACGAGGAGAGCGGCACCGAGATCACCGCGCAGAACGGCCGCTACGGCGCCTACCTGAAGAAGGGCACCGACACCCGGTCGCTGCCCGACGAAGACTCGATCTTCTCGATCGATCTCGCGGGCGCGCAGGAGCTGTTCGCGCAGCCGAAGTACGCGAACCGGCAGTCGAAGACGGTCATTCTCGACTTCGCGGAGCCCGACCCGGTTTCGGGCAAGGTCGTGAAGGTGAAGGACGGCCGCTTCGGCCCCTACGTCACCGACGGCGAGACGAACGTCACGGTGCCGCGCGGGCAGGATGCCGCGACGATCACGTTCGCGCGCGCGGTCGAGATGATCGCCGAGAAGCGCGCGAAGGGCCCGGCGAAGAAGCGCACGTCGACCGCCAAGAAGCCGGCGGCGAAGAAGGCCACCGCGAAGAAGCCTGCGGCCAAGAAGCCTGCCGCGAAGAAGCCCGCGGCGAAGCGCACCACGACGAAGAAGCCCGCCGCGAGTTCCGAGGCGAGCGAGTAGTCGTGCCGCGGGGGCTGTTCATCACCTTCGAGGGCGGGGATGGCGCCGGCAAGTCGTCGCACGCGCGGCAGCTCGTCGAGTGGTTGCGCGCCGAGGGTCGCGAGGTCGTGCAGACCCGCGAGCCCGGCGGCACCGAGCTCGGTCAGCAGCTGCGGGACATCGTGCTGCACGGCCCCGACGACCTCTCCGACCGCGCCGAGGCGCTGATCTTTGCGGCCGACCGAGCCCACCACATCCGTTCGCTCGTGCGGCCCGCGCTCGAGCGGGGCGCGGTCGTCGTGCAAGACCGCTACTACGACTCGTCGGTCGTGTACCAGGGGTTCGGCCGTGGCCTCGGCGCCGACACGATCCGCGACCTCTCGCTCTGGGCGACCGAGGGGCTCGTTCCCGACCTCACGCTGCTGCTCGACCTGCCGCCCGAGGTGGCGAAGCAGCGGATGCGCGCGAGTCGCGCCGGGCTCGACCGGCTCGAGTCGCTCGGCGACGACTTTCACCGCACCGTGCGCGACGAGTTTCTGCAGCTCGCGGCCGCGGAGCCCGAGCGGTTCTGCGTCGTCGACGTCGACCGGCCCGAGCGCGTTGTGCGCGAAGACATTCGCGCCGAGGTGCGGGCCCGGCTCGAACGGCTCGCCGCATGAGCGTGTGGCACGAGGTCGTCGGGCAGCCGCGCGCGGTGGCGACGTTCCAGCGTGCGGTGCAGGGCGCCCGCCGCGGCAGCGAGGATGCGGCGGCCTTCACGAACTCGTGGCTCGTCACGGGCCCCGCGGGGTCGGGTCGCTCGACGATCGCGTACGCGTTCGCGGCGGCGCTGCTGTGCCCATACGACGGGTGCGGCGAGTGCCCGAGCTGCCGACAGGTGAGGGCGCGCAGTCACGCCGACCTCACCCCGGTCGCCACCGAGACCGTCTCGATCGACATCAAGACCGCGCGTGAGCTCGTCACCCGCGCGGCGACCTCGCCGTCGGGCTCCGACTACCGCGTCATCGTCGTCGAGGACGCCGACCGCATGGTCGAGCGCACGTCGAACACGCTGCTCAAGGCGATCGAGGAGCCGGTCGAGAGTACCGTCTGGGTGCTCTGCGCGCCGAGCGAGGCCGACCTGTTGCCGACCATCCGTTCCCGCGTGCGCGTCGTGCCGCTCACGACCCCCGCGGTCGATGACGTCGCGACGCTGCTCGAGCGCCGCCACGGCGTCGACCACGAGACCGCGGTGCGCGCCGCGACCGAGGCGCAGTCGCACGTCGGCATGGCCTCCCGGCTTGTCACCTCGCCGGAGGCGTGGCAGCGCCGCAGCGAGTCGCTCGACGGCGTGCTGCGCCTCGCGACGACGGGGGATGCCGTGCGCAAGGCGCAGCAGTGGCTCGACCTCGCGAAGTCTGACGGCGAGGCGCACTTCGCCGAGCGTGCCGAGCGCGAGAAGAACGAGACCTACCGCAGCCTTGGCCTCGAACCCGGCCAGACCATCCCGCGCAAGCTGCAGAGCATTTTCCGCGAGCTCGAGCGCGAACAAGACCGCCGCGCGAAGCGCGCGACGATCGACGGCGTCGACCGGATTCTCACCGACGTACAGTCACTCTGGCGCGATCTCCTCATGCTGCAGTTGGATGTTCCTGTGCCGCTCGTGAATGAATCTCAGCGCGGTGAACTCGAGGCGGTGCGGAATCGGCGACCGGCGTCATCGACGATCGCTAGCATTGAGGCGATCGCCCTCGTGCGTCGACGGCTCACAGCGAATGTGCCGCCGCAGCTTGCGCTCGAGGAATTGCTGATCGGCTACGCCGTCGGCTAGCGACCACCCGAGCGACTGCCGAGAGGATGCCGATGCGAGGACCAGCGAAGCAACGACGCACGAGACTGCTGCGCATGGGGGCAATCGCGGTGACCGCGTCGCTCGTGCTGAGCGGCTGCACCCTGATTCAGGAGTTGCAGGGCACCGATGAGGAGCTCGAGCAGGGCAATGGCGCCGAGGGCGGCGAGGGCTCGGGCGACATTCCCGACAGCGTCGCGCCCGGTGCCGAGGAGTTCTACGAGCAAGAGGTCGAGTGGGGCGAGTGCCCGCCCGAGTACGCCGCCGAAGACGAGACCGTCGAATGCGCGACCGTCATCGCGCCGCTGAACTGGGCCGACCCGACGCAGGATTCCGACTATCCGGTTGAGCTCGCGCTCGTGCGCCTGCCCGCGACCGGCGAGTCGCAGGGGTCGCTGTTCACGAACCCCGGCGGACCCGGCGGCAGCGGCGTCGACTTTGTCGCGCAGAGCGGCTCGTACATGTTCAGCGAAGACCTGCGCGAGAACTTCGACATCGTTGGCTGGGACCCCCGCGGCGTCGGCTACTCGAGCGCCGTCTACTGCTACGACGACGAGGGCATGGACGACTACCTCTACGGCGTGCCCGACGGGTACTCCGAGATGACCACCGCCGAGCTCCTCGACTACCAGAAGAAGCAGGCGATCGCGTTTGGTGACGCCTGCTACGAGAACACGGGTGAGCTGCTCGAGTACGTCGACACGATCTCGACCGTGCAAGACCTCGACCTGCTGCGCTACGTCATCGACGGCGCCCCGCTCAACTACTTCGGGTTCTCGTACGGCACCGACATCGGCGCGCAGTACATCGACATGTTCCCCGAGCAGGTCGGCCGCGTCGTGCTCGACGGCGCCACCGACCCGACGGTGCCGATGATGGATGTGGTGCTCGACCAGCAAGAGAAGTTCAGCGACTCGATCCTCGCGTACCTCGAAGACTGCCTCACCGGCGACCAGTGCCCGTTCGACAAGCGGGGAGGTGTTGATGGCGCGATCGAGGAGATCCAGGACGTCATGGACGACGCCGACACGAACCTGTCGAAGGGCCCCGACGGCCGCGTCGTGACCTCGGCCCTCATCTACCAGGCGATCGTCGCCGGGATGTACGACGAGTCGAGCTGGCAGTACGTCTCGAACGCGTTCGAGAGCTGGATGACCTCGCGCGACTCGACGATCTTCTTCGCGCTCGCCGACTCGTACAACGGTCGCCTCCCTGACGGCACGTACATGTCGAACCAGACCGAGGCCTTCACCGCGATCAACTGCCTCGATTACCCGGTCGAGACCGACAAGGCGAAGATTCGCGAGTACAACGAGAAGCTGCAGGAGGTCACGCTCTTCTCGGGCGAGGCCTCCGACGAAGAGCTCGAACTCGGCGACGTGACCTGCGAGAACTGGCCGTTCCAGTCGCGCCTCACCGAGCAGGCGCCCGTCGTCGGCGAGGGCGCGGCACCCGTGCTCGTCGTCGCCACCACGAACGACCCCGCGACGCCCCTGAAGTGGGCCGAAGCGGTGGCCGAGCAGCTCGAGTCGGCCTCACTCCTCGTGTACGAGGGCGAGGGCCACATCGCCTACGACGAGGGCGACGAGTGCGTCATCGGCACGGTCGATGACTACCTCATCACCGGCAACCTGCCCGAGGGCGACATCAACTGTTAGCCGGCTAGAACGCCTGCAGCATCGCGCTCTGCGACTCCTCAAGATGTTGGAGTTGCAGGGCGCGAGCTGCTTCGCCGTCGTGTCGAGCGATCGCGTCGAGAATTGACTCGTGTGCTTCGCGCTCGGTCGGTGACGAGATGTGGGCGCTGAGACCGGGCAGCACAAAGTGGAGCCGATTGATCTCGTCAACGAGCGGCCGCAACGTCGAGGCGGCGCGGTGATTGCCGCTCAGCGTCGCAACCTTCACATGGAACTCGGCGGCGAACTCGACCTGCTCGGCGAGGCTGATCCCGGGCTCGTGTTGCTTCGCGATGATCTCTGAGATCTCGGAGATCGCTTCTCGAGCCGGGGCAATTGCGGCGCGCGCCGCGAGCTCCGGCTCAAGGATGATCCGCATGTCCATGACCTCGCGGATATCGGTGAGGTTGAGCGGGCGCACAAGGTAGCCCTTGCGGGGGAGTACCTGGAGCCAGCCCTCGGTGGTGAGCAACCGGAAGGTCTCTCGCACCGGCGTCCGCGAGACCCCGAATTCCTCGGTGAACTGGTTCTCTGCGATCACTTCCCCGGGCGGGATTTGTGCTGTTCGGATTCGGTCTCGAATCGCGACGAGCAACGACTCGGTTCTCGACTGCATGGTCTCTCCGCGGCATCTCCGTCGACGTTCGGCAGTGGGCCGACGGTCAAACTAGGCTCACGCCCCCGTCTACGGCCAGAATTTGGCCGGTTACGTAGCTTAGATCGGTCAGCGCAAGAATCGCCTGCGCAGCATCTTCGACTTCGCCAAGTCGCCCGGCCGGTGCGGTGGTGACGATGCGTTCGCGGGCGGCGGTCCAGGAGTTCGTGAGCGGGGTATCGACGTAGCCCGGGGCAATGGCGTTGACTCGCACGTTTGGTCCGAGCGCAACGGCGAGCAGCTTGGTCATATGAATGACGCCGGCCTTCGAGATTGCATAGGGGATCGAGCTGCCGTCAACCGAGAGCCCGGCAATCGACGCGACGTTGATGACCTGCCCCTTGGTCTCGGCGAGTGCGTCGGCGCAGGCCCGAACGAGGTTCCACGGGCCCTTGAGGTTGGTGCGCATGACCGCGTCCCAGAATTCGTCGTCGACGGCCTGGAGATCCGGGTGGGGGATTGGTTTTGCGATGCCCGCGTTGTTGACGACGAGGTCGAGCCGCCCGAAGTTCTCCAGCGCACGACCACGAAGCCGCGCAGCAACCGTCGGGTCGCCAATGTCGCCGTCGACGTAGGCGGCGCGTTCACCGAGCTGGTCGACGATGTCGTCACCCTGCTGTTGCGTGCGATAGCCGTTGAACACGACGCCGTACCCCCGCTCGTGTAAGCGAAGGGCCGTGGCCCTGCCGATACCGCTGGTTGAGCCGGTAACGATGGCGCTCTTCATGGTGGGCTCCTAATTGGTTTCGTTCGTGTCGGATTCGGCTGCAGCTGCGGGGAGTGACGAGGTCACGAGCGCGGCAAATGCGGCGTCCGGATGCGCGGCGCTGGCCGCGAACCAGCTGGCCTCGATGCTCGGTAGCAGGGCGCTGCGTACGCCCGAGCGCGACACGAGCTCATGCACGTGGTGGAGGTCCTTCTCAAACTTCGTGAGCCCCGCACCGTCTGGCGTGAACGCGTCGGTCATGGAGTCGACGAGCTGCAACTCGAGGCGCCGGGAACTCGCCCAACCGCCCGTCAGCGCCTGGAGCGCGACATCGGCCGCAATGTTCGCGTGTCGCAGGAGCGCTGCCGCCTCCGCCGCCGCGACCGAGTGCGCGGCGACGAGAAACTGGTTGACGAGCTTGAGGGTTTCTCCCGCGCCGACCGAACCGGCGTGAACGACGCTCGCGCAGGTGTGCCGCAGCAGCGCCTCGATCTCGTCGAAGTCCTCTTCGGCGCATCCGACCATCGCCGAGAGCGTGCCCTGCTCGGCTCCCGCAGGGCCGCCCGAGACCGGCGCATCCGCGAACCGAATGCCGAGACGCGCGAGGCTGGCTGCCGTCTCGATGGCGAACTCGGGTGCGAGCGTGGCGTGCTCGATGATGAGACTGCCGGGTTCCAGAAGCGACGCGAGGCCGTCAGGCCCGAAGTAGACCTCCCGCACCGCTTGCTCGTCGAGCAGGCACGACACGACGACGTCGCTGCCACGCAGCCCGGAGCGGTCGGTGGTTGCCGCGAAGCCCTCGGCCTCGAGTCGCTGCCGTTTCGTGGGGTCCCTCACCCAAACCAGGGGTCCATATCCAGCATCGGTGAGGCGTCGAGCCAGAGGGAGTCCCATAACTCCGGCGCCGACCATGCCGATTCGTCGCGGCGTGGGCGCAGTCATTTCGGAGCTCCGTTCGACTCGAGGAACGTGAAGTCGCACCCCTCGTGTGGCTGCGAGACGTACTGCTGGAAGAGCCACCGGTACCCGCGCTCCGCGGGGGCGGGCGACGTCGCAGCCGGGCGGGAGTCGAATTCTTCGGTGGGTACGCGGTGCTCAATGGTTCCCGCGATGGCGTCGACGAAGACGGTGTCACCCGTATTGAGCCGCGACAGGGGTCCGCCGACAGCCGCCTCGGGGCTCACGTGGAGCACGACGGAACCCGTCGACGTGCCGCTCATGCGCGCATCCGAAATTCGGAGGAGGTCGGTGACGCCGCGACGCTGCAGTTGCTCGGGGATGGGGATGTGCCCCACCTCCGGCATACCGGGCGCGCCCCGCACGCCGAGACCGCGGAGCACCAAGATGCTGTTCTCGTCGGCATCGAGCGTCGGATCGTCGATCCGCGCGTGGAGGTCATCGAGCCCGTCAAACACGATCGCCCTGCCGAGAAACTGCGTCGGCATACCCGGGTTGAGCTTCATAACGCAGCCTTCGGGCGCGAGGTTGCCGCGCAGCATCCGAAGCCCGGCCTTCGCCGCGGGCTCGGTCGCGTCGTCGCGAATCGCGGGCCCAGACCTTGCGGGCCGCACGGCCAGCACTTCGCCCCACGTCGAACCGTCGGAGGTCGGCGTCGTCGGATGGATCCTCGTGCCGAGTCGACGCATGACCTCGACCACTCCGCCAGCACGGTCGAGCTCGTCAAGGAGGTGGTCGCCGGTGGGGCGCACGTTCGCGAGCAGCTCGGTCGTGTTGCTCCACTCCCGGAATCGCTCGAAGCCGATGCGGAGCCCGGCGCGGCCGGCGATGCTTTCGAGGTGAATCAGCGCGTTCGTCGACCCGCCGAGCGCGGCGATGACCCGGAACGCATTCTCGAGCGACTCGATCGTGATGCGCGCCGCCGGAAGCCGCTGCGCCTGCACGTGTTCCACGATCTGCTCGCCGGTGAGGCGAGCGATGTCCATCCGTGCCTTGCTCGCCGCCGACGGCAGCGAGGAGCCCGGGGGAGCGAAGCCGAGCACCTCAGCGATGACCGCCATCGTGGTCGCGGTGCCCATGACGTTGCAGGTCCCGACGCCGACGTTCGCGCTCGACTCGAGCTCGGCCCACGACGCGTCGTCGACATCGCCGATGCGGCGGGCCTCGCACACCGGCCAAACGTCATCGACCGTGAACTCGTCATTGTCCTTGTACTTCGATACCGGGCGGTGCCCCGCCGCGAGGATAAGCGCGGGGATGTTCGCGCTCACGGCGCCCATGATCTGGGCCGGGATCGTCTTGTCGCATCCTCCCAGCAGCACGACGCCGTCGAGCGGCGCCGCGTTGATCATCTCCTCGACGTCCATCGACAACAGGTTGCGCAGCACCATGCTGGTCGGGCGGGAGAAGGGCTCCGAGATCGAGATGGTTGGGAACTCGAGTGGCAAGCCCCCGGCCGCCGTGATGCCGGCCTTCACGTGCCTGGCCAGGCCCGAAAGGCCCTGATTGCACGGGTTGAGCTCGCTCGCGGTTGAGGCGATCCCGATCACCGGCGATCGGCGTACCTCCTCAGCGGTGTGTCCAGCACCCCGCAGAAATGCCCGGTGAAGAAGGCCGTCTTGGCCCTGCTCCTGAAAAAGTCGGCCACCGCGGCGATCGATTCCCTCTTGCGACATCAATCTCTCCTCGTTGAGTGCCTGATATCCATGTGATATACAAGCTATATCACAGCTCGAACCGCTACTGACAACGGAGTCACGTATGTCGAACGACACCCTTACGCACGCCACAGCCCCGACTGACCTTCGTCGCGAACGACGCAAGGTCGTTGCGGCCTCGATGATCGGCACCACCATCGAGTGGTACGACTTCTTCATCTACGCGAGTTCTGCCGCGCTCGTGTTCAACATGCTGTTCTTTGAGCCCGCGGGAGAAGAGCTCGGCCTGCTCATCTCGTTCGCCACGATCGGGCTGAGCTTTCTCTTCCGCCCTCTCGGCGCGATGATCTGCGGCCACCTCGGTGACCTCTTCGGCCGCAAGCGCATCCTCGTCGCGACGCTCGTCATGATGGGCATCGCGACCTTCCTCGTCGGGGTGCTGCCGACGTACCACGACATCGGAATCATGGCGCCGATCCTGCTTGCGACCCTGCGCATCCTCCAGGGGCTTTCCGCGGGTGGCGAGTGGGGCGGTGCCGCGCTCATGGCGGTCGAGTATGCGCCGACGGGCAAGCGGGGTGCCTTCGGTGTCGCGCCGCAGGTTGCGACCCCCATCGCCATGCTGCTCGCGAGCGGCGTCATCGCGCTGATGACCATCATCGCGCCGGGTGACGCGTACCTCGAGTGGGGTTGGCGTGTGCCCTTCATGCTGAGCGCACTGCTCGTGGTTGTCGGCCTCTTCGTGCGCCACTCGGTCGAGGAGAGTCCGGTCTTCCGTGAGATGGAGAAGAAGAGCCAGAAGGCCCGCGTTCCGCTGGCCACGCTGTTCCGTCGTCACACGCCGCTCGTGCTCATTGCGGCGCTTACGTTCGCGGGCAATAACGGTGCCGGCTACATGATCGCTGGCGGGTTCATTCAGAATCAGGCCGTTGCGCCGACGAACGGCAACATGAACCTCACCGCGGTACTCATTTCGATGGCAATCTCGTCGGTGTCGTGGGGCGTCTTTACCGTTGTCGGCGGCTTCCTCTCCGACCGAATCGGTCGCCGGGCCACGTATCTCATTGGTTGGACGGTGCTGCTCATCGCGATCTTCCCGATGCTCTGGTCGATCAGTAGTCAGAATGTCGTCACGCTCACCATCGGTGTCTCGTTCTTCGCCGCGGGGCTCGGCCTCAACTACGGGCCGCAGTCGGCCTACTTCGCCGAGCTGTTCCCCGCATCCGTGCGCTACTCGGGCGCCTCGATCTCGTACGCGCTCGGCGCGATTCTCGGCGGCGCGTTTGCCCCGCTGATCGCGACCGCGCTCGTGCAGGCGACCGGCAGCACGACTTCGGTCGGCATCTACCTGGTAGGCCTCGTGCTCGTCGCGACGATTGCCACGCTGCTGCTTCGTGAGCGTCGCGGTATCCCGCTGGGCTCGGCGCACGAGGAGGAGCAGTCGAAGCCGCCGTTCGTGTGGGCGAAGCGCTAGTTGCTGCCGAGTGGCGCGAGACACGAAACGTACGATAAGATTTCGTGTCGCCTGTCGCAGGCGGCAAGCCGCCTTAGCTCAGTCGGTAGAGCGATTCACTCGTAATGAATAGGTCACCAGTTCGATTCTGGTAGGCGGCTCCGAAACAGAAAACGCCCCGGTCACCCTCGCAAACCTGCGAGACGTGACCGGGGCTATTTCTTTCGCTAGCGGGTGGCCGGCTCGAGCTCCGCACGGGCCTCGGCGTCGGTGTCAGCCTCCGCCTCGATCGGCCCGTGGTCGTCGACGCCGAGCGACGCCTCATCGAACGGCAGCTCGCCCGAGAGCACGCGGCGCACGCGGTCGTGGTCGACCTGCTTGGTCCAGGTGCCGATGATGAGGGTCGCGATCGCGTTGCCGCTGAAGTTCGTGATCGCGCGGCCCTCCGACATGAAGCGGTCGATGCCGACGATGACGCTCACACCGCCGACGAGGTCGGGGCGGTATGCCTGCAGGCCCGCCGCGAGGGTCGCGATGCCCGCGCCCGTGACGCCCGCCGCGCCCTTCGACGCGATGATCATGAACACGAGCAGGCCGATCTGCTCGCCGATCGACATCGGCGTGCCCATGCCCGAGGCGATGAACAGCGACGCCATCGTGAGGTAGATCGCGGTGCCGTCGAGGTTGAACGAGTAGCCGGTGGGCACGGTGATGCCGACGACGGGCTTCGCGACGCCGAGGTGCTCCATCTTCGCGATGAGGCGCGGCAGTGCCGACTCCGACGAGCTCGTGCCGACGATGAGCAGGTACTCGCGTCCGAGGTAGCCGATGAGGCGGAACACGTTCACCCGCGTGACCGCGTAGAGCAGCGCCCCGAGCAGCACGACGACGAACAGGAAGCAGGTGATGTAGAACGCCACCATGAGCAGGCCGAGACTGAAGATCGCGCCAATCCCGGTCTTGCCGATCACCGCCGCGATCGCACCGAACGCGCCGATCGGCGCGAGCCAGAGAATCATGCCGAGGATGCGGAACACGAGCACCTGCAGGTGCTGGATCACCGCGAGCACGGGCCTGCCGCGCTTGCCGAGCCCCTGCAGCGCGAAGCCCGTGATGAGGGCGACGAACAGCACCTGCAGCACGCTCTCGCCGGTGAACGGCGCGAAGAAGGTGGTGGGGATGATGTCGAGCAGGAAGTCGGTCGTGCCCTTCGCCTCGCCCTCAACCTCGTACGTCGACGACGCCATGTTCAGCCCGTCGCCCGGGTGAATGATGTTGCCGACAACGAGCCCGATCGCGAGCGCGAACGTCGACATCGTGAGGAAGTAGGCGAGCGCGAGTCCGCCGATCTTGCCGACCGTCGCGGCCTTCGCGATCGAACCGACGCCAATCACGATCGTGCAGAAAATAATCGGCGCGATCATCATCTTGATAAGCGCGACGAACGCCGTGCCGAGCGGCTCAAGGCCGATCGCAAACTCGGGTGCGGCGAGGCCGACAATCGCGCCGAGCACGACCGCGCCGATCACCGACACGTACAACCAGGTGTGCTTATCCCAGCCTCGAATGCCGCGCGGTTTCGTGGCCGCACCGCGGGTGGTGTCTGAAAGAGCCATCATTGCCTCCGTCTGCAACGTCATTGTGTGCTGCGGGTGGGTTCCCCGCCGGGCTCCACTCTCACGCGGGGGATTGTTGCGGCAGGGCTTGTGGTCGTATTGTTCGACGGGATTGCCGGGCGAGAGGGGGTGCGGATGCGCAGGGCCGGTTCGGGCTGGAGCGTCGCGACGCTGACGTTCGCGATCGCCGTCGCGCTCGCGCTCTCATTCGCGGCCGTCACGTCGGTGTACCTCGTGGTCGACGCGCGGGCCGACGCCCGCCACGACGCGGTGACCGCGACGAGCGCGGTGTCGGCGACGCTTGCCGACTGGCCGGTCGTGCGCGAGGCCCTC
Organism: [Zimmermannella] faecalis ATCC 13722; assembly: GCF_000381765.1. Classification (GTDB taxonomy): domain Bacteria; phylum Actinomycetota; class Actinomycetes; order Actinomycetales; family Microbacteriaceae; genus Gulosibacter; species Gulosibacter faecalis. The sequence goes on along the minus strand of NZ_KB907076.1, from coordinate 34,086 downwards.
GCGAGCGACGATGCGACGAGCATCCTGCAGCCCGTCGTCGACCGCGTCTCGAACGACACGCACGTCGACTTCGTGACGATCATGCGGCCCGACGGCACGCGCGTCACGCATCCGCTCGAGGGCAAGGTCGGCGAGGCCTACCTCGGCACGATTCCCACGGTTCCCGAGCCGCTGTCGGAGGAGTATGTCGGCTCACTCGGCGCCTCGGTGCGCACGATCGTGCCGGTGCTCGACGGCGATCGGGTGGTCGGCTGGGTTTCGAGCGGCATCACGATTCGCAGCATCGACGCGGGCCTCGGGCAGCGCCTCGCGGTCGTCGCGGGCGTCGCGGTCGGCATCCTCCTGATCGGGCTCGCGGGCGCGCTCTACGCTCGGCGGTGGATGCGCGAAATTGCGGGCGACCTGCCAGCCTCGACGCTGCGTGACGCCGTGTCGTCGAGCGAGTCGCTGCGCACCCTCACGTCGGCGATGCGGGCCCAGGCGCACGAGCATGGCAACCGCATCCACGCCGCCGTCGGGCTGCTCGAGCTCGGGCGCACCGACGACGCGATCGAGCTGCTCACCGAGACCTCGGCGCGGCAACAGTCGCTCGCCGACGTCGTCGCGCTTGGGAGCCGGTTCGACCCGGCGGTGCAGGCGCTGCTGCTCGGCAAGGCGGCGGATGCGGCCGAGCGCGGCATCGAGTGGTCGCTCGAGATCTCGCCCGAGGCGCCGCGCTCGCGGCTGCGGCCCGTGGACGCCGTCTCGGTGTGCGGCAACCTCATCGACAACGCGCTCGAGGCGGCCGCGGCGGGCCCGGAGTCGCGCTGGGTCGAGGTGTCGATCGAGGCGGGCGAGGGCAATCAGCTCGTCGTCGCCGTGGCCGACAGCGGGCCGGGGCTGCCGCCCGGCCTCGAGGAGCGGGTGTTCGAGGAGGGCGTCTCGACGAAGCCCGCGGGCGCCGCGGGCCGCGGAGTCGGCCTCGCCCTCGTGCGCTCGATCGTGACCGCCGCCGGCGGCAGCGTCGACGTGACTGCGAACCCGACCGTGTTTACCGTGACAATTCCCGGGCGCGACGAGGCGCCCGGCGACCAGGAGGACGGCCAATGATCGAAGTGCTGCTCGTCGACGACGAGCCGCTCACCCTCGAGGCGCACCGCGAGTACGTGGGCCGCGTGCCCGGCTTTCGCGTCGCCGCCGAGGCGAACGGCGCCCGGGCCGCGCTCGACCGGCTCGCGCCACCGCGCGACGGCGCCGAGAGCGGCCCCGGCATCGACCTCGTGCTGCTCGACATGACGATGCCCGACGGCACCGGCCTCGACGTGCTCCGCTACGCCCGGGCGATGCAGACGCCCGTCGACGTCATCGCGCTCACGAGCGTGCGCGACCCCGAGACCGTGCGCCGCGTCATCATGCTCGGGGCCGTGCAGTACCTCGTGAAGCCGTTCACCTTCGCGGCGCTGCGAGAACGGCTCGAGCAGTACCGCGACTTTCGGGAGCGGGCACTCGACGCCTCGGGGGCTGCGACGCAGTCCGAGATCGACGCGATGTTCGGCGCCCTGCGCCCCGCGCCGACGGGCGAGCTCCCGAAGGGGCTCTCGGCGCAGTCGCTCGACGCCGTGCTCGAGGTCATGCGCAGCCAGGGGAGCGTGACGGCGGCCGACGCGGCCGAGCGGGCCGGGATGTCGCGGGTCACGGCCCGCAGGTACCTCGAGTACCTCGCCGAGCAGGGCCGCATCGACCGCGCCGCGAAGTACGGCACGGGCGGGCGGCCGCAGTCGGAGTACCGCTGGCGGACTACTTGACGACGCGGAACGTCGCGGCGGCCGGGTCGACCGCGCCGCGCACGTAGCCCATGGGGGCGGCGGCGACGGCCTGCAGGTAGTCGACGATCTCTTCGGTGATCGTCTCGCCGGGCGTGAGGTTCGGCACGCCGGGAGGATACGCGGCGAGCGAGTCGCTCGAGACGCGCCCGACCGCATCCTTCGCGAGCACAACCTCGCTCGGCGCGAAGAACGCGTCGCGCAGCGAGAGCGCGCGGGGGCCCGGGTCGACGATGCGCGCCTGGATCGCGTCGCTCGGGTTCTCGGGCAGGGCGTCGAGGGCGCGCATCACGCGGTCGACGTCGAGGCGGCGGGCCGCGCCGAGCACGAACACGACGGCGCCGTCGGTCGCGAGCTCGGGCACGACGCGCTGCTCGTAGGCGAGGTGCTCGTACGTGTCGAAGCCGCCGATATTGCCGATGCGAGTGTCGAGCACCACCTTGAACGGGTCGATCGCGACGGTGTCGTCGGCCGCGAGCTGCTGCTCGCGCGCCTCGACGAACCGGCCCTGCTCGGCGATGCGAGTGCGCAGCTCCTCGGCCGACTCGAGGCCGCGGTTGAACGCCGTGCTCGCCTTCGTCGCGAGAAAGCGCCGGGTCTCGTCGAGCGCCGCCATGAGCAGCGCGCTCGACGACGTCGAGGTGACGACGCGGGTCACGCGGTCGACCGCCGAGCCGAGCGCCGCCGCGTGCGGCCCCTGACCGAGCAGCAGCATCGCCGACTGGGTGAGCGAACCCGCGAGCTTGTGGGTGCTCGAAATGACGAGGTCGGCGCCGAGGCGAATCGCGTTCATCGGGAGCTGCTCGTGGAACCCGAAGTGCGAGCCCCACGCCTCGTCGACGATGAGCGGCTTGCCCGCGTCGTGCGCGATGCGGGCGATCTCGGCGATGTCGGCGACCGCACCCGAGTAGCTCGGGCTCACGACGAACACGGCGGCGGCGTCCGGATGCTCGGCAAGCGCCTCCGACACCTGCTGCGGCGTGACGCCGCGCGCGAGGCTGAGGCGAAGATCCATCGAGGGGCGCAGGAACACGGGCTCGACGTTCGCGAGCATCATGCCGTCGATCGTCGACGAGTGGCAGCTGCGCTGCACGATGAGCTTGTCGCCGAGCGTGCCGAGGGCGAGCATCGCCACCTGGTTGCCGGCCGAGGCGCCGTTCGTGAGGAACCAGGCGCGGCTCGCGCCCCACGCATCCGCCGCGAGAGTCAGCGCGCGCTGCATCGTGTCGGGGGCGTCGCCGAGCGGAATCTGCGGGTCGGCGAGCGGGAACTCGGTCATGATCATCGGGAAGTCGAGGCTGACGGCCTTCTCGCCAAACACGCGAACGAGGTGTTCGGCGCCCTCGTGGTCGGCGCCGTGGCCGGGCACGAACAGGCGTTCCATCTGCAACGACGCGAGCACCTGCAGCTGCTCGGAGTAGGGGGCGGCGTATTGCGAGTCGTTGAGGCCAGACATACCCGTCATTCTCTCGCCGGGTGCGGGCGCGGTTGAACGGGGGAAGTTTCACGAACCCTCAATAGCCAATATGGTGAAACGATGTAGCAAGCCCTAGGGTGGGTGCATGCTCGACCTGCGCCAGTTCGCCGTGCTCGACGCGATCGCCCGCACCGGCTCCCTCGCCGCGGCCGCCCGCGACCTCCACTACGGGCAGCCAACGATCAGCCATCACCTGCGCGCCCTCGAGCAGCACCTCGGCACCGAGCTCGTCACCCGCAGCGCGACCGGGGCCGCGCTCACGCCCGCCGGCGAGCTCTTTCTCGACCACGCCCGCGCGGCCACGACGCGCCTCGCCGTCGCCGAGCGCGAGGTCGCCGAACTGCGCGACTTCGGCGGCACGGTGCTGCGCATCGGCACCTTCGAGTCGGCCGGCGCGCGGCTGCTGCCGCAGGTGCTCGCCGAACTCGGCGCCGGCCACACGGTGCAGGTCGAACTCGTCGAGGGCGAGCCCCTCGGCCTGCTCGAACAACTGCTCGACGGGTCACTCCACTGCGCGCTGCTCTACGACCTCGACGGCGACACCTCGGTTACCGACGCCGCGCTGCGCCAGCGCACGCTCGAGCGCGAGCCGTTCCGCATCATGCTCGGCGCCGAGCATCCGCTCGCGGGCAACGAGGTCATCGACCTCGCCGACCTCGCCGATGCCGACTGGATTCGCTCCCGCAGCGTGCTCGAGGCCTCCGAGCGCGCCCTGCTCGCCGCCGCGGGCGCCGCGGGTTTCGTGCCGAACACGCTGCTGCACAGCGAGGACTACTCGCTCGTGCACGCCTTCGTCGCGGCGAACGTCGGCGTCGCCCTCATCGTCGAATCGGCGGTCGACACCCGCTATCGCGTCGTCGCCCGCCCAACCGTGCAAGACCTCGGCGTGCGCCGCGTGCGCTTCGTCGCCACCGCAACCCCGAGCCCGGGGCAGGCCGGCGTGCTCGCGCACCTCGAAGACCTCCTGATCGGGGCGGCTGGCGTGGAGTGAACAACAGGCGTGCGAGAAGGTGGCAGTATTGCGATCAACGCACGATCCGAGGGAGGTTCGCATGACGACGCAGCCGGTGGGCCCGAGCATCGGGGCCCCGTTCTCTGAGGCCGAGTTCGAGGCGCGCCGCGACCGCGTTCGCGAGCGGATGCGCGCCGGCGGCTTCGACGGACTGCTCGTCGCCGACCCGGCGAACCTCTACTACCTCACCGGCTACAACGCGTGGTCGTTCTACACCCCGCAGGTGCTCTGGCTGCCGCTCGAGGGCGAACCGCTGCTCATCATGCGCGAAATGGACGCGAACGGCGCCCACCGCACGGCCACCTCGTTCCCCGCGTCGAGCATCCTCGGCTACCCCGAAACGCTCATCCACCGCCCCGATGCGCACCCGGGCGACTGGATCGCCGCCGCCCTGCTCGAGCGTGCCGGCGCCGAGCCGCGCCGCGTCGGCTACGAGGGCGAGGCGCACTTCTTCACGGTGCGCACGTTCCGGGCGCTGCAGGAGCACCTGCCCGGGTGGCAGCTCGACGACAGCCAGGATCTCGTCGGCTGGGTGCGGCTCGTGAAGTCGCCCGCCGAGATCGAGCTCATGCGCGCCGCCGGCCGCATCGCCTCTTCCGCCATGCAGGCGGGCCTCGACGCCCTCGCGCCGGGCCGCCCGCAGCACGAGATCGCGGCGGCGATTCAGGCGGCGCAGGCGCGCGGCACGGCGGATGCGGCGGGCGACTACCCGGCGATCGTGCCCCTCATGATGGTGGGCGCGGCCGCCGACACCCCGCACCTCACCTGGAGCGACGCGCCGCTGCCCGATGAGACCGGCATCTCGCTCGAACTCACCGGCGCACACCGCCGCTACCACGCGCCCCTCGCCCGCACCGCATATCTCGGCACCCCGAGCGACCGGCTGCGCCACCTCGCCGACGCGACCGTCGCCGCGCTCGACGCCGCGCTCGCAGCGGTGCGCCCCGGCGTCACCGCGCACGAGGTGAGCGAGGAGTTCACTCGCGTGCTTGGCGCCGCGGGCTACGAAAAGGCGTCGCGACTCGGCTACTCGATCGGCATCGGGTACCCGCCCGACTGGGGCGAGCGCACCGTGAGCCTGCGCCGCGGCGAGCCGACCGTGCTCGTCGAAAACATGACCTTCCACGTCATCGCCGGCATGTGGATGACCGGCTACGGCTTCGAGACGAGCGCGTCGATTCGCGTCACCGACAGCGGCCACGAGCTGTTCTGCGACGTGCCCCGCGGCCTCATCGTGAAGAACGGCGGTGCCGCATGACCGCGACCGAACTCACGCCCGACGAGCAGCGGGTGATCGATCGCCTCGACCCCGACGCGATCGCCGAGCTCACCGCCGAACTCGTGCGCGTTGGGGGCGAGAACCCCGGCGGTACCGAAGAGGCGACCGCGACGCGCCTCGCGTTCGCGCTGCGCGCCCTCGGCGCCGAGGTGTCGCTCGACCTCGTCGAGCCGGGCCGCCCGAACCTCATCGCCCGCATGGGCGACCACTCGCTCGGCGACGGCATCCTGTTCCTCGGCCACAGCGACGTCGTGCCCGCGGGGGAGGGGTGGACCCGCGACTCGTACGCCTGCCTGCGCGAGGGCGACGCGCTCTACGGCCGCGGCACGACCGACATGAAGGGCGGGCTCGCCGCCGTCGTCTCGGCGATGGCCGCCGTCAACGCCGAGCAGCCGCACCTGCCGATGACGCTCGTCGTCACGGTCGACGAGGAGCTCGGCGCGAAGGGCGTGCACCACTACGTCGCGAACGAGCCCGTCGGCACGTACCGCGCCTGCATCGTCGCCGAACCCACCAACCTCGTCACGATCACCGCGTGCCGCGGCGCCATGAACCTCCGCGTCGACATCGAGGGCGCGAGCGCCCACGCCGGCAAGCCCGACGAGGGGGCGAACGCGATCGTCGCCGCCACCGACGTCATCGCCGCGATCGAGGCCGACGACGCGCGCCTGCGCGACCGGCCGCATCCCGTGCTCGGCAGCGGCAACTGGTCGGTCGGCACCGTCGAGGGCGGGCACGGCACGTCGATCGTCGCCGACCGCTGCACCCTCACCGTCGACCGCCGGATTCTGCCCGAGGAAGACCCGTTTGCTATCCTCGACAACCTGCTGACGGATGCGCGCGAGCGGATTCGTGCCGGCGCCCGGGCGGGTGCCGAGCGGATTCGCGTGACCGGCGAAGTCGAGATGGTGATGCCGGGGTTCGAAACCGACCCCGAGTCTGACCTCGTCGCGCGAGTTGTCCGGGCGGTGAAAGACGCGGGTGGCGCCGGCGAGACCGGAGTGTGGACCGCCGCCTGCGAGGGCGGATTCGTGCACCGACACCACGGCATCGACGTCCTCGTATTCGGACCAGGCGACCTCACGACGCAGGCGCATCAGCCTGACGAGCACGTGCTCGTCTCCGACCTGCACCTCGCGGCCCGCGCCTACGCGCTGCTCGCGGTGCGTGCGGCCCTCGCGGGCACGCAGGGCATCATGCCGAAGAGCTAGGCCCAGAAGACCCCACCGACCCCCAACCCATCCATCAGCGAAACCGACCGACATGTTTCGAACACGAAAGGACTGCCGAACGAATTCGAGCGCGCTGGACGCGCGCATCCCGGCCCGCACCGACGACGGGCCACGCAGAGAGGAATCCCATGACTGCGACAACACCCCCGCATGACGAACTCCCTCCCATCACCAAAGAGATCGACCTGACGCCGATTCAGAAGAAGCTCGCGCGCAAGTCGGTCGCCGGTTCCGCCCTCGGTAATGCCATCGAGTGGTTCGACTATGGAATCTACGGCTACCTGGTCACCTACATCGCGGCGAACTTCTTCACCTTTGGTGATGACGCCGGCGCCTGGCCGACCATCTTCGCGTTCCTCACCTTCGCGCTGTCGTTCCTGGTGCGGCCCCTCGGCGGCATCATCCTCGGCCCGCTCGGCGACCGCGTCGGCCGCCAGAAGGTGCTCGTGCTCACGATCATCCTGATCTCGGGCGCGACCGCCGCGATCGGCTTCCTGCCGACCTTCGAGGCGGTCGGGTTCCTCGCGCCGATTCTGCTCGTGCTGCTGCGCATGGTGCAGGGCTTCTCGGCCGGTGGCGAGTACGCCGGCGCGGCCGTGTTCATGTCGGAGCACGCGCCCGACAACCGTCGCGGTGCGTACGGTTCGTTCCTCGAGTTCGGCACCCTGCTCGGCGCGAGCGCCGCGGCCGTGCTCTGCACGACCCTCACCGCGATCGTCGGTGAAGACGGCATGCACGACTTCTGGTGGCGCGTACCGTTCATGGTGACGCTGCTGCTCGGTGGCGTCGCGCTCTGGCTGCGGTCGAGCCTGCAGGAGTCGGAGACGTTCAAGCAGGACTCGAAGCACACCGACGAGAACGAGTCGGCCCTCAAGGCGCTCGGCAACCTGCTCACCCGCTACCCCAAGCAGGTGTTCAAGCTGTTCGGCTTCGTGATTCTCATCAACGTCGCGTTCTACATCGTGCTCACCTACATGCCGAGCTACATGTCGCAGACGCTCGAGCAAGACCCGGTGGCCTCGAACTGGACCCTCGTCGCGATTCAGCTCGTGATGATGGCCGTCATCGTGCCGTTCGGCGCGCTGAGCGACAGGATCGGGCGCAAGCCGCTGCTGATCGCGGCGAGCCTCGGGTTCATGGTGCTCTCGGTGCCCGCGGTCATGCTGCTGCAGATCGACGCAATCTGGTCGCACCTGCTCGGCCTCGGCATCCTCGGCATCTGCCTCGTCATGGTGATCTCGACGATCTCGTCGACCCTGCCGGCGCTGTTCCCGACAGCGGTGCGCTACTCGGGCTTCGCGATCGGCTACAACATCTCGACTGCTCTGTTCGGTGGCACCGCCGGTGCCGCGAACACCTGGCTCGTCGAGGTGACCGGCAGCAACCTCGTGCCTGGGTTCTACCTCGCGATCGCCGGCCTCATCGGCCTCATCTCGGTGCTCACGTTCAACGAGACCGCGGGCCGGTCGCTGCGCGGCAACGTGATCCCCGGTGACGACGACGAGAAGCGCATCGCTCGCGGCGAGAAGCTTGTCGGCAAGGTGAACACCCCGAGCTAACCGTGTTGCCGCGCGCCGCTAGGCTGGAAGGCCGGAACGGAGGGTGGCGCGCATGCACGCTGGCAAGCACACGGCGACGAGTCCGCGCACTGCGCGCGGGCTCGTCGCCGTTGTCATTGCGGTGGCGCTGCTTGTGGGCGTTGGGATGGGTGCGGGCGCCGCCCGCGTGGGCCTCGCGACCGGTGCGAGCGACGTCATGGTGGTCGCGTCGGAGGCCCCCGCCCCGCGCCCATCCGTCTCGCCGTCGGCCGCGCCACCGCGCACCTGCTCGATCGACGACTTCGTGACCGCCGACGACGCCCTCGACTTCCACGGCATCGTGCAGCGGGCCGACACCGGCGAGGTGCTGTTCGAGCGCCAACCAGAGGCCGCGACTCCGACCGCGTCGGTCATGAAACTCGTCACCGCCGTGACCGCGCTCACCGCGCTCGGGCCCGACACGCGCCTGCCGACCCGCGTGTATCCGGGCGATGTCGCCGGCAGCGTCGTCATCGTCGGCGGCGGCGACGTCACGCTGAAGTCGGGCGAGCAGAGCTACTACACCGATGCGACCGCCTCGGTCTCGCAGCTTGCCGACGCCGTCGAGGCCGCCGGCGGGGCGAGCCGAGTCGGCGTCGACGACAGTCTCTTCACGGGCGACACCTGGCAGCCGAGCTGGAACGACGCCGACCGGCTCGACGGCTCGACCGCGGCGGTCTCGGCGCTCATGGTCGACGCCGGCCGCTCCAACGCGACCGCCGAGTATTCGACGCGCACGCTGACGCCGACGCAGGACGCCGCCGACGCCTTCGCCGACGCGCTCGGCGCGACGGTCGACGACACGGTCGGCATCGAGCCCGGCAGCGAGCCCATCGCCGAGGTGTGGTCGCCGACCATCCGCGAACTCGTCGACACCATGCTGCTCGACAGCGATAACGTCATCGCCGAATCGCTCGCGCGGCTCGTCGCGATCGAGCAGGGCACCGGCAGCGACTTCGCCGCAATTGACGAGGCGCAGCGCGACGTGTTGGACGGCCTCGGGGTGAGCACCGCGGGCTTCGTCGGCGCCGACGGTTCGGGCCTCTCGCGCGACAACCGCGCGAGCGCCGAAACGATCGTCGACCTGCTTGACCTCATCGCCGCCGACACCGATGGGCTCGGCACGCTGCGCGAGTCGCTCCCCGAGAACATGGTGTCGGGAACGCTCGAGACCCGCATCCCCACCGTGCCCGACGGCGCGATCGAGGCGAAGACCGGCTTCACCGACCAGGTGTACGGCCTCGCCGGGTTCGTCACGCTGCCCGACGGTTCGGAGCTCACGTTCGCGATGTTCGTGACCGTCGACGACCCCGAGGCGGATACGCAGGTCACGTCGCGTGCGAACCGCGACGCGCTCGACGCCACGGCCGCCGCCGTGTACGAGTGCGGGCTCGATCTCGGCAACCGGTAGGTTTGAGGCATGACTCGCGCCTTGCTCATCGTTGACGTGCAGAACGACTTCACCGAGGGCGGTGCACTCGGATGCTCCGGCGGCGGCCAGGTCGCCCGCGACGTGACCGGCTACCTGCGCACGCACCGCGACGCGTATGACGTCGTCGTCGCCTCCCGCGACTGGCACGACGCCGACAACACCAACGGCGGGCACTTCGCCGAGACCCCCGACTTCGTCGACAGCTGGCCGGTGCACTGCGTCGCCGGCACGACCGGCGCCGAGTTTCACCCCGACCTCGACACCTCCCTGCTGAGCGACCAGGTCTTCAAGGGGCAGGGCAAGCCCGACTACTCCGCCTTCCAGGGCGTCGACGAGCAGGATCGTGTGCTCATCGACGTGCTCCGCGACGCCGACGTGCGCGACCTCGACATCGTCGGCATCGCGACCGACCACTGCGTGCGCGCATCCGCCCTTGAAGCCGTGAGCCTCGGCTTCAACGTGCGCGTCTTCAGCGACCTCTGCGCCGGCGTCGCCCCCGAGACCTCAGCCGCCGCCCTCGATGAACTCGAGGCCGCCGGCGCCGAAATCGAATACGTCGGTATCGCTTAGAGCTCCCGACCTCTTCCCTCCCTTCTCGCCAACTGACGGCAATTCGCAGGAAATCGGGCCGAAAGGGTGTGATTTGCCGTCAGCTGGCGGAGGTGGGTGCTGGGTTAAGCGCATTTCTCGGCGGCGAGTGGTGACTCGCGCCCGGTCGCCGCTCCGAGCATCCTGGCTCACCACTCTCGCTGACTGACGGAAATTCGCAAGAAATCGGCGCGAAAAGGCGTGAATTGCCGTCAGGCAGCGGGGTGGATGGGCGGGATGGGATGGGCCGGATGGGCGGGGCGGATGGGCGGATGCGCGGCCGCGGCTACGCGAGGAGCTGGTATTCGGCGAGGCGGCGGTAGAGCGGGGTCGTCTCGAGGAGCTCGGCGTGGGTGCCGCGTCCGACGACTCGGCCCGCCTCGAGCACGACGATCTCGTCGGCGTCGGCCACGGTCGAGAGCCGGTGCGCGATCATGATCATCGACCGCCCCTGCGCAACCGTGTCGAGCGCGTCGCGCATGAGCGCCTCATTCTCGCCGTCAAGCGCCGACGTCGACTCGTCGAGTAGCAGCACGGGCGGGGCCGCGAGCAGCGTGCGCGCGATCGCGAGCCGCTGCTGCTCACCGCCCGACAGACGCACGCCGGCCTCGCCGACCTGCGCATCCAGCCCGGCGGGGGAGCGGTCGACGACGCCGCCGAGGTTCACGCGGCGCAGCACCTCGACGCACTCGTCGTCGGCGGCACCGGGGTTGCCGAGCAGCAGGTTGTCGCGAATCGTGCCGGCGAGGGTCGGCGAGTTCTGCTGCACGTAGCCGAGCTGGCGGCGCAGGTCGCGGCGCTCGATCGAGCGCAGGTCGACCCCGCCGAGTGACACGACGCCCGAGTTGGGGTCGTAGAACCGCTCGATGAGCGCGAGCGACGTCGACTTGCCAGCGCCCGACGGCCCGACGAGGGCGACCTTGTGCCCGCGCGGCACCGTGAACGACACGTCGTCGAGCACGAGCGGCGACGCCACGGGCGCCGACTCGTCGATCTCGAGCAGCTTGTCGGCGTCGCGCTGTGCGGCCCGGCCACGGGCGGTCACGAAGCCGTCGAAGCGATCGGATGCGCTCGCGCGAGCACGCGCGGCCCGCACGACCCGCTCCGGGTAGCGGAACGACACGCGAGCGAACTCGACCGCTGGCGCCTCGGGCGCCGCGTCGACGTTTGCCGGCCCACGCAGGGTCACGACGGCACCGAACTCGCGGTCGCGCGCATCCTCATCGGGCAGGCCGATGATCTCCTCGATGCGGCCGAGCGCGCCGAGCGCCGACGCGACGGCCGAGATCGCGCCGAAGAACTGCGTGAGCGGCGCGATCATCAAGAACAGGAACATGATGAACGAGATGAGCGAGGCGATCGCGAGCTCGCCCGCCGCGACGCGCGCCCCGCCGACGCCGAGCACTAGCACGAGCGAGAGCTGCAGCGCGAGGAACGAAACCGGCACCATGATCGCCGAGATCGCCGCGATGTCGAGGCCGCGCTCGTAGGCGCCCTCGGCATCGGCGAGCACCCGCTGCTCTTCGCGCTCGGTCGCGTTCGACGCGCGCAGCGTGCGCATTGCCGAGATCACGCGCTCGGTTGACGAGCTCAGCTCGCCCACCTTCTCTTGCGCGGCGGCGGATGCGCGCATCACGCGGCTGCCGAGCAGCACGACCACGACGGCCGACACCGCGACGCACGCGAACGTGATGAGGAACAGCACCCAGTCGAGCAGCAGCATCGCGATGATCGCGCCGACGAACGTGAGTACGCCGCCGATCGCCTCGATGAGCCCCTGCGTGAGCACGGCCCGCAGCAGCGTCGTGTCGCTGCCGACGCGCGATACGAGGTCGCCGGTGCGGCGCGCATCGAATTCGGCGATCGGGAGCCGCAGGAGCTTACGGATCAGGTTGCGCCGCGCGCGCAGCACGATCGACTCGCCCGTGCGCTGCAGCAGGAAGTGTTGCAGGCCCGACATGAGCGCCGCGACGATGACGACCGCGACGAGGCACCAGGCGATCCAGCCTTCGAGGTTGCCCGCCTCGACCTGCCCGATCAGCAGCCCCATGAGCACGGGCTGCGCGAGCGAGAAGAGTGCGCCGATGAGCGAGATGCCGATGATGAGCGCGACCATCGGCTTGTCGGCGAACAGGTACGGCCACAGCTGGCCGAGCTTCGCGCGTGGGGCGCTACTCTCGGCGCCGGCGGCGAAGGGGGAGCGGCGCTTGCGCGGTGTTGACTCGTTCACGTGCGCCGCTTCTACGCGTCCTGTTCGTCCTCGGTCGCGCCGAGGTGCAGCAGGTGGCCCATGCGCTCGGCCTTCGTGCGCAGGTAGCCCTCGTTGATCTCGTTGCGGCCGACTTCGAGCGGCACCCGCTCGACGACCTCGATGCCGTGGGCGAGCAGCGCCTCCTGCTTCAGTGGATTGTTCGTGAGCAGTCGCACCTGCGTGATGCCGAGGTCGCGCAGAATCGCGGCCGCCGCGGAATAGTCGCGCGCATCCGCCGGCAGCCCGAGCTCGAGGTTTGCGTCGACCGTGTCGCGCCCCTCCTCCTGCAGCCGGTAGGCGCGAAGCTTGTTCACGAGCCCGATGCCGCGCCCTTCCTGCCCACGCAGGTAGAGCACGACGCCGCCGCGCTCGGCCACGACATCCATTGCCGCGTGCAGCTGCGGGCCGCACTCACACTTCAGCGAGCCGAACGCCTCGCCCGTGAGGCACTCCGAGTGGAGCCGCACGAGCGGCACACCGTCGGCGGCGGCGACGGTGGGATGCCCGATGAGCGCGAGGTGCTCGTCGCCCGTCACGGTGTCGGTGTACGCGCGCACCCCGAACAGGCCGTGTTCGGTCGGGATGTTCGTCTCGACCTCGAACCGAATCTCGTCACTCATCGCCGGGTCACCAGGCGCTCGGCGCCGCGGGCGCGGTAGCCGATGCCCCAGGCCGCAACGCGCCAGATCGCCTCGAGAATGATGTTGCTCGACATCTTCGACGCCCCGTGCACGCGCTCGACGAACGTGATCGGCACCTCGACGACGGGCAGGCCCTTGCGCTCGTACATCCACGCCATCTCGATCTGGAAGCAGTAGCCGGCCGCGCCGATGTTGCTGAGGTCGAAGCCGCGCAGCGTGCTCGCGCGGTAGCCGCGGAACCCGGCCGTGATGTCGTGGATGCGCGACTTCAGCCAGAGCCGGCAGTACATCGCCGCGCCGCGCGAGAGCAGCTGCCTTGAGAGCGGCCAGTTCTCGGTGGCGCCGCCCGGCACCCAGCGCGAACCGATTGCGAGCTCGGCGCCCGCGTCGAGCTGCGCGATGAGCTCGGGCAGCTTCGCGGCGGGGTGCGAACCGTCGGCGTCGAACTCGAACAGGTACTCGTAGCCGTGCTCCTGCCCCCACTCGAAGCCCTGGAGGTAGGCGGTCGCGAGGCCGAGCTTGCCGGTGCGGTGCAGCACGAACACGCGATCGTCGGTGGCGGCCATCCGGTCGGCGATTTCGCCGGTGCCGTCGGGCGAGCCGTCGTCGACGATGAGCAGGTCGATGCGCGGCGACGCGTTGAGCACCCGCTCGGCGATCAGCGTGATGTTCTCGCGCTCGTTGTAAGTGGGAATGACGACGAGTACGTCGCCGCCCGGGTCGGTGCGGGGAGCCATAAGAGTCGGGTGCGTCCTAACGTTGCCCGGCCTAGTAGCCGGTGGGGAATCCGATGCGCTCGTGCACGGCCGCGAGGGTCGCGGCGGCGCGCTCGCGGGCGCGCTCGGCACCGGCCGCGAGCAGGCGGGTGAGCTCGCCACGGTCGTCGAGCAGCTCGGCGGTGCGGGTACGGATAGGCGTAAACGTCGCGTCGACGACCTCGGCGAGGCCCTTCTTCAGGTCGCCGTAGCCGCGGCCGGCGTACTCGGCGGCGACGTCGTCGATTTCGCGGCCCGAGAGCACGGCGAAGATCGTGAGGAGGTTCGAGACGCCGGGCTTCGCGCTGACGTCGTAGCGAATCTCGCCGTCGGCGTCGGTGACGGCCCGCATGATCTTCTTCGTCGTGACCTTCGCCTCGTCGCGGATCGACAGGAGCCCCGCATCCGACGCGGCCGACTTCGACATCTTCGCGGTCGGGTCTTGCAGGTCGTACACCTTCGCCGTTGCGGGCGGGATGAACGCCTCGGGCATCGTGAAGGTCTCACCGAAGCGGGAGTTGAAGCGCTCGGCGAGGTCGCGGGTGAGCTCGATGTGCTGCTTCTGGTCGACGCCGACCGGCACCTGCTGCGTCTGGAAGAGCAGGATGTCGGCGGCCATGAGCACGGGGTACGTGAAGAGCCCAACCGTCGTCTTCTCGGTGCCGAAGCGCTGCGACTTGTCCTTGAACTGGGTCATGCGGCTCGCCTCGCCGAAGCCCGTGATGCAGCCGAGAATCCACGCGAGCTGCGCGTGCTCGGGCACGTCGGACTGCACGTAGAGCGTCGACCGTTCCGGGTCGATGCCGGCGGCGATGTACTGCGCGGCGGTCGACAGCGTGCGCTCGCGCAGCTGCTCGGGGTCGATGCCCGACGTGATCGCGTGCTGGTTCACGACGCAGAAAACGGCGTCGTAGTCCTCCTGCAGCTTCACCCAGTTCGTCAGCGCGCCAACATAGTTGCCGAGGTGCAGCGAATCAGCCGAGGGCTGCATCCCCGAGTAGAGCACGGGCTTCGAGCCTGCGGGTGAGGTCATGTGAGAAGGGTCCTTTCGAGCGAGTGCTCGAGCGAGCTAAATTTCGTAGTCGACGACGACGGGCGCGTGGTCTGACCATCTCTGATCGTAGGCCGCTGCGCGGTCGACCGCGTAATTCTGCACCGTCGCGGCAAGCTTCGGGGTCGCCGCGTGGTAGTCGATGCGCCAGCCCGTGTCGTTGTCGAAGGCCTGGCCTCGGTTCGACCACCACGTGTAGGGGCCGGGCACCTCGCCCGCGAACGTGCGGCCGACATCGACGTAGCCGAGGCCCGCGCCGACCGAGCCGTCGACGCCCGTCACCGACGCGGCGTGCTCGCCAAACATCCGGGAAAGGTAGCCGCGCTCGCGGGGGAGGAACCCCGACTTCTTCACGTTGCCCTTCCAATTCTTGATGTCGAGCTCGGTGTGGCCGATGTTGAAGTCACCCGTGACGACGACGAAGTCGCGCTCGGCCGCGAGCTCGCGCATCCGCTCGGCCTGCGCCTCAAGGAAGCCCCACTTCGCCTCCTGCTTCGGGGTGTCGGCCTCGCCCGAGTGCGTGTAACAGCTCACGACGGTGACGACGTGGTCGCCGTGCTGCACGTCAACCTCGAGCCAGCGGCCCGCCGAGTCGACGGTGTCGTCGCCGAGCTCGCGGCGGACGTCGCGCGGGGCGTTGCGGGTGAGCACAGCGACGCCGGCGCGACCCTTCTGGTTGCTCTCGTCGAGGGTCACGTGCCACTCGGAGTCGATGAGCGGCTGCGCCTGCTCGAGCGATGCGCGTACCTCCTGCATCGTGATGACGTCGGGCGTGCGCGCGGTCACCCACTCGCTCATGCCCTTGCGCACGGCGGCGCGGATTCCGTTCACGTTGACCGAGGCGATGCGAAGCGACATATCGGCAATCCTACCGAGGGGGCGTCTCAGCGCCGCACCCGCACCTGGTCTTCGTCGACGTCTTCGCGCTCGGCAGCGACCTTGATCGGGTCGTAGCCCATGCGCACGGCGCGGATCTCGTTCTCGAGCTCGACCTGGTCGTAGATCACCTGTTCGTAGGCGCGACGCGCCTTGCGGCGGCGCCAGCGGGGGAGCGCCTCCATCTCGGCCTCGAGCCGCAGGCGCTGGGTTGCGAGCCGGTCGCGGCGGGCGTTGAGCTCGGCCTCGTGCGTCACCCGTTCCGCCTCCTCGAGCGTGAGGAAACGCGGGGCCTGGCCCAGGTCATCCATCGTCACCTTCACCCACGCCGCCGTAATCAGCAGCACCATGCAGAGGAAGTTGAAGAAGATGAGCACACCGAGAATCGTCGCGAACGTCGCGATCAGCGGGTTCGAGCTCGCGCCGCCGAGCAGCGCGCTTCCGAGGTAGGTGAGGATGCCGATCGCGATGCCGCCGAGCAGCGAGCCCGACCAGAGGGTCTTCGCCGGAATCCGGATCTGCGACAGCACCCGCAGCATCCCCGCGACCGCCACCGTGTAGACGGCGAGGGTCACGACCATGCCGGCGAGGCGAATGAGGATGCCCGTGACAATGCCGAGGTCGAGGTGGAGCACGTCGCGCAGCAGCCAGGTCGCGGCACCGCTTCCGGCCGCGACGACACCGACGGCGAGGATCAGCATGAGCGCGCCGGCGATCATGAGGCCGAGGTCGGTGAGGCGGGTGATCGCCATGCTGCGCTCGGGCGCGGCGGGCAGGTCGAACATGCCGCGGATCGCGAGGCGCGAGCCGTTGAGGAAGTTCATGGCGGTCCACAGCGACGACAGCAGCGCGATGATACCGGCGATCGTGAACGAGCTGCCGGTCTCGAGGTTCATGAGGTCTTCGGCTTTGACGACGCCCTGCTCGTCGCCGACCGCGATGAGGCCGGGAACCATGTCGGCGAGCGAGTCGATGAGCTGGCCCATGAGCTCTTTGTTGCTGCCGAGCACGAGGCCGATCACCGAGAAGAACACGAGCAGTGCCGCGAACACCGAGAACAGCGCCGAGTAGGCCATGCCGCTCGCGAGCGTGCCGCCGCGCCGCTCCGACCAGTGCTTCAGCGCACGCATCGGGCGGGTGGCCTGGAGCCAGGTCATGAAATCCTTGAGGCGGTCGCCGAACGTGGCGTCGGGCTTCGCCTTCGGATACGGAGGGAAGATGGTTACCCGACCGAGCGACACTTCGTGCGCAGCGTCGGACCTGTGATTTACCGTCGACTTTGCTGGGGTCACACAGCCACCCTACGCGGCCGAATATTACGCTGAACAGATACGCCTGCCCGGGCGTTCGAATCGAACCGAAAGGTATGGACGATGGAGCTCCACGGTTTCGGAGTTGGTACGCGAATCGCGATCGGCAATGCCGTGCGGATGCCCGACCCACTTCCTATCCCCGACGACGTGCCGCTGAAGGGCGATGTCGCCGCTGAGCAGGAGCGCGCGAAGGCCGCGATCAAGCTCACGCAGGCGCAGATCGCCGCGCGGGCTGAGGAGGCCGAGGGCGCGCTCAAGGAGGTGCTCGACGCCCAGTCGATGATGGCTGCCGACCCGTCGATCGAGCAGCTCGTTTCCGACGCCATCGCCGGCGGCAAGACGGCCGATCGGGCCGTGTACGAGTCGTTCCAGCAGTTCGCCGAGACGCTGAAGGCGATGGGCGGCTACATGGCCGAGCGCGCGACTGACCTCGGCGACGTGTCGCAGCGCATCCGCGCCCAGCTCGCCGGCGTGCCCGCGCCCGAGGTGCCGCAGCGCGACGAGCCGTTCATCCTCGTCGCCGTCGACCTCGCCCCCGCCGACACCGGCAAGCTCGACCTCGACAAGGTGCAGGCGTTCGTCACCCGCGACGGCTCACCGAAGGCCCACACCGGCATCATCGCCGCCGAGAAGGGCCTGCCCGCGGTCGTCGCGGCCGCCGGTGCCGACGACATCCCCGAGGGCGCCCTGCTCGTCGTTGACGCGGGCACCGGACAGGTCATCGTCGGCCCGACGAAGTTCCAGCTCGACGAGGCCCGCGCGAAGCAGCGCGAGCAAGATGAGATCGCGGCCGCACCCATCGCCCCCGGCGCGCTCGCCGACGGCGACCCCGTGCAGCTGCTCGCGAACGTCGGCAAGCCCGCCGACTCGCAGCCCGCGGTCGACCTCGGCGCCGAGGGTGTCGGCCTGTTCCGCACCGAGTTCCTCTTTCTCGACCGCACCACCCCGCCCACGAAGGACGAGCAGGTCGAGGTGTACACGTCGCTCATGCGGCCGTTCGCCGGCAAGAAGGTCGTCGCCCGCGTGCTCGACGCCGGTGCCGACAAGCCGCTGAGCTTCCTGAACGACGCGGCCGAGGCGAACCCCGCGCTCGGCATGCGCGGTATCCGCATCCTGCGCGAGCGCGAGAACCTGCTGCGCGACCAGCTCGCCGCCCTCGCCGAGGCGGGCGAGCAGTCGGGCGCCGACCTCTGGGTCATGGCGCCGATGGTCGCCGACGCGGCCGACAGCGAGTACTTCACCGCCGTTGGCCGCGAGTACGGCCTTCGCGTCGTCGGTTCGATGATCGAGGTGCCCTCGGCCGCGCTGCTCGCAGAGCAGGTGCTGCGCACGAGCGACTTCGTGTCAATCGGCACGAACGACCTCACGCAGTACACGCTCGCCGCCGACCGCGTGCTCGGCACCGTCGCGAACTTCCAAGACCCGTGGCACCCCGCCGTGCTGCGCCTCATCGCCGAGACCGGCCGTGCCGGCGAGGCGACCGGCAAGCCCGTCGGCGTCTGCGGCGAGGCCGCGGCCGACCCGCGCCTCGCGGTCGTGCTCGTCGGTCTCGGCGTGAAGAGCCTCTCGATGGCGCCGCCCGCGCTCGCGGGGGTGCGGTACATCCTCCAGAAGTACACGCGCGAGCAGGCCCGCCAGACCGCCGCCCGCGTGCTCGAGGCCGCCTCAGCCGACGAGGCCCGCGACCTCTTCGACGCCTACGCCGCCGAGATCGGGGCGTAGCGAACGAACGCCTGGGGCACCTACGCGACGAACATCGCGACGGTGTCCCAGGCGAGTTTCGTTGCGAGAATCGCGATCGCGACGATGAAGATCTTGCGCACGAAGCCCGAGCCGCGCCGCACGGCCATGCGGGCGCCGACGATCGCGCCCGTGACGTTCGCGAGGCCCATGATGAGGCCGAGCACCCACACGACCTCGCCGTGGAGGCCATAGAGCACGATCGAGGCGATGTTCGTGACGACGTTCGCGAGCTTCGCGTTCACGCTCGCCTCGAGAAATCCGAAGCCGAGCATCGCCACGAGCAGAATCACGAAGAACGAGCCCGTGCCCGGCCCGAGGAGCCCGTCGTAGAACCCGACGAGCACGCCGATGAGCGCCGACCGCCAGCCGAGCGCCCGCGCGTGCTCGTGCTTCGGCGCGTGGCTCAGGCCGAGCTTCGGCTTCGAGAGGATGTACGCGCCGATGCCGAGCACGGCGACGAGCACGACCGGGGTGAGTACCTCGCGGGGGATGAACCGCGAACACCACGCGCCGCCCGTCGAACCGGCATACGCGCCGATGACGAGCGGGAGGAGCACCGCGACCTGCGTGCGCAGCTTCGTGAGGTAGACGAGGCTCGCGCTGAGGGTGCCCATGAAGCTCGCGAGCTTGTTCGTGCCGAGCACGTACGGCGTCGCCAGATTCTGCGGCAGTCCGATCACGAGCGCCGGCAGCTGCACGAGCCCGCCACCGCCGACGACGGCGTCGATCCAGCCCGCCCCGAGCGCCGCGACGACGAGGAACGCGAGGGCCGCCCATCCCACCGGCAGCCAGTGCGCGATCTCGACCCCTGCATCCACCCCGCAACCCTACCGCCGCAGTGCACCCGGAAAATGCGTGAGGGCGCGCATCCAATACGGATGCGCGCCCTCACGAGAGCCTGCGGTTACGGGCGGCCGCGCAGCACGGCCTGCTTCACCTCGGCGATCGCCTTCGTCACCTCGATGCCGCGGGGGCATGCCTCGGTGCAGTTGAAGGTGGTGCGGCAGCGCCACACGCCTTCCTTGTCGTTGAGGATGTCGAGGCGCGTGTCGGCGGCCTCGTCACGCGAGTCGAAGATGAAGCGGTGCGCGTTCACGATTGCGGCGGGGCCGAAGTACTGGCCGTCGGTCCAGAACACGGGGCACGAGGTCGTGCACGCGGCGCAGAGGATGCACTTCGTCGTGTCGTCGAACACGGCGCGGTCTTCGATCGACTGGATGCGCTCCTTCTCGGGCTTGTCGGAGGCCTGCAGGAAGGGCTGCACCTCCTTGAACGCCTCGAAGAACGGGTCCATGTCGACGATGAGGTCGCGCTCGAGCGGCAGGCCCTTGATCGCCTCGACGTACACGGGCTTCGTGATGTCGAGGTCCTTGATCAGGGTCTTGCAGGCGAGGCGGTTGCGACCGTTGATGCGCATCGCGTCAGAGCCGCACACGCCGTGCGCGCACGAACGGCGGAACGCGAGCGAGGTGTCCTGCTCCCACTTGATCTGGTGGAGGGCATCGAGGATGCGGTTGGTCGAGAACATGTCGACCGTGAACGACTGCCAGTACGGCTCGGAGTCGGTCTCGGAGCTGTAGCGCCGAACGACGATCTCAACCTTGAAGGGCTTCTCAGGCTCTTCGACCTGCGGCTCTTGTTCTGCGACCTGCGATTCATCAGCCATTGCGTTGATCTCCCTTCGGTTCCTAGTACTTGCGTTCCTGCGGCACGTAGTGCGTCATGCGCACCGGCTTCTGGCCCAGCGTGATGTGGTCGGCCGGGTCGGCCGACGTGCGGTCACCGGTCAGGTACGCCATCGTGTGGTGCATCCAGTTCTCGTCGTCGCGCTTCGGGTAGTCGTCACGCATGTGTCCGCCGCGCGATTCCTTGCGGTTGAGCGCGGTGTAGGTGACGACCTCGGCGAGGTCGAGCAGGAACCCGAGTTCGATCGCTTCGAGCAGCTCGGTGTTGTAGCGGTAGCCCTTGTCGTGCACGTGCACGTTCCGGTAGCGCTCGCGCAGCTCGTGCACGACGCGGGTCGCCTCGTTGAGCGTCTCTTCGGTGCGGAACACCTGGACGTTCGTGTCCATGGTCTCCTGCAGTTCCTTGCGGATCTCGGCGACCGACTCGGTGTGCTGCTCGGCGTCGGTCGAGCGCAGGTTGGCGACGAGCTGGCGCACGAACGCGTCGGGGTCGGCGGGCAGGTCGACGAAGTCGGCGGTCTTCGCGTACTTCACGGCCGAGCGGCCGGCGCGCTTACCGAACACGTTGATGTCGAGCAGCGAGTTCGTGCCGAGACGGTTCGAGCCGTGCACCGACACGCAGGCGCACTCGCCGGCGGCGTAGAGGCCGGGCACGATGTCCTCGTCGTCGTTCAAGAGCACTTCGGCGTCGTTGTTCGTCGGAATCCCGCCCATCGCGTAGTGCGCGGTGGGATACACGGGCACGGGCTCGGTGACAGGGTCGACGCCAAGGTAGGTGCGCGCGAACTCGGTGATGTCGGGGAGCTTCGTCTCGAGCACCTCGGCACCGAGGTGGGTGCAGTCGAGGTAGACGTAGTCCTTGTGCGGGCCGGCGCCGCGGCCCTCGAGCACTTCCTGCACCATCGACCGGGCGACGATGTCACGCGGCGCGAGGTCCTTAATGGTGGGCGCGTAGCGCTCCATGAAGCGCTCACCCGAGTCGTTGCGGAGGATCGCGCCCTCACCGCGGGCACCCTCGGTGAGGAGGATGCCGAGGCCGGCGAGGCCGGTCGGGTGGAACTGGAAGAACTCCATGTCTTCGAGTGGCAGGCCATTGCGCCAGATGATGCCGACGCCGTCACCCGTGAGGGTGTGCGCGTTCGAGGTGGTCTTGAAGACCTTGCCGAAGCCACCAGTGGCGAACACGAACGACTTGCCCTGGAACACGTGCAGGTCGCCGGTCTTCAGCTCGTACGCGATGACGGCGGCGGGACGCTTCACACCATCGACCTCGACGAACGAGACGTCGAGCGCGTAGTACTCGTTGAAGAAGCGGATGTTGTGCTTGACGCAGTTTTGGTAGAGCGTCTGCAGGATCATGTGGCCGGTGCGGTCAGCGGCGTAGCAGGCGCGGCGAACGGGCGCCTTGCCGTGCTCACGCGTGTGCCCACCGAAGCGGCGCTGGTCGATCTTGCCCTCGGGCGTGCGGTTGAAGGGGAGACCCATGTTCTCGAGGTCGAGCACGGCCTCGATGGCCTCCTTCGCGAGGATCTCGGCCGAGTCCTGGTCGACGAGGTAGTCGCCACCCTTGACGGTGTCGTAGGTGTGCCACTCCCAGTTGTCGTCCTCGACGTTCGCGAGGGCCGCGGCCATACCGCCCTGCGCCGCACCGGTGTGCGAGCGGGTGGGGTAGAGCTTCGTGACGACGTCGATGACGGCGCCCGTCCC
This sequence comes from [Zimmermannella] faecalis ATCC 13722, assembly GCF_000381765.1. Taxonomy (GTDB): domain Bacteria; phylum Actinomycetota; class Actinomycetes; order Actinomycetales; family Microbacteriaceae; genus Gulosibacter; species Gulosibacter faecalis. The sequence goes on along the minus strand of NZ_KB907076.1, from coordinate 11,665 downwards.
GGCCTGCTCGGCGGCCTCGATCGCGGCACGCATGCCAGCGCCACCGGCGCCGACGATTACGACCTCGTTGCGGTGGAAGTGGACGGTGACCCCGTCGACGACCTTCGTGGTGTCCTTCAGCTGTTCAGCAGCCATGGTGTTTACAAAGTTCCTTTGTCTGTCTAGCCGGCGCACACCGACACGGAGTCGGCGCCGTGGATGCAGGGGTTCACGCCGAACGCGACGAGCACGATGATGCCGAGGATGATCTCGACCGCGCACGCGATCCAGAGCGTGGTGATGAGTGCCTTGCGGGGGCCGGGCTTGTAGACGTAGTCGTTGACGATGGTGCGCAGGCCGTTCGTGCCGTGGATCATCGCGAGCACGAGCATGAGGCCGTCCCAGATAAGCCAGAACGAGAACTGGAACTTCTCGGCCACCACGAACTGGTAGTCGATCTGGTGCACGCCGTCACCGGCGATGAGGTTCGAGTAGAGGTGCACGAACACGAGGATGACGAGCAGCACGCCCGAGACGCGCATGAACACCCATCCGGTGCGCTCGAGGTTGCCCGAGCCCTTCTTGCGTTCGGCGAGCGGGGTCCGTGGGTAGTCAATCGCTTCAATAGTCATTGCGTTGCTCCTAGTGACCGAAGACGTGCGAGAGGTGCATGATCGAGAACGGGATCATCACGACGAACCAGAGCACGATGATGCCCCAGAACATGCCGCGCTGGATGCGCGTGCCGCCGGGCAGGAAGTCGATGAGGATGATGCGCAGGCCGTTGAACGCGTGGTAGACGATCGCGCCCACGAGGCCGAGCTCGCCGAGGCCCATGATCGGGTTCTTGTAGGCGCCGATAACGGTGTTGTAGACCGAGGGGCTCACGAGCAGCAGCGCGCTGTCGAGCACGTGCACCAGGAGGAAGAAAAAGATCGCCACACCCGTAATGCGGTGAAGCACCCACGACCACATGCCCTCGTTTCCGCGGTAAAGGCGGCCGCCGAGGGCGCTCTTTTTCGGTGCGGTGGCAGTGGCGGGGGTGCCGGTCGAAGATGATGACACGGAACTACCCTTCTCTTGACTTGGCCGGTGGCGTAGCGCGCCCGGCGCGCGAACCGCCAACGATTTCGTCATACCTGACGACGCGCTGGCGACGGTTCACACGTAGCAAAAGATTACCCCTTTCGGAGCGATCTTTCAGCTAAGGCGGGTATTAGGCAAGCCTAACTAGAGGCTGATAAAGCCCGCCGTCGCCGCGGTTTTCGCGGCGATCGCCTCGTCGTAGTACGCGAGCAGGTCGTCGCAGATGCCCTCCCACGAGCGGCCGAGCACGCGGCGGCGGCCGGCCTCGCCCATCCGTGCCCGCAGGCCGGGGTCGGCGACGAGCCGCTCGACGTACGCGCGCATCGCGTCGTCGCCGCGCTCAGCGGCCGGATCAAAGAGGTAGCCGTCGTCACCGTGCGTCACGAGGTCGATCGGCCCGCCCGCGAGCGGCGCGACGACCGGCAGGCCCGCCGCGTGCGCCTCCTGCAGGGTCTGGCCGAAGGTCTCTTCGGTGCCGGTGTGCACAAAGAGGTCGAAGCTCGCGTAGGCGAGCGAGAGGTCGCGCCCCATGCGGCGGCCGAGATAGGTGACGGGCATGCCGTCGAGCGCGCCGCGCACCGAGGTCTCGCTCGGGCCCTCACCGACGATCGCGAGGTGCACGTTTCGAATTCCGCGCAGCGCGGCGAGCCGCTCGACCTGCTTCTCGGGCGCGAGCCGGCCGACGTAACCGACCACGACATCGTCGGGCCCGGCGAAGGATGCGCGCAGCTCGGCGGCCGCGTCGGTGCGGCGATGGTTCGGGTGAAAGGCCTCGAGGTCGACGCCGCGGCCCCACGGCCGCACGCGCTCGAAGCGATTGCGTTCGAGGTCGCGAATCGAGCTTGTCGATGGCGCGAGCGTGAGGTCGGCCTGCGAATGGATGCTGCGCAGCAGCAGCCACGTCACGTCGCGGATCGCGCCGAGGCGGTTGCGCTCGGTGTAGCCGGCGACGTCGGTCTGGAAGATCGCGACCGTGGGAATGCCGCGGCGGCGGGCCGTTGCGAGCGCGTTCCAGCCGAGCATAAAGGGGGAGGCGGCGTGCACGATGTCGGGGTCGAAGTCGCGCAGGAGCTGATCGACCTGGATGCTCGGTAGCCCCACGGGGAACTCGCGGAGGTTGACGGTCGCGACCTCGTGCACCGCGAATCCCGCGTACTCGCTCGGGGCGCCGGCCTTCGGGCAGATCACGATGGCTTCGTGGCCGCGGCGGCGAAGGTGCTCGAGCACCTTGCGAACGCTGTTCGTCACGCCGTTCAGCGTGGGCAGAAAGCTTTCGGTGACGATCGCAACTCGCATGATGCCCCGAAGCTATCGAGCGGGGGTAGCCGCGGGTTGAATTCGGGGCGAACTCGGCGGCCCGACTCGGTTACCGGTGCATGGCCGCAGGCTGCTTGCACGCCGCGGCCGCTACAGTCTTGCGCATGCCCATTAACCTCGACCACTTCTATGCGGTGATCCCGGCGGGAGGTGTGGGGTCGCGTCTGTGGCCGCTGAGCCGCGCCGACCGCCCGAAGTTCCTGCACGATGTCGCCGGAACCGGCACGACGCTGCTGCGCTCGACCTGGGAGCGGCTCGCGCCCCTCACCGGTGACGAGCGTATCTACGTCGTCACGGGGGAGTCGCACGGTGCCGAGGTGCGCGGCCAGCTGCCGGAGCTGCTCGAATCGAACGTGATTCTCGAGTCGGAGGGGCGCGACTCGAGTGCCGCCGTCGGCCTCGCCGCCGCGATCATCGAGCGCCGACACCCGGGCGCCGTGATCGGGTCGTTCGCCGCAGACCACCTCATCAGCGCCGACGCGCGGTTCCGCCGCTCGGTGACCGAGGCCGTGCGCGCCGCGAACGAGGGCCTCATTGTCACGATCGGCATTCAGCCGATCGAGCCCTCGACCGCGTTCGGCTACATCCGTGCCGGTGAGCCGCTCGAGATTCTCGGGGCGCCCTCGGCACGCCAGGTCGATGCCTTCGTCGAGAAGCCGAGCGCGCCGACCGCGCGCCGCTACGTCGCATCCGGCGAGTACCTCTGGAACGCGGGCATGTTTATCGCCCGGGCGAGCCGACTCCTCGCCGAGCTTGCCGAGAACGCGCCCGAGCTCGCGGCGGGCATCGCCGAAATCGCCGATGCGTGGGATACGCCGCAGCGCGACGAGGTGAAGGCGCGGGTCTGGCCCGAGCTCGAGAAGATCGCGATCGACTACACCGTCGCCGAGCCGGCCGCGAAGAAGGGCGGGCTCGCCGTCATCCCCGGCTTCTTCGGCTGGGATGACGTCGGCGACTTCGCCGCCGTCTCGCGCGTGCACGAGGCCGCGAGCGACTGCGACGAAGACCTGCGCATGATCGGCGACCCGGGCCGCGTCATCGCGCACGAGTCGACGGGCCTCGTCATCTCGGAAACCGACCGGGTGATCGCGATCGCGGGCATCCCCGACGTCGTCGTGGTCGACACGGCGGATGCGCTGCTCATTACGACCCGCAAGCGCGCGCAGCAGGTGAAGCAGGTCGTCGAGCGCATCAAGGAGTCGGAACACCCCGAGGTTCTGTAGCCGGGGCCCGGCTTGTAGGCGAGACACATGCCGAGGCGACGGTCGTAGCCAAATCGTTAGGGCGCGGCACACTACCGCGCCCGGCTGAAAGTAAATTCCACATAGACTCAACTCCAATGTGAACTTTCCGCACAGCTGCGGAGTGACCTGAGGAGAACCAATGGGTATGTCTCGCAAGAAGGTGTTCGGGGCGCTCAGCGTCGCGTCAATCAGCATGCTCGCGCTTGCCGCGTGTGGTGAGCCGCCGGCAGAGACCGGCGCAACGGGTGGCGCTGGTGGCGACAACAGCGACTTCCTCGCCTGCATGGTCTCGGACGAGGGTGGCTTTGACGACCGCTCGTTCAACCAGCTCGCGCACGACGGCCTCGTGCAGGCGGCTGAGGAGCTCGGCGTGGAGACAGCTGAGGCGCAGTCGAGCTCGCCCGACGACTTCCAGCCGAACCTCGACGCCATGGTGCAGAAGGGCTGCGACATCATCGTGCCCGTCGGCTTCATGCTCGCCGACGCGACGCAGGCCGCGGCCGACGCAAACCCCGACACGCACTTCGCGATCGTCGACGTCGACTACCTCGACGCCCCGAACCTGCTGCAGATGAACTACGACACGGCGCAGGCCGCGTTCCTCGCCGGATACGCGTCGGCCGGCCAGAGCGAGTCGGGCAAGGTTGCGACCTTCGGCGGTAGCCAGATTCCTTCGGTGACGATCTTCATGGACGGCTTCGCTGACGGTGTCGAGTACTACAACGAGCAGAAGGACGCCGACGTCGAGGTCATCGGCTGGGATGTCGACAGCCAGAACGGCGAGTTTGTCGGTAACTTCACCGACCAGACGAAGGCGAACCAGATCACCGAGGGCTTCCTCGCGCAGGGCGCCGACGTGATTCTGCCCGTTGGTGGCCCGCTCTACCAGGGCGCCGCTGAGGCGATCCGCGCCGACGGCGACAACGCGGTGCTGCTCGGTGTCGACAGCGACCTTCGCGCGGCCGAGCCCGACTACGCCGACATCATCTTCGTGTCGATCGAGAAGGGCCTCGACGTCACCGTGTTCGAGGCAATCGAGAGCGCCGTGAACGGTGAGTTCGAGGGTGGCGGCGTCTACACCGGCACGCTCGAGAACGGCGGCGTCGGCATCTCGGACTTCGGCGACTTCGAGTCGCAGCTGCCCGAGGGCATGACCGACGAGCTTGAGGAGATCAAGCAGGGCATCATCGACGGCTCGATCGAGGTCGAGTCGCCTTCGTCGCCCAAGGTTTCGGAGTAACCGACTGATTCGAGCCCGGCCCAGCAGCACGCTTGCTTGGCCGGGCTCGATTCACGTCATCCTCGAGGGCCGCTCACCGACCCCGGTAGGCTTCCCGCAGAACGTCCAAGTCCGGTTGGAGACCGACTCGTATGAAACTCGAACTCCGCGGCATCACGAAGCGCTTCGGCGCCTTCACCGCGAACGACAAGATCGACCTCACCGTTGAGGCCGGCGAAATCCACGCCCTGCTCGGCGAGAACGGCGCGGGAAAGTCCACGCTGATGAACGTGCTCTACGGGCTCTACCTTCCCGAAGAGGGCGAAATCCTCCTCGACGGCAAGGTGCAGAACTTCCAGGGCCCGGGCGACGCGATGCGCGCCGGCATCGGCATGGTGCACCAGCACTTCATGCTGATTCCCGTGTTCACGGTCGCCGAGAACCTGATTCTCGGCCACGAGCCGACGAAGGGCGCGGGCATCCTCGACCTCGCGGCGGCGCGCCAGCGCGTCACCGAGATTTCGGAGCGGTTCGGGTTCCACATCGACCCCGACTCGGTCGTCGAAGACCTGTCGGTGGGCCAGCAGCAGCGCGTCGAGATCATCAAGGCGCTGTCGCAGGAGGCGAAGGTGCTCGTGCTTGACGAGCCGACCGCCGTGCTCACGCCGCAGGAGACCGACGAGCTCATGCGCATCATGGATGAGCTGCGAAAAGAGGGCAAGTCGATCGTCTTCATCTCGCACAAGCTTCGCGAGGTGCGCCACGTGAGCGACCGCATCACGGTCATTCGCCGCGGCAAGGTCGTCGGCACCGCCGAACCGACCGCCTCGAACGAGGAGCTCGCGGCGCTCATGGTTGGCCACGACGTGTCGCTCACCGTGAAGAAGGATGCGCCGAAGCTCGGCAAGGCGTCGTTCGCTGTGCGCGACCTCACCGTGTTCGGGGAGAGTGGGCAGCGGTTCGTCGACAACCTCAGCTTCGAGATCAACGAGGGCGAGATCCTCGTGGTCGCGGGCGTGCAGGGCAACGGCCAGACCGAGCTCACCGAGGCGATCATCGGCCTGCAGCCGAAGACGGCCGGGTCGATCGAGCTCAACGGCAAGGAACTTCTCGGGCTCAGCGTGAAGCAGGCGCTCGACAGCGGTGTCGGGTTTGTGCCCGAAGACCGCACCGTCGACGGCATCGTCGGCGACTTCACGATCGCCGAGAACCTCGTGCTCGACATGTTCGACCGCGCCCCGTTCTCGCGCGGCATCGCCCTCGATCTCGCCGCGATTCACGAGAACGCCGAGACGAAGGTCGAGCAGTTCGACGTGCGCACCCCCTCGACCGAGACGGCCGTGGGCCGCCTCTCCGGCGGTAACCAGCAGAAGGTCGTGCTCGCGCGCGAGCTCGGGCGCAAGCTGAAGCTGTTCATCGCCTCGCAGCCCACCCGCGGCCTCGACGTCGGCTCGATCGAGTTCGTGCACGACCAGATTGTTGCGACGCGCGACGCGGGCATCCCCGTGCTCATCGTGTCGACCGAGCTCGACGAGGTCGTGCAGCTCGCCGACAAGATCATGGTGATGTACGACGGCCGCTCGATGGGTATCGTGCCGCCGACCACCTCGCGCGAAACCCTCGGACAGATGATGGCAGGTATCCCGCATGGCGAATGACGCGAAACTCACTCCCGACGTCGACCAGCCGCCCGTCGACAAGTTGCCCACCGACAAGATCCGCACGGGCTCGACGAACGCGCTCGCGGACGAGCCGTGGCGCGGCATTCTTCGCGACGTCTTCGGCGGCAGTATCGTGCGCTCGATCGTCGCGATCGTCATCGCGCTCTTCATCGGTCTGCTCATCGCGATCTTCACGAACCCCGACGTGCAGGGCACCCTCGGCTACGTGTTCGCGGCGCCGCAGGACTTCTTCCGCGCCGCCGGAAACCTCATCGGCGACGCAGTGCAGGCGCTCGTCGGCGGCTCGATCTACAACGAGAAGCGCGGCTTCCTGCCGCTGCTGACGACGCTGCAGTGGGCGACCCCGCTCATCGCCGCCGGTCTCGGCCTCGGCATCGGTTTCCGCGCCGGCCTCTTCAACATTGGTGGTCAGGGTCAGCTGCTCGTCGGCGCGTTCTTCGCCGCCTACGTCGGCTCGAACTGGCAGCTGCCGGTTGGCCTGCACCTGCTGCTCGCGATCATCGTCGCGGTCCTCGGCGCGAGCCTCTGGGCCGGCATCGTCGGTTGGCTGAAGGCACAGACCGGCGCGCACGAGGTGATCCTCACGATCATGTTCAACTGGATCGCGTTCTGGGGCATCACGTTCATGCTCAAGCAGCAGCCGTTCCAGGCCGAGAACGCGCCCGGCTACGCGAAGAGCAAGGCGATCGCCGAGAGCGCCCGCCTGCCCGAGCTCGGGTCGTTCGGCACCGGCATCATCCTCGTCATCATCGCGGCGATCGCGTACTGGTGGATCATGGAGCGCTCGACCATCGGCTTCCAGATTCGCGCGGTGGGCATCAACCCGAACGCGGCGAAGACCGCCGGCATCAACGTGAAGCTCGTGACGATGCTCACGATGGCGCTCTCGGGAGGGTTCATCGGTCTCGCGGCCGCGACCCAGACGCTTGAGGTGCACCCGACCGGCATCGAGCCGTCGGTGGATGCGGGCATCGGCTTCGACGCGATCACGGTCGCGCTGCTCGGTGGCAACAACCCCGTCGGCATCGTGTTCGCGGCGCTCCTGTTCGGCGCGCTCAAGGCCGGTGCGGTCTCGATGGAGGTGTCGGCCGGAATCCCGAAGGACATCATTCCCGTGATTCAGGGCCTCATCGTGCTGTTCGTCGCAGCGCCGCGGTTCCTCGGCTTCCTGCCGAAACCCACGGGTATTCGTCTCGCCGACCGGGTGTCGGCGCGCAAGCAGGCTTCGGAGGCGTAATCATGACGACCGATCAGACCACGCGGGCCGCACAGACGCCCGCCCCCGAGGGCGACGTGCTCGCGCCTCGCAAACTCAAGACGCCCATCCTGCTCGGCGCGTTCGCGCTCGTCTCGCTGTTCGCGTTCGTGTTCACGGTCGTCGGTGAGACGACCCGCATCGACGTGAGCAACCGCGGTGGCTCGATTCAGCTCGACCCCATTTCGGTGCCGACCATGCCCGCGAACCTCGTGCTCACGGTGCTCATGTTTGCGCTCGCCGGTTTCGCGCTGAAGCGCGCGCTCGACCGCAAACCGGTGCCGATGTGGATCACCGCAGTGTTCGCCGCGCTCTGGGTAGTCGCCCTCATCATCTGGGTCGGCGCGGGCGCCAACGTGCCGCTCGCCTGGCTGCTCACCGGTACCCTCGCGCTTTCGACTCCGATCGTGTTCGGTTCGATGGCGGGCCTCGTGTCGGAGCGTTCCGGCGTCGTGAACATCGCGATCGAGGGCCAGTTGCTCTCGGGCGCGTTCGCGTCGGCGCTCGTCTCGAGCCTCACCGGGAGCTGGGTCGCAGGCCTCATCGCCGCGATGGTCGCGGGCGTGCTCATCTCGTGCATCCTCGCCCTGTTCGCGATCACGTACTGGGTGGAGCAGGTCGTTGTCGGTGTCGTGATCAACATGATCGTGCTCGGCCTCACCGACTTCCTTTACTCGGGCCTCATGTCGAGCGACTCGGCGAAGTACAACAGCCCCGACCGCTACCCCGTGTGGTCGATTCCGGGCCTCAGCGAGATTCCCGTGCTCGGGCCGCTGCTGTTCTCGAACACGATCGTCGTGTACGGGCTGTTCCTGCTCGTGCCGCTCATGGTCGTGCTGCTGTTCAACTCGAAGTGGGGCATTCGCACCCGCGCCGTGGGTGAGCATCCGAAGGCTGCCGACACCGTCGGCATCAACGTCAACGCGACCCGCTGGCGCAACGTGCTGCTCTCGGGCGCGATCGCCGGCTTCGGTGGCTCGTACTACACGCTCGGGCTCGTCGGCGCGTTCGGCTCGGAAGTCACGAGTGGTCAGGGATACATCGCCCTCGCGGCGCTGATCTTCGGCCGCTGGCACCCCGTGTATGCGACGCTCGCCGCGATTCTGTTTGGCTTCGCGTCGAACTTCCGCACGCTCGCCTCGCAGGTCGGTGCCGACCTGCCGACCGAGTTGCTCGCCATGGTGCCGTACATCGTCACGGTGCTTGCCGTCGTCGGGTTCGTCGGCCAGTCGCGCGCGCCCGCCGCGAGCGGTAAGCCCTACATCAAGGCCGGGCGGTAGGCGTGAACGATCGGATGCGCGCCGTCGTCGACGTCGACTGGGAGACCCTGCGGGCTGCCGCGCTCGAGGCGCAGGCGCACGCGTATGTGCCGTACTCGGAGTTTCCGGTGGGCGCCGCCGCCCTCGTGGACGACGGGCGGATTGTCACCGGCTGCAACGTCGAGAACGCGAGCTACGGGGTGGGGCTGTGCGCCGAATGCGGCCTCGTCTCGGAGCTCGCCCGCACCGGCGGCGGCAAGCTCGTCGCCTTCACCTGCTGCGATGGCCGCGGCGAGCGGCTCATGCCGTGCGGCCGCTGCCGTCAGCTGCTCAACGAGTTTGCGGCGCCGGGGTGTCTGTTCGACACGATCGGTGGCATCACCGACATTGAGGGGATTTTGCCGATGGCCTTTGGGCCCCGCAATCTCACCGAGTATGCCGACCGCGACGACTAGTCGCGAAGAGAGGACGAACCATGGCCGAGCCCTTTGACGCCGTCGAGCTGATTCGCCGCAAGCGTGATCGCGGCGAGCTCACGACTGACGAGATTCGCTGGCTCGTCGCTCGCTACACCGACGGGTTTGTCAGTGATGAGCAGATGGCCGCGATGACGATGGCCATCTTCCTCAACGGCATGCAGCGGCGCGAGATTCTTGATCTCACCCGCGCCATGATCGACTCGGGGGAGCGGCTCGACTTTTCGTCGCTGTCGAAGCCCACGACCGACAAGCACTCGACGGGTGGCGTCGGCGACAAGATCACGCTGCCACTCATGCCGCTCGTCGCCTCGTTCGGCGCCGCCGTACCCCAGCTTTCGGGTCGCGGCCTCGGCCACACCGGCGGCACCCTCGACAAGCTCGAGTCGATCGCCGGGTGGCGGGCCGAGCTCACGAACGAGGAGCTGTTGCGGCAGCTCGAGGACGTCGGCGGTGTCGTCTGCGCGGCGAGCGCCGACCTCGCACCTGCCGATAAGAAGCTCTACGCGCTGCGCGACATCACCGGCACCGTCGAGGCGATTCCCCTTATCGCCTCGTCAATCATGTCGAAGAAGATCGCCGAGGGCACGGGAGCGCTCGTGCTCGACGTGAAGTTTGGCTCGGGCGCGTTCATGCGCGATCCCGAGCGCGCACGCGAACTCGCCGAGACCATGGTGCGACTCGGCAGCGATGCCGGCGTGAACGTTTCGGCCCTGCTCACCGACATGAACACGCCCCTCGGCCTCACGATCGGGAACGCGAACGAGGTGCGCGAGTCGGTCGAGGTGCTCGCCGGCGGCGGGCCAGCCGACGTCGTCGAGCTCACCGTCGCGCTCGCGACCGAGATGCTCGACCTCGCCGGGATCCGTGACGTCGACGTCGCCGCGCACCTGCGAGACGGCCAGGCGATGGATGTGTGGCGTCGCTTCATCGAGGCACAGGGCGGCGACCCCGACGCGACGCTGCCCGAACCGCGCGAGTCGCACGAGGTGCGGGCCGACCGTGACGGCGTCGTGACCCGACAGGATGCCTACGACTTCGGCCTCGCCGCCTGGCGCCTCGGCGCCGGACGCGCCCGCAAGGAAGACCCTGTCGTGCACGCCGCCGGAATCGACCTCGCCGTGAAGCCCGGCGATACCGTGCGCCGTGGCGACCTGCTGTACACCCTGCACACCGACGACGCGAGCCGCTTCGATCGCGCACTCGAGGCCCTCGATGGCGCCCTCGACCTCGGCGACGCGGCGCCCGAGCCGGCCCCGCTCATCGTCGACCGCATCCGTGACGCGCGGTAGGCGGCGCGACGCGGCGGCACCCCAGCTCCGCGACGCGCGCTACCACCCCAGCGCATCCTGACTACCGCTTCGGCTAGTGTGCCGGTGCGGTGTCGCCTGCGTGTGCGGGCGTGAATCTTGGGTGCGCTGGGGTGCTGGGGCACGTCCACCGGGTGTTGGCGGGTGGTGCCCTTAGAAGGGTGGTGGGTCGTGGACCTCGACAAACCTCGGCCCCGGTGGCTCCGGCACGGTGACCACGACCCGCCCGAGTGGCGTGATCCACTCGAGGACCCCGCCGCCGAGGTGGCGGACCTGCCAGGGTTGCTCGTGTTTCTGCGTGTGATGCGCGACGCACAGGTGTCCGCAGTTCTCGGGGCGCGTCTTCCCGCCGTGCTGCCACGCGGTCGTGTGATCCAGGTCGCACCGGTACGCGGGGCGGCGGCAGCCGGGGAACCGGCAGGTCACGTCGCGCGCCCGCAAATAGCGGCGGAGTGATGCGGGCGGCACATAGGTGTCGGCCGTGATGACGTGCCCGCTGATCGGGTGCGTCAAAATCCGCTCAAGCTCCCCGTCGGCGGCCCATTCGCGTGCCTCGCTAGCGCTCATGGGCTGGAGCCCGTTGAGCATGGCGACGCCTTCGCAGGTGTCGGATCCGCCCCCGCGTCGGAACGCGTCGCTGAAGGCCTGGTCGCGCAGTGCCATGACGGGTGTGACGATGCTGATGACCGCCTTCACCCGTGAGGCACCCGCGGCTGCACTGTCGAGGATGGTTTGCGCGGTCGCGGTGAGGAGCGTGTCCGTCAAAATATCGGCGCGGTGCTGGTCGAGGGTGCGAAGATCCGCCTCGAATCCGTCCTCTTTGCGGTGCTGCGTGGCT
>NZ_KB907075.1 GCF_000381765.1 [Zimmermannella] faecalis ATCC 13722 | reverse complement strand
TCCGACGCTGCGGTGCAGGTCGGGCACGTCAACGCGATGCTCCGACAGCACACGCCCGTAGCGGAGCGGCACTACGAGCGATACGGCAAGGAAGTCCTCCGGTACGCGAAGACCCACACCGTGCCGCAAACCGAGTCGTTCGCGAAACAACTCGCCGCGAAGCTCGCGCGCGAAGACTTCGAACGCGCCCACAAAGCCGCGTTCGCACAACGACGCGTCCTCGTCGACCAAGACGACTACGGCATGACCTACCTCACCGCGTACCTCCCCGCCGCGACCGCAGCAGCGATCCACGAACGACTATCGCGCGACGCCCAAGCCATGGCCGAAGTCGCGAAAGCCGAAGCCACTGCGCGCCGCGGCGAGGACGGGTTCGAAGCCGACGCCCGCACCCTCGACCAACACCGGGCGGACATCCTCGCCGACACGCTGCTTACGGCGACGGCGCAGACCATCCTCGAGAGCCCCGCCGCCGGCGCCGCGCGGGTGAAGGCGGTCATCAGCATCGTCACACCCGTCATGGCACTCCGCGACCAACAGTTCAGTGACGCGTTCCGGCGAGCCGGCGGATCCGACACCTGCGAAGGCGCCGCCATGCTCAACGGGCTCCAGCCGATGAGCGCCGCCGAAGCACGCGAGTGGGCCGCCGACGGCGAACTCGAACGGATCCTCACGCACCCGATCAGCGGGCACGTCATCACCGCCGACACCTACGTGCCACCCGCGTCGCTGCGCCGCTATCTGCGGGCGCGGGACGTGACGTGCCGGTTCCCTGGCTGCCGCAGGCCCGCGTACCGCTGCGATCTGGATCACACGACGGCATGGCAGCACGGCGGGAAGACGCATCCCGAGAACTGCGGACACCTGTGCGTCGCGCACCACACGCAAAAGCACGAACAGCCCTGGCAGGTCCGCCACCTCGGAGGCGGGGTGCTCGAGTGGATCACACCCCTCGGCAGGGTTGTACTGACGGTACCGGAGCCACCGGGGCCGAGGTTTGTCGAGGTCCACAACCCACCACCCTTCTAAGGGCACCACCCGCCAACCTGACGGACGTGCCCCAACACCCCAGCGCATCCCGAAATCACGCCCGCACACGTGGGCGGCACCGCACCGGCACACCCGCCGAAGCGGTACTCGGGGTCCGCTGGGGTGCTGCCGGTTACTTCGCGGCGGCGCGCTCCTCGGCAAGCAACCCGTAGACGCAGAGGTCGTGGCGCTCGTCGCCGAGCTGGTGAGCGCGGCGACGAGTGCCCTCGTGGCTGAATCCGAGGCGCGCGGCGAGGCCGCGGCTGCGCTCGTTGGTGTCGACGATGTAGAGCTCGACGCGAGCGAACCCCATGGTGCCGAAGGCATGGTCGATGAGGGCCTCGGTGGCGCGACGCACGATGCCCCGGCCCTCGAACTCGGCGGCGATCCAGTACCCGATCTCACCGACGCCGTTGCCGCGCTCGTACCGCAGCTCGATGGTGCCGGCGCAGGTGCCGTCGACGCGAATGAGACACGGGATGGCGGTGTCCGCGGACACCTTCGCCTGCTGGCCCCGTAGGAACTCGCGCTGACCTTCAAGGGTCTGGTCGAGGCGCGCCCAGGGCTCCCACTTGGCGAGGCGTTCGCGATTCGCTTCGACGGTGGCGAGCAGCTCCTCGGCGTGGGCGACCTCGATAGGCTCGAGCGTCGCGCCATCGCCGAGGTCGTGAATGAAGAAAGCCATGAGCTCACGCTAGTCGCTGCCGACCTCAGCCCAGCCCAGCTCAGCCAGGGGGTCTACGCTCGCGGCATGGCCTCAGCAACTGAGCGCATCGCCGCCGAAGCCGATCGCGCATCCGCCACCCTTGCCGCAACCGACCCGAATCGCGACGTACCAACCTGCCCAGGTTGGACCGCCGACGACCTCCTCTGGCACATCACCGAGGTGCACGAGTTCTGGGCGAGCAACCTCGCGACGAACGCGCTCACCGACGCGGATGCGGAGCGCAACGACACGGCGAAGGCGCCACGCCCCGAGGGCGAGGATGCCCGCGAGGAGTTGCTCGCCCGCCGCGAGCGCGCGACCGCGTCGCTCATCCGGGAGCTCGATTCCCGCGACGACGCCCAACCGGCGTGGACATGGTCGGCGGCGGATCAGACGGTCGGCTTCACGCGCCGTATGCAGGTGCACGAGGCGACGATGCACCGGGTCGACGCCGAGCTCACGGCCGGGCGCGAGATCACGCCGATCGAGCGAGAGGTCGCGGCCGACGGGCTCGGCCACGTGACGGGCGTGATGCTCGCGTCGAGCTACGACTGGATCCCCGAGTGGGCGACCCTCGAGCAGGTGGCGACCCTCACGCTGCGGCCGACCGACGGTGAGCCGCTCGACCTCGAGCTCGCGGTGTGGCACGGCACGCGGCCCCGCGACGGCGAAGAGTTCAGCCACGCCGTCGCGCGACCGCTGCAGCCCGAAATCGAGCGAGGCGAGATGCCACAAGCGACCGCGTCGGCCGACGTCGCCTCGCTCTACCTGTGGCTGTGGGGACGCCCCGCCGAGGTCGAACTCACGGGCGACGACGCGGCCGTCGCGCAGGTCGATGCGCTGCTCGTGCAGGGCATCGACTAGCGCTAGTCGAGCAGCAGCGCAGGCTCCTCGACGATGCGCGCGACGTCAGCGAGGAACCGCGAGGCGACATCGCCGTCGACGAGGCGGTGGTCGAACGAGGCCGCGAGCGTCGTGACCTGGCGCACGCGCACCTCGTCGTCGACGACCCACGGCTTCGGGCGCACGGTACCGAAGGCGAGAATGCCGACCTCACCGGGGTTGAGCACGGGCGTGCCCGAGTCCATGCCGAAGACACCGATGTTCGTGATGGTGAAGGTGCCGCCCTGCTGGTCGGCGGGTGGGGTCTTGCCGTCGCGGGCGGTGATCGTGAGCTCCTGTAGCGCCTCGGCGAGCTCGCGCATCGACATCTCGTGCGCATCCTTGATGTTCGGCACGAGCAGGCCGCGCGGCGTCGCGGCCGCGATGCCGAGATTCACGTAGTGCTTGATGATGTACTCGTCGTCGTTCCACGTCGCGTTCGTCGTGGGGTTGCGCTGAATCGCCCACATGACGGCCTTCGCGACGAGCAGCAGCGGCGACACCTTGACGCCGGCGAAGTGGGGCGACTCCTTCAGCCGCTTCACGTACTCCATCGTGCGGGTCGCGTCGACGTCGACAAACAGCGAAACGTGCGGCGCCGTAAACATCGACTGCACCATGTTCTGCGCGATGATCTTCCGCACGCCCTTGACGGGGTGGCGCTCCTCGCGCTCCTCCTGCCAGTCGGGCGTCTCGAGGTTCGTGAAGAGCTTCGCCTGCTCGGCATGCCGAATCACGTCGTCGCGGGTCACCTCGCCGGCGAGCCCGGTCGCCTGCACCTGCGTGAGGTCGACCTCGAGATCCTTCGCGAGCTTGCGAATCGGCGGCTTCGCGATGATCGGGAACGCGGCGGCAGCGGGCACGGATGCGGGCGCGGTGCGCGGCTTGCGGCGCGCGGCGGCCTGCTTCGCGGCGCGCTGCGAGTTGGTGCGGTGGCGCGGGCCGCGGCGCGAGCTCGCGGTGGGTGCCGAGCCGTAGCCGACGAGGTTCGCGCCGCCGTCACCGTCGTCGCTCGAGTCGTCGCTCACGGTCGACGCGGCATCGCGCTCGGCTTCGGCGACCTCGGGGGTCGTCGTGCCGGGGTGCCCGTCACCGTCGGGGTCGGCGGGGTCGTGCATCGCGAGAATCGCGGTCCCGACCTCGACGAGGTCACCCTCCTTGACGAAGAGCTTGTCGATGACACCGTCAAACGGGCTCGGCAGCTCGACGAGCGACTTCTCGGTCTCGATCTCGACGAGCACGTCGTTGACCGCGACGGTGTCGCCCTCGTGCACGTTCCACGTGACGATCGTCGCCTCGGTGAGCCCCTCGCCAACGTCGGGAAGTTCGAACTCGATGCTCATGGCAGCTCCTAATATTCGAGCACGCGGTCGACGGCGTCGAGCACGCGATCCACGTCGGGCAGAAAGACATCCTGCAGGCGCGTGGGCGGGAAGGGGACGTTGTAGCCCGACACGCGCAACACCGGCGCCTCGAGGCTGTAGAAGCACTTCTCCGAAATCGTCGCCGCGATCTCGCTCCCGAGCGAGACGTGGCTCGACGCCTCCTGCGCGACGACAACACGGCCGGTCTTGCGTGCCGACTCGATGATGGGGCCGTAGTCGACGGGCGCGAGCGTGCGCAAGTCGATGACTTCGATCGACACGCCCTCCTTCTCGGCGAGATCGGCGGCCTGCAGGTTCATCGCCGTCTGCGCGCCGAACCCGACGAGCGTCACGTCGCGGCCCTCGCGGGCGACGCGGCTGACGTGCAGCCCGATCGCATCCGACTCGGTGTCGACCTCACCCTTCGGCCAGTACCGCGACTTCGGCTCGAGGAAAATCACGGGGTCATCGCTGCGAATCGCCTGCTGAATCATCCAGTAGGCGTCGTTCGGCGTCGAGGGCGATACGACGCGCAGGCCCGGCGTGTGCGCGAAGTACGTTTCGGGACTCTCCTGGTGGTGCTCGACCGCGCCGACGTGCCCGCCGTACGGGATGCGGATCACGATCGGGAGCTTCACCGCACCATCGGTGCGCGCACCGTACTTCGCGAGCTGCGACGTGATCTGGTCGAACGCGGGCCACACAAACCCGTCGAACTGAATCTCGCAGACGGGTCGATAGCCGCGCATCGCGAGGCCGATCGCGGTGCCGACGATGCCCGACTCGGCGAGCGGGGTGTCGAACACGCGGTGCTTCCCGAAGTCGCTCTGCAGGTGCTCAGTGACGCGGAAAACGCCGCCGAGGGTGCCGATGTCCTCACCCATGATGAGCACCTTCTCGTCGGCCTCGAGCGCGGCGCGCATGCCCGCGTTCATCGCGCGCGCGAGCGGCAGGTTCAGGCGCTGGGGTTCCGTAGGCTGCAGGTCGTCGGTCATTCGCCCTCCTCCAGCGACGCCTCAAAGTTGAGGTAGCTCGCGATCTCTTCCTCGATGAGCGGATGCGCCTCGGCATACACGCCCTGGAACATCTCGATGGGGTCGGGGTCGGGCAGCTCAAGTGTGCGGCGGCGGATGTCGGCCGCGTAGTCGCGCGCCTCATCCTCGAGCACGGCGAAGAAGTCGTCGCCCTCACCCTGCGCCCGCAGGTACGCCTCAAGGCGCACGATCGGATCGCGATCGCGCCAGAACTGCTCCTCTTCGCGGGTGCGGTACTTCGTCGGGTCGTCGCTCGTCGTGTGCGCGCCCATGCGGTACGTAAGGGCCTCGATGAACGCCGGCCCCGAACCCGCGCGGGCCCGGTCGAGGTGCTCCGCCGTCACGGCGTAGCTCGCCATGACGTCGTTGCCGTCGATCTGCACGCCCGGCATGCCGAAGCCGTCGGCGCGGCGGTAGAGCGGGGTGGGCGACTGCACCGAAACCGGCACCGAGATCGCCCAGTGGTTGTTCTGCAGGAAGTACACGGCGGGCGCCTCGTAGCTGCGCGCAAACACGAGCGACTCGTTGAGGTCGCCCTGGCTCGTCGAGCCGTCGCCGAAGTAGACGATCGTCGCCTCGTCGACCTCGGGGTCGCCCGTGCCGACGACGCCGTCAAGCCGCTGGCCCATCGCGTATCCCGTCGCGTGAAGCGTCTGCGACGCGATGACGAGCACGTAGTTGTGGAAATTCGCTGTCTCGGCGACGTCCCACCCGGCGTTCGTCGTGCCGCGCAGCAGGCCGAGCACGCGCACGAGGTCGAGGCCGCGAACGAACCCGACGCCGTGCTCGCGGTACGAGGGGAACGCGTGGTCCTGCGGCCGCATCGCGAGCGCCGAGCCGATCTGCGCACCCTCCTGGCCCTCGGCCGGAACGTACAGCGCGAGCTGCCCCTGCCGCTGCAGGTTCGTGGACTCCTTGTCGAACGCCCGCACGAGCCGCATCGAGCGCAGTGCGGTGCGCCACAGCTCGGGGTCGGCGCGCTCGATGCGCTCCAGGTACGGCTCCGACGCGGCCGTACGGGCGAGCTCGCCCGTTGGCGTCAGCAGCTGCACCGGGTCGGTGGGCTGAACGGTGGAACTCACGCTCTACGCGCCTCCTCGAAGTGGATCAACCTCGCCAGTCTATTGCGGCCCGGTCATGCGGGTGAGCCCGACTCGCCCCGCAGGTACGGGTAGCGCTCGATCGCCTGCCAGCACGCGGCGAGCAGCGGCGTCACCGACTCCTCCTCGCCGATCGTGATGCGCAGGCCGTCGCCCGGGAACGCGCGGGCAATGATGCCGCCCTCGCGCAGAATCTCGTTGACGCCCTCGACCTGGTCGCCCGCCGGCAGCCACACGAAGTTCGCCTGGCTCTCGGGAATCGGCCAGCCCTGGTCGATGAGCGCGCGACGCACCTCGTCGCGGCGCGCCGAGATCTCGTTGACGCGCTCGCGCACCGCGTCGGCCTCCTGCATCACCGCGAGGGTCGCGGCCTGCGCCTGGTCAGAGATCGTGAACGGAATCGCCGTCGTCGCAAACGCCTGCAGCACGGCCGCGTTGCCGAGCATGTAGCCGACGCGCAGGCCAGCGAGCCCGTACGCCTTCGAGAACGTGCGGGCAACGACGAGGTTCGGATGCGCGGCGAGCAGTCGCGTCGCGTTGACCGCCTGCGGGTCGGTCACGAACTCGATGTACGCCTCGTCGGCGATCACGAGTAGGTTGCTCGGTACGCGCTCGAGGAACCGCTCGAACTCGTGCTGGCCCACCGCGGGGCCGGTCGGGTTGTTCGGGGTGCAGACGATGACGACGCGCGTGCGGTCGGTGATCGCGTCGGCGATCGCGTCGAGGTCGACGCGGGCCCCCTCGCCGAGGGGCACCTGCACGCTCGTCGCGCCGGCGACCGTCACGAGGCCGGGGTAGGCCTCGAAGCTGCGCCACGGATACACGACCTCGTCGCCCGCGCCCGCCGCGGCCTGCACGGCCTGGTAGAGCAGCGAGACCGAGCCGGCGCCAACGATGACCTGGTCGGCCGGCAGGCCGTAGTGGGCGCCGAGCGCCTCGCGCACGGCGGTCGCCTTCGCGTCCGGGTAGCGGTTGAAGCCGCTCACGCCGTTCACGGCGGCGAGCACGGCGGGAAGCGGAGCGAAGGGGAGCTCATTTGACGAGAGCTTGAACGCGGTTGCGGGGGCAGGTTTTCCCTGCTGGTACGCGCGCTGCGCGACGATCTCCGGACGAAGCATCACTGGTGCGTCTGACATGCTCGAAGCTTACCCGCCGCGGCGTTCCCAGCCGCAGCCGCCACAATGGGGGCATGCGTTTCCTCGCCTCGATTGTGCTCAACGCCATCGCCCTCTGGGCAACCGTGTGGCTGCTTCAGGGCGGCCTCAGCGTCACCGCCTACGACGACAGCCAGGCGTCGCTCGTGCTCACCTACCTGCTGCTCGCGGTGATCTGGGGGGTCGTGAACGCCGTCATCGGCAAGGTCGTGCGCACCGTCTCGCTGCCGCTGTACTGCCTCACGCTCGGGCTATTCGCGCTCGTCGTGAACGGGTTCCTGTTCTGGCTCGTCGGCTGGGTGAGCGGCATCCTCGACTTCGGCCTCACGATCGACAACTTCTGGTGGTCGATCGGTGGCGCCGTGCTCATGGGTATCTTCTCGGCGATCCTCAACGGCCTGTTCCGCACGGGCAAGCATCGCGACGAGCGCCGCTCACGCAGCGAGGGCGAGCGGTAGGTCACCGGAATTGGGTCGGCCACCGATGGCGGTCGTAGAGCCGCAGCCCCTCGACCAGCTCCTGTCGAGTCGGCCGCGTGCCGCCGCCGCCGTCCCCGAATTCGGGTAACCGCTCGAACGAGAAGTCCGTCGTCTCGACGGCGGTCGCGCCCTGCAGCGGCGCGAGCGCCTCGGCACGCTGGGCCGCGACCTGCGGGTCGTCGACCCCGTCGTATCCGGCCGCCGTCTGCTGATACTCGGTGAGCGAGTGCGGGCCGAGGATCGTCTCGCCCTGCGGTACCCCGTCAGGGAACGGATCGCGGCGCACGACCGACACGTCGCCCTGCGCCTGCGGCGTGAAGCCCTGCAACCCGGTGATGAGGTCGCCGTCGTGCTCGAGCTGGGTCACCGGCACGTCGCCGCCGATCTCGTTGCCGTGCATCGGCGAGCCGGCGAGCAGCACCGACGAGGTGTTCCAGGTGCCCGACTTCGCGAGCTGCGACACGATGAGCGCGCCCTGTGAGTAGCCGACGAAG
Organism: [Zimmermannella] faecalis ATCC 13722; assembly: GCF_000381765.1. Classification (GTDB taxonomy): domain Bacteria; phylum Actinomycetota; class Actinomycetes; order Actinomycetales; family Microbacteriaceae; genus Gulosibacter; species Gulosibacter faecalis. Next base: position 334,634 of record NZ_KB907075.1, on the reverse strand, counting down.
ACGACCTCGTCGCCCTCGTTGATTCCAGCCTCCCCCATCGCCGTCTTGACCGCGGCGAGCGACTCGGTGTCGCTGCCCGCGTAGGCGGCGAGGTTCGAGAGGTTGTCCATGCCGTTCGTGCCGTCGCCGAGCTCGGGCGAGCTCGTGCCCGCGACGCTCACGACGTGCACGGTGCTGCCGTCGTCGCGCACGTACTCGGTGATCGAGGCGTGCGGGCCGTTCGCGTCGGTCGCGGGAATCGTGGCCGCGAGGTCGGCCATCGACGACACCTGCCCCGCCGGCTCGTCGCGCTTCGCTGCCGTCACCTGCATGTTCGAGGGGGTCGTCACCGCGAGCACCGCCGCGAGCGCCCCCGCAACCTCCTCGGGCGAGCTGAAGGCGTGGAAGCCGCCGACGAAGCTGTTCACGACCTCGTCGCCGGCCGAAACGCCCGTGCGCACGAGCAGCACCGTGAGCGGGTTCGCGAGCTTGTGCTGGTTGTCGTTCCACCACGCCGCGACATCCTCACCGTCGGGCACGACACCCGCGTGCTGCAGGCCCGCGCCGGCCGCGAGCGCCCCGACCGTGATTGCCATGCCGGCGGGGCTCAGCAGGAACGGAATCGCGGCAAGCGCGGTCTGCGCGACGAGCGTCGTTGCCGTGTAGACGAGCGCGGCGACGATCGCGTCACTCACCTCGGTAATCGCGGCGACGGCGGCCGCATCGGCCGCCTCGTACCAGGCCTGCGCCTGCGTGAGGTGCGCCGCGACGCCGCCCGTAAACTCCGAGATGCCCGCGACCGCCGAGGAAATGAGCGCGGCCTCGGCGCCGATGATCGCGATCTGCGGGCCTGCGGTCGTCGCCCACGCGTTCGCGGGAATCCAGTTCGCGCTCGCGAGGCGCGTGCTCATCGAGAGAGTGCCATCGGCGATCTCCTGCAGACGGGCCGCCGCCGTGCCGAGCTGGCTCGTCTCGACCGTCACCTCGCTCACTGTGGCACCGCCTTCGGCTCGGTCAGCGCGTTCGCGATGTCTTCGAGCGACACGACGAACGGCTGCACGAGGTCGTACTGCGACGCGACGGTCCCGCAGGCGAGCGCCGCGGCGTCGAGCATCCCGTCGATGCCCGCTCGCGCGAGGTCGTACGTGAGCCGCGCGAACGACACCCAGTCGCCGATCGCCGCATCCTCGACCGCGGGTCGGTGCACCTCCGAGAGCTCACCCGCGGCGTCGCGCAGCAACTCGGCGAGCGAGGCGAGATCGGCCCGCACCTGGGCGCCAATCGACGACTCTCCGCCGTACGCGTCGACGCACGGCGGCGCGGCGTCTGGAGAGACGATTTCGGGGATGCTCTGCACGATTCCTCCTGCGCGCTCGGCGCATCCGGGGCTCGGATGCGGTGCCGCGAGTGTGTCGCAGCGGCCGCGACGCGCGCTCTGGCCGGCCCGCCGCCTGTGGAGAACCGCGCATCCACAGCCGCCCCGCGTGGAGCGGCGCGAACCGCGTCAAGGGCGCGCCGCAACAACTCCCGGCCCAACGCTGTTGTTGACGTCACCCGCATGCGGAACAATGTGCGCATGTCTGCAGTGGAGCGCGCCGAACCCGCATTTCGCATTTGCTTCGTCTGCACGGGCAACATCTGCCGCTCTCCCATGGCCGAGGCCATCAGCCGCGACATGGCCGCGCGCGACGGTTACGGCGACCACCTCGCCTTCGATTCGGCCGGCACCGGCGACTGGCACGTCGGCGAGAAGGCCGACCCGCGCACGCTCGCCTCGCTCGAGCGGGCGGGATACACGGCCGAGGGCCACCGCGCGAAGCAGTTCGACCCCGACTGGTTCGAGCGCTTCGACCTCATCGTGACGTTCGACCCGAGCCAGGAACGAATCCTGAAGACCTGGGCCGACACCCCCGAGCAGCGGGCGATCATTCGCTCCCTGCTCTCGTTCTCTGACCTGTCGGATGAGTACGGCGACGTTCCGGATCCCTACTATGGAAGCGACGACCTGTTCAACGAAGTGCGCGACCTCATCGAGCACGCCTGTGAACAACTCCTCGCGCAGGTCGAACCGGTTGCCCGGGCGGCGCGCGAGACCGCGATTCCCTAGAACGGAGCCCCGATGAGCCCCCTGCCCCCGCAGCTGATCAGCCCTCTCGACAATCGGTACTACAAGGCGGTGGCGCCCATCGGCGAGCACCTCAGCGAGGCCGCGCTCAACCGCGCCCGCGTGCGCGTCGAGATCGAGTGGCTCATCTACCTCACCGACGCGGGCATGTTCGGCGCTGCGGCGCTCGATGACTACCAGAAGGCGCGACTGCGCGCCGTCGTCGACGAGTTCGACCAGCGCGCGATCGACGCGCTCGCCGAGATCGAGGCGCGCACCCGCCACGACGTGAAGGCGGTCGAGTACTACGTGCGCGACCAGCTGCGCGCGCTCGGGCTCGAGGGCGTCGAGGAGCTCACGCACTTCGGCTGCACGTCGGAAGACATCAACAACACCTCGTACGCGCTCACGATCCGTGACGCCGTCGAGCAGGTGTGGCTGCCGGCCGCGCGCGACCTCGTCGCCCAGATCGCCGACCTCGCCAGCGCGCAGCGGGCGCAGCCGATGCTCTCGCTCACGCACGGTCAGCCGGCGACCCCGACGACGCTCGGCAAGGAGCTCGCCGTCGTGGCTCACCGCCTCGGCCGCGTGCTGCGCCGCGTCGAGTCGCAGGAGTACCTCGGCAAGTGGGCGGGCGCGACCGGCAACTTCGCCGCGCACCTCGTCGCAAACCCCGAGTTCGACTGGGAGCAGGCCGCCGACGACTTCACCGCATCCCTCGGGCTCATCTGGAACCCCCTCACGACCCAGATCGAGTCGCACGACTGGCAGGCCGAGCTCTACAGCGACATCGCGCACTTCAACCGCGTGCTGCACAACTTCTGCACCGACGTGTGGCAGTACATTCAGCGCGGCATCTTCAAGCAGATCCCGCAACCGGGCGCGACCGGGTCGTCGACGATGCCGCACAAGATCAACCCGATTCGCTTCGAGAACGCCGAGTCGAACCTCGAGCTCTCGTGCGCCGTGCTCGACTCGCTCGCGGCGACGCTCGTCACCTCGCGCATGCAGCGCGACCTCACCGACTCGTCGTCGCAGCGCAACATCGGCGTCGGCTTCGGCCACTCGCTGCTCGCGATCGACAACGTGCGCCGCGGGCTCGGCGAGCTCGCCGTGAACCCCGAGGTGCTCGACCGCGAGCTCGACGGCAACTGGGAGGTGCTCGCCGAGGCGATCCAGACCGTCATTCGCGCCGAGATCGTCGCGGGCCGCTCGCAGATCGAAGACCCGTACGCCGTGCTCAAGGAGCTCACCCGCGGCCACGCGGTTGGCCGCGACGAGCTCATCGAGTTCGTCGACGGGCTCGACATCGGCGACGACGCGAAGGCGCGCCTGCGCGACCTCACCCCGGGTGGATACACGGGGCGGTCGGAGCAGCTCGTCGAGCGGCTCTAGCTCTCGGGCTTCTCGGGCTTGGGGGCGTCGCCGGCCTCGGCGTCGGCGGCAGCCTCCTCAGCCTCGACAATGCCGTCGTAGGGGCGCCAGGCGGCACCCTTCGCCCCGGGCTCGTCGGAGTCGTAGAGGTGCCGGTCGAGGTAGACCGGCACGTCGGGGTTCGGCTTGTAGTTGAGCAGCAGCAGCCCCATGACGACGAAGACGGCGACCATCGCGATACCGGCGAAGATGAGACCGAGGCCGAAATCCTTCACCGTGAGCAGCACCACGAGCAGCGTGAACAGACCCGAGGCCGCCGCAATGACGACGACCTCGAACGGTTTCATGAGCGCCTTGCGCTGCCGTTTCTTCTGCTGCTCGTCGTGGTCGTTCGCGTTCGCATCGCTCACGCGACAGCTCCTTCCTTCGCCCCGAGCTGCCGGCGCCGCAGCGCCGCCCGCAGGCTGATTGCTTCAACGACCAACAACACTCCGAGCAGCGCGAAGTAGGCGCCGACGAACCCGATCGACTGCACGTCGGCGGTCAGCGAGCCCTCAACGTTCTCGTGCCCGCCGTACGCGTCGTTCAGCTCCGGCGGCACCAGGGCGACGGCGATGCCGAGCAGCATCGTGAGCGCGCCCGCGATGAGGATTTCGCTCGCGTAGAGCGCGTGCTTACGGCTGACGTAGGCAGCGACGAGCTCGATGAGCCCGGTGACGATGCCCCAGATCGCGACCGTGAGAATGAAGCTCCCCGCGGTCGCCCAGTCGTGGCCACCCGTCGCCATGAACAGCGAAAAGCCGCCGGCGAGGGCGCCGAGCAGGCTCCGCACCGCCACGAACACGCGCGTGGGGTGACCCTTGATGCCGACGACTTCGAAGCCGATGATGATCGCGCTCCAGAGCACGACCGCGCCGAACACGGCGAAGCCGAACCGAGCGTTGTGGTCTTGGGTAAACGTGATCACGAGCGCGCCGATAATCGCCGGCAACGCCCGGAGCAGGATCGAGATCCAGAGGCTCTCGGGAAGATTCCGAAGCGTGTCGTCGCCCTTCGCTGCGGCCGCCGTACTCGACATGCGATCCTCCCCGAACTGTAAAAACCTCGTTGGGGATCAGTCTACCCAGCTACGCCGAGTGAGGGGCGCCGCCGGACGTCGGCCGCTACTCGGTGAGGGTCGTGTCGGTCTCGGCAATGAGCTCGTCAAGCTCGCTCGCGTCGGGCATGCGGTCGCTGCAGGTGATCTGGTACATGAGCAGGTCATCCTCGAACGCGTGCACCGTGAGCAGGCCGGCCGAGTTGTAGGTGTCTTCGGTGAACGAGACCGTACCGAGCTCGATCGTGACGCCATTCGTGTCGGTCGCCGTGGTCGTGCCCGCGTTGTCGAGCTCGTACCCGGTGGTGTCGGTGTTGAGGTACACGTTGAGCGACGACGCGACATCGTCGGGGTCGAAGTCGGTACCGGCGGCGACCGAGGGCACATACGAGGTGAGGTAGGTGCAGGTGCTGTCGTCGTTGTAGAACAGCTCCTGCCCCTGCACGTCCTGGCTCTCCCACGAGCCGTTGTAGGTCACGCTGACGCTGGTGACCGGGTCGGTGTTCGAGAGAGGGTAGTCGACGGTGTCGCCGCCACCGTTCTCGCCGCCGCCGTTCTCCTCGCCACCGTTCCCGTTTTCGCCACCGTTGCCATCGTCGGCCGTGTTCCGGTCGTCATTGCCGCCACCGCCAAACAGCGCGATGCCGCCCCAGATACCGCCACCGACGAGGGCGACCGCGGCGACGCCGACCAGCACAAACACCCAGGGCGCGGGGCCCTTCTTCTTCGGCGGGGTGGGGTTCTGCTGGCCGGGGGCGCCGTCACCGTAGTTGCCGTAGGCGGGCGCTGCCTGCGGCTGCCCGCCGTACTGCTGCGGCTGCTGGGCGTAGTCCTGCTGGCCGTAACCCTGCTGCCCATACTGCGGCTGCTGCCCATACTGCGGCTGCTGACCGTAGTTCTGCTGCTGGCCGTACTGGCCGGCGTCGCCCTGAGACGCGTAGTTGTCGCCTTGCGAGGCGTACTGGTCGCCCGAGTACGAGCCGTAGTCATTGCTGCCGTACTGGTTGTACTCGTTCTGCGATCCGAAGACCTGGCGGCCGTTCTCTTCGCCACCGTCGTTCGACGATGCTCCGTAGCCCGAAGGCGGGAATTGGTTCGACACTGGCGTCTCCTTCGTTGGCGCTTCGGTGCTTAGTCTTCGGGGTGGAGCGTGAAGTCGGTGTCCGCCATCATGTCCTTGAAGGTGTCCTCATCGATGTCGCCGCTGCCCTGGCAGATGCCCGCCATCATGAGCATCTCGCCCGAGTCCGAGAACGGGTGCAGCGCCATGTAGCCGACGCCTTCGCCCGACTCGGGAGCGATCTCGTAGAGCACGAACTCGACGTTGACGCCCTCGGTGTCAGCCTTGTCGATGTTCTGGAGCTTCTCGGCGGTCACGCTCGTGCCGCTGCTCGAGCCAGCCGCCTCTTCGACCGCATCCTGCATGCTGCCCTCGACGTCATCGGGGTCGATGCCCGTCACGCCGCTCTCGAAGCCCGCGTAGTAGACGCACGTCATGTCGTCGTTCATGTACGAGCCCTGGCCGTAGTCTTCCCAGTCGCCCTTGTAGTCGACGTCGACGTCAGAGACGGTCTTGTCGGACTCAATGTTGTAGTCGTTGCCGCCACCGAAGATGGCGATGCCGCCCCAGATGCCCCCGCCGATGAGCGCGAGCACGACGACGCCGGTGACAATCCAGGCCCAGACCGGGAAACCCTTCTTCTTGCCGCCCTGCGGGGGCTGCTCACCGTAGCCACCGCCGTAGGCGCCGCCGTACGGCTGACCGGGCTGCTGGCCCTGGCCGGGCTGACCGTAGCCGGTGTTCGCGGCGCCGTAGACCTGCTGGCCGCCCTGGCCCTGCTGGTCTTGCTGGCCGTACCCGCCGTATCCGCCGCCCGACTGCTGACCGTAGCCACCGTAGCCGCCGCTCGACTGCTGGCCCTGGTCGTACGACCCGTAGCCGCTCTGCTGGCCCTGCTGGTTCTGGTCGGGGCTGCCGTAACCCTGGTAGCCCGACTGGGGCTGGTAGCCCTGGTAACCACCGGTCGAAGCGCCGTAGCCACTGTTCGACTGCTCGGGAGCGCCGTAGCCGCCCGACTGGTTCGGGTTCTGGAACTGCCCGGGGTTCTGGGCGTCACCCTGGCCGTTGCCGGTGGGAGGGAACTGGTTCGACATGCGATTCCTCACAAACATTGGGACTGGCGCTCGAAAAATCGAGGTGTACGTCAACGTTTATATCAAGCGGCCTCGCCGCACCCCATCCGCCCTAGGTGCGACATTCGGCTAGCTCGCGGGAACGAGCTCGATCTCAACGTCGCCGAGCGCGCTCATCATGAGGGACTCATTCAGCACGGCCTCGTTGTCACACGTGAGAATGAACACGACGTAGTGCCCCGAGCCCGTGAACGCCCGCACCGCGGTCGCGACGGCGAGCTCGTTGTCTTGCACGTGCTGGTCGTAGATGAGCTCGAGCGTGAGCTTGCTCGACGTCTCGACCTGCACCGAGCTCTTGCCACCCTGCTCGTAGCCGAGCCGCTCGAGAATGAACTCGGTCGCGCCGAGATCGTTGAGCTCGTTCGGCACCTGCACGATGTCATCGTCGTATCGCCCGGTCTCCCACGCGAACATGCAGAGGCTGTCGCCGTCTTTCGTGATGTTGACGTACTGGTGCTCGAATGCCGCGTCGCGGTCGTCGACCTCTTCCCAGCCCTGGTTCCCCGCTTGGAACTCCACCTCGGGCACATCATTGACGGCGGTCTTCATCTCGATGTCGAGGTCGGCGCGCAGCCGCTGAAACCCGAGCGAGAACGCGAGCCACACGACGAGCGCAAAGATGACGGTGCCGACCCCGATGAGGGCGCCGACACCGATGCGCTTGCGCACCGAGGTAGGTGGGTCGATGCCGGGCTCGGCGCGTGTTGCGCTCATGCGTCGTCTCCGACGCGAGGCGGCGACGGCTGCTCGGGGTCGGGCTTGAACATCGGCCGCCGAGCGTCGAGGTCGGGGCGCGCGTCGACGAGGAGGTTGATCCAGCGGTTGTGCGGGTCGGAGTCGACGAGCAGCGCCTTCACGAGCAGCGTCGCGGGCAGTGCGAGCAGCGCGCCGACGGGGCCGAGCGCGAACGCCCACACGAGCAGCGAGACGAACGAGACCGTCGGCGTAACACCCACCGCCTCGCCCGCAAACTTCGGCTGAATGAGCGACTGAATCACGAAGTTGATGATGCTCCACACCGCCAGCACGATGAGCGCGTTCACCCAGCCGTTTGCGAGCAAGGCCATGAGCACGGGCGGCACCATGCCGATCACGAACCCGATGTTCGGGATGTAGTTGGTGAGGAACGAGAACACGCCCCACACGAGCGCGAGCGGTACCCCGAGCATCTCGAGCGCGACGACGTCGAACGCCGCGACGATGAGACCGAACACGGTCGTGACGATCCAGTATCGGGCGACGCCCTGCGAGAACGAGTCGAGCGCGACGCCGAGGCTCGGGCGAACGTCGCGGATCGTGCGCACGCGTCGCTCGAAGCTCATCGCATCAAAGAGGAGGAAGAAGATGATCACCGCGAGCGTCGCGAGCAGCGAGAGCACGCCGCCGACGTTGCTCGCGAGGCCCTGTAGCACCGAGACGATCGCCGAGGGTGAGAACACACCCTGGAGCTGCTGCATCACCTGGTCTTGCGAGATGCCGAAGCTCTCGACCCAGTTGAGCAGCGTGACGTAGAGGTCTTGGAACCGGCCGCCGTACTTCGGCAGCTCTTGGATGAGCAGCGCGATCGACCACGCGAGCAGCGCGACGAACGCGAGCAACAGGCCGTAGACGACGACGCCAGCGATGAGCACCGACACGAGCCGGGGCACGTGGTGACGAATCAGCCAGTGCATGAGCGGCGACACCGCGAGCACGAGATTGACGCCGAGGAAGATCGGCGTCACGAAGCCCTGAATCTGCTGCAGCAGCACGAGGCCGATCATCGAGAGCACGACGATCGCAATCGCCGTGAGTGCGCGCGACCCGCCGCGCACGCCGTCGGCGCGCTCCCCCGCCTGCTCGTGCATCCATGCCCTTCCCTGCAACAAGTTCCCAGGGAGTTTACGCCGCGCAAATGACCGCGAAACAGAATGCTCGACCACGTGGATGCTTTGTCCTATCATTCTGCCATGACGAACCTTCGCGTAGGACTCATTGGCTACGGCACCGGCGGGCGCTGGTTCCATGCCCCGTACCTCGAGGCCGCCGAGGGCATCGACCTCGTCGGCGTCGTCACGCGCTCGCCGAAGCGCGCCGCGCTCGTGCGCGCCGACCTGCCCGGTGTGGCGGTGTACCCCACCCTCGACGACCTCATCGACGCCGGTGTCGATGCCGTCGCGATCTCGACCCCGCCGCAGACGCGCCGCGCCCTCGTGCTCGAGGCGGTCGCGCAGGGGCTCCACGTCATTGCCGACAAGCCATTCGCCCCGAGCGCCGAAGCCGCGGGCGAGCTCGAGCGGGCTGCCCGCTCGGCCGGGGTGCTGCTCAACGTCTTCCACAACCGCCGCGAAGACACCGACATCGTCACTGCGAAGCGCGTGCTCGACTCGGGCGAACTCGGGCAAATCACGCGCCTCGACCTGCGGTTCGACCTCGACGAGCCGGACACCCTCGAGGGCGGCCCGACGGGCGGGCTGCTGCGCGACCTCGGCACCCACGTCGTCGACCAGGCGCTGCAGCTGCTCGGCCCCGCAGCCGCGGTGCACGCCGACCTCTTCGAGGTCGAAACCGAGCAGGGGCCGACCGACAGCGCGTTCGCAATCGCCCTCGAGCACACGAGCGGCGCGAGGTCGTACGTGTCGGCCTCGAAGCTCTCGCGCCTCGTCTCGCGCGAGCTCCGCCTGCACGGTACCGCCGGCTCGTACGTCTCCGACTTCAGCGATGTGCAGACGGCCGCGATCTTCGCGGGCTCGCGGCCCGCCGCCGCTCGCGCCTCGTGGGGCATCGAGCGCGAGGCGCGCTGGGGCATCCTCCGCACCGCCGAGGGCGAGCGACGCGTGCCGTCGGCGCAGGGCGACTACACGCGGTACTACGAGGCGTTCGCCGCCGCGGTCGCTTCGGGCGGCGAGGGCCCCGTGCCCGCGGGCGACGGCGTCGAGGTGCTCCGGGTGCTCGACGCCGTGCGCGAGAGCGCGCAGCAACGGCGAACCGTTGAGGTTGCGCCCGCCACATAGGCAACTCATCGGTACGGCATGGGACTCCCGTAGGAGTCGGGAATAGCGTCGCGGCGTTCCTTCCCCTCCCTCCCCAGGAGTCCCATGTTCCGCACCTACCTTGCGGGCGAACTGCGCGGTCGCAAGAAGCAGACCATCATCGTGAGCCTCGGGCTCGCGATCGCCGTCGCTCTCGTCATCGTTGTGAACTCGCTCTCGCTCGGCGTTCGCCAGGCGCAGGCCGCCTCCCTCGAGGCCGTCTACGGCGTCGGCACCGACCTCACCGTGACGGGCGCGCAGGCCGAGCCCGTCTCGGGCGGAACGATCCGCGAGGGCTCCCAGCTGCAGACCGACCGGATGCGCGGCACGCTCGACGCCTCGACGCTCACGACCGTGCTCGGCATCGACGGCGTCTCGCAGGCGACCGGCACGCTCAGCCTCACCAACTCGACGTTCTCGGACGAGCTGCCCGACGCAGCCGACATGCCGTCGGACGAGGGTGAAATGGGCGAGGGCGAGATGGGCCAGGCCGCACCTGGCGGATTCGGCGGCGGCGAGTTTGGCTTCGACTCGTTCTCGGTGCTCGGCATCGAACCATCGTCGGTGATCGGCCCGATGAGCTCGGTCACGACGACCGACGGCCGCCTGCTCGCGAGCGATGACGCCGGCACGAACGTTGCCGTGCTCGACGAGACGTACGCCGCGAGCGCCGACCTCGCCGTTGGCGACACGCTCGAGGTTGGCGGCGAAGACTTCGAGATCGTCGGACTCGTCGCGTCGACGAGCGACTCGGCTGACACGGCCGCGAACGTCTACATTCCCCTCGACGTCGCGCAGGAGCTCTCGGGCGCGGGCGACGTCATCTCAACCATCTACGTGCAGGCCGCGTCATCAAACGACATTTCGACCGTGCAGGCCGGGCTCGCCGAGGCGCTCCCCGACGCGACCGTGAGCTCGCAGTCGGAGCTCGCGTCGACCGTCTCGGGCTCGCTGAGCACGGCCTCGAACCTCATCTCAAACCTCGGCACGTGGCTGTCGGTCGTGGTGCTCCTCGTCGCGGTCGGGCTCGCCGTGCTGTTCACGAGTTCGGGCATCGCGCGACGCACCCGCGAGCTCGGCACGCTCAAGGCGATCGGCTGGTCGAACGGCCGGATCGTGCGTCAGGTGGCGGGCGAGTCGATGGTGCAGGCGCTCATCGGCGGCGCCGCTGGCCTCGTCGTCGGGCTCGGCGCGATCGCGGTAATCAACCTCATCTCGCCGACGATCACGACGTCGGCTGCGGGTGGCCCCGGTGGCGGTGGGCCCCAGGGTGGCATGCCCGAGGCATTCGCTTCTGCGCTCACACTCAACGCACCCATCAGCGCCGGGTTCGTCGCGCTCGCGTTCGGGCTCGCGGTTGCGGCCGGGGCCATCGCCGGCGCGGTCGGCGGCTGGCGCGTATCCCGCCTCAGCCCCGCCGAGTCGCTGCGTGCGGTCGGCTAATCACCAACGAACCACAGGAGACCACGATGACCATCACGACCGACCTCGCCGCGCTGCGGCTCGAGAACGTGACGAAACAGTTTCCCCGCAAGCGCGGCCCGGTGACGCCGCTCAAGGGCGTCGACCTCGAAGTGCGGACGGGCGAGTTCGTCGCTGTGCAGGGCTCGACGGGCGGCGGCAAGTCGACGCTGCTGCAGGTGCTCGGCGCGCTCGACCGACCGACGAGCGGGCACGCCTACTTCGGTGACGTCGACCTTGCCGAGGCGACACCACGCCAGCTGCAGGGGATCCGCGCGACCGAGATCGGGTTCGTGTTTCAGGCGTTCAACCTGATTCCGACCCTTACGGCCGCCGAGAACGTGAACATGGGGCTCGAGCCGCTCGACCTCGACGACGCCGAGCGGCAGCTGCGGGTCGCCGACGCCCTCGAGCGGGTGGGCCTCGCCGATCGCGCCGACCACCGGCCCGACGAGATGTCGGGCGGGCAGCAGCAGCGCGTCGCCATCGCGCGGGCAATCGCGAAACGGCCCCGCGTGCTGCTCGCCGACGAGCCGACCGGCAACCTCGACGAACGGATGCGCGACGACATTCTGCGCGTGCTCGAGCAGCTGAACGAGGAGGGCCTCACGCTCGTCGTCGTGACGCACGACTCGGCGGTCGCGAAGCGTGCGCGCCGGCGCCTGCGCCTCACGAAGGGCACGCTGCGCGAGCGGGAGTAGCCGCCGGCGCTACCCCATCGGCGCCGGGGCCATGCCGGGCGCGTAGTCGACGAAGCGGCTGAGGTGGCCCTGGAAGAGCACCGTAATGGTGTCGGTCGGGCCGTTACGGTGCTTTGCGAGGATGAAGTCGGCCTCGGAGGCGCGCGGGTGATCCTTCTCGTACGCACCCTCACGGTGCAGCAGGATCACCATGTCGGCGTCCTGCTCGAGCGAGCCCGACTCGCGCAGGTCGCTGATCGCGGGCTTCTTGTCGGCGCGCTGCTCGGAGTTTCGGTTGAGCTGCGACAGCGCGATCACGGGCACCTCGAGCTCCTTCGCGAGCAGCTTGAGGGCACGCGAGAACTCCGAGACCTCCTGCTGACGCGACTCGACGCGCTTGCCCGAGGTCATGAGCTGGAGGTAGTCGATGACGATGAGCTTCAGGCCGTGCTTCTGCTTGAGGCGGCGGCACTTCGCGCGAATCTCGACGAGCGTCATGTTCGGCGAATCGTCGATGTAGAGCGGCGCGTTCGCGATGTCGCCCTGCGTGCGCGAGATCTTCTGCCAGTCGTCGTCAGACACCTTGCCGGTGCGCATGTGCTGTAGCTTCACGCTCGCCTCGGCCGAGAGCAGGCGCATCGCGATCTCGGAACGGCTCATTTCTAGCGAGAAGAAGATCGACGGCATGTCGGCGTGAATCGAGGCCCAGCGGCACAGGTCGAGCGCGAGCGTCGACTTTCCCATACCGGGTCGGGCCGCGACGATGATCATCTGGCCCGGATGCAGTCCGTTCGTGAGCGCGTCGAGGTCGCGGAAGCCCGTGGGCACGCCCGTGAGCTCCCCGTCGCGGTTCGCGGCCGCATCCATGTCGGCCTGCGCGGCGAGCATCGCCTCTTGCAGCGGCACGTAGTCTTCGGTCTCGACGCCGCCGGTGACGCCGTAGATCTCAGCCTGGGCCTGGTTGACGAGCTCGACGACCTCGCCCTCGGCCCCGTACCCCATCTGCACGATGCGGGTGCCCGCCTCGACGAGGCGCCGCAGCACGGCGCGTTCGGCGACGATCTCGGCGTAGTAGCCGGCGTTCGCGGCGGTCGGCACGAGGCCTACGAGGGTGTGGAGGTAGTCGGCACCGCCGGCCCGCTGCAGGTCGCCGGTCTTCGTGAGCTGGTCGGTGACGGCGATGACGTCGGTGGGCTCACCGGCCGAGTAGAGGTCGTAGAGCGCACCGAAGATGATCTCGTGCTTCGGAATGTAGAAGTCGGCGCCGCGCACCGTCTCGACGACGTCGGCGACCGCGTCCTTCGACAGCATCATGCCGCCGAGGGTCGACTGCTCGGCGAGCAGATCGTGCGGCGGCGTGCGGTTGCCATCGTGCGCCGCCTGCCGGCTCGACTCCCGACTGTCTGAGCCGAGGTGCGTGATCGTCATGGCGTCCTTTTCTATCCTGCGTTTTCGCGACGAACGTGCGTCGCGCGGTCGCAACCAGTCGTACCTCGACCCTGCGACATGCCTCGCTGTCGCGAGACGAAACCTCACCCTAGTGCCGTCTCGAGGGGGTCATCCGCACCACCTCGACCTTCCTGTGGATAACTTGTGGATGCCCGGTGGACGACGCGCCGTGCGAATGTGGACGACGGTGTGGATAACTGTGGAATCTTCGGCAGCGATTCTGCGCGAAAACTGCCTTGACCTGGTCTTTATTGCGTCAACAAGCGGTGGATAAGAAGGTGTATAAACCCGTACTTGAAGGTTGCCGACTTGCGAAAGTATCCACAGGTGTGCTTCGTTTGCACGCCGATCAGGAGCGCCGCAGCGCCCGGAAAACGGCGCGAAAACGCCGCCCGCGGGGAGCGTGTGCTCCGCAGCGGGCGGCGTTCGAGCGAGGGCCCTAGCGGGCCGCGATCACCTGCACGGTGAGCGTCGCGGTGACGTCGTCGTGCAGACGAACGACCGCCTCGTGGTTGCCGACAGTCTTGATCTGCGACGGGAAGACGACCTTGCGCTTGTCGATCTTGCCGAGGCCCTGGGCCTCAACCGCGTCGGCGACGTCGGCCGTGCGCACCGAGCCGAACAGGCGGCCTTCGGCGCCCGACTTCACGTGCACGCGCACGAGCGCGTTCTCGAGGCTCTGCTTGAGCGCCTGTGCCTCTTCGACCGACTTGATCGCGCGGGCCTCGCGGGCCTGCTGGATCTGCGCGACCTGCGACTCGCCACCGCGAGTCCAGTTCACGGCGTAGCCCTTGGGAACGAGGAAGTTACGGGCGTACCCGTTCTTCACCTCGACGACGTCGCCAGCCGAACCGAGGCCGGTGACTTCCTGCGTGAGAATTACCTTTGCCATGTTCGCGTCCTCCTAGCGGCCCGAGCCTGCGTAGGGCAGGAGCGCCATCTCGCGGGCGTTCTTCACCGCGCGAGCGATGAGGCGCTGCTCCTGCACCGACACACCGGTGATACGACGGGCGCGAATCTTGCCGCGCTCGGAGATGAACTTGCGAAGCGTGTTGACGTCCTTGTAGTCAATGACGCCGACCTTGATGCTCTTCGCCGGGGCGACGGGCTTGCCCTTACCCCGGTGAGCGTTGCGGCGGTTGCCGCTCGACTTTCCAGCCATGTTGAGATGTTCTTTCTGAAATCGAAGAAAACGTGTTGTGCGGTGAGAGCTGCCGGCCTAGAACGGCGGCTCTTCGTCGTACCCACCACCGGCGCCGGGGGTCGCCCATCCGCCCGAGCTGTAGTCGTTCGACTGCGGCTGCTGGCGGGGTGCGCTGTTGCCCCAGGGCTCCTCGGCTTGCGGCCGCGATGCCTGCTGCACGGGGCGCTGCTGCTGGCCGCCACCGAAGTTGCCGCCCTGGCCCGAGCCGCCCGACGTGCGGGTGACCTGTGCCGTTGCGTAGCGCAGCGACGGGCCGATCTCGTCAATCTCGAGCTCGACGGTGGTGCGCTTCTCGCCCTCGCGGGTCTCGTACGAGCGCTGCTTGAGCTTGCCCTGCGCGATGACGCGCTGGCCCTTCGTGAGGCTCGACGCGACGTGCTCGGCGTAGTCGCGCCACACGGATGCGCGCAGGAACAGCGCCTCGCCGTCACGCCACTCGTTCGACTGACGGTCGAACGTGCGCGGCGTCGAGGCAATGGTGAAGTTCGCTACGGCCACACCCTGCGGGGTGTACCGGAGTTCGGGGTCGGCGGTGAGGTTGCCCACCACGGTGATGATCGTGTCGCCTGCCATTTCGCTCCCTGCGTTTCGCTACGTGTGTGCGGTGTTGGGTTTCGACGTGTGTGACTTACTTGGCGTCAGCGGTGGCGTCGTCTTCCGACTTCGCCGAGCTGAGCCGGAACGATGCCTCGTCGGCGCGCAGGATCTTGGTGCGCAGCACGGCCTCCGAGAGGCGCAGCTGGCGGTCGAGTTCCTGAGCCGTGGCCGAGGTCGCGGTGAAGTTCACGACGGCGTAGATGCCTTCCGACTTCTTCTCGATCTCGTATGCGAGCTTGCGCTTGCCCCAGATGTCGGTGTTCTCGATGGTTCCGCCGTCCTTGGTAATAACGGCGAGGAACTTGTCGAGGCTGGGGGCGACGGTGCGCTCGTCAATCTCGGGCGTGATAATCACCATGAGTTCATACTGATGCACGATTAACCCACCTCCTTTGGTCTCGAACGGCTGCAGACGGTCTGCAGCAGGAGGGTTCTGCATCGCGCCGGTTTCCCGGCGCAGTGTCACGTGACCAGTGGATTCGGCCACGCAACCTTCATATCGTACTGGCAGACTGCTCCCCAGCGCCAGTGCGAGTTCCGACGAGAGAGGCCGCTCAATGACCACCCCGCAGCAACCGCCGTATCAGCAGCCCTACGGCCAGCAGCCCTATGCCCAACCGTTCGGCGCCCCGCAGCCGGCCGGCGGCGAGTTCAACGTGATGGGGCTCATCGCCGTCATCTGCGCCGTGATCGCGTTCGGCCTGAGCTGGATTCCGCTCATCGGCTGGCTCGGCATCGTGCCCGCGATGGTCGCGATCGGCCTCGGTATCGCCGGGTGCATTGTCGAGCGATACCGGGGCCGTCGCGGGCTCGCGATCGCCGGGATCATCGCCGGCGGCGTCGCGTTCTTCACGGCGATCGTGCTGCCGATCTTCACGAGCGCCTGGTTCATCTTTGGCCAGATCAGCCAGATGAACGACATCGGCTAGGCGAGCGAGCTACGAGACCGAGTCGGCGGCCTCCTGTGCCGCGGCGAGGCCCTCGGCGACCGGCGTCGCGCCCGTAAACACCTCGTTGAGGATGGGCGTGAAGGCCTCGGCCTGCGCGTTGAAGTTCGCGCCGGTCACGGGCGCGCCGGGCTCGGCACCTTCGAGCACCGAGAAGAACGGCGCGGTGTCGACGCCCTGGCCCTGCCAGTACTCGTCGTACGCGGCGCGCGCGTCGGTCACGGCCGGGATCGCCGCGCCCTCGGCGCCGATGTAGCTCGCGCCCTCGGTCGAGCCGAGCCACTCGAGCAGCGCCTGCTGCTGTTCGGGGTGCTCGGAGTTCGCGTTGCCCGCGACGATGACGCCGGGCGCGGTGGTCACCTTACCCTCGGGGCCCGCCGCGATCTCGGTCGCCGACCACTCGAAGGTCGCGCCCGACTGCACGTTCGCGAGGTTGTAGGTGCCCGACTCGAACACGGCGAGCTTGCCCTGCAAAAACTGGTCGCGGGTGTAGTCGCCGTTGCCGTTCGTCGCCTCGGCGGGCGGGGCCACGTGGTACTCGTTGATGAGCGCGACGAGGTATTCGTAGGCCTCGACGGTCTTCTCGTTCGTGAAGGTGAGGTTGCCGTCGGCGTCCTGGTACGTGCCGCCGTTCGAGTAGATGAAGTTGAGCTGAATGTTCTGCAGCTCGAGCGCCGCGTTGAAGCCGTACGTCGCGACGTTGTCGGGGTCGAAGTCGGCCGAGGCGGCGTTGTTGCCGTTGTTGTCGACCGTGAGCTTCTGCAGGAGCGGCAGCAGCGTGTCGTCGGCCTCGTTCGGGCTCCAGGTCGCCGCCGAGAGCTCCTCGGCGGTCACGCCCGCCTCGTCGAGCAGCTCCTCGTTGACGTAGAACGCCGAGCCGCCGTCGGTGAGCTGCGGGACGCCCCACAGGCCTTCATCGGTGCTGTACTGCTCGACGACCGACTCGTCCCACGCCGCGAGCGCATCCTCGCCGAGCGTCTCGGTGATGTTCACGAGGTTGCCGTTAGTGATGTAGTCGCCGACGCTGGCGCCATTGATCCAGAACAGGTCATCGCCGGCGCCGCTCCCGACCTCGTTGCGCAGCGTCGTGAAGTAGTTGTCCCACGGCACGACGTTGAGCTCGACCTTGATGCCCGGGTTCGCGGCCTCGAACGCCTCGATCGAGGGCTCGTAGGCGGTCGCGACGTTTTCGTCCCACAGGCGCAGCGACAGCGTGACGTCGCCGCCCTCATCTCCGGCCGAGCTGCAGCCCGCGAGGGCCGCCGCGGTGAGCACTGCCGCAGTGCCCGCGAGTATCCGACGAATGGTCATGATCTTCGTTCTCCCAGAATCGACGAACGCCGATGCATTACGGCGCATGTTTCTGTCGATTGTTGCAGGTGCGAGCGTTTTGCCCCGCGATACGTGCGTTCTCACGTACCCCGTGACCGCGTGTGACGCGAGTCGCCCCGGGGTGCGCCTAGCGGAACCCCGAAATCCGAATCGAGCGCACGATCTGCTTCTGGAAGATGACGAACAGCACGATGAGCGGGAGCATCGCGAGCACCGACGCCGCCATGACGAGCGTCGTGTTGTTCGAGTACTGCTCCTGTAGCGAGGCCGTCGCGGTCGTGAGTACGTGGATGCGGTTCTGGCCGATCATGAGCGGCCACATGAAGTTGTTCCAGTGCGACACCACGGTGATGAGCAGCAGCGTCACGATCGTCGAGCGCGACAGCGGCACGACGAGCCCGAAGAGGATGCCCCACGTGCCCGAGCCGTCGATGCGCATCGCGTCGACGAGCTCCTGCGGGATCTGCCGGAACTGCTCGCGCAGCAGGAACACCGCGTACGGCGAGCCGAACAGGAAGGGCAGCACGAGCCCCCAGAACTCCCCGCCGAAGCCCGCCTCGCTCATCATGAAGTAGAGCGGAATCACGGTGACCACCTGCGGCACCATGAGCGTCGACAGGAACACCCAGAACAGCAGGTTGCGGCCCGGGAATCGCAGCCGTGCGAACGCGAACGCGGCCATGATCGAGAACAGCAGCTGCCCCACCGTCACGAGCGCGACGACGCCGACGGTCACGGCCGCCGCCTCGCCGAAGCTCACGCGGCGCTCGCCGAGGGCGACGAAGTTCTCGATCGTGGGCGGCAGGGGCAGGCTCACGCCCTGCGACGAGAACTGCCGCGGCTCCTGAAATGCGGTGAGCACGGCGAGCACGAACGGCGCGAGCGTGAGGAGAGCGGCGCCGATGAGCACGACGTACGTTGCGGCGCTCCCGAGCCACCGCATCCCGCGGTTGCCGCCGACGAGGCGCGGCTCAATCTTCGGCGCGTCAGCGGTCATAGTTCGCCCTTCGCGAGAAGTACGCGTTCTGCACGAGCGTCACGACGACGAGCAGGGCGAAGAGGATGAGCGCGAGCACCGACGCCTGGCCGATGTTCGAGAGGGGCACCGCCTGCTGGTAGATGCGCGCCGCGATGAGGTCGGTCGAGCCGCTCGGGCCGCCCGCCGGTGACAGCGTGTAGACGAGGTCGAAGGTCTGGAACGCCGCGATGACGCCCGTCACGAGCACGAAGAACGTGGTCGGCGTGAGCAGCGGCAGCTTGATGCGCCAGAAGATGCGGCCCTCGGTCGCGCCGTCGATGCGCGCCGCCTCGACGATCTCGTTCGGGATGTTCGTGAGGCCCGACATGAAGAACAGCGAGACGTACCCGATCTGGGTCCAAGCCTGCACGAACGCGACGGTCGGCAGCGCGAGTCGCTCGTCGCTGAGGAGGCCGAGGTGGGTGCCAGCGAGCGTGTCGGCGACGCCGCCGTACTCGAGCAGCCAGCGCCAGACGATGCCGAGCACGACCGGCGCGCTCACCCAGGGCAGCACGAGCACGGTGCGCAGCACGGCCGAACCCGGGAGGTTGCGCACGAGCAGCACGGCGAGCAGCAGCCCCGCGGCGATTTGCACGGGCACGACGAGCGCGACGAAGAGCGCCGTAACGCCGAAGCTGTGCCACATCGTGCCGCTTTGCAGCGCCCACTCCCAGTTGCGCAGGCCCACGAACTCGACGGGCGAGAGCACATCCCACTGCGCGAACGAGAGCACGACGAGCATGATGATCGGCACGACGAGGAACGCGAGCACGCCGAGCAGTGCGGGCGCGAGCAGCCCGTACGCCGTGAGCGCCTCGCGCACCGCGACCCCGCGGGTCCGCCCGGCCGTCGACATCAGGCGCCGCCCGGCGTATCCCGCTGCGCCCACCAGGCGCGCAGCCGTCGCTCGGCCTCCTCGGCGCCGAGGGCGCCCTCGTCGAGGCGCAGCTCGAGCAGGAAGTTGCGGGCCTCGCCGACGGCGCGCGACGGCTTCAAATCGAGAATGCGCATGATGTCGTCGCCGTCGAGGTCGGGGCGAATCGCGTCGAGCGCCTCCTGCTCGCGCAGCTCGTCGAGGCGCTGCTGCATGTTGTCGATGCCGAACTGCAGGCGTTCCGACTTGCGCTTGTTGCGCGTCGTGATGTCGGCGCGAATGAGCAGCAGCAGTTGTTCGAGCAGCGGCCCGGCGTCGCGCGCGAAGCGGCGCACGGCGGAGTCGGTCCAGCCCGCGTCGCCGTAGTTGTAGAGGCGCATGTGGAGCTCGACGAGGCGCGCGACCTGCTTCACGGTGTCGTTGTCGAACCGCAGCGCCGTGAGGCGCTTCTTCGCGAGCTTCGCGCCGACCCAGTCGTGCCCGTGGAACGTCACCTTGCCGTTCGCGCCGAACTCGCGGGTGCGCGGCTTGCCGATGTCGTGCAGCAGGGCGCCGAAGCGCAGCACGAGGTCGGGCGAGGGGCGCTGCGGGTCGTCGGCGTGCGCCGCGCGTTCGAGCGCGATCGCGTTCTCGAGCACCTTGATCGAGTGGTCGAAGACGTCCTTGTGCTGGTGGGCGTCGTCGCGCTCGAGCTGCAGCGCGGGCAGCTCGGGCAGCACGAGCTCGGCGAGCCCGGTCTCGACGAGCAGCTCGATGCCGGCACGGGGCGAGTCGGTCGCGAGCAGCTTCACGAGCTCGTCGCGCACGCGCTCGGCCGAGATGTCGCGGATGCGCTCGCGCATTTCGCGCACGGCCTCGAGGGCCGGGAGGTCGAGGTAGAACCCGAGCTGCGACGTGAAGCGCACCGCACGAAGCATGCGCAGGGGGTCGTCGCCGAACGACACCTCGGGCTCAATCGGGGTGCGCAGGACGCCCTCAATGAGGTCGTCGAGGCCGCCCGTCGGGTCGACGAGGCGCAGCTCGGGAAGCGCGAGTGCGAGGGCGTTGACCGTGAAGTCGCGGCGCAGGAGGTCGCCCTCGAGCGAGTCGCCGAAGGCGACGACGGGCTTGCGAGACGTGCCGTCGTACGTGTCGGCGCGGTAGGTCGTGATCTCGACCTGCTCGCCGTCGATGCGCGCGCCGATCGTGCCGAACTCGCGGCCGATGTCCCAGTACGCCTCGCTGATGGGTCGCACGATCTCGAGGATGCGCTCGGGCCGCGCGTTCGTCGCGAAATCGAGGTCGTGCACGGGCACGCCGAGGAAGGCGTCGCGCACGGGGCCGCCGACGAGCGCGAGCTCGCAGCCGGCGTCGGCGAAGGCCGCCGCGAGGCGCGCGACGGGGCACGATTCGGCGAGTTCGGAGAGCCGGGCAAGGGCGGTCTGGACGTGCTGCACCGGCCCAGTTTACGAGGCGGCGGCACGCCTCGGCCCCCGATTCGCGGGTGCGCTCGTAAACTATCGCCATGTTCGTAGCCGCCCGGAACGTCTCGAACCGGTCGTTCGCGCGGCTCGGCTCGGGTGTGCTGGCGACGATCGCGCTCGCCGCCGGGCCCACGCTTATCCCCGCCGCGAGCGCCGACGCCTCGACGTTTGCCGAGCCGGTCGACGGCGCGGTGACGGCCGAGATCACGACCGATCCGCTCAGCGTCGACGCCGCCGCGACCGACATCGCAGCCGACGGCACGCTCGAAGTGTCGGGCACCGTCGTCATCACGAACGGCACCGACGACGCGCTCGGGGCCGGCGACGTGCAGGTCGCGGTTGACGACGAGATCCTCACGACGGCGAGCGCCCACGACGCCTGGCTCGCCGCGACCTACGCCCCCGACGCGCCGGGTGACGACGTCGTCGTCGCCGAGGTCTCGACGGGCGAGATCGCCGCTGGCGAATCCGCCGAGGTGCGCTTCGCGACCGAGCTCGAGGTCGACACGACCGAGGCCCTGCAGTCACAGCTGCACGGCATCGCGGCGCAGTACCGGGTCGACGACGAGGTGGCCGAGGGCCGCGCGACCGTGCTGCTACCGGGCGAGACGGCATCCGCGCCCGTCGCGCTCACGACGATCGTGCCCGTCACGGCGCCCCTCGGCGACAACCCGCTGCTCACCGCCACCGAACTCGACGCGCTCACGGCCGACGACGGCGAACTCACGCAGCTGCTCGACGCGGTCGAGGGCACGGATGCGACGCTCGCGATCGACCCCCGCGTACTCGTCTCGATTCGGGCGCTCGGCGTCGACGCCCCGCAGAACGCGACCGACTGGCTCGAGCGCCTCGAGTCGCTCGAGAACCCGAGCTTCCCCCTCGAGTTCGCCGACGCGAACGCCGCACTGCTCGAGCTCGGGGGCGAGGATGCGCCCCTCACGATCGACAGCTTCGACTTCGAGACACGCAAGCACGACTTCCCGGAACCCCCGGAGCCCGAGCCCGACGAGTCGCCGACGCCCTCCGCATCCGGCACCGCGACACCCGAGGCCACCGACCCCGCGAGCGACGAGCCCGTCGACCCGACGAGCGTAGAGGCGCTCACCGCCTTCGACTACACCCGCGGCGACCTCGTCTGGCCGCTCGCGACGACCGAGGCCGACGTCGCCGGGCTCGCGAGCAACGCGACCGTGGTGCTCGACTCGGCGCAGGTCGACGACGCGACCGACTGGAGCGCCGCAAGCGGCACGCAGCAGCGCCTCGGCGACGGCGAGGCGCTCGTCGTCTCGAACCGGCTGAGCACGCTCGCCGCCGACGCCCTCGAGGCCACGAGCGACGCCGAACGCAACGCCGCGATCGGCAAGCTCACCGCCGAACTCGCGCTGCTCATGGGCGACGAGGCCGCGACCGTGACGATCACCCTGCCGCGCTCGGCGCCCGACGCCTCGGCATACGCCGACCTCGTCGCAACCCTCGAGGGGGCGGGCGTCGCCGAGGTGACCGCCCCGCCGGCCGAGGCCACCAACCCCGCCGACCTCGGCGAGGTCGCCGCCGCGACCGGCGGCTTCTCAGACTCGACGCTGCAGCGGTTCGACCAGCTGCTGCAGCAGGAGGAATCGGGCCTCACCCTCGTCGACCTCTACGACAACCCCGACGACGTGCGCGAGCAGCTGCGCGTCAACCTCTTCAAGGCGATCAGCAACCAGGTGATCGAGGCCGGAACCTTCCAGGAATCGGTCTCGGCCTACAGCTCGTTCGCGACCGGCGCCCTGAACGGCATCACGGTCGAGCCCGGCAGCGAGGTGCAGCTCATCGGCCACGAGTCGTCGGTGCCCGTGTTCATCGAGAACACGACCAACCGCACCGTCACGGTGCGGGTCGAGGCCCGCGCGACGACCGGGCACCTGCGCGTGAACTCGTCGACCACGGTCACCGTCGAGCCGAACTCTGCCGCGCGCGCCCAGATCCCCGTCGAGGCGATCGCGAACGGCACGAGCGGGCTCAGCATCACCCTGTGGGCGGGCGACGCGGTGCAGCTCCCGAGCACCGGCAGCTTCGTCGTGAACGTGCACGCCGACATGGAAAACATCGCCATCGTGCTCGGCTTCGTGCTCGTGGCCGCCCTCATCGGCTTCGGCACGTGGCGCATGCTCCGCCGCCGCCGCCACCGGGAATCGGGTACCGTTCCAGAGCCCGCAACCCCAGACTCCGCGGCGCCAAAACCCGTAACCCCAGACTCCCCGACAACGTAGGCGGTACCACGACAGCATGGCAGCATCGCTCGGCCGCACCAGCCTGATTCTCGCCTCGGGCACGCTCGTTTCGCGCGTGCTCGGGTTCGTCAAGGCGATCGTGCTCGCGGGCACGATCGGCCTCGTCGGGTCAGCCTCGGCCGACGCGTTCGCGAACGCGAACTCGCTGCCCTCGAACGTCTACGCGCTCATCTCGGGCGGCCTGCTCAACGCCGTGCTCGTGCCGCAGATCATTCGCGCGACGAAACGCGAAGACGGCGGGCGCGTCTACGTCAACCGGCTGCTCACCCTCGCGATCTCGGCGCTCGCCGGCCTCACGATCATCCTCACCATTGGCGCGCCCGTGCTCGCCTGGATCTACGGCATCACGCTCACGCCCGAGCAGCTCGGGCTCGTCATCGCGTTCGCGTACTGGTGCATACCGCAGGTCTTCTTCTACGGCCTCTACGCCGTGCTCTCCGAGATCCTCAACGCCCGCTCGATCTTCGCGCCCTTCGCCTGGGCGCCCGCGCTGAACAACATCATCGCGATCGGCGTGCTCGCGCTGTTCGGCGTCGTGTTCGGCGCCGACGCGACCGGCTCGCGAGTGATCGAAGACTGGACGCCCGGCATGATCGCCCTGCTCGGCGGCGGCACGACCCTCGGCGTCGTCGTGCAGGCCGTCGTGCTGTTCTTCTTCCTCAAGCGCGCCGGCTTCGCGTACCGCCCCGACTTCCACTTCCGCGGCACCGGCCTCGGCCGCATCGGCAAGCTCGCCGGCTGGTCGTTCGGTGTGCTCATCATCGTGCAGCTCACGGGCTGGATCGAGACCCTCGGCGCGAACGTCGCGTTCGGAACCGCGGCGTCGCTCGCCGCGCTGCAAAACGCGTGGATGATCTTCATGCTGCCGCACTCGATCATCACGGTCTCGCTCACGACGACAATGTTCACGTCGCTGAGCAAGAAGGCCGCCGCGCACGACACCGACTCGGTCGTCGAAGACTTCTCTCGCGGCGCCCGCTCGATCTCGCTGTTCATGGTGTTCTGTGCGGCCTCGCTCATCATCATTTCCCCCGCCTTCGCGCGCATCTTCGACGCGAACGAGGCGGGCCTCGAGGCGCTCGCCCTCGTGCTGTCGGCCGCGCTCATCGGCCTGCTCGCGTACTCGCTGCTCTACTACGTGCAACGCGTGTTCTACGCGTTCGAAGACACGAAGAGCGTGTTCCTCCTCTACGCGTACACGTCGCCCGTGCAGCTCGCGCTCATCGGCCTCGTCGCCTGGCTCGTGCCGATCGAACACATCGTCGTCTCGCTCGTGCTCGTGCAGTCGTTCATCACGTGCTGCCGGTTCGTGCTGCAGTCGTTCGTGCTGCGCCGCCGCCTCGGCTCGATCGAGGGGCGTTCGATCGCCATCTCGACCGCGAAGTTCTTCGTGCTCATGGTGCCCGCAGCCATCGTCGGCATCGCCCTCATGTGGGCCATGGGCGGATACACGACGGGTGGCTACGCCCGCGGCGGCATCTTCCACGCGCTCGTCACCTGCGCCGTCGCCGGATTCTCGATGGCCGCCGTCTACTTCGGCGGCGCGCTGCTCTGGCGCCTCCCCGAGCTCGAGACGTTCGCCGGCCCGCTCATCCGCCGCATCGACGGCACCCGCGGCCGCCACTCCGCCGAACTCCACCGCCACGCCCGCCGCGCCGCCGGCGCCGAGAAGTTCGCCGAAGAGCACGGCACGCTGCTCGAAGAGGTGCAGGCCGACCCGAGCGCCGCCGTCGCCTCAACTTCGCAGGCATCGCCCGAGGCCGAACTCGTGCAGTCGGCCCTGCGCAACACCACCCGCTCGCTCCCCTCGCGCCGCGAACTGCGCGAATACGAGGCACGGATGCGCCGCGAAGAGTACGAGCGCCGGGTCGAGCGCGACGACGAGCCGCTCATCTAGCGGCCAGCCACTCGCCCACGCGCAGCCACAGCGCGCACAATGGAATATCTGCGTGCCCAACGCGTTCAGCTGAATAGGCGCCCAGCCAGAGAATTTTCCGAGCCCTTCCACCACCAAGGAGCCACATGAGCACGCGAAACGTCGCGATTATCGGCAGCGGACCCGCCGGCTACACGGCCGCGATCTACGTCGCCCGAGCCGGCCTCAAGCCCGTCATGTTCACCTCGGCCGTCGAGGTCGGTGGCGAACTCATGAACACCACCGACGTCGAGAACTTCCCCGGCTTCCCCGACGGCGTGCTCGGCCCCGACCTCATGACGAAGCTCCAGCAGCAGGCCGAACGCTTCGGCACCGAACTCGTCTACGACGACGTCACCGAGCTCGACCTCGACGGCGACGTGAAGCACATCACCACCGCCTACTCGGGCGAGTTCGACGCCCTCGCCGTGATCATCTCGACCGGCTCCGCCTACCGCCGCCTCGGCCTCGAAAGCGAAGACCGCCTCGCCGGCCGCGGCATCTCGTGGTGTGCCACCTGCGACGGCGCGTTCTTCAAGGAACAGCACATCGCCGTCGTCGGCGGCGGCGACTCGGCGATGGAAGAGGCGACGTTCCTCACGCGCTTCGCCGACCGCGTCACGATCATCCACCGCTCCGACAACTTCCGCGCATCCAACATCATGCTCGAGCGCGCCCGCGCGAACGAGAAGATCGACTGGCTGCCGTTCAAGGCCGTCGAGGAGTTCATCGGCGAGCAGACCGTCTCGGGCCTGCGTCTGCGCGACACCCAGACCGGTGAGGAGTCGCAGCTCGACGTCACCGGCGTGTTCGTCGCAATCGGCAACGACCCCCGCACCGACCTCGTGCGCGGCAAGCTCGAGCTCACCGACAAGGGCGTCATCGCCGTCGACGGCCGCAGCTCGCGCACCTCGGTCGCCGGCGTGTTCGCCGCCGGCGACGTCATCGACGACCACTACCGGCAGGCAATCACCGCCGCCGGCAGCGGCTGCACCGCCGCGCTCGACGCCGAGGCCTACATCGCGGGCCTGCCCGCCGAGCTCCTCGCCCGCGTCGACGCCGCCGAGCCCGCCGACGCGGCCAACTAGGCCGCGCATCCACCCGAATCGCTGAAGGAGAACCCATGGCCACCAACGGCACCAGCGCCAACTTCCAGACCGAGGTGCTCGACTCCGAGCAGACCGTCATCGTCGACTTCTGGGCCGCGTGGTGCGGCCCCTGCCGCCAGGTCGCGCCCGTGCTCGACCAGCTCGTCGAGGAACACCCGAACGTCAAGCTCGTGAAGGTCGACGTCGACACCGAACAAGACCTCGCGATGCAGTACCGCGTCGCCTCGATCCCCGCGATCAAGGTCTTCAAGGGCGGCGAGGTCAAGGCCGAGGTCGTCGGCGCACGCCCCAAGGGCGTGCTCGAGAAGGACTTCGCGGGCCTGCTCGACTAGCCAGTTTGCGGGTGTGCCGCGCCCGGGCCAACGTGAGGCCCGGGCGTACACTGGCCTTTCGACCTAGCGCAGAAGGATCGACGTGGCAGCGAAGAATCACCCCCCGGCAACCGGCGGCCGAAATCTCGACCCCTGGTACGCGAACTACGCCCGGCGCACCGCCGGCCTCACCGTGAGCGAGGTGCGCGCACTCTTCGCCGTCGCCTCCCGCCCCGAGGTTGTCTCGCTCGCCGGCGGCTCGCCGTTCGTCTCCGCCCTGCCCGAAGACCTCATTCGCGCAGCCTTTGAGCGGATGCTCGCAGAACACGGCGCCGACGCGCTCCAGTACGGCGGCGGCCAGGGCATCGTGCAGCTGCGCGAGCGCATCCTCGACCTCATCGCCATCGAGGGCATCACCGGCGTCAGCGCCGATGACGTCGTCACCACCACCGGCTCGCAGCACGCGATCGACCTCATCACGAAGCTCTTCATCGACCCGGGCGATGTCATTCTCGTCGAGTCGCCCACCTATGTCGGGGCGCTCGGCACCTTCAAGTCGTACGAGGCCGACGTCCGCCACGTCGAGATGGACGACGACGGCCTCGACATCGCCGCCCTCGAGGCCGCGATTCACGCCGCCCGCGCCGAGGGACGCAAGGTGAAGTTCCTCTACACCGTGCCGAACTACAACAACCCCACCGGCGTCACCATGCCGATGTCGCGCCGCCGCGAGGTGCTCGACCTCTGCGTGCGCGAGGGAGTGCTCATCGTCGAAGACAACCCGTACGGGCTGCTCTACTTCGACGAGCCGGCGCCCGACGCCATCCGTTCGCTCGATGCCGACAACGTGCTCTACCTCGGCTCGTTCTCGAAGATCCTCTCGCCCGGCGTGCGCGTCGGCTACGTCATCGCGCCCCACGGCATTCGCGAGAAGCTCATCCTCGCCGTCGAGTCGTCGATTCTCTCGCCCTCGACCTTCAACCAGTGGCTCGTCACCGAGTACCTCGAGACGACCGACTGGCGGGCACAGATCGACACGTTCCGCGGCATCTACCGCGACCGCCGCGACGCGATGCTGCGCGCCCTCGAGGAATACCTGCCGCAGCTGAGCTGGACCACCCCGCAGGGCGGCTTCTTCACCTGGGTGCAGCTGCCACCGGGCCTCGACTCGAAGCAGATGCTGCCGCGCGCCACGACCGAACTCGTCGCGTACACGCCCGGCACCGGCTTCTACGCCGACGGCCGCGGCCGCGACAAGATCCGCCTCTCGTTCTCGCTGCCCGAGCCCGAACGCATCCGCCTCGGCGTGCGCCGACTCGCGAACGTCATCAACAACGAACTCGAGCTGCTCGAGACGTTCGGTGACGTCACCGGCACCCGCGAAATCGACCACCGTTTCTCGTCGGCCCCGCCCGACCTGCAGTAGCCATTCGCTCGAACCGGCAAGGAGCATCCGGATGACCATTCAGGGACAACACGTCGTGATTCTCTCGGGCGGAATCTCGCACGAACGCGACGTTTCGCTGCGCTCGGGCCGACGGGTGGCGGATGCGCTCACCCGCGCCGGCGCGAACGTCACGGTGCGCGAGCCCGACCAGCAGCTGCTGCCGTGGCTGCTCGAGCACCGCGAAGACATAGACGTCGTCTGGCCCCTGCTGCACGGCGCCTCGGGTGAGAACGGCGCGCTCTACTCGCTGCTGCGCGCCGTGGGGCTGCCCTACGTCGGCGCCCGCCCGACCGCCGCGAAGCTCGCCTGGAACAAGGCGACCGCGAAGGCTATCGCGAAGCGCGCCGGGCTCACGACGCCGCAGTCGATCGTGCTGCCGAACGAGACGTTCCGTGAGCTCGGGGCGACGAGCGTCATTCAGGCGATCGCGCTTGGGGTGGACTTCCCGGCCGTCGTGAAGCCCACCGAGGGCGGCTCGGCCCAGGGCGTGTCGTTCGTGAACGACATCTCGGAGTTCGGGCGCGCGCTCGTCACCGCATTCACCTACGGCGACTCGGTGCTCATCGAGAAGCGCGTCATCGGCACCGAGGTGACCGTCGGCGTGCTCGACCACGGCGACGGCCCCTTCACGGTGCCCGCCGTCGAGGTGGAGCCTCGCGGTGGCGTCTATGACTACGCGGCGCGCTACAACGCGGGCGAGACGACGTTCTACGCGCCCGCCCGCCTCGCCGAAGACGTCGCCGAGCGGGTCGCCGAGCAGGCGCTGCTCGCGTACGAGGCGATCGGCCTCGCCGACCTCGCGCGCATCGACTTCATCGTTGACGAGGACGGCACGCCCTGGTTCCTCGAGGCCGACCCGATTCCCGGCATGACCGAGACCTCGCTCGTGCCGTTGGCGCTCGAGGCCGCCGGGCTCGAGGTGCCCGAGGTATACGCGAAGCTCGCGACGCACGCCGCGAACCGCGGGGCGCGCACGAGCGTCGAGACGGTCGCCGAGGCGTAGGCCTACTCGCGCTTTTACTCCGCCGGCGCTACTCGGCCTCGTCCTCGCCGAGGTCCTCGAGGATGCGCGTCAGGTCGGCCATCGACGCGAAGTCGATTGTGATCGTGCCCTTCGTCTTGCGCAGCACCACCTTGACGCGCGTGTTGAGGCGGTCGCCGAGGCGTTCCCCGACCTCTTCGAGGTGCGCCGCGAGCGAGTCGGAGCCGGCCGGCGCATCCTTGCGGGTCGGGCGCTCGGCGCGGCCGGCACGGGTCGCGAGGGTCGCGGCCGCGGTCTCCGACTCGCGCACCGAGAGGCCCTCGTTCACGATCTTGTCGGCGAGCTGCGTCATGGCGGCGGGCTCCCCCACCGAGAGCACCGCGCGGGCGTGGCCGGCGCTCAGCACTCCTGCCGCGACGCGGCGCTGCACGTCGACCGGCAGGTTGAGCAGGCGCAGCGTGTTTGAGATGCGCGGGCGCGAGCGGCCGATGCGCTCGGCGAGCTCGTCTTGCGTGCAGCCGAAGTCGTCGAGCAGCTGGCGGTAGGCCGAGGCCTCCTCGAGCGGGTTGAGCTCGGCGCGGTGAAGGTTCTCGAGCAGCGCGTCGCGCAGCATGTCTTCGTCTTCGGTCTCGCGCACGATCGCGGGGATCTCGTCGCGCCGGGCCGCCTTCGTCGCGCGCAGGCGGCGCTCGCCCATGATGAGCTCGAAGTCGCCGTCCACCGCGCGCGGGTCGCCGGCGGGCAGCGGACGCACCACGATCGGCTGGAGCACGCCGAATTCGCGCACCGAGATGATGAGCTCGTCGAGCGCGTCCTGGTCGAATTCGTGCCGCGGCTGCCGAGCGTTCGGCACGATACGCGAGGGGTCGAGCGTGCGGAGCGTCGCGCCCGGCACGGGCAGCAGCTCGGGTTCGGCGGTGTCCTCGGTGGCTTCCTCGGTCGCCACATCGATGTTGGTCGATGCATCGCTCACTGCATCGTCCGCAGTCGATGCAGCAGGTTCCACATCGTTCGACTTCGATGTGCTGCGCGACTTCGAGGTCGTGCGAGTGCTCTTCGCCGCAGTTGGCTTCGTCTGCTTCTTTGCGGGGGCTGCGGGCTCGTCGGCTTGGGTCTCGGGAGTCTGGGTTTCGATAGTCTCAACCTCGACTGCCTCGACTTCAGCCGGTGCCTCTGCAGTCGCGACGCCGGCTGCCTGCCGACCGGAGGGCGCCGAGCCGTTGAAGAAGACGTCGATGTCTCGATCTTCGGTGGTCGTGCCCGAGGGGATCAGTGCGCTGAGGCCGCGGCCCAGGCCACTGCGCTTCTTCTGTGCCATTAGCGTTTCGCTCCTTGATTTGCGAGCTCGTTGGCCGCCTCGCGGTAGGCCACCGCGCCGCTGCCCTCGGGGTCGTAGGTGATGATGGTTTGGCTGTAGCTCGGGGCCTCAGAGATGCGCACCGACCGTGGGATGACGGTCGTGAGGGTCTGCTGTGGGAAGTGCTCGCGAACCTCGTCGGCGACCTCGCGCGAGAGGTTGGTGCGACGGTCGAACATCGTCATGAGGATCGCGCTGACCGTGAGGTGCGGGTTGAGGTACTCGCGCAGGCGGTTAATCGAGTTAAGCAGCTGGCTGAGGCCCTCGAGGGCGTAATACTCACCCTGAATCGGGATGAGCACCTCTTTCGCCGCAGCGAAGGCGTTCATGGTGAGCAGGCCGAGCGAGGGTGGGCAGTCGATGAAGACGTAGTCGTAGCGGTCGCCGGCTCGTTCGCGCTCCTCGAGGTATTCGGTGAGGGATGCGCGCAGTCGCGTCTCGCGGTTCGGTACGTCGACGAGCTCGATCTCAGCGCCGGCGAGGTTGAGCGTCGCGGGGCAGCATGACAGGCCCTTAATGTCGGGCGAGTCCTGCACGACGTCGGCGAGGGGGACGCCGTCGATGAGCACCTCGTACGTGCCCGTTGCGTCACCATATCGATCAATATTTAGCGCTGTCGATGCGTTGCCCTGCGGATCGATGTCGATCACGAGCACGCGCAGGCCGGCCTGCGCGAGGGCCGCCGCGATGTTCACCGTAGTCGTCGTCTTCCCAACGCCACCCTTCTGGTTCGAGACCGTGAAGACTCGGGTCGATTCGGGCTTTGGCGTGGAGACCGTCTTGAGTGCGCGCTTCTTCGCGTTCAGTGCGGCAATCTGCCGCGCGATCGGTGAGTCGAACGCATCGCTCATAGAGGTGTGGTCCCTTCGCCATTGCTTCAACCGAACGGAGCGGTCTCGGACGATCTATTGTCGCCCACGGTCCCGACATGAGCAGGGAGGCCCGTCGGAGTTGTGGATAACTCGCCTACGCGACGGTTGCCCGCACGACGCGGGTCGATTCGGTGTCGAGGTCGAGGCCGACCTCTTCGACGCGGATGTCGGTGAGTTGGAACTTGCGGATCACCTTTGCCGCCTTCTGGATCTCCGCCTCAGCCGAGCGTCCCTTGAGCAGCACGAGCTCGCCCTCGTAGCGAACGAGGGGGGCAGTGATCGGGATGAGCTTGCTCAGCGCGGCGACGGCGCGAGCGGTGACCTGGTCGAACGTGTGCGTATCGGCGAGGTCTTCGGCGCGGGCGCGCAGAGGCGTGACGTTCTCGAGCCCGAGGGCGGCGACCTGTTCGGTGAGCCAGGTGTGTCGTCGCTCCATCGGCTCGATGAGTGTGAACTGCACGTCGGGGCGGGCGATTGCGAGCGGGATGCCCGGAAGGCCGGCACCAGAGCCGACGTCGCCTACGTTGCCGTTCAGCAGCGGGGCGATGAGCGCCGAGTTCACGACATGGCGCGTCCAGAGGCGGGGATACTCGAGGGGGCCGAGCAGGCCGAGGGTCTCGCCGTCGGTCGCGAGGGCGTTTGCGTACGCCTGCGCGAGCGGTAGCCGGTCACCAAAGATCTGTTCGGCGACCGCTGGGCGCGGTTCCACCTCGACGGTTTCCTCGCCAAGATCGACGCTCGTCACTGGATCCGGCATTGCCGTGGGTCCACTCATCCTCGAAGTCCTTTCCTTCTTTGCAATTGTTTCACGTGAAACGTGGGGTCGGGGTGCCGTTGAGAGCGCGGTGAGGTCGTGTCGAGGAGCGGAGGGAGCTGCGGACCGCTGCTTTCGGCTTTCATATGATTAAAGTCCTGGTCAACATCGTTTTTCGTACGCGGTTGCGTTCACTCAAGCTAGCGTCGCGAGTGCGTGCGCTCGTCAATTCATCTGATGCACTAACCAGGGTTGGTTGCCGTCGCCGATCGGCACATTCACGCCGTTTCACGTGAAACGGTGCTCGTATGGGATGCCACAATCTCGCCTCCGCGTCGCCATTGCGCTCCGGAGGATGACCGCTTGCTCGACCCGCCCCATCGCCAACGATCAATCTGCCCGCAGGTGGATCGCTGCCGTCGACTTCACGCTCCATGGAGCTGAGCAGGGAGGAGCCACCGTCGAAGTAGTCGGTTCCGGTCGGCCGCGCATAGCGGCATCTGACGTCGTTTCACCTGAAACGGCCCCGGCGCTCGGAGACCAGTACTTGGCGCCCCGTCGAACTTCCGTGGGGAACGTGGGAAGTGGGGTTCGCCAGTCCGGACGGATCGGAGTGCGGCGCGAAATCAACGACCAATGCAATGCCGGTCATTGCATACGGATAAGCACTCGCGTACTCCACCGCGCGTGCACATGCTTGCAGTGCCTACCTGCGGCGCTTGCATGACTCCTAACCAGGCAGCGTTTCACGTGAAACGCTGTGACTGCCAACCAGAGAGCGGGGAGCCCGAAATGCCATCCCGAGAAACAACATCACTTGCCAACAGTGAAGGTCATGGCCACCGCAGTAGCTGACGCAGTGACGTACTGCGCCTCCCTACCCGTTAAGCCGCGTTTCACATGAAACACGTGCAGCGTCATTCCCCACTGCACGGTACTCGCGGCGCCGGGCTGACGAGGACGGTCACCTCTCTCGCTCATGAGGGACTCAGAAAGCGTGACCGACTCACGTGGCAAGACGTCACGCCCGCAGATGACAAAGGCCCGTTTCACGTGAAACGCCACCGTGTCAATCAGATTGCCCGGGGAGGGCGACTCCCGACACGCGCAGCCCCGCCTCACTCTGACCTGGCACTCATTGAACCGCCCCTGGATCGCACAGCTGCGAGATGTCTGCAGATCCTGGTTGCCTCGGTTTCACGTGAATCGTGACCGCCTCGCTCAACTGAACCAGGGGCGCACGGACGCCAACGAACGCAAGCCGTCGCGTCACGCCGACGCGCCACTCGCTCAACTCTCGCTTGGGAGAGTGCCGCAAGTTGTCTAGCGCCACTGCTTGCCCCTGTTTCACGTGAAACGTGACCACCTCGCCGAACCGAACCAGGGGCGCGCGGATGTCAACCACCGCAAACCGTCAGGTCACGTTGACGTGGTACGCGCCCAACTCTCGCTTGGACGCAGTGCCGCAGAATCTCTATGGCCACTGCTTGCCTCGGTTTCACGTGAAACACATCCACCTCGCCCAACCGAACCAGGGGCGCACGGATGCCATCGAACGGAAGCCGTCACGTCACACTGGTGTGCTCCTCGCCCAACTCTCGCTTGGGCGCAGTGCCGCAAGTTGTCCGACATCCCTGGTTGACTCGATTTCACGTGAAACACATCCACCACGTTCAACCGAACCAGGGGCGCACGGAGGTGCAGCGTACACAGACCGTCACGTCACGCTGGCGTGCTCCTCTCCCTGCTCTCGTGTGGACACAGTGCCGCAAGATGTCTGTCGCCACTGCTTGCCTCAGTTTCACGTGAAACACATCCAAGTCACCCAACTGAACCAGACGCACGTAGGTCCCGGCATGCGCAGACAAGCTGCCCACGCTCACCTGACCCTCGCGCACCTCTCGATGGGGCACCGCGCAATAGATAGTCGGCCGAACGTGATTCGCTCGGTTTCACGTGGAACACATCCATCTCGCCAAACTTGAGGATGTGGCTGTGAAGGGCATTCTCCTCACACGAGCAGCGAACGATCGTGGGGACAACGGAAGGCTGCTCACTGACGTAGAGCATGTCTGACGGTAGGTGAACTACTTGTGGCCCGGTTCCACGTGAAACACCGCCGCGGATCGCGAGCGAGGTCGAGACTCTCGGAATCAGGTTCGCGCACCGACCCACCCGACCCACCTCCCAAGGGTGAGGGGCTCATCCGACTGGAGCCAATGAGCCAAGAACCATGCGTTTGCGTAGCTTCAGTGGCTTCGTTTCACGTGAAACGGGACGGCCACAACGAGTGCCTCACGAGCTTGTATAAAGGCATCTCCTGAAGCTCAATGGCCGGCAGCAGTGGGGCCCACAGTCAAATTGCGTCTAGGTGACGAGAACGACACTTCTACCGGTCGCCGGCGGCTGCGTTTCACGTGAAACACGAGATCCCCAACCGTGTTTCGCAGGGACCTGGAGGCATCCTGCCTATGAGAGTAATTCCCTGCCGCAATCACGCCAGGACGTTCATAATCACAGGCTGGTGAGAGCGAGAAGTCTCTGCAGACCTCGTCTCGACTCGTTCCACGTGTAACCAACCCGCTTGAGGCTGGAGAACACCCGGCTCTCACAATCCAGGCAGCAGACTCCGCGACTCACAACCATCGCGACTAGAAGTCGAGCACTACGCTCCTACGGAATCCCGTTGGCCGCGTTTCACGTGAAACGAAAAGCACGCAACAAGTCCGCCATGGAGTTGCCGGCACACCGCCGAACAGCAATACCCAACATCAAAGAGACTCACACGATCATTGCGATGAGTCGGTGAGGAGGAGACGTCTCTACTGGCCACCGCTCGTCTCGTTCCACGTGAAACCAATCCGGATCAAAGAGAAGAACGCACCACTCCGACGATGCTCGCCCCGTGACTGACATCCATTACGAGTAGATGGAGAGAACACCATCTCTGCCGAATTCCGTGTGCCGCGTTTCACGTGAAACCCGGTGTACGCAAAACCCTCTCCACGGAGCTACCGTCCTAAACACACGAACAGCGGTTCCCGATAGCAGTGGAGCTCACCAGTTCGTGCGAACCGATTAATGACAGCGACACGTCTCTGCAAAGCTCCTCTCGACTCGTTTCACGCGAAACCGGCCCAATGAAGCGTGGAGAACCCTCCACTAGCGCATTCCACAAAGTCGACTCCGCGACTCACAATCACGGCGAATGGTTGGTGAGAACGACGCGTCGCCACTGGCGTTCCTCGAGTCGTTCCACGTGAAACAGTCCCCGATGCAGCCGAGAAACGCACCATTCTCGCCATGCACGAAGCAAGAGTCTCGACCTTCATTCATAGCGAGTGAGTCGTAGCAACAGCAACCCGGCCAAACTCAGCACCCAATGTTTCACGTGGAACGGGTTCAGCTGCATTGACAACGGCATCAAGCTCGACAACCAACGTCGAACTCTCCGTCGGTTCACATTGTTGAATACGTGGCAAAGCAGCAATGAGTGGAGCAAGTCGACCGCCCATCCACCTACTTCCGTAGCCTTCGTTTCACGTGAAACGCGCGCACACTTCCGTGGCAACGCCTCAGATCCACGTGACACATCACCGTGACCTCGCCAACGACCACGTGGCGACATATTGGCCAATTTGACGCATAAAACCGAGTTGGCTGAAACTCCACCAACGTAATTACATGAGTGTCGGTATACGTCAACTCGCTGCACGTCGCACCCAACCGGCTGAGATCCGCATCAGCAAGCCGAAGTCGGGCTCACCATTACGACACCAACCACATTGATCGCATCGTCACAATCCAGATCAGCGACGCTAGCAACCTACATCGACATTAATCGATCTCGCGACCAACGGGAACAAATTCGGACCGAACACCCACAAGGTGTCCGGCCCGAACCGAAAAACTTCGACGACTACTTCGCCCGCAGCACCGTGTGGCGCTTGCGACCCTCGCCTTCACTCTCGGAGTCGTATCCACGCGCCGCAGCAATGTCGTGCACGAGCTTGCGCTCGTACGACGACATCGGCGGGAGCGCCGCCGTGGCCGCGCCCTCTTCGATGCGAGTGACGGCCCGATCCACGAGCTGCTCGAGTTCGCGCTGGCGCGCGTCCCGCGATCCACCGATGTCGAGGATGAGTCGTGAGAACTCGCCGGTCTCGGCCTGCACGGCGAGACGGGTCACCTGCTGGAGTGCGTCGACCACCTCGGGCGACGAAATGCGCTCGAGGTTGCTCTCGCCATCGGCCGTCACCGAAATGTAGGTGCGCCCACCAGTCACGTCGATCTCGAGGTCGCCATCAATGTCGGCGATATCGAGCAGCTCTTCGATGTAGTCGGCCGCGATGTCACCCTCGTCACGATCGCCGTCGTCGGCAGCATCGTCGTCGGACTCGTCGGCAAGGTCGGTCTCATCGACAAGCTCGGTCTCGGTCGCCAGCGTCGCGGCGGCGTCGGTCTCCACACGCTCGTCGTCGACGAGGTCGTGCTCAGTGGTCTCGTTGGCGCTCATTGCATTCCTTCTCTCAACATCCCAGATTAGTGGGTAACCGGGCGCCGGGTCATCCTCGCCCCGACCGAAAAGCGGGTGCCGAGTCATCCGACCCGACACCCGCATCCCGCAGCTACTTCTTCTTTTTCTTCTTCTGTCGCTGCTTCGACACCGGCTGCTGACGTTGCTGCGACTTCTTCTCCTGTGCCTCGAGCTCGAGCTCGCGCGCGGTCTTGCCGTCACGCACGATGCGGTTCGCCGGGTTGTCGGGGTGGTTCTCCCACTTGCCGCGCTCCTTGAGCCGCTCAACGCGCTTCTTGTAGGCGTCGGAACCGGGGGTCGGCATGTTGCGGATGGTCCACCACTGCTGACCGGTCGTCCACACGTTCGTGAGGAACCAGTAGATCATCACGCCGATCGGGAACATGATGCCCGAGACCGCCATGACGAGCGGGAGCAGGTACATGAGCATCTGCTGCTGACGGAACATCGGCGACGCCTTCGCGGCCTCCGAGATGTTCTGCGAGGTGATCTGGCGCTGCGTGAAGAACTGCGTTGCAACCATGAGCACGATCAGCACGATCGCGACGATGATGACGTTGGTGTTGCCGTTGGCCTGCGAGAGGATCGAGCTCAGCGGGGCTCCGAAGATCTCGGAGTTCGCGAGCAGCACAGCGTGGTCTTGGCTCATGAGGCCGACGCCGGCCTCCTGGTGGTTCGCCGCGTTCAGCACTCGGTAGAGCGAGAAGAAGATCGGCATCTGGATGAGCATCGGCCAGCAGCTCGACAGCGGGCTCGAGCCGTGGCGCTTGTAGAGCGCCATCGTCTCTTGCTGCATCGCCTGCTGCGAGAACTGGTCGCGCTTGCCCTTGTACTTGTCCTGAATCTTCTTCAGTTCGGGCTGGAGCTCCATCATGCCGCGCATCGACTTGATCTGGCGCACCATGAGCGGAATCATCGCCGAGCGCACGACGAGCACGATGACGAGCACCGACAGCACCCAGGTCCAGCCGCTGTCGGCGGGAAGCCCGAGGAAGCTCCAGAACGAGTGGGCGCCGACGAGGATGAGCTCGATCACCCACCGCAGGGGCCAGAGAATTATGTCGAAGAAGTTCATCGAGCGTCTTCGCCTTTCATTTGCATGTCAGACACGACGAACCCCAACTTGGTCCGTCGAATCGGGAAGGGACGTTTGGGCTCCGGGACGTAGTCAAAGTCCGGCTTCGCCCAGGGATGGCATCGCATGATCCGTCGAGCCGCCAGGTAGCTCCCGCGCACCAGGCCATACACCTGCACTGCTTCTAAACCATACGCGGAACAGGTGGGGTAATACCGACACACATCGCCGTAGATGGGCGAGATGATGCGCCGGTACAGCAGGAGGAGCACGATGCCGAGGTTTCGGGGCACGAGCGTGATGGTGTGCAGGATACGCAGCATCGGTCGTCGTCGATCAGCCGGTCGCGTCGGAGCACGAGCAGAACTCGTCGTCGGCTTCGACGCCCGAGGTGTGCATCCCGAGCCGACCGGCGCTGTCGAGCACTGCGCGACGTGTCTCGCGCCGCAGTTGCTCGTAGGAGAACGACGCAGCCTCGGGGAAAACGCGGATCACGAATGACGCGCCCGTCGGCAGCAGGAGCAGCAGCTCGTGCGTGATGGCCTTGAGCCGGCGCCTCGTGCGATTCCGCACAACGGCAACACCCACCCGCTTGGTGATGATGAAACCAAAGCGGGTGGGTGTTGCGGAGTCGCGGTTCGCCTCGCCGATCGCGACGAGACCGGCGGCGTTCGCGCGACGGCCACGACGGGAGATGCGACGGTAGTCGGCCCCGCTCGTAACTCGGTTCGCGCGAGCGAGCACGGGAACTACGCCGAGAGGACCTTGCGGCCCTTCGAGCGGCGCGCGGCGATGACGGCGCGGCCGGCGCGGGTGCGCATGCGGGCGCGGAAGCCGTGCTTCTTGGCGCGGCGGCGGTTGTTCGGCTGGAAAGTACGCTTCGACATAAGAAAATCTCCTGATCGGGGCCCGAGGCTGTGGGGCAGCGAAACAAGGCCCGGATGCGGGCATAACTGCATCAGGGTACGCCACATTCAAGGGTCAGGTCAAGGTTGATGCGAGCTCGAATGTTGGCGGGCTACCACGATTCTCGCTCTCACCTGGCCCGACTCGCCGGAGATGATCAAACGCTGAGCGCCTCGGTTCGCGCCGTGCCCGTGATGTGGTTTACAGTTGCGTATCTGCCCCGCACGGCGTCACTTGCGGCCACAATGGGCAACCTTTTCCACAGGTCCTGTGGATAACTTTGCAATTGTGGATAGCTTGAGAGACGATCGACGTGCAGAGCCGCACGGTACGAGCAGATTACGCGGTCGGGTCTTCACACGACCGCGGTGCCGAGCGCCCAAAAACCACCCAGCCAGACCACCGAGAGGAAGCCACACGTGACGCAAGCCGTGTCAGCGGTCTGGTTAGAACTGTTTGAGGCGATCCGCAACAACCGCGATGTGCCCGGTTCGATGCGGGGATATTTCGCGCTGGTGCAGGCAAAAGGCGTGATGGACGGCACTATTTACCTTGAGGTGCCGAACGATCTCACCCGCTCGCAGATCGAGCAGCGCGGCCGCGTGCACCTGCTCGACGCAATCGCGACGACGCCCGCTGCCGGCGAGGTGAAGAACTTCGCGATCGTCGTGAATCCGAATGCCGAGCCGACCCCGGAGCCGGATGTTCGCGTCTACGACGACGCCGTCGCACCGGAAAGCGCCCTCGATCAGGTCGCGCAGGCGCACCGTGGCGCGACCTACGACGACCAATTTGCCGACTTATCCACCAGTTATCCACAGGTGGATGCGCCGCCGCGGCCAGCTGCGGAGCACCCGCTCGCGGCGCCCCCGCAGGCAGTCCAGCAGCCGGCCCAGGGCCTCGACGTTGCGCCGTATCACGACCCGGTCGCGACACCCCCGAACGGTGACTCGCGGCTCAACCCGAAGTACATCTTCGAGAACTTCATCATCGGTGGCTCGAACCGCTTCGCGCACGCCGCCGCGGTCGCGGTGGCCGAGACGCCGGCGCGCGCCTACAACCCCCTCTTTATTTATGGCGACTCGGGGCTCGGCAAAACGCACCTGCTCCACGCGATCGGCCACTACGCGCAGGACATGTACCCGGGCATCAAGGTTCGGTACGTCTCGAGCGAAGAGTTCACGAACGACTTCATCAACTCGATCTCGCAGAACCGCTCGGCGGAGTTCCACCAGCGCTACCGCAACAACGACATCCTTCTCATCGATGACATTCAGTTCTTGCAGGGCAAGGACTCGACGATGGAGACCTTCTTCCACACCTTCAACACGCTGCACGAGCACAACAAGCAGGTGGTCATCACCTCAGATGTGCCCCCGAAGCAGCTCACCGGGTTTGAGGATCGCATGCGGTCGCGGTTCGAGTGGGGCCTGATCACCGACGTGCAGTCGCCCGACCTCGAAACGCGCATCGCGATTCTGCGGAAGAAGGCCGAGGCCGACCGCCTCG
Source organism: [Zimmermannella] faecalis ATCC 13722 (assembly GCF_000381765.1). GTDB lineage: Bacteria > Actinomycetota > Actinomycetes > Actinomycetales > Microbacteriaceae > Gulosibacter > Gulosibacter faecalis. The sequence continues at coordinate 294,805 of NZ_KB907075.1, read as the reverse complement.
AGCTGTCGAACGATGTGCTCGAGTTCATTGCCGTGCACGTCACGAGCTCGATTCGTGAGCTCGAGGGCACGCTCATTCGCGTGACGGCGTTCGCGAACCTGAATCAGCAGGCGATCGACCTCAGTCTCGTGACGACGGTGCTAAAAGACCTCATCACGAACGACGAGCCGAACGTCATCGCGCCGCAGGACATCATTCGCGAGACCGCCGAGTACTTTCACCTGACGAACGACGACCTCTACGGGTCGAGCCGCTCACAGGCGATCGCGACGAGCCGTCAGATTGCGATGTACCTCTGCCGCGAGATGACGAACCTCTCGCTGCCGAAGATCGGCCAGCTGTTCGGCGGACGCGACCACACGACGGTCATGTACGCCCACCGAAAGATCACGAAGCTGATGACCGAAGACCGCTCGGTCTTCAACCAGGTCACCGAGCTCACGGCGCGCATCCGCCAACCGGCAGGACGCTGACCGCCCGACGCCACACACCACAAGGCACCACCGACAAAACCACACACCGCACGCGCTCGACGGCAAAATCGCCCTCGGGCGCGTAGTTGTCTGCACTGCCTGTGGATAACTCTGTGGACAACCGCGTGGACAACCCGTGGAATCTGGAAAATCATCAAGTTGTGGATAACTTGTGGAAAGCGACGGCCGCGACGTGGACAACCTGTGCCGAATCTCACTCACCCTGTGCAGTCCCCAGCAAATTGCTCGAAAACTGGGGACGATGCTCACTTTCCATCCACGTGAAAATCACATCTTTCACCGATGTAGTTCCCTGGGAAACACTGTTCACCACAGAGTTATCCACACCATCCACAGGTGTTAAGAGTGAGGTTACAGATTTCCTACCCCAAAGAAGCCCGCCGGTGACATTGAGGTTGCCGGCCGTTGACGTCGAAGAGACGGCCGAGCGCAGCCACGACAAATGGCGCGATGAGACACTGGCAACACCAACCCGCTAGCATTGATTCCCCACCGAGCCATGGAGGAATCGCCCATGAAGTTTGAAGTCAACCGCGACATGTTCAGCGACGCCGTGTCGTTTGTCGTCAAGCTCCTCCCGCAGCGGCCGACCCTCCCCATCCTCAGCGGTGTTGTGCTCGAAGCCACGGGTGACAAGTTGCAACTCTCGACCTTCGACTACGAGGTTTCGAGCCGCACGTCGGTTGACGCGAACGTCGAAGACTCGGGTGCGGTGCTCGTGCAGGGTCGACTTCTCGCCGACATCGCGAGCCGACTGCCGGATGCACCGGTGCAGGTCGAGCGCGACGATCGCGGCATCACGATCACCTGTGGTCGCACAAACTTCACGCTGCCGACGATGCCGCTCGAAGAGTTCCCGGCACTCCCCACGATCGAGGGCACCTCTGGTGTCGTCTCGGGCGCCGACTTCTCGGAGGCGATCAGCCAGGTCGTCGTCGCGGCCTCGCGCGAAGATGTCGCTCCGGTCATCACGGGTGTGCACCTCACGTTCTCGCCGACGCAGCTGCAGCTCGTCGCGACCGACCGCTACCGGGTCGCCGTGCGCGAGATCGAGTGGCAGAGCAATTTCGCCGAGGGCGACCAGGCGCTCGTGCCGTCGCGCACGCTCGGCGAGGTCGGTAAGTCGTTCTCCCACGCCGACGAGGTTGTCATCACGCTCGTGAGCGAGGGCGACCGCCAGCTCATTGCGTTCACGGCGGATGGCCGCACGGTGACGTCGCTGCTGATCAAGGGCAACTTCCCCGCGGTTTCGCGGCTGTTCCCGGCCGAGACTCCGCACTTCGCGGTACTGCAGGGCAGCGATGTTGTCGACGCCGTGCGCCGCATGCAGCTCGTGCTCGAGCGCGAGCAGGCGCTGCGCTTCAGCTTCACCGAGGAGGGCCTCAAACTCGACGCGATGGGCGCCGAGCAGGCCGCCGGCGCCGAGGAACTGAGCATCAACCTGCAGGGCGACGACATTGTCGTATCGCTCAAGCCGCAGTTCCTGCTTGAGGGCGTCGGTTCGGTGCACTCGGCGTTCGTGAAGATCGCGTTCACCGCGACCGACAACCCGAACAAGCCCGGCCCCGTGCTGCTCACCGGCCAGACGTCGCTCGACGAGTCGGCCGCGACCGACACCTTCCGCTACCTGCTGCAGCCGAACCTGCTCATGCGCTAGCGCGACAGTGCACGTCACCCACCTGAGCCTGCGGAATTTTCGCAATTACCGCACGGCCGAACTCGAGCTGCACCCGGGCATCCAGGTGTTCGAGGGCGCGAACGGCCAGGGGAAGACGAATCTGGTCGAGGCGATCGCGTACCTCGGCACGCTGAAGTCGCACCGGGTGTCGTCAGACACCGCACTCGTGAGGTTTGGCGAGGAGGGCGCGATTGTGCGGGCGGAGCTCGCGCACGGCGAGCGCACGCTCTCAATCGACGTCGAGATCGCGAAATCGGGCAGCAACAAGCCGCGGGTGCGGGGCCACGCAGTGAAGGCGCGCGAGTTGCCGCGGTTCTTCACAACCGTCGTGTTCGCCCCCGAGGATCTCTCGCTTGTGCGGGGCGACCCGGGCCAGCGCCGCGAGTTTCTCGATCAGCTGCTCGTCACCCACTCGCCCCGGTTTGGCGACACAATTTCGAAGTACGAGCGCGTGCTGCGGCAACGCAACTCGCTGCTGAAGTCGGCACGGCAGCAGCGGCTCGCGGTCGAGCAGCTCACGACGCTTGAGATTTGGGACGATCAGCTGATCGAGCTCGGCACCCGGGTCGTCGCGCAGCGCCTCGCGCTCGTCGAACGGCTGCGGCCGCACCTCGCGAAGGCCTACACGGCGCTCGTCGATGCCGACCACGGTGCGAGCATCAGCATGCGGGTGAGCTCGCTCGCCGATGCGGGGAAACACATGGATGGCGACGGCGAGGGCGAGGAGATCGGTGGCGTCGTGACGGTCGACGAGATCGCCGAGCGGTTCCGCGAGCGGCTCACGGATGCGCGCCCGCGCGAGCTCGAGCGCGGGGTGACGCTCGTCGGCCCGCACCGCGACGACGCGACGTTCTGGCTGAACGGCCTGCCGGCCCGCATCACCGCGAGCCACGGGGAATCGTGGTCGTTCGCGCTCGCGCTCAAGCTCGCGGCGGCGGAGCTCATTCGGGATGAGTCGCGCACCGGCGACCCCGTGCTGATCCTCGACGACGTCTTCGCCGAACTCGACGGGTCGCGCAGGGCGCGGCTCGCCGATTCGGTGCGCGATTTCGAGCAGGTTCTCGTGACGTGCGCCGTGGTGACCGACCTGCCCGAAGACCTGCGAACCGACACGATTCGCATCCGCGCGGGTGAGATCGAGGCGCGCGATGGCTGACTTCAGCGAGTCGTCGCTGGTGTGGATGCGCTGCAAAGAGGTGTTCGGCGGGCAGAAGATTTCGCGACGGCTGCTGGGCCGGCGGGGCGCATCCACCCCCGAAGAGCCCGACAGCGAGGAGCACCTGCCGTTCGGTCCGAAGCGCGACCCGCAGTCGTCGGGCGCCGTGCTTGGTCAGCTGTTCGCGCAGTTCGATTGGCAGACCCCGCTCGCCCAGGCGCGGGTGATAGACGGCTGGGAGGAGTTCGCGGGCGCCCGCACGGCGGCGCACACGAAACCGCTCTATGTCGAGGAGGGCGTGCTGCTCGTGCAGTGCGACTCGACGGCCTGGGCCACGCAGCTGCGATCGATTCGTGGGGAGCTGCTTGGGCGCATCCGTGCCGCCGTTCCCGAGGTCGAGCTCGACGACATCAAGTTCCTTAACCCCGGGGCGCCGTCGTGGCGACACGGAAATCGTTCTGTGCCGGGCCGCGGGCCTCGGGACACCTATGGGTAGGGAACCACGGGGCTGGGGGGAAAAGCCGCGAGAACGGCAAATAACGGCCTTTCCGTGAACTTCTTGGTAGAATTGATCGTCTGAGACTCTGAGTGTCGCCGGCGAGAACCTCGCTGCGCGCTCGGGGCCATGCGAAGTGAACACTAGAGGAGTCCGTATGACCGACACTGGGGCAAACCAGAACGGATCAACCACCGGCCGGGTCGAGCACGACTACGGCGCTGGCCAGATCCAGGTGCTCGAAGGGCTCGAGGCGGTGCGGAAGCGCCCCGGTATGTACATCGGCTCCACTGGCCCCGACGGTTTGCACCACCTGGTCTACGAGATCGTTGACAACTCGGTCGACGAGTCGCTCGCCGGCTACTGCGACGACATTGAGGTGCGCCTGCGCGAAGACGGCGGCGTGACCGTCGTCGACAACGGTCGCGGTATTCCCGTGAGCGAGCACCCGATCGAGAAGATCTCGACGCTCGAGGTCGTGCTCACGAAGCTCCACGCGGGCGGCAAGTTCGGCGGCGGCGGATACGCGGTGTCGGGCGGTCTGCACGGCGTCGGCTCGTCGGTGGTGAACGCGCTGTCGACCCGCTTCATCGCCGAGGTGTCGCGTGACGGCTACGAGTGGCGCATGGAGTTTGCGAATGGCGTGCCGCAGGGCCCGCTCGAGCAGGGTGACGCGACCGACGTCACGGGCACGCGCATCACGTTCTACCCGAACGGCGACATCTTCGAGACGGTTGAGTTCGACTGGGAGACGCTGCGCACGCGGTTCCAGCAGATGGCGTTCCTCAACCGCGGCCTGCGCATCACGCTCGTCGATGAGCGTGACCCCGCGACGCTGAACGAGGGCATCACGCAGGTGCACGAGGTGCTCGAGCCCATCGAGGGCGAAGGCGAGCCGGTTGTACAGGCACCCGATGAGCAGGTTGGCGAGCCCGAGGCGGAGACGACCCCGGTGACGCCGGAGTTCACGCAGCGCAAGCAGGTTTTCAAGTACGACCGCGGCCTTGTCGACTACGTCGAGCACCTCGTGAAGCGCAAGAAGATCGATGTCGTGCACCCCGAGGTCATCGACATGGTCGAGGAAGACAGCGACGCGACGATTTCGGTCGAGATCGCGATGCAGTGGACCGAGGCGTACAGCGAGTCGGTGCACTCGTTCGCGAACACGATTAACACCCGCGAGGGTGGCACGCACCTCGAGGGCTTCCGCACGGCGCTCACGACCACGATGAACCGGTACGCGCGCGACAAGAACCTCCTCAAAGAGAAAGACGAGAACCTCTCGGGCGAGGATGTTCGCGAGGGCCTCGCGGCGATCATTTCGGTGAAGCTCGGCGAACCGCAGTTCGAGGGCCAGACGAAGATGAAGCTCGGCAACACCGAGGCGAAGGCGTACGTGCAGCGCGTCACGAGCCAGGCGCTCACGGAGTGGCTCGACCGCAACCCCACGCAGGCTCGCGACATTATTCGTAAGGCGACCCAGGCATCCGCCGCTCGCCTCGCCGCCCGTCGGGCGCGCGAGCAGACGCGCCGCAAGGGCCTGCTCGAGTCGAGCGGGATGCCCGGCAAGCTCAAGGACTGCATGTCGCGGAACCCCGCGGAGTCGGAGATCTTCATGGTCGAGGGTGACTCGGCCGGTGGGTCGGCGGTGCAGGGCCGCAACCCGCGCACGCAGGCGATTCTGCCGCTGCGCGGCAAGGTGCTCAACGTCGAAAAGGCGCGCCTCGACCGCGCACTGCAGAACGCTGAGATTCAGTCGATGATCACCGCCTTCGGTACGGGCATCGGCGACGACTTCGACGTCGCGAAGGCCCGGTACCACAAGGTGATTCTCATGGCCGACGCCGACGTCGACGGCCAGCACATCACGACGCTGCTGCTCACGGTGCTGTTCCGGTTCATGCAGCCGCTCATCGACTCGGGCTACGTCTACCTCGCGTCCCCACCGCTCTACCGCCTCAAGTGGTCGAACGCGGCGCACGAGTACGCGTACTCCGACGAAGAGCGGGATGCGCTCATCGCGGCGGGCCGCGCGGCCGGTCGTCGCCTGCCGAAGGACAACTCGATCCAGCGCTACAAGGGTCTTGGCGAGATGAACTACAACGAGCTCTGGGACACGACGATGAACCCCGAGACGCGCACGCTGCGGCAGGTCACGATGGCCGACGCCGAGGCGGCCGACGAGGTGTTCTCGACGCTCATGGGCGAAGACGTCGAGTCGCGTCGCGCGTTCATTCAGCGCAACGCACACGACGTGCGATTCCTCGACATCTAGGCGCAACCGCGCACATTCCCGCGCCTGGCGCACCGACTTTTTGACTGAGGCAGCGAAGTAGAAACGTATGGCTGACGAAACCAACACCACCAACGAGACGCCGATCGCCGGCGGCGGCATCGAGCGGGTCGACCTGCAGCTCGAGATGCAGCGCTCGTACCTCGACTACGCGATGAGCGTGATCGTGGGGCGCGCGCTGCCCGAGGTGCGCGACGGCTTGAAGCCCGTGCACCGGCGCGTGATTTACGGCATGTACGACGGCGGCTACCGCCCCGACAAGTCGTTCTCGAAGTGCGCCCGCGTCGTGGGCGACGTCATGGGTCAGTACCACCCGCACGGTGACTCGGCGATCTACGACACCCTCGTGCGTCTCGTGCAGCCGTGGTCGCTGCGCTACCCGCTCGCGCTCGGGCAGGGCAACTTCGGTTCGGCCGGGAACGACGGCGCCGCGGCGCCCCGGTACACCGAGACGAAGATGGCGCCCCTCGCCCTCGAGATGGTGCGCGACATTGAAGAAGACACCGTCGACTTCACCGACAACTACGACGGCCAGACGCAGGAGCCCACCGTGCTCCCGGCGCGGTTCCCGAACCTACTCGTGAACGGGTCGGAGGGTATTGCCGTCGGTATGGCGACGAAGATCCCGCCGCACAACCTCCGCGAGGTGGCCGACGGCGCCTTGTGGGCGCTACAGCACCCCGAGGCGACCCGCGAGGAGCTGCTCGAGGCGCTCATTGAGCGCATCCAGGGCCCCGACTTCCCGACCGGCGCGCAGATTCTTGGCCAGAAGGGCATTCAGGAGGCGTACCGCACGGGTCGCGGCTCGATCACGATGCGGGCGGTCGTGAACGTCGAGGAGATCGGTAACCGCACCTGCCTCGTCGTCACCGAGCTGCCGTACCAGGTGAACCCCGACAACCTCGCCTCGCGCATTGCTGAGATGGTGCGTGACGGCAAGCTGCAGGGCATCGCCGACATTCGCGACGAGACCTCGGGTCACACGGGTCAGCGCCTCGTGATCGTGCTGAAGCGCGACGCGGTCGCGAAGGTCGTGCTGAACAACCTCTACAAGCACACGCAGCTACAGGACACGTTCGGCGCAAACATGCTCGCGATTGTCGATGGCGCGCCTCGCACGCTCTCGCTCGACGGGTTCATTCATCACTGGGTGGCGCACCAGATCGAGGTCATCGTGCGCCGCACCGAGTACCGGCTGCGCAAGGCCGAAGAAGAGGTACACGTGCTGCGCGGGTACCTCAAGGCGCTCGACGCGCTCGACGAGGTCATCGCGCTCATCCGGGCGTCGGCGACGGTCGACGTTGCGCGCACGGGCCTCATGGAGCTGCTCGACGTCGACGAGATTCAGGCGTCGGCGATCCTCAACCTCCAGCTGCGTCGACTCGCGGCGCTCGAACGACAGAAGATTACCGACGAGGCCGACCGCCTCGAAAAGATGATTCTCGAGTACAAGGGCATTCTTGCCTCGCCCGAGCAGCAGCGCGAGATCATCTCTGACGAGCTCACCGAGATCGTGCGTCGCTTTGGCGACGACCGCCGCACCGAGATCATTCGCGGGTTCAACGGCGACGTCGCTGACGAAGACCTCATCCCCGTCGAAGAAATGGTCGTGACGGTGACGCGCGATGGCTACATCAAGCGCACCCGCAGTGACAATTACCGCTCGCAGCGCCGTGGCGGCAAGGGCGTGCGCGGGGCGCAGCTCAAGGCCGATGACGTTGTCGAGCACTTCTTCGTGACGACAACACACCACTGGCTGCTGTTCTTCACGACGTTCGGTCGCGTGTACCGCACGAAGTGCTACGAGCTGATGGAGGCGAGCCGCGACTCGAAGGGGCAGCACATCGCGAACCTGCTGCCGCTGCAGCCCGACGAGCAGGTTGCCCAGATTCTTGACCTGCAGAACTACGAGGAAGACGACTACCTCGTGCTCGCGACCCGCAACGGGCTCGTGAAGAAGAGCGACCTCTCGCTCTACGACACGAACCGTCAGGCCGGCATCATTGCGATCAAGCTCCGCGACGGCGACGAGCTCGTCTCGGCGATGACGATCAAGCACGGCGACCACATCTTCCTGTTCTCGCACGAGGGGCAGTCGCTGCACTTCATCGCCGACGACGAGCAGCTGCGGCCCATGGGCCGCGACACGTCGGGCGTGAAGGGTATGTCGTTCCGTGGGAGCGACTACCTCATCAACGCGGCCGTGGCGGCCGACGACGACCTGTACGTGTTCACGATCACCGAGGGTGGATACGCGAAGCGCACGGCCGTCGGTGACTACCGGATTCAGGGCCGCGGCGGTCTCGGCATCAAGGTGATGAAGCAGTCGGATGAGCGTGGCAACCTCGCGGGCGCGATGCTCGTGCGTGAGGGCGACGAGGTGCTCGTGATCCTCAACTCGGGCAAGGTTGTGCGCTCGAACGTGTCGGAGGTGCCCGCGAAGGGCCGCGACACGATGGGCGTTGTGTTTGCCCGTCACGGCGCGAACGACCACATCATTGGTATGGCGCGGAACACCGAGCGAGACCTCGGCATGGACGAGGATGCGGAGGCCGGCGACGAGTCGGCGGCGCCCGAGTCGGAGCCGACCGACGCGCCCGAGCCGAGTGTCGCATCCGAGTCGCCCGAGGCGTCGAGTGTCGACGAATCGGATGAGGCGCTCGATTCCGACGACCAGTAGGATCGGACATCATGACCTCAGTCGCAGACAAGCTGGCAAAAAAGTCCGAGCGTCGGACCTCGAAGAAGCAGGTGCGCCTCCGCCTCCTGCAGGTCGACGTTTGGTCGGTCGCGAAGCTCTCGTTCCTGCTGTCGCTGTGCCTTGGAATCGTCACGATTGTCGCGGCCGTGCTGCTGTGGACGGTGCTCGCGAACACGGGCGTGATGGAGTCGATTAACAACCTGCTCAACGACGTCACCGGCAGCGAGACGGTCACGATCGAGACGTTCATCAACTTCGGTGGCGTGCTCGGCTTCTCGGTGATCATCGCGGTGCTGCAGGTGGTCGTGTTGACGGCGCTCGGTGCCGTGTTCGCGCTGCTGTTCAACCTCGGCAGCCGGCTCACCGGCGGCGTCGTGATGGGGTTCACCAACAACTAACATTTGTGGTAATGTGTCTCTTCGTGCCGGGAACGTTTTCGGAGGTTCCCCGAGAGGCATATGGGGCTATAGCTCAGGCGGTTAGAGCGCTTCGCTGATAACGAAGAGGTCCAAGGTTCAAGTCCTTGTAGCCCCACCAAGTCGCCGCTTGCGGTGCACTCGGGGCCTTAGCTCAGTTGGTAGAGCGCCTGCTTTGCAAGCAGGATGTCAGGAGTTCGAATCTCCTAGGCTCCACAATCTGAAGACTCGGAATGCATGTTCCACAGCGCAAGCACGACGACTAGGCCGAGTCAGCCTTTTGAGGCGTTCGCCGCAGGCGTGTGCTGAGTCATCGACGGGATGTCCGTTCAGTGTGATTTAGAGGAGACCCTCGTCGCTGAGCCAGTCTTTGACGATCTCAGCGGCGGGGAGCTGATCGGTGACGCTGCGCTCGTTCAATGAGATGAGGTCTTCAGGGCTCATCGCGGCGCTCACCTCGTTAATGATCTCGGCGGCCTTGTCATCGATCTTGTCGCTGGCGAGCGAGACGACGTTCGAGGAGAGGAAGAGCCCCTTGGTGTCCTCGAGCGAAACGAGGTCGTTCTCTTGGATGGACGGGTCGGCGGCGACGATTCCCACGCGAGACGGCGTGAAGCCCAACGTCGGCGACCGATACAACGTGCGGTACGACCCCGCGCATCCGGGCCGCCGCTCGTCGATCTACGTGAATCTGCGGAAGCCGCGAAAGGCTGCTCAGCAGCGGTGACCCGGTGCCCGCCCCGCTACCCGAGCTGGTTCACGCGGATGAGGTTGCCCGACGGGTCGCGGAACGCGCAGTCGCGCACGCCGTAATCCTGGTCGGTGGGTTCCTGAATGACATCGGCGCCGGCCGCTTCGAGCTTTGCAAAGAGCCCGTCGAGGTCGTCGCTCGCGAGGGTGACCGCCGTGAGCACGCCCTTCGCCATGAGCTCGAGCACGGTCTGTCGCTCTTCGTCGGTGACGCTCGGGTCGACGACGGGCGGGTGCAGCACGATCGAGGTGTCGGGCTGGCAGGCGGGGCCGACGGTGATCCAGCGCATGTTCTCGTAGCCGACGTCTTGGCGCACCTCGAAGCCGAGGGTGTCTCGGTAGAAGGCGAGCGAGGCTTCGGGGTCGGTGTGGGGCAGGAATGCGTAATGAATGATGACGTTCATGGCACTCACGCTAGGGAGCTTCCCGGGGTGCGCGCTTCTTGATTCCTGACCGGTCGCGTCACCTGCTTCACGATGCAGGGCGGGATGCCCGCCATCGATTCGCGCAGCAGCTCACGGTATTTGCTCGGCGGCATGCCGACGAGCTCGGTGAAGCGAGTGCTGAAGGTACCGAGCGACGAGAAGCCGACCTCGAAGCAGACCTCGGTGACGGTGAGGTCGCCGCGGCGCAGGAGCGTCATGGCCCGCTCGACCCGGCGAGTCATGAGGTACGAGTACGGCGGCTCGCCGAACACGCGGCGAAACTCTCGGCTCAGATGCCCGGCCGACATGTGCGCGCCACGGGCGAGCTCCTCGACGTCGAGCGGCCGCGCGAATTCGCGGTCGATGCGGTCGCGCACACGACGGATCGCAACGATGTCGCGCAGCGCCTTCGCGGCATCCGGGCTCGAGGTCATGCCGCGATTCTGCCCTACTGCACCGACGCGAGGATGCACGTCACGAGCATCGTGAAGTAGGCGGCAGCGCCGATAATCGCGTGCAGGGCGGCGACCGGGCGCGAGAAGCCGAGCACGTCGCGGGCAACGGCGCCATAATTCAGCGGCCCGGAAACCTGCCGCCGGGCGCGGTAGCTCGCGAACATGAGCCGGTCGCCGAACGTCTGCCCGATCGTGATCGTCACAAAGGTGAGCCATGCGATGAGCAGCGAGTCGTTCACGAGAAACAGCACCCACAGCGCGATGCTCGCGAGCTGGAGCGCGACGTGCGCAGTCACGCGACGCCGCGGAAACTCGGCCGTACGGTGCCGCAGCCACCTGGTCAGCGAGCTGAGTCCCAGGAGCACTGTTACGAAGAGCAGCACCAGTACGGTCGCCGCGAGTAGGTCGAGCCCCGACATAACCCCACGATACTACGAACGTAGTGTAAAATCACTACGTTCATAGTAACCTCGACACATGCCGACCAACCGCGACCGCATCCTCACCGCGGCAATCGACCTGCTCGCCGATGGGGGCATCCGCCGCCTTACCCATCTTCAAATCGACGAGCGCGCGGGGCTGCCGCGCGGCTCGACGTCGAACGCGTTCCGTACCCGCGCGGCCCTCCTCGCCGGCGTAACCGAACACATGCTCGCGCACGAGGTACCCGAGGTCGACGCCGGATTCGCCGTCGCGACTCCCGACGAGTTCGCGGCGGCGCTCGCGGGCATCTATCGCCACCTCACGGGGTCCGGTCGGGCGATCACCGCGGCGCGCCTCGCGCTCATGGTCGAAGCAGCTCACGACGAGGCGATTCGCGACCAGCTCGCCGAAGGCCGGCGCCGAATCGAGGCGCGCATCCGCCCACCGCTCGTCGCCCTCGGGACGCCCGACGTCGACTTGGCGGTTCAGCTCATCGCGACGACCTTCGAGGGACTCTTTCTGCACGAGCTCGGCGGATACGCGTGGGTCGACGCCGAGCGGGTGCTCACCGCGACCGTGCGCGCAATTTTCGCCTCGACGTAACATTCGCCGCTCCGGCCATCGCGGCGGGAATCTGCGTGCTTGGATGTGCGTTGGCCTCGCGCGTCCGCCCCGCGCAGAACCCGCGCGGGCACGCGAGACTCGCTCGCACATCCTGACCTTCGGAGCACCATTGAGTAACGCATCGACGAAGGCGGCGCAGAAGAAACCCTTCTACCGCTCCTTCGGTTTCCAGATTATTGCCGCCCTGATTCTCGGTATCGGCCTCGGCCTGCTTGCGCGCCAGCTTGGCGCGACCACCGAGGAGCCGACCGCGCTATCGGGAACGCTCGCGACGATCGGCCGCGCGTACGTCACGATTCTGCAGGCGGCCGTCGTGCCGCTCGTCATCACCGCGATCATCGCGTCGATCTCGAACCTGCGCCGCGTGCAGAACGCCGCGCGCCTCGCGGGCCAGACGATCCTCTGGTTCGCGATTACCGCGTTCATCGCCGTCATGATCGGCATCGCGCTCGGTCTCGTGCTGCAGCCGGGCAACCGCGCGGGCACGGGCCTCGAGGCGGGCGAGCCGGGCACGCACGGGTCGTGGATCGCGTTCCTCACGGGCCTCGTGCCCGAGAACTTCCTCGGCCTCGGCATCACGGGCGAGGTGGATGCCTCGGGCGAAATTGACGGCGGCGTGAAGTTCAACATCCTGCAGATCATTGTCGTGGCGGTCGTGCTCGGCCTGGCTGCGCTCAAGGTCGGCAAGAAGGCCGAGCCGTTCCTGAAGTTCACCGAGTCGCTGCTCGCGGTCATTCAGCACGTCGTCTACTGGATCATCCGCATCGCCCCGATCGGCACGCTCGGTCTCATCGGCAACGCGGTCGTGCAGTACGGCTGGGAGCGCCTCACGTCGCTCGCGTGGTTCGTCGGCGCGGTCTACGCGGGCCTGCTCATCGTGTTCTTTGTTGTGTATCCGCTGCTCGCGAAGGCGAATGGCCTCTCGGCGAAGCAGTACTTCTCGGGCGTGTGGCCCGCGGCGCAGTTCGGTTTCGTGAGCCGCTCGTCGCTCGGCACGCTGCCGATCACGCAGGCGGTCGCGGAGCGCTACTTCGGCGTGCCCCGTGCGTATGCGTCGTTTGCGGTGCCGCTCGGTTCGACGACGAAGATGGATGGCTGCGCGGCGATTTACCCCGCGATCGCGGCGATCTTTGTGGCCCAGTTCTTCGGCATCGAGCTCTCGCTGATTCAGTACGGGCTTATCGTGCTCGTTTCGGTGGTGGGTTCGGCCGCGACCGCTGGCACGACGGGCGCGACCGTCATGCTCACGCTGACGCTCTCGACCGTCGGCCTGCCGCTCGAGGGTGTCGGCCTGCTGCTCGCGATCGACCCGATTCTCGACATGGGGCGCACCGCGCTCAACGTGTCGGGCCAGGCGATCATCCCGGCGATCGTCGCGAAGCGCGAGGGTCTGCTCGACGAATCGCGCTACAACGCGCCGCGCGAGGGTCTGCGCTTCGACGAGGCTGACGAGGTCGACGAGACCGCCGACGAGACCCCGCGCGAGGCGACCGCGACGGCGTAATCCAGCGGCGCCGGCTACTTCCGCCCGCCGCCGAGCAGCCCGCCGAGCGAGTCGAGGATGTTGCCGAAGCCGCCTCCCGACGAGCTCGAGCCACCGCCGAGCATCTGCCCGAGCAGGTCGCCGAGCCCGCCGCCCGCGGTGCCGCCCGAGGCCTCCTTCGTGCCGCTGCCCTTCGCGAATCGGCTTGCGAGCCAGGCCATCACGAGGGGCGCGACGATCGGCAGCAGCTTCTGAATCAGGCCCTTGTCGTTGCCGGAGTGCTCGGCGACCTTCGCCACCACGGCATCCTGCTCACCGCCGAAGACGTGGGCGGCGATCTTCTCGCCGTCGGCCTCGTCGACGTCATCGACGCGCTGGGCGCCGTCGATGTGCTGCTCGAGAGCCGAGGTGAGGGAGGCGGCACCCGAGGGCGCCTGGGCGTTCGCCTGCATGCCGCCGACGAGCGACGGCAGCAGGTCTCCGAGCGCGCGCTGCACGTCGTCGGGCGAGGCGCCGACGCGCTTGGCGAGGTCGGCGACGGGAAGGTCGTTGAGGATCGCGGTGATATCGGCCATGACGCAGCTTTCTCTCGAGGGTTTCCCCGAGTGTGCTCCGCGTGGCTGGGAACAATTCCGGCGCGCCTACCCCAGCTGTCCGAGTCCGCCAAGCCACAGCCCAAGGGCGGCCGCCGCGCCGGCCGCGACGAGCACGCCGAGCCCGTTCGCCGCGGCCGCGCCGAACCGACGCTCCTGTAGCAGCCGCACGGTCTCGAAGCTCGCGGTCGAGAACGTTGTGTAGCCGCCGAGGAAACCGGTGCCGACGACGAGCTGCACCGCCGAGGGCAGCACGGCCGCCCCGACGAGTCCCGTCACGAGGCCGAGCACGAACGAGCCCGTGAGGTTGAGCGTGATCGTGCCCCACGGCATCCGGCGGCCAGTGCGGGCACGAATCAGGCCGTCGAGCACGAGACGGCACACCGAGCCGAGCCCGCCCGCGAGGGCGATGCCGGCGAACAGCAGCGGGGTCATCGGGCGGCCTCCGAACGAGCCGGGCGACGCAGCGAGGCGACGAGGATGCCCGCGAAGGTTGCGACCCCGCCGACGAGCACGGTCAGAAGGCCGTACCCGATGCCCGCCGTGGCGTCGCCGGCGGCGAGCAGCGCGGTGGCATCGACGGCGAGGGCGCTGTACGTCGTGAACCCGCCGAGGAACCCCGTGCCGGCGAGCAGCCGCAGCCCGCGCCGGCGACCCTCGTCGGGGCCGCTGCGCGCGAGCGCCTCGAGGAGCACGCCGAGCACCAACGCGCCCGCGACGTTGATCGCGAAGATCGTCCACGGCATGCCCGTCGTCGGGAACGCGAGCGAGAGCCCCTCGCGCGCGGCGACGCCGAGCGTGCCGCCGACGAACACGAGCGCGATCGACGACGCGCGCAGGTGCAGGGGCCGCGCCCGGGTCGCACCGACGAGATCGATGTTCTCGGTATCGGGATCGAGCGGAAGTTCGGGGTGGTCGTGCATCTCGAAGATTCTCCTACCTGTCGCAAATTGGGCGCGATGCGCTGCGAGGTAGGGACTGTTGTCGGATGCTCCGAGGTTGGATACGGCGAGCCCCACCGCCGCGTCGGCGGCCGTGACGCGCGCCAACACGAGCAGTGTACTCGCGACCCGAAACCTGGGAACCGCGACACCCAGGCTTCCTACGCTGACCGCACGTACTCGTAACCGTCAGGAGACATCGTCGTGGCACTCTTTGGTCGCAAGAAAGAAGACCGTACCGAGAAGGCAATGCGCCAGGCAGAGGACATTGCCGCGGGCAAGGGCTTCACCGGGAAGCTCATGAAGGGGTTCATGGGCTCGGAACACGCGGCGCAGCTCGGCGCCGCCGTCGGCACCGCGCGGCAGGCACAGGAGGCCGCCGCGCTCCAAGCGCAGGGGCTCCCCACCATCAACGCGACCGTGAACCAGCTCGCCGACACCGGCCAGCTCATCAACTACGACCCGGTCGTCATCATTTCGGCGACCCTCGAGACCGGGGAGCAGATCAACTTCCAAACGCTCGTCTCGAAACTGCAGATTCCCCGCCCCGGCGACCGCATTCTCGTGATGCAGCACCCGCAGCAGCCGGGGCAGTTCGTCTACGGCGGACTCGCGATCGGCTAGCCGCGACCGCGGCCTACGACGGCGAGGCCTTGCCGCGCTTCCAGTAGCCGCTGAAGGTGACGTTCGACTTCGGTACGCCGCGCTCGTTCACGAGGTGCCGGCGCGCGCCCGTGGCGACCGCCGACTCGCCAACCGCGAAGGCGTAGACGCTGCCCTCGGGGAATTCGAGCGCCGCGAGCTTCGGCAGCGCGGCCGTGCCGGGCGCGTCAGTCGGCGAGCGGAGCACCCAGTGCACCTCGACGCCCTCGGGCGCCTCGACGTCCTGGCGGTCGCGCTCGTCGAACAGCTCGATGATCGCGTGGCCCCGCGCATCCCGCGGCAGATCGCGCAGCACGCCGGCGACGGCAGGCAGGGCGCTCTCGTCGCCGACGAGGAGGGTCCAGTCGGCCGCGACCGGCGCGTATCCGCACCCCTGGTCGATGAACGCGACCGCGTCACCCGGCTTCGCCGCGAGGGCCCACGGCGCCGCGACGCCCACCGCGTGGCCGTCGTCGGTCTCGCCCGCGTGCACGACGAAGTCGATGTCGAGCTCGACGGGGTCGGCCCGGTATTGCCGCACCGTGTAGTTGCGAATGACGGGGCGCGTGCCCTTCGGCAGCGTGAGGTACTTGAGGTAGCCGCCGATGCCGAACTTGCTCGGCAGATTGTCGAAGCGCGTCGAGTCTTGCACCGGCAGCGCGAGGCGGAACCACTGGTCGAAGCCTCGGTACTCGAAGCGGCGCAGGTCGTCGCCGCCGAGGGTGACGCGCTGCATGTTCGGCGTGACGCGCTCCGACCGCACGACCTCGGCGTGCACGAGGCCCGACTCGGCGTGCAGAACGTGAATGTTGCTCACAGATTTCCCCTGTTCGGCGCGGCCGAGGGGGTGGCCGCGAACTAAGGGCAACCTTACTTAGAAGGAGTCGCGCCGCGCGACCCGCGCGAATTATTACGCCTCGTGAACCGCCACCCACTCAGGGAATCTTCAGGCAATTAGGCTTTTCGAGAATCCCACTGGCGCGCGCCGTGCGCGCCACCATTGGAAGGAACCATCATGGCCCGACTTCGCAACTGGCTGGCTGCTGCCGGCGTGCTTGCCCTCGCCGCGAGCCTGACCGCGTGCGCCGGTGCAAGCGACGAACCCGCCGCGACTGGCGACGACCCGTACGCCGGTCAGACCATCAAGATCGGCGTCGTCGGCGCCTCTGACGAGTACTGGCAGACCTATGTCGACGCGGCCGCCGCCGAGGGCATCGAGGTCGAGCTCGTCGACTTCGCCGACTACAACCAGCCGAACCCGGCCCTCTCGGCCGGCGAGGTGCAGCTGAACCAGTTCCAGCACATCCTCTACCTCGCCAACTACAACGAGTCGGCCGGTGACGACCTCACCGCAATCGGCGCCACGGCGATCTACCCGCTCGGCCTCTACTCCGACACGTACGACTCGGTTGAGGACATCCCCGAGGGCGGCAAGGTTGGCGTGCCGAACGACGAGACGAACCGCGCCCGCGCGCTGCTCGTGCTGCAGTCGGCCGGCCTCATCGAGCTCGAAGACGGCGGCAACGCGTTCTCGACCCTCGACGACATCGTCACCGAGAACTCGAAGGTCACGGTTGAGGAGCTCAACGCCGACCTGCTCGCGAACTCGCTGCAGGACTTCGACGCCGCGATCATCAACAACGACTTCATCGCCGACGCCGGCCTCGAGGCCGACGACGCGATCGCGCAGGACGACCCGAGCGACCCCGCCGCCCTCGCGTACGTGAACATCTTCGCCTCGAAGGCCGAAGACGCCGACAACCCGACGCTGAACAAGCTCGTGGAGATCTACCAGACCAACGAGGAGGTGCAGCAGGGCGTGCTCGACAACTCGGGCGGTACCGCCGAGATGCTCACCACCCCGAAGGAGGAGCTGCAGGAGCAGCTCGCCCAGGTGCAGGAAGACATCCGCAACGAAGGCTAGCCAGCAATTGCGAGCGTGAGCGCGTACCTCTACATTTCAGGGGTGCGCGCTCGCGTGCGTAAGGCGCAATGAAAGGACGCAGCATGGCGATGATCAAGTTGCGCGACGTCGTCAAGGAGTACCCGGCGGCGAAACGGAAAGACGAGTCGGTGCGCGCGGTCGACGGCGTGAGCCTCGACATCGAGCCCGGCAGCATCTACGGCGTGATCGGGTATTCGGGCGCCGGCAAGTCGACGCTCGTGCGCCTCATCAATGCGCTCGAACCAACCACCTCTGGCTCGATCGAGATTGACGGCCAGGAGATCGTCGGGCTCGCCGAGTCGAAAATGCAGAAGGTTCGTACCGATATCGGCATGATCTTCCAGCAGTTCAACCTCTTCAATTCGCGCACGGTGGCGGGGAACGTCGCGTTCCCCATGAAGATCGCGGGCATCGACAAGGATGCGCGCGAAGCGCGGGTGCGCGAGCTGCTCGACTTCGTCGGCCTCGGCAATCGCGCGAAGGCGTACCCAGACCAGCTTTCGGGCGGCCAGAAGCAGCGCGTCGGCATCGCCCGCGCGCTGTCGACGTCGCCGAAGATTCTGCTCGCCGACGAGTCGACGAGCGCGCTCGACCCGCAGACGACCTCCGACGTGCTCGACCTGCTCGAGCGCGTGAACCGCGAACTCGGCATCACGATTGTCGTGATCACGCACGAGATGGATGTGATCAAGCGGCTCGCGACGCACGTCGCGGTTATGGAACAGGGCCGGGTCGTCGAGCACGGCGAGCTGTACCGGGTGTTCTCGAAGCCCGAGCATCCGGCCACGAAGAACTTCGTGGCGTCGGTCGTGCCGCAGGTACCGACGGGCCGCGAGCTCGAGGCGATTCGGGCCCGGCACGACGGCCGCCTCGTCACGATTTCGGTGACGGATGAGCGCACGTCGCAGCACGAGGTGCTCGGCCGACTCGTGCGCGCGGGCGTCGAGGCGGAGCTCGTCTACGGCGGCATGCACGAGATCACGGGCCGCTTGTTCGGCCACCTCACGTTCGCACTGCACGGTACCGACGACGAGATCGAGCGGGCGATCGCCGGCGTGCGCGACCTCGCCGAGGTCACCGAGCTGCCCGCGGCAGCCGAAGGGTCGGAGGTCTAGCCATGTTCTACCTCGACAAGAACACCGACCGCCTGCTCGAGCTGCTGCCCGACCTGCCCGAGCAGCTCGCGATCACGCTCATGCTCGTGGCCGTCGCGATGGCGGTGGGCGGCGTGCTCGGCCTCATCATTGGCGTGCTGCTCTACGCGACGCGGCCGGGGAACATCCTGCAGCAGTCGGTGGTGTTCAACGTGCTCAACCTGCTCGTGAACTTCTTCCGGCCGATCCCGTTCATCATCATGCTCGCCGCGCTGCAGCCGCTCGCGCGGCTCACGATCGGCGTCGGTATCGGCAATGAGATGGCGATGTTCGCGATGGCGTTCGCCGCGACGTTCGGCATCGCCCGACTCGTCGAGCAGGCGCTCGTGACGGTGCCGCCGGGCGTCGTCGAGGCGGCCCGGGCCGCGGGCGCGAGTCGCCTGCGCACGCTCGTCACGGTCGTCGTGCCCGAGGGCCTCGGGCCCCTGATTCTCGGGTACACGTTCGCGTTCATCGCCGTCATCGACATGTCGGCGATGGCCGGCGCCGTCGGTAGCGACGGTCTCGGAAACTTTGCACTCCAGTACGGGTACCGTCAATTCAACCCGCTCGTCACCTGGGCGGCCGTGATCGCGATTGTCATCGTCGTGCAGGCCGTGCAGATGCTCGGGAACTGGCTCGCTCGACGCGTCATGCGCCGATAGCGGCTCACAACGAGAGGACTCATATGACCCAGCACGATTCGATCGCACAGCAGCCGTCGATCACCCTGAACAACGGCATCGAGCTTCCGGCGCTCGGCTTCGGCGTCTTCCAGTCGTCGCCGGAGGACACGCAGGCGGCCGTCGAGACGGCGCTGCGCACCGGCTACCGGCTCATCGACACGGCCGCGATTTACGGGAATGAGCGAGAGGTCGGCGCGGGGCTCGCGGCGGCGGGCCTGCCGCGCGACCACGTGTTCGTCACGACGAAGCTCTGGATCAGCGACTACGAGGATGCGCAGACCGGGTTCGACGCGAGCCTGCGCCGCCTCGGCACCGACTACGTCGACCTCTACCTGCTGCACTGGCCAGGGCCGCGCGAGTTCGAGCGCGCCGAGCAGGCGTGGGCGTCGCTCGAGAAGATCCTCGAGTCGGGCCGCGCCCGCGCGATTGGCGTGTGCAACTTCACCCCGGCCGACCTCGACCGGCTCGCCGAGCGCGCCGAGATCGTGCCGGCGCTCAACCAGGTCGAGCTGCACCCGTACTTCTCGCAGCCCGAGCTGCGCGCCTACGACGCCGACAAGGGCATTGTGACGCAGGCGTGGTCGCCGCTCGGCGGTGCCGACCGCTACGGCCAGAAGAACGACACGGGCCGCGACATCTTTAGCGACCCGGCGATCGTCGCCGCGGCCGAGGCGCACGGCAAGACGCCGGCGCAGGTCGTGCTGCGCTGGCACCTGCAGGTGGGCACGGCGGCGATTCCGAAGTCGGTCACGCCCGAGCGCATCGTCGCGAACTTCAACGTCTTCGACTTCGAGCTCTCGGGCGCCGAGATCGAGGCGATTAATGCGCTCGACACGGGCGCGCGCGGCGGCGCCGACCCGGCGACCTTCGACACGACGACGGTGACGTCGGTTATCGATAACTCGTAGCGTCGCCCGCCGTCGAGGCGCGGTACTCGACGCGGATGGGCAGGGGTACGTCGGCGCCACCGCGCGGCCGGCGGCCCCGCACGAGGTCGATGAGCACCTCGACGCAGGCGGCGCCGGCCGCGCGGGGCGATAGGTCGATCGCGGTGATTGGCGGGTCGGTGTAGACGAGCGACGTGCTGTCGACGAGGGCGGCGACGAGCACGTCGCGGCCGACCTGCTTGTCGAGGTCTTCGAGCACGTCGAGGGCGACGAGGGCCGAGCCCGCGGGGCCGCAAATAACGCCGTCGACGTCGGGGCGCAGCGCGAACAGGTCGCGCAGCGCCTCGGCGTACGACGCTGGTGCTGAGCCGAAGGGCCGCTCGGTGATGAGCGCCGGAATGCCGCGCCCGGCGCACCATTCGCGGTAGCGCTGCTGGATGCGCACACCCCAGTCGGTGACGGCGGGGGAGGCGAGGAGCGCAGGCGCGCGCGCGCCGCGCTCGCCGAGGTGCTCGAGCAGTTCGGTGAGCGCGCCCTCGTGGTCGGCGGTAACGACGCCGTCGGGCCGCTGGCCGGGGGCCTGCTCGAGCGTGACGATTGGCACGTCGAGGTCGAGCAGCTGCTGCGCGATCGCGTCGTCGCTGAGCGGGTCGATGACGATGACGCCGTCGACGCGGGGGCGCGCGTTGCCGCCGAGTCGGCGCGACGTGATGAGCGTGACGTCGACGTCGGCGATGGCCGCGGTTTCGAGCGCTCCGAAGATGATCTGCAGGTAGTAGTCGATGCGGGTCATCGCCTCGGGCAGGTGGATGCCGATCGTGCCGGTCGTCGAGGTGCGCAGCGACTTCGCCGCGGTGTTCGGCCGGTACCCGAGCTCGTCGGCGGCGCGCGTGACGGCCTCGCGGGTCGATTCCGAGACGCGGCCCGTGCCGTTGAGGGCATCGGAAACGGTCGTGCGGGACACGCCCGCGTACCGCGCCACATCCTGGATCGTCACTGTTCGATTGGCCATGGAAGGTGTTTAGCACACGGGGCGGGGTCACTGCCGAATCGTTTCGCCGCGGCGGGTCGATTTGACCCTCCGTGTCGAAGCGGCGTATGTTCAAGCCATGCCGGAACGATCCGGCAGCGGCTCAACCACCCAACGATGCGTCGACCGAGCCGTGCCAAAGTGACACGAAGGGTCCCACCGTGCGAACCAGAACCCCCTCCATCGCTGTAGGCGGCTTCGCAGCCGTCGCGCTCCTGCTCACCTCCTGTTCTGCCACCACCACGGGTGGCACCTCCGACGGCCCCGACGCCGACGGCTACGTCGCCCAGGTCGACGAGTCGGTCGAGTCGACCGGCGGCACCCTGAAACTGCAGCTCGACTACGACACCGCCGAGACTGGCGGGCTCGACCCCGCGGTTGCCGAGATCGCCCGCTCGTGGAGCATCGAGGGACTCGTGTACGAATCGCTCGTCACGATGGGCCCGAACTTCGAGATTCAGCCAGAGCTCGCCGAGTCGTGGGAGCAGGTTGACGACACGACCTACGTCTTCACGCTGCGCGACGGCGCGACGTTCTCGAACGGCCGCGAGGTCACGGCCGACGACGTCGTGGGGTCGCTCGAACGTCTGCAGGAGCTCGGCGCCGTCTGGTCGGCCCAACTCGGGCCGATCGACTCGATCGACAACACCTCCGAGGGCGACACCGACGAGGTGACGATCTCGCTCGCCGAGCCGTACACCCCGCTGCTCGCCGCGCTCGCGAACACGCCCGCGGCCATCCTGCCCATGCAGGAGCTCGAGGCCGGCGACTTCGACCCCGCCACCGAGATGCTTGGCAGCGGGCCCTTCACGATGGCCGAGCACCGGCAAGACGAGTCGTGGACGTTCGAGGCGAACCCCGAGTGGTGGAATGCCGACTCGCTCGGCGTTGACGGGGTCGAGATCGAGATCGCGGGCGACGACCAGACCCGGCTCGCCGCGTTGCGCGACGGCTCGACCCACTTCGCGAACTTCGCGAACCCCGACGCGCTGAGCCTGCTCGCCTCGACGGGTGACGTCACCGCCGTGAGCCAGGAACAGAGCGACTACTTCTACGTCATGCTCAACTCGGTGAACCCCGACTCGCCGTTCGTCGACGACGAGCTGCGGTCCCAGGTGAACGCCGCGCTCGACCGCGAGTCGATCGCCGACATCGCGCTCGCGGGCGCCGGCTCGCCGACCGCCGTGACGCCCGCGAACCTCCCGGGCGCCTGCGCGGCCGACTCGGTGCCGTCGTACTCGGCCGAGGTCGACGCCACGGCGCTCGAGGGCCAGGAGTTCACGCTGCTGATCTACAGCGGCGACCCCTCGCTCTCGGCCGTCGGCCAGGTCGTGAAGCAGCAGCTTGAGCAGGTCGGCGCGACCGTCAACCTCGAAACGCTCGACTACGGCACCTACTCGGAGCGCGTCTACGCGACGCAGCCGGGCGACTTCGAGATGGCCCTCGGCTGGTTCGCCGGCTACGGCGACGCCGCCATGGTGACGTCGTGGTGGAACCCCGACACGGCGTTCTTCAACGCCGGCTTCACGCAATCGCACGACGACCTCAACGTCGCGATCGCCGAAACGCAGCGGCTGCCCGTCGGCGACGAGCGCGACGCCGCGTTCGCCGAGGTCTGCGGGCTCGTTGACACGTACGCCGAGATGATTCCGCTCGCCACCCGGCCCACCGTCATCGGCTACCGCAGCGACCAGCTGCAGGCGAGCATCCTCGGCGGCGAAGGCTATGGCGACTTCCTCCGCGGCGTTCCCGAATACCGCCTGACCGAGGGATAGCCGCATGGCGCGCTGGGTGCTTCGCAGGGTCGCCACGGGACTCATCACGCTGCTCGGGATCGCGATCGTCGTGTTCCTCTCAGTGCGGCTCGTGCCGGGGCAGGCGGAACGAGTGCTGCTCGGGCCGCTTGCCTCGGAGGAGGATCGCGCCGCGCTCGTGAGCTCGCTCGGACTCGACCGCGACCTGTTCACGCAGTTCGGCCTCTGGTTCACGAGCGTGCTGCAGGGCGACCTCGGCACATCGATCATCTCGCGGCAGCCGGTCGTCGACGAGCTCGCGCTCCGCCTGCCGGTGACGGCGACCCTCGCCGTGCTCGCGCTCCTCATCGCGCTCGCGGTGGGGATCCCGCTCGGCATCTGGCAGGCGGTGCGCGCGCACCGCCGCGGCGGCGCGGTCGTCTCGCGGGTCGTCAGCGGCCTCGCGATCAGCCTGCCCGAGTTCGTGCTCGGTGCGCTCGTCGTGCTCGTGTTCTCGATGTTCCCGCTCGGCATCACGATCGGGGCGGTGACCCCCGTCACCGAGAACTTCCTCGCGGGGGTCGGCTCGCTCCTGCTGCCCGCCCTCGTGCTCTCGGTGTTCTGCGCCGCCGCGACCGCCCGCACGACCCGCGACGCGACGCTCGGGGTACTCGTCGAACCGTACATCCACGCGGCGAAGGCCCGCGGCGACCGCCCCGGCACGATCATCCGCCGCCACGTGCTGCGCAACTCGTCGATTCCGATTCTCACGCTCGCGGCGACGCTGCTCGCCTACCTGCTCGGTGGGGCGGTCATCGTCGAGGGCCTGTTCAACGTGCCCGGCGTCGGCTCGTACATGCTCCTCGCGATGGACCGGCGCGACTTCGCCGTCGTGCAGGCCGTCGTGATGTTCGCGGCGATCGTGTTCGTCGTCGCGAGCATGCTCGTCGAGCTCGCCTCGAGCCTCATCGACCCGCGGGTCGCAACGACGGGAGGCCGCGCATGACCGCCCGCCGCCGCGACCCGATCTTCTGGTTCGCCGCCATCGTGCTCGCCGCGCTCGTGCTCGCGAGCGTGCTCGGGCAGCTCGTGCCGGCACTGAGCGACGGCGAGTCGACCGTCGGCGGCCGCTTCGAGCCGCCCTCGCTCGCGCATCCGCTCGGCACCGACGGGCTCGGCCGGAGCCTGCTCGCCCGACTGCTCGAGGGCATCGGCACGACGTTCCTCATGTCGGTGATCGCGGTGCTGCTCACCTCGATGCTCGCGATCGCGCTCGGCATCGTCGCGGCGTACCGGGGCGGCTGGGTGCGCGAGGTCGTGCTGCGGCTCGGCGACGTGCTCTACGCGTTCCCCGCGATTCTGCTCGCCCTGCTCATCGCCGCCGCCTATGGCCCCGGCGGGCCGGCGGCGATCGCGAGCATCGTGCTCGTCACCCTGCCGCTCATGACGCGGATGGTCGGGGCGGCCGCCGCGCAGGTCATGCGGCGCGACTTCGTGACGAGCGCCCGAATCTCGGGCGTGCGGGCGCCCGCGATCATGGTGCGGCACCTGCTCACGAACGTGTCGGGCACCGTCATCGTGCAGGCGACCTACGCGCTCAGCGTCGCGATCCTCGTCGAGGGCGGGCTCTCGTTCCTCGGCTACGGCGTGCAGCTGCCGGCATCGTCGCTCGGTCTGCTCGTGAGCGAGGGCAACGTGTACCTGCTCACGGCGCCGTGGATCCTGCTCGTGTCGGGCGGCACGATGGTGCTCGCGATTCTCTCGGTGAACCTCCTCGGCGACGCCCTGCGCGACCGCCTCGAACCCCGAACCGCGGTGGATATCTCATGAAGCTCATCACCATCGACGACCTCACGGTCGACTTCGCGACCGCGGGTGGCGCCGTGCGCGCGCTCGACGGCGTCGACTTCGATGCCGACGCGGGCGAACGCATCGCGATCGTCGGCGAATCGGGCAGCGGCAAGTCGACGATCGGCTCCGCGATCGGGGCGCTCCTGCCCGCCACGGCTCGGTATGCCGCCGGCCACATCGAGGTCGACGGCTGCTCGGTGCTCGAGGCACCGAAGCGCGAGCTGCGGCAGCTGCGCCGCGACGTGCTCGGCTACATTCCGCAAGACCCCATCGCGACCCTCGACCCCACGAAGCGCATCGGCACGCAGCTCGAGTTCGTCGTCGGCGACCTCGGCGGCGACACGTCGCCCGCCGCGCTCGGCAAGCTGCTCGCTCGGGTGCGCATCCGCGAGCCCGAGCGAGTGCTGCGGCGATTCCCGCACGAGCTCTCGGGCGGCATGGCGCAGCGCGTCGCTGTCGCGCTCGCGATCGCCCGCCGGCCGCGCGTGCTCATCGCCGACGAGCCCACCGCATCCCTCGACGCGAACGTGCGCCGCGAGGTGTTGCAGCTCATCTTCGACTTCGCCGACGAGGCCGGCACGACCGTGATCTGGCTCAGCCACGACCTCGAGGCCGTCGCGAGGTGGTGCGAGCGCGTCGTCGTCATGTACCGGGGCCGGGTCGTCGAAGACGGGCTCGCCGAGACGGTGCTCACGACGCCCGAGCACCCCTACACGCAGTCGCTGCTCGACGCGCTGCCCTCGCGCCTCGACCGCAACGTCGAGGTGCGCACGTACACGCAGCTCATTCGGGCCGGCGAAGTCACCGAGCAGGAGGAGGTGTGAGATGACCCTGTTGGAACTCGACGCCGTCTCGGTGGTGTTCGGCCGCGGGGCGACCCGCAACGTCGCCCTCGACGCCGTCTCGCTCACCGTCGCCCCGGGCGAAACCCTCGGTCTCGTCGGCGAATCGGGCTCGGGCAAGTCGACCCTCGCGTCGGTCGCGCTCGGCCTGCGCGAGCCGACGAAGGGCACCGTGCGCTTCGACGGCGGCCCGCTCACGCGGCGGCGGCTCGCCGGTCGGATGCAGGCGGTGCTCCAGCAGCCCGTGTGGGCGCTGAACCCGCGCATGTCGATCGGCGCCTCGGTCGCCGAGCCCCTGCGCGTGCGCACGCGCGACCGCGCCGAGGTGCGCCGCCGCGTCGACGAGATGCTCGAGGCCGTCGCGCTCGAACCCGAGCTGCGCGAGCGTCGCCCGCACGAGCTCTCGGGCGGGCAGCGGCAGCGCGTCGCGATCGCCCGCGCGCTCGTCACGCACCCCGAATTCATCGTCTTCGACGAGGCGGTGAGCGCGCTCGACGTGTCGGTGCAGGCGCAGATCTTGCAGCTGATCCGCCGACTGCAGGCCGAGCGCGGGTTCGCCGCGCTGTTCATCACCCACGACATGGCCGTCGTGCAGTACATCGCCGACTCGATCTGCGTGCTGCGCACCGGCGAGGTCGTCGAACACGCGTCGGCGGCCGACTTCGCGGCCGGCCCCGAGCATCCCTACTCACGATCACTCCTGGAGGAACAATGACGCCCCTCAACCTGCTCCCGCAAACCGACTGGGATGCGGCGCCACGCACCACCGAACGGTCGAGTTTCGCCGGGCTCGAGATCAACGACGACGCGGTGCGCACGCCCGTGCCGGGCACGCCTCGCGACGTCGTCGAGTTTGACTTCCCGGGCGTACGTGTCGGCGTTGCCGAGTACGCCGACGGGCCGACCGGCACGACCGTCATCGAGTTCGAGGGCGGCGCCCGCACCGCGATCGACGACCGCGGCGGCGCGGTCGGCATCACGGGGCGCTACGGCTACAACTCCGCGATCGCGCTCACGGGCGGCTCGGTGCAGGGGCTCGCCGCGGCGAGCGGCGTGACCGATGCGATCATGGCCGAGCGCGGCCGCAAGACCGGCTTCGCCGACCTCGTACCCGTGTCGGGCGCCTGCATCTACGACTTCGCCGTGCGCGACAACGCGATCACGCCCGACAACGCGCTCGGCCGCGCCGCGCACGCGAACGCGGTGCCGGGGCGCGTGCCGATTGGCCGCGTCGGCGCGGGCGTCGCGGCGAGCTGCGGCAAGATGAGTCCGACCTCGACCGAGTGGGCCGGCCAGGGCGCCGCATTCGTGCAGGTCGGGGAGCTCAAGGTGCTCGCGATCGTCGTCGTCAACGCCGTTGGCGTCGTCATGGACCGCGACGGCCGGGTGCTGCGCGGCAACCTGCAGCCCGACGGCAGCCGCCGGCATCCGATCGTCGACGGGATGCTCGCCTTCGACCCGACCGGCGCCGTCACGCCCTACCAGTCGGGCAACACGACGATCTCGACCGTCGTGACGAACGCGAAGCTCAGCGACGTCGACCTCGCGCAGCTCGCGACGCAGGTGCACTCGTCGATGCACCGCGCGATTCAGCCCTTCCACACCGCCCTCGACGGTGACACCCTGTTCCTCGCGACCACCGACGAGGTCGAGCTGCCGAGCTTCGACGCGCGCCAGACCCTGAGCCCGAGCGTCGCCTCGGTCGGCGCCATCGCGTCGGAAGCCATGTGGAACGCCATTATCGAAAGCGTGCGATAACCGTGCACACCTACCCCGCCTACCACGCGCCCGACGGTCGGGCGCTCGTCGACTTCGTCGCGGCAACGCCGTTCGCGGTCGCCGTCACCTCGCAGCGCGGCGCCCCGATCGCGACGCACGTGCCCGTCGTGTTCCCGCCCGACCTCGACCCCGCCGACCACGAATCGCTCGTGGGCCAGACGCTCTGGTCGCACCTCGGCCGCGCGAACCCGCACTGGGAGCGGATGCTCGAGCAGCCCGAGGTGTTGCTCATCCACAGCTCGTCGCACGGCTACGTGTCGCCGACCCTCTACGGGCGGCCGAAGTCGGTGCCGACCGTCGACTACACGGCGGTGCACCTCACGGGCCGGGTGACGATGCTCGACGACGAGGGTGCGCTCCGGGTCGTCGAGCAGACCGTTCGCCAGCTCGAGGGCACCCGCAAGCAGGAGTGGGACATGACCGATTCGCTCGACGTGTTTCGCGCCATCATCGGCGGCGTCGTCGCGTTCGGTATCGAGATCACGGGGGAGCAGGCCGTGTTCAAGCTGAGCCAAGACATGCCTGGCGAGATTCGCGGGCGGGTGCGCGACGAGTTCGCGGGGGAGGGCGGCGAGCCCGTGCCCGGCTGCCCGCACGCCGACCTCGCGAGGCTCATGGACTCGCTGCCGGAACAACCCAACGACGAGGGAGCGAAGTGATGCGCGTGCACGAACTGCGGCTCGTTGAAACCGAGCCGTACCGCCGCGGCCAAGAGTACGGGCGCGCCCTGGCCGAGCAGGTGCGCGACTCCGCCGAGCGCTATGCCTGGGCGTTCGGGGAGCTCGGCGTCGACGCCGAGACGGTGGCGCGCGTCGCCCGCGAGTCGTTCGCCCAGCTCGAGGCGTGGGCGCCGACGCAGGCCGACGAGCTTCGAGGCCTTGCCGCGGGCTCGGGCGCGAGGCTCCTCGACCTCGCGGCGCTCAACGCCCGCACCGAGGTACTCGCGCACGCGCCAAAGGAGGCGATCGAGTGCTCCACGGTCGTGCGCCTCGCGCCCGAGGGGCCGATGGGCATCCAAACCTGGGACTGGCACGCTGAGCTCGTGCCCGACGCCGTGCTGCTCGAGGCGAACGTCGGCGGCCGACGCGTGCGCACGTTCGCCGAGGTCGGCATGCTCGCGAAGATCGGCACGGGCGGCAACCTCGCGCTGTTCCTCAACATCCTGAGCCACGAGTCGGATGCGCGCGGTGCGGGCGTGCCCGTGCACGCCGTCGCGCGGCGGATCCTCGAGGAGGCCGACACCGTCGAGGAGGCCCTCGCGATCGCCGAGGGCGCGCCGCTCAGCGCGTCGACCGTGCTGACGGTGCTCGAGGCGCCGAGCGCGGCGAAGCCCGCGGGGGATGCGGCGAGCATCGAGCTCTCGCCGGCGGGGGTCGCGCTCGTGCGCGGCTCGGGCGGCCTGCTCGCGCACACGAACCACTTCCTCGACCCGCGGCTCGCGACGGGCGACGCCGCCTCGACGCAGTCGACGACCGACGTGCGGCTCGCGCACCTCGAGTCGGTGGCCGCTCCGGTCGCTGCCGCTGCCCGCGTATCCGACCTCGCGCTCGCGATGTGCGGCGACGCCGGCGCCGCAGCCCCCGTGTGCATGCGCCCCGCCGACTCGCCGAACCTCGCCGACCGGTGGCAGACGCTCATCACGATCGCGCTGACGCCGGGTACGGGCGAGCTGCACTGGCACGAGGGGACGCCGGCCGGAATCGCGGAATCGGGGTTCCAGGTGTTCGGCTAGCCGCCGAGTATCCAGAAAACGAACTCCTCCGCCAGCGGCTGCACTGGCAAATACCTTGAGAGCACGTCGACCCGCGCACCGCAGCGCGGCCGACCCCGCACACGTTCTCAAAGGAGTGAACCTATGCCGCACATCGCAATCGTCGGCGCCGGCGTCGCTGGCCTGCACCTCGGCCTCCACCTGCTGCAACAGGGCAAGGAGGTGACGATTTTCACTAATCGCACGGCGCAGGAGGTGTTTGACGGCCGCATCATGAACAGCGTCTCGCACATGCACGTGACGCAGGCGATCGAGAACCAGCTCGGCATCGGCGACTGGCCCGACGTCGACGCGTACTACTACCGCCACTATCACTACAACGGCTGGGGCGAAGATCGCGAGTTCTACGGCGACTTCACGATGCCGTCGCGCGTGATCGACTACCGCATCTACCTGCCGCGCCTCATGCGCGAGTTCGAGCAGCGCGGCGGCGAGCTCATCATTCGCGAGCTCGACCGCGCCGGCCTCGAGGCCCTCACCGAGCAGTACGACCTCGTCGTCGTCTCGACCGGTAAGGGCGAGATCGGCGCGATGTTCCCGAAGCGCGAAGACAAGTCGCCCTACGCGAAGCCGCAGCGCAACCTCACGCTGAGCCTCTGGCACGGCGTGCGCGAGTACGACCCGGCCGGCGTCGCCGTCAACGTCGTTCCCGGCGTCGGCGAGCTCCTCGTCATCCCGATCTGGAGCCACGCCGGCCGCGTGCACGCGCTGCTGTTCGAGAGCGTGCCCGGCGGCACGCAGGACGTTCTCAACTCGCAGAAGCAGCACGAGGATCCGGAGGGCTTCCGCCAGCGCATCCTCGACGTGCTGAAGACGCACTACCCGCCCGTGTTCGATCGCGTCGACCACGACAACTTCAAGCTCACGAGCGACAAGGATGTGCTGCAGGGCGCGTTCGCCCCATCGCTGCGCGAGGACTACATTCAGCTGCCGAACGGCAAGTTCCTGCTCGCGCTCGGCGACGTGCACCTCACGGTCGACCCGGTCACGGCGCAGGGCGGCAACGCCGCGGCGAACTCGGCGAAAGACACGGCCGCCGTGTTTGCCGAAGACGACGTCTACGACGAGCACTTCCTGCGCAAGGTCGCCCGCCGTCGGGCCGAGCGCGTCGAGGCCGCGAACGACTGGGTGAACATGATGATCGCGACGCCCGGCCACGACCGCATCGGGCAGTTCTTCAGCGCGATGGTCACCGACAAGGCGCTCGCCGACGAGTTCACCGAGAACTTCAATTACCCCACCCGTCAGCTTGATCTGCTTGCATCGCAGGCACGAGTTGACGCCCGCACCGCCGCGGTAGTCCGCTGACGAAAGGATCGCTCATGCACAAGCTGCTCGTGCTCTACCCCGAGCCCACCGACCGCGCCGAGTTCGTCTCGTACTACGAGCGCACGCACCTGCCGCTCGCGAAGCAGCTCCCGGGACTTCGCGCGTGGCGCTACACGACCGACATCGCGCCGCAGGCCGACGGCAGCCCCGCCCCGTATTTCGCCCTGTTCGAGGCCGAGTTCGACGACGTCGACGCGTTCCGCGCCGCCATGTCGTCGCCCGAGGGCGCGGCCGTCGGCGCCGACGTGCCGAACTACGCCACCGGCGGCGCGATCGTGCTCGACTATGAGACGACCGAGGGAGCCCTGCCATGAGCGAGCTCGACCGCACGCGCGAGTTCAAGCGGGCGATGTCGCAGCTCACCTCGGCGGTGAACATCATCTCGACCGACGGGCCCGCCGGAAAACTCGGGCTGACGGTGAGCGCCGTCTGCCGCGGCTCTGACGACCCGGCGACCGTCATCGTCTGCATCAACCGATCGAGCCGCGCCCGCGACATCTTCGTCGAGAACGGCCGCCTCGCGGTGAACGTGCTCACCGGCAACCAGGAGCTGCTCGCGATGCACTTCGCGGGGCAGACCGGGGTCGAGATGGCCGAACGGTTCGCGTGGGACGTCTGGAGCGATCTCGACGGCCTGCCGACCCTGCGCGACGCCCGAGTCGCCGTCGCCGGCACCATCATCGACCGAGTCGAGCACGGCACCCACACGGTGCTGTTCGTCGCCGTCGACGAACTGCGCACCCGGTCGGGCCGGGGCGGGCTCGTGTACGACTCGCGCAGCTTTCACCAGGTGGGCAGCGGCGCATACTGAGCCGCGGCGCACATCCATCGCGAAGATTCAGGGAGGAGATCGCGCCATGACCGAGCTGACCTCGCTTCCGCTCGAGGTGCGGAATACCGCCTCTGACGTTGACCACGCCCGCGCGATCGGCGAGCAGATCTGGTACCCGCACCGCCTCACGCCCGTGCACGGCGGGCAGCAGTTCACGATGAACTACAAGTCGATGCTGCTGCCCGGCACGACCGTCGGCACGCTGCGGTACTCGACGGGCATCGTCATCGAGACCCGGGCCGAACACCAGAACGACTACCAGGTGAACGCGGCCGTGCTCGGCAACCTGCGCATCGCCGTCGACGGTGACGACCGGGTGCAGGTCAACTCGGGGCGCGCCCAGGTGAACGGGCTCCACGTGCCGATCGCGATTCACGGGTGGGACCGGCCGAGCGTCATGCTCGGCATCAAGATGCGCCGCGAGGTTGTCGACCGGGCCGTCGTGCGGTACTGGGGCGACGTGCCCTTCGACCCCGAGCGGCTCCCCGTCTCGCTCGACGTCGGCGAAGGCACCGGCCTGCGCTGGCTCGAGTTCGTGCGCGGCGTCATGCACCTGCCGACCTCGGCACACGAGGTGGATGCGGGGCTCGCGCGCTACTACTCCGAACGCACGATCGGTGGGTTCATCTCGCTCATGCTCGCCGCGACCCCGGGCGAGGCCGAGGCGAGGTTCCCGGTGCCCGTCGACATCGTCGATCAGGCGCGGGAGGTGATCGCCTCGACCGTCGGCGCGCCGCTTTCGCTCGACGCGCTCGCGGGCATCACCGGCGTCACCGGCCGCGCGCTTCAGCTCGCGTTTCGCCGTCGGCTCGGCGTCACTCCGCTCGGGTATCAGCGAGTCGACCGGATGCACCGGGTGCGGCGCGAGCTGAAGACCGGCGGGGCGGAGTCGGTGCGCGACATCGCGATCGCGAACGGCTTCGTGCACCTCGGCCGCTTCGCGCAGCGGTACCGCGAGCTCTTCGACGAGCTGCCGTCGGAGACCCTCGCCCGCGCCGCGAGCTAGTCGACGAACACGTCGGGGTGCAGCTCCGACTCGTCGGCGCCGGGGGAGTAGCGCGACAGGTCGGTGATGCCCGCGTCGGCGAGCACGTCTTCGCAGAGCAGGGTCTGCCCGGCGACGGCGCTCGGCTCGGCCGTGAGCACGAGGTGCGCCGAGTCGGAGTACACCTCGACCGTGCGGGAGCGCCGATACGTCTCCTCGCCACCGAGGATGTTCAGCACCGCCGCGGTCTGAATCGTCGTGCGCGGCCAAAGGCAGGTCGCGGTGACGTGCGCCTCGAGGCCGATGCCGAGCGTCGCGAGCGTCATGCCGTACTTCGCGAGCATGTAGCCGGGGAACGCGCCGAGCCACTTCGGCGAGAGGTTCACGGGCGGCGAGAGGGTGAGGATGCGCGGGTCTTCCGACTTGTGCAGGTGCGGCAGCGCGGTGCGCGTGAGCAGGAACGTGCCGCGCGTGTTGATGTCGTGCATGAGGTCGAAGCGCTTCATGTCGATCTGCTCCGACCCGCCGAGGTTGATCGCCGACGCGTTGTTCACGACGATGTCGATGCCGCCGAACTCGGCGACCGTCGCGCTCACCGCATCCTGCACCGACGCCTCGTCGCGCACGTCGCCGACGATCGCGAGGGCCCGGCCACCGGCCGCCTCGCCCGCCCGACGGATCTCGTCGGCCGCCGTGTGCACGGTTCCCTCGAGCTTCGGATGCGGCTGGTCGGTCTTCGCGATGATCGCGACCTGTGCGCCATCCTGCGCCGCCCGCTTCGCGATCGCGAGCCCGATTCCGCGGCTGCCGCCGGACATGATGATCGTCTTGCCTGCGAGGGTGGGGGTGTCGGTCATTGTGTCGGTGCCTCCGTGTCATCGCGATCCGGTCGTCGGTGACCGGATCCGCGGGCGAGTATATCCCCGGGCCCGCACTCGCCTCGATGACGCTGTGCGCGCCCTCAGCCGTGACCGCGAAACTTCCACGTAAACTTGAACGTTGAGTCGCACGAAGCACGTGCGACGCTGAGGACGCGACGAAGGGAGTCCAGGTGCGATTCCGGGTCGGCGCCTACGGCGTCATCGTTCGCGAACGTCAGATCTTGCTCGCGCATTGGAACTCCCGGGGACGCTCCGGCTGGACTCTGCCCGGCGGCGGCATCGAGGCGGGGGAAGATCCGCACGACGCGGCCGTGCGCGAGATTTGGGAAGAAACCGGCTACCACGCCCAGCTCGACCAGCTGCTCGGCCTCGACTCGATCATCGTCAACGGCCGCAACCGGCGCCGCAAGGGCCGCCCGGCCGAGGCGCCGCTGCAGAACGTGCGCGTCGTCTACCTCGCGAGCGTGATCGGCGGCGAGCTGCGCGCCGAAGAGAACGGCACGACCGACGAGGCGCGCTGGTTCGACCTGCGCGAGGTGAAGTCGCTCCAGACCGTGTCGCTTGTGCGGGTCGCGATGCGGCTGTACCACGAGCGCCCGCGCAACGGGCACCTCGAGGGCCTCGGCGGGCCGAAGCGCCGCGCCGCGAAGCCGATACAGGTGGAGGGCGACGACCTTGCGGCGGTCGACGAGCTCGACACCGGCGACGAATAGCGAACGAAGCGGGGGGCCGGATACGCGTGCTGCGTATCCGGCCCCCCGCTTGGTTGGTCGGTGCGACCTAGTTGTTCGTGACGGTCTTCACGGGAGCGTCGAGCTCCTCGTCGGCGATCCAGAGGTCGTCGTCGGCACGGAAGGTCTGCCAGAGGGCGTAGCCAACGGCCGCGAGCGACGCGACGCCGGCGCCGATGAGGAACCAGCCGCCGACGCCGGGGCCCGACTTCTGCTGCTTCTTCGCCTGCTTCTCGAGCTTCTTTTGCTCCTTCGCGATGCGCGCCTGCACCTTGCCGACGTTCGCCGAGGCCTGCTTGCCGAAGTCCTGCGCGGTCGACTGGATGTTCTGCAGCGTCTGGTTGTTGTCGACGAACTCGCGCACGGCGCCGGTCACGCTGCCGCCCGCCTGGGCGACGGCCGGGAGCACGCGGTGCTGGAACTTGTCGCTCGCACCCGCGAGCACGCGGCGGCCCTGGGTGACGCCGCGGTCGAACGCGGGGCGGATGTCGTTGTCGACGGTCTTGCGAATAACCGGCACGATCTCCTTGTCGGCGTAGCTGCGAGCCTCACCGCCAGCGCGACCAGCGAGGTCGCGGGCCTTCGAGAACACCGACTGCTGCTCCGACCAGAGGCGCTCGGCGTCCTGGCGAAGTCGGTTGAGCTTGCGCTGGTTCTTGCGGGAAAGTGCCATCTTTATCCTCCGGCGTTCACAATAAGCGTTCACACGCATCGTGTGCGTTCCCTCGTATCTTGTCACGCATCGGTCGCGAGTTCCTGAGTTGTCGGGCAGTGTTGCCGGGCATGTTCGCCCGGCGATGCGCGCGCATCCACGCTCGCCCGAGGGTGCTGTGAAAAGATGACGGCATGACGAACGCAACCGCAGTCATGACGCTGCACACCAACCTCGGCGACATCAAGCTGAACCTCTTCGGTAACCACGCGCCGAACACCGTGAACATCATCACCCAGCTCGCGAAGGGCGAGCTCGAGTGGACCGACCCGGTAACGGGCGAGACCAAGCAGGAACCGTTCTACGACGGCGTCGTCTTCCACCGCATCATCAAGCAGTTCATGCTGCAGGGCGGCGACCGCACGGGCACGGGCACCGGCGGCCCCGGCTTCAACTTCGACGACGAGATTCACCCCGAGCTCGACTTCACGCAGCCGTACGTGCTCGCGATGGCGAACGCCGGCAAGATCGCGGGCCGCGGCACGAACGGCTCGCAGTTCTTCATCACGACCGTGCCCACCACGTGGCTGCAGGGCAAGCACACGATCTTCGGTGAGGTCGCCGACGACGCCTCGAAGCAGGTCGTTGACGCGATCGAGGCCGTCGACACCGACGGGCGCGACAAGCCGCTCGAAGACGTCGTGATCACCTCGGTCGACGTCGAGAGCCTCTAGGCACCCCTCCCTCCCCACACCCCGACATGACGACATCGCCGACCGGCGCCGCGAGCAACCACTCCGACAACTTCTGTTACCGCCACCCGTCACGGCCGAGCTACGTGCTCTGCCAGCGGTGCGCGCGCACGATCTGTCCGGAGTGCCAGACGCAGGCGCCGGTTGGCGTCATTTGCCCCGAGTGTCTGCGCGAGCAGCAGGGGCGAGTGCAGGGCCAGCAGCGGATGCACGCGCAGCAGCGGCGTCAGGCCGCCGGCGGCCGCGTGGGTCAGCTGCGGCAGCGGCTGCTCGGGAGCGGCAGCCCCGCCACGTACACGCTCATGGCGCTCATCGCCGTCGTCGGCATCCTGCAGTGGATCACGCGGATGTCGGGCAGCGGCTTCATCGACCAGTACGGCTCGTACTCGCCGCAGTTCACCGACCTGCAGCACTACTACCCGAACGGTCAGCTCGCGTTCGAGCCGTGGCGCATGCTCACGGCGGCGTTCCTCCACAGCTCGTTCCTGCACTTCGCGATGAACACGCTCACGCTGTGGATCTTCGGGCGCGCCCTCGAGCCCATCATCGGGCCGCTGCGCTTCGCGATGCTCTACCTCGTCTCGGGGCTCGGCGGTTCGCTCGCCGTCGCCCTGCTCGCGCCCGGCAGCTGGGTGATCGGCGCATCCGGTGCCGTGTTCGGTCTGTTCGGCGCCTGGTTCCTCGTGCTGCGAAAGCGCGGGCAAGACCTCACCTCGATGCTCGTGCTCATCGGCATCAACGTCGCGCTGTCGTTCATCAACCCCGGCGTCTCGTGGCAGGCGCACCTCGGCGGCCTCGTCATCGGATTCCTCTGCGGCTGGCTGACGATGCTCGACCTCGAGCGGGGTCGCAAGCGGCCCGGGCGCATCAAGAACGGCCGCCGCACGCTCCCCGTGCTCGGCCTCTGGCTGCAGGTGCTCGTCGGCGTGTGCTGCATCGCGGTGCCGCCGCTCGTCGGCACGCTGCTGTAGCCGCCGCTGCGTTCTATCCCCAGCTGTCTATCCCCAGATTGATCCACACCTGGGGATAACTACACCCGTGTAATTCGATGTGAGTTACACGGGTGTAATTCATTCACACACGGTGGAAAACCTGTGGATAACTATTTCCAGTTCGACATCATGAGGAACCCGACGAGGGCGATGCCGAAGCCGACGAGGATGTTCCAGTCGGCGAGCGCCGCGACCGGCGCGCGGCCAGACGACAGGTAGTACACGAGAATCCAGATGAACCCGAGGATGAGGAAGCCGAACATGATCGGCTTGAACCAGACGGGGTTGCCGTCGCGGGCCTCGGCCGAGGCGGATGCGCGGGTCTGTTCCTTCGTCAGCGTCGCGGTGCTGCTCTTCGAGCCCCTCGATCCCTTGGGCTCGTACTTCTTGCCCCGGGCCTCGGCCGCGATCTGCTTCGAGCGCTCGATGCGCTCGCGCTCGGCGCGCTTCTCGCGCTTCGCGGCCTCGCGCTGCTCCGCCTTCGTCAGCGGCTTCTTCGCAGCCTTCTTGCGCTTGGTTGCTCCGGCCGCCGAGACGACGTCGGCGTCGTCATCGATTTCGTCGTCATCAACCTCAGTCTCGTCGGCGACCTCGGTGTCGTCGTCGACTTCGGTGTCGTCCTCGATCTCCACGTCGTCGGCGATCTCCGCCTCGTCATCGATCTCGAGCTTGTCGTCGATCTCGAGGTTGTCGTCGATGGGCTCGTCGTCGCGACCGGCCTTGGGAGTCTCGTTGGGCATGAGTGCATTCTAGCGGTCTACAATTGCCGCCATGAGCTTGCCCGACGCCCCCGACACTCGGCGTGCCCGTCGGGAGGCGCGGCGCAAGCGGGCGCAGCGCATCACCGTCACCGGCGTGCTCGGTGAGCTGCTCCTCACTGCTGGCCTCGGCACCCTCGCGTTCATGGGCTGGAAGTACTGGCTCAACGACGTCATTCAGGGCAACGAGCAGAACTCGGCCGGCGGCGAGCTGAGCCAGCAGTTCGAAGAGGAATACGAGCAGGCGCCCGACCCCGAGCTCGACGAGGCAGGCATTCCGGTGCGTACGACGCCGACCGAGTCGGCCGAGCCGTTCGCGGTGCTCTATGTGCCGGCCTTCGGCAAGGACTACTCGCGCACGATCGCGACCGACATCACGCAGTACGGGGTGCTCGACCACTACGTCGGGTATTACATGGAATCGGATGCGCCGGGCGCGGTCGGCACCTTCGCCGTGGCCGGGCACCGGCTCGCGTACGGCGCGCCGATGCAGAACATCCCGAACCTGCAGGTGGGCGACCACGCCTACGTCGAGACGGTCGACGGCTGGTACGAGTACGAGTACCGCTCGGGCGAGTACGTCGACCCGTACGAGGTGTCGATTCTGTCGGACGTGCCGCGCTACCCCGACGAGACGTCGAGCGACCGCATCCTGCTCATGATGACCTGTAACCCGATCTACTCGGTCGCCGAGCGCGTCGTGTCGTACTCGGTCTTCGTCGACTTCACGCCCCGGTCTGAGGGCGCCCCCGACGAGATCGCCGACGTCGTGAACGAGCGCACCGCGAACGACGGCCAAGACACCGGCCGCGAATAGGAGACGAACGTGTACGGAGCGCTCTGGCGAGTCCTTCCCGGCCCCTGGCCGGTGAAGCTGCTGTTCATGCTCGTGCTCATCGCCGCCGTGCTCACGGCGTGCGTGCTCTGGCTGTTCCCCTGGATCGACGCGACCTTCCTCACGCCGCAGGACGTCACCGTCGGCCTCGAAGCGGGGCTCGACTAGTCGTTGCCGCCGATCTCGGCGTCGTTGTCGTCGCCGTTGTTGCCGCCACCGCTACCGCCGCCGCCATTGCCGCCGTTTTCGTCGTCGCTCGGCTGCGG
The DNA here is from genome assembly GCF_000381765.1 of [Zimmermannella] faecalis ATCC 13722. Taxonomy (GTDB): domain Bacteria; phylum Actinomycetota; class Actinomycetes; order Actinomycetales; family Microbacteriaceae; genus Gulosibacter; species Gulosibacter faecalis. The sequence continues at coordinate 256,565 of NZ_KB907075.1, read as the reverse complement.
GTCGGGTTCGGGGGCTGAGCCGGCGCAGTAGCTGAGGCCGACCTCGCTGCCCTGGGCGACGGGGCCGGGCGCGACGGTCATGTTCACGATCGGGTTGCCGTCGACGGCAGGGCAGTTCGTGAGCTCGTTGTGCACGGGTGTGAGGCCGAGCTCGCTCAGCGTCGCCTCGGCGTCGGCGAGGTTCTCGCCCTGCAGGTCGGGGAGCGTCACGTTGCCGGTCGACACGTAGATGTCGACCTTCGTACCGGGCGCGACCGACTGCCCGGTCGAGGGCTCGCTGCGAATCACCTGGTCGGCGGGGATGTCGGCGGAGTCCTCGCGCGTGATCGAGCCGCTCTTGAGCCCGAGCTCCTCGAGGGCCGCCGTCGCCTCCGTCTCCGACATGCCGTCGAGCGAGGGGACCGCGACCGCATCCGGGCCTGACGACACCGTGAGCGTGACGGTCGTGTCGAGCCCAACGCTCGAGCCTTCGGGCGGCGACTGCGCGATGACCTCGCCGGCCTCGACCTCGTCGCTCGACTGCGTCTCGACGCGGGCGTTGAGGCCGAGGTCTTCGACCGTGGCGGTCGCCTCCTCCTCGGTCATGCCGACGAGGTCGGGCACGGTCGCGCTCGTCTCGGGCAGCTGCGTCGGCTGCAGGAGTAGGACCCAGAGCAGCACGCCGATGACGACGGCGGCGACGAGCGCGACGGCGCCCCAGATCCACATCGCCGGCGGGCGGCGCTGCACCTGCGGGGCGCGGTCATCGTCGTCGTTCATCGAGTTGAGCGCCGACTCGGTCGCGTCGACCGCGGTCGGGCCCGCACCGAACAGCTCGGTCGGGGTCGAGTCCTCGGCCACCTGGCGCGTGTACGCGGGCGCGACGCCCTGGAACGCACGCTCGAGGTCGCTGCGGAACTCGGCGGCGGTCTGGTACCGGTCGTCGGCGCGCTTCGCGAGGGCCTTCATGACGACGGCCTCGAGCGCCGGGGTGACGCGCGACGAGAGCTCGCTCGGCTTGCGCGGCGGCTCGGTCACGTGCTGGTAGGCGACGGCAACGGCCGAGTCGCCCTGGAACGGTACGCGGCCCGTGAGCATCTCGTAGAGCACGATGCCGGCCGAGTAGAGGTCGCTGCGGCCATCGACGGTCTCGCCGCGGGCCTGCTCGGGGGAGAAATAGGATGCGGTGCCGAGAATCGCGGTCGTCTGCGCGATGGTGCCGGCCGTGTCGGAGATCGCCCGGGCGATACCGAAGTCGGTGACCTTCACGTCGTCAGAAGTCGTGATCATGACGTTCGCGGGCTTGATGTCGCGGTGCACGACGCCGGCGCGGTGCGAGTACTCGAGCGAGGTGAGGAGACCCGACATGTACTTCTCGATCTTCTGATCGCTGAGCGGCGACTCGGCCATGAGGTCGCCGAGCTGGCGGCCGTCGATGTACTCCATGACGATGTACGGCACGACGATCTCGAAGCCGTCGGCGCGCACGAACGTGTCTTCGCCGGCGTCGAACACCCGCACGATCGTGGGGTGCGTCATGCGCGCGGCGGCCTGGGCCTCCTGCCGAAACCGGCTGCGAAACGAGGTCTCACCCGCGAGGTTCGTGTGCAGGAGCTTGACCGCGACGTGCCGACCGAGACGTTCATCGGTCGCCGCATACACCTCGGCCATGCCGCCGCGGCCGATGCGCCGTCCGATTTGATAGCGGCCAGCGAGAGTGCGTTCTCCCTGGATCACTTGCTGAACTCCTCAGGTGTCGTGGGGCCGGTCTCCCGGCAGATTGGCCGCAGCCAATCGCTACAGACAGATAAGTCTAACGACAGGTCGCTAGTTCTCCTCGTCGCCCTCGTTTGCGCCCGGCGTCGCCGAGATGGTCGGCAGCGGGTTGTCGCCGCCCCCGCCGTTCTCCGGCAGCTGCTCGGTGACCTCGTCGGAGTCGGGCACCTCGGAGCCCGAGCACTCGGGGCGGTACTTCGCCGTCACCGCGGTCGCGCCGTCAGGGATCGTCGTCGTCATCGAGGTCGCGCTCGCGGGCTGCGAGTACTCGACCGTGCCGGCACTGCCACCCGTCCATGTGAGCGTAATGACGTATCCGGTCAGCGACTGGCCCGCGGGGCACTGGCCCTCGTACGAATCCCAGTTCACGATGACGTCGGTCGTCTGCACGCCGACGGCGGGCGGGTTCGCCGGCTTCTCGGCCGAGGCGATGTCGCCGTAGACGGTGACCTGCACCGTGTCGCCGACGGTGAGGTTGCCCGTGGGGTTCACCCCGATGACGGTGTTCACGTCAGACTCGGACTGCGCCGACTGGCCCTCGACGCGCTCGGGCACGAGCCCGAGCTCCTGCAGCCTCGAGGCCGCGTCGTCGTAGTCGAGGCCCTCGAACTCGGCCGAGGTGATCGACACCGACTCGGGTTCGGTCTCGGTGGGGGTCGGGTCGGGCTCGGAGCTCTCGGTCTGAGTCTGCGTCGGGGCCGGGTCGTCGCCGCGGTCCTGCAGCAGCGCGAAGCCGAGCAGGCCGAGGGCGAGGGCGAGGAGCACGAGCGCGGCGATGAGAATCCAGCGCCAGTTGCCCGGCTTCTTCGGGTTCTCGGTGAGCGTGTCGTCGCCGTTGCCCTCGGAAGTCGCCACCGACTGATCGCGCGTGTCGGTGCCCATCAGCTCGTCAAAAGGGCTGTGCTGCTCCGTCGGTCGCTGCTGCGCGGGGGAGCCGAGCACCGTCGTCGCCTGGTTGTCGGTGCCCATGACCTTCGTCTGGTCGAGCGGCGCGGTCGCCGTGCCGACGCCGAGCACGGCCGGCACGGCCTGCGCCGCGCGCTGCACGTCGCCGTCCCGCAGCGCGCCGCTCGCGCGCGAGAAGGCCGCGGCCGACTCGGGCCGCTCCTTCGGGTCTTTCGCGATCGACGACATGACGAGGTTGCGCACGGGTTCGGGCACCGTCACCGGCAACGGCGGCGGCGCGTCGTTGATGTGCGACATCGCGATCGCGACCTGCGACTCGCCCGTGAAGGGGCGGCGGCCGGCGAGCGACTCGTACGCGACGATGCCGAGCGAATAGATGTCGGTCGACGGGGTTGCGGCGTGACCCGACGCCTGCTCGGGCGACAGGTACTGCACCGTGCCCATCACCTGACCGGTCGCGGTGAGCGGCACCTGGTCGGCGATGCGGGCGATGCCGAAGTCGGTGATCTTCACGCGGTGGTCGGGCGTGATGAGCAGGTTGCCGGGCTTGATGTCGCGGTGCACGAGGCCAGCGCGGTGCGCGGCACCGAGCGCGGCCGCGGTCTGCGACACGATGTCCATCACCTGGTCGGGCGGGAGCACGCGCTCGCGCTCGAGGATGGTCGACAGCGCTTCGCCGGGCACGAGCTCCATGACGAGGTAGGCCGAGCCGTTCTCCTCGCCGTAGTCGTAGACGTTCGCGATGCCCTCGTGGTTCACGAGCGCGGCGTGCCGCGCCTCGGCACGGAAACGCTCGAGGAACCCGGGGTCGCCCATGTACTCGTCTTTGAGGATCTTGATGGCGACCTGGCGGCCGATCACGAGGTCGGTAGCCTCCCAGACCTCGCCCATACCGCCGATGGCAATGCGGTTCCCCAACTGGTACCGATTGCCGAAGGTGACTCCGTGTGCAGGCCTCATTCCCCAAGCACCGCCTTAATCACATTTGCTCCTATTGCTGCCGCCAAACCATTACCGGTGCCGCTCTGCCCCATGCCGCCGCCGTCTTCGAGCACGACCGCGACCGCGACCTGCTGCCCGTTCGACTCGGCGAATCCCGTGAACCACAGCGAGTACGGGTCACCATCGCCGTTCTGCGCCGTGCCCGTCTTGCCCGCGACGTCGAGCCCCGCGATCTGCGCGTTCGTAGCGGCGCCGCTCGAGACGCTGCCCTGCATCATCTCGGTGAGCTGCTGCGCCGTCTCGGACGAGATGGGCGAGCCAAAGCTGCTCACCTGCGGGCCCTGAATCTCGTCGAGGTTCGGCGTGAGCACGCTGTCGACGACGGTCGGGTTCATGAGCTCGCCGCCGTTCGCGATCGCGGCCGACACGAGCGCCATCTGCAGCGGGGTCGCGCGCACGTCGAACTGGCCGAAGCCCGTGAGGGCGACCTGCGCGTCATCCATGTCCTGCGTCGGGTAGACCGACGCGGCCGACTCCATCGGCACGTCGAAGGTCGAGTTGAAGCCGAACGCCTCGGCCGTCTCGCGGAGCTTCTCGGGGCCGAGCTCGACTGCGAGTTGCGCGAACGGAATGTTGCACGAGAGCTCGAGCGCCGTCGTGATCGTCGTCTTCTCGCCGCTGCCGCAGGCGGCGCCGTGCGACGGGTTGTAGACGACGCTGCTCGAGCCGGGCAGCTTCCACTCGGTCGGGTTGTCGAGCTCCGTGTCGGGCTCGACGATGCCGTTCTCGAGGGCCGCCGCGGCCACCACGATCTTGAACACCGACCCGGGCGGGTTCAGGTTGTCCGCGATCGCACGGTTGTACAGCGGGTCGCTCGAGTCGTTGAGCAGCGCGTTGTACGCGTCGATCACCTGCGTGTCGTCGTGCATCGCGAGCGTGTTCGGGTCGTACGTCGGCTTCGACACCATCGCGAGAATCGCGCCGGTCTCGGGGTCGATCGCGATCACCGCGCCCTGCATGTCGCCGAGCGCATCCCACGCCGCCTGCTGCGCGTCGGCGTCGATCGTCACTTCAACCGCGCCGCCCGCGGGCGACGAGCCCGTGAACATCGCCTGCAGGCTCGTGAAGAACTGCGAGTCGCTGCGGCCCGAGAGCTCGGCGTTCATCGCCGACTCGATGCCGGTCGCGCCCTGGTTCGCCGAGTAGTAGCCCGTGATGGGGGCGTAGAGCTCGCCGTTTTCGTAGACGCGCTGGTACTTGTACTGGGTACCGTCGGCCTCGGAGTACGCGATGGGCGTGCCGTCGATGAGGATCGGCCCGCGCTGCACCTCGTAGCTCGCGAGGAGCACGCGGGTGTTGCGGCCGTCGGCCGCGAGCTGCGGCGCCTGGAACACCTGGATGTACGTCGACGACCCGAACAGGGCGAGGAACATGACGAGCAGAATGACGCCGATCGCGCGAATGTTCTTACTCATGCCGTGGCCCCCTCTCGCGTGTTCGGTGTTGGTGTGGATGGTGCGCTCGCGTAGATCTGCGACGCGGTCGCACCCGCCTGGCCCGAGCGTACGGTGTCGCTGAGCCGCAGGAGGATCGCCACGATGATCCAGTTCGCGACGAGGCTCGAACCGCCCGCCGCGAGGAACGGTGCCGTCAGGCCCGTGAGCGGAATCACGCGCGTCACGCCGCCAATAACGATAAACACCTGCAGGCCGATCACGAACGACAGGCCCGTCGCAAGCAACCGACCGAAGTCGTCGCCGCCGAGGTGGCCGATGCGCAGGCCGCGGGCGACGATGATGAAGTACATCGCGAGAATCGCGAACAGGCCCGCGAGCCCGAGCTCCTCACCGAGCGCCGAGATGATGAAGTCGCTCTCGGCGAGCGGCGTGAGGTCGGGGCGGCCCTGGCCGAGGCCCGTGCCGATGAGCCCGCCGTTGCCGAGGCCGAACAGGCCCTGCACGAGCTGGAAGCTCCCGCCGTCGGCCTCGTAGAGCGCCGAGTCGAAGGGGTGCAGCCACGCGTAGATGCGGTTGCCGACGTAGCTCATGTTCATCGCCGCGACGGTGCCTCCGCCGATGAACAGCAGCAGGCCGATGATGATCCACGAGATGCGGCCCGTCGCGACGAAGATCATGACGAGGAACAGGCCGAAGTAGAGCAGTGACGTACCGAGGTCGCGCTGGAACACGAGCACGCCCATGCAGAATGCCCAGACGATGAGAATCGGGCCGAGGTCGCGCATCCGCGGCAGGCGCAGGCCCAGGAACTTGCGGCTCACCATCGAGAGCGAGTCGCGTGCCGTCACGAGGTAGCCGGCGAAGAACACGGCGAGCGTGATCTTCGCGATCTCGCCGGGCTGGAAGTTGAAGGGGCCGACCGAGATCCACACGCGGGCGTTCGCGCCGGTCGCCGCGAGGCCCGGGATGAGCGGGAGCACGAGCAGCACGAGCGAGATCGCGCCGAAGAGGTAGGTGTAGCGCTGCAGCCAGCGGTGGTTGCGCAGGCCGATCAGCACCGCGATGGCGATGGCGATCGCGATGCCCGTGTAGACGATTTGCGAGAGCGCCTGGCTGCCGGGCGCGCTCGGGTCGTCGGCGAGGTCGAGCCGGTAGATCATCGTGATCCCGAGGCCGTTGATGACGGTCGCGATCGGCAGCAGGAACGGGTCGGCGCGGGGCGCGCGGAACCGCAGCACGACGTGCACACCGATCGTGAGCGCCATGAGGCCGCCGAAGAGGGCGACGACGTGCCAGTCAAACGAGCCGTTGACGCCGAGCTGCACCTGCAGCAGGGCGCCGAGCACGATGACGTAGGCCATGAGCAGGAACCCGAGTTCCATGTTGCGCAGGCCCTGCGTGCGCTCGCGGCGGGCGGGAACGTTCGTGGTCGAGGCCATCGTCACTCACCTCCTGACGTCGAGGTCGCGGATGCGGTTGGCACCGGCGTGGGCGTGGGGGTTGACTCCTCGACCGCGTCGTCGTCGGGCGCCTCGGTTGGGGCGGTACCGTTCTCGAGGCGCTCGACGAGGTTCTGTGCCTCTTCGAGGGTCGGGAACGCGATCGTGCCGGTGACCTGGCTGCGCTGGTACGGGTTGAGGTCGTCGACCTTCAGGGAGCTCTCTTGCACGACCTCGGAGAGCGAGATGGGCCCGAGGTCGGCGTTCACGCCCTGGTAGATCGCGACGTTGCCCTCGTGGACGCCGACGTAGTAGCGGGTTTGGGTCCACGAGTAGGCGAGCGCCGACGAGACGAAGATGACCGCGACGAGCACGACGATCGCGGCGGCCCAGGTGACGCGGCGCATGAGTTTGAAGCGGCGTTCCTCGGCGAGGATGCGCTCGAACATTTCGTCGGTCGGGGCCGCGAACTCTTCGTTCTCGGGCCGCGCCGCGAGGGTGCGCCGCGAGTGCAGCACGTCGGGGAGCAGGCGCTTGACGCGGCGGGGCGCGTTCGAGGCGTACCGCATGGGGTTGACGGCCGCGCCGACGACCTTCGGGCGGATCGTCTCAAGGGGCTTGTCGCCAATCTCGAGCACGACGACCGTGACGTTGTCGGGGGCGCCGTTGTCGAGGGCGAGCTGCACGAGGTCATCGCCGACCTCGCGCGACGACTCGACGCTGCGGGCGAGCACGGCGGCGATCTGCGTCTCGTCGACGTAGCTCGAGAGGCCGTCGGAGCAGAGCAGCCAGCGGTCGCCGTCGACGGCGGGCACGACGTACGTGTCGACGTCGGGCGAGGTCTCGACGTCGCCGAGCACGCGCATGAGCACCGAGCGGCGCGGATGCACGAGGGCCTCTTCGGGTGTGATGCGGCCGGCGTCGACGAGGCGCTGCACGAACGTGTGGTCGACCGTGACCTGGCTCAGCTCGCCCTCGTGGAACCGGTAGACGCGTGAGTCACCGATGTGGCCGATGACCATCTCGTCACCGATGCGGGTGATGAGGTCGGCGGTCGTGCCCATGCCGCGCAGCTCGGAGTGTTCGCGCGCCGCCTCGACGATGAGCTCGTTCGCCTCGTGGAGGAGCGACGTGAGCCCCTCCTTCGCCTCGTCTACCGACGTGAACTTCGTGTCGTGTTCGGCGAGGAACTTCACCGCGATCGACGACGCGACGTCGCCGCCCGCGTGGCCGCCCATCCCGTCGGCGACGCCGTAGATGTGCTTGCCAATGAGGCCGGAGTCTTGGTTATTCGACCTGACTCGGCCAACGTGCGACACCGCACCGGCGCGAACAACCTGTGGCATCAGCGAAGCTCAAAGGTGGTCGTGCCGATGCGCACGACCGTGCCTCGGCGAATCTCGACGGGCTGGGAGACGCGCTCGTCGTTGACATAGGTGCCGTTCGTTGAGTCGAGGTCTTGCACCATCCAGGCGTCGTTCCAGCGCAGCAGGCGCGCGTGGCGGGTCGAGGTGTAGTCGTCTTGGATGCGGAGGTCGGCGTCGGGGGAGCGGCCGATGAGCAGCGGCTTGCCCGTGAGCTCGATCTCGGTGCCGCGCTTCGGGCCCGAGGTGATGATGACCTGGCGGAACTGCGCGGGGCCGGCGTCGTTGCTCGGCTGCGGCTGCGGCTGCGGCGCGGTGGGGCGGGGCGCGCCGCCCGCCGGGACGGGGGCCGGCTGCGGTGCCGGGGCGCCCTGCTGTCGAGATTGTTCGAGCGCGCGCTGGTAGTCGCGCGAGCGGGAGCCGAAGAGGTCGCTGCGCAGGGCGTAGATGATCGAGAACACGAAGATCCACATCACCGCGAGGAAGATTAGGCGCAGCACCAGCAGTGTCAGTTCGCCGCTCATCGCATGCCTCCCGGTTGTTGCAGATAGCCAGTATCGTCGCTCGGCGAGGCCTGGGGCACGACTCGAAACGTGAGTTGCGTGCGCCCGATCTCGATGAGCGAGTCGGAGTCGAGCGCCGACTGCGAGACTCGGCGCCCGTTGAGCTTTGTGCCGTTCGTCGACCCAAGGTCGCGCAGGCCGGCGCGCTGGCCGTCCCACACCACCTCGGCGTGGCGGCGCGAGGCACCGCCGTCGTCGATCGTGATCTCGGCGTCGCCGCCGCGGCCGATCACGGTGCTGCCGCGGCGCAGCGTGAAGCGCTGGCCGTTGACGTCGATGACGGGGGTCCACTCGACGCGGCCCTCGACGGTGCGCGACTCGATTTCGAGCTGCCCCTCGCTCAGCGAGTCGTTCTGCAGCAGCTTCACGGAGAGGCCGCCAGCGAACTGGTAGTGCTGGCGGGAGGCGTGCTGCTCGAGCTCTTGCACGAGGGTTCCCGTGAGCGAGTCGCCGAGGCTCGCGAGGCGGTCGTAGTCGCCCTGCGACACGATGACGTGAAAGCGGTTGGGCACGAGGATGCGCTCGCGCGACACGATCGACGCGCGGGTGTCGCACTCGCGCTTGAGTGCCGAGACGATTTCGACAGGCTGCAGGCCCGATTTGAACGTCTTGGCGAACGCGCCGTTAAAGGCGCGCTCAAGCCCTCGTTCAAATTTGTCGAGAATTCCCACACTGTCTCCTTGGGGGACGGGTCACCGGCGTGGTCGTTCGCGATGACTGACCTGCGCAGCGCGCAAGCCTACCGCCCACATAGTAGTGGTCGAGAATGAGTTGCGCGCGCCGCGGCCCGGCGCGCGTGGATCAGCGGTCGCCATTGTGGTAGGGTGGCTGCTTGCGCGCGAGTGGCGGAATAGGCAGACGCGCACGGTTCAGGTCCGTGTGCCCGAGAGGGCGTGGGGGTTCAACTCCCCCCTCGCGCACCAAGTTGTGAGTCGCGATCCCAGGGTGTTTGGGGTCGCGACTCGCTTGGTTTTCCGTTCAGCGAGTTACGCGAATTCGAGCACCGGAGGCGTCGGCGGCGCGCCGGGTGCGGTGCGCAGCCGTCCGCCGAGGCGTGGCGAGCGCAGCAGGTCGACGAACGGCGGCGGAACGAACCACACGACCCCGTCGATGATGCGGACGATCCACTCGTCGTGATGCAGCCGGTGGTGACAGCTCGTGCAAAGCAGAATCAGGCAGTCGAGGTCGGTGCGGCCGCCGTGCCGGAGCCACTCGTTCACGTGGTGCGCCTCGCACATCGCGGGTGCGAGCCCGCAGAAGGCGCAGCCGCCGTCGCGCTCGACGAGGGCGATGCGCTGGGCGCGTGAGGCGAGGCGGCGGGTACGGCCGAGATCGAGCACCTCGCTCTCGCCACCGAGCACGAGCGGGATGATTCCGGCGCTCGCGGCCATGCGGCGGGCCGCCGCGGCACTGATGCGCGATGCGGTGCCGGCGATCTCGGCGGTGTCGCCGAACGCCTGCGTGAGCGGATCGAAGTCGAGCCGCACCACGACGTTCGTCGAGGTGCCGGGCACCCGGTCGGCGTCGCACCCGAGGGCGTGCTTCGCGACCATGACGAGCGCGTCGACCTGCATCTGCCGCACGCTGCGCACCTCTTCGGCCACGGCCGTGTCGTCGGCGGGCTCGGCGCCGGGACGATTCGCGCCGCGGCTCGCCCGCAGCTGGGCGGTCGTAATGCCCTCGATCGCCTGACGGATGGGCGCGGCATCGGCGACCGGGAGCTGGCCGCGGATCTTCAGCGAGCCGTCGACCTCGGTGAACGAGAGGAATCGGGCCCGGTGCGCGCGCTGTTCGTTCGGCTCGAGCCCATCGGGGTCGAGCTCGGCCTCGGTTGCGGCGATCTTCTTGCGGAGTTCGTAGGTCTCGAGCGCGGGCGCCGCCTCGACGAGGATGCGCTCGGCGGCCGCGAGGTCGGCGAAGTCGACGCGAGCGGCAAGTCGGGAACGGAAACCGACGATGAGCGCCGCGTGCTCGGTCGTGAGGGCGCCCGCGCGGTGGGCTGCGGCGACGTGCTCGCACGCGGGCGGGAGCGGCTCGCCGGTGAGCGACTCGCGCTCGCGGGTCGCCTCGGCGACCCGACGCAGGTCGAGGGCGTCGGTGCGGGGGAGGGCCGCGAGCTGGGCGATCGCGCCCTCGGCGTCACGGAATCCCGCGCGCTTCGCGAGCGACGCTTGCCCGTACGCGGCGCGAGAACGGGCCGCGAGTTCGCCGGCGAGCACGCTCAGCTCGGCGTCAAGGCGGCGACGGACCGCCCCGGCCGCCCGCATCCGCTCGAGGAGCGCCGCGTCGGAGAGCATCGCGGGGTCGGTAACGCCGGCGTCGACGCCGATCGGATCATTCGCGAGGGCCACCCGGTAGAACTCGAGGGCCTCGTGGGCGAGCTCAATCGGGTCGGGCTGCCGCTTCGTCGGCGCCTCGTCACTCGGTCGAAACTCGACGCGCGCCTTCATTCCTGGGCGGAACTCCACGCCGGGCACGCCCCAACCGGTGTCGGTCGAACCGCCACCACCTTCATCAAACGTCGACGTCACGAAACACCTCCTGGGCACGATGGGTGGCGCCCGAAGGGCGTCACGAAACCACTCATTGCACGGCACTACTTGAGGTGTGTGACGCAGGTGCGGGAGACGGCCGACCTGCCCCAGCGACGTCGAAATTGCCAGTTCCCACTCGTCGACGTCTCACATTCGCCGCCGAAGCGGCCAGATTCGCTACTGGATCGAACCTGTATCAAGAATAGAACACAGATTCGGCTACGGGCAAGCGATATGCGTCCACTACAGGGAATATTCAGGTTCACCGAACGGGGGTAACCGAGAAGCTGCGAAAAAGCACATCGAAACAACATGCGAACCACAACCCTCGACGCCCGTTCACCCCGCATCCCTACCCTCAACATCGTGGACGCCATGGACTTCGAACTCACCAATGCGACCTCCCGCGAGCGGTGGGTCGACCGGTATCCCCGTCTCCACCACCTCCTGTGGATGCTCGTGCCCGTCGGGCTCGGCGTGTGGATCGGCACGATCGTCGCCGGGTTCAACCGCCTGACCTACCAAGAGGTCGACGCAGTCGCAGAGTGGAACGAGGAGTCCAGGCAAGTGCGCCACGACGAGTGGCTGGAATTCGCCGCCGACCGGCTCACGCAGGAGGCCCTGCCGTTCCTGCTCGTTGCGCTGAGCATCCTCGTGCTCATTCCGTACCTATTGCGCGCGATCTTCCCCGAGCGTGCGGGCTACCGGCACCTCCTGCAGTTTGCGGTCGTCTTCGCGCTCGTGCTCGTCGCAACCCTCGGCATCATCGTCATGCGGAGCTTCGGCTGGCAGCCCTCCTGATGCGCGACACCGGCGCCGTCGCGCATCCGGCACAATGAAGAGCATGCGCGCATCCTCCGACTTCCGAGCCGGGCTGCGCGACTCGCTTCCGGTCGCGCTCGGCTATGTGCCCCTCGGCATCTCGTACGGCATGTTCGCCCACTCGGTCGGCCTGCCCTGGTGGCTCGCGACGATCACCGCGATCGTCATCTACGCGGGCTCGATGGAGTTCGTCGCGGCGGGGATGCTCGTGGCCGGGGCGCCCCTCGCCACGGCGGCGACGACGGCGCTGTTCGTGAACTCGCGCCATCTCGTCTACGGGCTCAGCGTGCCCCTTGAGCGGGTGCGAAATCCGATTCTGCGGGCCTACACGATTCACGCGCTTACCGACGAGATGTACGCCGTGTGCATCTCGCTGCCGCGAGCCGAACTCACGGGCCCGCGCCTCGTCGCGATCGCCGTTTCTGCCCAGTTCTACTGGGTGTTCGGCACGACCCTCGGCGCCGTGTTCGCGGCCCTCGTGCCGCTCGACCTCTCGTTCATGGGGTTCGCGATCGTCGCGCTGTTCGTGATTCTCGCGATCAACGCCGCGAAGGCCTCGGGGGAGTGGCTGCTCCTCGCGGCTGGCCTCGCGGTCGCGGTCGTCGCGGCATTCGTGGCGCCCGAGGCGATGATGTTCGTCGGGCTCATCGCCTACTGCGTCGTCGCGGTCGGCGTCGTGCTCGTGCGCCGCCGCCACGGCAGTCACCCGACGACCGCGCCCCAGTTCATCCCAGGGGAGGCGACGAAATGAGCCCGTGGCACACCGCGGCCCTGCTCGCCGTGATCTGGGCGGTCACGTTCGCGCTGCGCGCCGCGCCGTTCGCGGCCTCGCGCTGGCTGCGCGACAACGACTTCGTGCGCGACCTCGGACTGCTGCTGCCCGTCGGCGTCATGGCCGTGCTCGTCGTCGGCATGCTGCAAGACACGCCCTGGGATGGGTGGGGCTGGGTGCCGTCGATCGGCGGCGTCGTCGCGACCGCGGCGCTCCACTTCTGGCGCGACAGCGTGCTGCTCAGTCTGGTCGGCGGAATCGCGACCTACGGCATCCTGCTGCTCGTCGTGCCCTAGCTGCGGCCCATCGGGCAGTCGCCGGCCGCGTCGTCGCCGGGCATCGCCGGCAGGCGGTCGGGCAGTTGCGAGATCACCGAGATCGCGCCCGTCGCGGGCGGCGTCGGTGGGTCGATCGCGAACAGCACCCGCAGCGCCTCGAGCGCCTCGTCGGCGCGCTCCTCGCGCACGAGTTCCTTGATGCGCACCGTCGGCTCGTGCAGCAGCGAGTTGCCGAGCTTGCGCATCGCGATCGCGGTCTCTTCGGAGACCCCGAGGCGGGCAATCTCGTACTCGACGCGGTCGCGCACCGTGTCGCGGAACGTCGCGATGACCGAGGACGCGCGCTGCACCCGCCGCTCGTTGTCGTAGTCGCGGGCGGCGCGGGCCACGATGCAGCGGGCGAGGTCGGTCGCGTCGAGGTCTTCGAGGGGCGCGTGGAGCCGCACCGTCTCGAGGTCGAGCACGTCGACCCCCGAGATCTTGCCGACGAGCGGGTCGACGTTGCGCGGCATGCCCATGTCGATGATGAGCTGGCGCGGCGAGTGGCCGGCCGCGAGGCGCGTGTTGCGCACGAACGCGTGGTCGAGCACGTAGGTGTCGGCGTTCGAGCAGGTGATGATGACGTCGGCGCTCGACACCTCTTCGCCGAACTCGCCCGGCGTGACGTCGTGCACGTCGTAGCGTTCGCCGAGCGTGTGTGTGCGGCCCGAGGGCGAGAACACGCCGATGTCGCGCGCGCCGCGGGCGGTGAGCGCCTTCAGCGAGGCGCCGGCGTACGAGCCGGTGCCGATGAGCAGCACGCGGGCCCGCGACCAGTCGCGCACCTGCGAGGCGGCGAGGTCGAGCGCGAGGCTCACGAGCGAGCGGCCCGTGTTCGCGAGATCGGTGTTTGCCTTCACGCCCTTCGACGTCTCAGCGGCGATGCGGAAAACGCCCTCGAGTGGCCCCGTCGTGAGCCGCTGCTGGCGCGCCCGCTGCAGCGAGCGGCGCACCTGACCCGAGATCTCGCCCTCGCCGACGGCGACCGACTCGAGCCCCGACGACACCGAGAACAGGTATTCGGGCACGTGCTTGTCGCCGAGCACCCGCATGTGGGCGCGCAGCTCGTCTTCGTCGATGCCCGAGAGGTCAGCGAGGCGCGCGAACATCGCGTCGATTGCCCCGGCGCTCGCGACGTCGAGGTAGAGCTCAACCCGGTTGCACGTCGACAGCACGACGGCGCCGTTCAGGCCGGCAATGTCGCGCGTGCTGTTCTCGACGTCGGCGACGGGCACCGCGGAGAGACGCTCCAGCAGTGCAAACCCCGCGCTGTGGTGATTCGCTGAGAGGCAAACGAGCATGATGCCCCATCTTAGCCCGGGATACGCGGGCGCGAGCGGGCCGCGCGAACCTGCGAAGATGAGGGGCATGGTCACGCAGCTTGCCGCATCTCACCCCCTCGTCGACGGCCGCACCGGCGACTCGCCGCTCGTTCGCGCGTCACGTGGGCAGCGCTCCGAAACCCTGCCCGTCTGGTTCATGCGGCAGGCCGGCCGCTCGCTGCCCGAGTATCGCGCCCTGCGGGAGGGCGTCGCGATGCTCGACAGCTGCCTGCGCCCCGACCTCGCGAGCGAGATCACGCTGCAGCCGGTGCGCCGTCACGGCGTCGACGGCGCCGTGTTCTTCAGCGACATCGTCGTGCCGCTCAAGCTCATCGGCATCGACGTCGACATCGTGCCGGGCCGCGGCCCCGTCTTCGCCGAGCCGGTGCGCGACGCCGCCGCAGTCGCCGACTTCGCCGCGAGCGTGCGCGACGCGCTCGCCGACGACGATGCCCGCGCCGAGGTGTTCGCGCCGATTCGCGAGGCGGTCGAGCGCACCGTCGCCGAGCTCGGCTCGACCCCGCTCATCGGCTTCGCGGGCGCCCCCTTCACGCTCGCGGCCTACCTCGTCGAGGGCGCCCCCTCGAAGGATCACCTGCGCGCCCGCGCCCTCATGCGCGGCGCACCCGAGCTCTGGCGCGAGCTCGCGGGGGCGATCGCCGACCTCTCGGCGGCGTTCCTCGAAACCCAGATTCTCGCGGGTGCCTCGGTCGTGCAGCTGTTCGACTCGTGGGCCGGCTCGCTCTCGCGCGAGCTCTACCGCAGCGCGGTCGCCCCCTCGAGCGCCGTGCCGCTCGCCCGCGCCGCTGAGTTCGCGACGCCCGACGGCGAACGCGTGCGGAGCATCCACTTCGGCGTCGGCACCGGCCACCTGCTCACAGAGATGCACGCGACCGGCGGCGACGTGCAGGGCGTCGACGACCGCACCCGCCTCGACGAGGCGATCGAACTGCTCGGCGGCGACGTGCCGGTGCAGGGCAACATCGACCCCGCCGCGCTCTTCGCGGGCACCGAGTCGCTGCACGCGCACGCCCGCGACGTCGTCGAGCAGGGCCGCACGGCGCCCGGCCACATCGTGAACCTCGGCCACGGCGTACCCCCGAACACCGACCCGGCCGTGCTCACCGAGCTCGTCGAGTTCATCCACTCGCTGCCGGGCGAGCAGCGGTGACCACGACGGTCGTCGGAGCCGGCATCGCCGGACTCGTCGCCGCTCGGCGCCGCGCGCTCGGTGGCGACCGCGTGCGCCTGCTCGAGGCGACGGCGGCGCCCGGCGGCATGATCGGCGCGGCCCAGCTCGGCGACCTCACGATCGACATCGGCGCCGAGGCGTTTGCGGTGCGCGGCGGAGCCGTCGCCCGGCTCGTCGACGAGCTCGGGCTCGCCGGTGATGTCGTGACGCCGCGGCCACTCGGGTCGTGGGGCTTCCACAACGGCGAGGCGTACGCGCAGCCGAAGGGTGGCCTGCTCGGCATCCCGCCCGGCCCCGACGCCGAGGGGCTCGCCGCGGCCGTCGGCCCCGAAGGCGTCGAGGCCGTGCGCCGCGAGGCCAAGCTCGACCCCGAGGTCGGCGCCGACGCGACCAGCCTCGGCGCCCTCGTGCGCGCCCGCTTTGGCACGCGCATCCTCGACCGCCTCGTCGCGCCCGTGACCCGCGGCGTCTACTCGCTCGACCCCGACGACGTGCGGGTCGACGCCCTGCTGCCCGACGTGCTCGAGCGGATGCGCGCGGCCGGCTCGCTCGCCGCGGTCATTCGCGAGCGGCGGGCCGGGGCGACGCCCGGCGCTCTCGTCGAGTCGATTCGGGGCGGGATGCACCGCCTCGTCGCGGCGCTCGTGGTCGACTGCGAGCGGCTCGGCGTCGAGCTCGAAACCGGGGTGCGCGTGACCGACCTCGAGGCGCTCGAGGGCGACGTCATCGTGACGGTGCCGCCCTCGGCCGCCTTCCCCTACCTTGGCGACGCCGCGGCGCCCGCGCCCGTGCCGACCGAGGTCGTCGCGCTGCTGCTCGACGCCCCCGCGCTCGACGCGCGGCCGCGGGGCACGGGCCTGCTCGTCGCGCCCGGCTCGCCGCAGGTGCGGGTGAAGGCGCTCACGCACGTCACCGCGAAGTGGGAGTGGCTCGACGCGGCGGCGCGCGAGGGGCGGCACGTCGTGCGGCTATCGTATCCCGTCGACGGTGCCGCGCCAACCGACAGCACCGCGCTCGCCGACGCGGCGACCCTGCTCGGCATCGAGCTCGACGCGGCGCAGCTGCTCGACTCCGCCCGCCACACGTGGCAGATGCCGGCGCCGCCCGCAGGCCTCGACGGGGCCGCCGCCCGCGCGGAGCTCGAGCGTCGCGTATCCGCCCTGCCGCCCCACGTGCGCTGCACCGGCACCTGGATCGCGGGCACGGGCCTCGCGAGCGTCGTGCCGGCGGCCGAGCGCGCCGCGGGCTAGCTCACGAGCAGGTAGACGGCGCCGAGAATCGTGCACACGATGACGGCGACGTCGAAGGTGCGCTGATTGATGTGCCGGGTGATCCAGCGGCCGACGAACGCGCCGACAATGACGCCCGGCACGAGCAGCAGGTCGAGCAGCAGCGTGTCGGTCGTGATGAGGCCGAGCCCGACCGAGATCGGCACTTTCACGAGGTTGATCACCGCGAAGAACCACGCGGCCGTGCCGAGAAACGCCTTCACGGGGAACCGCGCGGCGAGAAAGTACATCGACATGACGGGCCCGCCCGCGTTCGCGACCATCGTCGTGAACCCGCCGAGCGAGCCGTAGCTCATGCCGGCGAGGCGCCCGGCCCCGGCAGCAGCCTCGTCAGCCGCCGCGTTGTCGCCAGCCTTCGGCTTGCGTCGCCGCTGCCAGAGCGTGAACGCGATGACGAGCAGCAGAATCACGCCGATGAACCGCCGCACCCACGTGTCGTCGGCGAGCGCGAGGAACAGCGCGCCGAGCGCGAGCCCCGCGATGACGGCGGGGACCAGGCGGATGAGCGTCGGCCAGTTCGCGTGCCGGCGGTAGCTCCACAGCGCGAACGCATCGCCGACGATGAGCAGCAACAGCAGGGCGCCGGTCGACGCCTTCGCGGGCAGCACGGCGGCGAAGATCGCGATCGAGATCGTGTTGATGCCGGGCAGCGCGGTCTTCGAGACGCCGACGATGATGGCCGACAGCGCGAGCAGCACCCAGGCGAGTGGTGCGAGGCCGAGGAGTTCGGAGGTCAAGGGCGGCTCTCTGTCGGTGCGGCCGGGTGGATTCGGCGCGGGCGGCGATCTCGCAGCGAGAGGTTCGCTACAGAACGTAGAAAACGTAGAATGGTGCGCATGGCATCTCCAGAAGCTGGGGCGCACGGCCCACTCACGCAGTACGCAAACTACTCGGTATTTCGACGTACGGCAGGGCACGACGCTCCGGGCGACCTCGCTGGCGCGCTCTCCTCGCTCGACGCGGCGATCGCGCGCACGACCGACTCGGGCGTGCAGTTGCGCGGCATCTACGACGTTTCGGGCTTCCGCCACGACGGCGACGTGCTCGTCTGGCACCACGGTGAAGACCCCGAGGCGGTGCAGGCCGCCGTGCGGCGCCTGCGCGCGAACCCGCTGTTCGCCGACCTCGAGCTCACCTGGCAGGTCACGGGCGTGCACCGGGCTGCCGAGTTCAACGAGCGCCACGCCCCCGCCTTCATGCTCGGCCGCGAGCCCGCGAAGTGGATCACCATCTACCCCTTCGTGCGCTCGCACGAGTGGTACCTGCTGCCCGACGAGGAGCGCAGCGTCATGCTGCGCGACCACGGCATGCGCGGCGCCGCCTTCAAGTCGGTGCTCGCGAACACGATCGCGG
Source organism: [Zimmermannella] faecalis ATCC 13722 (assembly GCF_000381765.1). Taxonomy (GTDB): domain Bacteria; phylum Actinomycetota; class Actinomycetes; order Actinomycetales; family Microbacteriaceae; genus Gulosibacter; species Gulosibacter faecalis. The sequence continues at coordinate 238,538 of NZ_KB907075.1, read as the reverse complement.
CGTTCGCGATCAGCGACTACGAGTGGATGCTCTCGTTCGAGGCCGACGAGCTCACCGACCTCGTCGACATGATGCGCGACCTGCGCTACACCGAGGCGCGCCGCCACGTGCGCGAAGAGGTGCCGTTCTACGCGGGCCGTCGCATCGAGCCGGCCGAGCTGCCGCTCGTGCTGCGCTACGAGGCGGAGGCGGCCGAATGACGATCGAGAACCTTGGCCGCACGCGCGGCAAGGCGGCCCCGGCGAAGGATGCGCCTCTCGCGCCGGGCGCGTTCGTCTCGGCGGCGACTCCAGCGGCCTGCGGCGGCGACCCCTGGGTGACGGAGCCGACCCGCTATGACGGCGTGCTCCTCTCCTCCTTTGGCGGCCCCGAGTCGCAGGACGACGTGATTCCGTTCCTGCGCAATGTCACCTCGGGCCGCGGGATTCCCGACGAGCGCCTCGAGGAGGTCGCGGTGCACTACCGCCACCACGGCGGCGTGAGCCCGATCAACGAGCAGAACCGCGAGCTCAAGGCGGCCCTCGAGGCCGAGCTCGAGCGCCGCGGCCTCGACCTGCCCGTGTACTGGGGCAACCGCAACTGGCACCCGTACGTGCAGGATGCGGTGGCCGAGGCGCACGAGGCGGGCGCGACGAAGCTCATCGCGCTCGGTACGAGCGCCTACTCGTCGTACTCGTCGTGCCGGCAGTACCGCGAGGACTACGCCGACGCCCTCGAGTCGACCGGCCTCTTTGGCGAGCTCGAGATCGACAAGATCGGCCAGTTCTTTGACCACCCGGGCTTCGTGCGCCCCTTCGTCGACGGCGTGCTCGCCGACCTCGAGTCGCTCCGCGCCGACGACCCGACCCTCGAGCTCGGCGACGTCGAGGTGCTGTTCACGACGCACTCGGTGCCGATGGCCGACGCGAACCTGTCGGGCCCCGAGACCCGCGGCTTCGGTGAGGGTGGCGCGTATCGCGCGCAGCACCTCGCGGTCGCCGAGGTCGTCGTGGCCGACGTGACGGCGGCGCTCGAGGAGCGCGGTGACACGGGCGTCGAGCTCAACTGGCAGCTCGTGTACCAGTCGCGGTCGGGCCCGCCGAGCCAGCCGTGGCTCGAGCCCGACATCAACGACGTCATCGAGACGCTGCCCGGCGCCGGCCGCCGCGCCGTCGTCGTCGTGCCGATCGGGTTCGTGAGCGACCACATGGAGGTGCTCTGGGACCTCGACAACGAGGCGAAGGAGTCGGCCGAGGAGGCCGAGCTCGCGTTCCGTCGTTCGCCGACGCCGGGCGTGCATCCCGCCTACATTTCGGGCCTCGTCGACCTCATCGAGGAGCGCGTGAACGGCACGCCGAAGGCGCTCCGCCCGCGCCGCACCTCGCTCGGCCCCTGGTACGACGTGTGCCGCGCAGGCTGCTGCGAGAACGAACGGCTCGGGTTCCGGCCCGCCGTCGCCGGGTTGCAGCCGTGACCGGCGTGCTGCGCATCGGCACGCGCGGCTCGAAGCTCGCGGTCGCGCAGACCCGCCAGGCGGCCGACCGCATCGCCGAGCTGAGCGGCCGCGACGTCGAGATCGTCACGGTGACGACGCACGGCGACGTGAACCGCGCCTCGCTCAAGGAGCTCGGGGGCCGCGGCGTGTTCGCGACCGAGCTGCGCGACGCCCTGCGCGAGGGCGAGGTCGACATCGCGGTGCACTCGCTGAAAGACCTCCCGACCGCGGGGGCGCCGGGCCTCGTGCTCGCGGCGCATCCGACCCGCGAGGATGCGCGCGACGCGCTCGTCGCCCGCGACGGGCTCACGCTCGCGGAGCTGCCCGCCGGTGCCCGCGTCGGCACGGGCTCGCCGCGCCGGGTCGCGCAGCTGCGCCGCGTGCGCGGCGACCTCGACATTCGCGACATTCGCGGCAACATCGACACCCGCATCGGCTTCGTCACGTCGGGCGAGCTCGACGCCGTCGTGCTCGCGACCGCGGGACTCTCGCGCTACGAACGCACCGGCTACATCACGGAGCGCTTCGACCTCGCCGAGTTCCCGAACTCGCCGGGCCAGGGCGCACTCGCGATCGAGGTGCGCGAGGGCTTCGAGCTGGATGCGCTCAGTGAGCTCGACGACCCGGCCACGCGGCTCGCGGTCGAGGCCGAGCGGGCCGTGCTCGCCGGGCTCGACGCTGGCTGCCAGGCGCCGGTCGGCGCGCACGCCGAGGTCGTCGACGGTGTGCTTCGACTGCACGCCGTCGTCTACGACGACCGCGACCCCGTGAACGTGCGCGTCATGGAGGCGTCGGGCGAGGCCCCCGCGCCCGCGACGCGCCTGCCGCTCGGCCCCGCCGAGGCCCGCCCCGTTGCGACCGGCGCCGGGGCGGAGCTCGCAGCGCGCCTCGTCGACGACCTCTTCGCGGCGGGCGCCGGGGCACTGACGCTGTGACCCTTGCGGGCGTCGGCGTGCTGATTCCGGGTGCCGGGCAGCTCGCCGAGCGCTGCGCCGATGCCGTGCGGGAGCGCGGCGGCGACCCGGTCGTCGCGCCCGTGCTCGCGTTTCGGGCGCCCGCGGGCGACGACCTCGCCCGGCTCGCCAACGCGAGCGCGCGCCTGCGCGGCGGCGGCTACGACTGGCTCGCCGTCACCTCACCCCGCGCCGTCGCCGCGCTGCGCGGCTGCCACGGGCTCGCGCTCGCCGAGGGCACGCGCGTCGCCGCGGTCGGTGGCGCGACGGCCGCGGCCCTGCGCGACGCCGGCGTCGAACCCGACTTCGTGCCCGCGGACGCGACGGCCGCGGCGCTCGTCGCCGAGTGGCCCGAGGGCGACCCCGGCCGCGTGTTCGTGCCCCAGTCGAGCCTCGCGCATCCGACCCTCGTCGACGGCCTCACGGCCCGCGGCCACGAGGTCGACGCCGTGACGGCCTACGTCACCGTGCCGCGACCCCTCGACGAGGCGACCCGCGCCGAGGTCGCGAACGGGCGCATCCGCGCCGCGATCGTCACGAGTGGTTCGGTCGGCCGTGCCCTCGCCGACGCGCTCGGCGACCCGCCGCCGGTCGCGATCGTGTCGATCGGCCCGCAGACCACCGCCGACCTCACCGCCGCGGGGCTCACCGTGGCCGCAGAATCCCAGGAGCGCACGGCAGAATCGCTCGTGACTGCCGTCGAGCTCGCCCTCACCCCGACCGAGGAGTCGTCATGACCTTCCCGACCACCCGCCTTCGCCGCCTTCGCCAGAGCGACGCCGTGCGCCGCCAGGTGCGCGAAACCCACGTGCATCCGAACGAGCTCGTGCTGCCCGTGTTCGTGCGCGAGGGCATCGATGAGCCAGTCGCGATCACGTCGCTGCCGGGCCTCTACCAGCACACGCTCGACTCGATTCGCGGCGTCGTCACCGAGGCGGCCGAGCTCGGCGTCGGGGGCATCATGCTGTTCGGCGTGCCCGAGCAGCGCGATGCGGAGGGCTCGGGCGCGATCGACCCCGAGGGCATTCTCAACCGCGCGATCCGCGTCGTCGCCGAAGAGGCGGGCGACGCGATCACGGTGCAGGCCGACCTCTGCCTCGACGAGTTCACCGACCACGGCCACTGCGGCGTGCTCGACTCGCGCGGCCGCGTCGACAACGACCGCACGCTCGCGATCTACAACGAGATGGCGGTCGTGCAGGCCGCATCGGGCGCCGAGATCATCGGCATGTCGGGCATGATGGATGGCCAGATCGGCGCCGCGCGCACGGCCCTCGACCGCGCGGGTCACGACGACGCGATTCTGCTCGCCTACTCGGCGAAGTATGCGTCGGCGCTGTTCGGGCCGTTCCGTGAGGCGGTCGACTCGCAGCTCAAGGGCGACCGCAAGACGTACCAGCTTGACCCCGCGAATCGCCGCGAGGGCATGCTCGAGACCCTCCTCGACCTCGAGGAGGGCGCCGACATCGTCATGGTGAAGCCCGCGACGATGTACCTTGACGTGCTCGCCGACGTCGCCGCCGAGTCGACGCGCCCCGTGTGGGCGTACCACGTGTCGGGGGAGTACGCGATGATCGAGGCGGCCGCCGCGAACGGCTGGATCGACCGCGACCGCATGGTCGACGAGGCGATCCTCTCGATCAAGCGCGCGGGCGCCGACGCGATCCTCACCTATTACGCGACCGAGGTCGCGCGCCGCCTGCGCGGGTAGTCTGCCCGCGTATCCTTCCCTGTGGCCGGGGCGTGCGCTCGCGGCCGAATGACCCGTCGACCAAGGAGCACTATGACCACGACCGAGCCGACCACGAGCTCGCCGAAGACGAACGGCGAGTGGTTTGAGCGCGCCCAGCAGCTCACGCCGGGTGGCGTGAACTCGCCCGTGCGTGCCTTCGGTTCGGTCGGCGGCGTGCCGACGTTCACCACCTCGGCGCAGGGCGCCTGGCTCACCGATGTCGAGGGCGTGCGCCGCGTCGACCTCGTGTGCGGTTGGGGCCCCATGCTGCTCGGCCATTCGCACCCCGACGTCGTCGCCGCCGTCACCGAGACTGCGTCGCGCATGATGTGCCCGGGTGGCCCCGCGACGGGCGAGGTGGAGCTTGCCGAAGAGATCGTGCACCGTGTGCCCGCGATCGACGAGGTGCGCCTCGTGTCGACCGGCACCGAGGCGACCATGACCGCGATTCGCCTTGCCCGGGGCGCGACGGGCCGCGATCTCGTGATCAAGTTCGCGGGCTGCTACCACGGCCACTCTGACGGCCTGCTCGCCGCGGCCGGGTCGGGCCTCGCGACGCTCGCGTTGCCGGGTTCGGCCGGCGTGCCCGAGGCGATCGCGTCGCAGACGATCGTCGTGCCCTATAACGACCTTGACGCGGTGCGCGCGGCGTTCGCCGAGCATCCCGGTGAGATCGCGGCGGTGATCACCGAGGCGTCGCCCGCGAACATGGGCGTCGTGCCGCCGCTGCCCGGCTTCAACAAGGCGCTCGCCGACCTCTGCCACGGCGAGGGCGCGCTGCTCATCTGTGACGAGGTGCTCACCGGTTTCCGCACCGGGCCCGCGGGCTGGTGGGGCCGCGAGCAGCAAGACACCGAGACGGCCGGCTGGAACCCCGACATCTTCACGTTCGGCAAGGTCATTGGCGGCGGCATGCCCGTCGCGGCACTCGGCGCCTCGCGGGAGCTCATGCACCACCTCGCGCCGACGGGGCCCGTCTACCAGGCGGGCACGCTCTCGGGGAACCCGGTCGCCGTCGCGGCGGGCGTCGCGACCCTGCGGCTCGCCGACACGAGCGTCTACGAGCGCATCGACACCGCGGCGAACCGGGTCGTCGAGCTCGTGCACGGCGAGTTCGACCGCGTCGGCCTGCCCCACGCGGTCGGCCGCGTGCGCAACCTCTTCTCGTTCAAGTTCGGCGACGGCGCGGCCCTCGGCTGGAGCGGCACCGACGAGTTCGGCAACCCGGCGCCGATCAATGAAGACGAGGTGAAGCGGCAGGAGGCATGGCGGTATCCCGCGTTCTTCCACGCGATGCTCGACGGCGGCGTGAGCCTGCCCCCGAGCGTGTTCGAGGCGTGGTTCCTCTCGGCCGCGCACGACGACGAGGCGCTCGACGCGATCGCCGCGGCGCTGCCGAAGGCGGCTGAGGCGGCGGCTGCGGCTTCCGCGACGTAGTGCGGGGGCGGATGCGCGCGATCGCGGTGCTCCTCGCTGCGATCGTGCCGCTGTTGGCCGGATGCGCGGCGACGGGCATGAGCGCGCTCGCGCCCGAAGGGGAGAGTGAGGCCGGGGTGCTCCGGCTCGATCGGGCGCCGGAGGGGTTCTCGATCGACCAGCCGCCCGCCGACGCTGCGCACGTGCTCATGGGCGCCCAGAGCACGGTGAGCGTCGCGCTCATCTACCGGGGCGACGAGCTGCAGCCCGAAACGACGGCGCACGCGCTCTCGGGCGAGATGCTGCCGAGCCGCGACGAAGCGGTCGCGGCCGACGACGGCGAACAGTTTGTCGCGGTGAAGTCTGCGAAGGAGTCGCGGACGACCACGCTCGTCGACGACACGCCCTCGGCGCAGGCGCAGGCGCAGGCGCAGCGCATCGTCATCACGCGCGACGGTGAATCGCAGCGGTACCCGATCGCGAACCTCACCGGCGACGAGTTCTACCTGTTCCAGGCGCCGGTCGACGCGAGCCCCGACGACGCCGTGCTGGAGGTCGAGATCGAGGGCGTGACGCAGCGGCTGAGCCTCCTCACGGGCGAACGCCTGCCGTCGGAGCTCGACGCGCTGTTCGACCGGCACGGCGAGGTGTCGTACGACTCCGAGGGTCAGGGGTATGTCTCGGAGTACGTCGAGGTCGGCGACCGAGAGCACAACGTGCTCACGTGGATTCAGTCGGTTTCGACCGAGCCGCTCATGCACGGCCACGGCTGGCCCGACGAGGGCGAGATGTTCCTGTGGGCCGACGTGCAGCTGCGGCACACGGTGAACAACGACGCTTCCGGCGGCGGCGTCTGGCGCTACCTCGAGCTTGAGCCGGGGTCGGGGACGACGATCACCGTCGAGCTCGCCGACGGGTCGGTGCGGGAGGCGCTGCTCGTGCAGGAGCTCGCGAGCGGGTCGGATACGACGTACCGGGTGTGGTTCTCGGTGCCGGCCGATCTCGACGCGGCGCAGGTCGTCGTCGATGTGCATCCGTTCGACACCGGCGACGATGTGCGCGGCGCGCTCGAGCAGCCGCGGGTCACGGTCGACCTCGAGTTCTCGGCGAGCGGGGTCGGCGAATGATCCGGGTGGCTGCGGGTCGCATCAGCGCCGCGCTCGCGGCGGTGCTCGCCCTGTCGATCGTGCTGCTCGGCTGTTCGCAAGACGACCCCGACACCGCGGCGGCGCCGTCGACCGCGGGCGTCGTGCGCAGTGAGCAGTTCGGGGTATTCGACGCGGCCACCGTGCCGGGCGGTGACGATCGCGGTCTCGAGGTGCCGGGCGCGCGAATCACGGTCGAGACGACCGGCACGGCCGAGCGCATCCACTACGCAGACGCGCCCGAGCTTGCCGACGGGCCCGTGCCTGAGGAGGCGCCGCCGTGGATCACCGCGGCCGACGGCGAGGTGCTGTTCTTCGCCGAGCTGACGCGCACGAACCCGACGGGTATGCCCGCGCAGCCTCTTACCGCTGCGGACGTCGAGTTTCGGCTGGTGTCGGGTGAGACCGAGGTGACGCTGCTGCCGGGCACCTTCGACGCGACGAGCCTGTTGCAGTCGTCGTCGACGCGCCTCGCGGTGTCGGTGCCGGAGGAGCTGATCGGCGACCTTTCGCTTGAGGTGACTGTCGACGATCACGTCGAGCGGCTGCGCCTCACCGACGGCGTGCGCACGCACTCCGACGCGGTCGATCGCCACGGCTTTGGCCTCGAAGCCGTGGTCGATGATGTTGCGTGGCAGCAGGACATTTTCGCGGGCTACGTGAGCGATGTCGTGACGTCGCCGGTGCTCGGTTTCGCCTCGGGCTGGGCGAGCGACGGGCACACGTTTGTCGGGCTTCGGGTCGAAGCCGACGCCTCGGCGCTCTACAACGACACGAGTCGGCTGACGCTGCGGCTGCCCGACGGTACCGAGCTTGAGTCGATCGAGGGCGCGGGCGACGCGTTCGAGTATCCGGGCAACGGCACGACCTGGTTCGAGGTGCCAATCGACGCCGACGAGCTCACCGTGCTCGTGCGGCTCGCGGGGGAGGGCTCCGACGGCACCGAGTTCGAGGCCGGGCCGATCGAGGTGCCGCTGCGGCTCGAGGGCTAGGTGCCTTTGCTGACCTCGCCGCCCACCGGACGACCATTCTGGAGGTTGCGAGCGAACGCGGCGAGTTGGTCTTGGAGATTCGGCGCGGCACCGGTTAGCGGTGTCTCCGTAGCGATTGCGTCGGCGATCTCGTCCATGGTCTCGGTGAGGAGCTTCTCGGCCCGGCGCAGCCCCCACGACTCGAGCTCCGCGAGCAGATCGTGACGCGTTAACTCCCCGTGCCGATACTTCTTGTTGCAAGCCAGGGCCATTCGCCCATCGTTGGCCTGATGCGCCTGCGGAACGACGTCGTACGCTGGTGCCAGTTTCACACTGCCGTCGGCACCGTGAAGCAGGCCGAGGTTCTTTGCGTGCATATCGAGGTTCCCGATCGCGACGGCAAACACCAACATTCGAGCTAGTTGCTGCAAATCGCCTGCTGCCGCGTGGCGGCGGAGCGTCGACGCGATTCGGCCCATACTGACCACGCCGCCCAGCTCCTGATACTTCTGATTGCCGGCGGCACCCAGCGCTTGGTTGAAATCTTCCTGATGGATGCGCTGCCCGAGATGCCGGTCAAACCGTTCGATTACGAGGGCGTCGAGTCCGTCGAAACGGTGAACACGCACGTCGAAGCGCGCAAGGCCGATCTTGCGTGAGAGCCTCGCTCCGTACTCCTCGTCGAAGATGACGCTCGCCATTGCCCCCGACAATCGTGGTTTCACGATGTGCGTGGTGGGGAAACCCCCCAACGCCTGCGCCCAACCGTCGGCGGTCTCCGCGAGCACCACTTTCGGCTGCACGCCACCTAGTGACGATTTGCCACCCAACGGATCATTGCCGAGTGGCGAGCCCAAGGGATCTTCCAGCAGGCGGCGTACCTGTGGGTCGGTCAGCGCGTTCACTGCCGGGGTTCGCGGCTCCGTCGGGTCGTCAAGATCCCAGATCTGCAACGCGCCAGCGATATCGCGCCCGTATCGCGCCAGAAACCCGAGCGTATCTCCTCGACGGAGACCGCTCTGCGCGAGCATGTGCTCGTACTGGTCGCCCTCCGGCAGGACCTCCCGGAACCAGTTCCGGCGGCGGTCGGCATGGTCTCGCCGAGGGGCGTCGGTGAACGGTATCGCGACCGACAGGACGGTGCTGTTCAGCCCGAAGCGTTCGAGGGCTTCGTTGGTGACCACAAAGTCGAAGGTCCGCTCGTTGCCCTCGAGGACGCCGATGCGCGTTCCGGAGAGCTCAACTGCCAGGCGCACGGTCTGCCTCCCAGGTCGCTGACACGGTGATCCCCGTGGCGCGAAACGCTTCCAGGATCAACCGCAGGAACTTGGTCGATTTCCCGGATTCCATTTCGCTGATGGCGCTCTGCGACACCTCGAGCAGCTCAGCGAGCTCCTGCTGGGTGAGCCCGTGATCAAGACGGGCCTGCCGAATCGCCAGCCCGATATCCGCGGGCACGCGGAGTCGCGCCTGTCGCTGCGCCATGACGGCCCTCCTGTCGTACCTGAATATAACGATACGCCGGGCTAATCTGTATTTCCAGATAAATGTGCCGTTTGTCGAAGCCGGGTAGCGTCGAGGGACAAGTGAAGCGGGAGGAATCGCGCGGCAGGAAACGCAGCGGCGGGGGAGCATGTGAACAAGCGGATACTCGCGATGGCGCTGCTGCTTGGCGCGCTCATCGCCCCGGCGCTCACCGGATGCGCGACCACCGACGCCGAAGCCGAAGGGTTCGCCGCTACCGCCGTCACCGAGGGCCGCACCGGCTCGGGCACGGCGCTCGGGGTGCAGCTCACGCGAGTCGACGTGCCGAACGACTCGGAACACGCGCTGCGCGCCCCGATTAGCGAGGTGCGCGTGAGCGACCTACTTGTCGGCGACGAAATCACCGCCGAGGTCGCGCGCGACAACACCTTCGACGAGGTGCCCTACGACCGCGAAGACCCGTTCACGGCGCCCGAGGGCGAACAGTTCGTGGTCGCGCAGCTCGCGGTCGACCCGGCCTACGCCTACGGCTTCTCGGGTCAGGAATCGGCGATCGTGGAGCGGGTCGTCGTGACCGCCGCGGATGGTGAGGTGGTCGTGCATCCGCTCTCGCAGCTCGTCAGCGGCACGACGGTGGTGCTGCGGGTGCCGACCGACGCCGCGCCCGAGTCGGCGGTGCTCGAGGTGGAATCAGAGGGTGTCGTGCAGCAGCTCAGCCTGCTCACCGGCGAACGGCTCCCGTCGCCGGTCGACTACGTGTACGGCAGCAACAACGAGGTGACGCTCGAGGGGTATCGGTTCGAGTCGGTCGAGGCGCAGACCGGCGGAGTCGAGCATCAGATCTCGGTCGAAAGCCTGACGCAGGTCGCGGTGCCGTTCCTGCCGGGCTACGGCTGGGCGAGCGAGGGCAACATGTGGCTCGTCGCGACCTTCGAGGTCGAGCACCGGGCACGCAACACGGCCGCCGACGCGACCTGGTCGTCGCAGAACTTCCCCGCCGGGAACGACACCACGTTTTTCGTGCGCGGCGACGACGGCGCACAGGTCGAGCCGACCGTCGTGCGCGACGACCCGAACGCGCCCGAAGTCGACATTGCGCTGTTCGAGGTGCCGGTCGATGCCGCGACGCTCGAGCTTGGCGTCGACCTGCATCCGTATCCCGCCGGCGGCGACGTGCGCGCGGCGCTCGAGTCGCCCGAGGTCGTCTACGACCTCACGCTGACGCAGTGCGAGGACACCCTGTGAGGCGCCGGCTGGTCGCGATGGCCGTGGCGCTCGGGGTTGGCGTGAGCCTGCTCGTGGCCGGATGCGCCCCACAAGACGAGTCGAGCGTGGTCGCGCTCGAGAACACCGCGGTCGAGCCCGAAGCCTCGCCCAAGGGGGTGGTCGTGCAGCCAGCCGTGCACGGCCCCGACAGCGGCATCGAGGTGCCGGGGCTGCGCATCGAATCGCTCACGTACGGCACGGCCGACGAGTTCGACTACTTCTCCGCGAGCGAGCTCGTCGACAACGAGCAGGCGCCGCGCGACACCACGGAGGTCACGACCGTCGTGCCGGCCCCCGGGCAGGTGCTCGTCGCAGCGAAGGTCTACGCCGCCGTGCCACTCGAGATGCCGACCGTGAAGCTGCAGGATGCGCCAATCGAGCTGTCGCTCTGGGCGGGTGACACGCAGCTCGAGTTTGCCGGCGGCGAGCTCACGATCGAGGCCGGGCTCTCGGACTACGAGTTCGTCATGTCGGTGCCCGAGGCCGACGCCGACCGCGTCGAGCTGGTCGCGACCGTCGGCGACCGCAGCGAGCGGCTGCGGCTCAGCGACGGCGTGCGGTCGCAGTCGGATGCGGTGGAACATAACGCGTTCGGCGCCGAGGCGAGCGTCGACAGCGTGCCCTGGGAGGTCGACTCGTTCGCCGGCTACGTGCGCACGGTCGCGGTGTATCCGGCCGTTCCGGCCTCGTTCACGGGCGCCGGCGCCGATCTCGGCTGGGCGCCCGACGGCACGACGTACGTGGGGCTGCGCATCCACTCGGTGGTCGCCGACGACCGCAGCACCCTCACGCTCCGGCTTGACGACGGCACCGAGCTCGAGCCGGCGGACTCGCCCGAAAACCCCGGGAGCGGCACGTTCTGGTTCGAGGTGCCGACCGACGCCGGCACCGCCGACGTGCTCGTGCACCTCGCCTCGAGCGACACGACGGTCGACACCCCCGTCGAGGTGCCGCTCCGCCTCGAGACGCCCGACGAGAGCTGAGCAAGAGATGCGAACCCGAGCTGCACTTCTGCCCGCAGCCGGATATTCGCGGCCAAGTACGATGTCGCGCATGGGGGATGCGCGAAGGCGGGCATGGTGGGCACTCGCGCCCACTCTTGTGACGGTGTTGCTGCTGAGTGGCTGCACGCTGATCGGGGAGCTCGGTGACGACAAGCTCGAGGGCCTCGGTTTTGCCGACGATCACGTTGAAGTAGTCGAGCCGTACTACGGCGTTGAGTTCGACACGCCCGTGGCCGGGCTCGAGGGCGGCGTCATGAACTCGCCGATGGGGCAGATCTCGGTCGAATCCGCGAGCCGCGGCGACGTGCTGACCGGCAATGACGCGACCTACCTGCGGTATGGCCGGTCAGAACTGGACTACGGCGAGTCGGTCAGCGCCCCCGAAGGTCAAGAGTTTCGATCGGTGCTGCTCGCCCTCGAGGGCCCCGAATGGGCACAGGTCGGGCTCACCGACGGCACCGCTGCGGCGTACTGGCTCGACCAGGTGCAACGCTTCACGCTGACCTCGAAGGGCCGCGAGGAGGGTGGCTGGGTGACGCAGCAGGTGAGCTGGGCGCCGAGCCTCGGCTCAGCATTGGCTGTCGTGGTGCTCGTCGACGAGGATGCGGCGCCCGAGGACGCGACCTTCGAGCTTGAGGTCGACGGCAAGGTGCAGCAACTGAGTCTCATCACGGGCGCGTTGCTGCAGGACGCGGACGGCACCATCGGCACGGCCACACGCGACGACGTTGAACTGCACGGTGCGGAGTATTCCGAGACGCGGGTCGACTACGAAGACGGCTACGACGCGGTAACGGGTGACGTGATCGTCGAGTACGGCGTCACGGCGGCGCCCTACTCGGAGGTGCTGGGGTGGCCAGCCGACGGGGCCACGTACGTCGGCGTGCAGCTGCAGGCATCCCAGTACTACGTGCCGCCGCGCAGCGGTGACATCCGCCTGCCGGTGCAGGAAATCACCGGCACGCTCACCCTCGATGACGGTACGGAACTGCCCGCGGTGCTGATCGAACCGAACGAGGTCACCGGGGTTGGCAGCGACTCACTCTTCGTGGCTTGGTTCGCGGCGCCGGCCGAATTTAGCGGCGGCGAACTCAGCTTTGAGATCACCGAGGTCTTCCCCCGCACCGATGGTCTGCTCGAGCAGCTCGACCCCGAGCCGTTCACCGCGCGTCTCGAGGTGGTGGCATGATTCGGCAGCGGATGCGCGCAGTCGCGGCGCTCGTTGTCGCGTTACTCATGGGGTTTGGCCTCGTGGCGTGTGCGAGTGATGGTGACGGGCAGGGCACCGAAGAGCGCTACTCGCAAGTCTTGGTCGACACGGCGATGCCGGACCTCGACGGGGCCACGACCATCGACGCCCCGGATGAGTTCATTGAGTTGCCGGGGACTCGAATTCAGGTGACGAGCGTCGCGGAGGTGCGCGAGCTTCCCGCCGCCGTCGCGAGCGAGCTTGGCTTGTCTGGCGAGCCGGTGCGCGCGCCGGACGGCGAGGCCTTCTACCTCGCGGAGGTTCGGTTCAGCGAAGCGCAGAACATGACGCACACGTTTGATGATGCGTCGATGACGCAGGTCACGCTGACCGTCAACGGGGGTGACGCGGTCACGAGCAGCGCGGACACCTGCCGGTACCTCAGTGTGTGCCTCGTCATCACGAACGGCAGCGAAGGAGCGGCGCCGAACGACGTCACGCTCGACGCTGCCGTTGCCGGCGTGCAGCAGCAACTCAGCCTGGTCACGGGGGAAGCGACGACCGACCTCACCTACTACCCCGCGGTGCATCCCGAGTACGAGCCGGTCTGGTGGGAGTTTGCGGGCGATCCGGAAGCCGAGGAGGAGACCGTTGCGGGCTATGTCTCGGCCGTGTACACCTCGCCGTTGGCCGGGGCCCTGCCGCTGCCCGAGCCCGGTTCGATGTTTGTTGGCGTCGACATCGAGGCGGTCGAGCTGCGCTACGTGAAGGACACGAGTGAGGTGTGGCTCGTGCTCGACGACGGCACGCGGGTCGAGTCGGCAAACAGCTTCTCCGCGGCCTTCGACGAGGCGGAATCGATCACCTGGTTTGTGGTGCCGGCCGACACCGTCGAGTTCTCGTTCGAGATAATTCTCAGCGCGAACAACGAGCACCGCGGCGACGCGACGCAGCCCGTTACGCTCGTCGCCGACTGAATCACCGCATCCGCCGGGGGATCGCTAGAATTGACCGGGTGAAAGCGCTGCTCCTCGAAAACATCCACGTTGAAGCCGTCAAGCTGCTCGAATCCGAGGGCATCGAGGTTGAGACCCGCAAGGGGGCACTCGACGAGACGGAGCTAATCGAGGCCGTGCAGGATGTTGACCTGCTCGGCATCCGCTCGAAGACGCAGGTGACGCGCCGGGTGCTCGAGAGCGCGCCGAAGCTGCGCGCCGTCGGCGCCTTCAGCATCGGCGTCAACCAGATCGACCTCGCGGCGGCCTCCGACACCTCGATCGCGGCGTTCAACGCGCCCTACTCGAACACGCGCTCGGTCGTTGAGCTCGCGATCGGCGAGATCATCAACCTCGCCCGCCACCTCGGCGACCACAGCCGCAACATGCACAACGGCTTGTGGGACAAGACGGCGAAGGGCTCGCACGAGGTGCGCGGCCGCACGCTCGGCATCGTCGGCTATGGCAACATCGGCTCGCAGCTCTCGGTGCTCGCCGAGTCGCTCGGCATGCGCGTCTACTTCTACGACGCCGTCGACCGTCTCGCCCTCGGCAACGCGGTGCGCTGCAACTCGCTCGAAGAGCTGCTGAACACCGTCGAGACGGTGTCGGTGCACGTCGACGGCCGGGCCGAGAACACGAACATGTTCAACGCCGAGACCTTCGCGATGATGCGCCCCCGCACGATCTTCCTCAACCTCTCGCGCGGCCACGTCGTCGACCTCGAGGCGCTGCGCGACAACCTCCTCTCGGGCCACATCGCCGGTGCCGGCCTCGACGTGTACCCCGTCGAGCCGAAGAAGGCGGGCGACCCCTTCGAATCGGTGCTGCAGAACATCCCGAACGTCATTCTCACGCCCCACGTCGGTGGCTCGACCGCCGAGGCGCAGGAAGACATCGGCCGCTTCGTCGCCGGCAAGTTCCGCGACTACGTGCGCGGCGGCTCGACCTACATGTCGGTGAACCTGCCCGAGATCTCGCTCGACCCGCTCACGCAGGGTTCACGCCTGCTGCACCTGCACCACAACGTGCCCGGCGTCATGTCGGCCGTGAACTCGGTGCTCGGCGAGCACGGTGTGAACATCGACCGGCAGCAGCTCGCGACCCGCGGCCAGCAGGGCTACGTGGTCACCGACTGCCAGGGCGGCGTACCGCAGGCGGTGCTCGACCAGATTCGCGACCTCGAGGCGACGACGCGCCTCACCGTGCTCGAGGCGTAGGCCGCCCAGCCAACCGCAGCGGCACGAACCCCGAACACCAGTGAGGGCCCGGCACAACCTGTGCCGGGCCCTCACTGTGTTGCGCCGAGACGCAAGGGGTGGGAACTAGCCGCCCAGGATGTCGGTCGCGCAGTCGGTCGAGATCTCGGTGACGACCTCGGTGACCTCGCTCTGCTCCTCCGAGGTGCCCTGCTCGTCGTTCAAGACTTTGTTCAGCGTCTCGTCTGAGATGTCGCTGTCGACCATGCCCTGGGCGACGCAGGTGAAGAAGTCGTCCTGCTGCGAGTCGTCGAGGCCGGGAACGCTGTCGCCAACCTGCTCGCTTATGGCGTTTTTGAGCTCGTCGGCGGTGGGGCGCCAGGGGGCGGTGAGACGCTCGATGAACTCGTCGAGGATGGGAAGCTCTGCGGGCCCGCCTGCGTCGGGACGCGCATCGGGCTCGGCGGCACCCGAGCAGGCGGTCAGGGCGAGCGCTGCGCCGATCATCGGGACGACGGCGAGGCGGCGAAGCTTCATATTCGTGGTATTCCTATCTCGGGAGCTGTCTCGTTGAAAACGATGTGAATCAGCCTATGAGATGGATGCGTGCCGTACGCCTCACCGTGCTCGAGGCGTAGGCAGCGCCAACACGAACGAGGACCCGACACAATGTGTCGGGTCCTCGTTGTGTTGCGCCGAGACGCAAGGGGTGGGAACTAGCCGCCGAGGATGTCGGTGGCGCAGTCGGTCGAGATCTCAGTGACGACCTCGGTGACCTCGCTCTGCTCCTCCGAGGAGCCCTGGTCGTCGTTCTTGACCTTGTTCAGGGTCTCGTCCGAGAGGTCGCTGTCGACCATGCCCTGGGCGACGCAGGTGAAGAACTCGTCCTGCTGCGCGTCGTCGAGGCCGGGAACGCTGTCGCCGACCTGCTCGATCATGGCGTCCTTGAGCTCGTCGGCGGTGGGACGCTCGGCGGCACCCGAGCAGGCGGTCAGGGCGAGCGCGGCGCCGATCATCGGGACGACGGCGAGGCGGCGAAGCTTGATGTTCATAGTGTTCCTATCTCGGGAGGTGTCTCGTTCTCAACAACGTCAGCCAGCCTATGGGGCGGATGCGCGCCGCGGCCGGGCTTGCCAACCAGCGAGCGGCGAAGATCATCCCGCAGCGCGGTGCGCGTGCATCCCGAGTAGTACGCGCCGGCGTCAGCGATGTGTGAGGCCGCGCGGCAGATCGGTCGGCCGGGGTAGCGGCTTGCCGAACAGCCGCATCGGCATCGAGTAGCTGCTGAGGTCGTTCGCGCGACGCCAGTGGCGGTCGATCGCGAGCTCGTAAAACTCGACGAGCCGCTCGGTGGCGGCCCGCCACGAACTGCGCAGCGCCTCTTCACGCGCCTGCCGGCCGAACTGCTCGCGCAGCTCGTCGTCGAACAGCAGGCGCCGCAGCTGCGTTTCGAAGTCGCCGGCCGAGTCGGGGTTGAACAGCAACCCGCTGTTCCCCTCAGTGACGGCGAAGGGGATGCCCCCGGCCCGCGCCCCGACGACGGGCACGCCCGACGCCATCGACTCGAGCGCGACAAACCCGAGCGTCTCGGTGGTCGAGGGGAACGCGAACACGTCGGCCGACGCGAACGCCGCGGCGAGTGCGGGCCCCGCCATATACCCCGTGAACACGGTGTTCGTGCCGGCAAACTCGCGCTCAAGCTCGTCGCGGTCAGGCCCCGAGCCGACCATCGCGAGCCGCACGCCCTCGGGCCCGAGCCGGCGAATCGGCTCGAGCAGCGCCCGCAGGTTCTTCTCTTTCGACATGCGCCCGACGTACACCATGAGCTTGTCGTCGGGGTGCCCGTCGGTGAGCAGGATGCGCGCCTCGCGCGACGCGGCGACGGGCCGGTACGTGTCGGTGTCGATCGCCTTCGGCCAGAGGTCGACGCGCTCGAAGTCGAGGGCCTCGGCCCGCTCGACCATCTGCGGCGACGTGCAGAGGTTCACCTCGGCGAGGTTGTGGATGCGCCGCAGGTACGCCGTGCCGGCCTTGCGGATCGCGCCGAGCCCGAGCGCATCCGCGTACTTCGGAGTGTCGGTGTGGAAGCTCGCGAGCATCGGCAGGTCGCGGCGCGCGGCGCTGAGCGCGCCGTACGCCGCGAGCACGACCGGGTTCACGAGGTGCACGACGTGCGGCGCGAACTGCTCCATCTCGCGCGCGATATTCGGCGTCGCGATGCCGAGCTTCAGCTCGGGGTACCAGGGCTTCATCGGCACCGAGTTGACGTGCACGACGCGCTGCTGCGCGTAGTTCGAGGGCACGTCACCCGGCGCGAAGATGAGCACCTCGTGGCCGAGGTCGCGCAGCTGTTCAACCGAGCGGAGCACGCGCGTGACGACCCCGTCGATCTTCGGGAGGAAGACCTCGGTGAACAGCGCGATGCGCACGCGGGGCTACTTGGCGTCGGCGGCGACCGAGGCGGGCACGCCCGCCTGCTGGTTCGCGGTCCAGAGCGACGTCGCCGGAATCTTCGAGCGGTCGGCCCGATCGGCGTACTTGCCGGCGATCTCGGTCACCTCGAGCAGCAGGCCCTCGGCGAGGCGCGTCGGGTTGAGCCCGAGGTCGAGGAACGTGTCGTTGCGCACGTGGAGCTCGTTCTCGGCCGCCTCGTTGCGCGGGTTCGGCACGTTCTCGACCCGCGCATCCGCGATCTTCGCGACGAGCTCGGCGAGGTCGCGCACGCGGTGCGTCTCGGTCATCTGGTTGAAGATCATGACCCGGTCGCCCGCCTTCGGCGGGTTCGTGAGCGCGATCTCGATGCAGCGCACCGTGTCTTGAATGTGGATGAACGCGCGCGTCTGCCCGCCCGTGCCGTGCACCGTGAGCGGGTAGCCGACGGCGGCCTGCATGAGGAATCGGTTGAGCACCGTGCCGTAGTCGCCGTCGTAGTCGAAGCGGTTGATGAGGCGCTCGTCGAGCGCGGTCTCGGCGGTGTTCGTGCCCCACACGATGCCCTGGTGGAGGTCGGTGATGCGCAGCCGGTCGTTCTTCGCGAAGTACGCGAACATGTTCTGGTCGAGCACCTTCGTGAGGTGGTACACCGAGCCCGGGTTCGTCGGGTAGAGAATCTGCTGGCCGACGCGGTGTGGCTCAACCTTGTTGCCGTCTTCGTCTTCGTCGCTCACGACCTCGATGTCGAGGTAGCCCTCGGGAATCTTCATGCCGGCGGTGCCGTAGCCATACACGCCCATCGTGCCGAGGTGCACGAGGTGCACGTCGCGGCCCGACTCGACGATCGCGGTGAGCACGTTGTTCGTCGCGTTGACGTTGTTGTCGACGGTGTAGCGCTTGTGGGTGGGCGACTTCATCGAGTACGGGGCGGCCCGCTGCTCGGCGAAGTGCACGATCGCGTCGAGCTCCT
Organism: [Zimmermannella] faecalis ATCC 13722; assembly: GCF_000381765.1. Classification (GTDB taxonomy): domain Bacteria; phylum Actinomycetota; class Actinomycetes; order Actinomycetales; family Microbacteriaceae; genus Gulosibacter; species Gulosibacter faecalis. The sequence goes on along the minus strand of NZ_KB907075.1, from coordinate 220,306 downwards.
GGTCGGTGATGAGCTGCACGAGCCCGTCGTAGTCCTGGGCGACGTCGAGCTGCTCGAAGGTGACCTCCTTGCCCGACACCTCCTTCCACGCCGCGATGCGTTCCTCGATGGGCGCGATCGGGGTGAGCGAGTTCGCGCCGAGCTCCTCGTCGATGCGTCGCCGCGAGAGGTTGTCGACGATGACGACGTCGTGTCCGACATTCGACAGGTGCAGGGCGGTGGGCCAGCCGCAGAAGCCGTCGCCGCCGAGGATTGCGATCTTCACGTGTTCTCCTGATGTCACTCGAGTGCCGCACCCGGGCGGCGGGGGTTCACCGACCGGATGCGGAAACTCCTCCCATGCTACGGGCGCCGGTTAACGGCATGTGGAGATGCGACGTGGGAAGCTTGCCGGGTGACGGATGCGGTGGTGGAGGTCGTGCTCGGTGAGCTCGAGACGCTCGGGGCGCTTGGCGCCGGTTCGGGGGCGGGCTCGGGAGCGTCGATTGCGACGGTCGAGACGGCCGACGGCGAGTTCGCCCGCGCGCTCGCGGCCGTGGCCGGGCGGGCAGCCGGGGCGCGCATCCGGGCGTTCAGCGACACGGGCTTCGCGGCGGATGCGCTCGCCGGGCTCGAAGCAGAGGTTGATGAGGTCTCGGCCCTCGACGCCTCGCTCTTCGCGGGCGCGACCGTCATCGCCGGCCGCCTGCCGAAGTCGCTCGCCGAACTCGACGAGCTCGCCGAGGTCGCGGCGGCCCACGCCGACGACGGCGTGACGCTCATCCTCGGCGGTCGCGAGAAGTTCCTGAACCGCTCGATGAACGAGCAGCTCGCCCGACACTTCGGCGAGGTGCGGGCGACTCGCGGGCACCGCAAGGCGCGGGCCCTCGTCGCGACCCTGCCGAGGCGTGGCGGCGAACCGACCTACCCGCGCGAGGCGCGCATCCGCGACCTTGACCTCGAGGTGTGTGCGCACGGCGCCGCCTTCGCGGGCCCGACCCTCGACCTCGGCACGCGCGCCCTCATCGAGGCGCTCTGCTCGGCCGAGCTCGACGCGGCCGACGTCGTCGACCTCGGCTGCGGCACGGGGATACTCGCGGCCTGGTTTGCGCGCGAGCATCCGGCGGCGCGCGTGGTCGCGACCGACCGCAGCTGGGCCGCGTGCGCCTCGGCGGCGGCGACCGCCCGCGCGAACGGGCTCGACGACCGCATCGAGGTCGTGCGGGCGACCTCGGGCGCGGGCCTCGCCGATGCCTCGAGCGAGCTCGTGCTGCTGAACCCGCCGTTCCACGACGGCCACGAGGTGCAGCAGGGCATGGCGAACGACCTGTTCCGCGCGGCCGCCCGCGTGCTGCGCGACGGCGGCCAGCTCGTTACCGTGTTCAACTCGCACCTGCGCCACCGCGAGCACCTCGAGCGCATCGTCGGCCCCACGCGCCAGCTCGCGCGCACCCCGAAGTTCACGGTGACGCTGACGACGCGACGCTAGTCGTCGCCGAGCGTTCCGGGCGGTGGGAGGCGCGGCAGCCCCGCCGACGGGTCGTCGGACGCGACCGCCGTGTGCAGGTCGGCGCCGAACACGTAGCTCGCGCGGATGAACTGGCCGCGCAGCGCGCGCGGCAGCCAGTACTGGGCATCCGACCACATGCTGTCGAGCGGCAGGTCACTGAGCGGAAACCAGGTGGGCGCGACCTCGTCGCTCTCGGCGGGTTCGCCGATCCAATCGCGGCAGAGGTACACCCACGACTCCTGCGAGAGCGCGGGCTTGCTGCCGAAGATGTAGGTGAGCAGCGCGACGTGGCGCAGCTGACCCGGGTCGACGAAGAGATTCGCCTCTTCTTCGATCTCGCGCACCGCGGCGATGCGGGGATGCTCACCCGAGTTGAGCTTGCCCCCGAGCCCGACGATCTTCGAGACCCCGAGCCCGCGCTTCTTGCGCCCGAGCAGTACCTCGGTGCCCTGCGCGCCGTCGCGCAGGAGGTACGTGACGCATACCTGTGGCAGTGCCATAGCGACCAGTTTATTCCACCTCGGCACGCGCGGCGCCGGGAAGCCTGGAGGCATTCCCGCGGGCGCCAACTACGCTTGGGCGTGCCTGCGTTCGCGCACGTCTACCCAGCGAGGAATCACGAGATGTCTGAAGTTCTTGATCTGCTGAGCGATTGGCTCCCGAACCAGCGTTGGTTCGCGGGGGAGTCGCGCCCGGGGCGCCTCGAGCTGCTCGGCAGCTATCAGCTGCGCGCCTCCGAGCACGACTCGGGGGTGCGGATGATCACGGTCGCGCTCGTGCGCGACGCTGCGGCCGAGCGGCCCCAGACCTACCAGGTGCCGCTCGTTGTGCGCGACATCGACGCCGACGTCGAGCCGCTCGGCTACATCGGCGCCGCGACCGAACACGGCGACCGCGCCGCGCTCGTCGACGGCCCCCACGACCCCGCCTTCGCGCGGGCGCTCATGGGGCTCATCGCCGACGAGGGCAGCTCGATCGGCGCGGGCGAGGGCGCGGCCGAGGCGTACGGCCAGCCGATGCCGGGCGCGCACGCGCACCGCTTCGCGTCGTCGCGCGTGCTGAGCGGCGAGCAGTCGAACACGTCGATCATCTGCGACCTGCGCGACGACGACGGCGAGCTCGCGGTGCCCCTCATCATCAAGGTGTTCCGCACGCTGCACGGCGGCGACAATCCCGACGTGACGCTGCAGACCGCGCTCGCGGCGGCGGGCTCGCTGCGGGTGCCGCCGACGTTCGGGCAGGTCTCGGGCACGTGGCACGACCCCGACGCGGGGGAGCTGCAGGGCCACTTCGCGTTCGCGCAGGAGTTCTTCGCGGGCGTCGAGGACGCCTGGCGCGTCGCCCTGCGCGCAGCCGAGGCCGGCGATGACTTTTCGCAGCTCGCGCACTCGCTCGGCGAGGCGACGGCCGAGGTGCACGCGACGCTCGCGCGGGTGATGCCGCAGGTCGCGCCCGATCAGGACGACGTCGACGAGGCGGTCGAGCAGATGCGCGCCCGCTTCGGCGTCGCGGTGCGCGAGCTTCCCGAGCTCGAGTCACTCGTCGACGCGGTCGACGACGTGTACGAGCGCGCGCGGCGGGCGACGTGGCCGTCGCTGCAGCGCATCCACGGCGACTACCACCTCGGCCAGGTGCTCGCGGTGCCCGACCGCGGCTGGGTACTGCTCGACTTCGAGGGCGAGCCGCTGCGGTCGCTCGCGGAACGCAACTCGCCCGACGTGCCGCAGCGCGACCTCGCGGGCATGCTGCGGTCGTTCGACTACGTCTCGGGCGCGCTCTCGGTGCGCGCGGGCCGCGAGGTCGCGCGGGCGTGGGCCGACTCGGCGCGCGCGTCGTTCCTGCAGGGCTACACGGATGGGCTCGCGGCGCTCGGCGCGCAGTCGGGTGCCGAGATCGGCGCCGAGGACATCGAGTCGGTGCTCGTCGCGTACGAGCTCGACAAGGCGATCTACGAGGTGATCTACGAGGCGCGGCACCGGCCCGACTGGTTGACGATTCCGGCGCTCGCGGTGCGCCGCCTCACCGAACGCCACGCGCGGCACTGACGCGCGCGACGCCGGGAGGGGAGCTGCTACGCGAGGTAGGCGTGCGAGTGCAGCACCGACACCATGGGGTTGTTGCGTGCCGGGCGGCTCGGCGTCACCGTGTTCGTCGCGTCGGGCTCGCTGCCGAGGCGCTCCACCTGCAGGCGGTAGGGCTCGACGAGCTCGTCGCGGCGGAACCGGAGCGCGTACGCCGGCACCTCGGCGTGGTTGAGGCGCGAGCGCAGGAACTCGAGCTGGGCGTGCCAGGTCGCGGCGGCGCGAACGACGTCGGCGTTGTCGAGGCCCGACACCGTGAGGCGCACGCGGGTGCCCGAGATGAGCCCGTTCTCGAGGTCGAAGCGCACGTTTGAGGCCGGGTAGTCGCCGAACTTCCACGTGTAGTCGAGGGTGCGCAGGGTCGAGTTCTCGAGCACCTCGCCCTCGATGCGGTAGTCGTTGTCGTTCAGGTACTCGACCGTGAACGCGGTGCCCTTCGCGAGGTCGTGGGAGAACTTCCCGAGCCAGGACGCAAGGGCGGTGCGGTCGCTGATCGCGCGCCAGATCTCGCGGCGACTGAATCGTGAGTCGATTTCGAACACGACCCGGTAGCCGTCGGATTCGCGACCGATCTTGCCGATGATTTCAGCCATGTGATGTCGCCTCCTTCTACGGAATGCCGTGTGGCAGTGGATACGGCTGCCGCGACGGTGCGGCAGCGGCAACGAGTGTCCGTTGCTTGAACTCAAGGTTAACAAAAGGTGAACGACTTGGCGCCGGTGCGGGTGGCCGTGGCGTGTCGCGCCGTCGGTTTCCCAGTTTCGAATCCTTGCGTAACCTGCGAAAAGTCGTAAACTTGAGTCAGATCGGCTCAGGTTCGGCGCGCGAGGTGCGCGACCGGCGCGAGTCGCCCATCCAGACCAGGCCAGCGGAAGGAGATCGCAATGGCCAACATGCAAGGCGCACAGGCTCCCGACGAGGAGTCGAAATCTGCGCTCGAACGCTTCGGCGTGAACCTCACCGACATCGCCCGCTCGGGCAAGCTCGACCCCGTGATCGGGCGCGACAGCGAGATTCGGCGCATCAGTCAGGTGCTCACCCGGCGCACGAAGAACAACCCCGTCCTCATCGGTGAGCCCGGCGTCGGCAAGACCGCCGTCGTCGAGGGCCTCGCCCGGCGCATCGTCGCCGGCGACGTGCCCGAGTCGCTCGCCGACAAAGACGTGATCTCGCTCGACATCTCGGCGATCCTCGCGGGCGCGAAGTACCGCGGCGACTTCGAGGAGCGCATGAAGCAGGTGCTCGAAGAGATCGTCGCGAGCGAGGGCCGCGTCATCACCTTCATCGACGAGCTTCACACCCTCATGGGCGCCGGCGGCGGCGAGTCGAGTGTCTCGGCGGCGAACATGCTGAAGCCGCTGCTCGCGCGCGGCGAACTGCGCCTCATCGGCGCGACGACGCTCGACGAGTACCGCGAGTTCATTGAGAAAGACTCGGCGCTCGAGCGCCGGTTCCAGCAGGTGTACGTCGGCGAACCGAGCGTCGAAGACACGACCGCGATCCTCCGCGGGCTCAAGGAGCGCTACGAGGCGCACCACAAGGTCGCGATCAGCGACGCCGCGCTCGTCGCGGCCGCCTCGCTGTCGAACCGGTACATCACGTCGCGGCAGCTGCCCGACAAGGCGATCGACCTGATCGACGAGGCCGCCTCGCGGCTGCGCATGGAGATCGACTCGTCGCCGCTCGAACTCGACCAGCTGCGCCGCGCCCTCGACCGCATGAAGCTCGAGGAGTTCGCGCTGAAGAAGGAGCACGACGACGCCTCGAAGGAGCGCCTCGCGAAGCTCCGCGAGCAGATCGCGACCGAGCAGACGCGCCTCGACGACCTGCAGGCGCGGTGGGACGCCGAGCGCGGCGACCTCAACCGCGTCGGCGAGCTGAAGACGAAGCTCGACGACGCGCGCATCCGTGCCGACCGGGCGCAGCGCGAGGGCAACCTCGAGCTCGCGAGCCGCGTGCTCTACGGTGAGATTCCCGACCTCGAGCGCCAGGTGAACGAGGCCGAGGCCGCCGAACAGGGCGAGCGCATGGTGAACGACCACGTCACCGAAGAAGACATCGCCGAGGTCGTCGCGTCGTGGACCGGCATTCCCGTCGGACGCCTGCTGCAATCGGAGCGCGAGAAGCTGCTCGGCCTCGAGGCCGAGCTGCACGAGCGCGTCGTGGGGCAGGATGCGGCGGTCACGGCGGTCTCCGACGCGATCCGTCGCTCGCGGGCCGGCGTCTCCGACCCGTCGAAGCCGACCGGCTCGTTCATGTTCCTCGGCCCCACCGGCGTCGGCAAGACCGAGCTCGCGAAGGCCCTCGCCGACCTGCTCTTCGACGACGAGCACGCCATGGTGCGCATCGACATGTCGGAGTACGGCGAGAAGCACTCGGTGGCGCGCCTCGTCGGCGCCCCTCCGGGATACGTCGGGTACGAGCAGGGCGGCCAGCTCACCGAATCGGTGCGGCGCCGGCCCTACTCGGTCGTGCTGTTCGACGAGATCGAGAAGGCGCACCCCGAAGTGTTCGACGTGCTGCTGCAGGTGCTCGACGACGGTCGCCTCACCGACGGCCAGGGCCGCACTGTCGACTTCCGCAACACCATCCTCATCCTCACCTCGAACCTCGGTTCGCAGTTCCTCATCGACCCGCTGCTCACGCCCGAGCAGCAGCGCGAAGAGGTCATGGGGGTCGTGCGGCAGTCGTTCAAGCCCGAGTTCCTCAACCGGCTCGACGAAATCGTCGTGTTCGACGCGCTCACGAGCGACCAGCTCGCGCGCATCGTCGGCTTCAACGTGCGCGGCCTCGAGGCCCGGCTCGCCGACCGTCGGCTCACGATCGACGTCGACGCCGGCGCTCGCGAGTGGCTCGCCGAGCGCGGCTACGACCCGATCTACGGCGCGCGGCCGCTGCGGCGCCTCATGCAGCGCGAGATCGACGACCGCCTCGCGCGGGCGATCCTCGCGGGCGAGGTGCACGACGGCGACCTCGTGCGGGTGCGCGTGGCCTCCGACCACGGCTCGCTGCAGGTCGACGCCGAGCGGCGTGAGGAGTAGGGCGGCGGTTAGCCGCGGCTCTGCTAGTCCCGAACCAGCACGATCTCCTCGACCGACTTCCGCGAGCGCGGCGACGCGTCGCGCTCGCGGATCTTCTCGGGGATCTCGTCGGAATCCTCGTAGCGGCCGAGCGCGATCGCCGAGACGATCTCGTATCCCTCGGGAATCTCGAACTCGAACTTCTCGCGGTCGAACCCGGTCATCTGGTGCACGTCGATGTCGAGGGCTTCGGCCTGGAACGTGAGGTGCGCGACCGCCTGGCCGAGGTCGTAGTGCGCGGTGGCGAACGGCTCGCCATCGCGCACGACCTGCGCGAGCGTGAGCACGAGCGCCGACACGCGGCTCGTCCAGAGCTGGTTGAACGGCAGCAGCCCGTCGTGGATGTGCTGGAACGTGTCGGTGCCGCGGCGGCCCGCGATGAACGCCCACGGCTGCGCGTTGAACGCCGACGGCGACCATCGGGCCGCCTCGAACAGCGTGCGCATCTGCTCGGTCGAGATCTCGAAGCTCGCGTCGAAGCCGCGGGGGCTCCAGCGGTCGGCCAGCAGGTCGTGGATGGGCTTCGTCGTCGCGTTGCGCGGGGTGGCCATGGGGTCCTTTCGGAACGTGAATAGGGGAGGAGGCGCGAGCCAGCGTAGTCCTGCCGGCGCCCGCTCGCATCCGATATTGCCGCGCGTGACGGCCCGCGTTCACACAGCGGTCGAGCGAACGTGGCACGATTTTGTGGATGCGCAGAACGAGTTTCGTGAGGTGGGTTTCGGCGGCGACCGCCGCCGTGGCCGCGCTCGTGCTCAGCGGCTGCGTCGGCTCGGCGCTGCCCGGGCCAACCGCCGTGCCGCTGCGCCCCACCGAGAGCGCGAGCTTCGAGACCGACGACCTCGTCGCACTCATGAACGACCTCCACGACGCCGGTGCGCCGGCCGTGACGATCGAGGTGCGCGACGGCGACGAGGTGTGGTCGAGCGCCGTCGGCGTGCAGTCGACCCGCAGCGAGCTGCCCGCGAAACCGACCGACGCATCCCGCGTCGCGAGCCTCACGAAACCGATGGTCGCGACCCTCGTGATGCAGCTCGTCGACGACGGCGAGATCGCGCTCGACACCGCGATCGAAGACGTGCTGCCCGGCGTCGTCGGCGGGCGCGACGTCACGGTCGAGCAACTGCTGCAGCACACCTCGGGCATGCCCGACTACGTGCCGGCACTCGCGCTCGAAGACCCGACGCAGATCATCAGCATCCTCGAAGAGGGGCGCAGCCACGAGGAGCTCGTCGACCTCGCGCTCGGCCAGGACTGGCTGTTCGACCCCGGCACTGGCTGGGAGTACTCGAACTCGAACTATGTCGTGCTCACGATGCTCATCGAGGAGCTCACGGGCATGCCGCTCGCCGAGGTGCTCGCCGAGCGCATCGCGACCCCGCTCGGGCTCGCGAACACGAGCATCCCCGAGGGCACCTCGCTCCCCACCAACTCGCTGCACGGCTATGTCGTCGAGTCGGGGCTTGGCATCGACGTTACCGAGCAGGACGCGTCGCTGTGGACCGGTGCCGGCGCCGTCGTATCGACCCCGGCCGACGTGAGCACGTTCATGCGCGCGCTGCTCACGGGGCAGATCTTGTCGCCGCGGCTCGTCGGCTACATGCTGCGGCTCAACGACGAGGGCTATGGGCTCGGCGTGCAGGCGCGTGGCAACCAGTGCGGTGACAGCGAGCCGACGCTCATCAACTCGCAGCTCGTCGAGCCGAGGGCCTCGCCCGAGGCGGAGGGGACGACCGGCGCGGCGCCGACGGAAGCACCCGCCGCGGCGCCCGGCCCATCCGTTCCCGAGAACTGGCCCGACGAGCCCGAGGAGGGCTCTGGCAGCGTCACGACCGACGACGCAGGCACGAGCGCGGTGCAGATCGGCGAGCCCGGATACGTGTACGGGCACCTCGGTTCGGGCCTCGGCTATCGCGCGCTGACGCTCTCGAGCCCCGACGGGCTGCGGCAGGTGACGGTGTTCTGGACCGCCTCCGAGATCAGCCAAGACAACGACGTGCGCGTGCACCTCGCCTACGACATCGCCGACGCGGCCCTCTCCCGCGACTGCTAACCCCGAAAAACCCCAGTTGAGTGGTCTGAAATTGCTGTTTTGAGGCCTCAGAACAGCAATTTCAGACCACTCAACTGGGGGGGGACTAGGAGGTGAGGGTAATCGTGAGAGTCGCGCTGTCGAAGTCGTCGCCCGTCACGTGCACGGTCGCCAGCTCGGTCTCGACCTCAACGACGAACGGGCCCTGCAGAATCGCGGGGAACTCGAGCTTGCCGACGCCGACCGTCGACATGAGGCACGACATGTTCGTGTAGTGCGCGTTCTGCCCCGACTCCGACTCGACCTCGCCGGTCGCGACGTACTCGAGGTGCGTCGCGTCGGTGACCGTCGCGAAGTTCGTGACGTCGGCCGGGGTGCCAGCGGCGACGCTGCAGGCGGCGACGGCGCTGTCGAGTCGGGCGGATGCGGGGCTCCCGCCGAACAGCGACGTCGCGCCGAACGCGGCGCCGGCACCGACGGCGAGGCCGACGACGACCGTCGCGACGATCGGGATCGCGCCGAAACGGCGGGCCGGGGTGGCCGTGCGGTTCGGGCTCGCGCTGGTCTCGTGGCTCATGATTGCTCCACCGTAAAGTCGCCGGATTCGGGATCGATCGTCGCCGTGTAGCCCTCGAGGCCCTCGAGGTCGGGCAGCGTGCCGCCCTCTTCGATCTGGGTGTCTTCGCCACCGAGCACGTACGCGACGCACGCGACGTCGCCGGCGAACCGGGGCGCGGCGCTCACGTCGGCCGGGGCCGGAATCGTGAGGGCCGTCTCGCTGAGCTCGTAGCCGCCCTCGGCGAGGTGGCAGCGCTCGGGCACCGACTCGAGGGCCGACGGCTGCAGGAACGTGCGGGCGCCGAGCAGGCCGCCGGCGCCGATGAGCAGCGCCACGACCCCGATGCCGATGAGCACGGGCAGCGTCACGCCGCCGCGGCGCGGCTTGGTGGCGGATGCGGTGGGCTCGGCCAGCGTGGCCGGTTCCGTCTGCGCCGACGACTCGGCGAGCGCGGGCAGCGGCGGGAGCTCGTCGCGCGCGGGCGCGTCCTGGGTCGTGGGCTGCGTCGCCTCGGCGGGCTCGCTCTCGAGGGTGCCCCAGCCGCTCGCGTCGCGCGAGGGCGCCGGGGTTGACGGCGCGGGGGTTGACGACGCGGAGCTTGGCGGCGCGGGGATCGACGACTCGGCCTCGGCCGGCGGGGCGGATGCGCGTCGCAGCGGTGGCAGCGGTGGCATGTCCATGCGCCGCTCCTTCCTGTGGTGATCTGGCCCTGTGTTCATCCGGCCCTGTGTTCAACCGGCACTGTGCTGGTCAGACTCTCAGCCAACCAGCCCGCGTGGCCGGCGCGCATCCGCTCGGGGAATGAGCGCCGCCCATCCGCGGAACGACGTGCCCGCTACTCGTCGACGATCTCGATCGTAAACGTGCCGTCGTCGGGGTCGATCTCGCTCACGCGCACGCCGTGCTCGACCTCGCCCGGCTCGTAGTCGTCCGAGAGCCCCGACTGCGACTTGAGGCAGTGCCACATCGAGTCGATGAGTACCTCGTCGTCGAACTCGGCCGTGGGGGTGAACTCGAGCACGCGGCCGTCGTCGCGCAGCTCGACCTGCGGCGCGAGATACGGGTCGTCGGGGGCGTCGCACATCTGCACGGCGGTCTCGAGGCGCGTGATCGTCGCAGGTCCCCCGCCCGCGAGCATCGCGATGCCGAACGTTATCGCGAACGCGAGCCCCGCGGCCGCGACGACCACGGCCACGACGGCGGCGATGCGCTGGCCGCGGCTCATGACGCGACCTCGATTCGGAACGACTGCGTGTCGGCATCGAAGCTCACGACGTACTCGCCGAGGCGGAGGTCGTCGGCCGACATCTTCACGAGAAACTCCTCGCGAAACTCGTACCAGTTGCCGGGGTCGTCGGTGAGCGTGATGATCGCGCAGCCGAAGTTCGCGAGCGAGCGGATGCCGAAATAGTCGTCGTTGCGGTCGTCGAGCAGCACGATCGACTCGTCGTCGAGCTCGTAGTCGGCCTCGTCGAGCAGGCACTGCTCGGGCACCGCGGCGAGCGTGGCCTCTGCGGGGCCGGCCGAGGGGAGGAGGCCCCGCAGCGCGAAGTAGCCGCCGCATCCCACCGCAACGCCGATGACCGCGGCGATCGCGAGTGTGCGGCCGAACCGGCCGCGTCGAGGCGACGTCGGCTGTGGCCCGGATGCGGGTAGCGGCTGCATGGCGCTCCTAGAAGATCATCGGCGCGTCATCGTCGAGCGCCGTGTCGATGTCGAGGTCGACAACCACGGGCACGTGGTCGCTCGGGCCGTCGCCCTTGCGCTCGTCGCGGGCGATCTCGGCGTCGACGACGAGCTCGTCGAACTCGGGCGTGCCGAGAATGAAGTCGATGCGCATGCCCTCGTTGCGGGGGAATCGCAGCTGCTGGTAGTCCCAGTACGTGTAGCCCTCGACCCCGCGGCTGCGCAGCGTGTCGACGAGCCCGTCGTCGAGGAACGCCTGAAACGCGTCGCGCTCGGGCTGCGAGACGTGCGTGCGGCCCTCGAAGAACTCCATGCTCCACACGTCGTGGTCTTCTGGCGCGATGTTGAAGTCGCCCATGATCGCGAGCGGCTCCTCGGGATGCGACTCGCGGCGGGCCGCGACGGCGCGGCGCAGCGCCCCGAGCCACTCGAGCTTGTACGGGTAGTGCGGGTTGTCGAGCTCGCGGCCGTTCGGCACGTAGAGCGACCAGAGCCGCAGCCCCTCGATCGAGACCCCGAGCGCCCGCGCCTCGAGCGGCAGCGAGCCGTCGTCGAGCGGCTTGCCGAACCCGGGCATGTCGTCGAAGCCCTGACGCACGTCCTCGATCGGCAGGCGCGACGCGAACGCGACGCCGTTCCACTGGTTCGTGCCGTGGGCGATGACGTCGTAGCCGGCCTGCTCGAACTCCTCGTACGGGAACTGGTCGGGCTTGCACTTGATCTCTTGCATCGCGAGCACGTCGATGTCGGCGTGCTGGAGGTAGTCGACCACCCGGCCCTTGCGGGTGCGGATTGAGTTCACGTTCCACGTGGCGATGCGCATGCGTCTACCGTAACGGGCAGGCGCCGCGCCCAGTACGCTAGGGGCGTGACCGACGCGCGACAGCAACTGATTCAGCTCATCTCTGACGAGGCCGTTTTCCACGGCGACTTCACGCTTACGAGCGGCAAGCAGGCGAGCTACTACATCGACCTGCGCAAGCTCTCGCTCGACCACCGCGCCGCGCCCCTCATCGGGCAGGTGCTCATCGACCTGCTCAAGGAGTTCGAGCCCGACGCCGTCGGCGGCCTCACGATGGGTGCCGACCCGCTCGCGAACGCCGTGCTGCACCAGTCGGTCGCGCAGGGCGAGCCGATCAACGCGTTCGTCGTGCGCAAGGAGCCGAAGGACCACGGCCGCGGCAAGCAGGTCGAAGGCCCCGACGTCGACGGCAAGCGCGTCGTCGTGCTCGAAGACACCTCCACCACGGGCGGCTCGCCGCTCGCTGCCGCCGCTGCCCTCGAGAAGGCCGGCGCGACCGTCGTCGGCGTCTGCACGATCGTCGACCGCGCGACCGGCGCGGGCGAGCGCATCGAGGAAGCGGGCTACCCGTACCGCTACGCGATCGGCCTCGACGACCTCGGGCTCGCCGAGGCGTAGCGCATGGCGCGGGGCCGGGCGGCGCGGATACTCGTGGTCGCGGGTGCCGTCGCGCTCGCGGTCGGGCTCGTGGTCGGCTGGCTCTGGCGACCCTTCGGCACGCCCGAGGCCGCGCCCACCCCGACGCCGACCGAGGCGGCGAGCATCTTCGACGCCGAGGCCGGCACCTGCCTCGCCGAGTTCGAGGATGCCTGGCAGGCCGAGTACGCGACGACCGACTGCGCCGGCCCGCACGCCGCCGAGGTGCTCGGCACCGTCGCGATCGACGACGTCGTGCCCGAAGACGAGCTCGAGGGCGACGCCTGGCCCGGCGACGACGTGCTCGCGCAGCGTGCCGTGCTCGCGTGCGAGACACTGCTCGGCGACGACACCGCGTTCGACCTCGAGGTGCGCTGGCCGCTCGAGGCCGACTGGAACGCCGGGGAGCGCGACTACGTGTGCTTCGCCGTGGCCGAGCCCGGCGCATCCGTCACGCCGACGGCGACGGGCTGAGGACTAAGGCTTCCGGCCATAGGTGTGCTGCAGCACCCAGTCGTGCATCGTCACGGCGGCCGCCGCCGACGCGTTGATCGAGCGGGTCGAGCCGAACTGCGTGATCTCGATGACCTGTACGGCGGCGTCAATCGCCTCCTGCGTGAGCCCCGGCCCCTCCTGCCCGAACAGGAACACGCAGCGCTCCGGGAGCTCGGTCGTCTCGATCGGCACGCAGCCGGGCACGTTGTCGATCGCGAGAATCGGTAGGTCGGCCTCGCGCGCCCAGGCGGCGAAGTCGGCGATGGTCTCGTGGTGCACGACGTGCTGATAGCGGTCGGTCACCATCGCGCCGCGACGGTTCCAGCGCTTGCGGCCGACGATGTGCACCGTGTTCGCGCCGAACGCGTTCGCGCTGCGCACGATCGAGCCGATGTTCATGTCGTGCTGCCAGTTCTCGATCGCGACGTGGAACGGGTGCCGCGTCGTGTCGAGGTCGGCGATGATCGCCGACATCTTCCAGTAGCGGAACCGGTCGATGACGTTTCGGGTGTCGCCCTCGCGCAGCAGCTCGGGGTCGAGGCGGTCGTCGTCGGGCCACTCGCCCTGCCAAGGGCCGACGCCCCAGGTCGAGAGCTCGTGCGTGGGAGGCTGTTCGGTCATATCGCTTCTATTGTCGCCCGGTTCCGCGGGTGCCAGCGTCACTCGCCCGGCACAAACTCATTCGTGTAGAGCGACTCGGCGTCGACCTCGGTGTCGATGAGCCCGGCCGAGTGCATGAACTCGGCCATCGCGGCCCACGTGTCGGGGTCGTTCGTGAGCAGCGGCTGGTCGGCGAGCGGCGCGAGCAGCGGAATCGTCGCCTCGAGCGTCGCGAGGGCCTGCGCCTTCGCCTCGTCGCTGCCGAGCGTCGGCACGTAGTTCGCCGTGATCTCCACGGCCTCCTCGGGGTTCTGCTCGATGTACTCGATCGCGCGGTCGACCGCCTCGAGCACGGCCGCGATGTCGTCGCCGCGGTCGGCGATCGTCGCCGCGTCGGCCGACACGGCGGGGCCCACGAGGTTCGGATGCTCGGGGTCGACGGCCTCGATCGTGCGAATCGCGTAGCCGCTCGCCTCGAACTGCACGGCGTCGTTGTTCGCGAAGCCCATCACCGCGTCGACCCGGTCGCCCGTGAGCGCTGCCTGCTGCGTGTATCCGATCGCCTGAATGTCGACGTCGGCGTCGGTGAGGCCCGCGTCGGCAAGCATCGCGAGCAGCGCGAAGTAGGTCTGGCCGTAGAGCCCCGGCACGCCCACCGAGTGGCCCTTGAGGTCGGCCGCCGACTCGATTTCGGAGTCGTCGGGCACGATGAGCACGGCCGGGTACGTGTTGTAGAGCGTCGCGACCGACTGCATGTCGACGCCGCCCGCGACCGCCTGCGTGATCTCGTCGCCGCCCGCGTACACGAGCTGCTCGGTGCCGCTCTTCAGCGCGCCAAACAGGTCTTCGCTCTCGCCGTGGTGGCGCAGCTCGACGTTGACGCCGGCCTCGTCGAAGTAGCCGAGCTCTTCGGCGACGTAGAACGGCGCGAACTGCACGTTCGGCGTGTAGGTGAGGCCGATCGTTAGGGTGTCGCCGGATGCGGTGGTCGAGCCGGGCTCGCCGCCCTGGCAGCCGGCGAGCGCGAGCACGGCGGCGGTTGCCGCGGCGACCGCGGTCGTGAAACGGGTGAGTCGAGAGCGAGCCACGATTGGGTCCTTTGTTACTGGGCAGCGGCCGGGGCGACGAGCTGAAACTCGTCGTCGGCGGGAGTCTGGGCGGAATCGGATGTGCGGGCGCGGGAGCGCGACGCGAGCACGGCCTCGAGCACGCGCAGAATCGTGAAGAGGCCGACCGCGAGAATCACGAGCATGACGAGGGTCGCGAACAGGCCCTCGGTGTCGTTCGCGTCGCGGTAGAGGGTGAGGAGCATGCCGAGGCCGCGGCCGCCCATCGTGAACTCGCCGACGACGGCGCCGGTGATCGACAGGGCGGTGCCGGCGCGCAGGCCCGCGAGCACGCTCGGCATCGCGAGCGGCGCCTCGACCCAGAGCAGGCTCTGCCACCAGTTCGCGCCGTCGAGGCGGGCGGCCTCGATGACGTCGCTCGGCAGGGCGCGCACGCCGAGCACGGTCGTGACGAGCATCGGGAAGAACGCGACGATCGCGCAGAGGATCGCGATGGGGGTGAGGCCGTAGCCGATCCAGAGCGCGAGGAGCGGGGCGAGGGCGACGGCCGGAATCGCCTGCGAGGCCGTGACGTACGGCGTCACGGCGAGGTCGACCCACACGACGCGGGCGATGAGATAGCCGACCGGCACGGCGACAAGCACGGCGATGAGCGTGCCGAGCAGTGCCTCGAGCAGCGTCACGCGCGTGTACTCGAGCAGCGGGCCCGAGGTGACCTCGGTGATGAAGCGGCCCGCGAGGTCGGTCGGCGCGGGGAGGAACTCGGCGGCGATGAGGCCGCCGCGCACCGCGAACTCCCACGCGAACAGCAGCGCGACCGCGAGGCCGGCGGGCGCGGCGAGGCGCGGCCAGATGCGTCGGGTGCGGTCCATCGGGGGTTTCCTTCGGTTGGTGTTCGCCCCGGGATCAACGCACTGCGCGACATTGCCAAGCAACGTCAAATACCGCGCGCCTCCCATCCGGACTTTCACCGTCGGTTTCGGAATTACACCGAATCAGCCACATCCCGAAGGATGCGGGTCGCGGACTTTACCGCCGGCTCGGACTTTCACCGACCCCGGAGCACGTGTACTCGCTGCTCATCGTACGACGAGATGTGGATGGCCGCACGTTCGTTACGCCGTGCGGCCATCCACCTGCGCTACTTGCCGACGCGGATCGCCTGCGTGCGCACATCCCCGCGGGTGACGTCGCGGGTGTAGTCGAATGCCGGGTCGCGCTGCAGCTCACGGATGAGCGAGATGCCGAGCAGCGCGACGATGATCGTGAACGGGAGCGCCGAGATCATCGCCGCCTGCTGGAGCGCCGTGAGGCCGCCCGCGAGCAGCAGGAACAGCGCGACGACGCCCGTGAGCGCGCCCCACACCGTGAGCACCGGCTTCGTCGGGTTCAGGGTGCCGCGCGACGAGAGCATGCTGAGCACGTACGTGTTCGCGTCGGCGCCAGAGACGAAGTAGAGCACGACGAGGATGATCGCGATGACCGATGTCACGCCCGAAAGTGGGAGCCCGCCGAGCATCTCGAAGAACGCCGAGTTGATGTCCTCGTTCGCGGCCGAGGCGATGTCGGTCTTGCCCGACATGTCCATCGCGATCGCTGCGCCGCCCGTGATCGTGAACCAGGTGAAGAACACGAGGCTCGGCACGCCGAGCACGCCGGCGACGAACTCGCGCACGGTGCGGCCGCGCGAGATCTTCGCGAGGAACACGCCGACGAAGGCGCCCCAGCTCAGCCACCAGGCCATCATGAAGTAGGTCCACCACTGCATCCACGCGACGTCGTCAGAGGTCGCGGGCGTGTAGAGACTCACCTGGAAGAAGTCGCTGAGGTACTGGCCGACCGAGCGGAAGAACACGTTGCTGATGAAGTTCGTCGGCCCCGCGAACAGCACATAGACGCCGAGCAGCACCGACAGGCTCATCGTGATCTGGCTCAGGTACTTGATGCCGCGGTTCACGCCCGACAGCGCGGAGAGCGTGAAGATGACGGTGATGACCGCGATGATGAGCACCATCGTGATCGTGTTCGAGGGAATCCCGATGACGCGCTCGAGGCCCTCCGAGATCTGCGAGGCGCCGAGGCCGAGCGACGTCGTGGTGCCGAAGAGGGTCGCGAGAATCGCGAAGATGTCGATGACCTTCCCGACCCAGCCGTCGACGAGCTTGCCGAGCACGGGTCGCAGCATCGGCGAGACGAGGCCCGTGTTGCCGCGGCGGTGGGTCGAGTACGCGATCGCGAGGCCGAAGACGCCGAAGATTGCCCACGCGTGCGGGCCCCAGTCGAAGTACGAGAACTGCAGGGCGCGCACCGCGGCGTCCATCGTGCCCGCCTCGGCGAGCGCGTGCGGCGGCGCCGCGAAGTGCATGATCGGCTCGGCGACACCGTACGAGATGAGGCCGATGCCCATGACCGCCGAGAGGATCATCGCGAGCCACGACAGCGTCGAGAACTCGGGCCGGTCGCCCTCTCGGCCGAGGCGGATGCGCCCGAAGCGGCTGCACGCGAGGTAGACGAGCAGACCGATGCAGCCGAGCGCGACGACGAGGTAGAGCCAGCCGATCGACTCGGCGGCCCAGTTCATGCCGACCGTCATCGAGTCGAACAGCGAGGTGGGCGCGAGCGCGGCCCAGAGCGTGAAGGCGATGACGAGGCTGACGGAGATGTAGAAGACGACGCCGGGGCGGTGCCGCTTGCGCTCGGCGTCGACCTGCGCGGGCGACTCTTCGCCGGCTTCGAGGACGCGGTTGAAGTTACCTGGCTCGGGGTCGCCCATTGCGGGGTCGACCACGGTGCGGATATCTGACATGGAGGGGTCCCTTCGTGGGATATGGGTCACGCCGCGTCGATTGGCGCGAGTTGGCGACCGTCGTACAGCTTGCCGGCCTTGTAGACGATCGGTGCGTCATCACTCGTCTCTGCGTGATGCACGCGACCAATGAACACCGTGTGGGTCATGGCCTGGAACCGTTCCTTGATCTCAACTTCGATGATCGCGGCGGAACGGTCGATGAGCGGGCTGCCCTCGGGCCCCGGGTGCCAGTCGAGGCCCGCGAACTTGTCGCTCGCCTTGCTCGCGAACACCTGCAGGGTGTCGTGCTGTTCGGAGCTGAGGATGTTGATGCCGACGTGCTTCGCCCGGAACAGGAACGGATACGTCGACGAGGTCTTCATGACGCAGAACAGCACGAGCGGCGGGTCGAGCGACACCGAGTTGTACGAGCTCACGACGAGCCCCCGCGGCTGGTTGTCATCGTCGTACGCGGTGACGACCGTGACGCCCGAGATGAACTGCTTGTTGAAGGCCTTGAGCATTTCGCGGGGCAGCTGCGCCTCGGCATCGGCGTCGGCCGCTTCGGGAGCGAGGTCGGGCTCGAAGGCCGAGGCGAGCGAGGCGATACCGGCGTCGCGCAGCAGCGCGCTCGTATCCCACGTCACCTCCTCGCGCACGATGACGCCGTCTTCGAGGTAGCTCAGGTTGGCGCCGGCGGTGACGACGCGGTTGCCGGTGGCCGGAACCTCGCCGAGGGTGCCGGTGAACGTGCCCGTCGTGTGCCAGTAGATGGCGAGCAGGTCACCGTCGACGAGGATGCGGTCGATGACGGTCTCGATGTCGGGGAGGCCCGCGCGAACGTCGAGCACCATCTGCTTCAGCTCGGCGAGCGACATTTCGCCGCCGGTGGCGGAGTTCACGCGCGTGTACGAGTCGGATGAGATCGAGTCGAAGGCATCGACGTCGCCGAAATCCCAGGCGCGGGTCCATGCGGTAACGACAGCTTCCTTGATGCGTTCATGCATGCAAGAGAGCATATGGAGTGCAATCTCCGGATGTCAACACCTTCGCGACTTCTCAGTAAAAACGGGTCTATGCGGGGAATCTGGCGGGTTGGTTGACACGTCGTCTTGTATGCATTTACGCTTCTTGTATGCAAGAGACCCGCCCTGCTGCCGCGCCCGCATCCGGCCAGCTCCCGCTCGCCACGCGGCTGCGCCTGGCGATTCTCGACGGCCGATTCATGCCGGGCGACCAGATGCCCGAGACGTCGCTCGCCGACGAGTTCGGCGTGAGCCGCACCCCGATTCGCGAGGCGCTCAAGCTGCTCGAGAACGAGGGGCTCGTCGAGATTCGCCCGCGCGTCGGCACGTTCGTGCGAGTGCCAACCCGGCGCGAGATCGTCGAGATGTTCCAGCTCAAGGAGGCGCTCGAGGGCATGGGCGCCGCGCTCATGGCCCGCCGCGGCGAGGTGCCGCAGCTCGAACTGCTGCGCAGCAACGTCGCCGACTCCGACGCGGCGCTCGCGGCGAACGACCACGCCGCCTACGCGAAGCTCGTGCACGAGTTCCACACGACGATCATCCGCGGCGCCGACAACACGAAGCTCATCGAGCACTACGAGCTCATGATGAACCAGCTCGCGTACCACCGCCTCGTGCTCAACTCGATCGAGGTGCCCGGTCGGCTCGAGGCTTCGACCCACGAGCACCACCTCGTGCTCGACGCGATCGCGTCGAAAGACCCCGTCGCCGCCGACCTTCGGATGCGCGGCCACGTCTACGCCTCGAGCGTCGCCGCACTGCAGTCGTCGGTGCCCGCCGCCGACCTGCCCGAATAGTCCGCCGCGTGCCCGCGCAAAGGAGCGTCCCAAGAATGACCACCACCAAGCCCACGACGTACGAGGAGCTCGCCGCCTCGCTCGGCGTGCGTCGCCTCACCACGACCGTCGAGGAGCTCGCCGCCGACGGTGGCACCGCGATCGCGACGCCGCTGCGGCGGGCCGCCGCCGTCGCCGTGCTGCGCAACCCGTTCCTCGACGGCGGCACCGACGCCGACCTCGCGCCAGAAACGCAGCGCGTCGCCCCCGTGCTCGCGCGCCTGCTCAGCGACCGGCTCCTCGCCGCCCTCGGCGGCGCCGCGAACATCGAAACCTTCGGCAAGGCCGCCGTCGTCGGCACTGCGGGCGAACTCGAGCACGCCGGCGCGCTCATCCACACCCCGTACTTCGGCAACCTCGTGCGCGAGTTTCTCGAGGGCACCTCGGTGCTCTGCTTCACCGACGGCCGCGCCGAGCCGGGCGACCACGTGCGGGTGCCGATGTGGCACAAGACGCACGCGACGAACCGCAACCACTACCAGTCGATCGACGTGTCGCTGCCCGACGCACCCCACGCCGACGAGCTCGCCGTGATCGCGGTCGCCTCGACCGGGCCGCGCCCCCACCCCCGCATCGGCGACCGCACCACCGACAAGCCAATCGACGCCACCATTCTGGAAGGACTCCTCGCATGAGCATCTCCCCACGCAAAATCACGACCGTCGTCGAAGAGACGCTGCTCGAGGGTGGTGAGTCGGTCGAGCGCACGCACCGCGTCGCGATCGTCGCCGCCGTCATCGACAACCCCTGGCACGGCCGCGGCTACGTCGCCGACCTGAACGAGGGCCTCGACGAGATCGCCTCGGCGCTCGGTGCCCTGCTCGCGCCCCGCGTCGTCGAGGCGCTCGGCGAGCCGGTCGAGGCCTACGGCAAGGCCGCGATCGTCGGCACCGACGGCGAGATCGAGCACGGCTCGGCGCTCATCCACACGCTGCAGTTCGGCGACCACTTCCGCAATGCGACCGACGCGACCACCCTGTTGCCCGCGGTCGAGAAGCGCGCCGTGTCGGGCACCGTGTTCGACATTCCGCTCAAGCACATCACCGACATGAAGATTCGCTCGCACCACCAGTCGGTCGAGGTGCGCATCGCCGACGCCCCGCATCCCGGCGAGATCGTGATCGCGCTCGCGGCCGCGAACCAGGGCCGCCCGCAGCAGCGGCTCGCCGTATTCGGCACCGACTTCGACAAGAAGTAGCCATGACCACCCCGGTAGTGCTGCTGCACGGCGTCGGCCTCAACCGGTCGATGTGGGACTCGGTGCGGGTCCGCCTCGCGGCCGACGGCATCGAGCCCGCCATCGCGCTCGACCTGCCGGGGCACGGTGCCGAACCGCCGCTCGTCGGACCGGCCACGCTCGCCGAGCTCGCCGACGACGTGCGGCGGCGCCTGCCCGACGGGCCCGTGCACCTCGTGGGCTTCTCGCTCGGGGCGCTCATCGCGCAGCAGCTCGCCGCGACCGTGCCCGACCGGGTGCGCACGCTCACGTGCGTCAACGCGGTGTGCGACCGCAGCGAGGCCGAGGCGGATGCGGTGCTCGGGCGGCTCGAAACGGCGCGGCACGACTTCGCCGCGGCCGCCGAGCGCGCGATCGACCGCTGGTACCCCGACGACTCGGGCGTCACCGACGAGGAGCGCGAGCGCACCCGCGCGATGCTGCTCGCGAACGACCTCGGCTCGTACCTCGTCGCCTACGAGGTGTTCGCGACCGGCGACCGGCAGGTGGCCCCGCTGCTGCCCGACATCGCCGCCCCGACGCTCGCCATCACGGGCGAACTCGACCCCGGCTCGACCCCCGCGATGACGCGGCGGCTCGCCGAGCGCATCCACGACGCCCGGGCCGAAATCGTGCCCGGCGCCCGACACATGCTCCCCATCGAACGCGAAGACGCGTTCGTCGAAGCCCTCGAGCTCCACCTGCGGAGCGCGGAAGGAGACCCCCATGACTCAGCGGTTCGGTAACTTCATCGGCGGCGAGTATCGCGACCCGGCCTCGGGCGAGTACCTCGCGAGCACGAACCCGGCCACCCTCGAGACGCTCTACGAGGTCGCCTCGAGCGACGAGCGCGACGTGGATGCGGCGGTGCGGGCCGCGAAGGCGGCGTTCGAGTCGCCCGAGTGGCGGCGCACGACCGCGACACAGCGCGGCCACCTGCTGCGCCGGCTCGGCGACCTCATCGGCGAGCATGCCGACGAGCTCGCCGAATACGAGAGCCTCGACAACGGCAAGCTGCTGCGCGAGATGCGCGGCCAGCTGCGCGGCCTGCCCGAGTACCTCTATTACTACGGCGGGCTCGCCGACAAGATTCAGGGCTCGACGATTCCCGCGGCCTCGACCGACATCTTCAACTACACGCTGCGCGAACCCCTCGGCGTCGTCGGCGCGATCACCCCGTGGAACTCGCCGCTCACGCTCACGACGTCGAAGCTGTCGCCGGCGCTCGCGGCGGGCAACACGCTCGTCATCAAGCCGAGCGAGTACACGAGCCGGGCGATCCTCCGCTTCGCCGAGCTTGCGCTCGAGGCGGGGTTCCCCGCCGGCGTCGTGAACGTCGTCACCGGCACGGGTGTGGGTGCCGGCTCGCCGCTCGTCGATCACCCCGACATCGCGAAGATCTCGTTCACCGGCTCGACCGGCACGGGCGCCGCGATCGCCTCGAAGACCGCGTCCCGGTTCGTCACGACGACCCTCGAGCTCGGCGGCAAGAGCCCGCAGATCGTGTTCGACGACGCGAACATCGAAAACGCGGCAACCGGCATCGTCGCGGGCGTCTTCGCGGCGGCCGGCCAGACCTGCATCGCCGGCAGCCGCGTGTTCGCACACAAGTCGGTCTACGACGAGCTACTCGAACGCGTCACCCAGCGCGCGTCGACCATCAAGCTCGGCGACCCGCTCGACGACGCAACCGAGCTCGGCCCCATCGCCTTCGAAGGGCAGTACGACAAGGTTCGCGAGTACATCGCGATCGGCGAGCGCGAGGGCGCGAACCTCCACTACGGCGGGCGCCGCCCCGACGTCGACCTGCCCGGCTACTTCCTGCAGCCGACGATCTTCACCGACACGACCGCGAACATGCGCATCGTGCGCGAAGAGATCTTCGGGCCGGTCACCGCGATCACGCCCTTCGAGCACGAAGACGAGGTGCTCGCCGCCGCGAACGACACGAACTACGGCCTCGCGGCGGGCGTGTGGACGCGCGACCTCAACCGCATGGTGCGCCTCTCACGGGGCATCGACGCCGGCACGATCTGGTTCAACATGTACCGCATGATGAGCCCCCAGTCGCCACGCCAGGGGTTCAAGGACTCGGGCGTCGGCACCGAGCACGGCATCGAGTCGATGTACGACTACACCCGCCTCAAGAGCGTCTGGATCAACACCGACGACTCACCCGCCGCCGACCCCTTCGTGCTGCGAACCAAGTAGTGAGGACGAGGTAATGCCGCTCATCGACATCTCCATCGCCGCGGGCCGCACGCCCGAGCAGCTTCGCGCCCTCATCGACGGCGTCCACCGCGTCGCCGAAGAAACCGTCGGCGCCGCGAGCGAGAACATCACCGTGCTCGTGCGCGAGATCGAACCCGCGCACTGGTCGCGGGGCAACCAGACCATCCGGGAGCGCGTCGCGACCAGCGCATCCGCCCCCTCGACCGACAACGACGTCAGCAACTGAAAGGACCAGACGCATGCGATTCTCACTCTTTGTGCACATGGAACGCTGGAACGACGAGGTGCCGCACCAGCAGGCCTGGGACGACCTCGTCGAGCTCACCCAACTCGCCGAGGAGGGCGGATTCTCGACCGTGTGGATCGGGGAACACCACGCGATGGAGTTCACCGCCTCGCCGAGCCCGTTCCCGCAGCTCGCCTACCTCGCCGCGAAGACCGAGCGCATCCGCCTCGGCGCCGGCACCGTCATCGCGCCGTTCTGGCACCCCGTTCGCGCCGCCGGTGAGACCGCGCTGCTCGACGTGATCTCGAAGGGCCGCGCCGAGATCGGCGTCGCCCGTGGCGCCTACCAGTTCGAGTTCGACCGCCTCGCCGGCGGCCTCTCGGCCCGCGACGGCGGCAGCTACCTGCGCGAGCTCGTGCCCGCGATGGTGAAGCTGTGGGAGGGCGACTACGCCCACGACGGCGAGCACTGGCAGTTCCCCACCTCGACCGCGGTGCCGAACCCGGTGCAGCAGTCGGGCCCGCCCGTGTGGATCGCCGCGCGCGACCCGAACACCCACGACTGGGCGGTCGAGCACGGCTACAACATCATGGTGACGCCGCTCAGCAAGGACGACGATGAGGTCGTCGACCTCATGAACAAGGTGAACACGGCCGTCGCAAACCACCCCGAGGTGGAGGGTCGGCCCGAGGTGATGGTGCTGCGCCACACGATCGTGCACCCCGCCGACGAACCCGAGGGCTGGCGCCCCGGTGCCGAGGCGATCAACCGGTACTACCGCACGTTCGGCGCGTGGGCCTCGAACAAGCAGACCCCCGAGCGGGGGTTCCTCGAGCCGCTGCCCGAGGCCGACTTCGCCGACAAGCCCGAGTACTCGCCCGAGGCGCTGCACCGCTCGGCGATCATCGGCACCCCGGAAGAGGTCACGGCCCGCGTGCGCTCGTACGAGGAGCTCGGGTACACCGAGTTCGGGTTCTGGATCGACAACTCCATGACCCATGCCGAGAAGCGGGCGTCGCTCGAACTGTTCCTGCGCGAGGTCGTGCCGAACTTCCAGTAGGTGGCGGCCGGGCCGGGGCCGGCCGCGCGCATCCGCCGCTTGTGGGCCGGACGTTTGGCCAACTAGCCCAGAAAACGGGGGTCCTCGTCACCCACGTGACGAGGACCCCCGTTTTCTGGGCTAGTTAGGGCCGGGCTAGTTAGCGGTGGACGAGATAGCGCCGGGCTAGTTAAGGCAGGTGATGTAGCCTTACATCATGATGCGCACGCAGATTTCGCTCACCGACGCCGAGCGGCGCCTGCTCGATGACGAGGCGGCCCGCACCGGCCGGTCGATCTCGGCCCTCATCCGGCACGCCGTGACGGTGACGTACGGCGCCGACCGGGATGCGCGGCACGACCTGGAGGCGATCGACGTCGCCTTCGGGGCGTGGGCCGGCCGAGAGGTTGACGGCGCCGAGTATGTCGAAGGGCTGCGGTCGGGCGGCCGCCTCGACGAGGCGCAGACGCGATGACGCTCGTCGACACGTCGGTACTCATCGACGTGCTGCGAGGCGAGCGAGCCGCCGTCGAGTGCCTGCGCACCGCTCGGGAATCGGGGCCGTTGCACGCGAGCGAGGTCACGCGGCTCGAGGCGCTGGCGGGCATGCGGCCGAGCGAGGAGGCCGCCACGAGGTCGCTGTTCGGCGCCTTCGTCTGGCATCCCCTCGATGAGAAGATCGCCGAGATCGCGGGCGAACTCGGCCGCAAGTGGCTGCGAGGCAACCGCGGCATTGACTCCGCCGACCTCGCGATCGCGGCGACCGCCGTCTCGCTCGACGCGCGGCTGCTGACCCGCAACGTCAAGCACTTTCCGATGTTCCCGAAGCTCGCGGCGCCGTACTGACCCGCCCCGCGTATCCAGCCATGAGCCGGGATAATGGAGGCATGGAGAACCTGCTCGGAATCCCCGAAACCCTGTTGCCCGAGGAGCCCGAGGTCATCGACGACCTCGGCAACCTCCCCGACGACATCGTCGCGACCGAGGCGATCGTCGAAAAGCACCCCGCCTCGTCGCTCGCGTGGTCGGAACTCGCGGCGCTCACGCTCGACGCGGGCCGCACGATTCAAGCGTACGCGTACGCCCGGGTCGGCTACCACCGCGGCCTGGATGCGCTGCGCAAGGCCGGCTGGCGGGGCCAGGGCCCGGTGCCCTGGTCGCACGAGCCGAACCGCGGCGTGCTGCGCTGCTTCTGGCTGCTGCGCGAGGCCGCCCGGGAAATCGGCGAGACGAGCGAGGTCGACCGGCTCACCGACCTGCTGAACGACGCCGACTCGCGCGCCGCCGAGCAGATTGAGGCCGAGCGGGCCCACTAGACGGGCAAACCAGTAGGCGGCCGAGCCAATAGGCGGGCGCGCCCGGCAGCGGGCGCAGTAGAGTAGTGAGCTGGTTCGCGTCGGAGTCGACGCGGTCCGGAACGAGCGATAGTTAGGGAGCTCATGCCAGGCGTAGCAATCATCGGAAGTCAGTGGGGCGACGAGGGTAAGGGCAAGGCCACCGACCTGCTCGGCGGCCGCATCGACTATGTCGTGAAGTTCAACGGCGGTAACAACGCCGGCCACACCGTCGTGATTGGCGACGAGAAGTACGCGCTGCACCTGCTGCCCTCGGGCATCCTGACCCCCGGCGTCACGCCCGTCATCGGCAACGGCGTCGTCGTCGACCTCGGCGTGCTCTTCGAAGAGCTCGACCACCTCGAGGAGCGCGGGCTCGACACCTCGAAGCTCCGCGTCTCGGGCAACGCCCACGTGATTCCCGAGTACAACCGCGCGCTCGACCAGGTGACCGAGCGGTTCCTCGGCAAGCGCCGCATCGGCACGACCGGCCGCGGCATCGGCCCCACCTACGCCGACAAGATGACCCGCGTGGGCATCCGCATCCAAGACCTCTTCGACGAGAACATCCTGCGCCAGAAGGTCGAGGGCGCGCTCGGTCCGAAGAACGAGATGCTCGTGAAGACCTACAACCGTCGCGCGTTCAGCGTCGACGAGATCACCGACAACCTGTTGCAGTACTCCGAGCGGCTCGCGCCCATGGTCGGCGACACGGCGCTCGAGCTGCACGAGGCCCTCGGCCGCGGCGAGACCGTCGTGTTCGAGGCCGGCCAGGCCACGATGCTCGACATCGACCACGGCACGTACCCGTACGTGACCTCGTCGTCGGCGACCGCGGGCGGCGTCGCGACCGGTTCGGGCGTCTCGCCGCGCCAGATCGACCGCATCGTCGGTATTCAGAAGGCGTACATCACGCGCGTCGGCTCGGGCCCGTTCCCGACCGAGCTCGACGACGAGTTCGGCGACAAGCTGCGCGAGCGCGGCGGCGAGTTCGGTACGACGACGGGCCGCCCGCGCCGCACCGGCTGGTTCGACTCGGTCGTCGCCCGCTACTCGTCGCGCATCAACGGCTTCACCGACATCGTCATGACGAAGCTCGACGTGCTCTCGACCTTCGAGACGATTCCGGTCTGCGTCGCGTACGACGTCGACGGCACCCGCTTCGACGAGATGCCGATGTCGCAGTCGGACTTCCACCACGCGAAGCCGATCTACGAGGAGTTCCCCGGCTGGACCGAGGACATCTCGGGCGTGAGCGACTTCAGCGACCTGCCGAAGAACGCGCAGGACTACGTGAAGGCGATCGAGGAGCTCTCGGGCGCCCGCATCTCGGCGATCGGCACGGGCCCGGCCCGCGACCACATCATCGAGCTGCACAACCTGCTCGGCGACTAAGGGCTGCTAGTCGGCTGCTCGGCGACGAGCGGCCAAAGACCAATCACCACACACACCAACGGAGGCGTGAAGTGTCGAATTATCGAGTCCAAAACCCTGCAACCGGCGAGATCGTCGAGACCTTCGACGAGTTCACCGATGCGCAGATCGAGGGGGCGGTCGCGCGTGCGACCGCCGAGCATCTCGAATGGCGCGAGCGCAGCGTGCAGGAGCGCGCCGCGATCGTGCGCCGCGTGGCGGAGCTGTTCGAAGAGCGAAAGGATGAGCTCGCCCGCACGATCTCGCTCGAGATGGGGAAGACCTACGCCGAGGCGGTCGACGAGGTCGAGTTCGCGACCTCGATCATCGACTACTACGGCGTGCACGGCCCGAGTCTCGCGACGTCCTACGAAATTCCGAGCACGATCCCCGGCACGGCAATGATCGAGCGCCGCCCCGTCGGCCCACTGCTCGGTGTCATGCCCTGGAACTTCCCGTACTACCAGGTCGCTCGCTTCGCGGCGCCGAACCTCGTGCTCGGTAACACGATTCTGCTGAAGCACGCCGACATCTGCGGCCGCTCTGCGCTCACGATCGAAGAGATCATGCGTGACGCGGGCGTGCCCGAGGGCGGGTACCAGGCACTGTTCGCGTCGCACGGGCAGATCGCCTCGATCATCGCCGACCCGCGGGTGCAGGGCGTCTCGCTGACGGGCTCTGACGCCGCCGGCGCGATCATCGGCGAACAGGCCGGCCGAAACCTGAAGAAGGCGGTGCTCGAACTCGGCGGCACCGACGCGATGGTCGTGCTCGACGTCGACGATGTCGCGCAGGTCGCGAAGGATGGCTGGGACTTCCGCGTCTACAACGGCGGGCAGGTCTGCAACTCGAACAAGCGCATGATCGTGCTCGACACCGTGTACGACGAGTTTGTGGCCGAGCTGAAGAAGCTCGCCACCGGGCTCGTGCCGGGGGATCCCCTCGACATGCCCGAGCGCGGGTACGCCCCGCTCTCGAGCCGCGCCGCGGCCGAGAAGGTCGACGCCCAGGTGCAGCGTGCGATCGCCGAGGGGGCGACGCTCGAGGTCGGCGGCGAGCTTCGCGACGACACGAGCGCGTACTACTCGCCGGCGGTGCTCACGGGTGTGGGCCGCGATACCGACTCGTACCGCGAAGAGTTCTTCGGACCCGTGGCAACCGTCTTCAAGGTGTCGAGCGACGAGGAGGCCCTCGAACTCGCGAACGACTCCGACTACGGCCTTGGCGGGTCGGTATTCGCGAGCGACGTCGCCCGTGCCGAGCGGATCGCGTCGCGGCTCGAGACCGGCATGACCCACGTGAACATCGTCGCGGCCGAGTCGGCCGAGCTTCCCTTCGGCGGCGTGAAGCGCTCTGGGTTCGGCCGTGAGATGGGCCCGCTCGGTATGGGTGAGTTCGTCAACGAGCGGCTGAAGTTCATCGCCAAGTAGGCGCTACCGCGCGAACTCCCGCAGCAGCCGGATGCGCAGGTCGCGGGCGGCCCGCATGTGGTCGCTCGCGAGGCGGCGCGCGAGCTCTTCGTCGCGGGCGTCGATCGCGGCGACGAGCGCCTCGTGTTCGTCGAGCGAGCGCGCCCAGCGGTCGCCGACCGAGAGCGTCGAGTGGGGCGCGTTCGTGAGGTGCAGCGAGAGCCGCTCGAGCAGGTCGACGAGCACGGGATTGTGCGCGGCGGCCCAGAGCGCCTCGTGAAACTCGACGTTCGTCGAGAGCCGCTGCGCGTCGCTCGGCTGCTCGAGCGCCCGGTCGCGGGCGACGAGCCCCTCGAGGCGCACGAGGTCGCCGAGCTGCCGGTTCGCGGCGGCCTCGGCCGCAGCCTCGCCCTCGAGCGCGATGCGCACCTGGTAGGTGTGCAGGATGCGGTCGGGGTCGGGCGCCGTCACGCGCAGGGTGCGCCCATCCCGCTCGAGCAGGCCGAGCCCCTCGAGCCGGGTGAGTGCCTCCCGCACCGGCGTGCGGGACACTCCGAAGCGTTCGGCGAGCGCGACCTCGCGCAGCGCCGTGCCGGGCGCGAGGGTGCCCGCGACGATCTCGTCGCGCAACAGCGCGGTGAGGCTCGCGGGACTCTCGCTCGAACGCTTCGAAGACATGCTGCCCAATCTAGGCGAGCGCGCCCGCCCGGCGCCCAAACACGACGCCCGCGGCGAGGCCCGAGCCGCCCGGGTAGTTCTTGCTGAACAGCCCACCGAGCATCTCGCCGGCGACGAACAGCCCCGCGATCGGCTCGCCCGACTCGTCGAGCACGCGACCCGACGTATCCGACTTCAGGCCGCCGAACGTGAAGGTGATGCCGCACGTGACGCCGTAGGCGTAGAACGGGCCGGTCTCGAGCTCGGCCGCCCAGTTCGACTTCGGCGGCGTCGTGTCGGCGCGGCGCGCATCCTTCACCGTCGGGTCGAAGGTCTTCGAGCGGTCGATCGACGCGTTGAAGTCGCGCACGGTCTCGCTGAGGGCGGCCGGGTCGACGCCGATCTTCTCGGCGAGCTCCTCGATCGTGTTGGCCTGCTCGACCGAGATGCCGGGCATGTCGTACTCCTCGACGCGCAGCATGGGGCGCAGCTTCGCGTCGAAGACCTGCCACGCGACCGAGCCCGGCTGGCGGAGGATCTCGCGGCCGTACTTCGCGTACGTGTAGTTGCGGAAATCGGCGCCCTCGTCGAGGAACCGCTTGCCCTCGCGGTTCACGATGATGCCGAGCGGGTAGCTCTGGCGCGTGAGGCGGTTCGTGAGCTCGCGGTTCGACTCGTTCTCGGGCAGGAAGGCGTCCCACTGCACCGAGTGGCAGGTCTCCCAGTCGCCGCCGCGGCCAGCGCCGAGCTCAAGCGCCGCGCGGAGCATGTCGCCCTGGTTGAAGGGAGTGCCGCGCACCTTCGCGTTTTCCCAGCCCTCGCCGAGATATTCGCGGCGCAGCTCGGGGTTCGCCTCGAAGCCGCCCGCGGTGAGAATCACCGACTCGGCCCGCACCTCGAGCTCGCCCTCGGGTCCAGTCGCGCGCACGCCGACGACGCGGCCGTTCTCGTGGATGAGCTCGGTCGCGCGGTGGCCGTAGCGCAGGTCGGCGCCCGCCTCGACCGCCGCACGGGTGTGGTCGGCGATGAGGCCCTCGCCGCCGCCGACGTTGCCGACGTGCAGGCCGCCCCAGAACAGGTACGAGCCGTCGGGGCGCTCGTACGCCTGGCGCTCGTACATGAGGCGATACTTCAGGCCCTTGCCGTGGAGCCACTTCAGGGTGTCGGTGACCTCGGCGACGAGCACCTCGGTGAGCTCGGGGTCGTTGCGCCCCTCGGTGACCTTCGCGAGGTCGGCCCGGTAGTCGTCGGCGCTGTACGGTGGCACGATCGAGGTCGCCCACCGCTCGTCGGGCTCGAGCCAGTCGCGCAGGTCGTCGAGGCCGTTGTGCGTGATGCGCGTCGCGCCGGCGGTGTAGTAGCTGTTGCCGCCCGCGAGGTCGGGGGTGCCCGCCTCGAGGAGTACGACGCGGCGGCCGCGCTCGGTTGCGGCGTGCAGGGCGGTGAATCCGGCGTTGCCGCCGCCGACGATGACGACGTCGGTTTCGAGTGCTTCGGACATGCGACCTCCTGTGGCTTGTTTGTATACAAATGTATACATTGCCGGAGTCGCGGTGGCAAGGGCCCGGATGCGTCGGCCGATTACGACCCCGCGCCCCAGCGATACTCGTGCTGGGGCCGGCCCGCCTCGCCGTAGCGCGGCCGCATCTCGACGAGCCCCTCGTGCACGAGTAGCTCGAGGTACCGCCGCGCGCTCACTCGCGACAGCCCGGTCTGCTCGGCGAGCTCGCCCGCCGTCACGGCGGCGCTCGCCTCCTCAAGCACCGAGATCACCCGCTCCCGCGTCGCGGCGCTGAGCCCCTTCGGCACCGACGGCGAGGTCGCCTGCGCGCCCCGGGCGAGCAGGAGGTCGATCTGCGCCTGCGAGAGCTGGCCGAAGTCGCGCATCCGCCGCCGATGCTGCGCCCACGTCGCGTACGACTGCAGCCGCGACGTGAACGCGTCGTGCGTGAACGGCTTGCGCAGAAAGTCGATGACCCCGAGCGAGACGGCCTGCTCGACGAGCTCCGCTTCGAAGGCGGCGCTCACCATGATCACGTCGACGTCGAGCCCCGCGTCGGAGCGGATGCGCCGCAGCAGGTCGACGCCGCTGAGGTCGGGCAGGTAGAGGTCGAGCAGCAGCAGATCGATGCCGCCCTGGCGGATGCGCCCGAGCGCGGCCGAGGCGGTGAGCTCGCTACCGGCGAGCTCGAAGCCGGGCACCTCGGCGAGGAACGAGCCGTGGAGCCGGCCGACGGCGAAGTCGTCGTCGACGATGAGGGTGCGGATGGGCGTCATGCGTTCGGCTCCTCGGCTGGCGGCTCGGTCGGTTGGTCGGCGGGTTCATCGGGGGAGTTGGCTGCGGGCCGCGGCAGCACCGCCTCGACGAGCGCGCCGCCGAGCGGCGACTCGCCGAACCGCAGCTCGCCGCCGCGCGCATCCACGACCTCGCGCACCGACCGCAGGCCGATGCCGTGGCGCTCGCGGTCGATCGGTTTCGTCGTGACGCCGGCGGTCGTGAGTCGCTCGGGGGAGAGGGGCAGGCCGGGCCCGTCGTCTTCGACGACGACCTCGAGCGCGTCGTCGCCCGGGTCGACCGCGAGGGTGAGCCGCACCGTGCCGCCGAACCCGGTCGCCTCGACGGCGTTCGTCACGAGGTTCGCGACGACGAGCAGGTCGTCGGCGTCGACCGCGAGCTCGGCCGGCACCTCGCACTCGGGCGCGAGCTCGATCGTGACGTGCTCGCGGGCCGCCGCGTCGGCGTGGGCCGAGACGAGCGCCGCGAGCAGCGTCGGCCCGATCGGGTCGAGCTCGAGGCGCGACACCTCGCTCGGATGCGCGCCGGCCGGCTGCGACTCGAGGTACGCGCGCGCCTCGTCGTACTCGCCGAGCTCGAGCAGGCCCGAGAGCACGTGCATGCGGTTCTCGAACTCGTGCGCCTCGATGCGCAGCAGCTGTGCCTGCTCGCGCTGGGCCTCGAGCCGGGCGATCGCGTCGTCGAGCTGGGAGCGGTCGCGCAGCGAGAGCATGCGGCCGATCGCGCGGCCGTCGGCGGTCGTCGCGCGCGCCTGCACGTACACCGAGCCGCGCTCGAGGTGCACGAGCCGAAGCTCGGTCGAGACGGGCTCGTCGTCGGCGAGCAGCTCGGCGAGCTCCTCGGGCAGGGCGTCGAGCTCGCTGCCGACCAGGTCGGCGGCCGTGGCCCCGAGCATCCGTGCCGCCTCGGCGTTCACGAGCTGCACCCGGCCCGCGTCGTCGGTCGTGATGACGCCCTCTTCGGTGCTCTCCATGACGGCACGGTGCGCCTGCAGCAGCTGCGCGAGCTGGTCGGGCTCGACGCCGTAGAGCTTGCGGCGCAGCCACGACGTGACGAACCAGGCGAGCACGCCGCCCGCGATGATCGCGAGCAGCGACGCGAGCGCGAGCGGCAGGCTCTGCGCGAGCGCCTCCTCGCGCAGCTCGTCGACGAGCTCGCCCACCGAGAGCGTGCCGACGACCTCGCCCGACTCGTCGCGAATCGGCACCTTCACGCGGTAGGTGACGCCCTGCGTGCCCTCCTCGACGCCGCGAAACTCCTCGCCCGCGCGGATCGCCGAGTGGTCGCTCGAGACCGGCTCGCCGACCTCGTTCGGGTCGACGTGCGCGACGCGGAGGTTATCCATGCCGACGACCGTGATGTAGCGAAAGTCGCCCGCGCTCACGGCCGCGTCGACGATGGGCTGAATCTGCTCGTGCGGGTCGTCGCTGCGCATCGCCTCGATGACGGTAGGGAGTCGACTCAGTGTGAGCGCCTGGCCGTAGATGCGGTCTTCTGCGGCGGCCTGGGTGGATGCGGCGGAGCGCACGACGCCGACGGTCGCGACGACGGCGACGAGGGCGACGATGATCGCCATCTGCACCGTGAAGAGCGCGCCGCGCAGGCGCCTGGGCGCGCGGGTTCGCGACATGGGGCCTCCTTGCACCGAGCGGACGCTACGAAGTCAACCACATGCGTGACCGAAATGACCAAAACCACCATTACTCGACGAAACACGTCAAGGCCTTCGGGAGGTTCGTAGGGTTTTCCCAGTGCGGGCAGGGCCGCTCGCGCGCCGGTGTTTCCAGAACAACTGGTGTTTCCAGAACAACGGAGTTCAGATGGGCAAAATCATCCGCAACCTCATATTCGGGGTCGTTGTCGCCGTCGTCGCGGTCTTCGCGTTCGGCAATGCGATCAACACGGCCTCGAACTCGACCGTGCGGTCGAAGATCACGATCATGGCGCCCGCCGCGCCCGGCGGTGGCTGGGACGGCTTCGCGCGCACGGCACAGCAGACCCTGCGCAGCGACGGCATCGTCGCGAACGCGCAGGTCGTCAACGTGCCCGGCGCGAGCGGCACGATCGGCCTCTCGCAGTGCGTGCAGATGGCCGGCCGCGACGACTACCTCATGGTGACCGGCGGCGTCATGGTCGGCGGCATCGCCGTGTCGAAGCCGAACGAGACGCTCGAAGACGTCACCCCGATCGCGCGCATCGCCGACGACTACGCGGCCATCGTCGTGCCGTCGGACAGCGACATTCAGGACCTCGACGACTTCATCGCCGCGTGGCAGGACGACCCGACCGGGTTCTCGTTCGCGGGCGGCTCGCTCGGCTCGATCGAGCACCTCACAACCGCGATGCTCGCGGGCGAGGTCGGCATCGACCCGGCCGACGTGAACTACATCGCCTACTCGGGCGGCGGTGACGCGCTCAGCGCGATGCTCTCGCACACGACGACGGCGGGCGCCTCGGGCTATAACGAGGTCGCACCGCAGATCGAGGCGGGCCAGCTGCGGCTCATCGCGATCTCGGCGCCCGACCCGGTCGAGGGCGTCGACGCCCCGACCCTCGTCGAGGCCGGCTACGACGTGCAGATGACGAACTGGCGCGGCTTCGTCGCCCCGCCGGGAATCACCGACGAGCAGAAGCAGGAGCTCGTCGACATCGTCACCGAGATGCGCGACTCCGAAGAGTGGACCGCCGCGCTCGAGCGCAACAGCTGGACCGACACCTACCTGGTCGGTGACGAGTTCGAGCAGTTCATCGAACAGCAGCAAGAAGAGGTCAACGCGATCGTGGAGGAGCTCGGACTATGACCGCAACACCAACGCGCGACCGCACGACGTCGCGCCCCCGCACCATCAAATGGGGCGACGTCCTCGTCGCGGCCATCGGCCTCGCGATCGCCGCCGTGCTCGTCTTCGGCGCCCTCACGATGGAGGTGCGCGGCCAGGCCGTGCCCGGCCCCGAGTTCTTCCCGCTGCTCGTCGCTGTGCTCCTCACCGTCATGAGCGGCTACCTGCTCGTGCGGGCGCTCATCCCCCGCAAGCGCGTCGAAGAGCACGCCGCCCTTCGCCCCGACGTCTCGAGCGACATGCTCACCGACGTCGGCAACGCGAACACGCAGGTGATCGCGCTCGAGCACCGTGAGGCGGATGCGCAGCTCGCGGCGAGCGCGCCGGCCCCGGCGGCCGACGATGACGGCCCGACCCACGAGATGAACTGGCGGGCGACGCTCATCACCGCCGGCTCGGTACTCGGGTTCATCCTCGTGCTGCCCCTGCTCGGCTGGATCATCTCGGCGGCGCTGCTCTTCGCGGCGATCACCCTCGGATTCGGCTCGAAGCGCATCTGGTTCAACCTCGCCGTCGGCCTGCTCATCAGCGCGATCGTGCAGCTCGTCTTCAGCGGCCTGCTCGGGCTCACGCTGCCCGCCGGCTTCATTGGGGAGATCTTCTAATGGAACAGCTCGAAATGCTCATGCAGGGGTTCGCTTCGGCGATCACCCCGATCAACATGCTCTGGGTGCTCCTCGGCGCCGTCATGGGCACCGCGGTGGGCGTGCTGCCCGGCCTCGGCTCGTCGATGGCCGTCGCGCTGCTGCTGCCCGTCACCTTCTCGCTCGACCCGACGGCCGCGTTCATCATGTTCGCGGGCATCTACTTCGGTGGCATGTTCGGCGACTCGACCGCGGCCATCCTGCTCAACACCCCGGGCCAATCGTCGGCGATCGCGTCGACGTTCGAGGGGCACAAGCTCGCGCTGAACGGGCGGGCGGGGCAGGCGCTCGCGACCGCCGCGATCGGCGCGTTCATCGGAGGCCTGCTCGCGACGATGCTCACGGTGTTCCTCATGCCGTTCCTCATGCAGCTCGCGACGATGTTCGGCCCCGCCGAGTACTTTGCGCTCGCGGTGTTCGCGTTCCTCGCGGTGTCGTCGGTCGTGTCGGAGTCGGTCGTGAAGGGGCTCATCGCCCTCGGCATCGGCCTCGCGCTCACGTTCATCGGCATCGACGGACCCTCGGGCACCGAGCGGTACACGTTCGGCGCGCCCGAGCTGCTCGACGGCTTCTCGATCGTCGTCATCACGGTCGGTCTGCTCGCCCTCGGCGAGGTGTTCGACCAGGCGTCCAAGGTCGGCACCGAGGCGATGGAGACCCCGATTCAGCAGCGCCGCGCGATGCTCGGGTGGAAGGACTTCCGCTACGCGCTGCCCGCCTGGCTGCGCGGCACCGCGTTCGGCCTGCCCTTCGGGATCGTGCCGGCCGGTGGCTCCGAGGTGCCGACGTTCCTCGCCTACGGCACCGAGAAGTCGCTCGCGAAGCGTCGCGGCGACAAGGAGTTCGGCACGACCGGCTCGCTGCGCGGCCTGGCCGCGCCCGAGGCCGCCGGCAACGCGACGACGGGTACCGCGATGGGCACGCTGCTGGCGCTCGGCCTGCCGGTGTCGTCGACCGCGGCGATCATGCTCGCGGCGTTCCAGCAGTACGGCCTGCAGCCCGGGCCGCTGCTGCTCACGAACAACGCCGACCTCGTGTGGACGCTGCTCGCGTCGCTGTTCATCGGCCTCGCCGTGCTGCTCGTGCTGAACATGTCGCTCGCCGGCGTGTGGGCGAAGCTGCTCAGCGTGCCGAACCACTACCTGTATGCGGGCATCACGGTGCTCTCGGTGCTCGGCGTCTACGCGGTCGGCTCGTCGATGAGTGACCTCTGGGTGCTGTTCGCGATCGGCCTGCTCGGCCTCGTCATGCGCCGCTACCGCGTGCCGCTCGCGCCCGTCATGATCGCCGTCGTGTTGGGTCCGCTCGCCGAGACCGAGCTGCGCCGCGCGCTCGCGGTGTCGGAGGGTGACGTCTCAGTGCTCTGGGGCTCGCCGTTCACGGTCGTGCTCTACATCGTGCTCGCCGGCGCGCTCGTCGTGTCGCTCGTGCAGCACCTGCGGCACCGTCGCAGGGCGGCGCTCGAGGCGAAGACGGTCGCGGTGCGGCTGCCCGACCCCGTCGACGCCGAGCGGTAGGCGCGTGGCCGGCGGCGCGCATCCGTTCGCGCCGCCGGCCCTGCCGAATGCAGGGGTCTGGGTCGGATGCCGTGGGCAAGTGTGACCCCGGCGCCCAACTCAGCCCCCTGCATCCGTCGTCACGACCTCGAACGCAGTGGGCGCAGTCGGATGCGGTGGGCAAGTGTGCCCGCGGCTCCCGACCGCGCCCACTGCCCTCAGTGCGGCGGCCAAGCGCTCGGCGCGGCGGCCCCGCGGTCGGCCGCGGGTTCCGCGGGCGAGTACGCTGGTGAACCACATTCATTACGTGCGCGATGCCGCGCATCCCGCCAACTGAGGGGACGAATCATGACCAACCCGCCCATCACGTTTGTCATTGCCGGCTCGGAGGCCACGGGCGGTGCCGGGGTGCAGGCCGACCTGCGCACGCTGCAGCAGCTCGGCGTGTACGGCGCCGCGACGCTCACCTGCATCGTGTCATTCGACCCGAACGACGGCTGGAACCACCGGTTCGTACCGATCGACTCGCAGGTGATCCGCGACCAGGCCGAGGCGACGCTCGCCGACTGGACCCCGAACAGCGTGAAGATCGGCATGCTCGGCACCGTGCCGACGATCGAGACGGTGCGCGACATTCTCGCCGCGGCGAAGCTGCCGAATGTCGTCTGCGACCCCGTGCTCATCTGCAAGGGGCAGGAGCCCGGCGCCGCGCTCGACATCGACAACGCGCTGCGCGGCGAGATTCTGCCGCTCGTCGACGTCATCACGCCGAATTACTTCGAGACCTGCACGCTCGCGGGTGTTGAGTCGATCGAGTCGGTCGCCGCCCTCGGCGACGCCGCGAAGAAGATCGGTGACGCCGGCGTGAAGGCGGTGCTCGTGAAGGGCGGCATGGCGATGCCCGGCGACCACGCGGTCGACGTGCTCTGGGACGGCTCCGAGCTCGTCGAGTACTCGCGCCCGAAGGTCGGCACGAACGCCGTCTCGGGCGCTGGTGACTCGCTCGCGACCGCCGTCTCGGCCGGCCTCGCGCAGGGCAAGTCGCTGCACGACGCGGTCGACGCCGCGAAGGAGTTCGTGACCGAGGGCATCCGCCGCGCGCTCGTCGGCAACACGCCCTTCGACGTCGTCTGGCAGGGCGAGTAGCCATGCGGCTGCCTGCGGCTGACGAGGTGCTCGTCGGCCGCGCCGTGCGGCTCGAACCATACGACGCGGCCGACGCCGACGAACTCGGCGCAGCGATCTGGAACGACAAGGTGTTCGCGGGCGGGTTCGGCGGCGGGGTCGCGGCCCGGCAGGGTGGCACCGGGTTTGCCGAGTGGTTCGAGGGGTACCGACCCCGCGGTGAGGGCGCCCGCACGTACGTCGTTCGGCTCGATGGCCGCGCGGTCGGCACGTCGTCGCTCTACCGCGCCGACTTCGTGAACGGCGGCGTCTGCATCGGCTACACCGCCTACTCGCCCGAGGTGTGGGGCACGCCGGTGAATCCGGATGCGAAGCGCACGCTCCTCGAGGTAGCGTTCGGTGGCGGCGCACACCGGGTCGTGTTCGAGGCCGACAACGCGAACTCGCGCTCGCTCGCGGCGATCGCGAAGCTCGGGGCCCAGCGCGACGGGGTGTTGCGCGAGGACCGGCTGCGCGCCGACGGCACGTGGCGCTCGACCGTCGTGTTCTCGATTCTTGAGCAGGACTGGCTGGGCGTGCGCGCGGGGCTCGACGCGCGGCTCGGGTAGTGCGTGCGAGAATTGTCCGCATGAACGCCGGGGTTACGCGAGCCGAGCTCGCCAAGTACATCGACCACACGCTGCTCGCGACCGACGCGACGAACGACGACGTCGTCGCCCTCTATCAGGAGGCCCGCGAGCTCGGCACCTTCTCGATCTGCGTCTCGCCGAACATGTTGCCGGTCGGTGCGGCCTGGTCGCCCGGCGTCGACCCGGATGCGGCGGAGACGCCCGCCGACGGGCCCGCGATCTGCACCGTGATCGGCTTCCCCTCGGGCAAGCACCACTCGAGCATCAAGGCGGTCGAGGCGGCGAAGGCCGTCACGAATGGCGCCGACGAGCTCGACATGGTGATCGACATCGGGCAGCTCAAGGCCGGACACGCCGACCTCGTGCAGCAGGACATCGAGGCCGTGCGCCGCGCCGCGCCCGCGCCGACCCTGCTCAAGGTGATCATCGAGTCGGCCGCGCTGACCGACGCCGAGATCGTCGCCGCCTGCCAGGCCGCCGAGGCCGCGGGCGCCGACTTCGTGAAGACGTCGACCGGGTTCCACAAGGCGGGTGGCGCATCCGTCGAGGCCGTTCGTCTCATGCGCCAGACCGTCGGCGACCGCCTCGGCGTGAAGGCGTCGGGCGGTGTGCGCACGTACGAGGATGCGCTGCGGATGATCGAGGCCGGCGCCTCGCGACTCGGCATGTCGTCGTCGGCCGCGGTGCTCGCCGAGGCGCCCGCGGAGTAGGTGCTGCGGCGCCCCTTGTCGGGTGCCCACACACGCTGCCGGAGTCGGAGCGCGGAGCCGATACCATCGACGCATGGTGTCAGCAGCGCAGCAACAGCACGCCCTCGAGGAGCTCGGGCGTATCCGCGCGTCGATCGACAATATCGACGCGAGCCTCATCTACATCCTGGCCGAGCGCTTCCGCTGCACGCAGCAGGTGGGTGAGCTGAAGGCGAAGAACGACCTCCCCGCGAGCGACCCCGGCCGCGAGCAGGAGCAGGTGGAGCGGCTGCGCCAGCTCGCGCACGACGCGAACCTCGACCCCGAGTTTGCCGAAAAGTTCCTCGGCTTCATCATCGCTGAGGTGATTCGGCACCACGAGCGCATCGCGGCCGAAACCAAGTGATGCGCCGCGCGCAGTTGTCGATGCCCGAGCCGCTGCGCCGGGCGGGCGCCGAGCTCGCGGCACCGTGCGCGATCATCGACCTCGACGAGTTCGACAAGAACATCGCCGCCATTGCCCGCCGCGCGGCCGGCACCCCGGTGCGGGTCGCGTCGAAGTCGCTGCGCACGAACGCCGCGATTGAGCGGGTGCTTGAGCATCCGGGCTTCCACGGCGTGCTCGCGTTCACGCTGCCCGAGGCGATCATGCTCGTCGGCCGCGGCCACCGCGACGTCGTGCTTGGGTATCCGGTCACCGACGCCCCCGCGCTGCGGGAGCTGCGGGCGGATGCGCTCCTGCGGCGGTCGATCACGCTCATGGTCGACTCGGTCGACCAGCTCGACTACATCGAAACGGTCGCGCCGGGGCGCGGGCACCTGCGCGTCGCGATCGAGGTGGATGCGTCGTGGCGGCCC
This sequence comes from [Zimmermannella] faecalis ATCC 13722, assembly GCF_000381765.1. Taxonomy (GTDB): domain Bacteria; phylum Actinomycetota; class Actinomycetes; order Actinomycetales; family Microbacteriaceae; genus Gulosibacter; species Gulosibacter faecalis. Next base: position 181,030 of record NZ_KB907075.1, on the reverse strand, counting down.
GCCGAGCGGCTCACGCACGGCGCGGTGCACGTCGGCGTGCGGCGCTCGACCGTGCGCACACCCGAGCAGGCCGCGGTGCTTGCCCGGAGCATCCGTGCCCGCCCGCGCTTCAAGCTCGTGGGCCTCATGGCGTACGAGGCGCAGGTCGCCGGGCTCGCCGACGGCGACCTGACGGTGCACGGCGCGGCGACGCGGATGATGCGGCGCCGGTCGATCGTCGAGATCGCGGCCAGGCGCGCGGCCGTCGTCGAGGCCGTTCGTGCCGAGGTCGGCGAGCTCGAGTTCGTGAACGGCGGCGGCACGGGGTCGATCGAATCGACCGTTGCCGAGGCGTCGGTTACCGAGGTCGCGGTCGGGTCGGGGCTGTTCGCGCCCGTCACGTTCGACCGCTACGTCGCGTTCCGGCACCGCGCATCCGCCTACTTCGGCCTCGACGTCGTGCGGAAACCCGCCGACGACATCGCGACCCTGCACGGCGGCGGCTGGGTCGCCTCGGGCGTGCCGGGCGACGACCGACTGCCGACGATCGAGTGGCCCGAGGGGCTGCAGTTCACGGCGCTCGAGGCCGCCGGCGAGGTGCAGAGCCCCGTGCACGGGCCCGCCGCCCGCGGACTACAGGTGGGCGACCGGGTGTGGCTGCGGCACGCGAAGGCGGGCGAGCTCGCTGAACGGGTGTCCGAGTTCGCCGTGATCACCAGTGGAAGAATTGACACGTTTTGGCCGACGTACCGTGGGGAAGGACTCGCGTTTCTATGACCGAACACGAAACCGAAGGCGCCCCGCAGCGGGCCGCGCGATCGAAGCGGCGCGCGAACGCGTGGCGCAACTGGTCGGGTGGCGTGAGCGAGACGTCGACGCTCGTCGCGGGCCCGACGAGCGAGACCGCGGTGAAGGCGCTCATCATCGGCGCCGCGGGCTCGGGGCTGAAGATCAAGTCGGTCGGGGCCGGGCACTCCTTCAACGACATCGCGGCGACCGAGGGGCTGCGGCTGCACTTCGATGACTACCGCGGGCTCGTTTCGGTGAATTCGGACACGAACGTCGCGACGTTTCGCGCCGGTACGAAGCTGCACGAGCTGCCGAAGCTGCTGAAGCCGTACGGGCTCGCGCTCGCGAACCAGGGCGACATCGACGCGCAGACGATCTCGGGCGCGATCTCGACCGGCACGCACGGCACCGGCCTCGGGTTCTCGGGCCTGTCGGGCATGGTGAAGTCGCTGCGGATGGTGCTCGCCGACGGGTCGGTCGTGTACTGCGACGAGCGGACCCACCCCGACCTGTTCGAGTTTGCCCGCATCGGGCTCGGCGCGCTCGGCGTGATTCTCGAGGTGGGGCTGCAGTGTGTGCCGGCGTTCCGCGTCGCCGCGGCCGAAGACACGATGCCGCTCGACGAGGTGCTCGACTCGTTCGTCGCGCAGGCGCGCACGCACGACCACGTTGAGTTCTTCTGGTTCCCGCACGCCGAACAGGCGCTCGTGAAGACGAACCGTCGGCTCGCGCCGGGTGAGGAGCCCGACGAGTCGTACGCGCCGCAGACGGCGCTCGCGAAGTTCGTTGACGAAGAGGTCGTGCAGAACTGGGCGCACCAGCTCGTCGTGTCGCTCGGCTCGGTCGCGCCCGGCCTCGTGCCGAAGGTGAACCAGTTCGCGGCCGGCATGATGGGGCACCGCCACTACGTCGACGACTCGCACGGGGTGTTCGTGAGCCAGCGCCGCGTGCGCTTCAACGAGATGGAGTACGCGGTGCCGCTCGAAGACGGCCCCGAGATCGTGCGCGAGATTCGGCGGATGATCGAGGCGCGCGACTGGCGCATCTCGTTCCCCGTCGAGGTGCGCTGTGCCGGCGCCGACGACGTGCCGCTGTCGACCGCGTACGGCCGCGACTCGATGTACATCGCCGTGCACCAGTACGCCCGCGAGTCGCACGTCGAGTATTTCGGCGCGATCGAAGAGGTGCTCGTCGCCGCCGGCGGCCGCCCGCACTGGGGCAAGCTGCACACGCTCGGTGCCGACGACCTGCGCGAACGCTACGACCGCTTCGACGACTTCATCGCGCTGCGCGGCGACGTCGACCCGAACCGGGTGTTCGCGAACCAGTACCTGACGCGCACGCTGGGGGTGTAGCGGGCGGAGAGGAGCGGACATGATCAATGGCGAGGTGTCGCACTGGTGGCATGAGGTTGGGATGCCCACACCGCGGCCCGCGCTCGAGGGCGACCTCGACGTCGACGTCGCGATCGTCGGCGGCGGATACACGGGGTTGTGGACCGCCTACTACCTCAAGCGGGCGCGCCCCGGCCTGCGCATCGCGGTGCTCGAGCAGCGCTTCTGCGGTTTCGGCGCCTCGGGACGCAACGGCGGCTGGCTTACGAACAGCGTCACGGGCGGCATCGAGCAGTACGTTCCGACGCACGGGCGGGACGCCGCCGCACGATTCCAGCTCGCGATGAACGACACGGTCGACGAGGTGATCGCGGTCGCCGAGCGCGAGCACATCGACGCCGACATCGTGAAGGGCGGCGACCACGAGGTCGCGTACACGCGCGCGCAACTTCGCCGCCGCGACGCCGCGCTGCGCGACGACGAGGCGTGGGGCGGCATCGGCGGGTGGGAGCCGCTCGACGCGGCCGCGGCCCGCGATCGCATCAACGTCGCCGGCACGCTCGGCGGCATGTGGTCGCCGCACACCGCGCGCATCCAGCCCGCGAAGCTCGCAGCTGGCCTCGCGGATGCGGTGGCTCGGCTCGGCGTCGAGATCTACGAGGGCACGCGGGTTGCGGAGATTCGCCCGCACGAGGCCGTCACAGCGCACGGCACGGTGCGGGCCGGCACTGTGGTGCGCGCGACCGAGGGATTTACCGCCGGATTGCCCGGCCTGCACCGCGAGTGGCTGCCGATGAACTCCTCGCTCATCGTCACCGAGCGCCTGAGCGCCGCGATGTGGGCGCACCTCGGCTGGGAAGGCCGCGAGGTACTCGGCGACTTCGCGCACGTCTACATGTACGCGCAGCGCACCGCCGATGGTCGCATCGCGTTCGGTGGCCGCGGCGTGCCGTATCGCTGGAACTCGCAGACCGACCGCGACGGCGTCACCCAAACGGTCACGGCCCGGACGCTGCACGACCTCCTCGTGCGGTTCTTCCCGGTGCTCGCAGGGGTCGACCTCGACCACCTCTGGTCGGGCACGCTCGGGGTGCCGCGTGACTGGGCGGCGAGCGTCGGCTATGACCCTGCGACCGGACTCGCACACGCTGGCGGCTACGTCGGCACGGGTGTCGCGACGACGAACCTCGCGGGCCGCACCCTGCGTGACCTCATTCTCGGCGACGCGACCGAGCTCGCCGGGCTGCCATGGGTCGGCCATCGCGTGCGGCGCTGGGAGCCGGAGCCGCTCCGCTGGCTCGCGACCCGCGTTATCTACGGTGCGTACGGCGCCGCCGACCGCGCCGAGTTCCGCGGCCGGGCGACGACGTCACCCCTCGCCCGGGTCGCCGATTTCGTGAGCGGCCGGGCGCACTAACCTGCCCCGTCCATCCGCCCCGCCCATCCACCCCCCAAATACCCACAGTTGAGTGGTCTGAAGTTGCTGTTCTGAGCGCTCAGAACAGCAACTTCAGACCACTCAACTGGTGGCTAAAGAGGCCCGTTACGCGACGGGTTCGGCGCGGAGGACCTCGGCGATCGTGTCGAGGCCGCGGCGCAGCTCCTCGGGCGAGATCGTGCAGGGCGGCACAACGTGGATGCGGTTGTCGCTCGTGAACGGCATGACGCCGCGCGCGATGAGCGCCGACTTCACGCGGCCCATGTACTCGGCTGAAACCGGGGTGCGGGCCGCGGCATCCGACACGAGCTCGATCGCCCAGAACACGCCCGTGCCGCGCACCTCGCCGACCACCTCGAGCTCGTCGGCAAGCTCGGCGAGGCGCGGCCCGATCACGTCGGTGCCGAGCACGCGGGCATGCTCGACGACGCCCTCGTCTTCCATCGTCTCGATGACGGCGACCGCGGCCGCCGTGGCGAGCGGATGCCCCGAATAGGTGAGCCCACCGGGGAACACGCGCTCGTCGAACGAGGCGGCGATCGGCTCCGAGATCACGATGCCACCGAGCGGCACGTACCCCGAGTTCACGCCCTTCGCGAAGGTGATGAGGTCGGGCACGACGTCGTGCGCCTGGAACGCGAACCACTCGCCCGCGCGCCCGAACCCGGCCATGACCTCGTCGGCGATGAAGACGATGCCGTACTTGTCGGCGAGCTCGCGCACGCCGCGCAGGTAGCCGGCCGGCGGCACCATGATGCCCGCGGTGCCCGGAATCGACTCGAGCAGAATCGCGGCGACCGTGTCGGGCCCCTCGCCCTTGATGACGGCCTCGAGGTGCTGCAGCGCGCGCTCGCACTCCTGCTCCTCGCTCTCGGCCCAGAAGTCGCTGCGGTACGAGTACGGCCCGAACACGTGCACGTGTCCCGTCGCGTACTCGTTCGGCTGCCGGCGCCAGTCGCCCGTCGCGACGATCGCCGCGCCCGTGTTGCCGTGGTACGAGCGGTACCGCGAGATTACCTTGTCGCGGCCCGTGTGCAGGCGGGCGAGGCGAATTGCGTTCTCGTTCGCGTCGGCGCCGCCGTTCGTGAAGAACACCTTCGCGAAGCCCTCGGGGGCGTGCGACAGGATGAGCTCCGCCGCCCGCGCGCGGGTCGCGTTCGCGTGCGCGGGGGCGATCGTGAGCAGCGTGTCGGCCTGCTGCTTGATCGCCTCGATCACGCGCGGATGCTGGTGCCCGAGGTTCGTGAAGACGAGCTGGCTCGAGAGGTCGAGGTACTCGTTGCCGTCGAAGTCGACGAGAGTCGAGCCGTGCGCCGTCTTGATCGGCAGCGGCGCGAGCTTCGCCTGGGCCGACCACGAGTGGAACACGTGCGAGATGTCGTGCTCGGCGACCTCGGCGTTGCTCAGCGCGGGGGCCGCAGGATACGCGGTGTCGGTCGTCTCGGTCGCCTTCGTGTCGGTCACAGGTGCTCCTTCGTCGTGGTCCGAATACTCCCCAGCATCATCCCTCTCGCGCCCGAGTGCGAGTGCCGGTGTGTCGAATCGTACGCGCCCAGATCGACACTTCGGCCAGGCCACGGGATACGCTGGGTCGCGTGGCGATCACCCTGCGAACCCTCATCGACGACTCGGCCCTCGGCCTGCGCCTCGCCCGGCCGCTCGACACGCGCGACGCGCAGCTCGACGCGCCGATCTCGTGGGCGCACTCCTCGAACCTCGAGCATCCGTCGCCGTGGCTCGAGCCGGGCCAGCTGCTGCTCACCGACGGCACGCAGTTCGGCCGCCAGCACAGCGCCGAAGCCGAGGCGGACATCGCGAACGAATACGTGCGCCGCCTGCGCGACGTCGGCGTCGTCGGGCTCGGCTTCGCCGTGAACGTCGTGCACGCGCGCGTACCCGACGAGGTCGTCGCCGCGTGCCTCGCCCACGACCTGCCGCTCGTGCTCGTGCCGTCGTCGACCCCGTTCATCCGCATCAGCCGCACCGTCGCCGACGCGATCGCCGCCGAGCGCACCGCCCGCCTCGAGTGGTCGGACCGCGCCCAGCGCGCCGTCGCCCGCGCGACGCTGCGCCCCGACGGGCTCGCCGCGACGCTGCGCGAGCTCTCGACGCAGCTCGACAGCTGGGTCGCGCTCTACGACGCCCTCGGGCGCCGCGTGCCGGTGCAGATGGCGCGCCCCGTGCCGCCCGACCTCGAGGAGGAACTCGCCGAGGCGGTCGCGGGCCAGCTTCGCGGCCGCCGGCGCGCATCCGCCCGCCTCGCCTCGACCGAACACAGCGTGACCCTGCACACGATCGGCCAGCCCGACCGCCTGCGGGGCGTGCTCGCGATCGGCTCCGACGCCCCGCTCGACGCGGCCGGCGCGCAGCTGCTCGCGAGCGTCGTCGGCATCGCCTCGATCGCGATCGAACAGTCGCGCGTGCTCGACAGCGCGCGCCGCGGCCTGCGCACCGGCGTGCTCGAGCTCTACCTCGCGGGCTCAGCCACGGCCGCGGGTGCCGCGCTCGCCGAGCTCGGCAGCTGGGTGCCGACGGGGCGCATCCGCGTCATTGTCGTGCACGGCGCGGGCGAAGCCGGCTTTCTCGACGAGCTCGAGCTGCTCGCGGCATCGGGCCGGCTCGCGTTCGCGCGCCGCGGCGACGAGCTCGTGCTGCTGCAGCCCGACGGCGCCGAGATGCCCGCCTTCATCGAGCGAGAGGGGCTCACGGCTGGCGTGTCGACCGAGGTCGGCGTCGACGACATCGCGCAGGGCTACACGGATGCGCGCCACGCCGCCTCGCGCGCGGCCCGCGCGGGCGAGGTGGTCGAGTTCGATCGCCTCGCCGAGCACGGCCTGCTCGCCTGGCTCGACGCCGAACAGGGGGAGCTGCTCGCGGCCCGGATGCTCGACGGCCTGCGCGCCCGCCCCGATGCCGACGAGCTCATTGCGGCGCTGCGCGTGTGGTTCCGCCACAACTGCGCGTGGGATCCCGCGGCGCGCGAGCTCGGCATCCACCGCCACACGCTGCGGTCGCGCATCGCGCTCACGGCCGACGCGACCGGATACGACCTCGACGACTTCGCGGCGCGGGCGCAGCTCTGGCTCGCGCTCGAGCTTGCGCGGTAGGCGCGCGCATCCAAGCCCGCCCCATCCGCCCCCATCCAAGCCCCATGGGTTGTCAAAAAGGCACCCTCGAGCCGAACTCGAGGGTGCCTTTCTGCCAACCCATGCGGGCGGCGGGCGGATGCGCCGGACTAGTCGGTCTGGACTAGTCGGTCTGCGGGAACCCGAGGTTGATGCCGCCGTGGCTCGGGTCGAGCCAGCGGGTCGTGATCGCCTTCTGCTGCGTGAAGAACTTCACGCCCTCGGCGCCGTGGGCCTTCGTGTCGCCGAAGAGCGACTGCTTCCAGCCACCGAACGAGTAGGTCGCGATCGGCACCGGAATCGGCACGTTGATGCCGACCATACCGACCTCGATCTCGCGCTGGAAACGGCGGGCGGCGCCACCGTCGTTCGTGAAGATCGCGGTGCCGTTGCCGAAGGCGCCCGAGTTGATGAGCTCCACGCCCTCCTCGTACGACTGCACGCGCACGACGGCGAGCACGGGGCCGAAGATCTCCTCGGTGTACACCTTTGACGAGGTGGGAACCTTGTCGATCAGGGTCGGACCGAGCCAGAAGCCACCGGCCTCGCCGTCGACCTCGATGCCGCGGCCGTCAACGACAACCTCGGCGCCGTCTTCGATCGCGACGTCGATGTAGCCCGCGACCTTGTCGCGGTGCGCCTCGGTGACGAGGGGGCCCATGTCGCAGCCGCGGCGGCCGTCGCCGACGCGGAGCTGGCCCATGCGGTCAACAACCTTCGAGATGAGCTCGTCGGCGACGGGCTCGACCGCAACGACGACCGAGATCGCCATGCAGCGCTCACCAGCCGAGCCGAAGCCTGCGTTGATCGCCGAGTCGGCCACGAGGTCGAGGTCGGCGTCGGGCAGCACGAGCATGTGGTTCTTCGCGCCGCCGAGGGCCTGCACGCGCTTGCCGTGTGCCGTGCCGGTCTCGTAGACGTACTTCGCGATCGGGGTCGAACCCACGAACGACACCGACGCGACGTCGGGGTGCGTGAGCAGCGCATCCACCGCCACCTTGTCGCCGTGGAGCACGTTGAACACGCCGTCGGGGAGTCCCGCTTCCTTCCACAGCTGGCCGAACCAGTTCGCGGCCGAGGGGTCCTTCTCGGAGGGCTTGAGCACGACCGAGTTACCGGCGGCGATCGCGATGGGGAAGAACCAGCCCGGCACCATGGCGGGGAAGTTGAAGGGTGAGATGATCGCCGCGACGCCGATCGGCTGCTGCACCGAGTGGATGTCGAAGCCGGTCGAGACCTGCTCCGAGAAGTGGCCGCGCAGGTGCGACGTGATGCCGCACGCGTACTCGACGACCTCCTGCGCACGCGAGATCTCGCCGAGCGCGTCGCTGAGCACCTTGCCGTGCTCCGAGGTGATGATCTCGGCGAGCTCTTCCTTGCGCTCGTTGAGGAGTTCGCGGAACCGGAAGATGATCGCGGTGCGCTTCGCGAGCGACACGTCGCGCCACGAGAGGTAGGCCTCGCGGGCCGAGGCAACGGCCTGCTCGACGTCGGTCTGCTCGGCGAGCACGACGCGCTTCGTCTCGGTGCCGAGGGCCGGGTCGAAGACGGGCGCGGTGCGCGAGTTCTCGGGGCTGACTTCGGCGCCGCCGATCCAGTGAGGCAGGGTGGGAAGGTTCGTCATTGCGGTCCTTTCTCGAGGTATGTCCTTACATTGTCATGACCTGCGAGCCCGCGAACTATCGGATATGTCGAACTTTCTGCGGGTTATTGCCAGAGTGGCACTCGTGGTGCCCCCGCCCCCTACGCCGTGCGCTCGTACTGGCGCGCGCCGCCGCGAATGCCCGAGAACCGGAACGGCGCCGTCGTGACGCGCTCGGTCTCGACGTCGGTGCCGCTCGGTAGCACCGTCTCGTGCAGCTCGACGTAGCGGTCGAAGTCGATCGACTCGCGCGTCGCGAGCTCGGTCTGAATCGGCTCGACGTGCACGTGCTCGGCGTAGCCCGGCACGACGGTGCCCGTGAAGTACTCGCCGATGCTGCCCGAGCCGTAGCTGTAGAAGCCGATGCGCTTGCCCGCGAGGTCGTCTTCGTGGTGCAGCAGCGCGGCGAGCGCCGAGTAGATCGACGCGCCGTAGCTGTTCCCGAGCACGCGGTTGTAGGTGAAGCTCGACTCGAGCACCTCTTCGCCGACCTCGCCGCCGGCGTGCTGCACGAGCTTGCGGTGGCCCTTGCGCGCCATCTTCGTGAAGGGCTGGTGGTAGAGGAACCGGTCGATCTCGGCGATGTCGTGGCCGCCGTTCGCCCGGTAGTCGTCCCACGACCCCATGAGCGCGTCGAGGTACGCGGTGAGCGAGAGCGCGCCGTCGACGATCGCGGTCGTCGAGTCGTTCGGGCGCCAGAAGTCGTTGACGTCGGCGCTGTACATGCCGGTCTCGGCCTCGATCTCGACGAGGCGCGGGTTCGCCGTGACGAGCATCGCGACGGCCGCGGCGCCCTGCGTCGGCTCGCCCGACGAGTCGAGCTCGTAGCGGGCGATGTCGCTCATGACGACGAGCACCTTCGCGTCGGGCTCGCGCACGAGCGAGCTGATCGCGGTCTGCAGCGCGACGGTGCCGGCGTAGCAGGCCTGCTTGATCTCGGCCACGCGCATGTTCGACGGCAGGCCGAGCAGCCCGTGCACGAACATCCCGCCCGACTTCGACTGGTCGACGCCCGTCTCGGTCGCGAACAGCAGCTGGCGGATGCCCTCGGTTCCGGTGCGCTCAAGCAGTCGGGCCGCGGCGGTCGCGGCCATCGTGACGGCATCTTCGTCGGGGGCGGGCACTCCCATGCGGGTCTGCCCGAGCCCGAGCTCGAACTTCGCGGGGTCGACGCCGCGGGCGTTTGCGAGCGCCTCGAGGTCGAGGGCGTAGTGGGTCGTCGCGAGCTCGATGTCATCGATGCCGAAGCTGGCCATACGGGTTACTTCCCTTCCTTGCGCTCAAGCGCGATGTGCGAGCGCATGAGCTCGCCCGGATTCGTCTGTGCGGCGAGCAGCGACAGTTCGCCGCACAGCACCGCCGCCGCGATCATCGCCGCCAGGCGACGCGAGTTCGCGCCAGGCTCGCGCTCCTCCCGGCAGCCGAGCCGCGTCAGCGCCTCTTCGACGGCCGGGAGATCCTTGCCATTGCCAACCGTACCGACGATCAGGTGCGGAAGCGTGCACGAGAAGTACAAACCTTCTTCGCGAGCTTCGGCGTAGGTGATGCCCTGCGAGCCCTCGACGATGTTTGCCGCATCCTGCCCCGTCGCGAGATAGAAGCCGAGCAGCATGTTCGCGTAGTGCGCGTTCGCCGAGCGCAAGGCGCCGGCGATCGTCGAGCCGACGAGGTTTTTGCGCACGACGAGGTCGACCATGCGGTCGGTCGAGGTGCGGAGCTTGTCGCGCACGATGTCGTGCGGAATCAGGATCTCGGCGACGACGTTACGGCCACGGCCGAGCACGCCGTTGACGGCGGTCGCCTTCTTGTCGCTGCAGTAGTTCGCCGAGACCGAGCCGTAGTCGAGCCCGAGCTCCCACGACAGGATGAGGTTCATGAGCGTGTCGGCCGCCTGCGTCACCATGTTGTGGCCCGAGGCGTCGCCCGTCGTGAACGCGAAGCGCAGGTAGAGCAGGTTGCCGACGATCTCCTCGTGCACCTCGATGAGGCGGGCGAAGCGGCTCTGCGCTGCGACGGCGTCGCGCAGCTCGTCGGCCCGCGCCGAGATCTGCTGCCAGGCCTCGAACGCGTGGCCCGCATCCCTTGCGACGAACAGCGACGAGCGGGTCATGCGCTCGTCGACGACGGTCGCGCGGATGCCGCCCTCGACGAAGCGGGATACGCGGGCGCCGCGCCCGACCGACGGCCACAGGGGCGTCTCGTAGGTCGCGAGCGGCACCTGCACCTCTTCGTTGAGCGCGTTGCCGCTGATGCGAATCGGCCCGACCCAGCTCGTGGGGATGGGCGTGAAGAGCTGTTCGCGCTGGGTCATCGGGACTCCTCGTCGGATCGTTGGGCGGGCTGGCTTCGGTTGGTCAGTGCGGTCAGGTCGATGCCGCGCAGCTCGGCGAACTCGCGGGCGCGGCCGCGCACGAGCAGGTCGGTGTGCGCGAGTGCGGCGGGCGTTTCGGCGCCGAGCAGCGCGTGGAGCATGCGGAGCTCGGTGCACCAGCGCTCGAGCGCCGCGGCGGTGCGCTCGGCATCGCCCTCGAGCGCGAGCGTCAGGAAGGTGCCGGCGACGCCAACCGCGCGGGCGCCGAGCGCGAGCGCCTTCACGACGTCGTAAGGGGTGCGCACGCCGCCCGAGGCGAGCAGCTGCGGGCCGTCGGCCGGGGCGTCGAGCAGGCAGGCGACCGCGGAGCTGCCGTGCGCCGCGAGGTACGCGAAGCCGTCTTCGCCGCGGGCGCTCTCGATGCGGGCGAAGTTCGTGCCGCCCGTGCCGCTCACGTCGGCGATGCGCACGCCGATGTCGGCGAGTCGCCGCAGGGTGCGGCGGCTCAGGCCGAACCCGACCTCTTTCACGATGACGGGCACGCCCGCGGCCGCGACGGTCGCCTCGACGCCGCGCAGCCACCCGCTGAACTCGCGGCTGCCCTCGGGCATCACGGTCTCCTGCACCGCGTTCACGTGCAGCTGCAGCGCGTCGGCGCCGAGCAGCTCAACGGCGCGGCGGCCGTGGTCGGCGGGGCGGCCAGCGCCAATGTTCGCCATGACGAAGCCATCGGGGTTCTCGTCGCGAATGACGGTGAAGCTCGCGGCGGCGTCGGGGTCGTCGATCGCGATGCCGACCGAGCCCGAGGCCATCGGCAGGCCGGCGACCCGCGCGGCCCGGGCGAGGGTGCGGTTCACGCCGAGCGCCGTGTCGCTGCCGCCCGTCATGCCGTTGATGTAGAGGGGAACGGGCCAGGTCCAGTCGCCGACGTGCGCCGCGAGGTCGATGCGCTCCACGTCGATGCCGTCGAGCGCGTGATGCACGAACTCGACATCGTCGAACTCGTTGCGCGCCGCGGGCTCGCGACGCTGCTCGGCGGCGAGCCGAATGTGGTCGTCCTTGCGCGTCGATCCCAGGCTGCGCGTGGCGCGGTCGTCGCTAGCGATCGTTCTCGGCCCCCTTCGGTGCCCCCTTCGCGGCGTGCACCGCGAGATCCAGTCGGCGGATGCCCGCCGCATCCCAGTCTCGCAGGATCGCGTCGCGGTCGGCGCTCGTCGGCGCGAGCACGATGCCGCAGTCGCCGCCGCCCGCGCCGGACGGCTTCGCGGCGGCGCCGTTGCGCTCGGCGACCTCGCAGAGGGTGCGGAGCTTGTCGGTCTCGATGCGGATGCCCGTGTTCTCTCCGAGGCCCTGCAGCAGGCCGCGGGCCTCGCGCAGAATGTCGAGCGCGGCCGCGCTGTCGCCCGTGAGGAGGGCGCCGACGAGCGAGTCGACGAGGTTGCTGCTCTCGACGATGAAGTCGCCGTGGCGCGGGTCGCTCGAGGGGCTCTTGCGCTCGACGCCGCTCACGAGGCGCTCGGTGGAGGCGGGCGAGCCGGTCCAACCCACGAGGAGCTCGAGGCCGGCCGGGCTCGGCAGCTCGGTGACGCTGAACGGGTCCCAGCCGCTCGAGGCCAGCGCATCCGTCACGCTGCCGCCCGCGAGGTCGACGAGCAGCTGTGCGCGGTCGGGGCCGGTGTAGCGAATCCAGCCGCCGAACGTGCTCGCGGCGAGGTCGCCGCCCGAGCTGCGCGGCGACACCGTGGCGGTCGCGAGCAGCGCGAGCTTGAACCGCTCGACGAGGCTGAGGCCGAGGCCGTAGTACTCGTCGATCGCGCCGATCGTCGCGACGACGACCGCCGCCGACGAGCCGAGGCCGAACTTGCGGCCGCTCGGGTCGTCGAGCTGGCTGTCGATGTGGAGGTCGTAGTAGTGCGGCTCGAGACCGCGCTCGGTCGCGAGGCGCTCAATGATGTCGATCGCGGCCATGACGTAGTCGACCGGCTGGTGCTCGATGACGATGCCGGAGCTGTCGTCGTCGCGGGTCCACACGACGGGCATGCGGCCGTACTCGCTCGAGAACACGCGGCCCGCGCCGTCGCTCTCGGTGAGGCGCACCGTGAGGCAGCGGTCGACCGCGATGAGTACGGCGGGAACGCCGGGCTCAACGACGGCGTACTCGCCGGCGATGTAGAGCTTGCCGGGGGCGTGAACTTCGATCAACGTGCAACCTGCCCGTCTTCGTCGGAGTCGAGCAGGTGGGCGCCGGGGCCGGGCCCCACAATGCGCACGGGGCCGTACTCGGCAAGGGCTTCGGCGACGCGCTCGGCGTCGCCCGGGCGCGTGATCGCGACGACGTTCGGGCCGGCGTCGGCCGTGCCGTACGCCTCGATGCCGCCGTCGCGCAGCGCGCGAATCTTCTCGAACACCGCGATCGAGCTTGGCGCGAGGTAGCGAATCGGCGGGTCGCACGCCTGAATCGCCGCGTGCATCCGCATCGCGCTCAGCTCGGTGATCTCGCCCATGCGGGTGAAGTCGCCGGCCGCGCACGCGTCGAGCATCTCAGTGAGCGACGCCTCGGTCGAGGTGACCCAGGCGTCGAGGTACGGCGATGTCGCGATCGTGCGGCGCATCGCCTCGCGGCTCGAAATCTCTTTGTTGCCGGCGTCGAGCACGACGACGACCATGCGGATCTCGGGCGCCTCGACCCGCTCGGCAAACGACGACTCATCGTCGGTGCCGGCGTGCCAGACCGCCATCGAGTCGATGACCGAACGCGTCGCCGAGCCCGAGCCGCGCCGCGCGAGGCGGCTCACGCTCGCCGGGTCGGTCGAGAGGCCGTATACCTGCGCCGCCGCGAGGGCGAGCGCCGCGAAGCCCGAGGCCGACGAGGCGAGGCCGGCCGCGGTCGGCACCTCGTTGTGCGAGCGCACGATGGCGCGCTCGCGGCGGCCCGACCGCTCGCGCACGAGGTCGAGAAACGCCACCACGCGGCGGCGCGGCTCGCCGTCGACCTCGGCGCCGTTCAGCTCGAAGACATCGTCGGTCGCGTCGGGCGCGAGCGTCACGGTGGTCGTGGTCGGATACGCGTCGAGCGTCATCGACAGGCTGCCGGTGAGCGGCAGCATGAGTTCGGCGTCGCGCTTGCCCCAGTACTTGACGAGCGCCATGTTCGGGTACGCGCGGGCGGTGGCCGTGGTCATTACGAAGCCTTCAGGGTCATGCTCCAGACGCGGGCCGCCCCCGCGGTCGTCAGGGCATCGGCGAGCTCGCCGGAGGCGGCTGGGGTGGCGGCCAGGGCAATGATGCAGCCGCCGAGTCCGCCGCCCGTCAGTTTAGCGCCGAGCGCGCCCGCGGCCCGCGCGGCCTCGACGAGCGAGTCGAGTTCGGGTGAGCTCACGTCGATGCGCCCGAGGTGCGTGTGGGCCTCGTTGAGGCTCGCGCCGAGCAGGTCGGCGTCGCCCGCGGCGAGCGCGTCGCGCGCCTGCAGCGTGAGCTCGCCGAGGCGCCCGATCGCGTCTTCGACCATCTCGGGCTCGGTCGCGAGCAGCGCGCGCACGCCGGCGAGGGCCGGGGCGGTCGCGCTCGCGTTGCCGGTGTCGGCGATGACGAAGCCGAACTCGGCGCCGACGGTGAGGTCGGTGGTCTCGCCCTGCTGGAAAAGGAGGGGAACGTCGGAAACCACCGTGCGCGCATCCAGCCCGCTCGGCGTGCCGTGGGCGATGCGCTCAGAGGTCTGGATGAGCTCGTAGCGCTCGTCGTCGGTGAGGTCGACGCCCGACGCCTCGCTCGCCGCCTCGACGATCGCGGCGGCGACGGCGGCCGACGAGCCGAGGCCGCGGGCCACGGGAATCGTCGAGCGGATAGTGACGCCCACCTCGTCTTCGGCGAAGCCCACGACCCGGCTCACGGCGCGCACGGCCGCGCGCACCGGCTCGACCTCGTCGGGTGCGACGGTCGACAGGCCGACGTAGAGGTCGCTGTCGATGTGGGCGGCGTCGTAGCGGCGCAGCTCGACCTGCGCGGTGACGCTCGTGACGGGCAGCGCGATCGCCGGCTGGCCGTAGACGACGGCGTGCTCGCCGATGAGAATCACTTTGCCGTGCACCTCGCCGTGCCCCAGCGACCGCACCTCAGAGGCCCGCGCGAGGCGGAGTGCGGCGGTATCGGGCGTGTTCGGGTGAAGCGGATGATTCATACGTTGGCTACGCGTTCGACGTCTTTCGTGGGAGGAGTGCTGCATCGATTCTTGCGCATCGTGGGCCGACCTCGCTGAACCGATGGCCGTTCGACGTGTGCGCTCAGGCGAAGCGCGCGACCGGGAAATGCCCGTCCGCGCGCTTGATCCGACCCACTTTACTGCGTGGGTGGTGTCGGGGAAAGCGCGGGCGGGTGCGGCCGGGCGAATGCCAAGCGGATGCTGAGGGTCACCTTCTATGCTCTGGCGCATGGCCGTAGTCAAGATCAACGCAATCGATGTCCCCGCCGAAGCCGGCGCCGAGCTGGAGCGTCGCTTCGCCCAGCGCGCCGGCACGATCGAGCAGTCGCCGGGGTTCCTCGGCTTCCAACTGCTGCGCCCGACCGCGGGGGAGACCCGCTACTTCGTCGTGACCCAGTGGGCCGACGAGGAGTCGTTCGCCGCGTGGCGCGACGGCGACGCGAAGGCCGCGCACTCCGGCAGCCACGGCAAGCCGGTCGCCTCGGGCGCGTCGCTGCTCGAGTTCGAGGTCGTGCTCGACGTCGAGCCGTCGACGAGCCCCGAGCCAACCGCGTAGCCGGCGGGCGCATCCGCCCGGCCCCGCCTATCCGCTTCTGAAAGTGGGCTAGTTGCACGAACTAGCCCACTTTTTGCGGTCTCGGCACAGCCGGCTGCGTCCGACCCCCGAATCGTGGGCTAGTTCGTCGAACTAGCCCACGTATCCATACCGCTTGACACCAGAATTGCGCCACCTACCGGCGAGGGTGTGGATACGCGGTTCCCCACAGCGCGCACGCTCGGCTCGGCTAGTGGTCGGGTGTCGTCAGCACGATGCCGCCATGGATCCACTAAACCAACGATTCAAAGCCGGCCACGGCGTGCTGACGGCCGCCGAACTCAAACGAATCGGGATGCTCGACGACGCCCGGGCGCGAATCGACTCGGGCGAGGTGCGGCGACTACGACGTGGCGTGTACGCCCCCTCGGCAGCTGTGCTCCGGCAGCTCTTCCCCGAGGTCGCCGGGGCCGCGGCGAGGTTTACTGAGCGCCGCGGTCTCGAAGCAGAACTTCCGCCGGGCGGAGTGGCGAGGGCGCTCGGCGGCCGACTCACCTGCCTGACGGCACTGCGGATGCGCGGACATTGGACGCCGAGCGGCGAGGATCTGCACATCCGCCTCCCTCGCGCGCGCGTACGACCGTGAGTTCATCGCCACGCACGCGCCGGCCGTGAAGTTCCACCGGTTGCACGCGTTCGACTCAGTGCGCGCGGCCGAATCGCTCACGCCGACGCTGCTGTGCGCGCAGGAATGCTGCGACCCCGACGAACTCGTGGCGGTGTGTGAGTCGCTCGTGCGCGACGGGATCGGGGCCGACAAGCTGGCCGCCGCGGTTGCCGCGGGCGGGCCAGCGCTACGCCGAGCGGCCAAGTTGATGGAGGAGGGAGCCGAGTCTGGCATCGAGATGCTCGTGCGACTACGCCTGCGGCGGTGTGGGATCCAACTCCGGACGCAGGTGCGGATCGATCAGTGGCGCGCCGACATGCTGATCGGCGACTGGCTGGTTGTTGAGGTGGACGGCTACAGCTTCCACCGAGACCGCAAGGAGTTTGTGCGCGATCGGCGGCGCGATCGAGCGCTCGCCGACCTCGGCTATCACGTTCGCAGGTTCAGCTACGACGACGTGATGGTCCGCTGGCCGCAGTGCGAGGCCGAGATTCTGCGGCTGCTGCAGGCGCGGGTGCACATGCGGCCGTCGCGCCCGGCCCGGCAGGTGCGGGCGGCCCAGTGACCCGGCGGCCGCGGGCAGTTGCTGGGCTACTTAACCGAACTAGCCCGGATACGCGGGGTCGGGCGCAGCGGGCTGCTTCGAACCCCCGGAAAGTGGGCTACTTCGTCGAACTAGCCCCAAAACCTACAGCTGCTCGACCCAGCCGGTGACGGCGGCGGCGAACCGGGTGGGGTCGGACTCGTTCCAGAGGTGGCCCTCGCCGGGCACGACCTGCAGCGTCGCATCCTTCATCGACTCAACGACCTCGCCGGCGCCCCGCAGGTTCGCGCGGTCGTTGCCGCCGACGAGCACGAGCGCGGGGCATTGGATGCGGTAGAGGTCGGGCCGCAGGTCGAGGTTCGACATGCCGTCGAGCACGTCGAGCACGTGCTGCTTCGTGATGCCAGAGCCGCCCTCGTCGCGGGTCGGCCCGGCGACCGCCCGCTCGGGCAGGGCGCCGACGATCGTGCGCTGCAGCCGCAGCATCGTCTTCGGCGTGCGTGCGAACGGCGCCGACAGCACGAGCCCCTTCACGAGGCCGGGCTCGAGGGCGGCGGCACGAATCGCGATGAGCGCGCCCACCGAGATGCCGACGATGACGCCGGCGTCGTCGCTGCGGTCGGCAAGGTCGTCGAGCACCCACCGCGCCGCGATGTCGAGCGAGAACTTCTCGCGCCCCGGCGCCGACACGCCCGGAATCGTCTGCGCGACGGCGTCGATCGACGCCGGCAACTGTTCAATAACCGCATCCCATGACCTGGGCGACTGGGGGCCGGCGTGCAGGAACTCGACGCAAGTGGGAGCAGTCATGGGATCCATTGTGCCGCGACCGGTCGGGAGTAGGCTGCGCGGGTGACCGAAGCTCCAACTCCTCGCCGTGCCCTGTACCTCCTCCTCGCGGTGCTCGTCGGAATCGGCAGCGCCACGCAGTCGCGGGTGAACGGCTCGCTCGGCACCGCGCTCGGGTCGGGCTTTCACGCCGCGACGATCTCGTTCGCGGTGGGCCTCGTGTTGCTCGTCGCGATCGCGCTCGCGTTCGGCCGGGTGCGCCGCGGCCTGCGCAGCGTGCTCGAGGCGCTCGCCGAGGGGCGCCTGCCCTGGTGGGGCCTCATCGGCGGCGCGCTCGGTTCGACGTTCGTGCTCTCGCAGGGCCTCGCGGTGCCGACGCTCGGCGTCGCGGTGTTCATGACGTCGATGGTGCTCGGCCAGCTCGTTGGATCCCTCCTCGTCGACGCCGCCGGCCTGTTCGGCGCCCCGAAGCGCCCGATCTCGCTCATGCGGGTCGCCGGCGCGCTGCTCACGGCGCTCGCGGTCGCGCTCATCGGCTGGGGCGGCAACATCGGCCCCGAGGCGCTGCCGTTCATGGCGCTCGCGGTCGGCTCGGGCGCGGCGATCTCGGTGCAGATGGCGGTGACGGGCCTCGTGAACGCGCACGCGGGCGAGCCGGTGTCGCCGGGGCTCATCAACTTCGTCGTCGGCACGCTCATTCTCGGCGCGGTCGCGCTCATCGCCGAGTCGAGCGGATGGGTCGAGGTCGCGCCGCTGCCCGGCCTCGACGAGTGGTGGCTGTACCTCGGCGGCATCCTCGGCGTGCTCTACCTGCTGCTCGTCGCGGCGGTCGTGCACATCATCGGGGTGTTCCTGCTCACGCTGTCGGTCGTCGCGGGGCAGCTCATCGGCTCGCTCGTGTTCGACGTCGCGGCGGGCCACGCGAGCGTGCTGCTGTTCGTCGGTGTGCCGCTCGCGTTCTGCGGCATTGTCACGGCGAATCTCGGGGCACGGCGGCGGATACGGTAGCTCGCGCCAGCACGGCGGCTTAGCGAACGATGTCGCGCAGCATCGCGCAGTGCTCGCGGTAGTTCGCGAGCGGGGTGACCTTGTCGCCGTTGCGGTAGCGCTTGCCGAGCGCCTCCCAGCTCGTGTGCCAGGTGGTCATCGCGAGGTCGGTGATGATGAGCGGCATCGAGCGGTTCAGAGAGGGGCAGTGTTCGAGGATCGTCGCCTGGAGGAGTTTCGAGGCGCGCTGGAGCTGGCCCGCGGCCTCCTCGAGCAGCCCGGGCTCACTCGCGAAGAGGAGGGCGACCCGGGTCGAGATCTGATTGCGCTCGACCGACTCGCGAATCTCGGCCTCGAGCATCTCCTCGATCTGCAGCAGCACGCTGCTCGGTGACCCGTCGACGGGCACGAATCGCTCGATGCGCTGCAGAAAGCTGAGCTGTCCCGGGATGCCCGCGTGTTCCTTGTTGTCGTAGTAGCGAAAGAACGTGCGCGACGAGACGCCGGCGGCTTCGGCGATTTCGGCGACGGTGGTCGCCTCGACTCCCTGTCGTTCGAAGAGGGTGATCGCGGCCTCGTGAATTTCGCTGCTCGTCTGCGCGCGACGGCGTTCGGTGAGCGATGGTGCGTCGTTGGCCATGGCGGTCATTTTGTCACGCTCCCGTCGCGTCGCCCGGCGTGAAGAATCTTGATGGTCATATTACGACAGCATGTCACAGTGTGACATGATTGAGCGTTCGACAAGAAAGAGGACACACATGACGCAGACCCAGCAGCGGGCGCGGGCAGAACGGGCGGAGCCGCACACCGAGGCACCGAAGTACACAACTGGCCAGCTCATCGCGATCATCGGCACGCTCGCCGTCGCCGCGTTCGTGATGATCCTGAATGAGACGGTGCTCACGGTCGCGCTGCCGTCGCTCATGGCCGACTTCGGCATCTCGGCGGCGACCGCGGGCTGGTTCACGACCGGCTTCCTGCTCACGATGGCGATCTGCATTCCGCTCACGGGCTACCTCATGCAGCGCTTCAGCACGAAGTCGTTGTTCCTCGCCGCGATCGTGCTCTTCGGCGTCGGCACCGTCGTGGCCGCGCTCTCGACGACCTTCGAGCTCATGCTCGTCGCCCGTATCGTGCAGGCGCTCGGCACAGCGGTGATCATGCCGCTGCTCATGACGACGACCCTGCGGCTCGTGCCCGCGCAGCACCGCGGCTCAATCATGGGCCTCAACGCCGTGGTCATCTCGGTCGGCCCGGCGATCGGCCCGACGCTCGCCGGGCTCGTGATCGACGCGTTCACCTGGCACACGCTGTTCTGGGGCATGGCGGTGTTCGCCGCCCTCGCGCTGGTCGCGGGCGCGTTCGCCCTTCCCAAGGGCCGGGGGCAGTCGGCGGGGCGGCTCGACGTGCTCTCGATTCTGCTGTCGATCGTCGGCTTCGGCGGCTTCGTCTACGGCATCTCGAAGATCTCGGAGGTGGGCGAGGGCGACCTCACGCCGCTCATCGCGCTCGCGGTCGGCCTCGTCGCGCTCGGCGGATTCGGGGTGCGGCAGCAACGGCTCGCGCTCGGTGGCAAGGCGCCGCTGCTCAACCTCGCGCCGCTGCGCGACGGGTCGTTCCTGCGTAGCAGCCTGATCATTGGCATCGGCTTCGGCGTGATGCTCGGCTCGGTCGTCGTGCTGCCCGTGTACCTCGAGAACGGCCTCGGCCTGAGCACCGCGGCGGTCGGCCTCTCGCTGCTGCCGGGCGGGCTCATCCAGGCGATCATCGCGCCCATCGCCGGTCGTATCTACGACCGCCGGGGCCCGGCCGTGCTCGTGATTCCCGGCGGACTGTTCCTCACGGTGGGGCAGTGGGGCCTCGCGACGGTGGGGGCGGATACGCCGGTCTGGTTCGTCATCACGTGCCACACGGTCTTCGGCGCGGGCATGGCGCTCGTGCTCTCGGCGCTCATGACGCACTCGCTCGGCTCGCTGCCGCGGGAGCTGTACGGGCACGGTTCCGCAATCCTCAACACGTGGCAGCAGCTCGCCGGGGCAATCGGCACAGCCGCGTTCCTCACGGCGTTCGGCATCGCGCAGGCGGCGCTCGGGAGCGTCGCGGAGGCCGCGCGTTGGCCGTTTGTCGTGGGCGGCGCGCTCACGCTCGTCGCGTTCGCGCTCGCCTTCACGATCCGGCGGCACCCGCGAAGCTAGCCCCGCGAGGCTAGCCCCGCGAAGCTAGCGCAGCGCATCCCCGTCGAGGTGGAGCCGTGTCACGAAGTCGTCGACGGCGTGGCGGGTGTCGGCCTCGACGGGGGTCGCGAGGTCGCACGCGAACACCGCGAACGCGAGCTCGCGCCCGCCGCGGGTGCGCACGAGCCCCGCGAGCGAGTGCACCGAGTTGATGAAGCCGGTCTTCGCCCGCACGGCGTCGCCGACGACGCGGTTCGCGCCGGTGAAGCGCGACGGCGCCATCGTGCTGCCGGTCTGCATGAGCCGCTCGACGAGGGTCGCGAACGCGCCCTCGCCGCGGTGGCCGCGACGCACCAGGTCGACGATGAGGCGAGGCGTCACGCGGTTGTGTTCGCTGAGCCCCGAGCCGTCGACGAAGGTGCAGCCGGTGGTGTCGAGCCCGAGCTCTGCGGCCGCCGCCGTGAGCTCGGCCGCGATCGACTCCCACGATGCATCCCCGCCTCGGTCGAGCGCGACGAGCCGTGCGAGTGCCTCCGAGAGCGCGTTGTCGGATGACCGCAGGATCTCCCGCACGAGCGCCTCGACCGGCGCCGACTCGACGCGCGCGAGCTCCTCGCCCTCGAAGTGGTCGCCGGCCGCGGCCCGCACGACGTCGGGGCCGTCGAGCAGCGCCGCGAACGCCTTGCCGGCCCGGCCGACCGGGTTCTCGCTGCGTGGGCTGTCGTCGACGACGGGGTCGTCGCGATCGCCGTCGACCTGCAGCGACGTGATGTAGGGAATGTAGTTGTCGGGCGAGCGCCCCTCGTCGTCCCAGCTCGGGTGCCAGGTCGACGCGGCGAACAGCCGGTCGTCGAGCACGAGCCGCGTGACCTCGCCGACCCGCTCCCGCGCGGCGCTCGCGAGCGCGTCGAGGTGAGCCGGATGCGGGTAGAAGCTCGGCTCGCCCGTCGGCACGCGCGTGAGGGTCACGTCGCCGCCGCCGACGAGCACGACCTCGCCGGGCTCGCGGCCTCGCAGCACGCGGGTGGGGATGCGCGCCTGCGCCCCGAGCGCGTGGAGCGCGAGCGTGCCGGTCACGGTCTTCATGACGCTCGCGGGCGGCGACGGCTCGTCGGGCTGGTGGGCGAGCAACTCCTCGCCGGTTTCGGCGTCGACGACGAGGTAGCGCACGTCGCGCAGGCGGGGGTCGGCCGCGGCCGCGCGGAGTCGCTCGGCCGACGGCGCGGACTCTGCCACCGCCGCACCGCGCTGCGCGGCCTCCCGCGCCGCCGACCGCTTCGGCCGCGGATCGCGCCACCCGAGCGCCTCGCCGATGAGGAGCCCCACCTCGGCCATCGTCTCGAGCACTGGCCCGCGGGCGTCGGCGCCGCGATTCCACTCGGCGAGCACGGCGTACGCGATGCGGCGGGTCGGGCTCATGACGACGCCGATGTCGGCGCGCACGGTCGAGATCGTGCCGGTCTTGTTCCAGAACCACACGCCGCCGTCGAAGCCGTTGTGGTCGGGCCCGTCGAGGTCGAACACCGAGCCGACCATCGAGAGGTCCATGCCCGCGCCGAACCAGCCGCGCAGCACATCCGACGACGCGGCCGAGAGCCCCTCGCCGCGCTGCACGCGCGAGACGAAGTCGACGAGCTCGGTCGCGCATCCCTCGGAAAGCCGCCGCGGCATGCCGGGCGGAATCGGCCAGCGGATCGCGTCGTTGAGCGCCGAGTGCTCGTAGCCGAGCGCCCGCGTGTGCGCGTGCACGGCGTCGAGCCCGATGACGCGGGCGAGCGTGTTCGTCGCCGCGTTGTCGCTCACGGCGCCGATGAGCATGCCGAGGTCGTAGAGCGTGAACGTGTCTTGCTGCAGCAGCTGCCACATGCCCGACCCGCCGATCGCCTCGCTCGGCCGCCGCGTCACGACGTCGTCGAGCGAGCGCGTGCCCGCGTCGACCTCGTGCAGCAGGCGGTGCAGCAGAAACACCTTGCCGATGCTCGCGGTGCTCAGCACGCGATCGGGCGCGTGGCTGAGCAGCTCCTCGCCCGTGTCGATGTCGCGCACGAGCACCGACCAGCGGCAACCGTCGTCGGTGGGGAATTCGATGCTCATGCTCCTCCGCTCGGTTCGGTTGCGCCGGGTTCGTCTCCCGGCGCCGAAGCTTCGTCGCGCGCGAGCCCCGTCACGTACTGCCGCAGCCGCTCGCCGATCCGGCGCATCCCGTCGATCGCCTCGGCGCGCAGGTCGCCCGAATCCCAGTTCACGGCGACGGCGTACGCGACGCCCGCCCTCGGCCCCCGCAGCACGCCGACGTCAATGCGCGCGGTCTCGACGCTGCCGGTCTTATGCCGCAGCACCATGCCCTGATACTCGGGGTCGACGTGGGCGAGCGGGTCGAGCAGAAACGCGTCGGCGAGCATCGACGTGTCGGCGTCGGAGGCGAGCCAGTCGAGCACCTGCGTCGACACCTCGGGCGAGACGACCTCGCCGAGCGCGAGCCGGCGCAGCACGTCGGCGAGCTCGCGGCCGGTGCCGTACGACGGGGTCCACGGATGCTCGGGGCCACGGTCGTCGCGAATGTAGTCAAGCAGTGCGGTGTCGCGCAGGCCGAGCTCGGCGGCGACGGCGTGCACCCGGTCGAGGCCGCACAGGTGCAGCAGGGCGTTCGTCGCGAGGTTATCGCTGAACGCGCCGACGAGCAGGGCCGCGTCGGGCACCGTGAGTCGCTGGTCGCGGAACCGATAGAGCAGGCCCGAGTCGGCGACGCGATGCGCCTCGGAAATCTCGATGCGCGCATCCGCCCCGAGCGTGCCGTCAGCGAGCCGGCGCGCGACCTCGATGAGCAGGAACACCTTGCCGACGCTCGCGGTTCGGCACACGACGTCGGGCGTGCGGGCGAAGAGCTCCTCGCCGGTGTCGAGGTCGACGGCGCGGGCGCTCCAGGTGAGGCGATCGGGCACCGCTACGCCTCCTGGATGCTCGGCGCGGCGGCGAGGAGGGTCGAGGTGTACTCGTGCTGCGGGTGCAGGAGCACCTGCTCAGTCGGGCCCGACTCGACGATCTCGCCGCGGTACATGACGGCGACCGTGTCGGCGATGTTCCACGCGAGCCCGAGGTCGTGCGTGATGACGACGGCGGCGAGGCCGAGGCGGTTCCGCAGCGACAGGAGCAGGCCGAGGATCTCGCCGCGAACCGACGCGTCGAGCGAGGCGACGGGCTCGTCGGCGATGAGCATCTCGGGGCCGAGCGCGAGGGCGCCCGCGATGACGACGCGCTGGCGCTGCCCGCCCGAGAGCTCCTGCGGAATCGCGTTGAAGTAGCGCTCGGGCGGCGAGAGCTCGGCGGCCACGAGGCTCTCGCGCACGCGCTCCATCTCGTCGCCCTGGTAGCGCTGAATGCGCAGCCCTTCGGCGACCGACTCGTACACGCTGAGCTTCGGGTTGAGCGCGGCCGACGGGTCTTGCAGCACGAGCTGCACCTGGTTGTGGAACTCGCGCAGCGCCCGCCCCTTCTTGGGCAGCGGCGCCCCGTCGAACGTGATCTGCGAGCCGGGGTCGGCCTGCTGCAGGCCGATGAGCGTGCGCGCGAGCGTCGACTTGCCCGAGCCCGACTGCCCGACGAGCGCGACGATCTCGCCGCGGCGCACCCGCAGGTCGACGTTCCGCACGGCCGGCACGAGTCGCCCGCCCGTGCGGTAGGTGACGCTGACGCCCTTCGCGTCGAGCAGGAGGGGCGCGTCGTCGGCGACGCCGCGCGGCTCGGCGCCGTCGTCGCCGTGGCGGGTGACGGGGCGCAGCCGCGAGGCGGGGTCGCCGATCGTGGGGAACGCGTTCGCGAGCTGCTGCGTGTACGGCTCCTGCGGCTCGAGGCAGATCTGCCGCGCCGGCCCGACCTCGACGACCTCGCCGTCGCGCATGACGGCGATGCGCTCACACGCGGTCGCGAGCACCGAGAGGTCGTGGCTGATCATGAGCAGCGAGATGCCGCGCTCGGCGACGAGGTCGGAGATCATCGTGAGGATCTGCTCCTGCACGATGACGTCGAGGGCCGTCGTCGGCTCGTCGGCGATGATGATGTCGGGCTCGCAGGCCAGGGCCATCGCGATCATGACGCGCTGGCGCTGCCCGCCCGACAGCTCGTGCGGATACGCGGCGGCCTTCTCGGGCGGCAGGTCGACGTCGCCAAGCAGCTGCGCGACGCGCTGCTTGCGGGCGGAGTCGGTCTTCCAGCTCTCGCTCACGTGGAGCTCGAGCGCCTCGATGATCTGCTGTCCCACGGTGCGCACGGGGTTGAGCGAGTGCATCGCGCCCTGGAAGATGATCGACGCCTCGGCCCAGCGCAGCGCGCGCAGCTGCCCGAAATTGAGGTCGGCGAGGTCGGTGTCGCCGATGAGCACGCGCCCCGTGAGCTTCGAGGTCTTCGGCAGCAGCCGCAGCACGCTCATGACGAGCGTCGACTTGCCCGAGCCCGATTCGCCGGCGATGCCGAGGGTCGAACCGGCCGGCAGATCGAGCGTGACATTCTTCACGGCGTGCACCTCGCCGCGGTCGCCGCGGCCCGAGGTGCGGTAGACGATCGAGACGTCGTCGAAGAGCAGGTCGGGCATCAGCGGCTCCTCAGGGTGGGGTTCAGGATGTTCTCGACGGCGCGGCCGATGAGCGTGAAGGCGAGCACGACGAGCACGATCGCGAGGCCGGGAATGAGGATGTACCACCAGTAGCCGTTCGAGGCGCTGGATGCGTCGGTCGCGTTCTTGAGGATCGTGCCCCACGACTGCGTGAGCGGGTCGCCGAGGCCGAGGAACGCGAGGGTCGATTCGGCGATGATCGCCGAGCCGATCGTGAGCGTCGTGTTCGCGAGCACGAGCGGCAGCACGCCCGGCAGAAGGTGCTTCGTCATGAGGTGCCAGTGCCCGGCGCCGAGCGCGCGGGAGCGCTCGATGTAGTCGCGCGACTCGACCGAGAGGGTCTGCGCGCGCACGACGCGGGCGGTGCCGGCCCACGAGGTGAGGCCGATCGCGATGATGATCGTGAGCGTGCCGCGCTCGAGCACCGACGAGAGCACGATCGCGAGAATCAGCGACGGCAGCACGAGGAAGAAGTCGATGATGCGCATGAGGAGCCCGCCGAACCAGCCGCTGAAGTGGCCGGCGGCCATGCCGACGATCGTGCCGATGACCATCGACATCGCGGTCGCGGCGAGGCCGACGAGCAGCGATGACTGCGCGCCCCAGACCATGCGCACCCAGAGCTCGCGGCCCTGGTTGTCGGTGCCGAGCGGATGCTCGCCCGACGGGGCCGCGAAGCGGTCGGGCGTGCCGATCTTCGTGACGTCGAGCATCCAGTCGGGCGCGATGACGGGCGCGAGCGCGGCGATGATCGCGACGATCGCGAGGAAGCCGACGCCGAACATCCCGGCGCGGTAGCCGCTGAAGTCGCGGCAGAACTGCGTGAACGATTGCCAGCGGCGCGTGCGCGCCATCTGGCCCGGTGAGCGGGTTGCCGTGGTGGTCATGCGCGCCTCACTCGGGGGTCGAGCTGGCGGTAGATGAGGTCGGCCAGCAAATTCATGACGATGATGATCGCCGAGAACACGACGAACGTGCCCTGCAGCAGTGGGAGGTCGGGGCCCTGAATCGCCTCGAACGTGAGCTTGCCGAGGCCGGGCCACGAGAAGACGGTCTCGACCGTGACGGCGCCGGCGATGAGGCCGCCGATGTGCATGAACACGAGCGTCACGGTGGGCAGCAGCGCGTTCGGCACGGCGTGGCGCTCGCGCACGAGGTCTTCGCGGAGCCCCTTCGCGCGGGCGGTCGTGAGGTAGTCGGCGTTCATCTCTTCGATGAGCGACGAGCGCATGACCATGAGGTACTGGGCGAAGATCACCGCGACCATCGTCACCACGGGCAGCACGAGGTGCGTGATGACGTCGAGCGTGAGCCCGAGCGGGTCGCTCGGCGCATCGGGAGATCGCATGCCGCCGGTCGGGAACCAGCGGAGCGTGCCGCCGAAGATCATGAGCAAGATCAGGCCGAGCCAGAAGGTCGGCACCGACCAGAACACGAGCGACGTGCCGGTCGCGATGCGGTCGAAGAGCCCGCCGTGGCGCCACGCCGCCCGCTGGCCGAGCCAGAGCCCGAGCACGATCGCGATGATCGCCGCCGTGCCGGTGAGCAGAATCGTCGGCCAGAAGTACTGCCCGATGAGGTCGGAGACGGGGCGGCGGTAGACGTAGCTCTCGCCGAAGTTCAGGGTGAAGACGTTGACGATGAAGTCGATGAACTGCTGGAACAGCGGCTTGTTCAGGCCGTACTGCTCGCGCAGCGACTCGATCTGCTCGATCGACATCGGCCGCTCCCGAGCGAGCTTCGCGACGGGGTCGCCCGGGAGCAGCTTGAAGGCGAAGAACCCGAGCAACACCACCATGACGAGGCTGATGCCGGCTCCGCCCAGCTTCGCGCCGAGGTACCGCCAGAACGACGAATCGCGCTGGGGTTCTTCAGCTTGTGCGCTGGTCTGGATTGCGGATGTTGACGGAGGAACAGCATTCGACATGGTGATGTGCTCGGGTTCGTTCGGGGCCTAGCGGGCCGGATACGCGGGGTCGGCTATTCGATGTCGGCCGACTTCTTGCGGCGGCTCACGACGACGATCACGACGATCACCGCGACGACGACGATGCCGCCGATGACGATCCACAGCCCGGTCTGCGAGGCGCCGCTGCTGCCGCCCTCGCCCACGGGCGTGACCGACTGGAAGCCCCAGTAGCCCGACTGGTTCGCGATGATGCCGTTCTCGGTGGGCATCGTCGTGAAGCCCTCGAACCGGTCGGAACGGTACGCCTCGAGCTGGTTCGGGTAGTAGAGCGCGACCTGCACCGACGAGGTGTAGTTCATCGCGAGCATCTGGTGCACGAGGTCGACGCGGGCGTCTTCGTCGAGCTCAACGCGCTGCTGGTCGTAGAGCGCGTCGAACTCCTCGTCGCAGTAGCCGTCCTGCGTCGTGCCGCCGTTGCCCTCGGTGTCGGTGGGCAGGTTCGCGCAGGTGTTGATGCTGAGCTGGTAGTCGGGGTCGGGCCCGAGCGACCAGCCCGAGAAGTACATGTCGTAGTTGCCCGCGGTCGCGTTCGCGCTCACGGTGTCGCTGTCGGTCGACTCGACCTGCAGGTCGATGCCGATGTCGGCCATCCACGGCTTCACGTATTCGGCGAGCGCCTGCTCGGTCGGGTCAGAGGCGTCGATCTGGAGCGTGAGCGAGAGGGTCTCGCCGTCCTTCTCACGGATGCCGTTCGCGCCTTCCGTCCAGCCGGCTTCGTCGAGGAGGGCGGCCGCGGCCTCGGGGTCGAACTGCATGATCGCGTCGTCGTCTTCGGGGAGCATCCACGTCGCGTACGAGGCGGGCACGAAGCTCGTCGCGAGCACGCCCTGGCCGTCGAGCACGTTGTCGAGCAGCGCCTGCGCGTCGATGCCCTGGCGGATCGCCTGGCGCACCTTGACGTCGTGGAGCGCCGGGTTGCCCGAGCCGTAGGCCTCGCCGTCGCGGGTCTCCTGGCCGGGGTTGAGCGCGATCGACGTGTAGCGGCGGCCCTCACCCGAGACGGTCGTGATGCCCTCCTGGCCCTCGAGCGCGTTGAACTGCGTCGGCGTGAGGCCCGAGATGAAGTCGATGTCGCCCGCGCGCAGCGCCTGAATCGAGGCGTCGGCGTCGGTGTAGTAGACGTACTGCAGCCGGTCGATGCCGGGCTTGCCGCGCCAGAAGTTCTCGTTCGCGGTCATGATGAAGCCCTCGTTCGGCGAGTAGCTCTCGAGCACGAACGGGCCCGAGCCGACGACCTCGGAGTCGTTCGCGAACTCACCCGGGTTGTCGATCTGCGACCACACGTGCTCGGGCACGACGGGGATCTCGACGCCGGGCACGGGCGCCTGCGGTTCGATGAGGTTGATGACGAGCGTCTGGTCGTCGGGCGCCTCGACCGACTCGAAGTTGCTCACGAGGCTGCCGTTCGCGGTGGCCATGATCTCGTCGTTCATCATCTGGTCGTACGTCCACTTGACGTCTTCCGAAGTGATGGGCTCGCCGTCAGACCACTGCATGCCCTCGCGGATGTGATAGACCCAGCGCGCGCCGTCCTCCTCGGTCTCCCACGACTCGGCGAGGCCCTCGGTGGGCGAGCCGTCTTCGGCGCTGTACTGCACGAGGTTCTCGTAGAAGTAGCGCAGGGCGTTCGTCGGTGTCAGGTAGATCGACGTGAACGGGTTGAACGAGTCGATGAAGCCCGAGGTCGCGATGCGCATCGTCGACGCGCTCGCCTCCTCGGTCTCGCTCGCGAGCACGGGGCTCGCGGGCGACAGCGTGAGTCCGACCGCGGCGGCGGTGAGCGCAGCCGCGGTGCGAAACAGGGTCGATCTGGCGGAGATTCGCATCGTGGATCCTTCCAACGTGGCTGGCATCGTTGCCCTCCGGGTTGCCCTTGATTATGACCCTCGGATATCCGGCGGTCAACTTATCCGTTACGTATCCTTGACGTTCGATTTGCTGGATCCTGGCGCAGATTGTGGGGGATCGGCCAGAGATCAGCATGTTCATGGTCGGGATGGGGTGCTCGAGATGTGCGGCGTGCCGGGCAACTCGCCACCTGACGTGGAGATGCGTAACGAATCATTCCGTACAAATTCGGTCGCTCCAGGATGCTGTTGGCCGTTGTCTGGCCCCTACAGCGTCGTGAGCAGGCGCGTGACGAGGTCGATGCGCTCGCCGAGGGAGCTCAACAGCGCGTGCTCGTGCACGGCGTGCGCGCCGCCGCCGCGGGGGCCGAGGCCGTCGACGGTCGGGATGCCGAGCGCGCCCGTGAGGTTCGTGTCGCCGCCGCCCGCGGCGGGGCGGCCCTCGACGTGCTGCCCGAGCGCGGCCGCGACGCGCGCGATCTTGTCGGTGAGCATCCGGTCGCCGTCGCTCGCGCGCCAGGTCGGCCGGCCGCTCACGCGGGCGACGTCGAGGGTCGCGCCCTCGCGCCGCGGCGTGAGGCGGGCGAGCGAGTCGAGCACGGCGCGCTCGGTCTCGGCGTCGATGAAGCGCAGGCCGAGCTCGGCGCGCGCGGCGTCGGGAATCACGTTCGCGCGCCCGCCGCCCGAGATTGTGCCGACGTTGCAGAGCACGTGGGAGACGAGCGCTGGGTCGGCGACGATCTCGCGCACGCGCAGGAGCTGGTCGACGAGCTCGTCGATCGCCGAGACGCCCGCCTCGGGGTCGAGCGCGGCGTGCGCCGCGCGGCCCCCGACCTCGATCGCGACCCGGGCGCTGCCGCGGCGGCCCACCTTGAGCGCGCCGTCGGGATGCGGCGACTCGAACCCGAGCGCGGCCCGGGCGCCCGCGGCGCACTCGCGCACGAGGTCGGCGGAGTGCGGCGAGCCGAGCTCCTCGTCGCACACGAGCACGAGCCGCACTGGCCGAGCCGGTTGCCTGGACCGAGTGTGTGCGATCCGCTCGAGCGCGCGCACCATGATGACGAGGCCCGACTTCATGTCGTAGGCGCCGGGGCCGCGCACGACGTCGCCCTCGACGCGCCACGGCACGTCGCCCGCGAGGGTGCCGACGGGCCACACGGTGTCGAGGTGGCCGATGAGGAGCAGGGGCGCAGCGTTGCGCCCCGGCACCTCGGCGACGAGGTGCTCACCGAGCGGGGAGGCGTGGGCCTCGACGCTCGCGCCGGCGCCCTCGAGCCGCTCGCGCAGCACGGCCCCGATGCGGCCGACGCCCGCGGCATCGCCGCTCGGCGACTCGATCTCGACGAGCGCGCGCAGCAGCTCGAGCGCGTCGTGATCGACGGCGGTCGGGGCGGCATCGTTGCGCATGTTATGCAACGTATCCTGACCTTGTGTGGCGCGCAACGTCGCTATATGCTCGCCAACAACTCCGAATCGGGGTAAGCATAGGAGACGTAAGATGGCGAATGCCTCGTCCCTCGATGCCGGCTCAATGTTGAGCGGCACGTTGACCGGACGCCGACTGTCGAGCGACGCCGAGCTCGGCCAGGCCGCCGAGCTCTACACCCGGGTGTTCCGCTACGAGGCGAAGCGCATCACGCTCAACCCGCTACTCATTCAGGCGATCATCCGCAACGGCGGCTCGGCCGTGGGTGTGTACGACGGCGACCGCATCGTCGGCTTTGCGTACGGCTTCGCGGGGCGCGACGCGGCGGGCCGCGACTTTCACTACTCGCAGGCCGCCGTCGTCGACGCCGACTACCAGGGGCGCGGGGCGGGGCGCGCCCTGAAGCTGCTGCAGCGCGAGGTCGCGCTCGAGTGGGGCCACGAGCGGATGCGCTGGACGTTCGACCCGCTCGTCGCCCGCAACGGCCACTTCAACCTCGACAGCCTCGGCGCGACGGGGCTCGAGTTTCACACCGACTACTACGACCGGCCGGGCACTGACCGGGTCATGGTCGAGTGGGACCTCACGGCCGCCACCGGCGGCGCGAACCGCGCGGCGACCGCAGCCACGCCGGTGCTCGACGCCCGCGACTGGGGCGACACGTGCGACGCGGGCGACGGCGCGACCTGGATCGCGGTGCCGACGACGGCACCCGAGCCCGGCAGCGACGAGCGCGGGCGCATCGCGGCGCGGCTGCGCGACTCGCTCGCGACCGTGACGCACTCGGGCCGCGTGCTCGTGAGCTGCCGCCGGGTCTCGGAAGCGACGGCCGGCTACCTCGCCGTGCCGAGCGTCGTGTCAACAACCACTGACGAGGCGGTGAGCGCATGACCGACCAGGAACTCAACCGCAGCCTCGTCTCGCCGCGCGACCGCTTCGGCAACCGGGTGCGCAAGAACCTCAGCGCCGCGACCATGCAAGACCGCGTGATCGCGAGCGACACGCGCGCCCTCGCCGACACGTTCGCGCGCCTCGCCGAGCGCGGCTCGGTGCAGGCCGCCGCGTCGCTCGTGCTCGGCGCCCGGCGGCGCTTCATCGCGGGCGAGGGCAAGAGCGCGGCCTACGCGCTGCTGCTGTCGACCGATCTCTCGGCGACCCTCTCGAACATCCACCTCATCGAGTGGCGGGCGCTCACCCCGATCGTCGCGCTCACCGACGTGCGGTCGACCGACGTGCTCATCGCCTTCGCGATGCGGCGCTACAGCGCCGACGTGATTCGGCTCGGGCGGCTGTTCCACGAGGCGGGAGGGCAGCTCATCATCATCACCGACAGCGACGACGCGCCGCTCACCGACCTCGCCGACGTCGTCATCACGGTCGACACCGGCTCGGCGTCGCACGCCGACAGCCCGACGCCGGTCGCCGCCGTCGCGCACCTGCTCAGCACGCTCACCTCGGCGAGCGCGAAGGGTGCGCGCCGCCGCCTCACCGAGCGCGACCGGCTCGCGCGCGAGCTCGCGCTCTACGAACCCGACGACGAGGCCGCCCATGAGGATTGAGCGGGTGCGGCTGTTCGAGGTGTCGCTGCCGTTGCGGCGCAGCTTCGAGACGAGCTCGCACAGAAAGTCCGACATCACGCACCTGCTCGTCGAGGCGACGACGACCGACGGCGTCGTCGGGTGGGGCGAGATCGCGACGCCGGCCGAACCGTACTTCGGGCCCGAGACCACCGAGACCGCGTGGATCGTCGCCCCCGAGTTCCTCGCGCCGGCGCTGCTCGGCGCCGAGTTCTCGCATCCCGCCGAACTCGAAGCGGCCTGGGCGCGCGTGCGCGGGCACGAGTTCGCGAAGGCCGGGTTCGCGGGCGCCGCGTGGGATGCCTTCGCGCAGCGGCGGGGCGAGTCGCTCGCGGCCGCCCTCGGCGGCACGCGCGACGTCGTGCACGCGGGGGTTTCGCTCGGCATCGAGGCGTCGATCGATGCGCTCCTCGAACAGGTCGCGGCGCAGGTCGACGCAGGCTACGGGCGGGTCAAGCTGAAGATCGCGCCGGGCTGGGATGTCGACCCCGTCGCGGCGGTGCGGTCGGCGTATCCGCGCCTCGACCTGCACGTCGACGCGAACGCCGCCTACGCGTTCGGCGACGCCGCGCTCGACGTGTTCGCGCGCCTCGACGAATACGGGCTCACGATGATCGAGCAGCCGTTCGGCGTGCGCGACTTCCCGGCGCACCAGGAGCTGCAGCGGCGGCTCGACACCCCGATCTGCCTCGACGAGTCGGTCGTGCAGCTCGACGATCTCGAGACGATGGTGCGCATGGACGCGGGCCGCGTGCTCAACATCAAGGTGTCGCGGATGGGCGGGCTCACGCAGGCGGTGCGGGCCCACGACCGCGCCCGGGAGCTCGGGATTCCCGTGTGGTGCGGCGGCATGCACGAGTTCGGCATCGGCCGCGCGGCAAACATCGCCGTTTCGTCGCTCGCCGGGTTCACGCTGCCGTCGGACGTCTCGGGCTCCGACAAGTACTACGAGCACGACCTCATCGACCCGCCCGTGCGGGCCGTCGACGGGGCCGTGCGCGTGCCGACCGGGCCGGGACTCGGCCACACCGTGCGCGCCGACCGCATCGCGGCGCTCGCGACTCGAACCTGGGATTCGGCCCGCGGGCGAATCCCCGAAGTGGAGGAAGTATGACCCCGAAGTACGCCGTGCTCGACGGCCACAACGATTTCGCGTGGGAGTGCCGCACGCAGTTCGCCTACTCGACGGCCGGCCTCGACGGCGCGATCGCGACGACGCAGACCGACCTCCCGCGCCTCGAGCGCGGCGGCGTCGGCGGGCAGTTCTGGTCGGTGTACGTGAACCCCGACCACCTCCAGGGCGCCGACCAGGTGACCGCGACGCTCGAGCAGATCGACTTCATTCACCGCTTCGTGCGGGCGAATCCCGAGCGGCTCGCGTTCGCGCCGACGGCGGCGGATGCGCGCGCCGCGATGGCCGCGGGCAAAGTCGCGTCGCTCATCGGCGTCGAGGGCGGGGCGCAGTTCGACGGCTCGCTCGCGGTGCTGCGCAACTACGCGCGCCTCGGGGCCCGCTACCTCACGCTCACGTGGTCGCGCACGATCGACTGGGCCGACTCGGCGACCGACGCCGCGCGCCACGGCGGCCTCACCGACTTCGGCCGCGCCGTCGTGCGCGAGCTCAACCGCATCGGCGTGCTCGTCGACCTCTCGCACGTCGCCCCGTCGACGATGCGCGACGCGCTCGAGGTGACGCAGCGGCCGCCGCTCGTGAGCCACTCGGGCGCGCTCGCGCTGTCTTCGCATCCGCGGAACGTGCCCGACGACGTGCTCGCCGAGATCGGCGCGCGCGACGGGGTCGTCATGCTCGCGTTCGTGCCGTCGTTCCTCTCGCAGGAGCGGTACGACTGGGGGCAGGCCGGCGGTGAGGGCACGCCGCCGCCCGTGACGGTGCAGCACGCGGCCGACCACCTCGACCACATCCGCGAGGTCGCCGGGGTCGCGGCCGTCGGCCTCGGCGCCGACTACGACGGCTCGCCCGACATGCCCGAGGGGCTCGAGGACGTCGCGAGCTACCCCGCGCTGTTCGACGAGCTCGAATCGCGCGGCTGGAGCGAGCAGGAGCTGCGCGGGCTCGGCTGCGAGAACGCGCTGCGGGTGCTCGAGGCGTCGGACGACGACTACCGGCGATTCCTCGCCGGGGAAGCGGGTGAACCCGAGTTCGCGGGGCCCGTCGTCGACACGACGCAGCAGGGGGAGGAGCTGTAGTGGCCGCCCGCGTGCTCGTCGTGACGAACTCGCGCGAGTCGGGGCCGCGGCGCCTCGGCGAGTGGCTCGCCGAGGCTGGGCTCGAGGTCGACGAGCGCGTCGGAGAAGACGGCCTGCCGGGCGAGCTCGGCGACGCCGCGGGCCTCGTGCTGCTCGGGGGCGGGCTCATGCCCGACGCCGACGATGAGGCGCCGTGGCTGCCCGCCGAACGCGCCCTCACCGCCGAGGCGCTCGAGCGCGGCGTGCCGACGCTCGGCATCTGCCTCGGCGGCCAGGTCATCGCGCACGTCGCCGGCGGCGAGGTGCGCGCCGACTACGGCACGCCCGAGAGCGGCGCCGTGCGCATCGAGACGACCGACGCCGGCCGTGCCGATCCTGTGCTCGGGGTGCTCGGCGACGGGGCACACATGATCGAGAACCACGTCGACCAGATCACGCAGCTGCCGCCCGGCGCCGCGCACCTCGCGCGCTCGGCCGACGTCGCGCACCAGGCGTTCCGCGTCGGCGAGCGGATGTGGGCGCTGCAGTTTCACCCCGAGGTGGGCGCCGAGCGCGTCGCGAACTGGGACGAGTCGGCGCTCGGCCGCAAGGGATTCGACCGCGACGCGCTCGCGGCGGCGGCACTCGAGGTCGACACCGAGAACACGGCGGCGGCGCGGCGACTCGCGGAGGCCTTCGCGCGGCAGGTGCGGGAGTTTGCGGAGGGGTCGCAGTCATGACCAAGCGGCACCACGTGCTCGTCGTGGGCGGCGGGCTCATTGGCCTCTGCTCGGCGTACTGGCTGCTGCGCGAGGGGCACCGCGTCACGATCATCGAGCGCGACCACCTCGGCGCGGGCGCCGCGACCGGCAACGCGGGCGAACTCACGCCGCAGATGGTCGCGCCGCTCGCCTCGACGAACACGGCGCGCGACATCGTCGCCGGGCTCTTCAGCACCCGCTCGTACCTCTCGATCTCGCCCGGCAAGCTGCCGCGGCTCGCGGGGTTCGGGATGGGCTTTCTCGCGTCGTCGCTGCCGAAGCTGCGGGCGCGGGGCGACGCCGCGCTCGCGCAGTTCTTGCCGCACATGCTGCCGTCGCTCGAGGCGATGGCCGACGACGGTGTCGACACGTCGGGCGGGGGCCACGGGTTCCTCATGACGGCGCAGGACGAGCCGACGCTGCTCGCGGCGCACGCGCTCTACGCCGACCGCGCTGCGCGGGGCTGGGCGCAGGCGCCCGGCGAGCCGATGTCGGGCGATGCGCTGCGGCGCGCGGAACCCGCGCTCACCGACGAGACCGAGTACTGGTTCCTGCTGCCGGGCGAGTTCTCGCTCGACCCAGTCACGTTCGTCGCGAGCCTCATCGAGCGCGTCCTCGCGCTCGGGGCGAATGTCGTGACCGACGCGACGGTCGAGCAGCTCGGGAGCGGCGCATCCGTCGTCGCGATCGACGAGCGGGGCACCCGTCGCATCATCACGGGCGACCGGGTCGTGCTCGCCGCCGGGGCGTGGACCTCGCGCGTGCTGCGCCGCTCGGGCATCCGGTCGGCGGGCGTCGTCGCCGGCAAGGGCTACTCGTTCACGGTGCCGGTGCGCACGATGCCGCGCACGCTCGTGCACTCGATGGACCTCCACTGCGTCGCGATTCCCATGCACGGCCGACTGCGCATCGTCGGCATGATGGAGTTCGACGGCCGCCCCGAGCAGCGCAACCGCGACCGGCTCGACGTGCTCGCGAGCTTCGCCTCGCGGCTCATCGACGACGCCGACTGGTCGGCCCGCACCGACGAGTGGATGGGCCCGCGGCCGATGACCGCCGATGGACTGCCGCTGCTCGGCCCGGTCGAGGGGCGCCGCGAGGTCATCGTCGCGTCGGGCCACAACATGCACGGCCTCTCGCTCGGGCCGCTCACGGGGCGCATCGTCACCGACCTCGTCTCGGGCAGCCAGCCCGCGGCCGACGGCTGGGCGTTCGACCTCGCGCCGTTCGCGGTGCGCAGGTAGTTACGCAGGCACTGTCTACGCAAACACCTCGGGGTGCGCGACGAGGCTGAGGCGCGTGCGGCGAATGTGCAGCTCGATGAGGCGCCCGACCTCGTCGGTGTCGCCGCGCTCGATCGCGTTGACGATGAGCTGGTGGTCGAAGTCGGCCGACTGGTCGCCGAACGAGCGCACCTTGCGCGAGAACTCGCGGCGGTAGTGCTGGGTGCGATCCCAGAGGTCGCGCACCGTCTGCGCGAGCAGAATCGTCGCGTTCGGCCGGTACGTGAGGTCGTGAAACTCGCGGTCGAGCTGCACGAACAGCTCGGGGTCGTCGGTGTGCGACATCTCGTTCGCGAGGCGCCGCAGCTCGGCGACGTCGTCGGGCGTGAGCAGCGGCACCGTGTACTCGAGCAGCAGCGGCTCGATGCGTTCGCGCACGCGGTAGAGCTCGGCGCACTCGTCGGCGGTGAGCCGGGCGACGCGGGCCCCCGCGTTCGCGACGTGCGAGATGAGCCCCGTCGCGGCGAGCATCCGCAGCGCCTCGCGCACGGGCGCGCGGGTCGCGCCGTACCGCTCGGCGAGGTCGGTTTGGCGGATGCGCGCGCCCGGCACGAACACGCCCTCGAGGATGTCGCGGCGCAGCCACTCGGTGACCTGCTCGCCGCTCTTGCCGTGCACGACGGCATCGGCGTGCGGCGGAGGCGTTTCGGTCATTGCTCGATTATGCGGCACGGGCCCGGGCGCACCTAGTCGGCGGGATGTGCGGGGTGCCACAGGCGCACGTCGGCGTCGCGCTCGTAGGCCTTGCCGTCGGGGAACGAGACGAGCTCGAATTGCATGCCCCAGGGCGCGCGGAAGTACACCCACCGCTGCCCGGCCGCGCCCTCGGCGCTCGCGACGGGCTCGCCCATGACCTCGACGCCCTCGGATCGCAGGTAGGCGACGGCCGCGTCGAGGTCGTCGACGTAGAGCCCGAGGTGGTGCCCGCCGATGTCGCTGTTGCTCGGCTGGGGGCGCTGGCCGTCGGCGGCGTCGTACTCGAACACCTCGAGGTTCGTGCCGTTGCCGAGGCGGTAGAAGCGGATGCGCGCGATCTCGGTGCGGGGGTGCACGCCGATCTGGGTGTGCATCCAGTCGTCGTCGGCGCGCTTGCCGGCGAGGTCGTAGACGGGCACGGCGCCGAGGATGCGCACGAGGAAGTCGTCGGCCGCATCGAGGTCGGGCACGGTGAACCCGAAGTGGTCGGAACCGTGAAGCGTGGGGATCATGTCACCACGATAAACCCGCATATTGGAGCCAATCAAACGTGAATGAGCGGAAAAAGTTCGCAAATCAGGTGGAGTTGGCGCCAATTCTGGAATAGCATCGTCGAGAACCGGGGCGGTGTCGCCCCGTCCCGCCACACAAAAACGTCCTGACCTGGAGGCAACGATGCCGAACCGCGAACCACTTTCGACCGGGGTCGAGTGGGTCGAGCTCCGCACGACCGACGACGACTGGGCCGCCGCCGACCCCGCGCTGCTCGCCACGATGCTCGGGCAGCTGCACCTCGTGCGCGCCTTCGAGGAGGCGGTGCTTGAGCTCGCCGCCGAGGGCCTCGTGCACGGCCCCGCGCACTCGAGCATCGGCCAGGAGGGCGGCGCCGTCGGCTCGGCGCTCGGCCTCACGTCGGCCGACGCGGTCTCGGGCTCGCACCGCGGCCACCACCAGTTTCTTGCGAAGGTCATCGGGCACGTCTGCCCCGACGGCCTCGACCTCGCGAACCTCGTCACGCCCGAGCTCCAGGCGGTGCTGCAGCGCAGCCTCGCTGAGATCCTCGGCCTCGCGCAGGGCTTCTCGGGCGGCCGCGGCGGCTCGATGCACCTGCAGTGGCTCGAGGCCGGCGCGCTCGGCACGAACGCGATCGTCGGCGGCGGCGCCCCCATGGCGGCCGGCGCGGCGTGGGCCCGCAAGCTCGCGGGCACGCGCGACGTCACGGTAAACTACTTCGGCGACGGCTCGAGCCAGATCGGCTCGGTGCTCGAGTCGATGAACCTCGCGGCGGCGTGGAAGCTGCCGGTCGCGTTCTTCATCGAGAACAACCTCTACGCCGTCTCGACGCACGCGAGCGAGGTGACGGCCGACACGCGCTTCTCGGTGCGCGGCCAGGGCTTCGGGATTCCCGGATGGCGCGTCGACGGCATGGACCCGCTCGCCGTGCACCTCGCGATGACCGAGGCGACCGAACGGATGCGCTCGGGCGAGGGGCCCGCCGTGGTCGAGGCCGAGGTGTACCGCTTCTTCCACCAGAACGGCCCGTTCCCCGGCAGCGCGTTCGGCTACCGCACGAAGGACGAGGAGCAGGAGTGGCGCCGTCGCGACCCGCTCGAGCGCGTCGCGACCGAGATGCGCAAGCTCGGGCAGCTCGACGACGACGCCGCGAAGGCGGTGCGCGACCAGGCCGTTTCGGCGATGCGCGAGATCGTCGCCGAGCTCGTGGAGCAGCACCCCGACGACGCCGACCGTCGGCGCATCCGCCCCGAGCTCTGGCCCGACCCGGCGAACGTCGACGCGGGCCTGCGCGGCGACGCGTCGGAGCTCGAGGGGCTCGACCACACCGAGCCCGCGGCCGATTCGTGCGAGTGGCGCGACGTGAAGTTCGTCGATTCGATTGCCGAGACGCTCGGCCGCCGTATGGAGCAGGACGACCGCATCGTCGTGCTCGGCGAAGACGTGCAGCACCTGGGCGGCGGCACGAACGGCGCGACGAAGGGGCTCGTCGAGCGCTTCGGCCCCGAACGCGTCGTCGGCACGCCGATCAGCGAGAACGGCTTCTTCGGCGCCGCGACGGGGCTCGCGACCGACGGCCGCTACCGGCCCGTCGTCGAGTTCATGTACGCCGACTTCATGTGGGTCGCCGCCGACCAGGTGTTCAACCAGGCCGGCAAGATCCGCCACATGTTCGGCGACAACAACACGGTGCCGCTCGTGCTGCGCACGAAGGTCGCGATGGGGTCGGGCTACGGCCAGCAGCACCTCATGGACCCGGCCGGCATCTTCGCGACGCAGCCCGGCTGGCGCATCGTCGCCGCGTCGAACGCGGTCGACTACGCGGGCCTCATGAACGCGGCGCTCGCGCTCGAAGACCCGGTGCTCGTGATCGAGCACGTCGACCTCTACGGCCGCAAGGAGCGGGTGCCCGCGGGCAACCTCGACCACGTCATCGCACCCGGTGACGGCGCCGCGGTCGTGCGCCGCGAGGGGAGTGACGTCACGGTCTTGTCGTACCTCTCGATGGTGCACCACGCCGCCGAGGCGATTGAGCAGACGGGCGTCGACGCCGAGCTCATCGACCTGCGCTGGCTCGACCGCGCCTCGCTCGACTGGGCGACGCTCGGCGAGAGCATCAAGAAGACGAACAACGTGCTCATCGTCGAGCAGGGCGCGCGCGGCGCCGGCTACGGCGCGTGGCTCGCCGACGAGATTCAGCGACGCTACTTCGACTACCTCGACCAGCCGGTCGAGCGCGTCACGGGTAGCCACGCCTCGCCCGCGATCTCGAAGGTGCTTGAGCGCGCCTCGATCGCGAAGACCGAAGAGGTCGTCGACGCGCTCGAGCGCGTGCGCGACGCCTGGGGAGGAACGAAGTAATGGCCACCATCGTGAAGATGCCGCAGCTCGCCGCCGGTGGCGAGGATGCGAAGATCCAGGTGTGGCTCGTCGCCGCCGGCGACGAGGTCGCGGCAGGGCAGCCGATCGTCGAGATCGAGACCGAGAAGGCCGTCGTCGAGTTCGAGGCCGACGCCGCCGGCGTCGTCGCGGGCCTGCTCTTCGAGGAGGGCGACACCGTGCCCGTCGGCAAGCCGATCGCGGTCATCGCGACCGACGGTGAGCCGGCCGAGGATGCGCTCGCGCAGGCGCCGGGCGGCGCGGCGAAGGCTGAGCCGGAAAGCGAGCCCGCCGAACGCCAGGCCACCGAACCCGCATCCCCCCGCGTGTTCGCGAGTCCCCTCGCCCGCAAGCTCGCGCGCGAGCACGGGCTCGAGGTCGCCGACCTCGAGGGCACCGGACCGAACGGCCGCATCGTGCGCCGCGACGTCGAGCGCCACCTCGAGGCTCGCCCGGCCGCCGCACCCGCCCCCGCAGCCCAAGCCTCCGCGGCCGCACCTGCTCCCGCAACACCCACTCCCCAGGGTCCCGGCTCCGGCGCCAGCACCGACGCCACCTTCGACGACGTGCCGCACACCGGCATGCGTCGGGCGATCGCGCGCCGGCTCGCCGAGAGCAAGCAGACGATTCCGCACTTCTACCTGCGCGCCGACGTGCGGGTGGATGCGCTGCTCGAGCTGCGCGCGCAGGCGAACGAGGGGCGCGAGTCGCGGCTGTCGGTGAACGACTTCATCGTGAAGGCCGTCGGCGCGGCGCTCGTGCGGGTACCCGAGGCGAACGCGATCTGGACCGACGAGGCCACGCGCCGCTTCGGTTCGGTCGACCTCGCGGTGGCCGTGTCGGTGCCGAACGGGCTCGTGACGCCCGTCGTGCGCGCCGTCGAGACGAAGTCGGTCGCGCAGCTCAGCACCGAGCTCCGCGACCTCGCGGGGCGCGCCCGCGAGGGCCGGCTCAAGCAGCACGAGCTCGAGGGCGGCGCCTTCTCGGTGTCGAACCTCGGCATGTTCGGCACGCGCGAGTTCGCGGCGATCATCAACCCGCCGCAGTCGGGCATCCTCGCGGTCGGTGCCGCGGAGGCGCGCCCCGTCGTCGGCGAGAATGGACAGCTTGAGGTCGGGCAGGTGCTCACCGTGACGCTTTCGGCCGACCATCGCGTGCTCGACGGCGCCCTCGCGGCGCAGTGGCTCGCGGCGTTCGTCGAGATCGTCGAGCACCCGCTGCAGATCCTGCTGTAGCCGCGCATCCACCGCTCGCTCTTTTCCCTTTATCCCCACAAGAACCTGACCCACCTCCGGACCCGCCGCGACACCGCTGCCGCGGCCAACTCGAAAGATGAGCCAATGACTCAGACCCACCAGCTCGACGACGTCGCCCCGAAGTCGTCGATCACCCTCAAGGAGCGCCGGCGCTCCCTGCTCTCGAGCACCGTCGGCAACGTGCTCGAGTGGTACGAGTGGACCGCCTACTCGGTGCTCTCGCCGTTCATCGCCGGCGCGATGTTCAACCAGGACGACCCGGCGTCGGCGATCCTCTCGGTGTTTGCCGTGTTCGCGGTCGGGTTCCTCATGCGGCCCATCGGCGGCATCTTCTTCGGCTGGCTCGGCGACCGCGTCGGCCGCAAGTCGGTGCTGCTCATCACGATGCTCATGATGGCCGCCGCCTGCTTCCTCATCGGCATTCTGCCGACGTTCGCGACGATCGGCGTGTGGGCGTCGGTGCTGCTGCTCGTGCTGCGCTGCGTGCAGGGCTTCGCGCACGGTGGCGAGTCGACCGCATCCATCACCTACATCGCCGAGATCGCGCCGAACCACCGCCGCGGGCAGTGGGGCTCGGTCGCCGGTATCTCGATCATCGGTGGCAGCGTGCTCGCGTTCCTCGTGGGCGCCGTGCTCTCGTCGACGCTCGGCGAGGAGGCGATGGCGTCGTACGGCTGGCGCATCCCGTTCTGGATCGCGGCCGGCATGGCACTCGTCGTGCTCTGGATGCGCCGCCGCATGAACGAGAGCGAGGTGTTCGAGCAGGCCGAGGAGGTGCAGCACGCGCCCGTGCCGCGCCGCCGGGTTGCCGCGATGACGGTGCGCATCATCGCGCTCATCTCGGGCATCACGTGCTTCAACTACGTGTGGATGACGTACATGACGACCTTCGCGATCAGCGAGAAGGGCATGGCGTCGAACGCCGCGTACTGGGCGACCGTCGTGGGGCAGCTGCTCTGCATCATCGTGAGCCCGTTCCTCGGCCGCCTCAGTGACCGCATTGGCCGCAAGCCGATGTACTTCATCTTCTCGGTGCTCGCGTTTGCGGTGACGGTGCCGTTCACGCTGCTCGTGAGCAAGGACCCGTGGACGCTTAGCCTCACGGTCGGCCTCGCGCTGTCGATCTGGGCGTTCGCGAACTCGCCGCTGCCGGCGCTGCAGGCCGAGAGCCTGCCGACCTACGTGCGTGGCCGCGGCATCGGCTTCGCGTACTCGCTCTCGGTCGCCGTGTTTGGTGGCACCGCGCCGTACCTGAACCAGCTATTCGTGTCGATCGACCGGCCGTGGATGTTCAACGTCTACGTGATGTTCCTGTGCGCCGTGACGTTTGTGGCGACCTTCTTCTTCAAGGAGACGAAGGGCGCCGACCTCAACAAGCTCGAGGTGTAGTCGCTCTCGCTCGCTATCTCGGAGCGCGTGCGCCGGCCCGTTGCAGCGGCCGGCGCACGGCGAGCGCCGAGGCGATCGCGAAGAGCGCGGCCGCGCCGAACGCGAGCGACCAGGCGGGGCTGACGAAGTGGATGCCCGCGCCGACGACCGCGCCGACCGCGAGTGAGCCCCAGAGCAGCAGCGGGCGGATCCACGCGGTGCGGGAGCGCCCGGTGACGAGCGCGGCGAGTGCGAGGCCGAGGCTCACGAGGGTTCCGGTCGCGTAGGTGATGGCGACTCGGGCGCGGCCGTCGGCGAGGTAGAGCGTGTTGAGCGAGCCCATCGCGGCGGCGACGAGCACGTACCACCACGGCGACGGCCAGCCGAGGATCTCGGATGCTGCGACGATCGCCATGGCGAGCGCCGCGGTGCCGACGACGTCGCGGCGGTGGTCGCCGCCGCGGCTCGCGAACATTGCGGCGAGCACGACGCCGACGAGGAATCCGCCGACGAGCGCCGCGCCCATGAGCGCCTGGGCGAGGCCGTCTTGAAACAGCTCGACGCCGATCTGCGTCGAGTTTCCGCTCATGAACGAGACGAACATGCCGCCGGTCGCGATGAAGCCGATCGCGTCGACGTAGCCCGCGACGAAGGCGAGCGAACTCGAGAGCACGAGGCCCTTGCGCGTGACGTCTTTCATGCGAGGCTGCGCGCGGCCGTCGGATGCTCGGTCATGCGGCCAAGTTTACTGAGGCGTTGCCTTTTGGCGCGTGTTGTCGGTCAGGCTGCGCGCGAGTTCGGTGGCGGCGGCCTCGAGGTAGCGCGCGGTGTCGCGCATCGCGGCGTCGGCCGAGCCCGCGAGTTCGGTGAGCGAGTGCGTCGAGGCGACGGTCGGGTTCGCGCGCAGGCTCGCATCAAACTCGGCGCTTGCTTCGACCCGCCCCGCGATGACGTGCATCGGCACGTTCGCGGCGCGCGCCGCCGCGAGGACGGTCGAGGGCACCTTGCCCGCGAGCGACTGGGCGTCGAAGCTGCCCTCGCCCGTGATGACGAGGTCGGCGTCGGCGACGAGCGTTTCGAGGTGAACGGCCGCGGCGATTTC
Organism: [Zimmermannella] faecalis ATCC 13722; assembly: GCF_000381765.1. GTDB lineage: Bacteria > Actinomycetota > Actinomycetes > Actinomycetales > Microbacteriaceae > Gulosibacter > Gulosibacter faecalis. The sequence continues at coordinate 137,545 of NZ_KB907075.1, read as the reverse complement.
GTCGGCACCGGGGCGGATGCGCGCGCCGGTGATGAGCAGCCCGAAGCCCGCGCCGCCCGCGGCACCCGCGCCCGGGGCATCCGGGTCGGCGGTCGCGCCAACAAGCCCCGCGAGCCGCGCGAGCCCGGCGTCGAACCGCGCGACGTCGTCGGGGGTCGCGCCCTTCTGCGGGCCGAAGACGGCGGCCGCACCGGCCGGCCCGAGCAGCGGGCTTTCGACATCGGTGAGGGCGACGATGCCGCCCGGCGGAGGTGGCACGAGGTTCGTGAGGTCGAGCGAGTCGAGGTCGTGGAGGCCCGCGTTGCCGGGCGCAATGTCGCGGCCGCGCGCATCCGTGAGCTTCGCGCCGAGGGCTGCGAGGGCGCCCGCGCCGCCGTCGGTCGAGGCGCTGCTGCCGAGCCCGACGAGCACGCGGTGGGCGCCGTGGTCGAGCGCGAAGCGGATCGCCTCACCGAGCCCGCGCGTCGTCGCGGTCGCGGCGGTGTCGCGCGTGACCGCGTCGAGGTAGGCGATGCCGCTCGTCTCGGCGAGCTCGACGACCCAGGCGCCGTCGGGGAGCTCGAGCACGGTCGCCGTGACGTCGTCGCCGACGGGGCCGGTCACGCGCAGTTCGTGCCGTACCGCGTCGGGCGCGCCGGCGGCGAGCGCGTCGATCGTGCCCTCACCGCCGTCGGCCATCGGGGCCGCGACACACTCGTCGTCGGGTCGCACCGACCTCCAGCCTCGTATGATGGCAGCAGCCACATCGGCAGCGGGGCAGGTGCCTTTGAACGAGTCGGGGCAAATGACGATGCGACGATGCATGCGTCAAGGTTAGCCGGAAAGCCGTTTCCCACTAGGATCAACCCCGACGATGAAGATTCGGAGGGACACATGGTCGCAGCGAAGCAGCCGGTGACGCTCGGTGAGGTGGCCCGCGAGGCGGGGGTGTCGATTGCGACGGCCTCGCGCGCGATCAACGGGAGCACCCGGCGAGTGAACGAGGAGATTCGGGCCCGGGTGCAGGCGACGGCCGACCGGCTCGGGTACCTGCCGAACCTCACGGCGCAGGCCGTCGCAAAGGGCGCCTCGTCGACGATCGCGGTGATCGTGAACGACATCGCCGACCCGTACTTCAGCGCGATCGCCTCGGGCGTCATGCGCGGGGCTGCCGAGGAGGGGCTCATCGTCACGGTGGCGACGGCGCATCACGATACGGGCTCCGAGACCGAGATCGTGCGCACGATGCGGGCGCAGCGGGCGCGGGCGATCATCCTCACGGGGTCGCGCACGAACGACGCCGCGGCGCAGGCCGAGCTCGAGCGGCAGCTCACCGACTACCTCGCGACCGGCGGCCGGGTCGTGCTCATCTCGCAGCCGCTCGCGTCGTTTGACGTCGTTGAGCTTGCGAACCGGCAGGGCGCAGCCGATCTTGCGCGGGTGCTCGCCGGCCGCGGCGGCAAGCGGTTCGGCATCGTCTCGGGCCCCCGCAAGCTTCGCACGAACGCCGACCGGGTCGAAGGCTTCATCGAGGGGCTCGCCGACGCGGGCCTCGAGTTCGACGAGCACGCGCTCGTCGAGGCCGACTTCAGCCGTGATGGCGGATACGCGGGCACGCGCACGCTGCTGTCGCGCGCGCCCGAGGTCGACACGCTTTTTGCGACGAGCGACGTCATGGCGATCGGCGCGATGACGGCCCTGCGCGACCTCGGCAAACTGCCGGGGCGCGACGTGTCGGTCGCGGGCTTCGATGACATCGCGCCCGTGCGGGACGTGACGCCGACGCTGACGACGGTGGTCGTGCCGCTCGAAGACATGGGCTATCGCGCGATCAAGCTCGCGATGTCGGATGCGCCGGAGCGGGAGCCCGTCGTGCTGCGGGTGAACACGTCGGTCGTCGTGCGCGACAGTACGCCGCAGCGGTAGCCGGCAACGTCGAACGCGACTGGCTGGCTGGCTCGCTGGCCGGCTGGTCGCGCGTCGTTCGACACTTGCTCGGGTAAGCGCTTTCCCATAGGCTTGGGGCACCTCAACGACGAGGGGCTCCAACGAGAGGAAAGACATGACTCAGCAACCGCTTGGCATCATCGTGAACGGCGCGACGGGCCGCATGGGGTACCGACAGCACCTGGTTCGCTCACTGCTGGCGCTGCGCGACGAGGGCGGATTCCCACTCTCCGACGGTTCGCGTCGCCCGATCGAGCTCTACCTCGTGGCCCGCAACGCCGAGAAGCTCCGCGAGGTCGCCGAGCAGCACGGCGTCGCGAAGTACACGACCGACCTCGACGAGGCGCTCGCCGACCCCGACTTCCCGATCTACTTCGACGCGCTCGTCACGCAGCTGCGCGTGCCCGCGATTCGCAAGGCGATCGCCGCCGGCAAGGCGATCTACACCGAGAAGCCCACCGCCGAGAGCTACGCCGAGGCGGTCGCGCTCGCCGACGAGGCCGAGGCCGCCGGCGTCAAGAACGGCGTCGTGCACGACAAGCTCTACCTGCCCGGCCTGCTCAAGCTGAAGCGCCTCATCGACAGCGGCTTCTTCGGCGAGATCCTCTCGGTGCGGGGCGAGTTCGGCTACTGGGTGTTCGAGGGCGACTGGCAGCCCGCCCAGCGCCCGAGCTGGAACTACCGGGCCGAAGACGGCGGCGGCATCATCGTCGACATGTTCCCGCACTGGAACTACGTCATCGAGAACCTCTTCGGCAAGATCTCCTCGGTCTACACCGAGAAGCGCACGCACATCCCGACCCGCGTCGACGAGCGCGGCGAGCCCTACACCGCGACCGCCGACGATGCCGCCTACGCGATCTTCGACCTCGACAACGGCCCGATCGTGCAGTTCAACTCGAGCTGGACGGTGCGCGTCAATCGCGACGAGCTCGTCGAGCTGCACGTCGACGGCACGCACGGCAGCGCCGTCGTTGGCCTGTTCGGCGCGAAGGTGCAGCCGCGCAACGCGACCCCGAAGCCGACCTGGAACCCCGACCTGCCCGACGCGAACGACTACCAGTCGAACTGGGTCGAGGTGCCGCAGAACGACGCCATCGAGAACGGCTTCAAGCTGCAGTGGGTCGAGTTCCTTCGCTACGTCGTCGGCGACGGCGAGCACCACTACGACTTCCGCTCCGGCGCAGCCGGCATGCTGCTCGCCGAGGCCGCCCTCGAATCGGATGCGCAGGGTCGCCGCGTGAGCCTGCAGGAGTTCGCGCTCGGCAACGCGGCCGACCGCGCCGCAGCGCAGGTGGACGCCCGATGACCGCGACGCAGACGTTCGGCGCGAGCCGCGCATCCACCGACATCACGCTGCAGCTGCTCGACGCCGACGGGACCACCCGCGGCGCCGAACTGCTCGCGGCGCCGTCGTTCACGAAGCCGACCGGGCCGCTGCGCTCGCGCACGCTCTACGCGGCCGCGCACGTGATCCCGAAGGTGACCGCCGAGAACGTCCCCGGCGCCCCGGCCGAGATCGACTGGGACGCGACCCTGAACTACCGACGCCAGATCTTCTCGTGGGGGATCGGCGTCGCCGACGCGATGGATACGGCGCAGCGGAACATGGGGCTCGACCCGGCCGCGACCCGCGAGCTCATCGCGAAGTCGGCCGAGTGCGCTCGCGAGGCGGGCGGCTCGGTCGCCGTCGGGGTAAACACCGACGGTCGTGCTGAGGAGACGCTCTCGCTCGCCGAGATCGAGGCCGCCTACCTTGACCAGCTCGCGTTCGCGCAGGAGCAGGGGGTCACGCCCGTGCTCATGTCGAGCCGGCACCTCGCACGCGCCGCGATGGGCCCCGACGACTACCGACGCGTCTACGACCGGGTGCTCGGTGAGGCCGAGGGCGGCGTCATCATTCACTGGCTCGGCACGGCCTTCGACCCGCAGCTCGCGGGGTACTTCGGCCACGCCGACTGGCGGCCCGCCGCCGACTCGCTGCTCGCACTCGTCGCGGCACACGCCGACAAGGTCGCGGGCATCAAGATGAGTCTGCTCGATGCCGACGCCGAGCGGTACGTGCGCGCTCAGCTGCCCGAGGGCGTCACGATGTTCACGGGCGACGACTTCAACTATGTCGAGTTGATTCGCGACGACGCGACGGGCGCGCACTCCGACGCCCTGCTCGGCGCGTTCAGCGTGCTCGCACCGAACGCCTCGGCGGCGGTGCAGGCCCTCGACTGTGGCGACGAGGCCGGGTTCACGCGCATCCTTGCACCCACGCAGGACCTCTCGCGGCAGGTGTTTGCCGCGCCGACGTTCTATTACAAGACCGGGGTCGCGTTCCTCAGCTGGCTCAACGGGCATCAAGACGCGTTCAAGATGGTCGGCGGGCTGCACTCCGCGCGCAGCCTGCCGCACCTGTCGCGCATCGTCGAGCTCGCGAATGCCTGCGGTGCGCTCGAGCGGCCGGAGCTTGCCGCCGAGCGGTGGCACGCGATGCTCCGCCTCGACGGGCTGCTGAAGGGAGGCGCAGCATGAGTGCGCCGCACCCCCGCTTCTCGCTCAACCAGGCGACGATCAAGTACGCGAATCTGCGTGAGGCGCTCGACCTCTGCGTCGCCCAGGGCGTGCAGAGCATCGGGCTGTGGCGCGAGCCAGTGAACGAGGTGGGCCTCGCCGAGTCGGCGAAGCTGCTCGCCGACTCTGGCCTGCGCTTCTCGAGCCACTGCCGTTCGGGCTTCCTCACCGATGCGGATGACGCCGCCTGGCGCCGGTCGCTCGACGAGAACCGTCGCGCGATCGACGAGACCGCGACGCTTGCGGCCGCGGGCGCGCCCGGATCGGCCGCGGTGCTCGTCGTGGTCGCCGGCGGGATTCCCGAGGGCGGCACGATCGCGGATGCGCGCGCTCGCTTCGCGGAGGGCATCGCGACGCTCGCGCCCGAGGCCGAGGCGGCCGGCGTGACGCTCGCGCTCGAGGCGCTCCACCCGATGTTCGCGTCGGACCGCTGCGTGCTTTCGACGCTCGGCCAGGCGCTCGACATCGCGGATGCGATCGGCAGCCGGGCGGTCGGCGCGGTTGTCGACGCGTTCCACGTGTGGTGGGATCCGGAGGTTGCGGACCAGGTCGCGCGCGCCGGTGCGGCCGGCCAGATCGCGACCTACCAGGTGTGCGACTGGAAGACGCCGTTGCCGGCCGATGTACTGCTGAGCCGCCACCTGCCGGGCGACGGCGTCGTCGACTTCGAGTCGCTCACCGAGACCGTCAACGCCGCCGGCTACACGGGTGACGTCGAGGTCGAGGTGTTCAACGGTGAGCTGTGGGACACCCCGTACGCCGAGGCGCTCGAGGAGACCTGGACCAAGTTCAACGCCGCGGTCGGCGTGCACCTCACGAGCGAGTAAGCGCACACAAATTTGCGGGGTGCCGGTTCAACCGGCACCCCGCAAATTTGTGTGCGGAGGTTAGTCGCCGCCCATCGGGCTGCCGAGCAGCTCGCGCACGCGGCCTGCGACCGCGTGGAACCGCGGGTCTTCGAGCGTGGGCTCGTACTCGCGCTCGTGCGGCAGGTCGATCTCGAACTCCTCGATGATGCGACCGGGGCGCGGCCCCATGACGACGACGCGGCTCGCGAGGTAGACCGCCTCGGGCACCGAGTGGGTGACGAGCAGCACGGTCATGCCGGTCTCGGCCCACACGTGCTGGAGCTCGACGTTGAGGTGCTCACGGGTGAGCGCGTCGAGGGCGCCGAAGGGTTCGTCCATGAGCAGCACGTCGGGGTTGTGCAGCAGCGCGCGGCAGAGCGAGACGCGCTGCTGCATGCCGCCCGAGAGCTCGTGCGGCAGCGCCTTAGCGAAGTCGGTGAGGCTCGTGAGCTCGAGCAGCTCGTCGCAGCGTGTCGTCGCGACCTTCTTGTCGAGGCCGCGCATCTCGGCCTGCAGCATGATGTTGCCGCGCACGTCGCGCCAGGGCAGGAGCGCCGGGCGCTGGAACACGAAGCCGACGTCCTGGCGGGGCCCCTGCACGGTCGAGCCGCGCAGCTCGATGCTGCCCTCGGTCGGGAGCGTGAGCCCCGCGATCGCGCGTAGCAGCGTCGACTTGCCGCAGCCCGACGGGCCGACGATCGAGATGAACTCGCCGCGTGCGACCGTGAGGTCGACGTCGCGGATCGCCTGCACCTGGCGGCGCTTCGTGTCGAAGCGAATGCCGACACGGTCGACGTCGAGCAGGGTGTCGCGGCGCGCATCCATGGTGGTGTCTCCCTCCGGGAGTTGGGTCATGACGGTCATTCGGTCTCACCGCCGGGGGCGAAGCTCGCGTCGAAGTAGGTGTCGACCGGCTTCGCCTCTTCGATGAGGCCGGCCTCGGCGAGCACGTCGATTGTGTTCTCCCAGTCGGTGTTGGAGTTCACGCCGGGCGTGACCTCGCCGTCGGTGGGCGACTGCAGGAGGTCGATCGTGCCCTGCCACTGCTCGGCGAGCACCTCGGCGTCGGGCATCTGCGGGTCCTTGCCGTCCATCGAGGCAACGGCGCCGTCGGGGTCGTCGATCGCGGCCTGGAATGACTCCGAGGTTGCCGCCGTCATTGCCGAGACGAGCTCGGGGTTGTCGGCGATCATCGAGTCGCTCGCGATGAGGCCGTTGCTGAAGAAGTTCAGGCCGACGTCGGAGTAGCGCAGGTAGGTGACGTCTTTGCCACTCTCGGCGGCGACGGTCGGGCCCTGGTCGTGTGCGAACCCGATGAGGCCGTCGACCTGGCCATTGATCATCGCGGCCATCTTGCCCGCGGCATCGAGGTTCTGCTGCTCGACGTCGCCCTCAGAAAGGCCGGCCGCTTCGAGGTACATCGGGAACGTCGTCGTGGGGGCGTCGCCCGCCGAGACGGCGATCGTGGTGCCCTTGAGGTCTTCGGGTGACTCGATGCCCGAGTCGCTGAAGACCTGCACGGCCGAGGGGGTCGTTTGCAGGAAGACGCCGACGCTGTGCACCTTGACGCCCTTGTCGATGTTCGAGAGCACGGCGGGGGTGTCGGCCCAGCCGAAGTCGACCTGGCCCTGGCCGGTCGCCTGCGTCGTCTTCGTCGAGCCCTGCCCGGCCTGAATGGTGAGGTTGATGCCGTGCTCCTCGAAGATGCCCTGTTCGAGCCCGTAGTAGAAGGCGGCGTGCTCACCGTAGGGGTACCAGTTGAGCATGAGCGTGACGTCGGTCATTTCGCCGTCGGCGGCGGGTGAACCGGCTTCGCCGGCGCCGCCCGAGCAGGCGGTGAGGGTGAGTGCGGCTGCGGCCGCGAGGGCCGCGAATGCGGTTGTGAATGTCTTCTTTGACATGGAGTTACCTCTCGGTGGGGTGGATAGGCGGATCAGGTCGTGAACAGTGGAACTACTGCTCGAGGTTGCGGCGCGAGGAGTGCCAGGGCACCAGCAGGCGCTCGGCGATGATGATGATCGCGAAGAGGAGGATGCCGAGGATCGACATGATGAACAGCGCGGCGAAGAGCATCGCGGTGTCGACGTTGCCGTTGGCCTGGAGGATCACGTAGCCGAGGCCCTCGTTCGCGCCGACAAACTCGCCGACGACCGCACCGGTGACCGCGAGGGTCGCGGCGACCTTCATGCCCGAGAGGAGTTCGGGGAGCGCCGCGGGGAAGCGCACCTTCACGAACGTCTTGAGGCGTGAGGCGCCCATCGTGCTCGTGAGTTCGAGGATTTCGGGGTCGATCGTGCGCAGGCCGCTGATGCCCGAGATGACGATCGGGAAGAACGCCATGAGCACCGCGACGAGGATCTTCGGCTCGGGGCCGAAGCCCATCCAGACGATGAACAGCGGGGCGATCGCGATCTTCGGGATCACCTGCGCGAACAGGATCAGGGGGTAGAAGGTGCGCTCGAGGGTGCGCGAGTACACCATGACGATCGCGACGAGCACGCCGACGACGACCGAGATGACGAAACCGACGACCGTCTCGATCGTCGTGACCGCCGTGTGGTGCCAGAGGTAGGCGACGTTGTCGGTGAAGGCCGCGAGCGTGTCAGCGGGGGAGGGGAGGATGTACGCCGCGACCCAGCCGGCTTCGGTCACGACCCACCAGGCGATGAAGGTGATGACGAGGAAGATCGTCGGGTAGACGTAGCCGCTCGATTGCTGGAGCCAGGCTCGCTTCGGTCGGCGTGCGTTCGGGGGTGGTGTGCCGCCGGGTGAGTCGATCACTGGCGTCGCAGTCGTGGCACTGGTCATGGTGCGCTCCTTACAGCGTTGTAAGAGTTCGAGAAGTTGGGTAACCGCTTTCCCGTCTGCTCCACACTAACTGCTTTTCGTGACGATCGGCAACAGCCGACACCGAGATTGCCCGCCTGTGGACGCACGAATCGCCCCGCAATCTTCGCGTGCGACCCTATTGGGCATGCACGAGCAGACGGGGCACAGCGAGTCGGGGGCCGAGGCCGCGGGCGGCACCTCGCGGGCCTTCGCGAGCATCCGGGCGGCGGCGGCCGCGCTCGGCCCGAGCGAGGGTCGGGTCGCCGCGGTCGTGCTCGAGCGACCGAACGAGGTCGTGGGCTGGTCGACGGCCGAGCTCGCGCTCGCGGCGGAGACGTCGGCGGCGACCGTGATTCGGGCGTGCCAGCGACTCGGGTTCCGCGGGTTTCAGCACCTGCGCCTCGAGATCGCCCGCGCGACCGCCCTCGCGCCGCAGGCGGAGCCGGGCGCTGCCCCGGATGCGCCGGTCGACGCTTTCGACGAGTCGATCGACGCGATTCGGCTCGCGAAGGCGACGGTCGACCCCGAGCAACTCGAACGCGCGGCTAGCGCGCTCGGTCGCGCGCGCCGCATCGTGCTCGTCGGGAGCGGGTTCTCGGGCCCGCCGCTCCAAGACTTCGCGATGCGGCTGAGCACGCTCGGCCGAACGGTTGAGGCACCCGTGGATGCGCTTGCCCAGCAGTTCGCGGCGCACTCGCTTGGCCCCGACGATGCCTGTTTCGTGCTGAGCTATTCGGGCGCGAATCAGCAGTCGGTGCGGGCGGCGACGGCGGCGCGGGAGCGTGGCGCGACGCTCGTGCTTGTGACGAGCTTCCTGCGCTCGCCGCTCGCCCGGCTCGCCGACATCGCGGTTGCGACCGGCCCGGCCGCGGCGCCGCACGGTGTCGACCCGGCGATGGCCCGCATCGGCCAGTCGGTCGTGCTGCACGCGCTGCACTCCGCCATGGCGCGGCAGCAGTCGCAGGACGACGTTGAAGGCATGCGCGCCGTCGTGGCGGATGCGCTGAGCGACGACGAGTCGCGGTAGCGCCGACAGCGGTGTGGGGCGCCCCACCGGATGGTGGCCGGGCGTTCAAGCGCAGGTCGTGTGCGCGTCACGTCGAGTTCACGTGGCGCCGCCATGCTCTCCGATGTAACAGCGTTTCACTCTCGGTGAAATGAACGGAACGGAGCTGGTGTGCGGGAACTGCGGATTGACGGACTCTTCAACGTGCGGGCGGCGCACGGGGAACGACCCTGGATCATCCGCTCGGGCGCGCCCGACCGCATCCGCCCCACCGGCGTTGCCGCGCTGCGACGGCTCGGCGTCACCGACGTGCTCGACCTGCGCGAGCCCGGCGAGGCTGAGGCCGAGCTCGCCGAGCCGCGCGTCACGTCGGTGCCGCTCTACGGCACGAACCCACCCGCGACCGGCCGCATCGAGGACATCTACGAGGCGCTCCTGCGCGATCGGGGCCCCGCGCTTGCGGCGGCGGTCGGCGTCATCGCCGACGCCACAGGCGGCACCCTCGTGCACTGCACCGCGGGCAAAGACCGCACCGGCCTCGTCGTCGCCCTCGCCCGACTCGCGACGGGCGCGACGCGCGAGGAGGTCATCGCCGACTACGCCCGCTCGGGCCCGAACGTGCGCGACCAGCGGCTCGACCACGCCGTTGAGATCGCCGCGAACGCGAGCGTCGCCGAGCGCGACGATGTGTTCCGCCTGCACCTCGACAGCCCGCCCGTCGCGATGACGCACGCGCTCGACGTCATCGACGAGTTCGGTGGCGCGGTCGCGTACCTGCTCGGGAACGGACTCGACGAGACGCGGCTCGCGGCGCTTCGCCGCAAGGCGCAGGTCGCCCCGGCAGCTCCGGCCCCACCTGCGGCGGCCACGACGATCGTGCACGTGAGCGACGTGCACGCGACCGACGGCGAGCCGCTCTACGGCGAGATCGACGGCCTCGCGCGGCTGTGGGAGGTGGGCGCATACCTCGTCGAGAAGCACCTCGAGCCGGCCGCGATCGTCATCACGGGCGACCTCATCGAGCGGGGCAACGCCGGCGCGTATCCCGCGGTCGCGCAGGCGCTGGCCGACCTCGAACGCACGGTCGGCGCACCCGTCGTCGTGACGCTCGGGAACCACGACGAGCCCGCCGCCGCGGCCGACGCGGGTATCGCGGTTGGACCTCGCGCCGTCACGGTCGGCGACCTGCGCCTGCTGCTGCTCGACTCCTCGCGTGGCGAGCTCGGCGCGGCGCAGCTCGAGTGGCTCGCGGCTGAGCTTGCCGCCGAGCCTGCCGCCGGCGCGATCATCGCCCTGCACCATCCGCCCATCCCTTCGCCGTTGCCGGCGCTCGCCAACGCGCACCTGCGCGACGCGGCGGCGCTGCTCGACACGCTCGAGGGCGCGGATACGCGGGTCGTGCTCGCGGGGCATTTTCACCACGAGCTCGTCGCGGCGACGCGGGGGACGCTCGTCTCGGTCGCGCCGGCCCTCGCCTACCAGCAGGTCATGTTCGACGGCGACGACCGGGTCGCCGGCTTCGACCGCTCGGCGTTCTCACTCGTGCGCCTCGACGGCGTGACCGCGAGCGTGACGACCGTGCCGTACGCGCATCCGCCCCGCCTGTTCGAGGCGCGGGTCTCGGGACGCGCCGAATCAGCTTTCACTCCCGCCCAGCTAACTCACCCCAGCTAACCCACCCCAGCGCACGTTAGGAATCCAGATGTCGAACCACCGCAAACTCTCGCCATTGTTCGCCCTCGCCGGGGCGGCATCGCTCGTGCTCGCCGGCTGCGCGGCCTCGCCGGCCGACGGCGACACCGCGACCGGCGGCGCCACCACGATCACGCTCTACACCTCGGAGCCCCAGGAGAAGGCCGACGCGCTCGTCGCCGCCTTCAATGAGGCGCACCCCGACATTACGGTCGAGGTGTTCCGTGCCGGCACCGGCGACCTCACCGCGCGGATCGCGTCGGAGCAGGAGTCGGGCGGCGTGCAGGCCGACGTGCTGCTCGCCGCCGACGCGAACACCTTCGAGAACTACGCGGCCGACGACCTGCTGCTCGAGTACACGCCTGCCGACGTTGAGGCGCTCAACCCCGACGTCGTCGACCCCGAGGGGTACTACGTCGGCACCCGCATCATTCCCACCGTCATCGCGTACAACACGACGATGATCGACACCCCGCCGACCTCGTGCGCCGAGCTGACCGACCCCGAGTACGCCGACCAGATCGTCATGCCGAACCCCGAGGTTTCGGGCGCCGCCGCCTACAACGCGGCGGTTTGGTACAACGAATCGTCGCTCGGCGAGCAGTGGCTCACCGACCTCGCGGCGAACAACCCCGTGATCGCTGAGAGCAACGGCCCCGTGTCGCAGGCGGTCGCGACCGGCACGCAGCCGATCGGCATCGTCGTCGACTACCTCGTGCGCGAGCTTGAGGCGCAGGGTTCGCCGATCGCGGTCGCGTACCCCGAGGAGGGCGTGCCGTACGTTTCGCAGCCGGCGGGCATCTTCGCCGACACTGACGAGGCCGAGGCGTCGCAGGCGTTCGTTGACTTCCTCGTGAGCGCCGAGGGGCAGCAGCTCGCGGTCGAGCAGTCGTACCTGCCGGTGCGCGGCGACGTCGGTACCCCCGAGGGCGCCCCGTCGATGGATGAGATCGAGATTCTCTCGCCCGACCTCGAGACGATCAACTCGACACAGGACGAGGCGGTCGAACGCTTCCGCGAGCTGTTCCTGTAATGACGCTCGCGACCGAGGCCCCCGCGCCCGCGGCAATTCGCCGTGGGCGCGGGGGCGTGCGCGGACTCGCATCGATTTCCGGATTGGCACTGGGGCTCTGGCTCGCGACGGCCGCGCTCGTGCTCATCCCGCTCGGCGCGATCGTCGTGCTCGCGGTGCGCGGCGGCGAGTTCGGCGTGCTGCTGCAGGGCGAGGTGCTCGAGGCGAGCGTGAACAGCCTCGTGTCGGCGGTCGGATCGGCCGTCGCGGCGGTGGCGGTCGGTACGGCGCTCGCGGTGCTCTGCGAGCGCACCGATCTCGCGGGTCGCCGGGCGCTGCGCCTGTTCGCGTTCTCGCCGATGCTGATCCCGCCGTTCGTCGGGGCGATCGCGTGGCTCGGCATCGCGGGGCCGTCGAGCCCGTTGAATCTCTGGTGGCGGTCGATGTTCGGCGGCCCGCTGTGGTCGGTGTATGGCGCCGACGGCGTGATCCTGCTGCTCACGGTGCACAGCTATCCCATCGTCATGCTCATCGTTACGGCCGCGCTGCGTCGAATTCCGGCCGACCTCGAACAGGCGGCGCGGATCTCGGGCGCGGGCCCCGTGCGGAGCCTGCTCACCGTGACGGTGCCGCTGCTGCGCCCCGCGCTCGTGTCGTCCTTCGTGCTCGTCGCGGTGGGGAACCTCGCCGACTTCGGCATTCCGTCGATCATCGGGCTGCCCGAGCGCTTCACGACCCTCGCGACCCTCGTGTATCGGTACCTGCAGTCGGGCACGGTCGACAACCCGCTCGGCGTCGTCGCGGCGATCGGGGTCGTGCTCATCGTGATCGCGCTGATCGGGCTGCTCGCGGATGCGCGCATCGGCAAGCCGCGCGTCGAGCTCGACGCGTCAGCCTCGCGGGCCGAGGCGCTGTCGCTCGGGCGGGCCCGGGTGCCGGTGAGTATCGTGACGTGGCTCGCGGTGCTCGCCGTGACGGTGCTGCCGCTGCTCGCGCTGCTCATGCAGACGCTGCTGCGGGCGCCGGGCGTGCCGCTCGCGTTCGAGAACCTCACGCTCGACCATCTCGTCGAGGCGGTGACGTCGGCGAACGCGTTGACGGGCGCCACGAATTCGGTGCTGCTCGCAGTCGGCGCCGCCATCGTGTGCGGCGTGCTCGGGCTCGCGATCGGCGTGGTCGGTACCCGCACGCGCGTCGTCGGGTCGCGCGCGATGCACGCGGTGATGATGCTGCCGCAGGCGGTGCCGGGCATCGTCATCGGTGTTGCGTGGCTCGTGCTCGCGCCCCGCATCGGGCTGTTCAATACGCCGTGGCTCATTCTCTGCGCGTACATCACGTCGTTCACGGCGATCGTGCTGCAGGCGGTGACGGCGCCGCTCGCGGGCACGCCCTCGAGCGCCGAGGAGGCGGCGCGGATATCCGGGGCTGGGCCCCTGCGCGCGCTCGCGGATATCTCGGCGCGGCTCGCAGCGCCCGCTGCGATTTCGGGGGCCGTGCTCGTTGCCGTGACGGCGGTGCGGGAGCTTACGCTCTCGGTGCTGCTCCTGTCGCCCGGCTCGCAGACGCTCGGCGTCGCCATCTTCAATCTGCAGCAGGCCGGGGCGTTTAGTACCGCCTCGGCGCTGTCGCTCGTCGTTGCCCTGCTCGGCCTCGCGGTGATCGGTCTTGCGACCGGTCGCGTGACGTCGGGCGGGGCCGGATCGAAAGGAATGTAGGCATGTCGAGTGTCGAGCTCGGGGGCGTGTGCGTGCGCTACCCGTCGGGAGCGGTCGGGTTGGCCGACGTCGATCTGACGCTGGGTGATGGGGAGTTCGTCGCGCTCGTCGGGCCGTCGGGGTCGGGCAAGACGACGCTGCTGCGCACCATCGCGGGGTTCCTCACGCCGACGAGCGGGAGCATCCGCATCGGCGATCGCGTCGTCGCGGGTGGCGCGGAGTTTGTGCCGCCGGAGCGGCGGGCGCTCGGCATGGTGTTTCAGCAGCACGCCGTGTGGCCGCACTGGAACGTTGGGCGGAACGTCGAGTATCCGCTGCGGCGCGCTCGGGTGCCGCGGGGCGAGCGGATGGCGCGCGTCGCCGAGGCGCTCGAGCTCGTCGGGCTGCCGGGATACGCGAAGCGCGACCCCGCGACCCTGTCGGGCGGGCAGCGGCAGCGGGTTGCGCTCGCGCGCGCCCTCGTCGCGCGCCCGAGCGTGCTGCTGCTTGATGAGGCGCTTTCGGCGCTCGACGAGCCGCTGCGCGACCGGTTGCGGCTTGAGCTGCGCACGCTTACGCGGGAACTTGGGCTGACGGTGGTGCACGTGACGCACGATCGGGCCGAGGCGCTCGCGCTCGCCGATCGCGTGGCCGTTCTTGACGCCGGGCGTGTGCAACAGGTTGCCCCGCCTGAGGAGCTGCTCGTGAATCCGGCTTCGGCGTTTGTCGCCCAGTTTCTCTCCGACGCGACCCTGATTGAGGGTGTCGCCGAGGCGGGCGAGTTTGTCGCCGATGCGCTGCCCCTGCGGCTGCCCACGGAGGGTGCGGTCGCTGGGCCGGTGCGCGCCGCAGTGCTGCCGTCGGAGGTGGCACTCACGTCGGCCGTTGACGGCGCCGCGATCGTGCGGTCGGCGCTGTTCATGCGCGATGGGAGCGACGTCGTCGTGGACTGGTGTGGGGTCGAGCTGCGCGCCCGAACGCAGGGGATGCGCGTCGAGGTCGGCGACCGGGTTGACGTTCGCGTGCGGTCGGCGAAGCTGTATCGGTGCGACGGCGGGGGAGTGGACGGCGAATCGGCAGCGCGCGCGTCGGTTGCCGCCGCGGTGGCGTGACTGTGCTCGCCCTTGTGCGGCACGGGCGGACCGCACTGAACCGGGAACGGCGGCTGCAGGGTCGCAGCGACGTGCCGCTCGACGAAGTCGGCCGGGAGCAGGCGCGTGGCGCCGCGGAGTTGTTGCGCGTGTCGCGGTGGGATCGCATCGTGTGTTCGCCGCTCGAGCGGGCGGTCGAGACGGCGCGGATTGTCGATTCGGTCGTGTCGGCGCCGGCGTTCGAGCTGACCGATGCGCTTCTCGAGCGCGACTTCGGCGAGGCCGAGGGGATGCTCGTCGTCGACGCGGAGCGGCGCTGGAAGTCGGGCGCGTATCCGGGCGGCGAGACCTGGGAGCAGGTGGGCGCCCGAGCCGAGCTGGCGATTGTGGGGCTCATGCGGCGCGAGGGCGCGACGGTCGCGGTGTCGCACGGCATGTTCATTCGTGCCGGGGTGGAGGCGATCACGGGTGCGCCGTGTCCGCGCATCCTCAACGGTCAGGTGGTGTTTGTGCGCGCTGGGGAGCACGGTCGGTGGACCGCGGAGATCGTCGAGCCCGCCGTTGCGGCGAGCTGACGGGGGTTGATGCGGGTGGACGCTAGTGCCGCCGAGGGCCGGGATGCGCGGCGTGCGTGAGAGCACGGGGCGCGCATCCCGGCCGGTCGGGGCGGGCATCTGGGTTACATCCAGGTGCGGTGGAGGCCCGAGGCGGCGAGCAGCCGGTCGCGGTCGTGGGCGGCCCGCTCGGCTTCGCGGCGCATGCGCTCGCGGTCGAGTGCGTGCTCGGCGTCGCGTGCCGCTGCGTGGCGGCGACGTTCGCTGAGCAGCACGAGCCGCAGGCCCACGCGGAGGGCGAGTCGATCGAGCATCGACAGCCGGTCGAGGTGCTGTTGGTCGGGCAGGTGGACGGTTATTTGGTCACGTTGATCGTCAACGGAGACGACCTGAACAGAAGCGTTCACGGAATTCGCTTTCGAATCGCAAAATGAGTGTGCGGAGGCCCAACATTGGGCGTCCAAAGAATCGCAATAGCCGAATATCGCATGCCGAATAAACCCGGCAGCGAAATGGCTCGCAACGAGTGAGAACGATCAGCCGAAGCAGCGATGCGCGTATGAGCGCAACTGCGGGGTGATCAGAGGGTCAAAGCCCGGGCGGTGGCGAGTGCCAGCGGAGATGCTAGTGAAGAGCCACGGCGCGTGCGCCTGCGAAGGCAGCACGGATTCCCGGGGTGATTCCCGTTGACGTAATAATCATCTTGCCGCCTCCTCTCAAATTCAGACGCTCACAAAACTATGCACCGAATTCGGTCGTGTCAAGTAATTCTGGGCGACACGCCGAAATTCGTCGAAATTCGGATGCGCGGCCGGCCTCAACAGCGGGTGCGGACCTTCGGTGCGTACCTTCTTCGCCCGCCGAGTCTCGGGGTGCGGTCGGGATACACGCTCGCGGGCGGGATGAACCACACCTCGTCGAGCACACTGAACCGCGCCGGCCTTGCCGGACCTTGGTACTGGTCGGCCGTGCCGGGCGGCACGATGCGGATCTGCCACTCGTCGTCATGGATGCGGTGGTGGCAGGTCGTGCACAACAGGATCAGGTTCGCGAGGTCTGTTGGCCCCGCGTCGCGGGTCCAGTAGCGGACGTGGTGCACCTCGCACATGGATGGCTCGAGCCCGCAGAACGCGCAGCCGCCATCGCGCTCGATCAACGCTTTCCGTTGGGCGGGTGTCGCGAGGCGGGATGCGCGCCCGAGATCGAGTACTTCGCCTGCGCCGCCGAGCACGACCGGGATGATCCCCGCCTTCGCGCACAGCCGACGCGCGGCGCTGGCGCTGATCGCCGCGGGGAGCCCGTCGATCGTCGCGAGCCCGGCGCTCGTGAAGGCGCTGCGCGGGTCGAGGCCCGTCGCTTCATCAACTGGCTCGTCGGCCGCGTCGACGTCGTCGAGCAGCCCGGCGTCGCGGGCGCGGTCGATGAGGTCGCGGTCCTGCATCCGCACGACCACCTGCGTCGAGCAGCCGGGCAGCTCGTTGCAGCCGATCGCGTGCTGGCAGAGCATGATGAACGCATCGGCCCGCAACTGCCGCACCGTGCGGGTCTCCTGCACGATCTGCGCCACCTCGCTCTCACTCTGGGCCTGGCCTTCCGTGCGGTCGCGGTCGACGTCTCGGACGACGCCGGTGACACTGCCGTCGGGGTTGTTCACGCCCCGCGACTTCCTGAGCTCGTTCGTGACGTATGCGTTCACGCCCGCGAGGATCGGTGCGGCACTTGCCGCGTCCAACAACCCCTTGATGCGCACCTGCCCCGTCGGCAGCACGGTCATGTCGAAATACCGGCCTGCGTACGCTTCGGCCTCGGTGGGTTCGACACCGTCGGGATCGAGCACGGATGTCATCCCGGCGATCACCTGCACGAGCTCGCGCGACGTGAGCCCAGGCGCCGCCTCAACGAGTGCCACTTCCGCCTCGACCAGCGTGACCGGGTCAACACGGGGCGTGATGTCCTCAAGGAACTCGACAATCTTGTCCGCATACTCCACCGGCAGTACGGCGCCCGCGACCGAGTCAGCGACGTGCTCGTATCGGGGCGGGAGCACCTCGCCCTGCAACGTGATCCGGGTCGAGGTGGCCTCGCCAACCGAGTGCAGCTGCCGCGCGAAGTTGTACGGCACGCCGAGCAGGTGCGCGGCCGCGATCGTCGAGTTCGCGTATCCGGCCCGCTTCGACAGGGCATCGCGCCCGAGTGACTTCGCTGACCGCTTCGCGAGCTCCCGACTCAGCGCGGCCGCGCGCGCGAGCACGGCCCGCACCTCGGCACCGTGCGCCTCGAGGGCACGCATCAGTTCGCCGTCGGGAAGGTCGGCGAGATTTGGAAGTGCACGTAGGTCGCGAGGCTCAGGCGCACCGCTGCGATCACAGATCGGAGGCTCGAGTGCCTCGCCCACCGGCCGGAACTCGACCCCGCGCCGTGGCCGCGTGAGCGCATCCCAATCAACCGAGCTCGACCCCACTGATTCGGTGCGCGGCTCGTCGACCGTCGGCTCGTGGGGGACTCCTGGCGCGGCCCAGTCGCCGCCATCGCCGGTCACATCGTCGTTGGCCATTGGAGTTCACCCCGCTTCGGGTTTGCCAGGTCACCGCAGTGACGTTTCGTGCTTCAATACTATCGAACAGAAATACGTATTACAATGCTCAATCCAGTCACTACCAGCGAATTATCAGCATCCAAATCGCAGCCATGTCGCCGTGACTCAATCCTGCCCCGACCCTGCGACATTCCCACGTCCGCACGTCGCCGCACCCCGCGCATCCACCACAAAACAAAGGAATCACGCCACAAAAGACCGCTTTTCTTTGCCAACTAACAGCGAGAAACTCACTACAACACCACCAACGCCCGCTCAGTGCTGAGCGCCGCTCGACGACGAGCGCGAAACGCGAGACAAATAGTTGTGAGGAACCGCGATGACAAGTCGACCCGCCCCCGTTGCTGACTGGGTGACGATCCCGGAGCTGTACCGCGATCCATTCCCGATCTACGAGCGCCTGCGCGCCGAGGGCGGCGTGCACTGGGTGCCGGCGGTCGGCCGCTACCTCATCACCTCGTACGAGGCGGTGCACGGCACCGAGCTCGACCAGGAGATCTTCTCGGCGAACGAGCGGGGCTCGCTGCAGATCCGCGCGATGGGCCACTCGATGCTGCGCCGCGACGACCCCGAGCACGCGATCGAGCGCAAGGCCTGGCAGCCCGCGCTGCGCCCGGGCGCCGTGAAGAACGTCTGGAACCGCGTCTTCGCCGAGAACGCGAACCGCTACCTCGACGAACTCGTCGAGAAGGGCCCCGGCGCCGACCTCGTCTGGGACTTCGCCGCACCCTACGCCGCCGAGAACCTCCGCGAAATCATCGGCCTCCACAACGCGACCCAGCAAGACCTCCAGCGCTGGTCGCAAACGATGATCGACGCCACCGGCAACTACGCCGACGACCCCGACGTGTGGGCCGAGGGCGAGCGCTCCTTCAACGAGGTCGACGCCGCACTCGACGAAATGCTCGCCTGGCACGGCGCGAACCTCGACGACAACCCGAGCCTCATCGCGCACCTGCTGCGCATCGACGAGTACAAGATGCCGCTCGACCGCATCCGCGCCAACCTGAAAATGACGATCGGCGGCGGCGTGAACGAGCCCCGCGACGCGCTCGGCGTGGCCGCTTGGGCGCTGCTCGACAACCCCGAGCAGCGCGCCGCCGTCGAACAGGACCCGTCGCTCTGGGGCGCGACGTTCGACGAGGCGATCCGCTGGGTGGCACCGATCGGCATGTACTCGCGGCAGGTCACTCGCGACACGGTGCTCGCCGGCGTCGAGCTGCCGGCCGACGCGCGGCTCGGCATCTGCATCCTCTCGGCGAACCGAGACGAAACGGTGTGGGACGACGCCGAGCGCTTCAATATTCACCGCGAGGTGAAGCCGCACCTCGCGTTCGGCAAGGGCGTGCACGCGTGCCTCGGCACGTGGGTCGCGAAGGCTGAGGTCGCCGAGATCGGCCTGCCTGCCCTCTTCTCGCGGCTGCGGGGGATGCGCCTCATCGACGACAACCCGCCCGCCACGGCCGGCTGGGTGTTCCGCGGCATGACGAAACTGCCGATCGCGTGGGAGTCGACCCGCGACGCGCACGACGCCGACGCGCCCTCAGAAACCGAGGCGCGCATCGCGATCGTTGGCTCGGGCCCCGCCGGCTGTTTCACCGGCCAGGCGCTGCGCCGCGCCCTGCCGAAGTCGCGCATCGACGTGCTCGACGAGTCGGCAACCCCGTTCGGCCTCGTGCGCTACGGCGTCGCGGCCGACCACCAGGGTACGAAGTCGGTCGCGCAGCAGTTTGAGCGATTCTTTGACGAGTCCGGAGTCGAGTTCCGCGGCAACGTGCGCGTCGGCGCGCAGGGTGACGTCACGGTCGAGCAGCTGCGCGAATCGTACGACGCGGTCGTGCTCGCGACCGGCCTGCACCGCGACGTGCCGTTCCCCGTCGCCGGCGGCACGCGCCCCGGCATCTTCGGCGCCGGGCAGATCACTCGCCTGCTCAACGGCCACCCCGACGAGACCGACGTGCCCGAGCTCGGCGAGACGGTCGCCGTGGTCGGCCACGGCAACGTCGCGATGGACCTCGCCCGCCTCCTCACCCGCCGCGACCTCACCGGCACCGACCTCGACGACGCCACCGTCGAGCGTCTCGCCGGCCGCGTGCGCACCGTGCACCTCGTCGGCCGTAGCGCCCCCGAGCGCGCGAAATTCGACCCGGTCATGGTGCGCGAACTCGCCGGCATGCCGGGCCTCGAGCACGTCGTGCACGGCGTCGACTTCGAAGCGTTCCCCGAGGGCAAGGATGCGCGCCTCGACGCCGTGCGCGAGCTCGCGTCGGCCGGTGCCGCGGCATCGCAGGGGGCAGCCCCGCACGCACGTATCGAGTGGTGGTTCGAGGCCACCCCGATCGAGGCGACCGGCGAGGGCGACGCGGGCCGCGTATCCGCCCTGCGCCTGCGGCACGCCGACGGCCGCGAGGCTGCGCTCGAGGTCGACTCGATCGTGACCGCGATCGGATTCACCGGCGACGAGTCGGCGCTTGCGGTGCCCGGGCGGCACCCGGATGGTCGGGTCGAGCCGGGGCTCTACGTCGCCGGTTGGCTGCGGCGCGGCCCGCGCGGAGCGATTCCCGACCAGCGCACCGACGCGAAGCTGCTCGCGCGCATGATCGCGGGCGATCTTGTTGAGGCGGCGCGGGGTGGGGATGCTCCGGGCCAGGCGGCGGGGGAGTCGGGTGCGGCTGCGGCTCCGGCTGCCGAGTCGATGCCGGAGGGCGGCGGTTGTCCGTTCGGGCACGGCGCTCCGGCCGAGGCGGCGCCGAAGGGCGCCGAAACCGGGCCTGTGCGTCGAGACCCCGCATCCCGCCCCGAACTGCGGCTGCCCGCCGACGCGATCGACATCGCGGGATGGCGGCGCATCGATCACGTCGAGCGGCAGCGCACCGCGGCCGGGCGCACGCGCCGCAAGTTGCGCAGCCGCGCCGAGCAGATTTCAACCGCGACCGACGCGACCGTCGTCGTGCCGCCGCGTGCCGCGGCTGCGGGCGGCAGCGTGCGGATCACGACGCCCGTCACCGTCGCGTTCGCGACCGAGTCGGGCAACTCTGAGCTGCTCGCCGAGGAGCTGGTGCGGTCGCTGCAGGCGCGCGGGGATGCGCGGCTGCTCGACCTCTCGACGGCGCGTGCGGGCGATCTCGATGTCGACCGGTTCCACGTCATTATTTGCTCTACGTACGGCGATGGCGAGCTGCCGACCGGCGTGCGGTCGCTGCACGCCGAACTCGCGGAGGCCGGCGTCGACCTGACCGGGCTGCGCTACGCGATGTTCGGGCTCGGCGACCGCAGCTACGCGAAGACGTACTCGCGCGGCAGCGAGCTGCTCGACGAGGCGCTCGCCGGATGCGGCGCCGTTCGCGACGGCGAGTACGGGCGGCACGATGCTGGCGGTCCGATTGATGCGAGCGACGCCGGTATTGAGTGGCTCGAGGGCGTGGTCGCCGAGGCGCTGGTTGTTGAGGCGGTTGAAGCGGATGCGCCGCGCGCGTTCGTGACGGCGTAGGGGCGCTTGGCGGGCCCGTGCCCGCGAGCGGCGGTATCGACTGGCGGCCGGCGGTATGGTGCGCGATGCGGCCGGTCGCCGGAGGCTACTCCCACTCAGCGCAGACGGCCTCAGCGCACACGGCGCCGTCGATGCGCGCCTACGGCCCCTCGGGGCGTTCGGCCGTCGCGGCGAGCCCCTCAACGTCGACGGCGGTGACCGACTCGAGGTCGGCGACCGCGGATGCGTGGTCGAGCACGGTGGCGGCGACTCGCTCGAGGGCCTCGGGCGAGAGTTTCTCGGCGAGGGTGATGGTGACGCGGCCCTCGCTGAACGATTCCCACGAGTCGATGTGCGAGACGAGGGTCGCGGCGCCGTCGGTCGAGTCGATCGCGCCCACGGTGTCGACGCCGTACGCGTCGAGCACCGCCCGCTCGGTGTCTGCGGCGAGGGTAGTGCCGTCGTACGCCGGCGTTTCCGCTGGCTGCGAGGTTTCGCCGGGTTGCGTATCCGCCCCCGCGTCGGGTGCGGTGGCGGCGAACCGCATCACGACCACGACCGCGACGACGGCGATCGCGATGACCGCCCAGACTCGCCAGTCCTTCCACCACGACACCGCGGCGCTCTGTCTTGCGTGCATGCTGCGCAGCGTAGGCGATGCGGGTTGCGGCGCGGATACGCGGGGTTGGCCGGGAAGGGAACGCGGGCGGACGTGCGTGGTGGCGGTTGTCTGCGCTGCTCCGTGCGCCTGGCGGCCGCTAATGTCGGACTGCGATCGTGTATTCGCCGTTGATCGCTTGGCAGTAGTGGCTCGCACCGCCTGCTTCCGAACCGGATGAGGGGAACATCACCGCGAATCCCCCGGGCAGCATGGACACCTGCGCGGCATCGATGTCGAAGGCGTCGTCCCATTGCGATTCGAGGTCGTGTTCCTCGCTCCACGCCGGAAAATCATTGTTGATCTTGCCATCGGCGTAGAAATCCATGCTCACGGTGCGGCAGGTGTCGACGGCGGATGCGATGGCTTCGTCGCTGAGCGCCTGGCCGGGCTCGAGCGTCCTCGAACCTTGGCCAGCGCATCCCGCCAGCAACGGCAGTGCGAGAGTGAGACTGATGAGGGCAAGGATGCGGCGGCGCATGACGACAATCTATGCCGAGGCACCGACACCGTTAGAACTACCCCTCGACCCGCGCCCCAAACCGCTCGGGCAGCGTCGCCGACCGCAACGCGCGGATCTCGGCGACGGGCAGCGTGAACTGGCCCTGCACATCCAGCGTCGCGTCTTCGCCGACTCCGTCGGTCACGCCGATGCGCAGCACGGGGAACCCGCGCGCCTCGCACATGTACGTGAACTTCACGTCTTCCTCACGCGGCACCGACACGAGTACGCGGCCGGTCGACTCCGAGAACAGCGCGGCGGCGGCGTCGAGGCCCTCGCGCTTGCAGAGCTCGTCGAGCACGACGCGGGCACCGACGCCGAAGCGTGACACGCATTCGGCGAGCGCGAGCGCGAGCCCACCCTCCGAAAGGTCGTGCGACGACCCGAGCAGCCCCTGACGCGAGGCGCCATCGATGAGGTCGGCGAGCGCCTGCTCGCGCTCGAAGTCAACCTGCGGCGGCAGCCCGCCGAGGTGACCGTGCACCGCATCCGCCCACAGCGAGCCCGAAAGCTCGAGGCGCGTCTCGCCGAGCAGGTAGAGGTTGTGGCCCTCGTCTTGCCACGCGCTCGGCACGCGGCGAGCGACGTCGTCGAGCTTGCCGAGCACGGCGACGACGGGCGTCGGGTGAATCGGCACGTCGCCGGTCTGGTTGTAAAACGACACGTTGCCGCCGGTCACCGGAATCGAAAGCTCAAGGCAACCATCGGCGAGACCCTCAACGGCCTCCTTGAACTGCCACATCACCTCGGGGTTCTCGGGCGAACCGAAGTTGAGGCAGTCCGAAACCGCCATCGGCGCGGCGCCGGTCGCGGCGACATTGCGGAACGCTTCGGCGAGCGCGAGCCGCGCACCCGCCCGCGGGTCGAGCTGCGCGTACCGGCCGTTCGCATCCATCGCGAGGGCAACACCCATGCCGGTCGCCTCGTCGACGCGCACGACACCGGCGTTCTCGGGATACGCGAACGCGGTGTTCCCGAGCACGTAGCGGTCGTACTGGTCGGTGATCCAGGCCGGGTCGGCCGCGTTCGGCGACCCGAGGATCGTGCGGAACTGCGCCTCGATCTCACTCGGGTTCGCGGGGCGCGGCAGCTGCTCGGCGGTGTCGGCCTGCAGCGCATCGATCCAGGTGGGATACGCGACGGGACGGTCGTAGACGGGCGAGTCGACCGCGACGGTGCGGGGATCGACATCGACGATGCGCCCGCCCTTCCAGTCGATCGTGAGTCGGCCCGACGTGTTCACCTCGCCGAGCACCGAGGTCTCGACGGCCCACTTGTCGGTGATCGCGAGGAACGCGTCGAGCTGGTCGGGGCGCACGACCGCCATCATGCGCTCCTGCGACTCGCTCATGAGAATCTCTTCGGCGGTGAGCGACGGGTCGCGCAGCAGCACGCTGTCGAGCTCGATGTGCATGCCGCCGTCACCCGCCGCGGCGAGCTCCGACGTGGCGCACGAGATGCCGGCCGCGCCGAGGTCCTGAATACCCTCAACGACCTCGTTCGCAAACAGCTCGAGGCAGCACTCGATGAGCACCTTCTCGGCGAACGGGTCGCCGACCTGCACTGCGGGGCGCTTCGTGGGGCCGCCCTCGCTGAACGTGTCAGACGCGAGGATCGACGCACCGCCGATGCCGTCGCCACCCGTGCGGGCGCCGAACAGCACGACCTTGTTGCCGGCGCCGCGCGCGTTCGCGAGGTGCAGGTCGTCGCGCTTCAGCACGCCAACGGCGAGCGCGTTCACGAGCGGGTTCACCTGGTACGTCTTGTCGAACCAGGTCTCGCCGCCGATGTTCGGGAGGCCGAGGCAGTTGCCGTAGAACGAGATGCCGCCGACGACGCCGTGTACGACGCGGCCCGTGTCGGCGTGGTCGATGTCACCGAAGCGCAGGCCGTCCATGACGGCGACGGGGCGCGCGCCCATCGAGATGATGTCGCGCACAATGCCGCCGACGCCGGTCGCGGCGCCCTGGAACGGCTCGATGTAGCTCGGGTGGTTGTGTGACTCGACCTTGAACGTCACGGCCCAGTCGTCACCGAGGTCAAGCACACCGGCGTTCTCGCCCATGCCGACCAGCAGGTGTTCGCGCATCTTGTCGTTCACCTTTGCGCCAAACTCGCGCAGGTACTTTTTCGACGACTTATACGAGCAGTGCTCCGACCACATCACCGAATACATCGCGAGCTCACCCGACGTGGGGCGGCGGCCGAGCAGTTCGCGAATCTTCGCGTACTCGTCAGCCTTGAGCCCGAGCGCCTCGTACGGCTGCTCCCGCTCGGGGGTCGCCTCGGCGTGCTCAACAGTGTCGGGAACGTGCTCGGTGCTCAATTCACGGCTCCTACGAAGGGGATGCGGTCGGCGGAATCGCCGACATCGAGTCTAGTCGGCACCTACCGCGACGGTCGTTCGTGCCGCCGAGGAACTTCAGCCTTCCAATGCAGTTGCGATCCATGGTTCCGCGGCCAAAATTCGGGTGACGAAAAGAACTGACAAAAATGTAGACAATCTTGTCGCCCATCGTTACGGTTGGTCTCACTGGCAACGGGGACAGGAGTCATAGATGACGACATGCGGTGTAGTTGGTCTCGGAGAAGCGGGTGCGTTGTTTGCACGTGGCTTCCGAGATGCAGGCTTTGAAGTGACGGGGTATGACCCGTTCACTCGGCTTGACGAAGACGGGATACGACAGGTCGATCAGGTCGCGGATGCGGTGGCCGGAGCGGATTTCGTCGTGTCGCTCGTAGGGGCCACTGCTGCTGCCGCCGTTGCCGAGGAAATCTTCCAAGTGTCGGCACCTGGCGTCATCTACGCAGATCTCAATACGGGCTCTCCCAAGCTGAAGGCCGATCTGGCTACACGCGCATCGGAGGCGGGCGCACGGTTCGTTGATGTTGCGGTGCTCGCACCCGTGCCGCGAAGTGGCGCAAAGACACCGCTCATGGTGAGTGGCGAAGGCGCGTCCGAGTTTGCGGAGCTGTTGGCTCCGGTCGGAACTCCGGTCGAGACCGTTGCGGGCGGCGCTGGAGCTGCGGCGGCGCGAAAGCTGATCCGGAGCGTCTTCATGAAGGGCCTCGCTGCAGTTGTGATCGAGTCGGTCGGCGCGGCGCAACTGGGTGACTGCGAGGAGTGGCTGCGCGCGCAGATTGCGAACGAACTCGCAGGCGACACCGCCCTCCTCATCGACCGATTGATTACCGGATCGAAACAACACGCTGCCCGTCGTATCCACGAAACGGAAGACGCCCGGGCATACCTCGAAGAGATCGGACAACCGCACTGGGCAACCGATGCGGCGCACTCCTGGCTGACGAAGCTGCACGAAGACGCAGCGAATCACACGACCAACGAATAGAAGGACTGAAGAATGGGAACGAGACGACTGCTCGTTGTGGGCGCGCACAGCGCCGATTTCGTCTGGCGCGCTGCCGGTGTGATTGGAAAGCACACGCTGGCAGGCGGTGAAGCCAGGGTGATCGCACTGTCCTATGGAGAGCGCGGAGAATCTGGCGAGCTCTGGAAGGAACCGAATCAGACCGTCGAGAACGTCAAGCGGCACCGTCATGCGGAGGCCGAGGCTGCCGCGGCGGCGGTGGGTGCGTCATTCGAGTCCTTCGACCTCGGCGACTATCCCCTCCACGTCAACGATGCGGCGATCGACCGCCTCGCCGATGTCATGCGTGACTACCAACCCGACGTCGTGCTCACGCACCCTGATAAAGACCCGTTCAACCCAGACCACCCCGTTGCGTACACGGCAGTTTCGCGTGCTCGACTGCTGACAGCCGGCGCGGTCGTTGAGGCGGGCTTCCGAACGGCACCGCCGAGCGAGTTCCTCGTGTTCGAACCGCATCAACCCGAGTTGTGTGGATTCGTTCCCAGCGTGTTCGTGGACATCACCGAGGTCTTCGACCGAAAGCGGGAGGCCATGGCGTGCATGAAGGCACAGTCGTATCTGCAGCAGTACTACGCAGAACGAGCCGAGCACCGGGGCAACCACGCGCGGAAAGTTACCGGTAACAAGGACATCCGACAGGCGGAAGCCTTCATGCGAATTGTGCCGAACGTTGTGGGGTCACTCTGATGAGCGATGTCTACGAGGACCTCGCCCGACTCGGCTCCACGACGGTCTACGAGGCGCGCGGGAGGAAGGGTCTGCTCGACGTCGACTTGATCCCGGTGATCCCCGGCGCGAAGGTCGCGGGCCCGATCCGTACTGTGCTGTGCGGCCAGGACGACAACCGAGGCGTTCACGAACTGTGCGCCCACATTCGCCCCGGCGAAATCGCAGTCCTCGCCATGCCTGAGTCTCGCCCCGTGGCGCTGATCGGCGACCTGCTTGTGACACAGCTCCAGGCGAACGGTGCCGTTGCCATCCTCACGGGCTCAAGCGTTCGGGACGTCGACACGCTTCGAGAAATGGGGCTCCCCATTTGGGCGAGGTGGGTTCGCGCACGGGGCGCGGGGAAGGACGTCCGCGGACGCGTTGATGCGCAGGTGACGATCGGTGGTGCGTCGATGGCAACCGGCGACGTGATCGTGCTCGATGACGACGGTGGCACCGTGATCCCCGCCGCAAAGGTTGACGAGGCCGTGGAACTCGGGCTCGCGAGAGAAGAGAAGGAGCGCGGGCTCCGGGAACGCTGGCGACGTGGCGAGCTTTCCTACGACGTGTATGGATTCCGATCTCAGGACGAAGGTGAACTGCAATGGACATCACAGTAGAGGGGCTCACGCTGCAGTACGGCGACAACGTGGCCGTGCGCGACCTTGATCTGGAAATCGGCGACGGGGAGTCGCTCGTGCTCCTCGGTCAGTCGGGCTGCGGCAAGACGAGCACGATGAGGTGTATCGCGGGTCTGGAGAAACCAACATTCGGGCGTATCAAAATGGGCGACGACGTGCTCTTCGACGCCGACCTTGGTACAGACAAGCCGCCGAACAAGCGAAACATCGGCATGGTGTTCCAGTCCTACGCGATCTGGCCGCACATGACGGTGTTCGAGAACGTCGCGTTCTCGCTCACGATGAAGCGCAAGTCGAAAGAAGAGATTCGAACGCGCGTCATGGAGACCCTCGAGCTGGTTGGGCTGGAAGGATTCGCCGACCGAGGGGCATCGCGGCTGAGTGGTGGCCAGATGCAGCGCGTTGCCCTCGCGCGGAGCCTGGCAATGCAGCCGTCCGTCATGCTCCTCGACGAGCCACTGTCGAACCTCGACGCGAGGCTCAGAACCCGGCTGCGTGCCGACCTTCGAGAGCTCCAGCAGCGACTCGGTCTGACGTCGATCTACGTCACTCACGATCAAGAGGAAGCGCTTGCACTCGCGGATCGAATCGCAATGATGCAGTTCGGCCGAATCGTGCAGATCGGCTCACCGCGTGAGATCTACGCGAAACCCCGGAGCGCCTCAATCGCCGACTTCCTCGGCGTCAGCAACGTGCTCGAGGTGGAGCAACTTGACTCGACGATGGTGCGAATCTCGGGTACGGATGTGGTGCTGCAGGTGCCCGAGTACGCGCGGATCGACGAAGTGCGAGCCTGCATCCGTGCCGAAGACATCGAGCTCGGCGGCGGTACGCCCGGTGCCAACCAACTCAAGGGCCGGAT
Organism: [Zimmermannella] faecalis ATCC 13722; assembly: GCF_000381765.1. Taxonomy (GTDB): domain Bacteria; phylum Actinomycetota; class Actinomycetes; order Actinomycetales; family Microbacteriaceae; genus Gulosibacter; species Gulosibacter faecalis. The sequence goes on along the minus strand of NZ_KB907075.1, from coordinate 109,503 downwards.
CACGACTCGCGAGTTTCTCGGCCCGACTGCGGTCTACCGGATTCAGATCGGTCCAGATGTACAACTTGAGGTAACCGGGTCGAAACGGCAGCTGTTGTCGCAAATTGAAGGCGACGAGGTCGACCTGAGCATCGACGTGGAGGCAATCCAGGTGCTGCCTGTCGACGTCGACGAGCCTCGGGCGGATGTACCAACGACGACCGTCGCCCAGGTCGGTGCAAAATGACGGTGACTGGAACTCCTCGGCTCACGTCTGCGGAAGAAGCCACCGAGCCTCACCACAAAGTGCAGTCGCCGAAGGGCCGCAAAGCGAGCGCAAACGTCAAGCGTGCGGTGTTCCCTGCGGTGCTCTACGCCGTGCTTGCCGTAGTCATCCTCTTGCCAGTCGCGCTCGTCGTGCTTTCGGCCTTTACGACGACGCCACCGCGCCCCGGGAACATCTCACTGACGAATCTCACGCTCGAGAATTTCCAGACCGTGTTCGGCCCGGGAACGGGTCAGGCGGCGGTGAACTCGGTGATTGTTGGGGCCGGGGCGTCGGTACTCGCGATCCTCATCGGCGGATTCCTCGCGTTTGTCACTGCGAGGACGAATGTGCGGGCGAAGAAGTTCCTCTATTTCGTGGGACTCGTCCCGATGTTCCTGCCTTCGTATGTCGGTGCACTGGCGTGGGCCGTGCTGGGTGGCCCGAACGCCGGACTCATCAACATCCTGGCGCGTGATCTTGGCCTGCCGCAGTTGATCGACATCTTCAATATCGGCGGCCTGATCTTCGTACTAGCGCTCTACTACGCGCCCTATGCCTTCCTACTCATCCACTCGTCGTTGAGCCTCATGAGCCCGGATCTTGAAGAAGCCGCGCGGATCCATGGGGCGAAACCGGGAGCGGTGGTGCGAAAGGTGACCCTGCCGCTCGCACTCCCCGCGATCCTGGGTGCCGCGATTCTCATCTTTGTGCTCACGGTCGAGAACTTCCCGGTTTCGCAGATCATCGGCTCCGCGGGCGGGCTCGACACCCTGCCGACCTACATCTACCGGCTCATGAACTCGGCGCCGTCGCGGGCGAACGAGGCTGCTGCTGTGGCGATCACATTGGTGCTCATCGTGCTGATCGTGACGATGATTCAGCGTCGAATCGTCGCGCGCCGGAACTACACCACGGTCGCGGGCAAGGGGATGCGGCTCGGAGTAGTCGGGCTGGGCTGGTTCCGCCTGCCGGCGCTCCTCATTGGCCTCGTCTACTTCACCCTGTCGACTGTGCTCCCGATCGCGGCACTGCTATTCATCACGCTCCACGATTCACCGTACGTCGGCAGCGTCGTGGAGGCGTTCTCCGAGGGCCGCTTCTCTTTCGAGATGTTCGCGGATACGTTGACCTCCGAGCTGGTCCTCAACGCAACGATGAACTCGGTGGTGGTAGCCATCGTGGCCGCACTTGTCGGCACACTCCTCGCATTCATCGTCTCGTACGTGGTGAACCGGACGAAGCTGCCCGGCAAGGAGGGGCTTGGGTACATCTCCATGCTTCCTCTGGCGGTGCCGTCCATCGTCCTGGGCCTCGGCCTGCTCTGGACCTGGCTCATCATGCCGCTACCGGTCTACGGAACACTCCTGGTGCTGATGATCGCGTTTGTCGCGGCGCAGATGCCACAGGGGTATCAGGGCGCGAGCAGCTCGATTTTGCAGGTGCACGCCGACCTTGAAGACAGTGCAGTCATGCATGGTGCGAGCCGGTGGCGGGCGGTTGCGAAGATCACGGCACCACTGCTTCGAGTGCCGTTGACCTCAACCTTCCTGCTGCTCCTCATGCTCGCGATGCGAGAGCTCACCGTGCCGCTGTTCCTATTCACGACCGATACGCGATTGATCTCGATCGTGATCTTCGATGACTTCGAGAACGGGATTCTGCAGCGCAGCGCCGCAACGAGCCTCGTGTATTGCGTTGTCATCTTCATACTTGCCTACTTCTCGCAGAAGTTCGGCGCCAAGCAGAAAAACGACTAATTCATCCCAATCAGCACTATTCATCCAATGGAGGACGAATCATGAATCGCACATCTAAAGCGGGGATCGCGGTCGCCGCCGTCGCAACCCTATTGCTGTCGGCCTGCTCGAGTTCCGGGGGCGGCGGCAACGAAGAGTACGTCAATGAAAACGGCGACCTCGTCATCGACGGTCAGTTGATCGCCGACGCGGCTCTGCTCGAAGAAGCCCAGTCCGAAGGGTCATTGACGTTCTACACGGGCGGCAGCGAGGTGTCTGAGCAGCAAGCAGCCGACGCCTTCACCGAGGCCACCGGAATCGACGTCGAGATCGTTCGGCTCGCGCCAAACAAGCTGAACGAGCGAATCCTCTCAGAACAGGCCGCGGGCCAACTCGCCGCCGACGTGATCCGAATTTCGGGCGAGGACCTGATCAGCGGCATCTCCGAGGCCGGCACATTCACGCCGGTTGAGCTCACCGATGACGTCGCTGGCTCGCTGTTCGACACTGCGAAGTTTGAAGACGGCATGTACTACTCGAGTTTCGACCGCGTCTATAGCTTCGGCTACAACAACCAGATCATCGACGAGGCCGATGCCCCGCAGAACTGGGCAGATCTGACAGACCCTGAGTGGTCGGGGAAGATCGGCATCGTTCAGGTCGGCGCGGGTGGCAGCACCGCCGCCTTGACGCGCTTCCAGTTCGCAGAGCTGGGGGACGAGTGGATGGAAGACCTGGCGGCGAACAAGCCCCGGATCTATGACTCGTCCGCTGCCCTCACCGATGGTCTCGCCCGTGGCGAGATCTCGATCGGCGCGGTTCCCATTGCGACGGCCTACTCCGCAGAGCTCGACGGCGCCCCCATCACGATCGCGATGCCCGAAGAAGGTGCGGCCGCTTACCCGTTCTACCTTGGACAAACGGAGTCGGCCAGCCATCCCGCCGCCGCGCAGGTGTTCGTGAACTGGCTGCTGTCGAATAATGGACAGGCGCTCGCGGCGTCCCTTGGCGACTATCCGGTCAGTGAGGGCGCACCTACCCCGACGATCGGTGACGTCGAACTACCTGCCGCCGACAGTGACTTCGTATTCCGGGCATCGCTGGAAGAGTCGCTCGATAACCTTGAGTCCGACGCGGCGAAGTGGGCCGACATCTTCGGCTATACCGGCTAGGAACCGTGGCGGGGTCGGCGAGACGCCGGCCCCGCCACCACCGAGACATTACAACGGAGACAAATATGGACCTCGCGTCGAGAATTCGCGAACAGATCCTCGCCGGCGAACTCGTGCCGAAACAGCGGTTGGTTGAAGCCGACCTCTCAGAGGAATTCGGCGCTTCGAGAGCAGCAATCCGCGAGGCCCTCAGCGAACTCGCGGGCGAGGGGCTTGTAGAGCGCATCGCCAATCGCGGTGCGCGAGTGCGCGTCGTTGAGTATGCCGAAGCGATCGAAATCGCCGAGGCCCGCCGCGCGCTCGAAAGCTTGTGTGCGGGGAAGGCCGCTGAGGTCATCACAGACGACGAGATCGCGGAGCTGCGCGCAATCGGCGAAGCGATGAGCCGAGCCGTCGACGCGCACGACCGGGATTCCTATGCGGCGAGAAACAATGAACTCCACCGGCGAGTACATGAGATCTCGGGGCAGGCGACCGCGACCGGTCTGATCCGGCGCTTGCGCGGACAGAACGTGCGACAGCAGTACCGCCTGGCCCAGAAGCCGGGGCGCGCCGAGGTCTCGATCGGCGAACACCTGGAAATCATCGAAACGATCTGCCGCCGCGATGCGCGCGCGGCAGAAGCCGCGATGTCTGCGCACCTGAATAGCGTGATCGACGCGATGCGCGCGGTGCACGCGAAAGAATCTTCCGCCCGCTAACTCCCGGGCATTCTGAACATCTTGACGAAGGGAACGTATGTCTACGGGCATCCCCTGTTTCATCATTCGTGGCGGCACCTCGAAAGGTGCGTATTTCCTCGCTGAGGACCTCCCCGACAACGAGGGCGAACGCGACGATCTGCTCCTCCGGATTATGGGGTCACCAGACGCACGACAGATCGACGGAATCGGCGGTGCACACCCATTGACGAGCAAGGTCGCGGTGATCGGTGCCAACGACGGGGGAATTGACTACCTCTTTCTTCAAGTTGGCATTGACTCGGCGATCGTCAGCGACAAACAGAACTGCGGAAACTTGCTGGCAGGGGTCGGCCCGTTTGCGATCGAGCGAGGGCTGTGGCCAGCCGAGGAGGGCATCACCCGAGTGCCGATTCGGCTGCTCAACTCCGCAGGATCCGCAACCGCACAGGTGCAGACTCCCAATGGCCGCGTGGAATATGACGGCGACACTCGCATCGATGGTGTGCCAGGAACCGCCGCGGCAGTGGTTCTCGACTTCGCAGACACCGCGGGCTCATCCTGCGGCGCGTTGCTGCCGACCGGAAACCAGAGGGACGAGATCGATGGCACTCCAGTGACCTGCATCGATAACGGCATGCCCGTTGTCGTGGTCGCTGTTCAGGACCTTGGGGTCACTGGATACGAGTCGGTGGCGGAGCTCGAGTCGAATGTCGAGTTGTGTGCCCGCGTCGAGCGTCTGCGAATCGCAGCCGGCCTCCGTATGGGCCTTGGCGATGTGACTGACGCGACGGTTCCCAAGGTGTCACTCGTGGCAGCACCGAGATCGGGTGGCGCGATCAGTACACGGACGTTTATCCCCCATCGTGTGCACACCTCGATCGGAGTTTTGGGTGCGGCGAGCGTGGCCGCCGCGGCACTCCTCGATGGGAGCGTCGCGAATCCCCTGCTCGAGTACACCGGCTCTCGGATCGCCATTGAGCATCCGACGGGCGCCTTTGAAGTCGAAGTGGAGCTCAACGGAGAAACGGTGGTGCGAACGGCCGCAGTACGCACGGCGAGACCGATCTTCGACGGCACAGTGTTCCCGAGACCACGCCGGTAGCAGTCGGCATGAAGCCGGAAGGCCGACCAGCGAGGTTGCTGATCCTGCTCGTGCACGCGGTCATTGTGCAGATGATCAGTTACGCAATGCGGCCCGCGATCTCCTACGGATTGCTCGAACTCGGCGGCGGCGGAGGCTGGGTGGGCGCCGCTACGGCGTCATTCGCACTGCCGCCGCTCTTACTGGCGATACCTGCTGGCCGTCTCGTCGACAGAATCGGTGAGCGCGTCTCGCTGATCATTGGCGGCACCGCATTCGTACTCGCGTGTGTGGTGGCTTGGGCCGGGAGCCACTCAGCGATCCTTCTCATTGTCGCGACGATGCTTCTCGGCATCGGCGTGTTGTTCTCCGTCGTGGGAGAGCAGACCTGGGTTATGCGGGATGCGACTACTGGGAAGCTCGACAACCTCTTCGGCGTGTATACGTTCGCGACCTCGTCGGGGCAGATGCTTGGTCCAGTGCTCCTGATGCAGCCCGGGGCCCAGGATTCGTCACCAAATCTGCAGGTCGTTTCGCTCATCGGGGTTGGTCTCGCAGCGATTTGTACGGCGATGTCCTGGTTCATCAAACCGACTCAGCGGGGGACATCGACAGAATCCTCAACCGCAGGGATGCTGCCTGAGGCGTGGCGCCTGCTCCGCAGGAAGGGCGTCATTCGGGCGCTGATGGCGAGCAGCCTGGTGCTGACCTCCCTCGACATCCTGCTTGCCTATCTGCCGATGCTCGCGCAGGAGCGCGGCTTCAGCCCGGTCATGCTCTCGATCTTCCTCATGGTGCGAGGCCTCGCGACCATGATCTCGAGGCTCCTGCTCGGCCCGATGACGACGAGATTCGGCCGCCGCGGCACGCTCGTCTGGACGGGAGTCGCGGCAGCGATCGCACTCGTGATCGTCGCATTGCCGGTGCCCCCGGCGCTGCTCGCGGCAGCATGCGCGGTTTACGGGTTTGCCGCAGGGGCGGTCCAACCGCTCACGATGTCTTGGATGACGCTTGTGACGCCACGTGAGCAGCGCGGCACGGGGGCCTCACTGCGACTCGTGGCCAACCGTGCCGGGCAAACGGTCATTCCCATTGTCGTCGCAGGCGTGTCGGTCGCATCGAGCGCGATGGCGGTGTTCCTCGTGACGGGAACGTCCCTGTTCATCGCGTCGTGGCTCTCCCGTGCGGCTCCCAACGACACGACTGAGGAGTGACTACCGGTTCCCGAGCAGCGCGACGAGCGTGATCGTCTCGCCGTCGACGCGGTAGAGCAGGCGCACGTCGTCGCGGCTGCTCGGCAGGCCGCCGCCCGACTCCACCGAGCAGTTGGATGCGCCCGAGCAGTCGGTCTTCGAGTAGTCGATGCTGACGGGCGACACCTCGGCGTAGACGCTCGCGGCCGAGCCGCCGCCGTGCGAGATCGGGTCGGCCCAGTCGGCGGCCACCGCGGAATCGTCGGTCACGGGCGTCACCTTCGACGACCCGGCCGACGACGTGATCGTGAAGATGCCGGTGCCGTCCGACGTGTTGCCCCACTCGAGGGCCTGCCAGTCGTTCTCGCTCGGCTCATCGCACCAGTTCGAGCACATCGTGACGACGTCGGAGAAGTTCGACGCCACCTCGTCGATGCCGGCCGACGAGAGCTCGACCGTCGCCTCGGCCGCGATCGCCTCAAGCGACCCGGGCGCATCCGCCTTCGCATCGCCGACGAGCACGGGCACGAGCACGGGATCGCTCGTCACCTCGACGAGGTCGGAATCGACCGACACGACGTACTCGTACGCCCCCGGCAGCGATGTGAAGGTCGACTCGCCCGCGATGTCGCCGTTCGTCGGCGTCACCTCGAACCCGGCGTCGGCGTACGTCGAGCCGGAGCCCGACTCGAGCCCCGACGCCTCGGTGAGCGCGTTCGTGATCTGCCAGTGCGGGTCGCCGCCGCCGGTCGTGAGATACCGCAGCTGGGCCTCCCACACGCCGCGGGCCTCGCCCACCTGATACGGCACCTCGACGGTGAGCGAGGCGCCGTCAAACGCGCCCGCGCCGTCGGCGACGTGCAGCGTCGTGGTGCGCTGCGGCGCGACGTCGGGAATCCGCACGTCGAGGTCGTCATAGTTCGGAATCATCTCGGCGAGCGCCGCCTCATCGCCCGAGTCGATCGCGGCAAACAACTCGTCGATCGCCTCCTCGACGGGCGGGGCGTCGGCGAACTTCTCGGGCAGCTCCTGCGTGACCTCCTCGTCGACGCCCGAGCCATCGGCGTCGGCCGTGCAGCCCATCAACAGCAGCGCGCCGGCGGCGGCCATCGCGGCCGGCGTCGCGAACCATCGCCCGCGTCCCAGACGGTGAAAGCGACGGGAACGGCGGGTGGGGCTGGTCACGAGGGTCCTTTCCTGGGCGGGCAATCCCTCGCACCCTACCGACGCGCGCGACCCGTTTCGTCGCACTCCAGCCGTATCCCGACGCACGACTCGACGATGACGAGGCGACGATCAGGCGACAACCAGCCCGCTACTCGTCGTCGCTGTCGTCGACCGGCCCGCGGCCGTCACCAAACGCCGCGACGCGCGCCGCGGTGCGCTCGCGAGCCCGCGCATCCGCCCCGTCGAGCTGCCACTCGCGCAGTTCGCCCTCGCCCGCGATGAGCTCGGGCCGGTGCGACGCGACGAGCACGATGCCCGGATACGCGGCGAGAATCTCGCGCAGCCGGTCGCGCCCCGCGGCATCGAGCGCCGCGTCGAGGTGCTCGAGCACGAGCAGGGGCGGGGTGCCGACGAGGGCCCGCGCGAGCTTGAGCCGCGCGACGTCGCTCGAGGTCCAGGGCGCCCCGTCGTTCTTCAGCTTGCGGGCGAGCCCGCGCGAATCGGCGTCGACGCGGCCCTCGAGCCCGACCTCGCGCACGACGCGGCGCAGCTCGTCGTCGCCGACGTCGGGGTCGCGGTACCCGATGAGCCGCCCGACCGACCCGCGCTCGAGCGGCAGCTCGTTCGACGCGAACCCGACGAGGCTGCGGCGGAACCGCGCGGGCGCGAGCCGCAGGTCGAAGCCGCCGAGGCGCACGGTCGCGCGCGCGTCGTCGTCCAGCTCAGCGTCAGTCTCGCCGCCGAGCAGCTCCCGCACGGTGCGCCGCACGAGGGCCGGATGCGCCGAGCGCAGCAGCACGCGATCGCCCGGCTCGGCGCGCAGGCCGGGCACGTCGACGCCGCCGGGCGCGAAGCCCTCGACGAGCAGCTTGCCGAACCCGTCGTCGGGCGCCTGGTCGCGCATCCGCCGCTCGTGCTCTCGGCGCCAGGCGCGCTCGCGGTCGCGCTCGCGCGCCTCGAACTCGGTCGCCTCGGCGAGCATGGGGGCGAGGATGCGCCGGGCCGCGCGATAGTTCTGGCGGTACTCGACGACGCGGCCGAGGTCGGCCATGGGCGTCGACATGACCCCGAGCAGCGTCATCGCCGACGCGACGGCCGCCGCCGACACGTGGCCGAGCAGCGCGAGCAGCACGACTGCGGCGGTGCACAGCGACGCGGTCGTGATCGTGAGCGCCCGCACGAGGCCCGTCACCTGCGCGCGGTCGACGGCGGCGTCGACGACGCGGGCCGAGGCGCGGTCGACGGCGCTGAGTTCGCGGCGCACGGCCCCCGCGACTCGCACCGACTCGCCCGCGCGGGCCGTGTCGGCGATGTGACCCGACATGCGTCCCCGCTGCCGGCGCAGGCGCCGTGCCCGGTCGTGCGCGGCGCGCGCGAGCCGCGGCAGCACGAGCGCCATGGCCCCGATCGGCACCGCGATCGCGAGGGCGACGGCGGGCTGCGTCGCCGCGAGCACCGCGACGACCGTGCCGATGAGTGTGAGGCCCGTGCACAGGGGAACGATGCCCTGGGCGATCCAGTTGCGCACGGCGGTGAGGTCGTTCGAGGCGCGCGTGACGATGACGCCGAGCGAGCGGTTACCGATGTCGCCGAGCGCGGCCGCAACGAGGCGGCGGCGCTGCTCGAACACGTAGTCCTGGCCGAGTGCCTCGGCGACGATCCGCTCGCTCCAGCGGGCGATGCCGACGCCGAAGACGGCGCCGACGAGCCCGACGAGCGCCGCCCACGCGAGGTCGTTGCCGGTCGCGGGGCCCGCGCTCGCGAAGCCGAGCACGGCATCGACGCAACCGGCCATGACGAGCGCGAGCACCGCCTGCGCCGCGCCGAGCCCGACGAGGCCGACGAGCATCCCGCGCCGCCGGCCCCGCCACACGGGCGGCATCTTCGCTGCCACGCCGGCGCCTACTTCGTGCGCTCGAGCAGCGCGACGGCCCGCTCGGGCGCGGCGAGGTCATGCGTGCCGATGACCGGCACGTCGAGGCTCGCGAGGGCCCGCTCGGCCTCGGCGGTCGCGAGGGGCGACGAGGTCAGCACGCCCGTCGCGACGCTCACCCGCAGCCCCGCCTCCTGCAGCTCGCGCACGCCCGCGAGGGCGCCGAGCGCGTCGGTCGCGGCGAACACGACGTGATCGACCGCGGCCTGGAAGTCGGGGTCGCGCAGCAGCTGCGCCGTCTCGTGCTGGAACACGCCGTCGGCGATCTCGATGACGACCGCGTCGGGGTCGTCGGTCGCGAGCTGCTCGATGAGCCCGAACGTGAGCGCGCGAATCTGCGGCATCGCGAGCTTGAACGTCGTGCCGTACCCGAAGTCGCTGAAGTCGAGCACGCGCTCGGCGCCGCCGTCGGCGTAGAGCGTCGGATCGTTGCCCGCGCCCGTGCCGGTCGCCTTACCGGCGCTCACCCGCAGCCCCGACTTCGTGAGGCCGTTGATGAGCGTCGCCATCGCGGTCGACTTGCCCGAGTTCATCGACGTGCCGAGCACTGCGATCACCTCGGGGCGGGCGACCCCGCGCGAGTCGACGGGGCGGATGGGCGCCCCGGTCGACGACGCCCGGTACGGCGCGTAGTCGGCGAGGTTGACGATGCCGCGCGCGTCGGCGACGAGGCCGAGCGGCTCGAGCTGCGTCGGCGAACCGATGCGGTCGTGCTGCGCGGTGACGGTTCCGGCGATGCCGCCGGCCGCGACGAGGTGGCACGGCTCGAGCTCGCCGGGCACGTGCGCGAGAAACTGGTCGGCCGCGTAGCGGTTGCCGTAGGCGACCATGACGAGGTGGTCGTCGAACAGAATCGCCTTGCGCGACTCGGGCGTCTCGATGCGCTTGTGGTTGCCGATGCGGGTCACGCGGGCCACGACGACGTCGCCGGCGCGAGGATGCACGCCCGGGCCCGCGACGAGCTCGAAGGCGTCGGGGTCGACGGCGATCGCGTCGGCGACGAAGCGGGTCGTGTACGCGGCCTGCACGCGGTCGGGGAGCGGGCGGCGGGACGTCGTGGTGGCGGTCGCAGCGGTGCTGGTGGCGGTGTCGTGGGCGGTGGCTGCGGTGGTGTGGCCGGTCGTGCGGCTGAGCGTCGTGGTCATGGTGTCGGCCTTTCGGTTTCGGCTCGGAGCCGGGTGGGTGGCCGGGGAGCATCCGACCTGTTGGTAGTGAATCGAGGGGCGATGAAACCCGAATTGGGCGGTGATGAGAGGGCTCTCACGAAGCGCGTGAGAGCCCCGGAACGGCCGACAGCGCAGGAACATTCGTGACGTACGGCAGATACGCGACGCCCGACGTGTTGTACGAGAACTTGATGCCCATAATCACGCGGATGCCGACGTGCATGCCCCACGCGGCGACCGCGAAGAGGTAGCCGAGCCGGCGGTCGATGAGGGAGAGCGGGGCGCCGAGCTCGACGGCGAGGGCGCCGGCCGCGAGCAGCCCGATCTGCGTCTGGCTGCGGTACGTCGCGGCCGCGAGCCGGGGCGCGGGCGTGCCGAACGACTCCTTGCGAATCGCGTCGGCGGCGATCTGGTCGCGCAGCGTGTCGCCGCTCGCCCAGGCCCAGCCGCGCGGGCTGCGCACCTTCGCGACGCCCGAGATGAGGTAGACGGCGCAGGTCGCGACGTTCATCGCGGTCGCGATGCCGCCGTAGTGCCGGGCGGGCTGGGCCGGGCGGCGCGCGAGCAGCGCATCCACCGACCACGCGTCGGCCGCGCGGCTCGTGCCGAGCACGACCTGGTGCATCGTGAGCGTGTTGTCGTTGTGGAAGATCATGCCCCACGAGTTGCGGTAGCTGATCGTCCACAGCTGCAGCGCCGCATTGAGCGGGCCCGTGATGCGGTGCGCGATGCCGAGGGTCGCGGCGGCGTTCGCGAGCTGCGCCGCGTCGAAGAGGGCGTCGGCGACGCGCGGCGGCAGCGGCCGGCGCAGCACGCGCACGACGCCGACGGGCGCGAAGCGCGAGGGGTCCTGCCGGTGGAGGTTCCGCAGGGTCGGGCGGCGGCGCAGGTTGTGGATGCCCGAAAATAGCCCGACGCCGATGCGCGAGATCGCAGGGCGGGCGGGATGCGTGACGGGGCGAAGGCGGCGGGTCACGGCGCGCACGAGCGGCATCATGCGGCGGCCCTCGCGGTGCGACGGGTCGCGTGCCGCACGATCGCGCGGCCGCCGACGGCGCACTCGGAGTGCACGATCTCGGAGCGCGGGGCGCGGATGCCCGGGGTCGCGTCGGTGCCGAAGTAGTCGGCGAACACGAAGCGGGAGCGCACGACCTCGACCCGCACGATGGGGTCTGCGTCGTGAGCGTCGGAGTCGGTGACGTCTGAACCGGCGGCGAGCGCGTCGGCGTAGGTCTGCGCGACCTCGGCAGCGCGGCCGGCCCGCACGGCGCGCGCGATCTGCTTGCGCACCTGGTTGAGCCCGCCCGCGCCATAGAGGCGGTAGTGCGGAATCACGCGGCGCCCGCTGGCCGTGAACCCGACGACGTGCGGCAGCCAGAGGCGGCCGCGGCGGTCGGTCGAGAACATCGGATACGTCGAGAGCGGGAACGAGTCGCGGTCGAACTTCGCCGCGTCGACCTGCCCGCGGGAGCCGCGGTAGTGGCGCAGCGGGGTGAGCAGCAGGCCCGCGAGGGCGGCGTAGCCGAGGAGCGGGAGGGCGTCGCGGGCGGTGACGTGGTCGGCGCTGGCCGAACCTGGGAGGGGAGCGGCAGGTGCACGCATGGGGTGTCCTTTCGACGGTGAGAGGAGGCGGTGTGAGATCTGGGCGCGCTGGCCGGCCGGTACTGGACGGCGCTACCGGTTCGCGCGGGCGAAGTCGGCGAGCACAGCGTGCGCCGCCCAGTAACCGGGCATGCCGTGCACGCCGGGGCCGGGAGGGGCCGCGGCCGAGGCGAGGTACGTCGCGGCGCCGAGGCGGTACGGGTTCGCGGCGACGCCGAGGCGCGTGAGCAGCTGCCCGCTGGTCATCGCACCGGCCGCGATGTCGCCGCCGACGAGATTCGGGTTCCAGGCCTCGAGCTGCGCGGGCGGCGTGACGCGCCGGAACACGACCGTGTCGCGGAACCCCGGCGCGAAGCGTTCGAGCTGCCGCTCGATGCGGTCGACGACCTCGTCGTCATGCCAGTCGGCGTAGCCGTGCGGCACGTGCGCGTAGCCCGAGAGCACGACCCCGTCGCCGTCGCTGCGGGTGCGGTCGGCCGCCTGCTGCTGCGTCATGAGCACGAAAGGCCGCTCGGGGAGGCGGCCCGCCGCGACGTCGGCCTCGGCGCGAATCACCTCGTCGGCGTCGCCCGCGACGTGCACGGTGGTCGCCTCGGCGACCCGCGGGTTGGTCCAGGGCGCGGGCTCGCGCAGCAGGTAGTCGACCTTGCACGCGGCGGCGCCGTGGCGCCAGCGGGCGAGGCGCCGCGTCGGCAGCTCATCGGTGCCGCCGAGGCGCGCGATCTGGCGCGGCGTGAGCGCGAGCACGGTCGCGTCGGCGCCGGGCAGGTCGCGCAGGTCGGTCACCTCGTGGCCGAGGTGGAGCCGCGCGCCGGCGAGCGTCGCGACCTCGACCAGCGCATCCGTGATCGCCCCGCTGCCGCCGCGCGCGACGGGCCAGCCGTGGGTCATGCCGAGCGCGCCGAAGAGCGCGCCGAACGCGCCCGTGAGCGGCTGACCGAGGGGCGCGAACGCGTGCGCGGCCGAGCCCGCGAACAGGGCACGGCCCTCGGCCGAGCGAAGCCTGCGGTTCGCGATCGCCGCCGCGGGCGCGAGGGCGGTCGGCGCGAAGCGGGCGAGCTTCGCGAGCGTGCGGGGGCGCCCCGCGAGCCGCGGCGCGGGCTGCAGCAGCGCCGCGACGGCCTCGTCGATGTGGTCGGTGAGCGGGCGGTGCAGGCGGCGCCACGCGGCGGCGTCGCGGCCGAGGTCGTCGGCGGTCCAGTCGAGGTCGTGGTGCAGCAGGCCCGCGCGCCCGTCGTCGAGCGGATGCGCGAGGGCGAAGGGGGAGTGCCGCCACTCGAGGCCGTGCTCTTCGAGCCGCAGCTCGCGAAACGCGGGGCTCGCGATGCCGAACGGATGCGCGGCGGCGCCGAGATCGACGCGCGTGCCAGGGCCGAGCGCGTCGGTCGTCGAGGCCGAGCCGCCGGGCTGCGCGGCCCGCTCGTAGATGTCGACCTGCCAGCCCGCGCGGGCGAGGAGGGCGGCGGCCGTGAGGCCGTTCGGGCCGGCGCCGACGACGACCGCGCGGCGCCCGGCGGTCTCGCGCGCGGCGGTCGCGGCGTCGAGGGTGTACTGGTGCATGCCATCGACTCTTCCCGCGCGCGATGAGGCGCGCGTGAGCCGAGTATGAGAGCCGCATGAGACGCGGCGGGCGTCCAACCTGAGCTACGCGCCGAGTGACGACGTGAGCACGAACGCGAACAGCGCGATCGTCGATCCCGCGAGGGTGAGCGGATGCGTCGCGGTCCAGTGCGCGACGCCCGTCAGCTCGGCGTCGGGCTGATCGGGGCCGGCCTCGAGGCGACGCCCGAGCGGCGGGCGGCGGTGTACGAACCAGTCGAACGCGAGCGTGCAGAACGGCGGCACCGACGCTGCGGCTCCGAGCAGTAGCGCCCACCACGGCCAGCGGGCGTGGCGGGTCGCGACGATGACCGCGAAGAGGTACGCGACGAAGGCGGTGCCGTGGAGCGACCCGGCCCACGAGATGAGGGTGCCGCCGAGCTCGTCATGGCCCGTCGCGCGCACGACGATCGACGCGATGAGGAACGCCCACGTGCACGCCTCGATGACCGAGGTGACGCGAAGCAGACGGGCGGGATGCACCCGCCAAGCCTACCGATTCGCGGCGGCCCGCCGCGCGTTCGCGACCGTCGTGAAGCCGATCGCCGCGATAACGATCGCGATGCCGAGCCACTGCAGCACGGTGATCTGCTCGGCGAGGAACACGACGCCGCCCACGACCGCGACGAGCGGCTGGATGAGCAGCAGCATCGGCCCCGTCGTGCCGTCAACGCGGGGGAGCGCGCTCGACGTCGCGATCCAGCCGACCACCTGCGCGAGCAGCGCGAGGGCGATGAGCACGAGCAGGTGCTCGAGCGGCGGCGTGAAGTTCGGGGTGCCGAACGGCGTCGCGACGAGCGTGCCGACGACCATCGCCGACGTCGTCGACAGGAACACCTGCGTGCAGGCGTGGCCCGTCGGCCGGGCTCGCGCGATCACCATGACGTAGCCCGCGTAGGCGAAGCCGCCGGCAACCGCGAGCATGACGCCGAGGAACACCTGGCCCGAGAACGAGCCCTGCTCGAGCGCGCCGCTGAGCAACACGACGCCGGCGAGCATGAACGGAATCGCGATGACGAACGGCCGCGCCATGCGCTCGCGGAAGAACAGCAGCGCCATGAGCGGCACGATGATGACCTGCAGATTACCGGCGACCGTCGCGATGCCCGCGCCCGCGAGGTAGACGCCGGGGATAAACAGGCCCACGTCGAGGCCGAAGAACACGCCCGCGAGCAGGTGCATCGCCATGCCCTTCCATCGCATCCGACCGTTGAGCCGCCACTCGAGCACAGCGAAGATCGCGAGCGGAATGAGCGCGATGCTGAAGCGGAAGAAAATCGTCGTCGCCGCGTTCTCGCCCGACATCTTCGTGAGCAGCGGCCCCATGCCCACCGCGAGCGAGCCGAGCACGACCACGAGCCTCGCGTCGAGCTTCGTGAGGAACGCGAAGAGGTCCTTCGGCACCCGCTTGCCGGCCGCGCGCAGGCGCCGGCGCTCGGCGGCGGGGATCGCCGTCGTGAGCAGCATCGTGGTCGTCGGCACGACCGGGAGGACGTCGCTGACCGGCTCTACCTGCCGCTCGTTCGGCTTCGCCCAGTGCGATCGATCGCTGCGCTCCGGCTGCTCCACCATGGCTCCCTCTTCTCTCGACGAATGAATGATGTCACCCCGCCGATTCGCGGCCAAAACGGCCCCGAAATTGCCTGCACGAACCTGCCACGCGAACTACCTGCCACCCGCGGATTTTGCTCATCCGATCGGCTGACTCCCCAGTGTTTACCAAGGATGTGGGGGTGCCAGATCGTGCCACGCTGCAGCTTCCGGACACGGCTCGAAGCTGATCTTGTTGGCCACTTGGTCGCCGGGGGAATCTCTAACCACCTCGAGGGGCACACCGCAGCACAGCCCCCGAGCAACCACCGGCCAGCAGGCCACAAGCGAAAGGCAAGAAATGTTCAAGAACTTCACTCCCAAGCGTCTCGTGGCCGTAGCCCTCCTCGCCGGCGGCTTCGCCGTCGCCGCGCCGACCGTCGTGAACGCGGTCGAGCAGCCCGTCGACCTCGCGGCCGGCGTCATCGACGCGAGCACGGTCACCGACGTCGCCTCGGCCCCGGCCGTGTGGGAGTGGGACGAGTGGGAGTAACCCCGCATCGACCGTAGCGCTGAACCGCGCACCGCACCGAAATAGCAACCAGAGAAAGGAACTTCGATGACCACGCTGGAATCGCCCGCACGGCACCACGCATCGGCGGCCACGACCGCACCGGCCGCCCCGAAGCCCACCCCCGCCATCGCGATCGACCACCTCGTGAAGCGCTACGGCGACTTCACCGCCGTCGGCGACGTCAGCCTCAGCATCGAACCCGGCGAGATCTTCGGGCTCCTCGGCCCGAACGGTGCCGGCAAGACGACGACGATCGACCTCATCGTCGGCCTGCGCGAAGCCACGTCCGGCACCCTCCGCGTGCTCGGCCTCGACCCGGTCGCTGACCGCGCCGAGTTCACCGCGCGGGTCGCGGTGCAGCCGCAGGAGGCGAACCTCTACGACAACCTCACGGTGCTCGAGACCCTGGAGCTGTTCGCCTCGTTCCACGACGCGCCCCGCGGCGTCGACGAGATGGCCGAGCTCATCGGCCTCGACGACCAGCTGAAGGTGCGCGCGAAGAAGCTCTCGGGCGGCCAGCGCCGCCGCCTCCTCATCGGCGTCGCGCTCATCGGCGACCCCGAGGTCGTCGTGCTCGACGAACCCTCGGCCGGCCTCGACCCGTCGGCGCGGCACGAGCTCTGGCAGCTCATCACGAGCCTGCGCGGCCGCGGCACGACCGTGCTGCTCACGACGCATCACATGGATGAGGCGAGCGCGCTCTGCGACCGGGTCGCGATCATGGTCGACGGCGCGATCGTCGCGATCGACGCCCCCGACGAACTCGTGCGGGCCCGCTCGACCGGCCGCCGCGTCACCTTCACGGTCGCCGATGATGTCGACCTCGCCGTGCTCGAAACGCTCCCCATCGTGAGCGACGTCAGCGTCAGCCAGACCGCCGGCGTGCGCCGAGTCGCCGTCTCGACCGCCGACGCCGACGACCTCGTCGTCGAGCTCGCCCAGCGCGGCATCCGCACCCGCGACCTCGCCATCGCGACCCAAAGCCTCGAAGACGTATTCCTCGACCTCGCTGCCACGAGCGACTACGCCTCCCGCATCTCCGAGCAGCGCACCAAGGGAAGGAAGAACCGATGACCACGCTCGCCGCAGCACCCCGCCCCGCGACGAAATCGAACTCCGCGTTCGCCGAACTCACGGCGACCAACGCGAAGGAGCTCCTTCGCGACGGCAAGACGATGTTCTTCATCGTGTTCTTCCCGCTCTTCTTCCTCGGCCTGTTCGGGTTCCTCGGGTTCATGATCGACAGCCAAAACGACGCGCCCGTCGTTGAGGTAACCGCCTCGGCCGAGAGCGAAGCCGTCGTCGCCGAGCTCGAAGCCGCCGGCATCGAGGCGAGCGTCGCCGACGGCGCGACCCCGGCCGACGGCACGACCGCGCTCGTCACGATTGACGGCGACACGGCACAGGTCGTGCTCGACTCCGAGGCCCAGCCCCAGTGGCGCCCGCTCGTCGACGCCATCTCGGCGACCGGCATCGCGAAGCCCGACGTCACGACCGGCTACGAAGACGGCAGCCCCGTGTTCGATCCGCTGAAGAACAGCCTCGCCTCGATTGTCATGGTCTCGTTCCTCACGCTCGCCCTGCTCGGCACCGCCGTGCCCGTGGTCGGGCAACGCGGCAAGGGCATCCTGCGGGTGCTCGGCACGACTCCGCTCAAGCGCACGACGTACATCGCCGCGCAGTCGCCCGCCCGCCTCGTCATCGGCGTGCTCCAACTCGCGATCGTCGTGATCGTCACCGCCGCCCTCGGCTACCTGCGCCCCGCGACCATCCCGAGCCTCGTGATCACGTCGCTGCTCGGCCTCGGGATGCTCTTCGCGATCGGCTACCTCATCGGCTCCCGCGCCCGAAACCCCGAGTCGACGACGACGATCGTGTCGCTGCTCATCCCCGTCGCCCTCATGCTCTCGGGCTCGATCTTCCCGCTCAGCATGTTCCCCCCGGCCGTCGCCGACGCCGTGTCGTGGCTCCCCACGACCGTGCTCGCGAACGCCCTCTCGGTCGACCTCGTCGGCGCCGAGTCGGGCACGAGCACCCTCCTGTACTGGGCATACCTCGCCGGCGTCGGCATCGTCGCCGCCGTGCTCGCCGCCGTCGCCTTCCGCTGGGACCAGGGGGAGCAGCGATGACCACGACGACGCAGCCCACGACCAGCCAACCCACCACGACCCAGGCCACCACCACGCAGCCCACCACGGCACAGGCCGACCTCGGCGGCCTCGCCCAGCTCGACACCCTCGTCGGCCCCTACGGTGTCGTCAACGGCGTCAGCCGGCTCCCGAACCACGCGGGCGAACCCGCCTTCCCGATCTACGTCGCGAGCCTCGGCGACCTGACGCCGCTCAACGCGAACGTCGCAGAATCGACCGGCGGCGGCTCCACCCGGGGCACGATCGACGGCGCCGGCGGCGCACTCGACGAAGAGAAGGCCTCGCGCCTCTGCCTCGCCGAAGCGATCGAGCGCTACGCCTCGTGCTTCGTGCCCGAAGACGAGCTCATCTGGGCGACCGCCGACGAGCTCGGCGACGAGGCGGCCGACCTCACCCGCTTTCCCGAGTGCTCCGAGACCGAACTCGCGAACCCGCGCTCGTTCATGGCCCCGATCGACACGAGCGCCCGCATCCGCTGGGTGCGCGGCTGGTCGCTCACCGAGGGCCGCGCGAAGTGGGTGCCGGCCGTGAGCACCTGGCTGCACATCAACGCCCGCACCCACGCCGAGCGCTTCACCTCGCCGATCTCGACGGGATGCGCGACCCACACGTCGCTCACCCGCGCGGTGATCAACGGGCTCGCCGAAGTGGTGGAGCGCGACTCGATCGCCCTCACCTGGCTGCAGCGCATCTCGTGGCCGAAGCTCGAGATCGACGTCGACGACGAGCGCCTCGCGCCGTTCCGCCGCCGTTACGAGCGCAGCCACGTCACCACCCACTTCTTCGACGCGACGACCGACACGGGCATCCCGACCTTCTACTCGGTCGACGTCACGCCCGACAACGAGGTGCTCGGCCAGCTCGTCATGTGCAACACGTCGCTCGACCCGATCGACTCGATCGCGAAGATGTACCGCGAATCGGCCTCGTCGCGCATCGCGATGCAGTCGAGCCGCGAGCAGCCCGACGACGTCGACGAGTTCGTCTCGGTGTTCCACGGCGCGAGCTACATGGGTTCGCCCGAGCGCCGGAGCGAGTTCGACTTCCTGCTTGACTCCACCGAGACCCGCAAGCTCTCGGAGGTGCCCGACCTCACCTCGGGCGACGACGAGCAGGAGCTGCAGGAGATGGTGCGTCGCCTCGCCGCGATCGACGCCGAGGTGCTCGTGGTCGAGATCACGACCGAAGAGGCCAGGGCCGCAGGATTCCGGGTCGTGCGGGTCATCGTGCCCGAGCTCATGCCCCTCTCGTTCGTGCACACCGCCCGCTACCTCGCGCATCCGCGCCTCTACTCGGCGCCCGCGAAGCTCGGCTACCCCGTCGCCGACGAAGCCCACATCAACCCGCTCCCGCAGCCGTTCGCCTGACCGACCGCACCGAAGCAGAAAGGAATCACCATGCGAGTGCACCTCGTCACCACCGGCGCCGCCGCCCGCGCGATCGCCGACCAGCTCAGCACCGAACTGCGTGCGGCCGGCGACCTCGTGATCGTCACCGAACTCTCGGCCGCGACCCCGCTCGACGCGTCGTTCTGGCCCACCGCCGACCTGCGCATCGTCGCCGCCTGGCGCGACAGCGCCGCCCTATTCGAGGCGGCCGACCGGCTCGCCCACGAGTCGGGCACGCCCTACACCCAGATCGTGTTCGAGCACCCGCGCCTTCGCGTCGGCCCGACGATCGTGCCGGGCGGCCACGGCGGGCCGGCCGCGACGAGCGGCGGCTGCCACGTCTGCTTCACGAAGCGGCAGCGCCAGCACAACCCCGGCATCGACCGCGCGGCCGCCCTGTGGCGCCACTACGAGGCGAACCCCGACGCCGGCCCCGAGGGCTACCTCACAACTCACGTCGCGCTGGCGACGGCACTCGTCGACCGCGTCATCGCCGCCGCCCGCGAGGGCACGCTCGATGCCGAGCGCAACCGCGTGCACCTCCTGCACCTGCTGCAGGGCGGCATCTCGAGCAGCGAGCTCATTCCTCTGCACGCCTGCCCGCGCTGCGGCACGGCCCGCCCCGACGCGAGCTGGCACGAGCTCGAGCTCGAACTCGCCCACCTCGCGGTCGCCCCGAGCGGCGTCGCCGCAGAAGGAGTCCACCACCATGGCTAACGGAGTACTCGGCGCCACCGCGATGAGCGTCGCCGCGAAAAACGACCCGCAGTTCCGCCTCCCGACCCTGCCCCGCATCGCGCCCGGCATCGTCATCGTCCCCACCGACTCCGGCGTGCTCGTCGAGGGTGGCCCCACCCGGCAGCTGCTCGGCGGTAAGGGCGCCCAGCGCGTCATGCGCGACCTCGTGCCCCTGCTCGACGGCACCCGCGACATCGAGACCCTCGCCGCCGAGTTCGACGAATCCGAGGCCACGACCCACGCCGCCGTTTCGCTCCTCTACGCGAGCGGCCTGCTCGAAGACGCCGACGGCGAGCCCGAGATCGCCAGCGAGGGCTCCGCGGCGCACCGCTACTACGCCCGCTCGATCGACTCGACCCGCGTCAACACCTCGGGGGGCCACGCCCTCGAGCGGCTCGCGGCCACGAGCATCCACCTCGTCGCCGGCGACGACCACGACGACGCGGTGCTCGCCGGCGCGATCGCGAAGCAGCTCGAGCTCGGCGGCATCGGCCGCGTGACGGTCGCCGACTTCGACGAAGACGAGACCGAGCACGCGACCCCGCTCGACGACGCCCACCTCGTCGTACTCGTCGGCGACACCCCGCCGGTGCGCCGGGCCGCGGCCACCGCCACGACGCTCGGGATCCCAGCGTTCCCCGTGAGCGTGCACGGCCGCCACGCCTACTACGGCCCCGTCGTCGACGAGACCTACACCGCGAGCTTCGCCGAGATCGCCGACCAGATCGCGGGCGAGACGCCCGTGCCGGCCGAGCGCGACGACCACGCCCTCGTCGCCGCCCTCGCCGCGGCCGACATCCTCTCGCTGCGCTCCCGCGTCGGCGCCATGCTGTCGAAGCAGCAGCTCATGCGGCTCGACCTCGAAACGCTCGAACAGCGGGGCCTCGTCGCCACCCGCGTGACCCGCGACGGCATCCCACTCGCCTACGCCTTCGAGGCCTCGACCGCCTTCGCGCCGCGCCACCTCAGCAACCCCCGCGACCACCAGGTGCACTACAAGGAGTCGAACATCGCGCTCCAGCGCGAGTCGAAGCTCTGGCCGAGCGCCCCGACGCTGCCCCTGCCGGCGCCCGCCCGGGTCGACGTCGACTGGCCCGAGCCCGGCGCCGAGGCCAGCGCCACGACGCTGCGGCTGCCCGCGCTCACCGACGTCATCGTGCGCTCGGTCGGCAACCGCAACCTCGGCACCCCGCTCGAGGGCAAGGTGCGCCGCTGGGCCCCAAGCGGCGGCAACCTCGGCTCGGTGCAGGCCTACCTCGTCGCACGCGACGTCGAGGGCCTCGTGCCCGGCGTGTACGGCTACGACCGCGGCAACGACGCGCTCGCGATGCTGCCCTGGGCCGACCCCGAGACGGCACTCGCCGGCGTCGACCCCGACGCGGCCGCCGTGCTCATCTACACGGGCGCCCTCGCCCGAGTCGGCAGCAAGTACGCCGCCTTCGCGTGGCGCATCCTCCACCTCGACGCGGGCGTCGCGGTGCACCACACGCGGATGCTCGCGGCGGCCCACCGACTCGAGTCGCGCGCCGCCGGCGCGTGGGACGACGAAGCGATCGCCGACCTGCTCGCGATCGACCAAGACGCCGAGCCGATCACCGCGGTCGTCTCGCTGCGCACCGCACCCCGAGGAGCACAGTCATGACCACGACCCCGTTCACCACCGTCACCGAGCTGCGTGCCCAGCACGAACTCGTCACCGACCTGCAGCGCGCCGTGCGGCTCGACGCCGCGCGCTTGACCCAGCTGCCGCATCCCGCCCCCGAGCGCGACCCGCTCACCGAGGGCGTGACGGGCACCGAGTCGCTCGCCCCGGTCGCCGCAGGCACCGCCGAGGTGGCCCGGCAGCGCACCTTCGACGAGGTGCTCGAGCAGCGCGTCTCCGACCGCTTCTACAGCGACGAATCGGTGTCGCCGGCCGCGCTCGCCCGCATCGTGCGCGCCGCCCGCGACTTCGACCGCTCCACCTGGCAGGACGACGCGCAGGCCGACCTCGGCCTCGACTTCCTCGTCGCCGCCCGCAGCGTCGACGGCGCGGCCCCGGCCATCTACCGGCTCGTCGACGACACGTTCATGCCACTCGCACTACTACCCGAGCGAGGCGCCGAAGATCTCGTACTCCAAATCGAGTTCGCCTACGCGCCCGTGATCCTCATCGCGCTCGCCCCGTTCGCCAACCTGCTCGCCCGCTGGGGCGACCACGGCGAACGCCTCGCGAACACGCGCGCCGCCGCGGCCATCTCTGCCGCGCTGCACGAGGCCGCCTCGCTCGGAATTGCGGGGAGCCCCTTCGCGGGCTTCCTCGCCTCAGGACTCCGCCGGCTCATTGACGCCGACGGATACGCGAACGCCCAGATGTTCGCGGCCTCATTCGGCCACCCGGCCGAGTGAGCACTCACGAAAACACCCCCAACGAAAGGAAACCAATCATGGCAACCACCACCGCATCGCCCGACGAGTTCTTCTCGACCGAGCTCGAGGGCATTGAGGTCGGCGAGCTCCCCACCGACGCCGCGCTCGCGTCGCTCTCGAGCGCCTCAACCGCCGGCAGCGCCTCCTGCCCCGCCTCGTCGGCGAGCACCGCCGGCACCGTCGGCTCCTGGGGCTAAGCCGGGCGCTTCCCCGCAATCACCAACACCAAGAAACAGAAAGCAGAAACCATCATGGCCAACAACCAGAACCCGATCAACGACTTCATCGCCACCGACCTCGACGCCGACCTCGCGATCGACGCACTCGACAGCCAGACCGCACTCGGCACCTGGGGCACGGCCGGCACCGCGGGGAGCGCATCGTGCCCCGGCTCGACCGCCAGCTCGAGCTCGACGGCTTCGTCGGCCGGCTAAACGAAGAAATGGCCACCTCG
Organism: [Zimmermannella] faecalis ATCC 13722; assembly: GCF_000381765.1. Classification (GTDB taxonomy): domain Bacteria; phylum Actinomycetota; class Actinomycetes; order Actinomycetales; family Microbacteriaceae; genus Gulosibacter; species Gulosibacter faecalis. The sequence continues at coordinate 86,681 of NZ_KB907075.1, read as the reverse complement.
GTCAACGGCAATCGACGAGGCGACCATCTCAAGTAATCGCAATCACACCTTAACAATTCACACCACAACCACAACACCCCATTTCGAAAGGACACAGAAAAATGACTGAAATCAACGGAGAGACCCAGGACCTGTTCGCCGAGGACATCGCGGTTGACGCGCTCGACAACGAGGTGGCCGCCGGCTTCGCGACCGCCGCATCCGCCGCCAGCGCCGGCAGCGCATCCTGCCCGGCTGCGAGCGTCTCGACCGCGGGCAGCTTCTCGTCGGTCGGCAACTAGCCGCGCCGACCCCGAGCGCATCCGAGCCGGCGGGGCGGGCCGACCCCGTCGCCCCGCCCCGCCGGCTCCGGAGCCCCGCACTGCCCATCTCACAGTGCCGATCTCGCTGAAGGAGAGAACCCATGAGCACCCCAACCATCACGCCCCGCCACGCCGGCGGCGACCACGACCATGACCCCGTCGTGGCGTGGTTCCGCGACGCCAGCCCGCAGCTGCGCGACGATGCCACGCTCATCGGCGGGCTCGACGACCGCCCGCTGCTCTACCTCGAAGAGACCGGCCGCTACGTGTCGATCGGCACGAGCGTCGTGCCGCTGCTGCCGCTGTTCGACGGCACCGCGACCGGCGACGACCTCATCGCCCGATTCGCCCACGCCGGCGACACCGACGCGGTCACCGCGAAGCTCGCGAAGATCACGCACGGCCTGCGCCAGGCCGGCGCCCTCACCGAGGAGCCCGAACAGGTCGGCGGCCGCGCCGGCGTCGCCCGCTTCATGCGGCGTGAACACCTGCTGCGGCTCCCGCTCACCCGCAAGATCGGCGACTTCCTCGAGCCGCCCGTCGCGCTCCTGCGCAAGATTCCCGGCAAGCACCTCGCCCTCGCCTGGAGCCTGCTCGCGCTCGTCGGCCTTGCCATCGGCGGCACCGCAATCGCCACGGCGGGCGGCGGCTGGCAGCCACCCTCGCACCTCTGGGTGCTCTACCCGCTCATGTTCACGCAGATCGCGTTCCACGAGCTCTCGCACGCCCTCGTCTGCCAGTACCTCCGCGCCCCCGTGCGCGAGGCCGGCGTCGGGCTCATGCTCTACGTCATGCCCGTCGGCTACGTCGACCGCACCGACGCCTACCGGGTGCGCGACCGCAAGTCGCGCGCGTTCATCGCGCTTGCAGGCCCCGTCAACGACCAGCTCTGGTTCGGCGTCACCGGCATCATCGCGATCACCCAGCAGGGCACCGAACTCGGCCACCTCGCCTTCACGTACCTCATCTTCCAGGCGTTCCTGACGCTCATGAACTTCAACCCCGTCGCGCCCTCCGACGGCTACCACATGGTGAGCGCGCTCTCGGGCGCGATCAACTTCCGCGGGCAGGCCCTCTCGTACCTCACCCACCTCGTGCTGCGGCTCCCGCTCACGCCCGAGCTCGAGCGCATCTCGACGAGCCGCCGCCGCTGGTTCGTGGTCTACGCGCTCGGCTGCGTCGCGTTCTTCGTGATCCTCGCACTCGCCGCGAGCCGCACCGTGCTCACCCTGATCGGAGCGCTCCAGTGATTCGCCACGCACTCCAGACCGAGACCCGCCCGAACGCGGCCGACTGGCGCCTCGCGCACAGCGTCGACGAGGCCCTGCGCGTCGACCGCGTCGCTGGCCTCACCGCCGACCGGCTCGCGATTGCGATGCCCGAGGCCGACGCGGCCGGCGCCGCGCTCGACGCGATCGCGGCCGGGCTCGACGAGCTGCGCGAGCCCGTGAGTGACACGCTCTTCTCGCTCGTGCCGCTGCTCGAGCACGATCGCGACCTGCGCCGCACCGCGCTCGGCGCCCGCCGCCAGACGCAGAAGCCGCAACCGAAACCGATCGCGCAGGGCGACCTCGACGCCCTCTCGGCCCGGCTGCGTGACGCCGACCTCGACCCGGCGCCGCTCCTCGAGTGGGCGCGCCTGCTCGACGCCCGGGCCGCGCTCGAGGCCGACCACGACGCCGCCTTCACCCGAGAGCTCGCCGCGGCGACGGGCACCCTCGAAGCCCTGCGGGCCGACGACGAGTTCCTCACCGCCGTCGCCGACGCGAGCCCCGCGCTCGCGGCCGCGCCCGGCAAGAGCGCGCTCACGCCGTCGCGGCACACGACCCGGAGCATCCTCGCCTACGCCGGCCGCTCGGCGCTGAAGCCGAGCCCGTTCGGGCGGCTCACGCGGGTGGGATACGCGCAGGGCACGACCTCGCCCGACGCCGAGATCGCCGAGATCTCCCACAGCTACGCCGCTGCCTGGCTCGACGTCATCGCACGCGACGAATACGGCTGCGTCGCGCTCGAGGTCGAACCGCTCGACACGGGCGGCCTGGATGCGCGCACCGAGCCGATCGCCGTCGCGAACCTCACCGAGACGCCCGACTTCGTGTGGCGCCGCACGGCCGAGGTGCAACTGCGCGGCGAGGCCGACCTGCTCGACTGGCTGCGCGGCCTCGGCCGGGTGCCGGTCGCCGACCTCCTCGACGCGATCGGCGGCGAGCGCCCCTTCGACACCTACCTGCACCTGCTCGGCGCCGGGTTCGTGCGGCCCGTCGCGCCCTGGGCCGCCGGCGACCGCGAGGCGCTCGCGACGCTGAGTGCCCGGCTCGAGGCGGCGGTGCCGATGCACCCGATCGCCGCCGAGCTCCGCGTCATTCTCGACGACACCCGCACGATGCTCCGCACAACCGGCCGCGCCCGCGGCCGCGTGCGCGCCGAGCTGCAGCGCGAGGCCGAGCGTGCCCTCGCCTCGCGGGGCGTCGGCAAGGGGCGGCGCCGCTTCGAGGTGTACCTCGACGTCGCGCCCCGCGAGGTCGCTCGCCCGCTGCCGCCCGCGCTCGTGCCCGAGCTCGACGCCATCGCCGAGCAGCTCACGCCGCGCGCCCGCACCGGTGCCTACCGCATCGTCGTCGACGACTTCGTGCGCCGCTACGGCCGGGGCGGCACCGCGCCCTCCCTCTGGGAGTGGCTCGTGCGCGCCGCGTTCGACGACGGCCTGCAACAGCGCTTCGCCTCGGGCGAGGCGTCGGCCCCCGATATGCTCACGCGCGCGCTGCCGCGCGGCGCGTCGATGCCGCGGCCGAGCGCCGTGCTCGCGTTCCAGGTCGCCGACGGCGACGAACCGCGGGCCGTCATCAACCAGGTGCTCCCCGGCCAGGGCGGCCTCGTCACCCGCTTCGCCCGCCTCCACGACGGCGCCGACGGGCTCGCGACCGGCCTGCGCGAGCGGGCCGAGGCGCTCGCGGCACCCGCGCTCCCGTTCGAGGTCGTGCCCTCGGCCGACGTCAACGGCATGCAGGCAGCTGCCGCCGGCACCCTGCCGCTGCTCGTGTGGCCGACCGAGCGGCCCGTCGCCGCGTATCCCGACGACGCCGTGCGGGCCGACGCGCTGTCGGCGCGCCACGACGTCGCGAGCGATTCGATCGTCCTCACCGACGCGACGGGTGCGGTGCGCGCGCCGCTCTACCTCGGCCTCGTGCCCGCCCACCTCGGCGACGGCCCCGAGCGCATGCTCTCGGTGCTCGCCGACCCCTGGCACCGGCCCCGCGTTGGCCTGCCGACGTTCCCCGTGCTCGGCGACGCCACCGAGATTCGGCAGTTCGCCCGCCGGGAGTCGGGCCGCGTCGTGCTGCGCCGTGCCGCCTGGACCGTGCCGACCGCCCAGCTGCCCGAGCACGAGGCCGACCCGGCGACGCTGCTGCGCACGTTCGGTGCCTGGCGCCGCGAGCAGGGCCTCCCCGACGAGGTGTTCGTGCGGGTCGTGCGCCAGCAGCTGCGCCTCGGGTCGACCGCCCGCAAGCCCGTGTGGGTCGACCTGCGCAGCGCGCACGCGCTCGAGCACCTCTACTCGCTCGTCGACGACGACACGGCCGGCCTCGAATTCACCGAGGCGCTCCCGGCGTCGGGCGAGCATCCCCGCGGCGGCGATGGGCGTCGCCGCGCCGTCGAACACCTCGTGTTCGTCGACTGGCAGGAAGGAGCCGCAACATGACGCAATTCGCCGCAGCCCCGCCGCAGCCGCGCCTCGACGCCTCGCGCTGGTGGTTCGTGTGCCTCTACACCGGCGGTGTGAGCGCCACCGACAACGTGCTCGCCGGCACGCTGCCGCCGCTGCTCGCCGACGCGCGCCGCACCGGCGCGAGCCGCTGGTTCTTCATTCGCTACTTCGACGAGCGCGGGCCCCACATCCGCCTGCGCGTGTTCGGGCCGGGGGAGTGCATGCGCCACCTCGTGCGCTCCACCCACGACCTGCAGGTGCAGCTGCGCCACACGGTCGAGAGCACGACGGGCTCCGATATTGAGCTCGTGCCCGGCGCCTCGAGCGCGCTCACGGCCGGTTCCGACGTGCAGATCGGCGTGTATCCGAGCGTGTACGAGCCCGAGACCGTGAAGTACGGCGGCATCGAGGCGATGGACTTCGCCGAGCAGCTCTTCGAGTTCTCGTCGGAGCTCGCGCTGTGGGCCGTGCAGTGGCACGCGAAGGGCGATGGGCGCGATCCGCTCGCCTCGCTGCTGCTCGCCGACACCGCCGGTTCGCTGCTGCTCGGCCGCGGCGCCGAGACGTGGTCGCAGCGCCGGCGCCTCGGCTGGGCGAAGTACTGGTCGACGCACACCCGGTGGTGGACCGGAGCCGACCACGACGGCGGCGCGCTCCGCGACCAGCTCGAGCTGCGGGCACTCACCGAGCGCGACGAGTTCTTCGACCGGATGCGCCGGGTCGCGACCGACCCCGACGTCGACGCCTGGCGTCGGCGCTGGATCACCGCGGTCGACGACTACCTCGGTGCCGTCGCCCCGCTCGGCGCGAATCGCACGCCGCAGCACCTCACGTTCCACCACAGCCACATGCTCATGAACCGCCTCGGGTTCCTCCCGCGCGAGGAGGCCCTGCTCGGGCTCCACGCCCGGGCCTGGATCACCGAGGTGGTGCAGGGCGAACCCACCCGAAACCGAACCACACCGCTACGAAAGGTCTCAGCATGAACACCAAGAACCCCACTACCCGCATCCTCATCGGCGCAATCGGCGTCGTCGCGCTCGGCATTGCCGCGATCTCCGCACTCATCACCAACCAGGTGCTGCCGGTCACCTACATCGGGCTCATCATCGGCATCCTTGCGACCGTCGCCACCGTGGTTGGATTCGTTCGTGGTCGCAAGCTCTCGAGCGGCATGATCTCGGCGCTCGTGACGCCGGCGGTCGCGGTCGCCGCGCTCACCCCGGTGTTCAGCTACGCGGTCGGCGTGGCGTTTGCCGTGATCGCGGTGATCTTCGCCGTTGAGATCATCGTGCTGCTCGCCGTCCGCGGCAAGCACCCCGCGAAGGGTCAGCTGCGCCATGGCTAATCACTCCAACTCCTCCGACGCGGAGCGCGCGTGGGCCTCGCAACTCTGGCCCGACGACGACGCCCCACCGCGACCGAAACTCCCGCCCAACCCCGACATGAAAGCTGACGACGTCTCGGCAGACGAGTCGACCCCGAGTCAGCCCACAGACTGAACATCCCACGCCCCCATCGCCGCCGCAACGTGCCCTGGCTACTATTGCCACGAAACAGGCGGCGAGCGAAGGGGGCGTGGATGCTGAGCCAGCACGCCACCACGCTGTACGAACACGTGAGCAGCCAGGCCGACGCCACCATCGAGCGGGCGTCGGTTTCGCTTGGGCTGCGCATCACCGAGGTCGAGGCCGCCTGGCAGGAGCTCCTTGAGCGCCGGCTCATCATGCCGGCCTACGAGGGCGCCGACACCTGCATCGCGGTCGCCCCCGAGGTCGCGCTCGTGCAACTCGTTGACGACGACGAGCGGCGCATTCAGGAGCTCCGCACGCAGGTCGCCGAGCAGCGCAGCGAGCTCCTGCCGCTCGCGCCCCTCTACCGCGAGGCGCGCGACGGCCTGCTCGCGACGTCGCAGGTTGAGATCGTCGACGACCGCGACACCGTGCAGCGGCTCATTCTCGACTTCGGGCGCCGCGTCACGAGCGAGGTGCTCATCGCGCAGCCCGGTCGCGGCGCGACCGTCGAACTCCAAGACGAGTCCGACGTGAAGGACCGCGAACTGCTCGAGGCGGGCGTCGCGCGGCGCACGCTCATGCACGACCGCCGGCGCGACCACGTGCCGACGGTGCGCTCGGTCGAGCGGCTCAGCGAGCTCGGCGCCGAGTTCCGTACCGTGCCCGTGCTGCCGGTGCGGATGCTCGTGTTCGATCGCAACAAGGCGATCGTCTCGCGCCACCGCACGAAGAACGACCCCGCGGCCCTCATTATTCGCGACCCCGACGTCGCCATGGTGTTCGCGCGCCTCTTCGACACGGCCTGGGACTACGCGACCCCGTTCGAGGTGTGTCCCGAGGCCGAGACGGCGGCGGATGCGGTGCGCCTGTCGGCGACGCAGCAGGCAATTCTCGAGGGGCTCGCGGCCGGCATGACCGACGAGGCCCTCGCGGGCCGACTCCAGCTCAGCGTGCGCACCTGCCGGCGCCACATCTCGACGCTCTTCGAACTCCTCGGTGCCGAGAGCCGGTTCCAGGCGGGCGCGCTCGCCGCGCGGCGCGGCTGGCTGTAGCGCGGCTGGCTGCCGCGGCTGTAGGGCCGCGCTAGCCGACGAGCTCGCGCACGAGCCCCATGAACATGCCGCGACCGTCGATGCCCGAGCGCATTCGCTCGGCAATGTCGGGGCCGTAGCCCGGCTCGACCGCGTGCTCGGGGTGCGGCATGAGCCCCACCACGTTGCCCACCTTGTTGCGCAGGCCGGCGATGTCGTTCATCGAGCCGTTCGGGTTCACGCCGAGGTAGCGGAACGCCACCTGGCCCTCGCCCTCGATGCGGCGCAGCGTCTCGTCGTCGGCGATGAACGCGCCCTCGCCGTTCTTCAGCGGAATGACGATCTCTTCGTCCTGCTCGTATCCGCGGGTCCACGGGGTGTCGATGTTCTCGACGCGCAGGCCCTGGTCGCGGCACACAAACCGGCCGTGGTCGTTGCGAATGAGGCCGCCGGGCAGCAGGTGCGACTCGACGAGCATCTGGAACCCGTTACAGATGCCGAGCACGGGCAGGCCCTTCGCCGCCGCATCCTTCACCTCGCGCATGATCGCCGAGTGCGAGGCGATCGCGCCGCAGCGCAGGTAGTCGCCGTAGCTGAAGCCGCCGGGCAGAATCACGGCCTCGACGCCCTGCAGGTCGTGGTCGCCGTGCCAGAGCGCGACGGGCTCGCCGCCGCAGATCTCCACCGCGCGGGCGGCGTCGCGGTCGTCGAGCGAACCGGGGAACGTGACGATACCGACGCGCACTATTCGGCCTCGCCCTCGAGCGCCTCGGCCGCCTCATCGGCGACCTCGATCGAGATGACGTCTTCGATCACGCCGTTCGAGAGCAGGTCGTCGGCGAGCTGCGCGACCTCCTGCATGAGCTCGGCGGTCACCTCGCGGTCGGTGGCGATCTCGAAGCGCTTGCCGATGCGCACATCCGTGAAGTGCCCCTGGCCAGCCGCGGCGAGCGACCGCTGCACGGCCTTTCCGGCCGGGTCCAGCAGTTCCTGCTTCGGCATGACCTGCACGACGATCTTCGGCATCGAATCTCCTTGAGATGTTCGGTGGGGCGAGGCGGATGCGCTGGCTCGGCACGCGCGCGACTCGCGTTCGCGCCGCAGAACCAATCTCGCCCATCCTACTCGTGGCGCGACCGCCTTCAGCCGGAGTGCGCAACAATTGCCACGGACACTTGGAGGAAACATGTTTGGACGTCGGCAAAATTCAGGGACCGCGCCCGGCGATCGCGACGCGCGCGCGACGTCCGACGGCGACGACTTCGACGAGACGCGGCGCGAACACCGCCGCGAGCAGGAGCGCCAGGGGCGCCTCGTCACCCCGGCGCGGCCCGCGCAGCTCTGGGTCGACAGCGTCGGCGTCATCGCGACCCGCTCGCTGCAGGGGATGCTCATCCTCGCCGCCGCCGCGATCGTCGTCTTCGGCCTGCTGCGGGTGTCGATCGTCGTCGTGCCGCTGCTGCTCGCGCTCATCGTCGCCTCGGCGTTCGAGCCCGTCATCGCGTGGCTGAGCCGCAAGCGCTGGCCCCGACTGCTCGCGACGATCGTCGTGCTGCTGCTCGTCGTGGTCGTGCTCGGCGGGCTCATCTGGATCGTCGTCGCGCAGGTCATGAACCAGTGGGACGACCTCGCGAGCACCGCGGTCGAGGGCTTCAACCAGATGGTGTCGTGGTGGAACGACTCGTTCCCGCAGTTCTCGCTCGACAGCGACCGCCTCGACGAGCTCTGGGGTACCGCGCAGTCGCTGCTCGAGAACCTCAACTACGGCGCCGTCGGCAGCGGCCTCGCCACCGGCCTCTCGGCTTTCGGCACCTTCGCGACCGGCGTCGTGCTCTTCGTCGTCGTGCTGTTCTTCTTCCTCAAGGACGGCCCGAAGATCTGGGGCTTCATCATTCGCCCCCTGTCGACCACGAAGCACCGCCGCGCCGAGCTCATGGGCGCCCGCGCCGTCGGCGTCATGGGCGGCTACGTGCGCGGCACGGTCATGGTCGCGCTCGTCGACGCCGTGTTCATCGGCCTCGGCATGCTCATCCTCGGCGTGCCGCTGTGGCTGCCGCTCTCGCTCGTCATCTTCATCTTCGCGTTCATCCCGATCGTGGGTGCGACGATGGCCGGCATCATCGCCGCGCTCGTCACCCTCGTGACGAACGGGCTCGTGCCCGCCATCGTCGTCGCGATCATCGTCGTCGTCGTGAACCAGCTTGAGGGCAACCTGCTGCAGCCGGTCGTGCTCGGCAAGTCGCTGAAGCTGCACGAGCTCGTCGTGCTCATCGCGCTGACGACCGGTACCGTGCTCGGCGGCATCATGGGCACGCTGATTTCGGTGCCGCTCACCGCCGTCGGCTGGGCGCTCGTAAAGGCGTGGAACGAATCCCTGCCCGAACTTGAGGCGCAGCGGGAAGACGACACGATCCGCGCCCGCCTGCGCGACCGCTGGCGCCGGGAGGAGTAGGGGCCCTGCCCCGCGTATCCGGACATTTGGCTAACTAGCCCGAAAACCGGGGGTCCTCGACACGTACGTGCTGAGGACCCCCGTTTTTCGGGCTAGTTAGCGGCGGCAGCGGCGCGGATACGCGAGGCAAGGCCGCGCGCCGGTCGCCTACCGCGTCGGTCGCCTACTCGGGGTCGGCGGTGAGCCGCTCGATGAGCTCGCGGTACTTCGCGGCGGTCTGCTCGACGATCTCGTCGGGCAGGCGCGGGGGAGTGCCCTCGCCGTTCCAGTTCTCTCGCAGCCAGTTGCGCACGATCTGCTTGTCGAACGACGCGAGTCGCTCGGCGAGCGGGCTCGTGTCGTCGTTGTAGCGGCGCTTGTCCCAGTACCGCGACGAGTCCGAGGTGAGTGCCTCGTCGGCGAGCACGATCTCGCCGCGCGAGTCGAGGCCGAACTCGAACTTCGTGTCGGCGAGCACGAGGCCCTGCTCGGCCGAGATCGTCGATCCGGCCGTGTAGAGCCGCAGTGACAGCTCGCGCAGGGCGGCCGCGTGCTGCTCGCCGACGAGCTCGACGGTGCGGGCGTACGAGATGTTTTCGTCGTGCTCGCCCTGCGGCGCCTTGTAGGCGGGCGTGTAGATCGGGGCGGGCAGGCGGTCGCCGTCCTCGAGTCCGGCGGGCAGCGCGACGCCGCACACCTTGCCGGTCTCGCGGTACTCGGCGAGGCCCGAGCCGGTGAGGTAGCCGCGCACGACGCACTCGATGGGGAACATCTGCAGCTTCGCGACCCGCATCGACCGCTCGGCGATCTCGGGGTCGAGCTGCGCATCCCAGCCCTCGGGCTCGCGCAGGTGGTTGCCGGTCGGCAGCTGCGAGAACCACCAGCGGCTCAGCTGCGTGAGCATGCGGCCCTTGCCCGGAATCTCGGGCTCAAGCAGATGGTCGAACGCCGAGACGCGGTTGCTCGCGACGACGAGCAGCACGTCGGGCTCGGCCTCTGACTCGTACACCTCGCGCACCTTGCCGGTGTAGACGTGGCGCCAGCCGGGCAGCTGCGGGGCGGATGCGGTGGCGGCGGGCGCCGAGGCGGGCTCGGGCTGGGTTTCGGCAAGCTGGGTTTCGGTCAGCTGCGTCTCGCCGGTCTGCGCGGCGACCGCAGCGGCGATGGGGGTCTCCATGCGCACGGTCGGCTCGTCCCAGGCCTCGCTCGGCGCCTCGACCTCGGGCTCCTGCGGCTCGACGGGTGCGCCCGCGGGGAGCGTGTCGGCGGCCTGGATCGCGATCGAGTCGGTCGTCGCGGCGTCGTCGCGGGCCGCCGAGAGTGAGATCGAGCCCGAGCGGGCGAGCTGCGAGTCTTGCAGCGCGGCGCCGAGCTGCGCGATGTCGGTGCGGAACTGGCCGCCCTCGAGGCGAATCAGCCCGAGCGCGGCGTACGCGCCGCGGCGCGCCGCCTGCAGTGTGTCGCCGGTCGCGACGACGTTGAGCACGCGGCCGCCGGTTGCGACGGTCGCCTCGTCGGCGACGCCGGTCGCGGCGTGGAGCACGCGGGCGCCGGTCGCTTCGGCGTCGTCGAGGCCCGCGAGTTCGCGGCCCGAACGCACCTTGTCGGGGTAGCCCTCCGACGCGAGCACAACCGTGACGGCCGCGCCGTCGCCGATCGCGAGGTCGCGGTCGTGCGAGCCGAGGGTGCCGTTTGCCGACTCGAGCAGCAGCGGCGACAGTGGCTCGGCGAGGCGCTCGAGCACGACCTGCGTCTCGGGGTCGCCGAAGCGCGCGTTGAACTCGATGACGCGGATCCCGGCCGCCGTGACGATGAGGCCGCAGTAGAGCAGGCCCTGGAACGGCACGCCGTCGGCGCGCATTGTGTCGACGACGGGCTGCGCGACCTGCTCGACGACGAGATTCATGAACTCGCGCTCGCCACCGAACTGGTCGATGAGGAACGGCACCGGCGTGTACGCGCCCATGCCGCCGGTGTTCGGGCCGGCGTCGTTGTCGTAGAGGCGCTTGAAGTCCTGTGCGGGCGGGAGCGCGCGCACAGTCTCGCCGTCGCTGAAGCAGAAGAGCGAGACCTCGCTGCCGTCGAGGAACTCCTCGATGAGCACGGGGCCCTGCGCGAGCCAGTGCTCGGCGTGGGTGATCGCGTCGGTGCGGTCGTCGGTGACGATGACACCCTTGCCCGAGGCGAGGCCGTCGGCCTTGATCACGTAGGGGGCGCCGAACTCGTCGAGCGTCGCGATGACCTCCGAGAGCTCGGCGCGCTGCACGGCGCGGCCGGTCGGCACGCCGGCGCGCTGCATGATGTCCTTCGCATACGCCTTCGAGCCCTCGAGGGCGGCGGCCGCCTTCGACGGGCCGAACACCGGCACGCCGAGCTCGCGCACCGCATCCGCGACGCCCGCGACAAGCGGCGCCTCGGGGCCGATCACCAGCAGCTCAACCGCCTCATCGCGCACGAAATCGGCGATGAGTTCGGGGTTGGTCTGGTCGATGCGGATGCGCTCCGCGACCGACTCCATGCCGGGGTTGCCGGGGGCGACGACGATTTCGTGGGCGTTTTCGCGGGCCAACGAGGCGACGAGGGCGTGCTCGCGGGCACCGGAGCCGAGTACCAGAATCTTCACTGCTCCAGGGTACCGGCAGGGCTGGCGCCTGCCCACTGCGGCGCGATCCTGCGGGCGATCCGGCAGCCGATAGATACTGGGTACATGGCTCGTGCAACCATCTCCGACCCCGACGGCCAGGCGGCGATCGACGCGTGGCGCGCATCCCACGCGGCAGGCGAGGCGACGCCGCGGCCCCAGCTCGCGACCGCCGTGCGCTATTCGCTGCAGCTGCTCGCCGAGCGCGCGCCCGGGCACGCGGTCGAGCTGCGGGTGCCGCCGTTCGGCGCGACGCAGTGCATGCCGGGGCCCGGTCACACGCGCGGTACGCCCCCGAACATCATCGAGACCGACGCCGACACCTGGCTCGCGCTCGCGACTGGCGAACTCGCGTGGGCCGACGCCGGGCCCGCGCTGCGCGCATCCGGGGTTCGTGCCGACGTCTCGGCCGCGCTGCCGCTGCTCGGGCGGCGGATGCGAGAATAGACACCATGCCTGATCCCGCAACTCCCGCATCGAACCCCACGCCCGGGCAGGGCGACGAGTACGCACAGCCGCAGCAGGATGCGCGGGTCGAGTTCGACGCGCGGGCCTCGTCGGAGCAGTCGCTCGCGGGGCTCTCGACGGCGGGCGAGTCGCAGGCCGAGTCTGAGGCGGAGGCCGACGCCGACGCAGCCGACGCAGCCGACGCCGAGGCGCCGAAGGGCACGTCGGCCGATCTCGACTACGTTAAGCCCGAACCCGAGTACATCGCGGTGGAGCTCGCGCCGGGCGCCGAGGTCGACGACCGTGGCCCGACGGCCGTGACGACGAACCTGCGCCGCGGCGTGAACATGCGCGGCTGGCTCATTCTCGGGCTCGCGCTCGGGGTGGTGCTCGCGTTCGTGCTCACGTACTCGTTCCCCGAGCCCGAGCAGTTCCTGCCGGGTGAGCAGGAGTTCACGCGCGGGCAGGTGCTCGGCTTCTTCCTCGTCTTCGTCACGGCGCTCACGACGATCGTCGTCGTCGGAATCGCCGGCATCATCGACTGGATTCTCGGCCGCCGCACCCGCAAGGTCACGCTCACCCGCGCCGATTAGCGTCCCTCTCGGAGCGGGGCCGGATACGCATGGGTTGTAAGAAAGGCACGGCCGCGGGGCCTCCGGACGGGGCAGTTGTGACAACCCATGCGCGCGAGGGCGCGCCTACGACGTCTGCGCGGTCTCGAGCCAGGCGAGGTATTCGGGGGTCACGGTGCCGGTCACGTACTCGCCCGTGAAACACGAGAGATCGAGCTGGGTGACGTTCGACCCGTCGGTGATCGCGGCAAAGAGGTCGTCGACGTCCTGGTAGACGAGCGCGTCGGCGCCGATCACCGACGCGACCTCCTCGACCGTGCGTGCCGAGGCGACGAGCTCCCCGCGGGTCGGCATGTTGATGCCGTACACGTGCGGGTAGCGCACGGGTGGCGCCGCCGAGGCGAACACGACCTTCTTCGCGCCCGCCCAGCGCGCCATCTCGACGATCTCCTTCGACGTCGTGCCGCGCACGATCGAGTCGTCGACGAGCAGCACGTTCTTGCCCTGGAACTCGCTCGGCAGGGCGTTGAGCTTCTGGCGCACCGACTTCTTGCGGGCCTTCTGCCCGGGCATGATGAACGTGCGGCCGACGTAGCGGTTCTTGTAGAACCCCTCGCGGTAGGGAATCCCGAGGGTCTGCGCGAGCTGCATCGCAGCCGGCCGCGCCGAGTCGGGGATCGGCATGACGACGTCGATCTCGCTCACGTCGAGCTCGCGCTCGATCTTGCGCGCGAGCTTCTCGCCCATCCGCAGGCGGGTGTCGTACACCGAGATGCCCGACATCGTCGAGTCGGGGCGCGCGAGGTAGACGTACTCGAACGAGCACGGCGCGAGCGTCGTCTCTTCGGCGCACTGGCGCGAGTACATGCGGCCGGCGTTCGTGATGAAGATCGCCTCGCCCGGCTCGACGTCGCGCACGACCTCGTAGCCGCCCGAGTCGAGCACGAGGCTCTCGGAGGCGACGACCCACTCCTCGCGGCCTGCCTCGTCGTAGCGGCGGCCGAGCACGAGCGGGCGGATGCCGAACGGGTCGCGGAACGCGAGCATCCCGTACCCCGACACGAGCGTGATCGCGGCGTACGAGCCCTCGACGCGGCGGTGCACCTCGGCGACGGCGTCGAACAGCTCGTCGGGGGTGAGGTCGGCGCCCGAGATCTGGTCTTGCAGCGCGTGCGCGAGCACGTTGAGCAGCAGCTCGGTGTCGCTCGACGAGTTGAGGTGGCGGCGGTCGATGTTGAACAGCTCGTCGGTGAGCTCGCGCGTGTTCGTGAGGTTGCCGTTGTGCACGAGCACGAGGCCGTACGGCGCGTTCACGTAGAACGGCTGCACCTCGTCTTCGCTCTTCGCCGAGCCGCTTGTCGCGTAGCGCACGTGGCCGAGGCCGACGTTGCCGAGCAGGTTGCGCATGTCGCGCGTGCGGTAGCCCTCGCGCACCTGGCCCTTGAGCTTCACCATGTGGAAGGTGTTGCCCTCGGCGGTCGCGATGCCGGTGGAATCCTGGCCCCGGTGCTGCAGCAGCAACAGGGAGTCGTAGATCTGCTGATTAACCAGGCTGGTCGAAACATGACCGACAATGCCGCACACGGGAGAGGCCGCTCCTTCGGGAGGGGGAGATTTGCGCGTCTATCTTCGCACCTTCGCGGCCCGGCGCGCGCGCTCCGAGGTCAAGCGCCGCAGGTGCGGGTCAGATCGGTCGGCCATGATGGCGACATGAGTGGGCGACAGGTGCAGTGGGAGGGCTTCTACAACGCGCGCGATCTCGGCGGTCTGCCGCGGCGCGGCGGGGGCGTGACGGCGCGGGGTGGATACGTGCGGTCGGCCGACCTGCGCTTCGCGACCGAGGCGGGGCTCGAGCGGATGCGCGAGGCGGGAATCGGCACGGTCGTCGACCTGCGCAACGGCTTCGAGACGCGCGCCGAGGCGCGCAATGAGTTCGAGGAGCGCGCGAACGCCTACCGCGTGCCGCCGACGCCCGAGGCGCCGCTGCCCGACGGCGTGTTTGGGGTGCGGGAGCCGCTCGACTCGGTCGACGACCTCGAGTTCTGGGTGCGGATGCGCGAAGAGGGCAGGCTCGGGTCGCCGCGCTTCTTCACACCGGTGTTGCGCGAGCAGCCGGAGCGGGTGGCGGCGGTGCTGCGCGCGATCGCGCACGCGCCGGGTGGCGTGCTGTTCCACTGCGCCGTCGGCCGCGACCGCACGGGCCTCGTCGCGTTTACGCTGCTCGCGCTCGCCGACGTCGAGCCCGAGGCGATCGCCGCCGACTACGAACTCAGCGTCGCGGGGCTCGCGCCGTTCTTCGCGCGGCTCGACTACCCCGACCCGGCCGAGCGCATCGCGGAGCTGCTCGCGAGCCAGGGGCACACGATCGCGTCGGCGGTCGCCGAGCAGCTCGACGGCTTCGACGCGTGGGCGACGCTGCGCGATGCGGGCCTCACCGACGCCGAGCTCGCGCGGCTGCGCGGGCGACTCGTGCCGGAAGAAGCGACCGAAGGCTCGCGCGAGGATGCGGCCGCGCAGGCGCCCGTGCCAGCATCCGAACCGGCGCCTGACGTCGACCCCGACCCGGCGCATCCGACCACCGGGTCGATCCCGTCGTGGGGCCACCGCCTGCGCCGGTAGGCTGGAACCATGAGCGATGACCTGTATTCGGCGTCTGGTGTCGACACCCGCGCGGGCGACCTCGCGGTCGAACTCATGAAGCAGGCCGTGCAGGCAACGCACGGCCCCGAGGTGCTCGGCGGCGTCGGCGGATTCGCCGGCCTCTTCGACGCCTCGCGGCTGCGCGAGTTCCGCAAGCCCCTGCTCGCGACCTCGACCGACGGCGTCGGCACGAAGGTCGCGATTGCGCAGGCGATCGACAAGCACGACACGATCGGCCAAGACCTCGTCGGCATGGTCGTCGACGACATCATCGTGGTCGGCGCCGAGCCGCTGTTCATGACCGACTACATCGCGTGCGGCAAGGTCGTGCCCGAGCGCATCGCCGCGATCGTCGAGGGCATCGCGAAGGCCTGCGCCGCGACCGGCACGGCCCTCACGGGCGGCGAAACCGCCGAGCATCCGGGTCTCCTCGGTGTCGACGACTACGACGTCGCGGGCGCCGCGACGGGCGTCGTCGAGGCCGACCGCGTGCTCGGCGCCGAGCGCGTGCGCGACGGTGACATCGTCGTCGCGCTCGGGGCGTCGGGTCTGCACTCGAACGGCTACTCGCTCGTGCGCCGCATCCTCGCCGACCGCGGCATCGACGTGCGCGACCAGGCCGCCGACTTCGGCACCACCTGGGGCGAGGCGCTGCTCGAACCCACCCGCCTCTACACCGGTGAGCTCGTGCGCATGCTCGCGCGCGACGACCTCGACGGCGCCGTGCACGCGCTCTCGCACGTCACGGGCGGCGGCATCGCGGCGAACCTCGCGCGCGTGCTCCCGCGCGGCAGCTGGACCCAGCTCGAGCGCTCGCGGTGGTCGCCGCTGCCGGTGTTCCGCGTGCTCACCGACCTCGCGGGCGCCTCGCTCGAGTCGGTCGAGGCGACCTGGAACCTCGGCATCGGCATGTTCGCCGTCGTCGCCGCGAACCGCGCCGACCACTTCGTCGACGTCGCGCGCGAAGAGGGCCACGAGGCCTGGATCGCCGGCCAGGTGACGATCGGCGAGCGCGACCTCACGGGCTTCGAGCAGGGCGCGAAGGGCGTCGACGGCGGCGCGGTGCAGCTCGTCGGCCACTACCGCAGCGCGTAACCGCGGCGCGCGCGGCTAGCGCTTCGGGGCGTCGAGCACGCGCTGCGCGGCGCGGTGCCCGACGAGCAGCTGCGAAATCGCGCCCGCACCGGTGCACGTGACGGCGGTCGCGCCCGCGACGAGGAACGGCACGACGGTCGTGCCGAGGAACATCGTCGCGATGCCCGCGATCATGCCGAGCCCGTTGAGCACGAGCGCCCACGGCCAGGCGGCCTCGTGCGCCGCCAACCACGCGGCATCGGATGCGCGGGTCGCGTTCGTGCGGATCCCGCCGAGCGAGTTCGCGTCGATGCGCCCGACGATAACGAGGCGGATCGCGGCGATCGCGGTGAAGTTTCCGACGGCAAGCATGAGCCCCAGGATGATCGCGAGGGCGATCCCTGGGGCCTGCAACGACTCCATGCGCGGGTCAGCTACGCGCGCCGGCGCTGGTCGTAGTCGTCGCCTTCAGACTCGTAGTCGCTGTCGTCATCGAGATACTCCGACCACTTCGACAGCTCGTCTTCGGCGCTCTCGGCTGCGGGAATCGGCTGACCGCCGCCTCCCTGGAGTTCGCGTTGCAGCTGCTCGTAGTCGGTCTCGGGGATGTTGTACTTCAGCTCCCGAGCGACCTTGGTGTGCTTCGCCTTCTGACGGCCACGCCCCATGCGCAACCCCCCTAATAGCTATCGTGCCGGTCGGAGGCACCGACGCAGCACGGAACGACATACAAAAATACTTGGGCCAACACTACCACGCATGGCATTCTCGACCGCCGTGCGGGGCGGGTTCCGTACCATTGAGGCGACGGCGCGCGAGAGCTCCAGATCGGCGCCGCAGCCCCGTTCAATTCCAGCCCTCAGGAGCGCCAGTGCCGGCCGATCGCGAGATAGATATCGCCGTCATCGGCGCGGGCGCGGCCGGGCTCACGGCGGCGTACTCGCTGCGGGCGCTCGGGCTCAACGCGCTGCGCGACTTCATGGTGTTCGACGCGCAGCCCGCGCCGGGCGCGACATGGCAGCACGCCTGGAGTTCGCTGACCGTTGGCCGAGCGGTCGAGCTCGGCGAACTGCCCGACATCGCGGGGCAGGCCGACCTCGGCCTGAGCTTTCGCGACCTCGACCCGTCGCGGCGCGTGCACGAGGCGGTCGGCGCCACCTGGCGGTACTACCAGGACGCCTACGGCCTGTTCGTCGCCCACGGGATGCGCGTGACGAGCGTGCGCTCGCGGCCGCGGCGCGACGACCTGCGCCTCACGGTGCGGGGCCCGACGGGCGCCGAGCGCGAGGTGTCGACGCGCGTGCTCATTAACGCGACCGGCAGCTGGTCGAACCCATTCGTGCCCTGGTATCCGGGGCAGCTCGAGTTCGAGGGGCCGCAGCGGCACGCCTACCGCATCGAGCGGTTCGGCGAGTTCCGCGACCGGCGCGTGCTCGTCGTCGGCGGCGGCCGCAGCGCGGTCGCGGTGCTGCTCGAACTCGAGCGGCGCGGCATCCGCACGCTCTGGTCGACCAGGCGCACCCCCGACTTTCCGACGCGGCCGACCTTGGGCATCCGCCACCGCCGCTCGTACACGGTGCACGAGCTCGCGAACGCGAACCTCTCGAAGGTGCGACGGATGCTCGAGCGCGGCACCCGCATGCCGAGCGACGTTTCGGTGCGGGGCCTGCCGATGTCGCGCGCGATCTTCGAGGCGCAGCGGCGCGGCACGCTCGTGTCGCGCGGCCCGATTGAGCGGCTGCTGCCGGGCGGGGTGCGCTTCGTCGACGGCACGGTCGAGGCGGTGGATGCGGTGGTCTGGGCGACGGGCGGGCGCGAGTCGCTGCGGCACCTCGCGCCGCTCGGGCTGCGCGACGCCGGCGGCTCGCCGAAGATCTCGGGCGGCTGGTCGCGGCGCGACGACCGCGTCGCGTTCCTCGGCTACGGCCCGGGCATCGACCCCGTCGACTCGCTCGACGAGGCCCTCGAGATCGGGCAAGACGCGATCGACCGGCTCGCGGCCCCGAGCGTCGAGGTCGCGCGCGGCATCATGACTCGGTAGCGCGCAGCTCGTTGAGCATCCGGGCGCGCAGCGCGAGCACGTCGGCCTCGATGCGGGCGACCGCCTCGGGCGTGAGCGTGCCGGCCTCGGCCGCGCGGCGGGTCTCGGCGCGCACCGCGAGGCGCAGGGTTTGCGTCACGGCGTCGACGCGCTGCACGAGGTCGCGGCTGGGGTTGGGCTGCGCTTCGGTGTTGGGCGGCGCGGATGCGGTGGGCGAGTGGCGCGCGTCGGTCGCGTCGAGCGCGCGGAAGGCGGCCTGCCCGCGGTGCACACGCTCGGTGAGGTCGTCGCGGAGCGCGGCGCGTGCCGCGGCGAGCTCCTGTCGGGCGGCCGCCGCGCGGGAGCGCACGGAGTCGTCGCTCGCGAGGAGCGCCGCGACCTCGGCCGATCGCCGCGCAACCTCGGCGTCGCCCACCGACGTCGTCGAGTAGAGGGCCGTCGCGCCCGTCGTGCGGGCGACGGCGCCGCCCGCGACGAGGTCGTGGAGCAGCCGCGAGAGCGCGGATCCCGCGACCTCGTAGCCTGGCCCCTCTTCGGAGCCGGCACCGAGCCGCTCGCGGAGCGCGTCGCGCACCTGCGTGAACTCGCGCGGCCGCTCGCCGAGCAGGGCGAGCACGACGAGGCGCAGTTCGTCGTCGCGAAGAATGCCGGTCATGCGTCGTGCTCCCCTCGGGCGGTGCGGAATCCGGTGAGGTCAGGGCCGTTCTCGTCGGTGCTGCCCCCGTGGGTGCCGTCCTGGTCGTCGGCGGGTTCGGCGCCCGCGGTTGCGTCCGGCTCCCCATCGGCATCGGCCGCCGGCTCGCCGACCCGGCGCACGCGCGGCGCGTGCGAGAAGTCGACGGGCGAGTCGCTGACCCGCCACGCGGCCGAGGTGGTGCCGGGCGCATCCTCGGCTGGCCCATCCGTCTCTGCTGGCCCATCCGTGCCGTTGGGTGCCGCCGAGTCGCTCGGCAGGTCGGCGCCGACGACGCTGATCGTGCCGCCGACCGAGTTGAGCCGCAGCTCGAGCACGGGCCCGTCGCCCTGCGCGGGCTCGCGGTGGCGGCGGCCGTGCAGCGGGTCGACCCAGTCGTCGCCGAGGTGCGCGCGGGCCGTGACGGTCTGGATGTTGTAGCTCGGGTTCGTGCCCTCGGCGAGGCGCACGGTGAGCTGGCCCGTGACGCTGCTGTGCGCGAGCGAGCGGGCGTCGGGGCGCTGCGAGTCGACGACGGCGGTGCCCGACACCGTGTTGCCCGAGTACTCGTCGAAGGGCGCGGCGACCGTGATGTCGCCGGTCGTCGTCTTCACGTCGAGGCGCCCGCGGTGATCGCGCGCACTCACGTCGCCCGAGACCGAGCTGAGCGAGAGCGCGCCCTCGGTCGCGTCGGCGAACTGCTCGCCGCTCACCGTCGCGAGGCTCACATCGCCCGCGACGCCGCGCACGAGCACCTCGGCCGAGGTCGTCTTCACGGTGACGTCGCAGCGGCGCGGCACGAGCACCGCGACGTGCGCCTCGGGCGGGTCGACGAGCGTGCGCATCGACTCACGGGGCTGCTGCCAGTCGAGCTGCGGATGGTCGATGCGCAGCTCGTCGCCCTCGAGTGACACCTTGAGGTCGCGGCCCGTGAGGCCCTCGACCTCGACGCGCGCGGTCGGGTCGTCGTGCGCGACGACGCTGACGCTGCCGCCCATGAGGCTCACGCGCGCCCGGCGCACGAGCCCGAGGTCGATCGTCTTCGGCGCGTTCACTCGCCAGGTCTCGGTGGCCATGTCGGCTCCCTCCCTGCGGCCGCTCGGCCGCGCTGCTGCGGGTGTAGTTGCAATTGGTGCGGTTAGTACCCGGTCGTATTGCGCATCGGCGCGAACCGGTGGAACAGCCGGTCGAACGCCGCGACGTCGCGCGGCTCGCCCGTCACGCGGCCCGCCTGCGCGAGCGCGGTCGCGGTCGTGTCGGACTCCCAGACGCGAGCGAGCTCCGCGACGTCGAGCGTTACCTGCGGCGCCGCATCCGTCGCCTCGGCGCTGCCGCGGCTGTCGCGCGCCGCGATGTGCCAGGTGCCGTCGGCGTGGCCGAGCGAGTCGGTGATTCGCACCGTCACCTCGCCGTCGGTGTCGAACGAGCGCGCCGCGACCGCGCGGGGCACGTCGAGAATGCGCAGCCAGTGCAGGTCGCCCACGTCGTCGATGCGCACGGCCCGCTCGTCGACGAGCGCTGGCAGCAGCGGGTCGGATGCGGTGACGTAGTAGTCGAGGCGCTCGATGAGGTCCATGCTCGCGAGGGCCTGCCAGAGCGCGAGCTCGACGCCGAAGTTCGCGCCGACGACCTTCTGCACGTGCACCTTGCGCGGGTGATCCCAGCCCCGGTGCTCGAACAGCGCGAAGCCGTCGACCGTGCCCGACTCGTCGAAGTGTGCGATCGCGCGCAGCTTCTTCGAGGGGCCCTCGGCCTCGGAATCCCACTGCCCCGTGTCGCCGAGGAACGTGCGGTGATACGGCAGCACCGACCCGACGTTTGCCGCGTGGAACGCTCGCACGACGCGCCAATAGTGCGGCTCGAGGAACGACGGCGCGATCCACTCGACGCGGCCCGCAGCGACCGGCGCCTCGTCGCGCAGCCGGAACTTCGCGACGTCGATTTTCGCCTCGGCACCGTGGGCGACCGGCGCGAACCCGAATCGGCCGTAGATCGTCGCCTCGCTCGCGCTCAGCGTCGCGAACGGGATGCCCGCGGCCTTCGCCGAGGCGAGCTCGCGCGTCATGAGCTCCCGCAGCACGCCGCGGCGCCGGTGCGCCGGGTTGACGCCGATCGTGTTGATGACGAGCGTCGCCGCGTCCTCGGCGCCCGCGTTGTAGTGGCCCGAGAACGCCGAGAACCCGCCCGCGATCGCGTCGCCGGACGGCGTCGACGCCGTCACCATCGCGAGGCGCGCGCCGTCGGCACGCCGATTGTCGCGGAACGCCGCGACCTGCGCATCCGTCGACGGGGCACTCAGCAGCGTGAGCTGAAACACCTCGAGGTACTCGCGCCACCGCGGGTCGTCGTCGGGGGTGTCGAGCGGAAGGATGTCGAAGCGATAGGAATCGTGCACCCGGCAATTGTGTCGCCCGCGCCTGGGCGCGAGTCGACCCCGCGGCCCGCGCCGCGTATCCGCCCTTGTCGCCCGAATTGGCCCGAACCTGAACGTGCGCGTGGGCACCCCGTCGCTGTGGAAAACTGAACGGGTGCACGGTCTCGCCAAACTCAGCCTCGCCAACCGCGCGCTCATCGCGCTCATCACCATCTCGATCGCCTTCTTCGGGGCGCTGCTCATGACGAACCTGAAGCAGGAGCTGATCCCGTCGATCTCGCTGCCGCAGGTGTCGATCATCACGACCTACCAGGGCGCGTCGCCCGAGGTCGTCGACGAAGACGTCTCGCAGCCGGTCGAGTCGGCGCTGCAGGGGCTGCAGGGGCTCGAAACCACCTCGACGACGTCGACCGACGGGCAGTCGGTCGTCTCGGCGAGCTTCGAGTTTGGCACTGACATCGTCTACGCCGAGCAGCGCATTCAGCAGGCGCTGAACCGCATCGACGCGCAGCTGCCCGATGACGCCGAATGGAACGTGCTCTCGGGGTCGATCGACGATCTGCCCGTCGTGCAGCTCGCGTTTACTGGCGGCGGCCCGGCCGACCTCGCCGACCGCGTCGAGCAGCTCGCGGTGCCCGACCTGCGCGGGCTCGACGGCGTGCGCGCCGCCGACCTCTCGGGCGACCGGCCGCAGCGCATCACGATCGCGCCCGACCTCGAGGCGCTCGCCGCGAACGGCCTGACGCCGCAGGACATCACCGACACGCTCGACGACGCCGGCGTGCTCGTGCCGGCCGGCACGCTCACCGAGGGCGACGAGACGCTCACGGTGCAGGCGGGCGACCTGCTCGGCTCGGTCGACGACCTGCGCGAGACCCCGATGCCGGTGTCGAGCGACAGTGACGGCACGCAGCCCGATCCCGCGGCGCCGGCCGCGCCGGCGGAGCCCGTGACGCTTGGCGACGTCGCCGAGGTCACGCAGGAGTCGGCGCCGGTCACCTCGATCTCGCGCGTGAACGGCGAAGACGCGCTCACCGTCTCGGTGACGAAGCGCCCCTCGGCGAACACGGTCGAGGTGTCGCAGGCGGTCGCCGAGGCGCTGCCCGCGATCGAGGCCGCGCTCGGCGACGACGTCGACGTCACCGTCACGCTCGATCAGGCGCCCTTTATTCAGCAGTCGATCGACACGCTCATCACCGAGGGCCTCCTCGGGCTTGCGTTCGCGGTGCTCGTCATCTTCTTCTTCCTCTTCTCGGTGCGCGCGACGCTCATCACGGCGATCTCGATTCCGACCTCGCTGCTCGTGACGTTCATCGCGCTCACGTTCCTCGACTACTCGCTCAACGTGCTCACGCTCGGCGCGCTCACGATCGCGATCGGCCGCGTCGTCGACGACTCGATCGTCGTCGTCGAGAACATCCGACGGCACCTCACGATGCACCCGTCGGCGTCGCTGCGCGGCGGCGAGCGGGCGCGCATCATCGTCGAGGCCGTGCGCGAGGTCGGCATGGCGATCACCGCGTCGACCCTCGTGACGGTCGCGGTGTTCCTGCCCGTCATCTTCGTCGGCGACGTCACCGGCGAGCTGTTCCGGCCGTTCGGACTCACGAGCGCCGTCGCTCTCCTCGCCTCGCTGTTCGTCTCGCTCACGATCGTCCCGGTGCTCGCGTACTGGTTCCTCGGTGGTGCCCGCGTGCGGGCGGCGAAGAAGGCGGATGCGGTGCGTGAGGATGCGGTGGCGGAGGTCCCTTCGGACGCTCCGGCGGACGCCTCCGCCGACGCGTCGCCCGCGACCGGCAAGCACGCGATCATCACGCCCGAGTCGGCCGCCGCCGAGGCCGAGGCGAAGCGGGCGCTGCTCGTCGCCGACGACGCGAGCGCCGCATCCGACTCTGCCTCCGAACCCGACGCCCCCGAGGCCGAGGAACCCCGCAACTGGCTGCAGAAGGCGTACGAGCCGCTGCTGCGCGGCATCATCCGCCGCCCGGCCTGGGTGCTCGTCGGCGCCGTGGTCGTGCTCATCGGCACGGTCGCGCTCGTGCCGCTCATGAAGACGAACTTCCTCGGCTCGGCCGGGCAGAACACGTTCGCGATGACGCAGGAAGTCGCGCCGAACGCCTCCCTCGAGTCGAAGACCGAGCACGCCGAGCGCGTCGAGCAGGTGCTTGAGGGCACCGACGGCATCGAGATCGTGCAGGTGAACTACGGCGGCGGTGGCCTCGAGTCGCTGTTCCTCGGCGGATCGAACACGATCACGTGGTCGATCACGACCGACGAGAACGCCGACGCCGACGCGATTCAGCAGCAGCTGCGCGACGAATTCGAGCAGCGCGACGACGTCGGCGAGATCGAGATCGGCGCGTCGGCCGGGTTCTCGACCGACGTGACCGTGCGCGTCGCCGCGCCCGACGCCGAGACGCTGACCGACGCATCCGATGCCGTCGTGCCCGCGCTCGAGGGCGTCGAGGGCGTGCAGCAGGTGACGAGCAGCGTCGATGAGACGCGCCCGTTCGTCGAGCTGAACATCGACGCGACCGAGGCCGCGAAGTACGGCCTCAACGAGGTTGCGATCGGCGGGCAGGTCGCGCAGGCGCTGCAGCCGGTGCCGGTCGGGTCGATCATGATCGACGGCACGTCGCTGCAGCTCTACTTCGTCGGGTCGGGCGAGGCACCCACCTCGGTCGACGAGCTGCGCGAGCTGCCGATTCCCGTCGGCGCCGGCACTGTGCCGCTGAGCGACCTCGCCGACGTCGAGGTCGTTGACGGTCCGGCCGCGATCACCTCAACCTCGGGCACGCCGTACACCGAACTCACGATCGTGAGCGACAACGACGACCTCGGCGGGCTCAGCGGCGACATCACCGAGGCGCTCGACGGTGTCGAGCTGCCGGGCGGCGCGACGGTTGAGCTCAGCGGCTCGGCAGCCGACCAGCAGGAGGCGTTCGAGCAGCTCGGACTCGCGCTACTCGCCGCGATTCTCGTCGTGTACATCGTCATGGTCGCGACGCTGAAGAGCCTGCTGCAGCCGCTGCTGCTGCTCGTGTCGGTGCCGTTCGCCGCGACGGGTGCGATCGCGCTGCAGGTCGGCACCGGGATCCCGCTCGGCGTCGCGTCGCTCATCGGCGTGCTCATGCTCATCGGCATCGTCGTGACGAACGCGATCGTGCTCGTCGACCTCGTGAACCAGTACCGGCGCCGCGGCGACGACGTGCCTACCGCGACGTTCGCGGGCTCGACGCGACGTGTGCGGCCGATCGTCATGACCGCGCTCGCGACGATCCTCGCGCTCACGCCCATGGCGCTCGGCATCACCGGACACGGCGGGTTCATCTCGCAGCCGATGGCGGTCGTCGTGATCGGCGGGCTCTTCTCGTCGACTCTGCTCACCCTCGTCGTGCTGCCCGCGCTCTATGTGCTCGTCGAGGGCCGCCGCGAGCGCCGCGCCCGCCGCCGCGCCGAACGCAACGAGGCCCGGTTGCGCGAAGCCGGGCTCGCGTAGCGGAGCGCTGCCCGCGCCCGCCCATGGCGCTCGCGGGCGGCGCGGCGTGCGGTCGCTACCCTAGAAGTCGAGCAACCAGGAGGTGCCGAATGGCCCGAGGCTACAAGGCCCCCTCGAACTACGAGCCGCGCAAGAAGAAGGGCGGCAAGTTCGCCGCCTCCAAGTTCGGCGCAGCGAAGGGCGGTGCTGCGAAGGGCAGCACCGGCAAGGGCGGCGCCGGCAAGGGTGGCCGTCCCGAACCGTCGGCGCGCCCGAAGGCGACCCCGCCCGAGCCCCGCGGCGCCGCAGCGAAGCGCGGCGACGCCAAGCGCACCAACGCCCGGAACAGCGACACCCGAAACGCCCGCGCCACCGACACCAAGCGCGGCAACACGCAGCACACCGACACCAACCACACCCCCGACCGCCGCGCGCCGCGCCTCGAGAGCGACCGCGTGTATCCGCCCCTCGAGGCCCGCGCGATCACGGCGGCCGAGGCCGAGGGCATCACGTTCGCCGACCTGGGGCTCGGCCCGCGCATCATCCGCGAGCTCGCGAAGCAGGGGGCTGAGACGCCGTATCCGCTGCAGGTCGCGACGATTCCCGACTCGCTCGCGGGCCGCAATGTGCTCGGCCGCGGCCGCACGGGTTCGGGCAAGACGATCGCGTTCGGCGCGGCCCTCGTCGAGCGCCTCTACCTGCTGCGCGGCAACCGCGGCCGCGCCGAGGGCCGCGCCCCGCAGGCACTCGTGATTGCGCCGACCCGCGAGCTCGCGCTGCAGATCGACCGCACGATCCAGCCGCTCGCCCGCGCGATCGGCCTGTTCACGACGCAGCTCTACGGCGGCGTGCCGGCCTCGGCGCAGCGTGCGGGCCTGAAGCGCGGCGTCGACATCGTCATCGGCACGCCCGGCCGCCTGAACGACCTCGCCGACCGCGGCGCGCTCGACCTCAGCCAGATCGTCATCACGGTGCTCGACGAGGCCGACATCATGAGCGACATGGGCTTCATCGAGCAGGTGAACAGCATCCTGTTCCGCACGCGCCCCTCGGGGCAGCGGATGCTCTTCTCGGCGACACTCGACAGCCAGGTTCGTGGCCTGGTCGAGCGCTACCTGCCCGACCCGGCCGTCTACGAGGTCGCCGACGACCGCGCGGCGATCGACCACCGCATCCTCGCCGTGCGTCGTGATGACAAGGACGCGGTCGCGGCCGAGCTCGCGGGCGCGGGCGGGCGCGTGCTCGTGTTCGTGCGCACGAAGCTCGGCGCCGACCGGCTCGTCGACGCGTTCGCCGAGCACGGGGTTGCGTCGCTCGCGCTGCACGGCGACCTGTCGCAGGAGGCGCGCACCGCGAACCTCCGCAAGTTCCAGGCGGGCAAGGTCGACGTGCTCATTGCGACCGACGTCGCGGCGCGCGGAATCCACGTCGATGACATCGACCTCGTCGTGCAGTTCGACCCGCCGACCGGGCCGAAGACGTACGTGCACCGCGCGGGCCGCACGGGCCGGGCGGATGCGCGCGGCACGGTCGTCACCCTCGTGACGCCCTCGCACCGTGACCGGATGCGCGGGCTGCTCGCCGAGGTCGGGCTCGATGCCCCGGTGGTCGCGGCCACGCCGGGCGGGCCGGAGCTTGCCGAGTTCGCGGCGAGCGGGGCCCCGGAGACCGCGGCCCCGGAGACCCAGGCGGACAGCTAACCTCCGAGCAGCACCCCACCGACGAAGCACGCTGCGAACGCGACGAGCCCCGCGGCGAGGAACACCCAGTCGAGGGCGATGAAGCGCAGCGGGTGCCGTTCGGTGCGGGTCGCGGCGTAGCCGAAGCCGCGCGCATCCATTGCGAGGGCGACGCGGTCGGCGTGCCGCATCGAGCCCGCGAGCAGCGGCACGAGCGAGGCGCGGTGCCGCCGCAGCCAGCCGCCCGGTCCGTGCCCGAACGCCATGCCGCGGGCCCGGTGCGCGCGGCGAATGTTCTCGAGCTCGTGGCGGAATCGCGGCACGAACCGGAACGCCGCGATGCCCGCGTAGCCGAACCGGTACGGCACGCGCAGGTGCTGCACGAGCGCGCGCACGAAGTCGGCGCCCGAGGTCGATGCGCCGCTCAGCATCGCGAGGGCGAACAGCGCGATGAGCCGCAGCGAGTTCGCGAGCCCGTGTTCCCACGTGCCGAGCGTGAACTCCCACGCACCGATCGCGAACAGCACGGGCGTGCCCTCGCCGAGCACGGGATTGACCCAGACGCCGAGCGTCACCGAGAGCACGAGCGCGAGCACGGGCACGCCGACGAGCAGGGCGACGCGGGTGCGCCAGCGCAGGCGGGTGCCGGCGACGAGCAGCACGAGCGCGACGGCGGCGACGAGCGCCGGCACGCGCCAGCCGCCGACCGTGAACAGCGCGATCATCGGCACGAGCGTCACCACGAGCTTCACGAGCGGGTGGATGCGGTGCAGCAGCGGCAGCCCGAGGCGTCGCGACTCCTCGAGGGTCGCGCGGTCGAAGCGCGCGTCGATGCGGGCGAGCTCGCGCTCGCGGGCACTCGCGGCGTCTTGGGCCTGAGTGGAGACCGACGCGGTTGCCTCGGCCGTCGGCTGCGTGCGCGGGCTCACGGCGCCGTCGCAATCGTCGTGGGGAGCTCCCGCAGCCGCATGATGCCGCCGAGCGGCTCGGGCAGCCCCCGGAACGCGGCCGCGACCGGCGGCAGGCCGAGCCCGACCCGCTCGAGGCTGTCGCCCGCGAGCACCTCGTGCGTCGGGCCCGCGGCGACGAGCGCGCCGTCGGCGAGCACGAGCATCCGGTCGGCCTCCTCGGCCGCGAGCTGCAGGTCGTGCGTCGCGATGAGCACGGTCGTGCCGCCGTCAACGAGCTCGCGCAGCATCGCGACGAGCTCGGCGGCCCGCGCCTCGTCCTGCCCGAACGTCGGCTCGTCGAGCACGAGCGTCCGCGCGCCCGACACGAGCGCGGTCGCGACCGAGAGCCGGCGCTTCTGCCCGCCCGACAGCACGAACGGATGCTGTTCGGCGTGCGCCGCGAGATCGAAGCGTTCGAGCGACGCGGCGACGCGGGCGTCGATCTCGTCGGCGTCGAGCCCGCGGCTGCGCAGCTCGAGGGCGAGCTCGTCGCGCACACGGCCGGTGAGGAACTGCTGTTCGGGGTTCTGGAACACGATGCCGACGCGATCGCGCAGCGCCCGCTCGGGGAGGCGCGCGGCGTCTTTGCCGTCAACGAAGACCTCGCCGGGCGGCGGGGGAGTGATGCCCGTGAGGGCGTGGAGCAGCGTCGACTTGCCGGCGCCGTTCGGCCCGACGAGCGCGGCGAACGAGCCCCGCGGCACCGAGAGCGTCACGTCGCGGAGCACCTCGCGGCCGCCCGCGCGCACCGTGAGGCCGCGGGCACCGAGGGCCTCGGGGGTGGCGGCGTCGGTGCGGGCAGCTGGGCGAGCGAACTCCGTCACGGCGACCGGCGCGGGCTCAGCGCCAGGCTGGTCCGAAGCTTCGCGCCCCAACCCCGCCTCGAGCATCCCGCGCAGCTCCGCGACGGTGAGCGGCAGCCGCGGCAGCCGCATCCCGGCGCCGCGCAGCCGCAGCCCGAGCTGCGTCGCGACCGGCAGCCACACGCCGAGCCGGGCGAGCGTCGCGGCCCCGTCGACGAGCACCTCGCGGGGCGTGCCCGTCATCGCGGGCCGGCCGTCATGGTCGAGCACGAGCACGCGCGTCGCGATGCGCAGCGCCTGGTCGAGGTTGTGCTCGATGAGCACGATGCCGATGTCACCGCGGGCACGGATGCCGTCGAGCACGTCGTACACCTCGGCGGTCGAGCGCACGTCGAGGTTCGCGGTCGGCTCGTCGAGCACGAGGCAGGGCGCCTCCTGCGCGACCGCCGCCGCGATCGCGAGCCGCTGCCGCTCCCCGCCCGAGAGGTGCTCGGGGGCGTCGTCGCGACGATTCCAGAGGCCGACCGCCCGCAGCGCCCGCTCGACCCGCGCATCCACCTCGGCCGCCGGAACGCAGAGATTCTCGGGCCCGAACGCGACCTCGTCGGTGACCGTGCCGGCGATGATCTGCGCGTCGGCGTCTTGAAACACGGTCGCGACGCGGGCGCTCGCCTCGGCGAGCCGCAGGTCGTCGAGCGCGTCGCCGCCGAGCTCGACCCGGCCGTCGACCTCGGCCCACACGCTCTTCGGCACGAGCCCGTTCAGCGCGAGCGCGAGCGTCGACTTGCCGCTGCCCGACGGCCC
Source organism: [Zimmermannella] faecalis ATCC 13722 (assembly GCF_000381765.1). GTDB lineage: Bacteria > Actinomycetota > Actinomycetes > Actinomycetales > Microbacteriaceae > Gulosibacter > Gulosibacter faecalis. Next base: position 57,521 of record NZ_KB907075.1, on the reverse strand, counting down.
GAGCACGAGCAGCACCTCGCCCGCCGCGACCTCGAACGACACGTCGACGGGCGTCGGGCGCGCGGCATCGCGGTGCGTGACGGCGAGCCGATCGCAGCGCAGCAGGGGGATGCTCACGACGCGCTCGGGCGCTCCCGGCCGCGGCGTTCGTCGCGCTGCAGCCCGCGGGCGACGCCGGCGCGGTCGAGGGCCCCCGCGAGCCACACCCCGACCATCGTGAAGATGATGGGCGACACGAGGAAGCAGCCGACAATGAGGATGCTGCCGACCGGCGTGTAGTCCTCGCCGCCGAGAATGCCGAACGCGGCACCGGCCGTGATGCCCGCGCAGAGCAGACCGCTCACGAGGAACAGCCAGCGCGCCCACACCCGGTAGCGCGCGATCGCGAAGGGGAGCTCCTGCACGACGCCGATCATGAGGCTCGTGAGGAACGCCATGAAGAAGATGGGCTGGAACGGGCTCGCGATGAGCCCCGACAGTGCGGTCGTGAGCAGGCCGACGCCGGGCCGGTGGAACAGCGCCTGCGCCGTCGCGCCGGGCAAGAAGTAGAGGCCCATCGTGAGGCCGTACACGAACGGCACCGTGTTCACGGTCACGAGACCGAGCCAGGCGTGTGCGGTGAAGAGCACGCCGCCGGCGACCGCGATTGCCGCGCACGTCATGAGCAGACGCGTACTGATGTTGTTCATGGAGACCTCCCCACGAGTCTACGGCGCGCGCCGATCTCAGAACGGACAAATTCAAAAGAACACACCACGGAAATTTGCCCGAACTCCAGGTGCTGGTTACCAAGCGTGGCTACGGTTGCCGCATGCGAGGGAGCACTCGCGCCAGTCAGGGCTTGGAGGTAGACGTGGCGCCAACGTCGGTCGTGATCGTTGAACCCCACCTGCTGGTGCGGGAGGGGTTCTCGCTGATTCTTGGCGCGCATCCCGACTTCTCGGTCGTCGGCACGGCTGACAGCGTCGACGCGATGGTGCCGCTCGTGAACGCCGAGCACCCCGAGCTGCTCTGCGTCGCCGCGAAGTTCGACGACGGCACGACGGTCGTGGACGCGCTCGAGCGGCTCCTGCACGTCGAGGGTGCGCGCCCGCGCGTGCTGCTGCTCACGGGCAAGCGCGACGACGAGGTCGTCGAGGTCGCGACCCGACGCGGCGTCGTCGGCGTGATCTCGAAGTTCTCGACGCCCGAAGACATCGTGCTCGCGGTGCGCGCGGCGGTGCGGCCCGACGCGGCGCCCGCGGCGCGGTAGCGGGCCTGCCGGCTGGCGGCGGGCTGACTGGGCCAGCGGATACGCGGCGAAAGTTCCGCTCCCGTACCACGCGCATCCCCGCGATTCTCAGTGATTCGACACTGACCGCCGGTACGTTGCTAGGCAGATGTTGCCGTTCGAAACACCTGGGGGATCATGCTGCTCGAAGTCCAAAATGTGAGCCACTGGTATGGCGAACGGCAGGTGCTCAAGGATGTGTCGTTCACGGTGTCGGGAGGCCACCTCACGGGCTTCGTCGGCGCGAACGGTGCGGGCAAGACCACGACGATGCGCACGATTCTTGGGCTCGTGCGGCCCCGCGCCGGCCAGGTGCTGCTCGACGGCAAGCCGATCACCGACGCCGATCGGGCCCTGTTCGGGTACATGCCCGAGGAGCGCGGCCTTTACCCGAAGATGAAGGTGCTCGAGCAGATCGTCTTCTTCGCCGAACTGCACGGCGTGCGCCGCGACGTCGCGACCCGCCGCGCGACCGACCTGCTCGAGCGGCTCGAGCTCGGTGAGCGCGCGAACGACAACGTCGAGTCGCTTTCGCTCGGTAACCAGCAGCGGGCGCAGATCTGCACGGCGCTCGTGCACCGCCCCGACTTCCTCATGCTCGACGAGCCGTTCTCGGGCCTCGACCCCGTCGCGGTCGACGTCGTGCTCGCCGCGCTGCAAGAAGAGGCGGCCCGCGGCGTGCCGGTGCTGTTCTCGTCGCACCAGCTCGACGTCGTCGAGCGGCTCAGCGACGAACTCGTCATCATTTCGCAGGGCGAGATTCGCGCGACCGGCTCGCGGCAGGCGCTGCAGGAGCAGCACTCGCGCGGCATGTACCGGCTCGACGCCGACGACACGCAGTGGCTCGGCGAACAGCCCGACGTCGAGGTGGTCGACCGGGATGCGGCCGGCACCGTCGTGCGCATCTCGGCCGCCGACGACGCCGCGGCCGAGCAGCGCGCGCAGGAACTCCTCCGCGAGGCCGTTGCCCGCGGGCCCGTGCGCCGCTTCAACCGTGAGCTCACGCCGCTCGCACAGATCTTCCGGGAGGTGCGCTAATGACGCAGCAGACCACATCCACCCCTGCCGATGGTTCGGTGGCCCGGCGCATCACGACCGCCGAGGGCGTGCGCCTCATCGCGAAGCGCGAGATCGGCACCGCCCTGCGCTCGAAAGCGATGGTGTGGAGCTTCATCTCGGTGGTCGCCTTCGTCGCGCTCGCGATCTTGGGCGGCCGCTACTTCGGCGACTTCATGTCGGGGCTCACGAGCGGCGGCAGCGAAGACCAGACCATTGGCACGACCATCGACTCGGAGCAGCTCCCACCGGGGCTCGTCGACGGCGCGATCGTCGAGTACGCCTCGATCGATGAGGCCGTCGCCGACGTCGAGTCGGGCGACCTCGACGCGCTGATCACGACCGGTGCCGACGCCGCGGGCATCGAGCTGTTCGCCGACGACGGCACGCCGTACGACGCCGAGTCGATCGCGCAGGCGCCCGGCTACGTGCTCATCGGCCTCGACGGCGTGCCCGAGTCGCTCTCGCAGGGGCTCACGCTCTACCCGGTCACCGCCTCGCTCGAGGTGAGTGATGAGGGCATCCCGCAGTTCCTCATGATGTTTGTCGCGCTCGCGTTCGGGCTCGTGTTCTTCCTGTCGATCATGCTGTACGCGCAGCGACTGTCGCAGTCGATTGTTGAAGAGAAGGCGTCGCGCATCGTCGAGCTGCTCGTGTCGACCGTGCGGCCGAGCACGATCCTCGCCGGCAAGATCGTCGGCGGCACCGTCATGGCGATCACGCAGGTCGTGCTCATCGTTGCGGTCGCACTCATCTGCCTCTCGATCACCGGCAACCTCGCCGAGATCCCCGACATCGGGGTGGCGCTCATCTGGTTCGGCGTGCTCACGCTGCTCGGGTTTATGTTCTACGCGAGCATGTACGCCGCGCTGTCGGCGACCGTGTCGCGGCCGGAGGACGTCGCGAGTGCCACCGCGCCGCTCACGTACCTGCTGATGATTCCGTACATCGGCCCGATGCTCGGGTTCCAGAACGACACCTTCATGTGGTGGCTCTCGTACATCCCGTTCTCGTCGCCGGTCGCGATGCCGCTGCGGCTGCTGCAGGGCAACGCCGCGTGGTGGGAGCCGGTGGCCGCGACCGCCGTCATGGTCGCGTTCGTGGTCGGCGTCATCTGGCTCGCGGGGCGCATCTACCGCAACTCGGTGCTGCGCACCGGCGGCAAGGTGAAGCTCTCCGAGGCCCTGAAGTCCCAGTAGCGCCCCGGCCCCCCCCGCCCCGCCCTACCCATCCCATCCCGCCCCGCCCATCCCACACCTAATCACCCCGACGAGACCTGACGAGCCCGACGAGACCTGATGGCATGCCGTCAGGTCTCGTCCGAGCGATCAGGTCGCGTCGGGCTTGTCAGGTGCGGTGCGCACGGATGCGCGGGCGGGCTCAGGGCGCGGGGGCAGCGACCTCGTGAACGTGAGCTTTTGCGACCAGTCGGGCCGATCGAGCACGTTTGACCTAGCAACGGCAAGTGATCCACGAGGCGGCGTCTTGCTGAGGCGGTCGAGCGCAGCACGGATACGCGTGACGATTACTTCTGGCCGGCTCAGGTCGTCCCAGCCCCACCGCACGATCTCCCAGCCCGCATCGCGTAGGGAATTCTCGCGGTTCTTCTCACGCATGATCGCGCCCGACGAGTCTTGCCCGGGGCGCAGGAGCCGACCATATTTCGATCGACCGTCGAACTCGCCGAGCAGTCCGCACGCGAGCCCGAAGTCGGCCCGGGCTAGCCACCTGCCGTGCGCGTCAAGGACGTTCGGCTGCAGCGTGTCCCACGCGAAGCCGCGTTCGAGCAGGAGTGCGCGGCTGCGCGACTCGCCGATGCTTTCGCTGCGCGCATCCGCGTGTTCGCAGACCCACCGCAGCTTGCGTGCGTGCGGTGCGCCCGGAACGGCGAGGTCGCGCAAGTCGGCGCCCCACTGCAGCGCAACGTCGGCTACCGCGAGGAGTTCGTCGGCGGGCAGTACGACTGCGAGGTCGCGCACGGTGCGACGCAGCGTGGTCACACGCGCCCCGGCTCGAAACTCGGCCTCGGTCTCGTCGAGCCGCGCCTCGCTCGTGCGCACCCACTCGTTTGCGCGACCGAACCACGGTCGCGTGAACTGCACCTTCGTTCCCAGGCGTTTGCGCGTCAGCGGCAACCCGTGGAGCACCGCCGCGCTGATGCCTGACACGACGCCCTGGTGGTTCTCGCGCGCGGCCGCGAGCGTGCGCGCCGCGTGAAGCAGTTCGGCGGAGGGCCGCGGATCGGCCGCCTGCACGTAGTAGCCCGGGTATACCTGGAGAAACTCGCTCGCCCGCGCGAGTCGCAGCGACTGGCGCGCGCTCGCGTCGAGCGGCGCCGCCGTTTCGCCGGTCTCGTAGATCATCATGCGCAGATTCCAGCCCATCTGGCTCGCGACTGTCGGTGGTCCGCTAGATCCTGTGGAGAACCGAGCTTCACCCTCGGCCTGTGGATAACCCCGAGCGTGCGCCCCTGACGCTCTCCTCCTCCTCTTCCTCCTCTTCCTCGCTCGCTAGCTCGCTCTCTCCCCCCCCGCCCCGCACATCCACCCCTGATCATCCCGACGAGACCTGACGAGCCCGACGAGACCTGATGGCATGCCGTCAGGTCTCGTCCGAGTAGTCAGGTCTCGTCGGGCACGTCAGGTGCGGGGCACGCGGATACGCGGACGCGCGAGGGCAGCGCGTGCGAGGGCAGGCGGGCGTGGGCAGCGAGGGCGAGGGTAGGGAGACAGTACGCCGAGACTTGTCGACACCTTCCCAGGATCCGCCGCGCAGTTTGTAGGGTCGTGCCAACCACGCGAGCGGCGCAACGGGCGCGATTGTTGCGCCCGCGCATCCCCGTACCCGCCTGCGTGGGGCTGACTTAGCGTTGAGTCACGCGTGCGCCGAGGCCCGCATCCTCGCCGCGCCGCTCCCGCAACTCCGCCCCTCTGCTTTGGGCCACTGCGACCCGCAGCAGACCCCGCCGCGAGCGGATCAGGAAAGGTGACCAATGACTGACATCACGACTGAGCCCCGCACCGACAACGGTGCCGACCACGACGACGACCACGACCTCGAAACCGGCACGAGCGTCTCGGGCATCGACCGCGACGCGATCTACGCCGCGATTCTCGGCACGTGGCCCGAGCTGCGCGAGCGCGGCCGCGAGATCTCGGCGATGCCCGAGTTCTGGCGCGACGACAGCCTGAACATGCCCGAGCACCGCAAGCGCGTGTTCGAGCAGATGCACAAGCTCGTCGAGGTGGGCACGCCGAAGCTCGCGTTCCCGAAGAGCGTCGGCGGCCACGAGAACCACGGCGGCAACCTCGCCGTGTTCGAGCAGCTGCTGCTCGCCGACCCGTCGCTGCAGATCAAGTCGGGCGTGCAGTACGGCCTGTTCGGCTCGGCGATCATGCACCTCGGCACCGAGGTGCACCACAAGCGCTGGCTGCCGGGCGTCATCGACCTCAGCATCCCGGGCGCGTTCGCGATGACCGAGTCGGGCCACGGCTCGAACGTCGCCGCCCTCGCGACGACCGCGACCTACGACGAATCGACCGAAGAATGGGTCATCAACACCCCGTTCCGCAACGCGTGGAAGGACTACCTCGGCAACGCCGCGAAGGACGGCGTCGCGGCGGTCGTCTTCGCGCAGCTCATCACGAAGGGCGTCAACCACGGCGTGCACGCGTTCTACGTGCCGATCCGCGACGGCGAGGGCAACTTCCTCGAGGGCGTCGGCGGCGACGACGACGGCGTGAAGGGCGGCCTGAACGGCATCGACAACGGCCGGCTCCACTTCACGAACGTGCGGATTCCGCGCGACTACCTGCTCAACCGCTACGGCAGCGTCGAGCCTGACGGCACGTACTCGTCGCCGATTGAGTCGCCCGGACGCCGCTTCTTCGTCATGACCGGCACGCTCGTGCAGGGTCGCGTCTCGCTCGACGGCTCGGCGGCCGTCGCGCAGCAGGCGTCGCTGCAGATCGCGGTGACCTACGCGAACCAGCGCCGCCAGTTCGACAACACGCGCTCGGGCCGCGAGACCGTGCTGCTCGACTACGGCCGCCACCAGCGCCGCCTCATTCCGCGCATCGCGACGGCGTTCGCGGCGACGTTCGCGCACGACGAGCTGCTGCGCGAATTCGACGCCGTGTTCTCGGGCGCGGGCGACACCCCCGAGCGTCGCGCCGACCTCGAGACCCTCGCCGCCGCGCTGAAGCCGCTGTCGACGTGGCAGGCGATGGACACGATGCAGGAGGCCCGCGAGGCCTGCGGCGGCGCCGGCTTCCTCGCCGAGAACCGCATCGTCGGCCTGCACCACGACTTCGACGTCTACACGACCTTCGAGGGCGACAACAACGTGCTGCACCAGCTCGTCGGCAAGCGCCTGCTCGACGACTACGCCGCGAAGTTCAAGGGTGTGGATGCGCGGGGCCAGGCCCGCATCGTCGCCGGCCAGGTCGCGGGCAAGGCGTTCCGCGAGATCGGACTCGCCCGCCTCGGCGGCACGGTCGGCGACCTCGGCAACTCGGCCCGCTCGGTCGGTTGGCTGCGCGAGCCCGAGAACCAGCGCGAGCTGCTCGAGGCCCGCGTCGAAGAGGTCATCGCCGAGATCGGCATGGAGCTCGGCAAGGTCGCGAAGGCCTCACCGGCCGAGCAGAACGACGTGTTCAACGCGAACCAGGACAAGCTGATCCGCGCGGCGCGCGCCTACGCCGAGCTGACGCAGTGGGACGCCTTCACCCGCAAGCTTGAGACGTTCGACGCGGGGTCGGAGACCCACCGCGTGATGACGTGGCTGCGCGACCTCTTCGGGCTCTCGCTCATCGAGCGCGACCTGCAGTGGTACCTGCTCGCCGGTCGCCTCACGACGCGCCGCGCGCGCCTCGTGACGGGCTACATCGACCGCCTGATTCAGCGCCTGCGCCCGCTGTCGCAGGAGCTCGTCGACACGTTTGGCTACTCAAACGAGCAGCTGCGCGCGAAGATCTCGAACGGCCAGGAGCTCGAGCGCCAGGAGGAGGCGAACGCGCACTACGTCGCGCTTCGCGAGTCGGGCGAGGAGCCGCAGGACGAGCGCGAGATCTACCGCCTCAAGCGGGGATCGCGCCGCTAGGCGCTCCCGCGACTTCGCGTAAGGCTGGGCGGGTGGCTTGGGTGATGGAATCCCCAAGTCACCCGCCCAACTTCTGCGCGAGTCGGGGGTGCGATCTCCCGAAGGCCCCGCATGTTGGGGTTTCCAGCAAGTCACACGAGTGACCGACCAGTGATGCGCGCGCGATGGCGTCCGACGGCGGCCAACGCGTTAGATTAGCGACATGACCTTCAACGACGATGCGAAGCTTGACTCGGGCAACGTGCGCAAGCGCCGCGGCGGCACGGCGGCGGTCGCGGGCGGCGGTGGCGTCGTTGTGCTGCTGCTCGGCCTGCTCTCGACGCAGATCTTCGGCGTCGACCTCACGCAGTTCTTTGGCGCGGGCCAGGGCCAGGAGCAGTCGGCGAACGACGAAGACATCTCGTGCACCGGTGCCGAGGCGAACGAGCAGCGCGACTGCCGCATGGAGGGCGCCGCGGTGTCGCTCGAGTCGTACTGGGCGGCGCACGCCGACGAGATCGGCATCGCCGACTACCGCGACCCGACCGTGATCCTGTACGAGGGCCAGACGTCGTCGGCGTGCGGCACGGCCTCGAACGCGGTCGGTCCGTTCTACTGCCCGACCGACGAGCAGATTTACATGGACACGTCGTTCTTCGACATCCTCGTTGACCAGTTCGGCGCGTCGGGCGGCTCGCTCGCCGAGATGTACGTGCTCGCGCACGAGTGGGGCCACCACGTGCAGAACCTTGCCGGGTTCCTGACGCCCGATCGCCAGCGCGACACGGGCGCGAACGGCGGGCAGGTGCGCATCGAGCTGCAGGCCGACTGCCTCGCGGGCGCCTGGATGGGCGACGCCGCGAACTCGACGAACGCCGACGGCGAGCAGGTGCTTGAGGCGCCGACGCGCGCCGAGATCGAGACGACGATCAGTGCGGCCGAGTCGATCGGTGACGACCACATCATGGAGCAGCAGGGCATGGAGGTACAGCCCGAGGCCTTCACCCACGGCACGAGTGAGCAGCGCACCACCTGGCTCATCACTGGCTACGAACAGGGCGTCGGCGCCTGCGATACGTTCTCAGTGCCCGACAGCCAGCTGTAAGACCACCGTCCGCTCGAGGAATCTATGACCTTCACCCTCTTCTTCGCTTTCCGCATCGTTGTTGTCGGGCTGTCGATCGCGATCGCGGTCGGCGGCGCGGCGCTCATCGTGTACGGCGTTACGCGGCTCGTGCGTCGCCGCGAGGCGATGCGGCAGCACGAGCCCGGCTACTCGCGCCCGGTCGAGAGCGAGGGTGCGAGCGGTGAGGTGCCCGAGGGATTTGAGGATGCGCCACGCTGGCTCGACGCCGATGTCGCGCCCGAGCATGAGCGCGCGGCGCACAGCGTGCCCGATCCTCGTGCGGGCATTCGGGAGTCGCGCCGTGGCGGCGTGATGTCGATCGCGGCGGGCGTGCTGCTCGTGTTTCTCGGGGTTGTGCTCGCGACGCAGACCTGGGCCCTCATCGGCTAGCCCCCGACCTACTCCCGCAGCGCAAGTACCTCGAGCACCTCGTCGCCGTACTGCTCGAGCTTCGAGCGGCCGACGCCCGAGATGCCGGCGAGGGCGCCGAGGGTGTCGGGTCGCTCGATTGCGAGCTCGCGCAGGGTGGCGTCGTTGAAGACGACGTAGGCGGGCACCGACTGCTCGCGCGCCGTGTCGCGGCGCCACTCGCGCAGTCGCTCGAAGCGGGCGACCTGGTCGGGCTGCATCGACTCGAGCTCGGCGGCGCGCGACGCTCTCGACGTCCGCGAGGCGCGCACGCGCTGCTCGCGCACATCGGTGCGGAGCTGCACCTGCTCGCCGCCCGCGAGTACCGAGGCGCCGCGCTCGGTCATGCGCAGCACGCCGTAGTCGCCGGTAGCGCGGATCACGTTCATCGCGAGCAGCTGCCGCACGACCGAGCGCCAGCCCGGCTCGTCGAGCTCGGTGCCGATGCCGTAGGTCGTGAGCTCGTTGTGGCGGTTCTGCGCGATGCGGTCGGTATCGCGGCCGAGCAGGATGTCGATGAGCTGTCCCGCGCCGAACGAGCGGCGCTGGGCGCGGTCGATGCGCACGATCGTCGAGAGGAGTTTCTGCGCGGCGACGGTGCCGTCCCAGGTCTCGGGCGGGGTGAGGCAGTTGTCGCAGTTGCCGCACGGCTGCGACGTCTCGCCGAAGTAGTCGAGCAGCATCTGGCGGCGGCAGCCCGCGGTCTCACAGAGTGCGAGCATCGCGTCGAGGTGCAGCGACTGCTGCCGCTTGTAGAAGTCGTCGCCCTCGCCCTGTTCGATCATGCGGCGCTGCTGCACGACGTCTTGCAGCCCGTACGCGAGCCACGCGGTCGACGGCAGTCCGTCGCGGCCCGCGCGGCCGGTCTCTTGGTAGTAGCCCTCGACCGATTTCGGCAGGTCGAGGTGCGCGACGAACCGCACGTCGGGCTTGTCGATGCCCATGCCGAACGCGATCGTCGCGCACATGACGAGTCCCTCTTCGCGCAGGAACCGCGCCTGATTCGTCGCGCGCGTCGTCGCGGGCATGCCGGCGTGGTAGGCGAGGGCGGGAATCCCGCGGTCGCTGAGGTATTCGGCGGTCTGCTCGACCGACTTGCGTGAGAGGCAGTAGACGATGCCGGCGTCGCCCTCATGCTCGGCCTTGATGAACTTCATGAGCGAGTCGCGCGCGCGGTCTTTCGGCACGATGCGGTACTGGATGTTCGGGCGGTCGAAGCTCGAGACGAACTTCGCGGCGTCGTCGAGCCGCAGCCGCTCGACGATCTCGTCGCGCGTCGCGAGGGTCGCGGTGGCGGTGAGCGCGGCTCGCGGCACGTCGGGCCACTGCTCGTGCAGGATGCTCAGCTCGAGGTAGTCGGGGCGGAAGTCGTGGCCCCACTGACTCACGCAGTGCGCCTCGTCGATCGCGAACAGCGACACCTTGCCCCGCTGCAGCAGGGGAATCGTCGCGCGTAGCCGCTCGGGTGCGAGGTAGAGGAGGTCGAGTTCGCCGGCGACGTACTGCTGCTCGACGAGGCGCCGCTCGTCGGGGTCGAGGGTCGAATTGAGGTATGCGGCGCGCACGCCGAGCTGCGCGAGCGCATCCACCTGGTCTTGCATGAGCGCGATGAGTGGCGAGATGACGACGCCGGTTCCCTCGCGCACGAGGGCGGGCACCTGGTAGCAGAGCGACTTGCCGCCGCCGGTCGGCATGAGCACGAGGGCGTCGCGTCCCTCGACGAGCGCGTCGATGATCTCTTGCTGCTGGCCCCGGAACTCCGGGTACCCCCAGACGCGTTCGAGAACCTGCTGTGCCGTTGCCATGCGCACAAGCCTACGGGCGGCCGGCGACACGGCGCCCGGCCGTCCACAGGTAGGTGAGGCTGGTTAGCCGCGCTCGACGGGGAAGCCCTCGGACTCCCACGCCGCGATGCCGCCGTCGACGTTCGTCGCCTGCTTGCCGTAGCGCTCGAGGAAGTCGACGGTGCGCGCCGATCGTCCGCCCGCATGGCACATGATGTAGGCGCCCTCGGCGGGGACTTCGTCGATTCGGTCGGCGATTTCGCTGAGCGGAATCACCTTCGCGAACGGAATGCGCACCTCGGCGACCTCGTCGGGCTCGCGCACGTCGATGAGCGTGATGTTGTCACCAAGTTTGTGCAGCTCTGCAACGGAAATAGTCTCCATGACCGAAGCGTAGACCCGCAGCCTGAGCAGGCGAAGAATCCGTGTAGCAGGGGCTCGGAGGCTCGACGACATCGCGGGTCATGCGGGGTCACTCGGCGATATCCCGTGCCGCTCGTGAGAAACATCAGCCGATCGGAGGCTGTCGCGCCGCCGCGCGTCACACTCCGGAGTGAGATTCGAGCAACGGCGAACTCGATTTCGCCTGAGGCCTGAGAAATGTCGTGGGCGGCCGATAGGCTTCGAACGAACTCCCAGCGAGCCCGTTTTGCGTGGCCGGCTGCGGGGCGACCCACCAGATCTCATGAAGCGTGGTGACCACTGACGCCGCGCGCGAAGGAGCAGCAGTGAGCGACAGCTACTCGAACCAGCCGCAGGGTGGTTATGGCCCGCCGCAGGGCTACGGGCAGCAGCCCGGCCAGCAGGGCTACGGGCAACAGGGCTACGGCCAGCAGCAGGGCTACGGCCAGCAGAATCAGAGCCAGCAGGGCGGCGGATACGCGCAGCAGCCCGGCGGCAACGGCCAGCAGGGCTTCGGTCAGCAGGGCTTCGGCCAGCAGCAGGGTTATGGCCAGCAGCAGGGCTTCGGTCAGCAGCAGGGTTACGGCCAGCAGGGCCAGCCCGGCTACGGCGGCCAGCAGCCCGGCGGATACGGTCAGCAGGGCGCGCCACAGCAGGGCTTTGGCCAGCAGCAGTACGGCCAGCCCGGTCAGCCGCCGCGCCCGAAGCCGCAGCCGGTGAAGAGCTCGGTGCTCGACTGGGTGCGCGACATCGCGGGTGCGGTGCTCCCGCTCCTTGCGCTCGTGATGGTGTGGCACTTTAGCTTCGACAGCGGCAAGATCGCGCTGACGGCGACCGTCATTGCGCCGCTCATCACCGCCCTCGTCGCCGCGCTCGGTGGCATGCTGCAGGTTGTCTCGCGGTTCGGCGTGCTCGGTATGCCCCGCAAGACGGTCTACCTCATTCGCGCGGCCGCGCAGGTGCCGCTCGTCGTGACATTCCTCGTCTATTTCGTGTTCGAGGTCGTGTTCTCGTTCCAGGCGGCCGACTCGCTCGCCGGTGACATTCCGTTCGTCGGCCTCGGCGCGGGTGCCGCGGTGGCGCTCGCCGGCGCCGCGTTCAACCTCCAGAGCCGCGACTACGAGCTGAACGAGAGCGGGCAGCCGAACAAGCTCGCCGACGTCGCGCGTCGCAGCCTGAACTTTGGCTTCATCGGCGTCGTCGGCATCGGTGCGCTCGCCATGCTCATCGGCGGGTTCCTCGCGATCGGCGAGATCAGCGACCAGGTCGGCGGCTACGTCGAGTTCAACGGACTCCCGGCGATCCTCAGCTTCGTCTTCGGCGCCCTCGTCGCGATCGGCCTCGTGGCGCTGCCCGCGCTGCTGTCGGCGCTCGGGTCGGAACCCGCGCGAATCGCGAGCATCGCGATCGGCCTCGCAGCCCTCCTCGCCTGGATCATCGACGGCACGATCGGCCTCAGCTTCTCGCTCGTCGGCGTCGAGACGAGCAACACCTTCGGCATCGTGGCGGGCTCGATCTCGTCGCTCCCGTTCGCGCTCGTCGCGGCGGCGCCCCTCGGCATCTCCGCGCTCTCGCCCGAGGCGGAGCGCTCGACGAAGCGCATCGACGCGACCACCCGCTGGTTCTCGGCGCTCGGGCTCTCGCTGCTCGCGATCGCGATCTTCGGGGTCGGCGCGGTGCTGTTCGCTATCACCGCGTTTATCCCGACGTTTGAAGAGGCCGAGCTCAGCGGCGGCCGCACGACGATGACGGTGATCTTGCTCGTGCTGTCGCTCATCATCGCGGGTGCGGCCACCTACGGCTACCTCGCGTTGCGCGGCAAGGCCTCCGCGCCGCAGCAGCTGCAGGGCCAGCAGCAGTTCGGCGGACAACCCCAGTACGGCGGACAGCCGGCACCGCGCCCGGCGCAGGGACCGACGCAGATGTTCCTGCTCATCATCACGGGCGGCATCGCGGTGCTCGGCCTGATCGCAATGATCTTCGGCCTCATCGAGCAGCGCCTCGACCGCCTCAACTCGGCGAGCGTGCTGCCCGCGGTGTACTTCCTCGCGTTCACGGTGGTGCTCCCGCTCGTGCTCGCGGCGGCCGTGCTCTTCCTCCCGAGCCTCAAGCAGCACTTCGCCGCGACCGGCACCGCACTCAAGGTCGGCGGCCAGGGCGGCCAGCAGGGCCCGCAGGGTGGGCAGTACGGTCAGGCGGGTCAGCCCGGCCCGCAGGGTCAGTTCGGCCAGCCCGGCCAGCAGCAGGGTCAGCCCGACTACGGCCAGCAGCAGGGCCAGGGCGGCTATGGCCAGCAGCAGTCGGGCTTCGCGCAGCAGGGCTACGGCCGGCAGAGCTTCGGCCAGTACACCGGTGCCCAGGATGCCCAGCAGGGCCAGAGCAACCAATACGGTCAGCAGGCCCAGACCAACCAGCAGGTTCAGTTCGGCCAGTTTGGTCAGAACACCCAGCAGGGCAACGACAACCAGCAGGGCCAGCAGGGCCAGTACGGTCAGCAGGGGCACCAGCCCGGCGGATACGCACCGCAGGACTCGCAGCAGGGTCAGGGCAGCTTCGGCAGCCAGCAGTCGGGCGGCTACGGGCAGCCCCAGCAGGATTCGCAGCCGAGCCAGGGCGGTTACGGCCAGCCCAGCCAGTACGGCCAGCCCGCATTCGGTCAGGCATCGCCGTTCGGCACGCAGCAGGAGTCTGCGTCGTCGAGCGCGCAGGCCTCGACTGACGACGTCGAGTCGACGAACGAGTCGGCCGGCGTGCCCGAATCCGACTCGCAGCACTCGGCAACGCCGAGCTACGGCCAGCCGCCCGTGCCGCCGTCGGCACCCGCGTTCGGGGGCTTCGGCTCGCAGCCCGAGGCATCGGCACCGACCGAGGCCCAGGAATCTGAGGCGGACGCTCCCGCTGCCGATGAGTCTGCCGCAGACGCCGCGACCGACCGCAGCGAGCAGCCGACGCAGCACGCCTTCGGCGCGCCGTCGTGGGCCGGCTACGGCGCCACGGGTTCGTCGGCGACGTCAGAGACGCCCGCCGAGCCCGAGGCCGTGCAGCCCGCTGCGGAAGCAACGGAGCCCGAGGAACCGGCCGCCGACGAGCAGGCGCTCGCCGACACGGTCGCGGCCGAGCCGACGATCGGCGCGGAGGCCGACTCGGCGACTGAGCCGGCAGCGGAAGCGTCGACCGAGAACGGCTGGACCCCGGGCTGGAGCACGGGTTCCGAGACCGCGTCGTCGACTGACGAAACCGCGACCGAAGGAGCCTCGACCGCGGACGCCGCAACCGACGAGGCCGCACCGGCCGAGCCCGCACCGGCCGAGGACTCCGGCTACAGCTACGGCTACCAGCCGACCGTGAACTTCGGTGCCGGTGACTCGGCGCAGCAGGACGCCGCCGAGGTTGCGCCGGCGGACGAGCAGCCTGCCGAGCCGCAGGCTCCGGCCGAGGTGCCGCAGCCGACCGAGGCTCAGCAGGCCGCGTCGGAGGAGGCAGCCGCGGAGCAGGCCCAGTCGGAGCAGGCAGATGCACAGCAGGAAGGGTCCTCGTCGTCGTACGACTCGGGGTACAGCTACGGCTACCAGCCGACCGTGAACTTCGGCAGCGGCGACCAGGCCCAGCCTGCCCAGGCCCAGTCGGAGCAGGCCCAGCCTGAGCAGCCCGCCGAGGCGGAGCCGCAGGAACAGCAGGCCGCGCCCGACCTGCCCGCGCTCGCCCGGCGCGCGCTCGACCCGAGCGCATCCGCCGAGGAGCTCGAGCCGATGAAGGAGCACCGCGAGCTCTGGCCGTACCTCGCGACCGCGCCGTCGGCGTCGCCCGAGCTGCTCGACTGGCTCGCGCAGACCGACGACCCGACCGTGCTCGCCTACCTCCGCAACCGCGGCCACCAGGCGTAGCCAAACGAGGGCGGGCGGGGCGCACCCAACGGTGCACCCCGCCCGCCCTCGTTTCCGGGCCAAGCGCCTACGCGCCGGGCACCGCGAGCAGCTTCCGCAGCGTCGGGTGCAGCGGCGAAATCGGGAGCTCCGCACCGTCGATCGAAACGATCGGCGCGAGGATGCGCCCCGACGAGAGCAGCCACGCGCCGCGCACGCCCGCGAGCGCCTCGCGCTGCAGGTGCGCGAACCGCACCTGCAGTCCGGCCTCGGGCGCCGCATCCACGAGGGTGCGCAGCGTTGTCGAGGGCAGAATGCCGTCTTGCCGCGGGGTGACGAGCTCCCCGTCGAGGTCGACGACGAGCGCCGAGGTCGGCCCCTCGAGCAGCAGCCCCGAGGGCGTCACGAAGATCGCGTCGTCGGCGCCGTGCGCCTTCGCCCACCGCTTCGCCGCCATGTTGATGCCGTACGACAGGCTCTTCGCGCCTGGTAGCAGCCACGGCAGCTCGGAGGTCTCCTCGGCCTCGTGTCCGCGATCGAGCACGACGACGCGCACGCCCTCGCGCTCGCGGCGCACCGAGTCGGGCACGGGCTGCATCATCGCCCAGCACGTCGGCTCGCCGCCGTGTTCGGGGCCGCGAGTCTCGACGAGGCGCACGGTCGCCTCGGGGTGCGCCTCCCAGTCCCAGGCGTCAACGAGCGCGTCGACGGCCCGCGCGTAGCCGGCGAGGTCGGGCTCGGGCAGCGAGAGGATGTGCGCCGACGTCGCGAGCCGCTCGAGGTGGGCCTCGAGGTCGGTCACGCGCCCGTTGCGGCACGACGCGACGTCGAAGACGCCGTCGCCGCGCACGACGCCGAGGTCGTCGGCGCGCAGCAGGGGAGTGTCAACATCGACGAGGGAGCCGTCAAGCAGCGCGACGAGCTGCGGTACTGAAGCGGTCATGGCTCCAGCGTAGGGCGCATCCGGTGCCGCCCGTGACGCGGCATTGCCACCGCATCGGGGTCGCATCGATTCCCCTCAACCTCGCGGCCTAGGCTGGCAGTCATGCGCTTCACCTCGACCTTCCTCGCGGCCAAGCGCCCGCCGTGGCTGCAAGTGCTGAAGACGCTCATCGCGATCGCCCTCGCGTGGGCCCTGTGCACGTACGGCCTCAAGATTGAGATGCCGGTGTTTGCGGCGATCGCGGCGCTGCTCGTCGTTGCCCCGAACCTCGGCCAGACCGCGAGCAAGGGCATCGAGCGCACGTTCGGCGTCATCGCGGGCGTGCTCATCGCGACCCTGTTCGGCGCGCTGCTCGGCCACACGGCGCTCGCCGCGATCATCGCGATCGCCGTGTCGCTCGTCATCGGCTGGGTGGCACGCACGAGCCTCGGCATGCTCAACCAGATGGCGATCAGCTCGATGCTCGTCATCGTCATGGGCGGCGGCAGCATCGGCTTCGCGCTCGACCGCATCATCGAGACGATCATTGGCGCCGTCATCGGGTTCCTCGTGAACCTGCTCATCGTCGCGCCCGTGCACGTCGAGCCCGCGCGCGAGCGGGTCGCCGACCTCGGTCGCGAGATCTCGGCGTCGCTCGGCCGCCTCGCCGACGCGCTCGAGACGCGGCAGACGGCGGGCGAGCTCCACGGCCTCATGCTCGAGGTGCGGCTGCTGCGACCCATGGTCGAGGCGACGCGCAACGCGATCGCCGAGGCGCGCGAGTCGCTCACCCTCAACCCGCTCGGGGCGAAAAAGCGGGAGCTGCTCGACGAAATGGATGCGCTGGTCGAGGATCGCCTGCGGCCGATCGTCACCGAGGTGATCGGCATGACGCGCGCGTTCTACGACCACTACGACGACTCTCTCTGCGAGGAGCCGATGGCGTTCGACATCGCCGAGCAGGTGCGCCGCTGCGCCCACGACGTGCGGCTCGCGGTGCACCTCGCCGACGTGAACCCCGAGCCGATGACGTCGGCGATTCCGGCGCTCACGGCCCCGCTCGAGCTCGCGGCGCCGCGCGGGCAGCGCTGGATTCTCATCGGGTCGCTCATGGAAGACCTGCGCCGCATCCGCGAGTCGCTGCTGCTCGACGACGAGGCCGACGCCGACACGACCGACGACTAGCCCGGCGACGAGCCCCAGCGACGCCGCCCGCCCGCGAAATTGCCGCAACCGGCAAGTGTCGCCATACTGGCCTTTTATGGCGCTGCTGCGGTGCCGAGACGAAGGGATGTGGCGATGTCGGGTTCGGCGCCGTTCTGGAACCGATCGCGCGTGTTCGCCCTCGTCTCGATGCTGCTGCTCGCGGCTAGCCTGCGCGCGGGCGTGACCGCGTTCGGTCCGCTCGTGACCCGCATCGGTGACGATGTCGGTCTCGACGCGACGACGCTCGGCGCGCTCGCGGCACTGCCGGTGTTTGCGTTCGGCATCTTCGCGCTGCCGACGGCCCGCTTTGCCCGCGCGCTCGGCTTCGACCGGCTCGCGCTCGTCGGGCTCCTCGTCGTCGCGTCGGGCCTCGCACTGCGCCTGCTCGTGCCGGCCTGGGCGCTCTGGATCGGCACGGGCCTGCTCGGCGTCGGCATCGCAACCCTCAACGTGCTGCTGCCGGTGCTCGTGAAGCGCGACTTCCACCCCCGCGCGCCGCTCGTGCTCGGCATGACGACCTGCGTCATGACGGCTTGCGCGTCGCTCGGCGCGGGCCTCGCGGTCGTCATCACCGAGGCCACGGGCGGGCAGTGGCGAATCGCGCTCGCGGCGTCGCTGCCGGTCGCGCTCGCGTGCGCGGCCCTGTTCCTCGTGCGGTCGAAGCGCGGCGACCACGCGGCGAACCTCGCGGCGGCGGGCGGCTCGACCGTGCGGCTCGCGCGCTCGCCGATCGCGTGGTCGGTGTGCGCCTACATGGGCCTGCAGTCGATGGTGTTCTACACGTTCACGAACTGGATGCCGACGATCGAGCGCGCGCAGGGCATCGACGAGGCAAGCGCGGGTTTCCACCTCGCGCTCGCGCAGATGGTCGGCGTGCCGTTCGGTTTCCTCGCGGCCTGGATCATGAACCGCGCCCGCGACCAGCGCATCATCGCGGTCGGCTACCTGCCGCTCACGCTCATCGGCCTGCTCGGCGCGATGTTCGTGCCGCAGTTCATCCCCGTGTTCACGGTGATGATCGGCATCACGACCGGCATGATGCTCCCCGTCGCGATGGGGCTCATCTCGGAGCGCACCGCGACGGCGGCCGACGCCGTGCGCATGTCGGGCATGGCGCAGTCGATCGGCTACGTCGTCGCGGGGCTCGGGCCGATCATCGCGGGCGGGCTCTTCGAGGCCACCGGCGGGTGGATGGCCGGGCTCGGGCTGCTCGTCGCGGTCGTCCTCGGGCTCATGGTCGCGGGGGTCTTCGCCGGGCGCGATCGCACGATCGGCGAACCGGCGCCCGCGCGGTAACCAGCGCTACAGGAACGACTCGAAGTTGAAGAACGCCTTGTTCCACTCGACGACCTGCGTCTCGGCGAACAGGCCGGCGACCGCGTAGGGGTCTTCGGCGGCGAAGCGCTGCGCGTCGTCGAGCGAGTCGGCCTCGACGATGAGGAGGCTGCCGGTCGGGTTGCCCTCCGCATCCTTCTTCGCCCCCGCCGCGAGCAGCCGGTCGACGTTCGCGGTGAGGAACTCGAGGTGCGTCGGGCGCAGCTCCATGCGCAGTTCGACGCTGTTCGGCTTGTCGACGGTGATGATGGCGTACGGCACGGCGGCTCCTCGCTCGAATGGATGGATACCCGAAGCGTACCGAGCACCGGCGAGACGGCGCATGGTTGCGAATCCAACTCGCTGAGTTGCGCCGCGCATTTTTCCGGACTTGACTGGGAGTCGGCACAACCGTGCCCGGCCGCCACGCCGCATCCAGGCGTCGCCGGGCCACCCAGAAGGAGACCCCCGTGGGCAAGCTCAGGAACCTCATCTCGGTCGACGCGATCGAGCTCGATGTCGCCGCCGACGACTGGCGCGCCGCCGTCATGGCGGCGGGCGACCTGCTCGTGCAGACCGGCGCGACGCAGCCCGCGTACACCGACGCGATGCTCGCGACGATCGACGAGCACGGCCCGTACATCGTCATCGCACCCGGCTTCGCGCTCGCGCACGCCCGGCCCGACGAGTCGGTCGAGCGCACCGGCCTCTCGTTCGCGCGCCTCGCCGCGCCGGTCGAGTTCGGGTCGGATGACAACGACCCCGTCACGATCGTGATGGGCCTCGCCGCGGCCGACGCGACGCAGCACCAGCAGGCGCTCGCCGCGCTCGCGGGCGTGCTCGCCGACGGCGACAAGCGCGCGCAGCTCGACACCGCAGCCACCCCCGAGGCCGTGCTCGACGTGCTCGCGAGCGGCGACGCGACCGGCGCGATCAAGACCGTCAGCCCGGCGAGCGCCGCAAGCGCGGCGAAGCCCTCGGCCGAGCCCGCACAGGACGACGTCGACCTCACCGGCACCGTCGCGTCGAAGGGGCACATCCTCACGGTGTGCGGCAACGGCGTCGGCACGAGCATCTTCCTGAAGAACACGCTCGAGCAGGTGCTCGGCAAGTGGGGCTGGGCCCCGTTCTTTACGGTCGAAGCGACCGACACGATCTCGGCGAAGGGGAAGGCCAGCGAGGCCGACCTCGTGCTCACCTCGGGCGCGATCGCCGACTCGCTCGGCGACCTCGGCGTGCCCGTCGAGGTGATTCGCGACTTCACGTCGCAGCAGGAGATCGACGGCGCCCTGCGCCGCCGCTACGCCGTGTAGTCGCGCGCCGCGCGCATCCAAACCCCTTCGTCTTCTACTAGTTGGAGCACATCATGGACGTGATCTACGCGATCGCGCAGTTCCTCGTGAACGAGATTCTTAGCGTGCCGGCGTACCTCATCGGCATCATCACGGCCGTCGGCCTCATCGCGCTGCGCAAGAGCGTCGGCGCGGTCATCGGCGGCGGCCTCAAGGCGACCCTCGGATTCCTACTCATCGGCGCGGGCGCGACGCTCGTGACGGCGTCGCTCGACCCGCTTGGCGTCATGATTCAGGGCGCGCTCGGCGCGCAGGGCGTCGTGCCGACGAACGAGGCGATCGCGGGCATCGCGCAGGCCGAGTACGGCGCGCAGGTGTCGTGGCTCATGATCCTCGGCTTCGTCGTCGCGCTGCTGCTCGCGCGGTTCACGCCGCTGCGGTACGTGTTCCTCACGGGGCACCACATGCTGTTCATGGCGACGATGATCACGATCGTCATGGCCTCGGCGGGCATGGACACCTGGCTCGTCGTGGGACTCGGCGCCGTGCTGCTCGGCGTGCTCATGGTGTCGCTGCCGGCGCTCGCGCAGCCGTGGATGAAGAAGGTCACGGGCGACAGCTCGATCGCGATCGGCCACTTCGGCACCGCCGGCTACATCGCGGCCGGTGCCGTGGGGCGCCTCGTCGACCCGAAGGGGAAGAGCCCCTCGACCGAAGACATCAAGGTGCCCGAGGGCCTGCGGTTCCTCCGCGACTCGATGGTCGCGACGGCGCTTTCGATGGTGCTCATGTACGTCATCGTCGCGGTGATCTACCTGCTGCGCGTCGGCGAGGAGACCGCGTTCGAGGCGTTCGGCGGTGCGACGAACGTCGGCAACTTCCTCATGCAGGCGGTCACGCAGGGCCTCGGCTTCGGCATCGCGGTCGCCGTGATCCTCTTCGGTGTGCGCACGATTCTTGGTGAGCTCGTGCCCGCGTTCCAGGGCATCGCCGCGAAGGTCGTGCCGGGCGCCGTGCCCGCGCTCGACGCGCCGATCGTGTTCCCGTACGCGCAGAACGCGGTGCTCATCGGGTTCATCTCGTCGTTCGTCGCGGGCCTCGCGGGGCTGTTTTTGCTCGGCGCCTGGCTCGGGCCGGCGCTCGGGCTCGCGGTGATTCTGCCCGGCCTCGTGCCGCACTTCTTCACCGGTGGTGCCGCGGGTGTGTTCGGCAACGCGACGGGTGGCCGCCGCGGCGCCATCGCGGGTGGCTTCGTGAACGGTCTGCTCATCACGTTCCTCCCGGCGCTGCTCATGCAGGTGCTCGGCAGCTTCGGCTCGGCGAACACCACCTTCGGTGACGCCGACTTCGGCTGGTTCGGTATTCTCATCGGCTACGGCGCGAAGGGCGGCGCCGTGCTCGGCGCGATCTTCCTCGCGCTCATCGGCCTCGCGATTCTCGTCGCGGCGATCGTCGTGCAGAAGCGCGCCGTTGACGGCGGCTGGGATGCGGCGCCCGCCCGCGCGGCCGGTGTCGAGGCGGTCGTGGCGGCCTCGGGCAGTGGGGCGGATGCGCAGTCTGGCTTGGGCACCTCGGCGCGCGAGTACGCCCGCATCGCCCCGCCGGCCGGCGCCCCGCGCCCGCCCGCGAAGCTCGACGGCTAGCAGTACGTCGCCGAGTGCGCCGCTACGCGAGTCCCGCGGCGTACTCGGTGAGCGCGTCGCGCACGAACTCGGCGCCCGCGGGGGAGACGCGCGTGTAGTTCGCGGCGAACCGCGGGTCGTCGACGTACATCTGCGCGAGCCCGCGCAGGGCGTCGGCGGTTACCTCGCGGCCGCCCCACGAGCGCTGCAGCCAGTGGTAGTGACGCTCGGCAACGGCCTGCGCCGCGGCCGAGCCGGGCTCGACGCCCGCCTCGAGCTGCGCATCCCAGGCGTCGTTCAGCGCCGCGAGTTCGGCGCGAAACTCGGCCTGCCCAGCCTCGCCGAGCCCGGTCCACCAGTCGTTGCTGCGGTCGGCGGCCTCGTCGCCCCAGCGCTCGCGCACCTCGGCGTCGTACTTCGTGTGGTCAAAGCCTGCGAACATGTCGTTCGGCATAATTTCCTCCTCATTCGTGATCGCGGTGATGGTCGCATCGATCGCGGCGATCTGGCGGCGGATGCGCGCCCGCTCCCGCGCGAGCCGCTCGCGCAGCTCGACGAGCGCCTCGCGGTCGCTGACGTCGCCGTCGAGCACCTCGCGGATCCCCGCGAGGTCGACCCCGAGGTCGCGCAGCGCGAGGATGCGCTGCAGCCGCACGAGCGATCGCTGCGAGTAGTAGCGCAGGCCGCCGTGCCCCACCCGGTCGGGTGGCAGCAGGCCGATGTGGTCGTAGTGGCGCAGGGTGCGCGACGTGACGCCGGTGGCGGCGACGACCTCGTTCGTTGACCAGTCCACGGTGCTCCTCCCTCGTGCCGCAACTCGATGCGCTGACGACGCTATCGGTTGACGTTACGTCAAGCGCAAGCCGGGTGTGCGCATCCGTTTGCCCGGTACCCTGGCGGCATGGCGAAACAGCGAGTGCGCGGGTACGTGTCGGGCGTCGTGCAGGGGGTCGGGTTCCGCTACTCGACCGCAAAGGCGGCGCGCGAGCTCGGCCTCGCGGGGTACGTGCGCAATCTCTTCGACAGCCGCGTCGAGTTCGAGGCCGAGGGAGAGGCGGATGCGGTGGCCCGGCTCGTCGAGTGGGCGCACGAGGGCCCGCCGTCGGCGACCGTCGAGTCGGTCGAAACGAGCGAGGTCACGCCGCGCGGGGGCGACGAGTTCGAGGTGCGCGCGTAGGGCTGGCGCGGGCTGGCGCGGCCTAGCTATTCGGTGGGCTCTTCGAGGCCCGTGCGGAGCACCTTGCGGGCCGGGTCGACGGGGCCCGCGACGTCGTCTTCTGACGCGCCGTACACGTGCGGGCGCAGCACGACGACGTCGTGCAGGTTGCGGTAGCGCTCGTCGTAGTCGAGGCCGTAGCCGACGACGAACTCGTTCGGCACGTCGAAGCCGATGTAGCGCACGGGCACGTCGACCTTGAGGCGCGAGGGCTTGCGCAGCAGCGTGCAGATCTCGACCGAGGCGGCGCCGCGCGACTCGAGGTTCGCACGCAGCCAGCT
Source organism: [Zimmermannella] faecalis ATCC 13722 (assembly GCF_000381765.1). Taxonomy (GTDB): domain Bacteria; phylum Actinomycetota; class Actinomycetes; order Actinomycetales; family Microbacteriaceae; genus Gulosibacter; species Gulosibacter faecalis. The sequence goes on along the minus strand of NZ_KB907075.1, from coordinate 34,679 downwards.
CAGGGTGAGGCCCGAGTCGATGATGTCTTCGACGATGAGCACGTCGCGGCCCGTGAGGTCGGTGTCGAGGTCTTTCAGGATGCGCACGACACCCGACGAGACGGTGCCCGAGCCGTATGACGAGACGGCCATCCAGTCCATCTCGAGGGGAATCTTCAGTTCGCGGGCAAGGTCGCTGACGACCATGACGGCGCCCTTGAGCACGCCGACGAGCAGCGGCGTGCGGTCGACGTAGTCGGCCTCGATATCGCGCGCGAGTTCGGCGATGCGCTCCTGGATGTCGTCGCGGGAGAGCAGCAGTTCGCGGACGTCGTCGGCGATATCGGTTGCGCGCACGGGATTCCTTTCGCGGGGAAAACTACGGGTTAGCGTTCGTCGTCGGGGTGGCCCGCGTAGCCGAACAGCAGTCGGCCGGCGTTGCGCTCGACGCGGATGCCGGGCAGGTCGATCGGGCCCTGGCCGCGCCACTCGGTTGCGAGGGCCGCGACCGCCATCGTGTGCGCGCGGGTGAGCGAGACACCGAAGCCCTGCTCGGCGACGGCGCGGCAGATGCGCTGGCGCAGGGCCGCGGGCTGCGTGACGAGGCCGCCGACGTCGAGCGTGACGCGGCCGTCTTCGTCGGTGTCGACGATCTCGCGCGCCCACTCGAGGGCGAGGGAGTCGAGGGTCTCGGAGTCTTCGCGCAGGGTCGTCGCGGTGCGGGCGAGGGCCTCGGCGATGCCGGGGCCGAGCTCCGACTCGAGCACGGGCATGACGTTCTTTCGAATGCGTACGCGGCGGTACGACTCGTCGTCGTTCATCGGGTCGTGCCACGGCTCGAGGCCCTGGTCGGCGCACGCCTGCTGCGTCGCCTCGCGGTGGATGCCGAGCAGCGGACGCACGAGCGGCCCGTTCACGACCGCCATGCCGTGGAGCGACTTGCCGCCCGAGCCGCGGGCGAGCCCGAGCAGCACAGTTTCGGCCTGGTCGTCGAGCGTGTGGCCGAGCACGACCCACGACGCGCCGACCTCTTCGCGCACGCGGTCGATCGCGCCGTAGCGGGCCGCGCGGGCCGAGGCCTCGGGGCCGGCACCGTCGTCGACGACGTCGATGCGTTCGACGAGCACGGGGTCGAGCCCGAGCTCGCGGGCTTGCTCTGCGGCACGGTCGGCCTGTTCGGCCGAGCCGGGTTGCAGCTGGTGGTCAACGATGATGGCGCCGGCGCGAAGGCCTGCGCGCGGTGCCTCAAAGGCGAGTCCGGCGGCGAGCGAGAGGGAGTCGGGGCCTCCCGACAGTGCGACCAGCACGAGGTCGCCCTCGACGGCCACGCCGCGCAGCGAGTTGCGCACGGCGCGCCGAATATCGGCTACCGGCGGAGTTAAGCGGGGTCGATCTGTCACACACCCAGGGTACTCGGCACTTGGCCCCAAATGTATCGGGGCGGCACAGGTGGATACGCGTGCACGCTCGCGCGCGACCCTCGCGCGGCCACGCCCCGCGTATCCTCGGCGCCGTGGCACGCACAGCCGGTACTCTGGTGCCGTCCTGCGCGCACGCGCCTCTCTCACTTTCAGGAGCAGAATTGAGCACCTACGACGTCGTCATTGAGATTCCTCGTGGCAGCCACAACAAGTACGAGGTTGACCACGAGACCGGCCGGGTTTTCCTCGACCGCGTGCTGTTTACCCCGTTCGTGTACCCCGTCGACTACGGCTTCTTCGAGCACACCCTCGCCGACGACGGCGACCCGCTCGACGCGCTCGTGCTGCTCGAGTACCCGGTGTTCCCCGGCGTCGGCCTGAAGGTGCGCCCCGTCGGCGTGCTCCACATGTCTGACGAGGCCGGCGGCGACGACAAGATTCTCTGCGTGCCGCACAAGGACCCGCGCTTCGCGCACCTGCAGGAGCTCGAGGACGTGCCCGAGAACACCCGTGACCAGCTCAAGCACTTCTTCGAGCACTACAAGGACCTCGAGCCCGGCAAGTGGGTCAAGGTCGACTCGTGGGGTTCGGCGGCCGACGCCGAGGCGATCATCGAGCGCTCGCTGAAGGCCTACAAGCCGGCCGAGTAGCGCATCCCGGCGCTGAGCCGATACGCGACGCGGGGCGCGGATCCGAGTGGATCCGCGCCCCGCGTCGTTGTGCGTGCGGTCTGTGGTTGCCGGCTTAGTAGTAGATGCCGCGGGCGGCGAGCCAGCCGACGGGGTCGACGGCGCCGTTGTTCACCATGAAGTGCAGGTGGCAGCCGGTCGAGGGGCCGGTCGTGCCCGCGTAGGCGATGATCTGGCCGGCGGCGACGCGCTGGCCGGGGTAGACCATGATGCCTCCTGGCATGATGTGCGCGTTGCCGAGGGTCGTGCCGTCGTCGAGCTGGTAGTCGACTCGGTTGCCCCAGCCGTCGAGCCACGCGGCGTAGGTGACGGTGCCCGCCGAGACCGCGTAGATCGGGGTGCCGCAGGTGCCGCCCGGCACGACGAAGTCGGTGCCGTTGTGCAGGCGCGAGTAGCCATACACGGGGTGGATGCGCCAGCCGTAGGGGCTCGTGATGTAGGCGTTGTAGCCGAGCGGGGGCACGTAGCCCGAGCCGGTCGGCGCCTCGCTGCCGCCACCGCCGCCACCGCCGGAGGAGCCGCCCGACGAGCCGCTCGAGCCCGAGGAGCCGCCCGACGAGGCGTTCTGGTTCGCCTGGGCCTGCGCCTTCTCGGCGGCCGCCTGGGCGGCTGCGGCCGCTGCGGCGGCCTCTTCGGCGGCCTTGCGCTGCTCTTCTTCGATGCGCTTGCGCTCTTCTTCGCGCAGGCGCTCGCCCTCTTGGTAGTCGGCCGCGACGACCTCGCGGTGCTCTTCGAGCGGGGCAAGCATGGCCTCAAGCTCGGAGCCCTTTTCGGTCTTCTCGTCGCGGGCGGCCTGCAGGTCGAGCTGTGCGTCGACCGCGGCCTGGTAGTTGGCCTGCGCCTCGGCCTCGAGCTCTTCGAGCTCTTCGAGGGCGACCTGCGCCTGGTCGGCGAGCGAGTTCGCGTTGTTGCGGGCCGCGACGGCGTTTTCGTAGACGGCGCCGTTCTGCGTGCCGAGCTTCGAGAGCGTCGACATGCCCATGAGGAACCCGTCGGCGTCGTCGGGGTTCGTCAGCAGCTCGACCGTGGGGTCGACGGGCACGCGGTCGGCCATGGCCGCGACGTAGCCGGCGGCCTCCGACTCGGCTTCGTCGGCCTCTGCCGCGGCGGCGTCGGCCTGGGTCTGCAGCGAGTAGACCTTCTCGCCCTGGCTGGTCGATGCGGCCTCGGCCTGCGAGTACGCGGCGCCCGCAGCCTCGGCGACCTCTTCGGCCTCGGCGACCTGGGTCTCGAGCTCCTGAATCTGGCCGTTGATCTCGTCGATCAGGGCGTTCTGTGCGTCGATGTCGTTCTGGGCGGCGACGACGTCGTCCCAGGTCGCGTAGTCGTCGAGGTCTTTCGCGTTCGCGGTGATCGCGCCGTTGCCGACGAGCCCGACGATGAGCAGGGCAGTTGCGCCGATCGTGAATCCCGACCGGTTGGCGCTGCGGCCACCGGCCCGGCGGCGGGACTTGAGCGAAGTCATGCGGACCTTTCTTCGGCGCTGCGTGGCGGGTCTCGGGGTGGTGTGCGTGTCGCGGCAGTGCGACGGATGCGCGCCACACTCCTCAACGTTGGGCTTCAGATTTCGCAGTGGAGCACAAAAGTCACACAGTTAACATCGGCCACACTAGCCTCTTCATTACGGTTTTGTAACCCGGGAGCCCCGGTTTTCCGTGGATTTCCGTGGGAAGTTGGACGTTCGGCGGCCCCGCGTCGCGAACTCTCGGCGAATCTGAACTTGCGCGCGGGCATTTGTTCCTACTAGGCTCTTCATTCGGCGGTCATGCCGAAGCAGCTTTCGGCCCCATCGTCTAGTGGCCTAGGACACTGGCCTTTCACGCCGGCAACACGGGTTCGAATCCCGTTGGGGTCACGGTGGCGACACCGGGAAAAAGCTGTTAAGTTAAACCGTCCGAAAATTTCATATGAGGCCCTGTAGCGCAGTTGGTTAGCGTGCCGCCCTGTCACGGCGGAGGTCGCGGGTTCAAGTCCCGTCAGGGTCGCGGAGTAGCGGCGCCCTCGTCGAAAGACGAGGGCGTTTCTTCCACAGCGACAAGCTGTTTGGCTCTGTAGCTCAGTTGGTAGAGCGTTCGACTGAAAATCGAGAGGTCACGGGATCGACGCCCGTCGGAGCCACCACTGAGACGCCCCCGCGGAAGCGGGGGCGTTTTCGTTTCCCAGGCCGCGTCCGCCGCGGCTCACGTCACGCGGTAGGCGGTGTAGCGGACGGCATCGGGGTCGCGCACGCACGAGGCGACGAAGATCGCGTGCTCGAGGCGCGCCAGCGCGGGTGCTGAGGTCTCGATCGTGATCGCGGTGCGGAAGTAGTACCGATCGGGGTCGACCTGCTCGCCGCGCTGCAGGGCCTCGAGCGCATCCGCAGGACCGGTGCGCACACCGTTTACGAGCAGGTAGAGCAGCTCGCCGTTGGTGGTGCGAGCCGTGTACCGGCCGTCGATCTCCATCGCGCCGTCGGGGCGCACGAGCTGCCAGTCGGCGCCGCCGGGCAGGATCTCCGCCTCGACGTCGCCGGTGAGCTGGCCGCCGACGATCGGGATCACGCGGCGGTGCCCGGCGCGGGTCACGCCGTGGTCGTCGAGTGGCCCGAGACGCACGGCGACGTCGAACGCGGGCTCAAGCGTCGGGACCGTGGGGCTTGGGGTGGTGGGGTGGGGATTAGCGGTCATTGTTCCTCCAGGTTGGCGCGACGAGGTCGGCGAGCAGTTCGAGCTGCACCGCGATGATCTCGCGGCCGACGGCGCGGGCGTCGGCGCCGAGCTGGCCGAAGACGTGGGCGCTGATGACCCCGACCAGGCCGCTCCAGGCGGTCATCGCGCGGGTGGCCGTCGCGTATCCGCTCTCGAGTTCGAACTCGGCGAACACGTCGTCGAGCAGTGCCCGCATGCCGGGCGTCGTCGCCGGGGTCGCGGGCTCGTCTTGGCCTGCCGCGGCCCGGGCTGCGAGTTCGAGCACGTGCCGCGTGACGCGGGTGCCCTGCTCGTTCGTCGTCGCGGCGGGCGCGTCGTAGTCGCGCACGGGGGTGCCGTAGAGGAGCGTCCAGCGTTCGGGGTTCGCGATCGCCCAGTCGGTCATCGCCTCGCCGAGCGCGACAAAGGCCGCGCGCGGGTCGTCGACGCCGCGTATCCGTGCCTCGACCGCATCGCCGAGGTCGGTGTACGCGTCGACGATGAGCAGCGTGAGCAGGTCGTCGCGGCTGCGCACGTAGCGGTAGATCGCCGATGAGACGACGCCGAGCCCGCGTGCGATTTCGCGCACACTGAGGCTGGCGACGCCCTGCTCGGCGAGCTGCGCGTTGCCGAGCTCGACGATGCGCCGCATCATCTCGGCGCGCGCGGCGGCGCGCGAGGTGGGCTGCTGCTCGGTGGCCATGCCGTCATTGTCGCACAAACGAGAGCAGTGCTCTTGACAGTGTTGCGAGAGCAGTGTTCACTGAAATCGCTCAATCAGAGAGCACTGCTCACAAATTGGAGGACCCCATGCGCTATCTCGTCATCGGCGAAGGCCAAATCGGACGCGAACTCATCACCCACGCAGTCGCCGCGGGCGACGAAGTCACCGTGCTGCGCCGCAGCCCGAAACCTGAGACCCCGGGCGTGCGCCGCGTCACGGGCGACGTGCTCGACCCGGCAGCGCTCGCATCGGCGCTCGAGGGGGCGGATGCGGTGCTCGCGTGCTTCCACGCGCCCTACGACGCGCGCAAATGGGCGGTCGAACTCCCGCCGCGCGAGCGGGCCGTGCTCGACGCGGCCGACGAGCACGACGTGCCGGTCGTGTTCCCCGAGTCGATGTACGGCTTCCAGGGCGCGGCCACCAACCTGCGCGAGGGCGCCGCGCCCGCGCCGCTCGATGCGAAGGGGCGCATCCGCATTGACTTGCTCGCGGCCCGCCGCGCGCACCGCGCCCGCACGGTGAGCGTCATCGCCGCCGACCTCGTCGGGCCGACGACGGTCGGCACGTTCGGCTCGGTCGCGTGCGCGATGGTGCTCGAGCGCGTCGCGCAGGGCCGTCGCGCGATCGTCGTCGGCGATCCCGCGGCCCCGCACTCGCTCACGTTCGTGCCCGACCTCGCGCTCGCAATGCTCCACGCGGCACGTAACGCCGCCTCCCTCACGGGCGACGCCCGCGACGCTGTGCTGAACGCCCCGAGCGCGCCCGCGCGCAGCCAGGCCGAGCTCATCGCCGCCGCCTCAGAACTCGCCGGGGAACGGGCGAAACGGCCGATCGTCGTGCCGCGATTCGCGCCGCGCGCGCTCGCCCCGGTCGTGACGTTCGCGCGCGAACTCAACGGCATCGGCGACCTCTGGTACCGGCCATGCGTGCTCGCCCCGGGCGTGCTCGAAACCGAGCAAGGCCTCGCGCCGACGCCGTGGACCGACGCCCTCCGCGAGACGTGGGCCGCGATCGGCGGCGAAGTCGCCGAAAATCAGCGACACTAGAGGGGTCGAACTGGAGGGGGTGGCATGAGCGAGCACGAACGCGAGCAACGACAGGTGGATACGCCGATCGCCGAGGCGGTCGCGGCGAGCCTTGCTGCCGAAGCCGCTGAGCAGCCCGCCGAGCAGTCCGCGCCCGCCGCCCCGGCTGAGCCGACCGAGCAACCCGAGCCTGCGGAGCAGCCCGAGCCCGCCGCAGCCACACCCTCGGCCCCCACGCCCTCGGCCCCCACGCAGGTCTCGACCGCGACGGGGGAGACGCCGTCCGAGTCGGTCGAGGAGGGCATCACGATCGCGCAGGCGGCCGCGCGCCTCGCGATGAAGAACCGCATCCTCATCGACATTCTCGCCTCGGGCCACGAGTTCGAGCACAAGCGTTACATGCACGTCGCGATGCAGATTCTCACCGAGCTCGCCGACGAGAGCGACGCCGAGGTCGCATACCTCGAGCAGATGATCAAGCGCGCGAAGTCGCTCGGCTTCAAGTCGACGGGCATGCACGACTACCGCCGCAGCGACATCTCGAACCTGAAGACGCGCAAGCAGCACGCCGAGGAGGTCTCGGCCGAGCTGCGCCACCGCGCGACCGACGAGGCGACGCTCACGCACCTCGTCGAGGTCTCGCAGAAGGCCGCGTGGCGCGAGGTCGCCCGCAACATCGAGTACAACCTCGAGTCGGAGTTCGCGACTCCGCCGGTCGAGCCCGACGAGACGGGGGAACGCGCCGACCGCATCTCGGAGGTCATTCGCCTCGACCTGCCGAAGCTCGAGCGCGACCAGAAGCGCCTCGCCCGCAAGCGCCGCGCCGCCGAGGCAGAGGCCGAGCGTGCCAAGGAGCGCGAGGCGAACAGCACGAAGCGCAAGGGATTCTTCGCGCGACTCTTCCGCCGCGGCTAGGCGCTGCACAGAAGGCAAGCCGCAGAAGGCAAGCCTCAGCGGAGTACCCTGGCCGCGTGAACGGCATCGACGTACTGACCGACCTCGCCACCCGCCCGCGCGACCTCGTCGCGAACCTGCGAGGGAGCATCCGCCCGGCCGACCTCAACGCGCACCCGGGCGGCCACGACAACTCGATCGCCTGGCTGCTCTGGCATACGGGCCGCGAGCTCGACGTGCAGGTCGCGCACCTGCACGGCGGTGACGAGGTGTGGCCGCGGTTCCGCGATCGCTTCGGGCTCGGGGAGCTCGGTGACACGATTGGCTACGGGCACTCGCCCGCCGAGGCGCGGTCGATCGTGTTCGACAACGCCAGTGACGTGTTCGAGTACATCGAGGCGTGCGTCGACGACCTGCTCGAGTATCTCGCGACGCTCGCCGACGCCGACCTCGACGAGGTCATCGACACGAACTGGACGCCCCACGTCACCCGCGGCGTGCGGCTCGTGAGCGTCGTCGACGACGCGGTGCAGCACCTCGCGCAGGCGGCCTACGTGGTGGGGATGCGCGGTGCAGAAGATTCTTCACCCAGGGGGTGAAACGGGCGCGGTAAGCTGAGGCGTTCAGCACCTACGTTCTGCAGGAGACCCCATGACCGACCGGCGCAACGCCCTCGTGATTGAAGACGACGACGATATCCGCCGGCTCCTGGAACTCGTGCTCGAACGCAGCGGTTTCGACGTCGAACACGCCGCCACCGGCCGCGAGGGCGCCGACGCCGCGGTCGCCCGCGAGCACGACCTCGTGACAGTCGACCTCGGCCTGCCCGACATCGACGGCGGCGAGATCGTGCGCGAGATTCGCCCGAGCGTCGCCGGCAAGATCGTCGTCATCAGCGCCCGCGCAATGGAGAAGTACCGCGCCGCGAGCCTTGACGCGGGCGCCGACGCGTTCCTCACGAAGCCGTTCCGTCCCCGTGAGCTGCGCGAGCAGCTCGAGTCACTGCTCGCGTAGCGCCAGCGCCAGCACCAGCGCCCGCCCGGCGCCAGCGCCCTACGGCGCCCGCGTGTCGATGTCGAGGTAGCGCGCGCGGATCTCGACGACCGTATCGGCCCCCACGCGCGCGATCTCGGCCACCGAGCGGCGGCACGCGTCGAAGTCGACCGTCGCGTGCTCGTCGCGCTCGGCCATCACTTGCCGCCCGTCGATCTCGACGACCTCGCGCACCGCATCCGCGTGCTCGGAGACGAGCTCGGTGAACCCCTCGGCGGCGACGCGCAGGCGGGCCGCGCCGAGCATGGCTGCGGCGACCCGGATGCTCCCGATCGCGTCGTGAATCGCTTCGAGCCGTTCGCTCGCGACGGCGAGGCGCAGGTTGCCGAGGCGGCGCGGCCAGATGAGCGCAAAGCGCGAGACGATGTCGCTGAGCGCGGCGTCGTCGCCCTCGAGGTCGAGCGTGAGCTCGTCGAGCACGGCCGACTCGATGACCGGGATGCGCCGCAGCGCGGGCGGCGTCGTGGGGGCGATCATGACGGCGTCTTCGGCGTTGCGCCGCGTCTTCGCCCACGAGTTGCGGCCCGTCGCGAGGCGGAACAGGGCGCGCGGGTAGTAGAGGTACGTGAGGTAGACGTAGCCGACGTAGGAGATGCCGTAGAGCACGCCCGTGACGGGGTGGATCGGCTCGCCCGCGCGGCGGCGGTAGAGGATGCCCCAGATCGCGTACGGCGCGATGAGGAACAGCACGCCGGTGGCGAGCACGATCCAGTCGCCGACGTTGCCGGCGAGGCCGAGCCGACCGTCGATGATCGCGAGCACGGTGAGCAGCGGCACGAGCAGGAGGTTCAGCATCGCGAGCACGGGCTGCGCGATGAAGTAGTGCGTTTCGAGCCAGCCGCCAGCCGTGAGCTCGTGGCGGCGGCCGAGCCGCGCGATGTTCGGCGCGCACTCGAGCACGCCCTGCGCCCAGCGCGTGCGCTGCGTGATGAGCCGACCAAAGTACGGCAGGGCCTCCTGCGAGACGTGCGCGACGCGAACGTAGGCGTTGCGGTGCCCGAGCGCCATGATGTTGAGCCCGAGCTCGAAGTCTTCGCTGAGCTTCGTGCCCCACGGCTCGCCGTGCGCCTGCGCGAGCTCGTCGAGCACGCTGAGCCGCGTGAACTGGCCGTTGCCGCCGAGCCCGACGGTCTTCGGGCGCGAGCGGAACAGCTGCATCGCCGAGTTTGAGGTGCGGAACTCGATGTCCTGCATGCGCACGAGGAACCGGCCGAGCGCGTTGAGGTACCACCCCGAGCGGCCGCGAGGCTGCCGGTCGTCGCGGTTCTTCATCCACACCTCGACCTGCGCAGCGCCGTTGCCGGGGTCGCCGAACGCCTGCGGGCCGGCGAGCATCGCGAGGGCGTCGTCTGACATGAACCCGTCGGCGTCGAGCACGCCGACGATGACGCGGGAGCGGTCGACCTCGGGGCCGACGTGGCGCGCGACCTCGCGGTAGGCGTCGTTGAGCGCCTTGCCCTTGCCGAGGCGAGCGTTCGGGAGCGTGCGGGAGATGAGGTGCACGCGGTCGTCGACGTCGATGAGGTCGCGCACGAGCGCGGCGGTCGCGTCTTCTGACGCGTCGTCGATGACCCACACGTGGCAGTTCGGGAACGTCGTGCGCGCGGCCGAGACGGTCTCGGCGATAACGGCCTCTTCGTCGCGGCAGGGCACCAAGAAGTGCCACTCGTACTCGCGCGGATTGCCGGGGGTGCCGTCGTTCGGCCGCAGGTACGCGAAGATCAGCAGGCTCGCGTAGGCGAGGGCGAGGGAGGCGGTGATCGTGACGACGATCACCGCGATGTCGCGCCACAGCGTCTCGCCGAAGGCGCCGTACACACCCGAGAAGCAGAAGATGAGCGCCGCGGCGACCCCGTAGGCGAGGGAGATGAGCAGGCCGATGAGCACGTAGGAGCGCTCGCGGCGTGGGGTCCGGGAATACGGCGTCGGGGAATGTGGCGTCGTGTCGGGGAGGGTCACTCGGCGGACTCCGTTCGGGGATGGGACTCGTGGGGAGAGACGAGTGGGGGTTCGAGCGGGGGCTCGAGGGGGATTCGGATGCGCATCGTCGTGCCGCAACCGGGCTCTGACTCGGCGGTGATGGTGCCGCAGTGAGCGTCGAGGATGCGGCGCACGACCGTGAGGCCGAGGCCGGTGCCGCGCTGGGAGGAGGCGCGGGCGGTCGTGCCGCGGAAGAACGGCACGAACAGTTGACTGAGCTCGCGCGGCGTCATGCCGGGGCCGTTGTCGATGACCGTGACCTCGGCGACGCCGTCGTGCGCCGTGACCTCGATCGCGACGTTGCCACCGTCGTTTCCGTACTTGATCGCGTTCATGACGAGGTTGTCGAGCACCTGCGCGATGCGGCGCTGGTCGGCGTCGATCACGACCCGGTCGTCGGCGGAAACCTCGATGTGCATGTCGCGGCGGCGGAGGGCCGGCTGCATCGACTCGGCGATCTGCTTCGCGAGCGAGTCGAGCGAGAACTTCGAGCGGGTGAGCATGAGCCGGCCGGCCTGCGCCTGGCGCTCGAGCAGGAGGTCTTCGACGAGCCCGAGCAGCTGCTCGGAGTTGCGCTCGATGACGTCGAGGTAGTCGCCGAGCGGTGAGCCCGCGAGTTCGGCGCGGCCGCCCTGCAGCGCGTGGAACTCCTCGGTCGCGAGGTCGGCGTAGCCGAGGATCGACGTGAGTGGGGTGCGAAGCTCGTGCGAGACGGTCGAGATGAAGTCGTCGCGCTGGCGCAGGAGCGCCTGCATCTCGGTGACGTCGGAGGCGAAGATCATGACGTGCCCGTCGAGCGGGCCTGGGCCCGAGAGTGGATACGCGCTGAGCGAGATCGCGCGCTGGTCGTCGCCGGGGTCGCCGAGCAGCACGAGCTCGTTGTGGGTGGTCGTGCCGGCCATTGCCTTGCGAATGGGGTTCTCGGCCGGCAGGAAGGGGGTGACGCCGTCGGCGTGGTAGCCGTCGATGCTCAGGATGATCGACCCGGCCTGGGTGCGCACACCGCGGGTCTGCGACTCGACGATCTCTTCGGCGGCGGCGTTGCGCAGAATGGTGCCGCCCTCGGCGTCGAGCACGTTGACGGCGACGTCCATGCTGTTGAGGGTGCTGTTGAGGAGCTCGGCGGAGTGGTTCGCCATCTTCGCGAGCCGTTCCTGGTCGGCGAGGGCCCGCCGCAGTCGCCCGTCGATGCCGATCATGAGCGCGCCGATCATGAGCGTCGCGAACGGCAGCATGCACACGAGCACGATCTGGGGGAAGTCGACGATGCTGCCGAACGTCAGCGTCGGCACCGAGATCGTCACGATGATGAGTCCGATTGCGACGGCGAGGCCGCGGCGCCCGTGCGAGAGGATCAGCCAGGTGGCGGGGAAGAACACGAGCAGTGAGAGCGCGGCGCCGTCGGGCAGGGTGGATGCGCGGCTTGCGCCGACCGCGAAGAAGTTGAGCGCGACGACGACATCGTCGATGTGGAGGCGCTCCGGCAGGTGCGGTTCGGCGATTGAGAGCGTGGTTGCGACGACGAGCAGGCCAAAGCCCGTGAGCATGAGCCAGGGGTGTGTGTCGTCGCGGTAGGCCAAGAGCATGAGGTCGGCGAACGCGAGAAATACGGCGAACGCTGCCTGCTGCACGACGGTGAGGGCCCGGCGTTCCCCTGCCTCGAAGGCGCGACGGAACAGCGTCGTGACAGAGGTGCGTTCGGTCATGCGTACCAGGGGTCGGACGGAACAGCGCCGCTGCCGTCAGCGAGGAGGGGTGGGAAGAGCGAAACAGGGCAGGTGGAACAGTGTCTGCAAGCTTATATGCGGGGTGAGGCGAGGGGGTGACGGATATTGGTGTACCGGGTGGTACAGCATCGGGGATGAAAAACGCGCGCCATCACGCTTTTTCTTGAAGCGCGCTCTGGTGTTTTTCCGCCCGCAAGGGTAATAATTGGCGCCAGGAGATTGCCCAGGGTACAAAACACGCCCGGGCTGAATCGATTACGACCAGGGTTGCCGGGCCGCCGTATGGCTGCCCGCGGCACCTCCACGCTCGCGACGTAAACACCGTCGAGCGTGCCGCATCGCCTCGAGGCGAAGCGCGACCCCCGAAATCATTCGAACCCACGCAGCGCCGCACCTCCCCAGCGTCGCCGCCAGGAGGTATGGGTTCTGCCTACCAGCTCACCAGCTCGCACAGTTAGATCACCACTTGACGCTTGAATCGTTCTGGATCGACGTTCCCGTGCTCACGCGCCACAGATTTGCCCAAATCTGGAGCGATCTGCCGAGCCTGACGGTGCTTGCGGCGTTCCCGGGATGGGGTCGAACGACGCTGCTCGACCAGTGCGTCGCCTACCTCGAGACGAACGCGCGGGGTACGCGCATCGACCAGGTCGTGACGCGCTCACAGCTGCAGCGCTCGTTGCACGAGTGTGCCGAGTCCGCCGAGTCGTCCGCGTCGGTCGGCAACGACGATGCCCGGCGTCACGTCGTGATCGCCGACGGCCTCATCGCGGCGAGTGATGACCCGCTGTGGGCTGAGATCAGCGCGGCGCTGGCCGCGTATCCGCACCTCCGCGTCGTGACCACGAGCGTGGATACGCCGGCGGCCGAGTCGATCGCGGGGGTCGAGACGCTCACGCTCACCGAGCGCGAGCTCGCGTTCACCCGCGCCGAGGTCGAAGAGCTCGTCGAACTCGTGACCGGCCGCCGACAGACCGCGATGAGCGCGCTCGTCGGCGACGGGCTCTATGGCCAGATCGGCCTCATCGCCCGCCAGCTGCGCGCACGGCTCGTGCGGTCGAACGGGGCGGTGTGGGATGCCGCCGAGATCGCGCCCGAGGTGCAGGCGCTCGAGCTGACGAACCGGCGCCCGACCGTGTTGCCGCCGATGCAGAGTCACCTGCTTGAGGCGCTCAACGCGGTGCGCGAACTGCGCTCGTTCTCGAAGACGCAGTTGAAGGTGTTCCTCGAGCACTACGGCGAGCTCAGCAAGGTTGGCGCCGACGAGGCGTACGCGCGGTTTCGGCAGCTGCCGTTCTTCGTGCGCTCGACCGACTTCGAGGTGAGCGAGGAGCGCCTCGTGTGGGCGCCCGTCGCCTGGCGCCAGCTCATGCAGCAGAGCACGGCGGAGTCGCGTCGCGCCGGGTTCGAGCGCGGGCTCGCGTCGGCGCGGTCGCAGGGTCGACTCGTCGGCGAGCTGTTTTATCTTGTCTCGTTGGAACGGTTCGACGAGGCGAACGACCTCGCCGCGAACCGGTACCACCACCTCATCGGGGTGCTCGAGCCGACGACCGCGACGCTGCTGAGCGACACGATGATCGACGGGAGCGCGTATCCGGCCCTCGCGATCTTGCGGGCCGAAGTGCGGTTCATTAACGGCGCGTCGGTACGCGAGTCGCGCGACGGCGTCGAGGTCGCAGTCTCGACGCTGGAGCAGCGCACCGCGACGTCGGCGATTGAGGAACTCTCGCGCACAACCCTGCTCGCCTATGGCACGTTGGCGCTCGGCGATCGGGCCCGCAGCCGTCGCTATCTCGCATATGTGATCGAACTGATGGGCGGCCAGATCGCGTCGATCGCGCAGTCGCAGCCGCGGGAGGTGCGCGCGCAGATCGCCGGGCACGCGAGCCTGCTCGTGTGGGCCGCGCTGATGGCCGATGAGCCGTTGCTGAGCCTTCGATTCGCGCGCGAGTCGCGGCGCTACAGCAGCGTCGGCGATCACTCACACGCCGAGCGGCTCGACGCGCTCGTGACGCTCGAAGACCTGCTCGGGCTGCGCTCGACCGGCGCGAGCTCGGTGCCGGCGGGGTACGGCATCATCGGCAACCTCATTGCGCTCCGCCACCTCGACGAGGGGCACGACGAGCGGGCGCTCGACGCCATCGGCGTGCAACAGCCGCCGCGCGTCGCAACCGCGGCGAAGACGTCGCACATGCTGCTGGGGCTCGTGGTGCGCGCGATCGCGCAGCCGCAGTCGGTGACGCAGCGCGAGATCGACGCGATCGTGCGCAACGGCGTCTCGGTGTGGGGCAGCGCCGAGCCGACGCACCTCGCCGCGTTCGGCCTCATGAGCACGCTCGCGATGACGGGGAACAAGGAGGCCGCGGCCGACCTCGCCGAGGCGCTGAGCCCCGAACGCCACCTGTGGACCGACCTCGCACGCGTCATCTGGGCACAGTGGTGCGGCGAGTTCCAGCAGTCGATCGCCGAGATCGACCCGAGCGCGATCGTCGAGGCGCCCCGCTTCGCCGTGCTCGCGCGGGTGCTCGTCGCGGCCTCGCAGCTGCGGCTCGATAACCACGACCTCGCGGTGATCCAGCTCGCGGCCGCCTGGCAGGACTACGAGGCGCCCACGCTCGTGCGGTTCGCCCTGCGGTTCGTGCCCGAGGCGTCGTTCGCGGCGTTCCGTGAGCTCGCCCCGCGGCTGCCGGACGGGCTCGTCGAGGTGCTCGACGCCGCCGTCGGCGACGTACGCTCGATCACGTGGCAGATGACGCAGCCGCTCACCCGCAGCGAGCGCGAGATCATGACACTGCTCGCGGGCGGGCTCAAGAACTCCGAGATCGCGAAGGCGCGGCACGTCACGGTCGGAACCGTGCGCTCGCAGCTGAAGAGCATCTATCGCAAGCTCGGCGTATCCGGCCGCGCGAGCGCCATCGCGCAGGTGCGCGGGCAGGGTGCGCCTGCGGTCAGCGATGACCGCGGTGCCGCGGCGGGCGATGCCGACCCAACTTCGGGCAGCTCGAGTGGCTCGGGCTCGAGCGGTTCCGGTGGCGCGACGACCGGATCTCCCTGGCAACTCGCCGCCGACGACTGATCGGGGGCGCGCTCGCGGCATGACGCTGCGGCGAACGGCGGTATCGCATGCGGTACCGCCGTTCGCCGTTTCATGCACCCGCTCGGCGAGGCGCTGCGTCCTGCGGCGGCGCAGCGACGTGCCGAAAACGGGTGGGGGACACGTGTCGTGAAGAGGGGGGATGCGCGCAGCGACGAGGGTGATGCCGCTGGGGGATGCCGGGTGATGGTCAATCGTGGGGGAGGGGGGATGCTCGGGCGTAGTAGATATCTCCCCTTTCTATTCTGTGGGGGAATTTGACGGGTGATCAGACTCCGAAAGTGCTGTGAAAACGGATACAAACTCCTAACTTGAGATTCGTTCTCGCCGAGCTGCCGCATCGGGCGGCCGGGATCGCGCCACACCGTTCTGGTGGGCATCCATAGGCGAGCGCGATCGAGTGAAGGAGTTCAGCATGTCGCGACGTCACGCTGTCGACCGCCGTGGGGGCGGTGCACGGATGCTCCGTGCGGCGCTGTTCGCGACCCTCTTCGGCGGACTCCTCGCGGCACCCATGGGCCTCGCCTCCGCCGCTACCGAAACTCCGGCGGCAACCCCGAGCGCGACGCCGACCTCTACCCCCACGGCTACCCCCGAGCCCACCACCGACGACTCGACGTCTACCCCCACCCCAACGACGACCGACACGCCGACCCCCACTGAGACCGCCACGCCGCGCCCACAGCAGAAGAACGCCGTTCAGCAGCAGATGAGCGTGCAGGCGGCGGGCTATGTGCCGACATGCGCGCCCGGATACGTCTACAGCCTCGATGCTGGATCCGGTGTCATGCGCCAATCGGTGAGTGGATCGAACGGCTCGACGAATACGTCGGTCGACTTTGGTTCCGGAGAGTTCTACAACGGGCTCGGTATCGGCAAGGACGGTTCGTCGATCTTTGCCGTGCAGCGGAACAACGGATCGAACTCGAACTCCTGGGTCAACGTAGTCAAGTACGACCCAGCGACTGGAACGTCAACCGTGGTCGCGAAGGAATTCAGCGTCGTCCGGAACAGCACCGGCACCGGCATCATCGCTGGTGCAGTCAACCTCAACAACGGCAACTATCTGTTCGGTGGGTTCACCGCGACCACATTCCGGCTCTGGGAGTACAGCGTCTCGACCGGTCAGATCACCTACAAGGGTGCGTTCAATACGGGCCAGTCGTCCTCTGGCAACGGCGATATGGCCTTCGACGCGGCTGGCAACCTCTACGTGATCTGGCATCAGAACAACACGCGCAAGGTCGCAATCAGCGTGGTGTCGGCATACAACCTCGCGAATCCGGCCAATGGCGTGATTACTGCGTCCAACTCGAAGACCATCGAGCTTGGCGGCAACTCGGTACCGGCATCGGTGAATGGCATCGCGTTCGACGGCGACGGCACCGCCTACCTCGGCACTTCAGACACGTTGTTCCACTACACACCTGGCGACTGGCAGCCGGTCGATCCGAAGACGACGACGATGTCGAGCGGCAGCGGCGACCTCGCGAGCTGCAACTCGCCCGCGACGCTTACCGTGCACAAGAACATCGTCGGAAGCCGCGTCAATAATGCCGACCAGTTTGAACTTGCAATTCGGTACAACAACGCAGAAGTTATCTCCGACACCACGACCGGATCGGCCTCGGGAGTTCAGAACGAAAAGGCCGGCCCCTACCCGGCAATCGCGAACCGCACCTACACGATCACCGAGTCTATGGCGGATGGTTCGAGCAGCACACTGACCGACTACTCGACCACCTGGCAGTGCTTTGACGGCTCGACGGTGCTCGCCTCGGGCAACGGCGCGACGGGCACGGTGACGGTCCCGCAGCGTTCCGGCGCAGCCGTTGACTGCACGTTCACGAACACCCCGCTCGTTGCGAACGTCGAGATCAAGAAGACGGTGCAGGACGAGAACGGCAAGAACCCGACCGCGGGTGAGGGCTGGAATATCTCGATGAACCGCGCTCCGACGAACGGATCGTCGCAGAACCCCTCCCCGACGAGCCAGACGACGGGCACGAACGGCACCGTCAACTGGAAGGTGAACTTCGCCTCGACCAACGGCAGCACCACGCTGAATATCGCCGAGACGCAGAAGCCTGAATACTCCTTCGTGAGCGGAAAGTGCGTCATCACGCCGCTCAGCGGCAGCACCCGCACGGTGACCTTCACCAACGAAGACGGGCAGGTCCCGAACGTCAAGCCGGGCGACACCGTCAAGTGCGAGTACGTGAACAAGAAGCAGCCGACCGAGCTCACGCTCATCAAGGCGTTCGACCTCAAGTACGGCGCACCCGGCAACGCGACCGACTGGACGCTCACAGCGAAGCCCGCATCGGGCAGCACGCTCACCTACGCGAGTGAACAGACGCATCAGGTGAAGCCCGGCGAGTACACGATCGGTGAGACGGCGAAGCCCGGCTACGACCTGAAGTCGGTCACATGCAAGCTTGCCGACGGCACGGCGCTCACGGTCACGAACAACAAGGTCAACGTGCCCGAAAACAAGGCGGTCACCTGCACCCTCACGAACGCCGACCTGCCGGGCTCCGCGACCTGGCAGAAGGCCGACGAGCAGGGCAACCTGCTCGGTGGCTCGGAGTGGGAGCTGAAGGGTCCCGATGGCGCGACCGTCGCGATCACCGACTGTGAGGCGGCCAACGCGAGCGCGTGCACCGGCCCCGACAAGAACCCGGCCAAGGGTGAGTTCAAGCTCGACGGACTGAAGTGGGGCGACTACACCCTCACCGAGACGAAAGCCCCGGTCGGCTACCTCAAGCGCGACGAGGCCCTCACGTTCACGATCGGCGCCACGGCACTCACCGCCGACCTCGGCAAGGTGACGAACACGCAGACCGATGCCCTCACGATTCCGCTCACGGGCGGGCTCGGGCAGGACGCGTTCCTCATCGGCGGCGGAATCCTGCTCGCCCTCGCGGCCATCGCGATCGTGCTGCGCCGGCGCCGGGCAACCAGCTAGCGGGCATCCGCACTCGCGTACCCCACCCCACTCGCGTACCCCACCCTCGTATCCCCTTCACAACTTCTCCATCACGACTTGAGCCGCGACGCGACTCGACCACACCTCTGCGATGCCTCGCAGACATGAAAGGAACCGAAATGATCAGGAAACACTCCCGCGTGCGGTTCGTAGCCTCGGCTGCGGCGGCGCTTGCGGTCGGCGCGGCATCGCTCCTCGGCGGCACGGCCGCAAACGCGACCGAGACCCCCGACTACGGCAACATCAACACCGACGCGACTGGCTCGATCGTCATCCACAAGCACGAGCACCAGGTCGGCGACGACGCGCAGGCGGGCAACCCGAACGGCGACTCGAACATCACCTCGCCCGGCGTCGACGGCGTCACGTTCACGGCCTTCAAGCTCGACGGCCTCGACCTCACGAAGCAGGCCGACTGGGAGAAGCTTGCCGACCTCACGGCGAACGCCGACTGCTCGGGCACGAACGCTGCGGGCATCACGAAGGGCGCGGTGGCCGGCGAGGCCACGACCGCGAACGGCGGCCAGGCGACGATTAGCGAACTCGACGTCGCCGCGTACCTTGTGTGCGAGACCGGCGCGACCCCCGAGTCGAACGTCATCGACCACGCGACCCCGTTCATCGTCACGATTCCCCGCCCCGACAACGGCGGCTGGATCTACAACGTGCACGCGTACCCGAAGAACGGTGTGACCGACATCACCAAGGAGGTCGTGACCCCCGCGACCTACGGCCTCGGCACGGTCATCGACTTCCCCGTGACCACCAAGGTCCCGACCGTCGCCGACAACGGCGAGTTCACGCACTTTGTCGTGGCTGACAAGCTCGATGACCGCCTCGGCTCGCCCGCCGTCGCGTCGGTGACGAGCGGCGACACTACCTTCGTCGTGGACGTCGACTACGAGGTCATCACGAACGGCCAGAGCGTCCGCGTTGAGTTCACCACGGACGGTCTCAAGAAGCTCGCAGCCGACTTCGAGAACCAGAACGTTGTCACGACCTTCCAGGGCACCGTGAACTCGATTGGCGAGGGCACCATTACGAACTCGGCGACCGTCTTCGTCAACGACCCGTTCGACGAGAACGGCACGAACGGCATCCCCTCGAACGAGGTTGTCACCAAGTGGGGCGACCTGCGCGTGCAGAAGATCAACGACCAGAACCCCGCCACCGCGCTTGAGGGCGCAACCTTCGAGGTCTACGCCGCTGTCACCCCCTACGCCGACGACTGCTCGGCCGCGACCCCGACCGGCAACGCGATCTCGATCAAGGGCGCGACGACCTTCACCTCTGACGCGACCGGCCATGTCGCCGGCATCGACGGCCTCTTCGTGAGCGACACGGAGACCGGCGAGCAGGCGCAGCGCTGCTACGTCATCAAGGAGACCGCGGCCCCCGCTGGGTACGTGCTCCCCGAGGGCGACGCGGCGTTCACCGCGGTCACCGTCAAGGCCGGCACCACGAACGTCGCCGACTGGGACGTCAAGGTGAAGAACAGCCAGGCTGGCGTTCCTGAACTGCCGATGACCGGTGCGCAGGGCCAGATCATCATGGCCGTGACCGGCGGCGCGCTCCTCGCGCTCGCGGTCGGCCTCGTGCTCGCCCGCCGTCGCCAGGCGACCTCGGCCGAGTAGTACCCCCCAGCACGGGCCGGTGTTCACTCGCCGGCCCGTGCTGCGTATCCTCAACCCAGGTCCTTCCCCCAGGTCCCTTCACCCCCATGTCCCTTTAACCCAAACCCCTCTCGAGACTCAGGAGATCGCGTGGCCGGTAGGCACTTGGCGGATACGCCGGTCGCGACGCGACGCTGGCGGCCGACTTGGCTCACGGTCGCGATCATCCTGATTGCCGTCACCGGCCTCACGGTACTCACGTACCCCGCCGCCGCACAGTGGCTTTCGTCGTACAACCAGTCGGGCATTCTGCGCGACTACGAGGCGATCGTCGACAACGCCGAGCCGGGCGCCGCCGAGCAGCTGCAGCTGGCGCACGAGTACAACGCGGCGCTCACCTCGGGGGTCGAGCTCGAGGCGAACGCGAACGTGCCGACGGGCAGCGGCTCGCTCGCCGACGGCACGCTCGAGTACGACCAGATACTCCGGGCCGACGACTCGGGCCTCATGGCGCGCATCAAGATCGACAAGATTGACGTCGACATGCCGATCTATCACGGCACGAGCGACGACACCCTCATGGAGGGCGCCGGCCACCTCGAGGGGTCGAGCCTGCCGGTCGGCGGCACCGGCACGCACTCGGTGATCACGGCGCACCGCGGGCTCGCGAACGCGACGATGTTCTCGAACCTCGACCAGGTCGGCGTCGGCGACACCTTCACAATTGAGGTGTTCGGCGAGGTGCTCACGTACCGGGTCATCGAAACGAAGGTCGTCGAGCCCGAAGACACCGACTCGCTGCGCGCGGTCGCAGACAACGACCTGGTCACCCTGGTGACCTGCACCCCGCTCGGCATCAACACGCACCGAATCCTCGTCACGGGCGAGCGGGTAACGCCAACCCCAATCGCCGACCTCGAGGCGGCGGGCGCGAACCCCGACATTCCCGGTTTCCCCTGGTGGGCGGTGCTCTACGCGGGCGGGCTCGCGGTCGCGGGCATCGCACTGTGGCGCATGGGCCTTGCGGATGCGCGGGCGGCCGCGAAGCGCGCGAAGCAAGAATGAGAGTTTGCCCGGCGCGCACGGGATCCATAAACTCAACCGATTAAGTCCCAAGCTGACAAAGAAGTCACGCTCACCTGGGATTTTGCGGCAAATGTTGACTCGACCGCCCCGGTTCGCTAGTCGATGGGGGTGACGGCCGGGGGGCACAATTATCGGATTGCATGGACTTGCCGCCCGGGGTGGGGGATAGTGGCAGTGCCACGGCAGGTGGGGACCTGCCGGAGCGAGTGTAGGGGCTCGCCGCTCGTGCGCGGGGCGGAATCACGCGCAACCAATCGAAAGGGCGACGTAATGGCGATCGCTCGGTTGTAGGACGTGGTCGACGAATGTGGGAACCCGATTGTCGCTTCGAGGTGCCGAAGCTCGTGCGGCACCGGTTCGACTCGACGTGGCGGTCACTGCCACAGCTCACGGTGCTCTCGACGCTGCTCGGCTGGGGCCGCAGCACCTGGATCGAGCAGTGCGACACATACCTGCGCGCGCACGACCCCTCGCTCGAACTCGAGTGGGCGTACACGCGCGCGCAGCTGAAGGCGCTGCTCACCCGTGACAGCACGACGCCCCGCGTCGTGTTCGGCGACGCGCTGCTCAGCGCCGCCGACGACGTGCTCTGGCGCGACATCGTCGACGCGCTCGAAGAGCGGCCGAACATTCGCCTCGTGCTCTCGAGCGTCGACGTGCCGCTACACAGTGTGCTCGGCGACCTCGACTATCGCGTGTTCACCGAGCGCGACCTCGCCTTCACCCCCGCCGAGGTGAGCGAGCTCGTGACGCTCGCGACGGGCATCGAGCAGGAGGCCCTCGCGGTCATGCTCGCCGACGGCCTGCGCGGCCAGATCGAGCTCATCGCGCGCCGGTTGCGCACGCACCTGCAGCGGGGCGGGCAGCGTGGCTGGTCGAACGCCGACAGCTCGCCCGAGGTACACGCGCTCAACCTCATCCGCCGCCAGCCCTCGGTGTCGCTGCCGCGGCTGAGCAAGGTGTGGCTCGTGCTGCAGAAGGCGAAGGAGCTGCGCTCGTTCTCGGTCGGGCAGCTGCGCACGCACGTCGACGACCCCGAAGTGCTCGAGGGGCTCAACCTGCACGAGGTGTTCGAGCGATTCCGCAACTTCCCATTCTTCAGCCTCGCGGTCGACGCCGAGTCGGGCGACGAAGTGCTGCTCTGGCACCACACCGCGTGGCAGCAGATCGCGTGGGACGCCTCGCCCGAAGAACGCCACGAGCACCTCGAGCGGGCGCTCGCGACAATGCAGGTCTCGGGCGGGCTCGTCGCCCAGCTCTACTACCTCCTGCTGCTCGGCCGGCTCGAAGAGGCCGACGAGATGATCTCGAGCAACCTGCAGTACCTCATGACGTCGCTCGACCCGGTGACGGTTGAGACGATCGGCGAGGCCGACGTCGACCCGGCCGCGTATCCCGCCCTCGCGGTGCTGCAGGCCGAGGTGCGCCTGCGCTCGGGGCTGCGGGAGTCGACGCTGCGCGACGCGCTCGAGGTCGCGTTCACCGCACTGCGCGCCCGCACCACTACGACGCCCGAAGAGGGGCTCGCGCGCGCCGCGATGCTCGCGTTCGCATCGTCGATTATCGGCGACCGCAGCCGCGTTCGCCGATACCTCGACTACGCCGACGAGCTCGCGAACGCGATGCCGCGCTCCCGCCCCGACGTGCTGCCGCGCATGCAGCGCTCCCGCGCGGCCGAACACCACCGCATGCTCATGCGCGCCTCGCTACAGCTCGACGACGTGCCGCGCGGGCTGCGCACGATTCGACGCGGCGTGCGGTTCAGCCACCCCGCCGACAGCGGGCACGTGAGTCGCCTGCGCTACATCGAGGGCCTCGAAGACCTGCTCGGAATGCGCTCGCTCGCGGGCAGCGTGAGCCCGAACCTCGACGGGGTGTTTGACCTCGCCGTGTCGTTCCGCTTTCTCGAAGAGGGTGACGACCACTCGGCGCTCGACTTCCTCTCACCGGTGCGGAACATCCAGCTCCCGCTCGGGTCGCACTCGCTTGCCGACGCGCACATTCTGCTCGTGCGTGCGCTCGCGGCGCCGCACGAGCTTTCGGGGCGCGACGTGACGCATCCGATCGAGGCGAGCGTGAACCTCTGGAACGATGGGGTGCCGAGCACGAACGTCGTGTTCGCGGCGATGGTCGCGAGCGCGAGCCGGGGGCGCACGAGTGAGGCCGAGGCGCTGATTCCCCTCGTGGCCGAGGAGCGAGACGGATACGCGTGGCTTACGCGGTTCATCTGGGCGCAGTGGAACGGCGACTTTGTCGGCTCGTTGCAGGAGCCGGCCCCGCCGGAGTTCGACCGCATGCCCCGCTATTTCGTGCTCGCGCACGTGCTGCACGCGGCCTCGCAGCTGAAGCTCGAGCAGCCGCACTTTGCCGTTGAGCAGTTACTCGAGACGTGGCGGGCGGTCGATGCGCCGCGACTGTTCCGGTTTTCGCTGCGCTTCGTGCCGCCCGAGGTGTACGCCGAGATCGCGGCGCTCGCCGACGAGCTGCCGCCGGGCCTCGCGGCCGCGATCCACGACGCGCGTGGCGATAGCCGCCACATCGCCTGGAAATCGACGCTCGCGCTCTCGCCGAGCGAGGCCGAGGTGGTCGCCCTGCTCGGCCGCGGGCTGAAGAACCAAGAGATCGCCGATGTCCGCCACGTCACCCTGGGCACCGTGCGCACGCAGTTGAAGAGCATCTACCGCAAGCTCGGCGTCAACGACCGGGCTGGCGCGCTTGCCGAGGCCCGCGGCCGTGGGCTCATCGAGCCGAGCGGCGAACTCTCCGCGTCATAGTTCCACCCGGTGGGGGTACCGCGGGGGATGGATGGGGGAGGCGCGAGGGGGGATTCTTCGCCCCTGAGTCGTTTCACCACGTCCCGTCGGCAATAGTTGGTGACCGAGCGCGCCACGCCATTCGGCGAGCGACGCGGTCACAACTTCAACCGACGCACACGCGTCGAACCGGTACAACGACATCCCCTTCAGCGTTGTTACCTCCCGCCGGATCCCCGGTTGTCCCGTGGCAGTTCCCCTCCTGCCCGCGCTCATCTGACGAAACCCGCAGTGCTGCAACCAAGAGGATGTGAACTGAATGCTGAACACCAAGAGCTGGAATGACACGTTGGTTGCCCCGCGCGACCAGTCGCTGCAGCAGCGCCACTCCTCCCTCCTCATCCGTGACCGGTACGTCGCCATCTGGCAGGACCTTCCCCAGCTCACCGTGCTCGCCGCCCTTCCAGGCTGGGGCCGCACGACGTGGCTGCACCAGTGCGACGACTACCTTGCCGAGCACCTTCCCGAGGTCGAACGTCACCGGGCGGTGACCCGCCGGCAGCTCGCGACGCTGCTCGCGCAGGAGCCGCCGGCCGAGGGCATCCGCGTCGTGTTCGCCGACTCGCTCGTGTCGGCGGCGAACGACGAACTCTGGGCCGAGATTCGCGATGCGCTCGTCGCCGACCAGTCGCTGCGGCTCGTGCTTTCGACGGTCGATACCCCGTCGGCCGACGTGACCCGCGAGGTCGAAACGCTGACGCTCACCGAGCGCGAGCTCGCGTTTGACAGGGGCGAGGTCGAGCGTCTCGCGACGCTCCTGACGGGGCGCGACGAGGTCGCCGTCGACGCGATCGTCGGCGAGGGGCTGCGCGGGCAGGCCGAGCTCGTCGTGAATCGACTCACCGCGTTTGCCGCGAACGTCACTCCCGCGGCCTGGAAGTCGAGCCTGCACGCGAGCGACCCGGTTTCGTACGACGAGTTTCGCCGCACCGCGACCGCCGAGCCGAGCCTGCTCTGGCGTGTGCTCGAGCGGATGCGCGACCTCTACGCGTTCTCGGCGCGGCAGCTGCGGTTGCACGTCGCTGAGGGTGATGTCGGGCTCGACCTCGATGCCGTGTACGAGCGGCTCGCGATGCTGCCCGTGTTCGAGCACACGACGAACGCCGAGACCGGCGAGGCGCAGCTCGAGTGGCAGCCGTCGGTGTGGGCCGAGCTGCACGCCGAGATGAGCCCTGAGCAGCGGCGCGAGGGCGACGCGCGGGCGCTTGCAACCGTGCGCGCGCACGGCGGCAACCTGCAGCAGCTCCACTACCTGCTGCGGCTCGGTCGTGCCGACGACGCCGAGCGGCTCGTGGGCGACCGGTACCACAGCCTGCTCATTGCGCTCGACGGCACGATGGCGCGCTACCTTGCCGAGGTGCGGGTGGATACGCCGCGGTACCCCGCGCTCGGGCTCCTGCAGTCAGAGGTGCGGCTCGGGCTCGGCAGCACGCGGCGCGAGCTGCGCGACCAGCTCGAGCAGTCGCTGTCGACGCTGCGCGGGCAGACTGCGTCGAACGTCGAGGACGAGTTTCGGCGGGCGGCGCTGCTCGCCTACGCGTCGAGCGTCGTCGGCGAGCGGTCGCGCACCGCGCGGTACCTCGAGTACGCGGCGGAGCTTTCCGAGGGGATGCTCGAGGTCGCGGCGCAGGATCGTTCGCCCTCGTCGCGGGCGCGCGCGGCGGGCTACTACACGCTGCTCTCGTGGACGGCCGGCCAGGTCGACGCGCCCCTGCTCTCGCTTCGGTTCGTGAGCGAGGCCGTGCGGTACGGCAGTGAGAGCCAGGCGATGCAGGTGTGGCGGCAGACGTCGCTCGAGTGCGCGCAGGCGCTGGTCGGCATGCCGGCGGCGGGCTGCCCGGCGCTGCGCTACCTCGACGACGGCAACGATCGCGCCGCGCTCGAGGTTGCGCGGTCGATGGGCAACGGGCCCCTCGTCGTGCCGTCGAACACGTACGACGACGCGGTGCGGGTGCTCATTCGCGGGTTCGTCGACCACGAGCGGCTCTCGTCGCGCGACGTGACCCAGGTGGTGCTCCGCAGTGCGGGGTACTGGCGCGACGGCGTGCCGAGCTCGCTCGTGGCGCTCGCCGCGGTGGCCGCGTGCGCGAACCTCGACAACCGTGACGAGGCCTCGCGCATCGTCGCGCTCGTCGAGGGGCAGCCGAACGTGTTCGCCCGCCTCACCCGCATGCTGTGGGCGCAGTGGAACGGGGAGTTCCAGCGCGCGCTCGACGAGTGCGACTATTACGAGCTCGACGACCTGCCGCGCTTCGCCGTGATCGCTCGCGTGCTCACCGCCGCGTCGCAGCTGCGGCTCGAGAAGGAGGAGCTCGCGGCCGACGTGCTCGCTGAGGCGTGGCGCGACTTCGAGGCGCCCGACCTCATGCGCTTCGCGCTGCGGTTCGTGCCCGAGACGGTGTTCCAGGGCTTCCTCGCGATGCGGCAGCTGCCGGTCGGCCTCGCCGAGGTGCTGCGTGACTCGGCCCACGATGTGCGCAACATCAGCTGGACGACGCCGCTGCGCCTCACCCGCAGCGAGGTCGAGGTGGTGCAGCTGCTTATGCGTGGGCTGAAGAACCAGGAGATCGCGGATGCGCGGCACGTCACGTTCGGCACGATCCGAACGCAGCTGAAGAGCATCTACCGCAAGCTCGGCGTGAGCGACCGCAACGGTGCGCTGGCCGAGGCGCGGGCGCACGGGCTGCTGCAGGCGCCGGCGCCCGAGGTGGCGCAGTTCCAGGTCGCCGGTGGCGGCGTCGCGGATGCGTTCCCGCAGCGGATCGCGGCCGGGCGCTAGCTAGGTAGGTAGGCGGCCGGCCGCTACGCCGGGTATTCAAACCGAACGCGGCGCTTCGCGACGTCGGCCTCGACGAGCCGCACGCGCACGTGCTCGCCAGCGGGCACGTCGCCGCGGCACTGCGCGATCACGGGCGGTTCGGTGACGAATACTTCGGCGTGGTGGTCGCCGTCGCCGCCGCGCAGGAGGCCGGCGTCGAACTCTTCGCCCACCGCATCCTGCAGCGCGACGGCCTCGGCGAGGTTGATGCACTCGTTCTCGATCGAGCCAGCGATGCGACCGGAGTTCTGCAGGAGTCCCGGCAGCTCGTCGAGCGCGGCGACGATGTCGGTGGGCACCTCGCCCGTGACCCGCGCCGTGCCGTCGAGCGCGACCCAGTCGCCGCCGTACGCGAGGCAGATTTCGCTCACGAAGCGGTCGCCGAGGCGGCGGATGGGCGCGGTCGCGTGCGCATACTCGCTCGCGACGCCGGCGTGCCAGGCCTTGTCGTGATCGTGCTCGGGGTCGAAGTCGGTCTCGGGGGTGAAGGCGAGGTACCCCGAGCCGCGCAGGAGCTTCGTCGCCGCCGAGTTGAGGGCGAGGGCTCGCGGGTCGGTCGGGTCGAGGCTCGCGAGAATCTCGCCGGGCAGTTGCTCGTCGGTGGTCTCGACCCCGAGGGCGTGCGCCGCCTGCCGGAACTGGCGCACCGTATCCGCGTCGGGCGCCGGCAGGGTGCGCAGCAGACCCGTGCCGCCGGCGAGCATGATGCGGGCGGCGGCGATGCCGGTTGCGAGGGAGCAGTGGGAGTTCCAGTTGTCCATTCGGGTGCGGGGCTCGAGGCGAAGCTGCCAGCGGCCGTCGATGCGCACGAGGTCTTGTTCGGGCAGCTGCAGCTCGACGGCGCCGCGCTCGCGGGAGCGTTCTTCGCGCACGCCGCCGAACTCGGGCAGCGCCTCGATGGGTTCGGGCAGCAGGTGCCCATGGTCGAACGTCGACTGCAGCGACGGGTAGTCGAGGCGCTCTCGAACGTGCACGAGGGCGCGGCGAACCCGTGCGCGGGTGAGCACGCCGTTCGCGTCGGTCTCGATCTGCCAGAGCACGGCTGGGCGGTCAACGCCTGCGACGAGGCTCGCGGTGTGTTCGGTGAGCGCGCGGGGGTAGAGGGGGATGCTCCCGTCGGGCAGGTACTTCGTCTCGCCGCGGGTGCGTGCCTCGGCGTCGAGGGGCGAGCCGGGCGCGACGAAGGCGCCGACGTCGGCGATCGCGTAGTAGAGCGTGTAGCCGTGGCGGTCGTGCTCGGTGCCGCGTTCGATGCGAACGGCCTGGTCGAGGTCTTTCGAGCCGGGCGGGTCGATCGTGACGAGGTGGAGGTCGCGCGCGTCGAGGCGGTCGTCGGCGAAGCGGTCGGTGGCGTCGGCGGCCTCGCGCTCGAGCTCGGGGCTGAACGCCTCGGTCACCTCGTACTTCTCGCGGATCGCGTCGAAGTTGAGGTCGGCCATGCTCTCGGGGTTGTCGGTAGCTGGGCTTTCTGGGGCCTGGCCGCCGTCGGTCGCTGGCGTGGCTTCGGTGCGCTCGCTCATGTCGGGAGGCTACCCGAGGCGACTGACATACGATCGGAGCACTATGGGCAGCAGCACTCGCGCGCGCACGGCGGCGGTCGTCGGTTCGGGGCCGAACGGGCTCGCGGCGGCGGTGACGCTCGCGCGGGCGGGTGTGCCCGTGACGGTGTTCGAGGCGGCCGCGACGATCGGCGGCGGCACCCGCACGGCCGAGGTCGTCGAGCCGGGCGTGCTGCACGATGTGTGCTCGGCGATTCATCCGATGGCGTTCGCGTCGCGGTTCTTCCGCGAGTTTCGGCTCGCCGAGCGGGTCGAGTTCGTTGTGCCCGAGGCGTCGTACGCGCATCCGCTCGATAGTCGTGATGCCGCCGTCGCGTATCGCGACCTCGAGCGGACCGTTGCGGAGCTCGGCGTCGACGGGGTCGCGTACGGGCGGCTGCTGCGGCCGCTGCTCGATCGCGCCGATGGGGTGTTCGACTTTGCGCTCGGCGGGAGCATGCTCCGGTGGCCGCGCGATCCCCTCGCGGCGGTGCGGATGGGCTTGCGCGCGCTGCAGCAGGGGAGTGGCCTCTGGAACGCGCCGTTCCGCGACGATGCCGCGCCGGCGATGCTCACGGGGGTCGCCGCCCACTCGATCGGGCGGATGCCCTCGCTCGCGACGGCCGCGGTCGGGCTCACGCTCTCGCTTGCGGGGCACGCGGGCGGATGGCCTGTGCCGGTTGGCGGGTCGGGCGAGATTTCGCGCGTGCTCGCCGAGGATCTCGTGGCGCACGGCGGCACGATCGTGACCGGTCGGCGCATCACCGACCTGCGGGAGCTCGCTGGATTTGATGTGCGGGTGTTCGACACATCGGTGCGCGATCTCGCGCGGATTGCGCATACCGGGCTGCCGGGCTCGTATCTGAGGGCGTTGGATCGCTTCCGGTTTGGGAACGGCGCCGCGAAGGTCGACCTCGTGCTCGATGGACCGATTCCGTGGCGCGACCCCCGGGTTGCCGCGGCGCCCACCGTGCACCTCGGTGGCACGCGCGCCGAGATCACGGCCGCCGAGGGCACGGTTGCGCGGGGGCGGCATGCCGAGCGGCCGTACGTGTTGCTCGCGCAGCCGACCGAGTTCGACCCGGCCCGGAATGCCCCGGGTGTGCACGCAGTGTGGAGCTACACGCACGTGCCGAACGGGTCGACGCGCGATGTCACCGAGCAGGTGATCGCGCAGCTCGAGCGGTTCGCGCCGGGCGTGCGCGACCGGATCCGCGCATCCCGCTGCACCACCGCCGCCGAGCTCGGCGAGTACAACGCGAACTACGTTGGCGGCGACATCTCGTCGGGCGCCGTCGTGCTGCGACAGC
Organism: [Zimmermannella] faecalis ATCC 13722; assembly: GCF_000381765.1. Classification (GTDB taxonomy): domain Bacteria; phylum Actinomycetota; class Actinomycetes; order Actinomycetales; family Microbacteriaceae; genus Gulosibacter; species Gulosibacter faecalis. The sequence continues at coordinate 5,257 of NZ_KB907075.1, read as the reverse complement.
TACTTGCCCGCCCCACCCTCACCCCCGACCCCTGGCGCACCCCCGGCGAGGGCATCTACCTCGCGTCGTCGGCGACCCCGCCCGGCCCCGGCGTGCACGGACTCAGCGGCTGGTACGCCGCCCGCAGCGCCCTGCGGCACTCCTTCGGCATCGACCCCGACTCGGTTTCCCTCGCGTAGTCGGTGCGGCCTCACTCGCGTCGTCGCGGGCCCTCTAGGCGTTCGAACTTCCGCTCGAAGCGGTCGCCCGTCAGCCTGTGTTCAACATTGACAACAGTGATGTTTCCGCGCGGGTCGTTGTAGATAGTCTCCAGTGGGGGAATTCTGGATTCTGGGCTGCTGGCGCGCTACATCCACGCGTTTGCATGCAAATTAAACGATTAGTTCGAACGGAAATACAGCTCTCTGTGTTTCGCGTATACCCCCGGGTGACGTCTCGAGTGCGGTCGGCGAGCTGCCGCTGTGCCGCGCCAGGAAAGGCTGCACGCCGCTGACAGATCGGTGTGCAATTTCGATTGCGCGCAAAATTCGCTCAAGGGGGATGACGCAGGGTGAGAAAGAACTTGCGCTTTCCTGAGAGTTCGATAATGCTGAGTGTCAGGTGTCGTTTCCTGTGAAGCGCATGTAAGTCACGCACAAGCGAATTGCCGCAAGGCCTACTCGGTGTGCCTGAAAACATGCGCTCATTGGTGATGCCAGTACGACCTTGACGGGTACTCGAACGTCGCGTGTCGTGCGCCACTTGCTGCTGTTGGTCAAAGACGGATCCCCAGAAAGAGACGTACCCGTATGCGTGCTGAGCCCCGCCGAAACTTGAGCGACCCCTCGAGGTCTCCCGAAATGCGAGCAACAGAGCCGCGAGCAACGCGCGCGACGAAACAGCGACCGGGCAGGATGCGGTGGCTCGGAGGGCTCGCAGCCGGCGTCGCCGCAGTGCTCGCGTTCGCGTCGACCGGGCTCACGACGACCGCCGCGGCGGCCGACGCGGTGTACTCCGAGGCGTACGCCGAGGTGCTGAACCTCAACGCGATCGGCGCCGACGTCGCTGAGGCCGCGTCGGCGCACCAGCAGTTTCCGCCCGCCGCGAGCAACGGGGCCAAGTACAACCAGCTGAACGTCGCGCTGCTGAACGAGATCATCCAGGCCGACCTCGGCGGCACGCTGAACGGCATCCCCCTGATCTCCGACGCGAACGGCAGCGGCCTGATCTACCTCGGCGAGCTCGGTGCCGCGCACAGCTACGCGAGCGCGGCTGACGAGACGACGGCAACGGCCTCGTCGGGTGTCATTACCGAAGACGGTGCGATCGCGGTGAGCCCCGAGCAGGCGACTGGCGACCCCGCGCGGGTGAACCTCACGTCGCTGCTCGACCAGCTGACCGTGTCGGACCTCACCGACGCAATCATCGACGAGGCCTCGCTCGAGATCGGCGCGCTCGCCTCGCGGATCGAGAAGTCGAACGGCACCGTGACGCCCGAGTACGTCGTCGCCGGTGCCGACCTCGTGATTTCGAGTCCGCTCGTCGGCGGTCTTGTGACCGACCTCGGGGACACCGTGGATGGTCTCGGCACAACGCTGGATGGGCTGCTTTCGACCGACGGGACGCTCGGCACACTCATCTCACAGCTCGAGGTACTGAACATCAACCTTGGACTCCTCGGCATCCCCCTGGCAACGGTCGCCGTTGACGACGCAACGGTGGGCGTTACCGGCATTGATTCCGCGCTCACGTACGTCAACGAACAAGTCCTGCAAGGCACGGTCGGCTCGGCCGACGGCCTCGTCACGATCAACCTCGGCACGGGCGAGATTCGCATCGACCTCGAGCAGCTTATGGAGGGCGGGCTCAACGGACAGCTCTCGAACACTCAGGTGCTCGACGCAGACTCGATCGAGCTCATCACAGATGGTGTGACCAAGGCGCTCGAGGACGTCGTCGACCAGGTGATCGTGGGGCTACTCGAGCGAATCAACCTCACGGTTAACGTCGAGGTCACAGCCGGCGCACTTTTCCTTCCGCTTGCCGACGGTAGCGTGAAAATTACGGGGTCGATTGCGCAGTTCCTCGGCCTCGTCGAAGAAGGACCCTCGACCAACGGAACCAACCTCCGGCTGCTCGGTTCGGTTCCCGCCGACGAGATTCTTACGCCGCTCGTCACCGGAGTGACGAACACACTCGGAACCTTCCTGCGCCCGACCGTCGACGGCGCGCTCGACACGACTGAAGCGCTCGTCGACACCGTGCTCGAGACGCTCGACCCCGTGCTCGAGGGCGTGCTCGACCAGCTCGTGCAGGTGACGCTGAACAAGCAGAGCACGACGTCGCTCGAGGGCGGCACTGCGCAGTACTACGTGACGGCGCTTGCCGTGACGCTCCTCCCTGGGGCTCCCATCCTCGAGCTGCCGCTCGCAACCTCGGCCGTGCACGCGCTCGATGCCGAGGCAGCCGACGTCACGATCACCTCGCCCGAAGAGGGCGAGCGGTTCGCGCCCGGCACCGTGCACGTCACCGGTACGGGTACGCCGAACCAGACGGTCGACGTGACCCTGCAGGGCACGACGCACACGGTGCCGGTCGACCCTGACGGGAACTGGGCGACGAACTTCGCCGGCGTGACCGCGGGCGAACACACCATCGAGGCGACCGACGGGCTCACCGACGACGAGGTGAACATCGTCGTGCACGACCCGGTCGTCATCGAGGCGCCCGAAGATGGCGCCGAGCTCGAGCGGGGCAGCGTCACGGTTTCGGGAACGTCGACGCCGAACGTCGACGTGACGGTCACCCTCGACGGCCAGACCACGACCGTCCGAGCGGACGGTGATGGCGCGTGGTCGGCGACGTTCGACGACATTCTGGTTGGGCAGCACACCGCCACCGCGACTGATGGCGTCGTGCCGGCTGACCAGGTGACGTTCCTTGTCGCCGAGCCGGCTGAGGCTGCCGAAGTCGTGATCACGTCGCCGGGCGAGGGCGAGCTCTTCGCCCCTGGCTCGGTCACGGTCGAGGGCACCGCTGAGCCCGGCGTAACGCTGGACGTGGAGCTGAACGGTGTCACGCAGAACCCCGTCGTGGCTGACGACGGCACCTGGACGACGACCTTCACCGACGTGCCGGTTGGCAACTTCTCGATTACGGCGAACGACGAACACACGCTCGACACTGTCGACATCATTGTGACCGACGGCGTTGCGATCGAAACGCCGGCCGATGGCAGCACGGTGCCGGAGGGCACTGTCGAGGTCGCCGGAACCGCCGACCCGGGCGCAACCGTCGCCGTGACGCTCGGCGCCACGACTGAAACGGTCATCGCGAACGTAAGCGGTGAGTGGACGACTTCGTTCCCGAACGTCGCGCCCGGCACCCACACGGTGACTGCGACCGACGTGCGCTACACGGGTGACGAACCGCAGTGGACGACCGAGAGCGACTTCACGGTGGTTGACGCGGTCGAGATCACGGCGCCCGCCGATGGCACGACCGTGCCGACCGGTACCGTGCCGGTCTCGGGTACGTCGTCGCCGAACGCCGAGGTGAGCGTTTCGGTCAACGGCGGCGAGTCGGTGACGGCTCTCGCGGATGACAACGGCAACTGGTCGACCGAGGTTGAGCTGGCAACGCCCGGCGAGTACACGATCACCGCGACCGACGGCCTTTCGAGCGACGAGGTGACCGTGACGGCCATCGCGCCGGTGGTCATCGACTCGCCCGAGCCCGGTGCCGAGGTTGCAGCGGGCACCGCGACCATCACTGGTACCGCAGAGCCCGGCGCATCCGTCACCGTGACGCTCACGGGTGGCGCTAGCCAGACCGTGACCGCCGACGACATCACTGGCGCCTGGAGTGCCGACTTCACCGTCGTCACCGGCGACTACGACGTGGTCGCGACCGACGGTGTGACGCAGGACACGACGAACTTCGTCGTTCCCGCGCCCGACGCGGCCGTGACGATTACGTCGCCGACTGACGGCCAGGCGTTCCCCGCGGGCACCGTCACGGTGACCGGAACGGGCCAGCCGGGCGCGGTCGTGACCGTCGACCTTGGTGACGGCATTGACCTGCAGACCGCGACCGTCGACACTTACGGCACGTGGTCGGTCGACTTCGCCGACGTCGAGCCGGGGGCGTACACCGCGACTGCCACCGACGGTGCGACGGAGGACTCCGTCGACTTCACGGTGCGCAACGCAGTGGTGATCTCGACGCCCGAGGACGGCGATCAGCTGCCCGCTGGCAACGTGACCGTGACCGGTACATCTGAGCCTGGCGTCGAACTCCACGTATTCCTTGCAGAAGGGCCGGAGGCGCCACCGCAGGAACTCGTAGTTGAGGCTACTGACAACGACGGCAACTGGTCGGTCGCGTTCCCTGACGTCCCTGCTGGTGACTACCTTGTGCTCGCCACTGATTTGGTGAGCGCCGACCGGGTCGACTTCGAGGTTGTTGACGCGCTCGCGCCGGTCGTGATCGTGTCGCCAACCGACAACGAGGAGATCACTGGTACCGACGTGACCGTCACGGGCACCGGCGAGCCGGGCACCGAGGTGCTCGTGTGGCTCGACGACAACGACGATGCGGCGAAGACCGTCGACGTCGACGACGAGGGCAACTGGACTGCACAGTTCACCGGTGTTGAGCCGGGCACGCACGTCGCTCACGCGGAAGACGGAAACACTGAAGACTCCGTGACCTTCACGACCGTTGCCGAAGGCACGACGGACCCGGATGCTGCTGCGGACCCGGATGCGGCGGCGGACCCTGATGCGGCTGCTGACCCGGATGCTGCGGCTGATCCCGATGCTGCTGCCGACCCGGATGCAGCGGCCGACCCGGACGCTGCCGCGGATCCGAACGCTGCTGCGGACCCGGATGCGGCTGCGGACCCTGACGCTGCCGCGGACCCTGACGCGGCGGCTGATCCCGATGCTGCTGCGGACCCGGATGCGGCTGCGGACCCTGACGCTGCCGCGGATCCTGATGCTGCTGCGGCTTCGGACGCGAACGTGAACGCTTCGGCGTCTGCTTCGGCCTCGGCCAACGCGGATTCGAACGCGAACGCAGCTGCCCAGGCGGCGGCGCAGGCTGCCGCGATGGCAGACGCGGACTCGGTGGCGTCGGCTGCGGCGGACGCTACGGCTCAGGCTGCTGCTGAGGTCGCCGCAACCGCGGACGCCTCGTCGACCGCTTCTGCGGATGCGTCGAGCGACCCGAACGCGGCGTCGCAGGCCTCGGCGCAGGCTGCAGCGAACTCGGCTGC
>NZ_KB907074.1 GCF_000381765.1 [Zimmermannella] faecalis ATCC 13722 | reverse complement strand
AACAAGGGCGAAGAACTCCTTGGACAGGGCAAGGAAGGAGTCGGTGCCGCAACCGACAACAAGGACCTTGAGCGCGAGGGCAAGGCCGACCAGGCCAGCGCTGGCCTCAAGCAGGGCCTCGAGAATGTCAAGGACGGCATCTCGGACGGCATCGACAAGCTTCGCGGCAAGTAACCCCTGAACGAGAGTGGGGGGCTGATCACACGATCGGCCCGCCCCTTCTCCAGTTACACGACCCCATCTCGAACAAAGGAACCCCATGCAACAGGTACAGGGAGTGATCTCCCGAGCCAAAGACGCTCCGGTTGAACTCGTCACGATCAACGTGCCCGACCCGGGCCCGGGCGAGGCTGTCGTGCGCATCCAGGCCTCCGGCGTCTGCCACACCGACCTTCACTACGTGCGCGGCGGCATTGGCGACGAGTATCCCTACCTCCTCGGCCACGAGGCGGCCGGCGTCGTCGAGGCCGTCGGCGACGGCGTCACGAACGTCGCTCCCGGCGACTACGTTGTGCTCAACTGGCGAGCCGTGTGCGGCGAGTGTCGCGCCTGCAAGCGCGGGCAGCCCTGGTACTGCTTCAACACCGCGAATGCGACCCAGAAGATGACGCTCGAGGACGGCACCGAGCTCTCGCCCGCCCTCGGCATCGGTGCCTTCATCGACAAGACGCTCGTCGCGGCCGGACAGTGCACGAAGGTGAACCCCGAGGCTCGGCCAGCTGCGGCCGGCCTCCTCGGTTGCGGCATCATGGCGGGCATCGGCGCCGCGATGAACACGGGCGCGGTGCAGCGCGGCGAGTCAGTTGCCGTGATCGGCTGCGGCGGCGTCGGCACCGCGGCGATTGCAGGTGCCCGGCTCGCGGGCGCGACGACGATCGTTGCGGTCGACGTCGACGACCGCAAGCTCGCCAAGGCGCGCGAGCTCGGCGCGACGCACGTCGTGAACTCGCGCGAGCGGGATGCGGTCGAAGCGATTCGCGAGGTGACGGGCGGCTACGGTGCCGACGTCGTCATCGAAGCGGTTGGCCGCCCCGAGACCTATGAGCAGGCGTTCTACGCGCGTGACCTCGCCGGCCGCGTCGTGCTCGTCGGCGTGCCGACCCCCGAGATGCAGCTTACGCTTCCCCTCGCCGAGATCTTTGGTCGCGGCGGCGCACTGAAGTCGAGCTGGTACGGCGACTGCCTGCCCGAACGCGATTTCCCGATGCTCACCGACCTCTACCTGCAGGGTCGTCTGCCCCTCGACGAGTTCGTCAGCGAAGAGATCGGTATTCGCGACATCGACGCGGCATTCGAGCGGATGCACCGCGGCGAGGTACTTCGCAGCGTCGTGGTTCTCGACGGGGCCGACGCATGACCGCGCGCATCGACCACACCGTGACGTCGGGCACGTTCTCGCTCGACGGCGAGACGTTCGACGTCGACAACAACGTCTGGGTGCTCGGCGATGACCACGAGTGCCTCGTGATCGACGCCCCGCACGACGTCGACGCGATTCTCAAGCTCGTCGGCGACCGCAAGGTGGTCGCGATTGTCTGCACGCACGCACACGACGACCACGTGCGGTATGCGCCGCAGCTCGCAGACGCCACCGGGGCGCCGATTCTGCTCAACCCCGACGACGCCGAGGTGTGGAACCTCACGCATCCCGACCGCAAACCCGACGGGGAGCTGCGCGACGGGCAGGAACTCCGCGTCGGCGACACCCTCGTGCGCGTGATCGCGACGCCGGGGCACGCGCCGGGCGCGGTCTGCCTCGCCGTGCCGGAGCTCGGTGTTGTCTTCACCGGCGACACGCTCTTCCAGGGCGGCCCGGGAGCGACCGGTCGAAGCTTCAGCGATCGTGCAACGCTCGAGCGCTCGATTCAGGAGCGGCTATTCCCCCTCGGTGACGACGTCATCGTGAAGACGGGCCACGGGCCCGACACGACGATCGGCGCCGAGAAGCAGGGCGACTGGGTTACCGCCGACTGAGCCTCGCCTCAAACGAACCGGGCCGGCCTCCCCACGTGGGGAGACCGGCCCGGTTCGTTCGGTACGTCGCTAGAACGCCTTCTGGCGCTGCTCGACGATGAGGTGAATCAGCGCGAACGTGTCGCCCTGCTGCACCGTCTCGAGGGCGCGCTCGACGGCGGCGGGCACGTCGGCGTCGCGCTCGACGCGAATGCCGACGCCTCCGAACGACTCCGCGAGCTTCGCGAAGTCGGGGTTCTTCAGCTGCGTGCCCGAGATGCGCTCGGGGTAGTGGTGCTCCTGGTGCGTGCGGATCGTGCCGTACTCGCCGTTGTCCATGACGATGACGAGCGGCTTCGCGCCGTACTGGGCGGCAGTTGCGAGCTCCTGGCCGTTCATGAGGAACTCACCGTCACCCGCGATGGTGACGACGACGCGGCCGGGGAAGTTCAGCGCCGCGCTGACCGCCGACGGCACCGAGTAGCCCATCGAGCCGTTGCGCGCCGAAATCATCGACGCGTATCCCTGGGTGGGGAAGTAGCGGTGCGCCCAGTTCGTGTGCTCGCCGGCACCGAACGTGACCATCGCGTCGTGCGGGAGGCGCGTCACGAGGTTACCCATAAGGGTCTCCATCGTCGCCGTGCCCTCGCGAGGCTCGGTCGAGGGTGCGGCCGACCACTCCACCTGCTGCTGCCGCAGACGCTGCGTCCACTCGCGCCACGAGTCCTTCACCGGGAGATCCATGCGCACGAGGTCACGAACAAAGCTGTGCGGCTTCGCCACGATCTGGTGCGAGATCGGGCCCGAGCGACCGCGCAGCGACGGGTCGATCGTGACGATGAAGTTGCGCTGGTTCCAGTTCTGGCGCGAGGTGAACCCGCTCGTGATGACGTCACCGGGCACGGTGCCCACGAAGACGATGAGGTCGGTCTCATCGAGCAGCTTGTGCGAGAAGTCGGGGCGGCCGTAGCCGAGCGGGCCGACGTACGAGGGGGAGTCGAAGGGGACGGTGCCCTCGGTACGCCACTCGGCGGCGGCGGGCAGCGAGTGCTCTTCGAGCCAGCCGCTGAGCGCCTCGGCCGACTGCGTGGTCCAGTCGTTGCCGCCGGTCACGAACAGCGGCTTCTCGGAGGCGAGGAGGGATGCACGCAGCGACTTCCAGTCGTCGACCGTCATGCCGCCGAGGGCGACGGGAATCTGGGGGTGCACGGGCGTGTCGATGAGCTCCGTGATGATGTCTTCCGGCAGGCCGACGACGACGGGGCCGGGGCGACCCGAGGAGGCCGCGAACATCGCCTCGGCGACGACCTCGCTCGCGCGGGCCGGGTGGTCGAGCACCATGACGCGCTTCGCGCCCGAGGCGAACCAACGCTTCGGGTCGAACTCCTGGAACGCCTCCTTCTCGCGGTGCTCGAAGGGGATGAGCCCAACGAAGAGCACCATCGCGGTCGAATCCTGCCACGCGGTGTGGAGCCCCACGTGCGCGTTCGCGGCACCGGGGCCGCGCGTCACCATCGCGACGCCGGGGATCTCCCCGAGCTTGCCGTCGGCCTCCGCCATGTACGCGGCGCCGCCCTCGTGGCGGCAGACGATCGTCTCAATCGACGAGTCGTGGAGCCCGTCGAGCACATCGAGGTAGCTCTCGCCCGGCACGACATAGACCCGCTTGACGCCGTGCGCCTCGAGGGAATCGACGATCTTGTGACCCGCGGATTTGCGCGCGGTGCGCTGGTGCATCTGTGCGGTGACAACATCGATCGTAGGAATCGCGCCTGTGGCGGGAGGTTCCATTTTGCAAGCTCCTTTGCATGGACTACCGGTGGGTACCTACCGGATTGTGTCAAAAGTAGCCGCGATGTTTTTTGAAGGACGTTCACTGATCCGACAACGAACCACGATGGCCGTTGTCGGGATCGGGGTCGCTCGTCGGCGCCGACGCCTCCGCGAGCTCGAGCGGGTCGCGGAGCAGGTCCTGGTTCGGGTCGAGTGCGCCGAGAATCGCGTCCATCGATCGGTGCAGCTCACCGACCCCGGCGGCGCCGAGCGGCTCGAACACCATCTGCCGCACGAACGCGACGTGATCGGGCGCCGAGGCGCGCAGCCGCTCGAGCCCCGCATCCGTCAGCTCGATGTCGGTGGCTCGGCCGTCGTGCTCATTCGGCACGCGCACGACGAGCTGCTCAGACTCGAGGCCGGAAATCACGCGGGAGAGGCGCGAGAGCGTCGTGTTCGTAAACACGGCGAGCTGCTTCGTCTGGAGCCGCCGGTCGGGGGTGTCGGAAAGCATCGCGAGCGCGTAGTACTCGGTGAGCGTGAGCCCGGCGTGCTTGCGCATGTGCGAGTCGAGCGCTCCGGGCAGTAGCTGCAGGGTGCCGAAGAGGCGCATCCAGGCCGCCCGCTCGTCGGCCGACAGCCACTTCGATTCTTGCTCCGCTCCACAGCCACGTTCTGCCATGGTCCGAGTATCGCAATATTTACTTGCAGATGCAAGTAAAATTGAAAACTGTCGAAAACTTCGTCGCTCAGTCTCGGGATGCGGCCGGGAGCTCGGCTCGCCGGGTTGCGCGCGCGAGTTTTCGCTCCGCCCGCTGCTGCCGCTTTTGGAACCGGGGGCTCGCGGCATCGATGCCGGCCAGCGTGTCGTTGCTGAGGTCACCCGAGAACGTGGTGGGTGCATCGCCAAACGCCGTTGACGCGGCGCGGATCACATCGTTCGCGAGCACCCGGTTGCCGAGCGCGCCGACCGCCGCGCCGATACCGAACGGTAGGAGCTTGCCGACGAACCCGCCGATGTGGCTCGACGCGAACTTCGACAAGAATGTCGCCGAGAGCCGCTGGCCGAGGTCGCCAATAAAGGCCTGGGGGAGCGCCTCGGTGACGAGTGAACCCCACGCGGTGGTCTTGAAAAAGGTCTGCGGCGCGCGCGAACGCACGAATTCGAGGACGAGCTTGCGGCCCCGCTCGCCGAGGAGGATGCCCATGACGAGGGCGCGTGCGCGCTCCGGATCGTCGGTCGCGTCACCGTGAATCTCTGCAACGGTGAGCGCGTACAGGGCGCTGAGGTCGAGAAACGACACCACCTCGGCGGTCACGAGCGCGAGCCCACTCACGGTGCCGATTCCCGGAATCGCGCTTGCCGCGCCGACGCTGCCACCGGCGCCCATCGCCGTGCGACGGAACCACTTCTCGGTTGCGAGCAGGAGGTCGTCGGGCGTCGCGTCCGGCGCGGCACGGCGCAGACGCCGGGCGAACGCCCGCGCGGCGGGTCGCTGCGCAACGAGCGCTCGGTCGAGTGCGCGCACAATGACGTCACGCCGCTGGGGTGCGGCCGGTTGCTGCGATGTTGCACTCATGTCGCGAGAGCGTACCGGGCCAAGCTGCCAACAATCTCGTCGGCGTGCCGCGTGTAGACCGAGAAGTGGTTTGCGGTGCGATCGAGCCGGAACGTGCAGTTTGGGATGCGCCGGGCGAGCTGCGCGCTCGCGCGCCACGGCACGGAGAGGTCGCGTTTGCCCTGCCAGAGCTCAACCGGGATGCTCCGGTCGAGGTCGGCGGGGTCGAAGCCCCAGTCGGTGAGCACGAGGAGGAGGTCGTGCACGACCCCGCGTGGGCCGCGCAGGAATGCACCGAACACCGAGTCGAGAAACGCGTCGCCCGAGGAGTCGGGGAGTCCGTGCCGCCGGTCGAGACGGCGTCCGGCGAACTGTCGCGTCGAACGGAGCGCCGAGCGCTGACCGACTGTTCCTGCGCCCGCCGCGAGGCCCGCGAAAATCGCGAGGTTCGGGCCAACCAGGGTGCCGGTGAATCTCATCGGGGCGGCCGGAGCGAGCAGGCCCACGGCGGTGACTCGCTCGGGCATTAGGTGCGCTGTGCCGAGTGCATAGGCTCCGCCCGCCGAGTAGCCCGCGACGCCGAAGCGCTCCCAGCCCTGCGCATCCACGAACCGTTGCACATCGCCGAGAAACGTCGGCACATCACGCTGCGGCTGCCACGTCGACAGGCCGAACCCGGGGCGCGTGAGGCACACGACCTGCACACCGAAGTGGTCGGCGGCGCGGGTGTACATCGCCGCCTCGAGGCGGGAACCCGGCGCACCGTGGAACGAGAGGATCGGCGGCGCGGCGGGGTCGCCGAAGCGAACCCACTGCAGCCAGCGGCCCTGGTCGCTCGGAAAAACGTCGGTGAACTTCGTCATCGTGGGGTGGTGTCGGACTTTCCGTCGCGGGTGGCGTCATCCATGAGTGGGAGCACTCGGTCGCGCGCGAGATCGCGCAGCACGATCGAGGTGCTCGTGCGCCCGACTGCCTCGAGTGAGCCAATGCGGTCGATCACGCGTTGGAGGTCGGTATTTGAGTGTGCGACCACTCGGAGCAACATGTCCCATGGGCCCGCCATCGTCGAGCAATCAATCACCTCGGGGATCGCCAAAAGCCGATCATGGAGCCCATGATGCCCGATTCGCTGGTCAATCTGTAACATCACCATCGCCTGCACCGGGTACCCCATGGGGCCGGGCTGCAGCTTCGGCACGATGTCGACGAGCACCCCGCGCTCGCGCAGGCGATTCAGTCGCGCCTGTACCGTCGGCCGCGCAACACCGAGGTCGCGCGAGGCCGACAGCACGCTCGAGTCGGGTCGGCGCGTGAACAGCTCCACGATCTGGTAGTCGAGTCGATCCATGTCTGCACCTTTGCATTCGTCAGGACTATTGACAGAATGTATAACTAGTTCCGCCATCCCGGCAAACTCCTGCTAGTTTTCGCTGTACATCCCACATGGGATCGACACGTATTTGACAAAGGGGTCGTAGAAAATGCGTATCCGTAAATCTCTTGCTGCTCTCGGCATGCTCGCCGTTGGCTCGCTCGCGCTCAGCGCGTGCTCGAACGGCGGCGACGCCGGTTCAACCGAAGGTGCGGGCGGAGGTGGTGACGACACGTTCAAGATCGGTGTGATCCAGCTCGTGCAGCACCCAGCCCTTGACGCGGCGACTGAGGGCTTCCAGCAGGCCTTCACCGAGGCCGGCATTGACGCCGAGTTCGACATCCAGGTCGCGAACGGCGAGCAGTCGACTGCCCAAACGATCGCCGCCGGCTTCGCGGGCGATCCCGACATCGACCTCGTGCTCGCGGTCGCGACGCCCGCCGCCCAGTCGGCGGCAACGGCAATCACCGAGATTCCCGTACTGTTCACCGCGGTCACCGACCCGGTTGCGGCCGACCTCGTCGCGAGCGCCGAGGAGCCGGGCGGCAACGTCACCGGCACGACCGACCTCAACCCGGTCGCCGACCAGATCGAGCTCATCACCGAGCTCGCGCCCGACGCCGAGTCGGTCGGCATCGTCTATTCGTCGGGCGAGGTGAACTCGCAGGTGCAGGTCGACCTCGCGCAGGAGAAGGCCGATGAGCTCGGGCTCGAGCTCAAGACCGCGACGATCACGAACGTCGGCGAGGTGCCGACGGCCCTCGACTCGCTCGGTGACGTCGACTCGATCTATGTCCCGACCGACAACACCGTCGTCTCGGGTATCGACACCGTGCTCACCTACGCCGAGAACAACCAGGTTCCCGTCGTCTCGGGCGACACCGGCCCCGTGGAGTCGGGCGCCGTTGCCACCCTCGGCCTCGACTACTCGAAGCTTGGCGTGCAGACGGGTGAGATGGCGATCCGCATCCTGCAGGACGGCGAAGACCCGGCGACGATGGCGGTCGAGGAACAGACCGAGTTTGACCTCGTGGTGAACCCAGCGGGCGCCGAGGCTGTTGGCATCGAGCTGCCGCAGGACCTCATTGACCGCGCCGCAACGGTGATCGAGTAGCACCACCGCGCAGCGCCGAACGGGTGGCCGCGCCACAAGTGCGGCCACCCGTTCGGCATTCCCGGCAACCCTTTCCCACCCGCAAGAGAGGAGACGCACATGATTGGTGCGTTCGAACTCGGCCTTATTTACGCCGTAGTCGCGCTCGGTGTGTATCTCACCTTCCGCATCCTGAACTTCCCTGACCTCACGGTCGACGGTAGTTTCACTACCGGCGCCGCCGTCGCCGCCGTGTGCCTCAGCCACGAGGTGAACCCCGTGCTCGCCATGCTGCTCGCGTTCGCCGCCGGCATGGTGGCCGGCGCCATCACGGGCCTGCTCCACACCTACGGCAAGATCGACGGCCTGCTCGCCGGAATCCTCACCATGATCGCGCTGTGGTCGGTGAACCTGCGCATCATGGGCCTCTCGAACGGCACGCCCGCGCTCTCGAACGTCGGTATTCGCAGCTCGGAGTCGGCATTCAGCGGCCTGCGGGAGGCCGACCTGCTCGGCACCTGGGGCTCGGTCGGCATCCTCTTCCTCGCGGTGTTTGTGCTGAAGCTCATCATTGACTGGTTCCTCGCAACCGACCTCGGCCTCGCGATTCAGGCTACGGGCAACAACGAACAGATGATCCGCTCGTTCGGCGTCAACACCGACGGCATGAAGATCCTCACGCTCGCCCTCTCGAACGGCCTCGTCGCCCTCGGCGGCGCACTCGTCGCGCAGTACACGGGTTCGGCCGACATCTCGATGGGCGTCGGCCTGATCCTCATCGGCCTCGCGTCGGTGATCCTCGGCCAGGCGTTCTTCGGTAACCGCTGGGTGTGGCTCGCGAGCTTCGGCGTCATTGTCGGCGCGGTGCTCTACCGCCTCGTCATCTACGCAGCCCTCACCGCCGGCCTCAGCAACACCGACGTGCGACTCATCACCGCGGTCATCGTCGTGATCGCCCTGCTGATTCCGCGTTTCGGCATCGGTAAGCGGCTCGGCCTCAACCGCATGATTCGCGGCAAACAATCGCAACCCGCAACGCAGGCGGAACCGGTCACGGAAGGACAGCGCTGATGCTTGACGTAGACAAGATCTCGAAAACGTTCTTCCCCGGCACGGTGAACGAGAAGAAGGCGCTCGTCGACGTCGACCTGCACCTCGCGAACGGCGACTTCGTCACCGTGATCGGCTCGAACGGTGCGGGCAAATCGACGCTGCTCAACGCGGTGTCGGGCAAGCTCACGGTCGACCGCGGCGACGTGCGTATCGACGGCACCTCGGTGCGACGGATGCCCGACTTCCGCCGCGCGCGCTACATCGGTCGCGTGTTTCAAGACCCGATGGCGGGAACGTCACCCGACCTCACGATCGAGCAGAACCTCGCGCTCGCGCTGCGGCGCGGTAAGGGTCGCGGCCTCGGCACGAGCATCACGCGCAAACGGAAGTCGCTGTTCCGTGACGAGCTGAAGAGCCTCGATCTGGGTCTCGAGGACCGCCTTACGACGCTCGTCGGCCTGCTCTCGGGCGGCCAGCGGCAGGCGCTGTCGCTCCTCATGGCGGGCTTCACCAAGCCGTCGATTCTGCTGCTCGATGAGCACACTGCCGCGCTCGACCCGGCACGCGCCGCGCACGTGACCGAGCTCACGCAGCGCATCGTCGCGTCGGAGTCGCTAACCACGCTCATGGTGACGCACAACATGCAGCAGGCGATCGACCTCGGTAACCGGCTCATCATGATGCACGAGGGTCGCATCATCTATGAGGTGGCCGGTGAAGCGAAGTCGAAGACGACCGTCGAAGACCTGCTCGGGCGGTTCGCCGCGATCAAGGGTGCCGTCATCGACGACAAGACGATGCTCGCGACGTAGAAGAGCGCGAGACCTCCACAAAGCGCGGCGGGCCCCACCGAGTCGGTGGGGCCCGCCGCGCTTCGTGCTGAAAGGTCGGAACTAGTCGCGCTGCGCCGCGGAGCCCGCGCCCTGCTCAACCGCGTCGTCATCGATCTCGTCGAACTCTTCGTCGTCGGCGAGGTCGTCTTCGTCGTAGTCGTCCTCGTCCTCATCGTCGAGGTCAAGGTCGTCGGCCCATTCGTCGAGCAGGTCGGCGGCCTCGTCGGCGTCAGCGGCGGCCTCTGCGGTGACATCGCCGTCGCCCCAGACGCGCACGCACGCCTCGATCTCGTCGGTGTCGTCGAAGCTGTCTTGGAGATTCGCCTCATACTCAGTTGCGAGCATGACCGCCTCGTCTTGGTCTTTTGCCTCGACCACGAGACCCGAGACGACCTCGTACCGCAGCATCACGGCATACTTCGGCATTGGGATTCCTCTCACCGGGCGACGCCGACTGCATCGCAACCACGACTGACGCTAGCGCGCAACGACTGGGGAAACAAGTGCGCTCGCCCGCGCCGGGCGAGATTCCGGGTGGAGCCCGTAGGCTGGCCGCATGTCGGAGGCCATCGCATGCGCAGTCAGTCAGTTCGCACCCACGCTCGATTCGTCGAAAAACCTGCGACTCCTGCGTGACCATCTCGCGATCGCGGTCGACCGCGGGGCGCGCATCTTTGTTGCTCCCGAGTACTCGTCGGGGTTCGAGCGTGACTACGGCGACTGGATGCACTCGGTAGCGCAGCCACTCGACGGCGAGTTCGGCACGGCGCTCGGGCAGTTGGCCGCGGAGTTCCGGGTGACGCTCATCGCGGGGATGCTCGAGCAGGTTGGTGACGGTGTGGCGAACACGCTCGTCGCCTTCAACGAGGAGGGTGACCGCGTCGCGGCGTATCGAAAGGTGCATCTTTACGACGCGTTTTCGGGTCGCGAGAGCGAGTGGCTCACACCGGGAAACCCCGACGACGACCCGGCCGTCTTCGACGCGTACGGGCTGACGATCGGACTGCAGACCTGCTACGACCTTCGGTTCCCGGAGTCGAGCCGCCGCCTCGTCGACCAGGGCGCGAACGTGCTCGCGGTACCGGCGGAATGGGTGCGCGGGCCCCTCAAGGAACATCACTGGCGCACCCTCCTCAGCGCGCGAGCAATCGAGAACGTGGCGTACGTCGTCGCGGCCGATCACCCCGCGCCGATCGGCGTTGGCGGGTCGAGTATCGTCGACCCGCGCGGCGTCACGGTCGCAACGCTCGGTGCCGATGCGGGCGTCGCGCTCGCGTGGCTCGACCCCGTCGAGGTGACGAACGCACGTGACCAGAACCCGGCCCTGCGGTTACGCAAATACTCTGTCCGATCGGCCGACGGCCGGTAACGCAGCCCGCGCGTCACGCGATACCGAACCTGGGGGATTGTTAGCTTGGAACCTGTGACACACGACGACGACACCGGCGAACGTTCGGAGCCAGCCGAGAGCTCGGCGAGCGCGAAGAGCGACGCGCGCGACCTCGGCCTCGGCAAGAAGACCGCCGAGGGCCTCGCAACGATGACGCCGATGGCCCGGCAGACCGAGGCTGGCGAACGCACGTATGGCGGCGAGGCACTGTTTCTCGGTGAACTCACGAAGAAGTTCGGGCGGCACACCGCAGTCGACCACATCAGCTACACGGTGCCGCAGGGCTCGTTCTCGGCAATCGTCGGGCCGAACGGCGCGGGCAAGACCACGACGCTCTCGATGATCGCTGGCCTGCTCTCGCCGAGCCACGGCACGGTCGAGGTCTTCGGCATCGACGCGTGGCGCAAGCGTACCAAGGCGCAGGAGCTCATCGGCATCCTGCCCGACCGGCTGCGGATGTTCGAGCAGCTCACGGGCGCGCAGTTTCTCTCGTATGTCGGCGCCGTTCGGGGTGTGAAGGGTGAGACGCTGCAGGAGCGGATGGAGTACCTGCTCGACGACTTCGACCTTCGCGACGAGGCCAACCGGCTCGTCGTGGACTACTCGCTCGGGCTCCGCAAGAAGCTTGCGCTCGCCGCCACCCTCATCCACGCGCCGCAGTTGCTCGTGCTCGACGAGCCATTTGAGGCGATCGACCCGGTCTCGGCAGGCACGTTCATTGATGTGCTCAACTCCTACGTGAACCGCGGCGGCACCGTGATCCTCTCGAGCCACTCCATGGACCTCGTGCAGCGCGTCTGCGACCACGTCGCCGTCATCGCGAAGGGCGAGCTACTCGCCGAGGGCACCGTCGACGAAGTGCGCGGCGATGTGTCGCTCGAAGAACGATTCCGCGACCTCGTGCGCGGACCGGGACAGGCGGAGGGGCTCGATTGGCTCGAAATCTCCTTCGGGTGAGCTGGGGCGGCCTGTTCGCTTCCCTGCGGCGCAGCTCGCAGCTGCGAAGGTCGACCGGCTGGATGCTCGCCCTCGCGGTTGTTGGGGCTGCGGCCGCAGCCGTGTTGCTCACGGTCACGCTTGCTGGCGACGCGACGCAACGGCTCCTGCTCGCACCACTCATCCTCGTCGCGATCCCGCTTGCGGCGTTCGGGCTCGGCGTGCTCGGACACCCGAGTGATGTGCTCGACGGACGTCGGCTGGGGGTACTCGGCGTCGGCCCCGCGCGGGCCGCGACGCAGACACTGCTGCTCGGGTTCCTGCACCCCACCGCGGTCATCGCACTCGTGCCGTACGGCGCGTTCTGGCTCGCGCGCCGCGAGGAGCTCGAGGCGGGGACGGCGCTCGGGCTCGCCGCGCTCGGGTGGGCGGGCTGCGTGCTCGCACACCGGATCGGCACGCGTGTTGGACGCGTCGTCACCGCGCGGCGCACGACGCGCGAGGTGGGCGCCGTCTTCTGGTACCTCGTGACACTCGTCGCGTCGACGCTCGCGTTCGCGCTGCTCTTCCTTCCTTGGCGCGAAGTCCTCGACGACGCAATCGATGCGATCGCGGCCGTTGTCGAGTGGATTCCTGCCGGGAACCTCGCGCTCGCCGGGCGCGACGAAGCGACCGACGTCATCGTGCTTATCAACGCGGCGGTCGTCGCGGTGCTCGGAATCGCCACGTGGCTGATCGAGCGACGCGACGTGACCCGGTCGATGTTTGCTCGCGGCCACGGCGGCCGGGTGCAGCTTGGCGTTCTGCGCGCGGCACCGGGCTCAGCCACCTGGGCCATCGCGGCCCGAACCTGGCTCTCGTGGCTGCGCGACAGCCGCTACCGGCTCTCCCTCATCACCGTGGCGATCCTGCCGCCGCTGCTCGTCTTTCCCTCGTGGATCGCGGGCGTCGGGTCCGCGGAGCTCGTGTTGCTGCCCGTGCCGATCTTTGCCCTGCTGTTCGGGTGGGCACTCCACAACGACACCGCGTACGACTCGACCGCCCTGTGGCTCCACGCGACCGGCGGGCTCCCCGGGCGTGCCGATCGACTTGGCCGGGCTATCCCCACCCTCGTCACTGGCGTCGTGCTCATCTCGGTCGGGGGACTGCTGGTGTGGTGGGTAACGAGCGACCCACAGCGCGCCGTGCTCGTTGCGACGACGTCGCTCGCCCTGCTCGGTGTTGGGGTCGGCGGCTCGTCGATCATGTCGGCCGTCGCACCGTATCCGGTCGCGCGCCCGGGCGACTCGCCGTGGTCGCAGCCGGTCTCATCGTGGGGCGGGTCGTTTGCGGTGCACGGCATTAGCCTCGTGGTCGAGCTCGCGCTGTGTGGGCCCGCGATCTGGTTCGGTGTCGTCGCGCTCCTGAGCGTTGACTGGAACGACGTGTGGCTCGCGGCGGGGCTCGGCGTGGCGACGGGAGTCGCCGTGTGCGCGCTCGGAGTGCTCGTGGGCGGACAGGTGTTTACCGCCCGTCGCACGCGCCTGCTCAACACCGCGACGCTCGTCGACTAACGCGCATCCACGCCGGGTCGCGAGGCCGTGGCCCGAGTACCCTAAAGGCATGACTGGATACGCACGAACCGAAGACCCCGGCTCGATCGGCTCGGGCGGCAGCACGGATGTGCTCGACCGCGAACTCGAGAAGCTCGTAGAAGATGAGCAGTACGACGATGGCGACCACGATAAGTTCTCGCACTACGTGCGCAAGGAAAAGATTGTCGAGTCGGCCGTGACCGGCAAGCCGGTTCGGGCGCTGTGCGGCAAGAAGTGGCTGCCGAACTCGAACCCCGACCGGTTCCCGATCTGCCCCGACTGCAAGCGCATCTACGAGCAGATGAAGTAACGACGCTCACGGCACATAAGAAATAGATAGGGGCCACATCGCTCGTGGCTTAGCTCCTCGCGCAAGGTAATCGCAACAACGGTTACCGGAAGGAGCACCACCATGAGCAATACCCCCGAACCAACCCAGACCCCCGACGGCCCGGCCTACGAGGGCCGACTGCTCGACCACCCCGAAGACGACGTCGTCGATCAAGGCGCCCGCTTTGACGTGCACACGATCCTGAGCCGTCGCGGCGTACTCGCCGCCGTCGGGGTCGGGGCCGGCACGCTCGCCCTCGCCGCCTGCACGGCACAAACCTCCGCGAGTATCGGCACCACCTCCACGTCACCGGCAGGGTCGACCTCAACGGCAACCGCAACCGAGTCGACGACGTCGACATCGTCGACATCGTCGACGATCGACGTGACGAGCGAGATTCCCGACGAGACGGCCGGCCCGTACCCGGGCGACGGCTCGAACGGCCCCGACGTGCTCGAGGAATCGGGCATCGTGCGACAGGACCTCACCCAGAATCTCGACGGCAGCGCGACGGCCGATGGCGTTCCGCTCACCTTCTCTCTCCAGATTGTCGACATGGCGAACGGCAACGTGCCCATGATTGGGGCCGCCGTCTACGCCTGGCACTGTGACGCCGACGGCAACTACTCGATGTACTCGAGCGGTGTTGAGGACTACACCTACCTGCGCGGCGTGCAGGTGACGAGTGACGACGGCACCGTCACGTTCACTTCGATCTATCCGGCGTGCTATTCGGGTCGCTGGCCGCACATCCACTTCGAGGTGTACCCCTCGGTCGACGACATCACCGACTCGGCGAACGCCATCGCGACGTCGCAAATCGCGATGCCCGACGAGACAAACTCCGCGGTGTTCGCCGACTCGCGCTACAGCGCATCCGTGCAGAACTACGCCCAGGTGTCGCTGTCGACCGACAACGTGTTCAGCGACGACGAGGGCGCCTCGCAACTGCCGACGATCACCGGCGATGTGACGAGCGGCTACGTGGCCTCGCTCGTCGTCGGCGTCGACACGACGACCGAGCCAACCGGCGGTGACGCACCTGGCGGCGCGCCCGGCGGTGGCGATGGCGGCCCCGGCAACTAATCGCGAACCCATCACACCGAACCCAACAAGCTAGGAGACTCAGATGTTCGCAAACCTCACGGGCTGGCACGCCCTCATCATCCTCGCCATCGTCGTACTCATCTTCGGGGCCGCGAAACTGCCGGCCCTCGCGAAGAGCGTCGGCCAGTCGATGCGCATCCTGAAACACGAAGTGCGTGACGACACCTCGGCGTCGACGTCCGGCGCGACCGCCGACGCACGCTCCGAGACCTCGCCGAGCGAGCAGGGAACGGCCGAGGAAACGCCAGCGCCGGCCGTGTACGCCACCGCGAGCAGCCACCAGGCGCCGGTGCGCGCCGTCGGGGAGTAACCCGTGACCACCCTCGCCACCCCGGCCGCGATGCCGCTTGCGGGCCACCTCAGGGAGGCTCGCAAGCGGGCCACCCGGGCCGCGATTGCACTCGTGGCCGGGATGGTCGTGGGGTACTTCGCCTCGGATGCCATTCTCGAGGTGCTCCGTCAGCCCATCCTCGAGCTCGCGGAGTCGGGTACGGCAAGCCTGAACTACTCGAGCGTCACCGGAGCCTTCGACCTCAAACTGCAGATCGCGCTCACGGCCGGCATCGTGCTCTCGAGCCCAGTGTGGCTCTACGAGCTCTTCGCGTATGTCGCGCCGGGGCTTCATCGCCGCGAGAAGAAGTACCTCTTCGGGTTCCTCGCAGCGGCGGTGCCGCTGTTTGCCCTCGGATGCGCAACCGCACTCGCCGTCTTCCCTCGCGTCGTCGAACTCCTCACGGGGTTTGCCTCGACTGAAGACACGACCCTGCTGGCCGCGGCCGACTACGTCGAGTTCGTGCTTCGACTCGTGATTGCAATGGGTGTTGCCTACGCGCTGCCAGTGCTGCTCGTCGTCCTCAACTTCATGGGCGTGCTCAGCTCGGCGGCGCTCGCTCATAGCTGGCGCTGGGTCATCGTCGCGATCGTGCTCTTCAGCGCGCTCATCACGCCTGCGGCCGACGCGCTCTCCATGTTCGCGGTCGCGGTGCCGATGACGGCGCTGTTCCTGGCAGCCCTCGGCATCACCCACCTCCAGGACCGCAGGCTCGCAAAGAAAGGGAGCTGACCGATGTTTGGGCTCACCCTGGAAAAACTCGTGATCGTCGCGATCATTGCGGCGATGATCATCGGCCCGATCCGGCTGCCGGGCGCCGCGAAGCGGCTCAGCGAGTTCGTTCGGAGCTTCCGACGCGCGCTCGACGACACCTGCAGCCGCGTTGCGGCCGATGCCGGAGTCGCTGACCTCCGCACGGAGCTCGATGAGCTCGACCTGCGGCAATACGACCCGCGCCGCATCATTCGCGAGGCGCTCGAGACGCCGGCCGCCGGTGACAAAACGACCGCGTCAGTGACTTCGGCAGAGGCGGTACCGGCATCGGCACCGGTGAACGAGGATGCCGGCGTGGTGTTCGACGCGCGAGCTACTCGGCCGCCCGGCCGGTGGGTCGTGTCCGGCACCTCAGCGCATCCACGCCGCGTCTGGGTTGTCGATGAACCTGACCCTTCGGCCTCCGAATCGGCGGCCGAGGTCAGCGAATCTCATGCGAGCGAGGCCGTGCCCGCCTCGTCGACGTAGAACGTCGCGAGGGCCGGGTCGCCCTTGCCGAGGCGGCGGGCGTTGCGGGGGAGTTCCGCGACCGCGGCGGCACAGTGCTCGCGGGCGGCGGCGACGCCCTCTGCCCCGAGCCACTTGCGGTCGATCTCGCCGTTCGTGACGTAGTCGACGTAGAGCGGTCGGTCATCGCTGTCGCCGACCGGCAGCCCGCCGACCGAGATGAGCTCGGCCGAGGCGACGCCGTTTTCGCGGCGCCGCACCGGGTACTTCACGCCACCAACCGACTTCTTCCCGGGAGACGCCTTCGCGACGGGAACCCACTCGCCCGCGTCATCCTTGCGCGCGACGAGCTTATAGACCATGCCCGACGCGACCGCGCCCGAGCCGGTGACGACGGAGGTGCCGACGCCGAACGAGTCGACGGGGGCCGCAGCGAGCGCCGCAATCGCGTACTCGTCGAGGTCGTTCGTCACCGTGATGCGCGTCTCGGTTGCGCCGAGGTCATCGAGCTGTGCGCGCACCTCGTGCACGAGCACGGGCAGGTCGCCCGAATCGAGACGCACGCCGCCGAGCTGCGGGCCCGCGACGTCGACGGCGAGCCGAACGCCCTCGGTGACGTCATAGGTGTCGACGAGCAGAGTCGTGCCGACCCCGAGCGCGTCGACCTGGGACTGGAAGGCGTCGCGTTCCGATTCGTGCAGGAGCGTCCACGAGTGCGCGGCGGTGCCCATGGTTGGCACGCCCCAGCTCCGGCCGGCCTCGAGGTTCGAGGTGGCAGCGAACCCCGCGATGTACGCGGCACGGGCGGCGGCGACCGCGCTTCGTTCGCCCGTTCGGCGCGACCCCATCTCGGCGAGCGGTCGGCCACCGGCGGCCGACACCATGCGCGCGGCGGCGGAGGCGACGGCCGAGTCGTAGTTGAACACGCTCAACAGCATCGTCTCGAGCACGACCCCTTCGGCGAACGATGCGTGCACCTCGAGCAGCGGTGACTGTGGGAAATACGCCTCTCCCTCTCGGTAACCGCGAATAGACCCCGAAAAGCGGAAGTTCGCAAGCCAGTCGAGCGTCTTCGCCGACACCACGTTCGCCTCGCGCAGGAACTCGAGCTCAGCATCCTCAAACCGGTAGTGCTCGAGCAATTCAAGCGCGCGCCCGATGCCGGCGACGATGCCGTAGCGGCGATCGTTCGGGAGCTTGCGGGCAAACAGCTCGAACATGCACTCGCGATCGGCGGTGCCGTCGTGCATGGCGGCGTCGACCATCGTGAGCTCGTAGTGATCGGTCAGCAGCGACGTTGCGGCGGGAGCGGCGGGGCGCGGGTCAGGCTTTGACATGCGCACAGGCTATCGAACCCGAGGCGCTCGACCTAGGCAGGATGCGCGAGCCTCCAAGGCACGCAGGCGCGGCCCGTGCGGCGCGCGTAGAATCGCTGGTCGTGAGTAACGCACCAATTGGCATCTTCGACTCGGGGGTCGGTGGGCTCACGGTCGCTCGCGAGGTGCGGGCACAGCTGCCGCACGAGTCGATCATCTACATCGGTGACACCGAGCACACCCCGTACGGGCCACGCCCGATCGCGGAGATTCGCAAGTACTCGCTCGAGATCCTCGACGAGCTCGTTGACGAGGGCGTGAAGATGCTCGTCATCGCCTGCAACTCGGCCTCGGCGGCCGTGCTGCGCGACGCCCGTGAGCGCTATTCGGTGCCCGTCATCGAGGTCATCGCGCCGGCGGTACGGGCGGCCGTGAGCGCGACGCGCACGGGACGTGTGGGCGTCATCGGCACCGAGGCCACAATCGGCTCGCGGGCATATCACGATGCGTTCGCCGCCGCGGTCGACGTTGAACTCTTTTCGCAGGCCTGCCCACTGTTTGTTGAGCATGTCGAGCAGGGCGACACGACGAGCCCCGAACTGATCGCGATCGCGCGCGACTACCTGGCACCGCTCCAGGAGCACGACATCGATACGCTCGTGCTCGGCTGCACGCACTATCCGCTGTTGCAGGGTGTGCTCGGCTACGTCATGGGGCAGGAAGTGCGGCTCGTGTCGAGCGATGTTGAGACCGCGAAGGACGTGTACCGCACGCTGCTGACGCGCGACCTGCTGCACGACGGGTCCACGCCGCCGCGCTACGAGTATCGGGCGACCGGCTCGAACACCACCGCATTCATGACGCTCGCGAGCCGAATTCTCGGCGGCGAAGTATCGAAGGTCGAACACCACCCGACGGGCGTCATCGACGTCGTCGGAACCGCGATGAAGGAGAACTCATGACCACCCGTGCCGATGGTCGCGCCGTCGACGAACTCCGCCCCGTGCAGATCGAACGCGGTTGGAGCGAGCAGGCCGAGGGCTCGGCCCTCATCTCGTTCGGGCGCACCCGCGTGCTCTGCACCGCATCCTTCACGCCCGGCGTGCCGCGCTGGCTCAGCGGCAAAGGCACCGGCTGGGTAACGGCCGAGTACTCGATGCTGCCGCGGGCGACGAACGAGCGCTCGCAGCGAGAGGCCGTGAAGGGCAAGATTGGCGGGCGCACGCACGAGATTTCGCGCCTTATTGGCCGCGGGCTGCGCGCGGCGATCGACATGCAGGCGCTCGGAGAGAACACGATCGTGCTCGACTGCGACGTGCTGCAGGCCGATGGCGGCACGCGCACGGCCGCGATCACCGGAGCATTCGTCGCGCTCTCTGACGCGGTTGACTGGGCCCGCGCCGAGAAGCACATCGCGCGCAAGGCCGAGGTGTTGAAGGCCTCGGTCTCGGCGGTATCGGTCGGCATCATCGACGGCGTGCCGATGCTCGACCTGCCGTACGAGGAGGATGTTCGGGCCGACACCGACATGAACGTCGTGATGACCGGCACGGGCAAATTCATCGAGGTGCAGGGCACGGCCGAAAAGGAGCCGTTCGACGGCACCGAGCTCAACGAACTGCTCGCCCTCGCGATCAAGGGCAACGCCGACCTCGCGCGGATTCAGTCGGAGGTGCTCGCGCGATGACTGAGCAGGCGGTGCTCGCGTCGAAGAATGCGCACAAGCTCGAGGAACTCCGCCGGGTGCTCGCTGCCCAGGTTCCCGAGCTCGAGCTGCTGCCGTATGATGGCGACGCCCCGGTTGAGTCGGGGCTGACGTTCGAGGAGAACGCGCTCATTAAGGCGCGCGCCGCCTGCGCGGCAACCGGGCGGCCCGCGCTCGCCGACGACTCGGGGATCTGCGTCGACGTACTCGGGGGCATGCCGGGCATGTTTTCGGCCCGATGGGCCGGCCCCGGCCGGTCAGATCGCGACAACCTCGAGCTACTGCTCTGGCAGCTCACCGATGTGCCGGACTCGGCCCGCGAGGCGCAGTTCGTGGCCGTGGCCGCGGTCGCACTGCCCGACGGCCGCGAGCTTGCCGTCCGCGGCACCTGGCCCGGAACGATCCTCCGCGAGGTGCGCGGCGAGGGTGGGTTTGGGTACGACCCGATCTTCCTTCCCGAGGGCGAGACGCAGTCGGCTGGCGAACTCACGCCCGAGCGCAAGGATGCCCTGAGCCACCGGCGGCGGGCATTTGACGCGCTCGCGCCGAAGCTTCGGGAGTTGCTCGGGCTCGACCACGCTGCGTAACAGGGGCCTTCGCGCACGACAATCGAGGTCAGTCCGCGGGGTCGCCCGAGGTCTCCCAGGCCGGGAACGGGTCGGGATACTCGGCCCACGCATCCGGGCCCGCCGCGATCTCGGCGTCGGTGAGGAGTGCTTCGTCGAGGGCAGCCTCTAGCGCCGACTGCTCGAGGTCGAGTCCGATGAACGCGAGGTCCTGCCCGAGTTCGAGGGTGTCGTCGCCGGACTGGAGCGGAATGAGCGAAAACATTGAGCCGATATGCTCCCACTTTGCCGTGGCGGTTGAGCGCGTGGCGAGCCTCGCGAAGCCGCACGAGCGAACGACCGTGCCGAGGGTGGCGGGCTCGATGGTTTCGTCGAGCAGGTGCTCGAGGCGCTTCGGATGGAAGGGCCGCGGCCGATCGTAGCGAAACGCGCTCACGCGAGCGTCGGTCATGTGTGGTTCGAATTCACGGTTCAGTAGCTGCACCCAGCCGGGCTGTTCCTGAGCACGTTCGTACTCGCGTCGGCCCGGGCCGCGAGCCAAGTCGCGCGGCTCGTGGGTAAGCCCCTCGAGATCGCTCCCGGCGAGGTCGAGCTTGAGTCGGACTGCGGGGGAGAGGTGGCTCACGAGCGCCATCGTGGTCGACAGCTCGTCGGTCGTGAGCGCATCCCAGTTCACGAGAAACACGGTGGATGCGAGCTCGAGCTGCGTAACTGTGTGCAGTGCGTGGGCGGTGTATTTGAACTCGTCGCCGTCGATGCGGCGTGTGACGTAGTCGTCGCGGCGAAGGTCGCGCAGCAGGTGGGTGGCGTCGACGACGCACACGAGTTCGACGAGCCGGGTGAGATCGTCGTGCACGAATGCGCCGATGATCTCGGCGACCGGGGTGGTCGATGGAAATTCCACGATCGCACCGCCTGGAGGCTCCGCCCAGGGCGCGAGGGCGACAGCCTCGGTGATGGCGTCGCCGCCCATCACGAGTCGGGCCGCGGGCACGAGCATCCCGCCGCGTTCGGCGGCTCGCCGCCGGGCATACTGATGCCGCTCTGGAGCGCACGTACCAACGACGCCAACGACTTCGACCACCCGCATGAACATCCTCGCCTTCCTGAGCTGACTCGGGCGAGTATACTCACTAATGATAATCGTTCTCAAACAGAGGTGGGTATGAAGGTCCGTGCATCGCTTAAGTCGCTAATCAAGCAGCCCGGGGCGCAGGTGGTGCGCCGTCGAGGTCGCATTTACGTCATCAACAAGCGCAACCCGCGGTACAAGGGAAGGCAGGGCTAGGGCATGGATGAGCTCATGCGGCTGGTCAAGCTGCTTGAAGCAGAGTCGGGGTCGCGCCGCCCAACGACTGACTAGTGCCGATCGCAGTGTCGAGGCCCGCGACACCTTCGCGAACTGACGGCAATTTGCGGCATTTCCGCCGGAAAAGCCGTAAATTGCCGTCAGTTCGCGAAGTTCTTGGTGCGGAAGGCGGGACTTGAACCCGCACGCTCGAAAGCACAGGAACCTAAATCCTGCGTGTCTGCCAATTTCACCACTCCCGCGCAGTGCTCCAGTCTACGGGGATGCGCCGGGCGCGGCGAGTCAGACGAGGTCTGTGAACCGCGCGAGCAGGTCGGCGACCGACTCGTCGCGGCAGTCGCGATAGTTCACGCCAGCCCAGAGGTTCAGGTACTCGGGGTTGTCGGTCGAGGCATCGCGGATGGGCTTCGTCAGGTAGTGCACGAGCGGGTAACTCGCGGGGGCGACGAGGTCGAACTCGTCGACGAAGCGGTTGCGCAGGGCCCGCGCGTTGCGTCCGGAGAATGCGCGGGTCACGACCGTTTCGCGCTCGCCAGCGAGGAGTGCTTCGCGGTGACGGGGGCGGGTGCCCGACTCGTGCGTGGTGAGGAACAGCGTGCCGAGCGCGACGGCGTCGGCGCCGACCGCGAGGAGGTCGCGCGCACGCTCGGGCGTCGAGATGCCGCCGGCCGCGATAAGCCGTGCCCCGTGCGCCCGCGCGAGGGGGAGCACCTCGGCGAATAGGCGATTGAGGGAGTGCGGGTCGGGCGCCGCGGCCTGGTCGAGGGTGCCTCGGTGGCCGCCAGCCTCGGGACCCTGCACGATGAGGAAATCGGGGTCGAGCGCGAGCGCGGCGCGTGCATCCTCGAGGCCCGCGACCGTGATGCCGACGGCGATGTTCGCGTCGTGCAGGCGCGCCATCTCGTCGGCGCTCGGGAGCCCGAAGGTGAAGGAAACGAACGGCACGCGTTCTTCGACGAGGAGGTCGAGCTTGGCCGCGTAGTGGTCGTCACCGGGGGAGTTGGCCACGTCGGCGACACCGACGCCGAGCCGTTCCGCGAGGGGCACAAGGCGTTCTCGGTACCGCGCGGCAGCTTCTAACTGGGGGGCGGTCGATTCGCGCGCAAAGAGATTGACGCCAAATGGTGCGCTCGAGAGCTGCCTCGTCGCGGCGAGGTCGTCGGCCAGCTGCTCGACCGACCGATACCCGGCCGCGAGCATCCCGAATGCCCCCGCATTGCAGACCGCGGCGACGAGTTCGGGCGTGGTCGGGCCGCCAGCCATGGGCGCCTGGACCACCGGAAGCGGGAGAGCTGTGAAGTCGACCACGTGGCCAGTCTAGGCCGGTTGGCGGCGAATCGGCGGAGGGACGGGACCTTCTCCGCGGCACCTGTGGATAACTCAAACGGGGCCAGCGGAATCCGTGCAGGATGCCCATGTGGACATCGCCGTAACGAAAATCGCGGATCGCGTGCGCGATCGAGTTGAGCGCGAGGGGATCGAGCTTGAGCCGGGCTCAAAGTCGGCCCTCGAGCTCGTGCGCTCCGAAGTACGTGCCTACGGGGAGCGTGCGCTGGGTGGCGAGGCGCGCTTGTTGCGCGATGAAGCGAGCACCGTGCGGGCGGTGCTCGCGAATGTCACTGGGTTCGGCGTGCTGCAGCAGTACCTCGATGACCCCGAGATCGAAGAGATCTGGGTGAATGCGCCGAGTCGCGTGTTTGTCGCCCGCGCCGGCGTCGCCTCGCTCACCAACACGGTCATCTCGGAATCCGACCTGCGCGACCTTGTCGAACGCATGCTTCGGTCGACCGGGCGCAGGCTCGACCTGAGCAGTCCATTTGTCGACGCATCGCTTCCCGATAACTCTCGCCTCCACGTCGTGATCCCCGACGTCGCGCGACGCTACCCGTCGGTGAACATCCGCAAGTTCATCCGCCGCATTCGCGATCTTGCGGCGCTCGTCGAGCGGGAGGCGATGACGGCGGAGGCGGCGACGTTTCTCCGAACGGCGGTGCGGTGCGGGCTGAACATTCTCGTCTCGGGCGCGACGCACACGGGCAAGACGACGCTCGTCGGTGCACTCCTCGCCGCGGGTGACCCAAATGACCGCATCGTTACGGTCGAGGAGACCTTCGAACTCGACGTCGTTGCCCGCGATGTCGTCGCGATGCAGTGCCGTCCAGCATCGCTCGAGGGCACGGGGGAGATTACGCTGCGGCGGCTCGTGAAAGAGGCGCTGCGGATGCGACCCGATCGGCTTGTCGTCGGTGAAGTGCGTGAGGCCGAGGCGCTCGAACTGCTCGTCGCGCTTAACTCCGGAATCCCCGGCATGTGCACGATCCACGCGAATTCGGCGCGCGACGCGCTCGTGAAGCTCGCGACGCTGCCGCTCCTCGCGGGCCGCAACATCGACTCGAGCTTCGTTATTCCGACGATTGCGTCGACGATCGACCTCGTCGTGCATCTCGAGCACACGCCGAACGGTGGCCGCCGTGTGGCGGAGGTGCTCGCGCCTACCGGCGCAGTGCACGGGGGAGTGATCGAGGCAACGACGATCTTCCGGAGGGAACACGGAGCCCTTGTTTCGACCGGAATGACACTCACCCGCGACGAGAAGCTCCGGCGCCATGGAATCGAGCCGGAACGACTGCTCGGAGCCAACGCGTGAGCGCCTGGCTGCTCGGCATTGTGGCCGCGACCGGTGTCGCGCTGTGCTGTTCGGTCTGGATGTGGCCCGCCGAGCCGCAGACTCCGTCGCGCTCAATAACGCGGCTCAATCGGGTTGAGGAGCTGCTGCTCCGAGCTGGAATGCCGAGGTTCCCCGCGGTGGCGTTCGTCGCGCTGTTAATTGTGTGCGGCGTGGTTGGCGGTGCGCTGGCACTCGCGCTCAGCGGAGTGCTCGCGCTCGGATTCCTCGGCGTCATCGCCGGCAGCACGCTCCCGCTCATCGCGGTACGCTCGCGCGCGGCGAAACGACGCGCCGCGCATCGCGGAGCGTGGCCCGACACGGTCGACCATCTCATTGCCTCGGTGCGAAGCGGACTCGGCCTGCCCGACGCGGTCGCACAGCTCGCAGAGAACGGGCCGGAGTCGCTCCGCGACGACTTCGGCGTCTTTGTGCGTCGATACCGCGCGACGGGCTCGTTCGCGGTGGCCGTCGATGAGGTTAAAGAACGGCTCGCTGACCCGGTGGCCGACCGCCTCTTCGAAACCCTGCGCATGGCACGTGAAGTCGGCGGCACACAACTGGTGCCAGTGCTCCGCGCATTCGCCGAGCACCTGCGCGAGTCGCAGGCCGTTCGGCACGAGGCCGAAGCACGCCAGGGATGGGTCGTGAACGCCGCGCGACTCGGCGCCGTCGCGCCGTGGCTCGTACTCATGCTGCTGGTGAGCCGGCCCGAGGCGGCGGCCGCGTACAACACGCCGGGCGGAGCGGTCGTAATCCTCGCGGGCCTCGGTGTCACGGTGCTTGCGTATCGGCTCATGCTGACGCTCGGCCGGATTCCCGAAGAGGGGCGGTGGTTCGCATGAGCGGGTTGCAGCCGATCGCGCTCGCCCTGCTGCTCGGCGCCGTGCTTGGGCTTGGTCTCTGGTCGATCGTGGCGACGGCGCCGATGCTCGCGCGGCCCCGACTCATCGACCGGGTCGCGCCGCACCTGATCGACGTCACCCCGGCCGCGCGCGAACACGCACAGCGGCGGAACATCGACCCGCTGCCGGTGCTTGGCCAACTGTTTGCCCCGGCTATTGGATGGCTCCGTCGGCTGCTCGCCGAAGTAGTTGGTGGGAACGAGGTCGTTGCGGCCCGACTCCGACAGTCTGGGTCGCACCAGTCGGTCGAACGATTCCGTACCGAGCAGGCGGTGTGGGCGCTCGGAGGCGCGCTGCTTGGCGTCGTCGCCGCACTCGCGATGTTCAGGTCGTCGGCGAACCAGCTGCTCGTGTTCCTGCTGCTCCCGCTCATGGGTGGTGCGATGGCCGTGGTGGTCCGCGAACTTCGGCTGCGGCACGCGGCGGCCGCGCGCATCCGCCGAATCGCGAGCGAGTACCCGACTGTGCTCGAGTTCATGAGCCTGTCGCTCGCCGCCGGCGAGGGCATCTTTGATGCGATGGTGCGCGTCAGTGGTCTCGGGAACAGTGAACTCGGTGTCGAGTTCGGCGGCGTCGTACGCCGCGTGCGCGCGGGAGCTTCCCTTGGCAGTTCGCTGCGTGACCTCGGTCGCGATCTCGGCTACGTGCCCCTCGCGCGCACGTGCGATCACCTCATCACCGCAATGGATCGCGGCGCACCGCTCGTCGAGGTGCTCCAGGCACAGGCGGGCGATGCGCGCGGGCTCGGCAAGCGTGAGCTGCTCGAAATGGCGGGTCGCAACGAGCTTCGCATGATGGTGCCACTCGTGCTGCTCATCCTCCCCGTGACCGTGCTCTTCGCCCTGTACCCCTCGTTCTTCATCATCTCCACCTCGTTCTGACCCAACGCCGCGCGCGGCACCCGAGAAAGGAAACTCGTGCAACTCATCCTCTGGCTTCAGGCCACCCTCGCCACCGTCTCCGAACGCTTCGCCGACGACGAACGCGGCGACGTCCCCGGCTGGATCCTCATTGCGATCATGAGCGCCGGACTCGTGATCCTCATCTGGGCCCTTGCCGGGCCGCTCCTCACGCAGGTGTTTGAAGATGCGGTCAATCGCGTCACGAGTAACTTCTGATCGCGGCGCGGCACCCGCCGAGTGGTCGCTCGTCGCGGGGCTGCTCACGGTGCTATTCCTCACGGTGCTGCAGGTGGGGTTCGTGATGCACGTGCGCACGACGCTGATCGACGCCGCGGCCGAGGGCGCCCGCGTCGCGGGCCTGCGCGACAGCAGTGCGGCCGCCGGAGCGGAGCGCACCGAACAGCTCGTGGAGCTCGCGCTTTCACCGGGGTACGCAGAATCGATCAGCGTCGACGTGCAGGGCAATCTCGTCGAGGTGCGAATCACGGCACCACTGCCACTCATCGGGCTACTCGGCTTTCCCGACGGGATGGAGGTGTCTGCGCATGCGCCAATCGAATAGCGGATGCGCGCGGTGGTTCGCCTGCGGGGCACGGCGTATTCGTGCGTTGCTTCGGCGCGATCGAGGATCCGCGAGCCTCGAATTCCTCGGCGTCGGGGTGCTGCTGCTCGTGCCCATCGCCTACGGCGCACTGACGCTCGCCCAAGTCGAGCAGGCGCTGCTCGGCGCCGAGCTCGGCGCACGCAATGCGGCGCGCGTGCTGGCCGCCGAGGGCGAGGCGAGCATGCCGCTCGCGACCGAGCACATCAAGCTTGCTCTCTCGAACCACGGGCTCACTGCCGACGCAGCAGAGGTCGAAGTGCGCTGTGCGCCAACCCCCGACTGCTCGGTTGCGGGCGAAACGCTCACGGTCACGGTGCGCTACGGACTCGATCTGCCGCTGCTGCCCGGCACGAGCGACTGGCTGAGCATCCCGATCACCGCGACGAGTACATTCCCGCAACAGCGGTTCGCGGAGGCACCATGATTCGCTCGCGCCACGCCGACGACCGCGGTTCGATCACGCCGCTCGCGATCATCTATGCCGTCGTGGCGCTCCTGCTCGCCACCGTGCTCGCGGCGGCCGGTCACCTCTACCTCGAGCGCAAGCAGCTCCTTGAGCTGGCCGACGGCGCCGCACTCGCGGCGGCCGACTCATACGACCTCGACGCGGTGCACGCGACCGATGGCGGGCTGGACGTGCGCCTTGACCCCGATCAGGCGGTCGCCGCGGCGACCGCGTATGTCGAGCGTTTCGGCAGCGACTCCGCGCACGTCATCAGCGTCGAAGTCGCGGGCGACGCGGTCATCGTGACGGTGGCCACGACGTGGGCGGCGCCGGTCGTGAACGATGTCATTCCCGCATCCGTCGAACTCACCGCAACGGCGACGGCGCGAACACGCCTCGAGTAGCGACGGGCCGAGGCTCCGGGATCGGAGTCGGTCGATACAAAAGCTGTATGAGCAATTACAAACCTGTCTAGTAGGTTGGAGGCGTCAACGTTCCCGACCGCAAAGGCGCATCCCGATGACATACACACCCGACCGCATCCGCTCCATCACGCTTTCGACGCTCCGGCTGCCGCTCGCGCGACCGATCTCTGACGCCAAGGTGCTCACGGGGCGCCAGAAGCCGATGACCGAAGTTGCCTTTCTGATCGCGGAGATTCAGACCGAGCAGGGCTTCGAGGGGCACGGCTTCAGCTACTCGAAGCGCGCTGGCGGACCGGCCCAGTACGAGCACGCCAAGGAGGTCGCGGGCGCGGCAATTGGCGAAGACCCGAACGACATCGAGAAGCTCTACACGAAGCTGCTCTGGGCCGGCGCCTCGGTGGGGCGTTCGGGAGTCGCGACGCAGGCCCTCGCCGCGATCGACATCGCCCTCTACGACCTCAAGGCGCGCCGCGCCGACCTCCCGCTCGCGAAGCTGCTCGGTAGCCACCGCGACTCGGTGCGCACCTACAACACCTCGGGGGGATTCCTCAGCTCGTCGATCGACGAGGTCGTCGAGAACGCGAGCCGTTCCATTGCCGACGGCATCGGCGGCATCAAGATCAAGGTCGGCCTGCCCGACCGCGTCGAAGACCTCGAGCGTGTGCGCCGAGTGCGTGAGCACATCGGCCCCGACGTGCCGATGATGGTCGACGCGAACCAGCAGTGGGACCGCGCGACCGCGATTCGTCTCGGCCGCAAGCTTGAGGAGTACAACCTCGTCTGGATCGAAGAGCCGCTCGACGCCTACGACTTCGAGGGCCACGCCGAGCTCGCGCGAGCGCTCGACACGCCCATCGCGACGGGTGAGATGCTCGCTTCGGTGAGCGACCACAAGCAGCTCATCGCCGCTCGCGGCTGCGACACTCTGCAGCCCGACGCGCCGCGAGTCGGCGGCATCACCAACTTCCTGCGCATTCTCGCGCTCGCTGACGAGGCCGGCCTCGACATCGCGCCGCACTTCGCGATGGAGATCCACGTGCACCTCGCCGCGTGCTACCCCCGCGAGACGTGGGTTGAGCACTTCGACTGGCTCGACCCGCTGTTCGAGGAGCGCCTCGAGACGCGCGACGGCCGCATGCTCGTGCCGAACCGCCCGGGCCTCGGCATTACGTTCACCGAGCAGGCCCGCGCCTGGGTGACGGAGACGATCACCGTCACCGACCCCGCCTAATCTCGGCGACAATCAGCACATGCACGTAACCCGCGCCGAAGAACTCGCCGATCTGCTCGCCGCCCGAATTATCGACGGGACGGTCGCACCGGGGGAGCGGCTGCCGAGCGAGAACAAGCTCGTGGCCGAACACGGCGTGAGCCGCACGGTGGTGCGCGAGGCCCTGCACCGGCTGCAGTCGCGCGGCCTCGTGCGCACCCGCCTTGGGTCGGGTAGCTACGCGTTGACGCCGCCGAGTGATCGGGGCGAGGATGCGTGGCTCACCGCGAGCGGCGCGGCGGAGCGTGAGGAACTGCACGCGTTCCGGATCGCCATCGAGACCGAGGCCGCCGCGCTCGCCGCGCGGCGGCCCGATCCGGCGGTGCTTGACGAACTTGCGGATGCACTTGCCCGCCTCGAGCTCGCTACGCTGCCCGCCGACACGATCTCGGCGGACTTCGCGTTCCACCGGGCCGTCGCCGCGGCCTCGGGCAATCGCTATCTGCTCGGCGCGGTTGATCGGCTCGGGCCCCGTGCGCTCG
Source organism: [Zimmermannella] faecalis ATCC 13722 (assembly GCF_000381765.1). Taxonomy (GTDB): domain Bacteria; phylum Actinomycetota; class Actinomycetes; order Actinomycetales; family Microbacteriaceae; genus Gulosibacter; species Gulosibacter faecalis. The sequence continues at coordinate 553,715 of NZ_KB907074.1, read as the reverse complement.
TGATCCCGCCAGCACGCATCGACGAGGCGCCTCGCGACGCGGCCGAGACGGCAGCCGTGGTTGCGGAGCACCGTGATGTCCTCGAGGCGCTTCGCCGCGGCGACGTGCTCGCCGCGTCCGCGGCGATGCGAACGCACCTCGTCGCGTCGACCGTGCGACGCTCGCCGTTAGCGTGAGTGCCCCGGCTGGCACGCCGCGCGCGGGTAGGCTGGGCAGATCATGATCAACCTCGACATTTCCACCGAGATCGCCGACCAGCGGGCGAAGTTCGCACCGATTCGTGACGTGATGAACCCCGAGCACCTCTCGGCCCGCGTGTCTGAACTCGAGACGGCGGCATCGGCCCCCGATCTCTGGGATGACGTCGAGCGGGCGCAGCGGGTGACGAGCGAACTCTCGCACACGCAGGCCGACCTCAAGCGCATCCAGAGCATTGAGGAACGACTCGACGACCTCGAGGTACTCGTCGAGCTCGCGAACGAGGGCGACGACGAAGACACCGCAGCTGAGGCGCGCGCCGAGCTCGCGGCTATCACGAAGGTCATCGCCGACCTCGAGGTGCAGACGCTCCTCGACGGCGAGTTCGACCCGCGACCCGCAGTCATCACGATTCGCGCCGGCGCCGGCGGCGTCGACGCCGCCGACTTCGCCGAGATGTTGCTGCGCATGTACACGCGCTGGGCCGAGCAGCACGGGCACAAGGTCACGGTGCTCGACACCTCGTACGCGGAGCAGGCCGGCGTGAAGTCGGCGACGTTTGAGGTTGATGCGCCGTACGCGTTCGGCACCCTCTCGGTCGAGGCAGGCACCCACCGGCTCGTGCGCATGAGCCCGTTCAACTCGGCGGGCTCACGGGAAACGAGCTTCGCGGCGGTCGAGGTGGTGCCGCTCATTGAGCAGTCCGACCACATCGACATTCCCGACAACGACATTCGCGTTGACGTCTTCCGCTCCTCTGGCCCCGGCGGTCAGTCGGTGAACACGACCGACTCGGCCGTGCGCATCACGCACCTGCCGACCGGCATCGTCGTGAGCTGCCAGAACGAGAAATCGCAGATTCAGAACCGCGCCGCGGCGATGCGTGTGCTGCAGTCGCGCCTGCTGCTGCAGCGTCGCGAAGAGGAAGAGGCGAAGAAGAAGGAGCTCGCCGGCAACATCACCGCGAGCTGGGGCGACCAGATGCGCTCGTACGTGCTCGCCCCGTACAAGATGGTGAAAGACCTGCGCAGCGGCCACGAGTCGGGAAATCCCGACCGCGTGTTTGACGGCGACCTCGACGAATTCATCTCTTCGGGAATTCGCTGGCGCAAGACAACTGCTGCCGACTCCGAGTAGCATCTCGCGTACAGGTTTCATTCAGGAACCGCTCGGCCTGGCGAAGGAGTACCGACCGTGACGCAAGCACAAACGCAGCAGCCCAAGCAGAAGCGCGAGTTCTTCGGCTCACGCAACATGTTCATCCTCGCGGCCATCGGGTCGGCGGTCGGACTCGGCAACATCTGGCGATTCCCGTACATCGCGTACGAAAACGGCGGCGGTGCATTCATCGTGCCCTACGTCATTGCCGTGGTCTGCGCGGGAATTCCGCTGCTCTTTTTTGACTACGTGATCGGTCACCGCTATGGCGGTTCGGCGCCGCTCTCGATGGCGCGAATCTCGCGCTGGCTCGAGTCCATCGGCTGGTGGCAGGTGCTCATCTGCTTCATCATTGGCCTCTACTACGCCGTCATCGTCGCTTGGGCGGCGATGTTCATGATCTATTCGTTCACCGGTGCGTGGGGCGACGACGCGAACGCGTTCTTCTTTGGTGATTTCCTGCGGATGAGCGATGAGGTCGCCTACACGGGTGAATTCGTCGGTGCCGTCTTCTGGCCCGAACTGCTCGTGTGGGTCGTCACGTTTATCGTCATCTTCCTCGGCGTGAACAAGGGCATCGCGGGCGCGAACCTCATCTTCATGCCGCTGCTCGTCGTGATGTTCGTCATCATGGTCGTGCAGGCGCTGTTCCTGCCCGGCGCCACCGAAGGCCTCAATGCCCTGTTCACGCCCGATTGGTCGGCGCTCGCGCGCGGCGAGGTCTGGGCCGCCGCAGTCGGCCAGATCTTCTTCTCGCTGTCGGTCGGCTTCGGCATCATGATCACGTACGCGTCGTACCTCAAGCGCAAGAGCGACCTCACGGGCTCGGGCCTCGTGGTCGGCTTCTCGAACTCGGCGTTCGAGATCCTCGCCGGGATCGGCGTGTTCGCCGCCCTCGGGTTTATGGCACAGGCCGCCGGTACGACGGTCGATGAGACGGCGACCTCGGGCATCGGGCTCGCGTTCGTCGCGTTCCCCACGATCATCTCGCAGGCGCCACTCGGCGAGCTCATTGGTGTGCTGTTCTTTGGCTCGCTCGTGTTTGCCGGGTTCACGTCGATGGTCTCAATTATCGAGGTCGTGGTTGCGGGCGTGCGCGACAAGCTCGGCCTCAGCCGGCAGGCGGCCGCGATCGCCGTCATCACGCCCATGGCGATTATCTCGCTGCTGTTGTTCCCGACGACCGCCGGCCTCTACTTCCTCGACGTGTTCGACGCGTTCGTGAACCAGTACGGCATCCTCGCGGCCGGCCTCGTCGCGATCATCTGCGTGGGCTGGATCGCCGGCAAACTGCCGCTGTTCTCACGCCACCTGTCGCGACTGTCGAGCATCCCGGCGAACTGGGTGTGGATCCTATTCATCGGCGCGATCGTGCCGGTCGCCCTCGCCTACATGCTCGCGACGCAGCTTATGAAGGACACGAGCGAGGTCTATGGCGGCTACCCGCCCGAGTTCGTCGCGGTCTTCGGCTGGGGCATGGTGATCGCCCTCGTCGTTGTGGCGATCATCCTCGCCGCGCTGCCGTGGTCGAAGCGCGTCGACCCGACGTTCGACGAGGCCGCCGAGGAGGCCGAGGTCGAGGCGATCTATCAGGCTCGGCTCGCGCGCGAGCGTGGCGAGAAGCCCGCATCCCCCGCAGCCGTGAACGAGAAGGAGTGACGTCGCATGAGTCCTGAAGCAATCACGATGATGGTCGTCTCGATCGTCGTCATCTGGGGCGGCATGGTCGCCGCGTTCTTCAACCTGCGCATGCGCGGTACGGATGGAGACGACTAACCGCGCGTCGCTCGGCGATTCGTAGGCGCGCCCCGTAGCGTATGGGGCGTCATGATTAGATTCGATCACGTGTCCAAGGTGTACCGGGGCCAGCACGACGCTGCGCTCGACGACGTCACCTTCGAGATACTCCGAGGCGAGTTCGTCTTTCTCGTCGGCCCTTCGGGCTCGGGAAAGTCGACGGTGCTGCGCCATGTCCTGCTCGAAGAGCACCCGTCGAGCGGGCAGGTGCACGTGCTGGGGCAAGACCTCAGCAAGATCTCGAACCGCAAGGTCCCGTTCTATCGCCGCAACGTGGGCATGGTCTTTCAAGACTTCCGCCTGCTCGTGAACAAGACGGTCTACGAGAACGTCGCCTACGCGCAGAAGGTGATCGGCCGCTCGCGGGCGCACATTCGTCGATCGGTGGCGGATGTGCTCGACACGGTCGGTCTCGCCGGTAAGGAAGACCGCTTCCCGCACGAGCTTTCCGGCGGCGAGCAGCAGCGGGTCGCGATCGCGCGCGCCGTCGTGAACAAGCCGGCGATTTTGCTCGCCGACGAGCCGACGGGCAACCTTGACCCCGTGACCTCTCGCGAGATCATGCGGGTGCTGCGCCGAATCAATAAGAACGGTACGGCCGTGCTGATGGCGACGCACGATGTCTCGATTGTTGATGAGGAACGTCAGCGCGTGCTCGAGCTCGCCGACGGTGAGGTGGTTCGCGACGAGGCCGGTGGCGTGTACACGCCCGAGATCGTGCTCTACGAGGAGCCCGAGGCCCCTGAGGTCGCGAAGGATGCCCGCAAGCCCACGATCGCGGAATCGATGGCTGAGCGCGTCGCGGCTCCCGACCGCACGACGGCGGATATCGAGTCCGACATCGACGCTCCGACGTCGAGGCTCACCGAGCACGACGACGGTGAGGACATTGCCGATGGACTCGATCGCACGCAGGGAGGTGAGCGCTGATGTTCGGATTCATCCTCAGTGAAATGTGGCAGGGGCTGCGCCGCAACACCTCGATGGTCATTTCGGTCATTCTCGTGACGTTCGTGTCGCTGACGTTCGTCGGCGCGGCAATCCTGTTGCAGTTCCAGATCCAGAACATGAAGACGTACTGGTATGACCGGGCGCAGGTCGCGATCGACTTCTGTACGGCCGAGTCGCAGGCGCCCAACTGTGCGGCGGGTCTCGCGACGCAGGACCAGATGGATGCGGTCGAGGCCGAGCTGCAGGGCGATGCCCTCTCGCCGTACGTGAACGAGTACTTCTTCGAGTCGCAGGACGACGCGTATTCGCGCTTCGTCGAGCAGTTCAAGGACGACCCGCTCGTATCGTTCGTGACGCCCGACCAGCTCAACGCGGCCTACTGGGTGAACATGACGGAGCCGCAGGACAGCGACATCATCATCCAGTCGATCACCGACATGCCCGGGGTCGAGTCGGTCACCGACCAGCGGCAATTCCTCGACGGCATTTTCGCCGTATTGAACGGTGCGAGCATCACGGCGTTCTCGGTTGCGCTCGTCATGCTCGTGGCCGCGGTACTGCTCGTCGCGACCACGATCCGACTCTCGGCGTTCTCGCGTCGCCGCGAGCTGCGGATCATGCGCCTGGTCGGAGCATCCAACGGATTTATCCAAGCCCCGTTCATCCTTGAAGGCGTGTTCGCGGGGCTCGTGGGGTCGCTGCTTGCCGCGGTCGCGGTGCTCGGCGGCACGCACTTCTTCGTGCAGGGCTACCTGCAGGTGCGCATGCCCGGTATGCAACTCGTGGGAGTGTGGCCCGAGGCCGCTGGGGCGGCCGGCATCGTCGTCGCGATCGGCGTGCTGCTCGCGGGCCTCTCGTCGAGCATCTCGATTCGCCGCTACCTGCGCGTTTAGCCATCCACTCGTCGGCCGCCGCCTGCGTGAACATCGCGCGGGCGGTAGGCTGGTGCGTTGTCACGAATTCGTCGACGAATCGCGCGACACTCGAGGGGAGGATGCGATGGCTAAGAAGCAGGATGACGGCCGCAAGGTTGTGGCGTCGAACCGCAAGGCGCGGCACGACTACCTCATCGAGGACACGTACGAGGCGGGCATGGTGCTCACCGGCACCGAGGTGAAGGCGCTGCGTCAGGGGCGCGCGTCACTCATTGACGGGTTCGCCCACGTTGAGAACGGGGAGCTCTGGCTCGAGGCCGTGCACATCCCCGAGTACTTCCAGGGCACCTGGAACAATCACGCGCCGCGTCGCAAGCGCAAGCTGCTGCTGCACCGCGACGAGATCCGCAAGATCGCGACGAAGACGCGCGAGGGCGGGTACACGATCGTGCCGCTGCAGCTCTACTTCTCTGATGGCCGCGCGAAGGTCGAGATCGCGGTCGCGAAGGGCAAGCGCGAGTTCGATAAGCGCCAGGCGCTGCGTGAGCGGCAGGACAAGCTCGAGGCGCGCCGTGCGATGCGCTCGCGCGGCTACGTCGGCGAGTAGGCAGCCGGTCTGCAACAACTCGGCCCCGCCACGGAATTCCGTGGCTGGGCCGAGTCGTATCGGGGAGGAGGCTAACCGAGGATGCTTCCCGCGGTCTCGTCGGCGGTCGACTTCAGCGAGTCGAGGAACGTCGCGAGCGATGAGCCGGTGCGCGTCATCGACGTGCCAACGTTCGGCTCAATCGTCGCCCACTCCGTGAGCACGGCCTCGTTCGCGGCCGACTCGGCGTCTGCGGCGTCCTGAATCAGGCCGTCGAGATCGGGGTAGAGGGTCTGGCCCACCTCGACCGTCGGCTCGTTCTCACGCAGGTGGTCGACGACGGCCTGGTTCGCGTCGGCGGCCGCCTGGTACTTTTCGGCAGCGACATCGCACACCGACTGGAATGCGTCGAGGAAGCAGTTGTCGGTGTATTGCTCGGCGAGGCCACTGTAGTAGTCGACGTACGTCGACTCGTAGGCGGAGGCGAACAGCTCCCGGTTGTCGTCGTTGTAGAGGTCGGGGCATCCCTGCGAGTTCGAGCAGGGGAAGTAGATCGCGCCGTCGCTCGTGGTGATCTCGCCGCCATTCTCGACGACGTAGGCGTCGGGCATCGTCGTGTCGAGGTCGCTGCGGTAGTTCTGCTGCAACTCGGCGTAGGCGGGGATCGAGTCACACAGCTGCTGCTGGGCCGTGAGCAGCGAGTTCGACTGCTCGAGGAAGGCGTCGGCCGACTCACGCGAGTCGGTGAGGGCTTTCGCATCCTTCTGCGCGGCGACGTAGGCCTCGGAGGCCTCTGCGCCCTCATCCTGCGGAAGCTCAGGCACGTCGGCGTCGGCGAGCTGCTGGCGGGTCTCCTGCGCACCCGCAATGTCGCCGCAGGCTGCGGAGAGGTCGTCGATGCCGTCGGACGTGAAGTCGAAGAACGTCTGGCTTGACGAGCTCAGCGTCGTCGAGATGTCGGGAGCGGTGACCGCCGCGAGGTTCTCTTCGTTCCAGGTGGCGTTGTAGTCCTTGAGCTCCGACTGGAACGCCGCGGCGAGGTCGTCGCCCCGCTGTACGTTCTGCGAGTTGATGAACCACGGAATCCCGATTCCTGCCGCGAGGCCGAGCACGAGCACCGCGATGATCGTGATGAGGATAGGCGGGCGCCGGAACCAAGGCTTCTTGCGCTTCTCCTCTGGTCGCGGCGGCTCCTGACCGCCAGCGCCGCCGGCCGCAGGGGCCGCCCCCGCGGGCTGGCCGTACTGCGCGCCTGTGTCGCCCGGGAATGCGGCCGGGGGAGCGCCGAACGCCTGGGTTGCGGGCTCGTCGGTGCGGAAAGCCTGCGTGGGGTAGGCCCGGGTCGCCTGTGCGTCGGCACGCTCATTGCTTCCACCGAAGCCGCCGGCAGGGAACGCCTGGGTCGGATACGCCTGGGTCGCGTTCGGGTCGTGCGGCTCATCGTCGCGCGCGGCGTTGACGTCGCCGTCGCTGCCGAGGGCCGCGCTGAACGACTGGGTCGGTGCACCATCGTGTGCCGCCTCGTCGTCGGTGCGAGCATCTTCGTCGCTGACGGGCTCGGGTGTCGAGCCGTATGCCGGCGGAGCAAACGACGACCAGCCGCCGGAGTCGGCCGCGGGCGATGCGGAATCCTGCGACTCGGGTTGGTCACCATTCGACTCGGGCTCGTCGCCCGCAGCGTCGCTCAGCTCCTGTTCGTCGCTCGCCGCGTCGGTGTCGGCAGCCCCGTCATCCGTGGCCTGGTCGCCCGGCAACCCGAGCGGTGGCAGGGGCGGAAGCCCCGGCATGTCGTGCTGCTCCGAGGTGGCACCCTCAGATTCGTCGTCGCGCTTCGACTCGTCATTGTTGCGGCCGAACGGTCCGGCGCCGCCTTCGTTCCAACTCATGTCGACAACTTTACGGAGTCGACGGCGAAAACGAGCGACCGAAGCCGACAAATCAGGCTGGGGTTGCAGACCGCACTTGGGCTCCGCGTCCGGATGGAATAGGATGATGAGTCCCGGTGTTGCATCGGGCATAACTCAATAGCGATGCAAGAGCTTCGCAGTCTCGGGGATGATCGGTTTCGACATCGTTGGGGAAACTGCGTGAAGCGGGTCGAGGACGCGGGGTTATCTCGTTAACGCCCCTCGCAACCAATAAGTGCCAATAACAAGCGCACTGACTTCGCCCTCGCTGCCTAAGTAGCGAGCCCGAGTCCGTCAGCCCAGGTTCGTGTTCGGCCTGGATCCTGACGTCATTTTGAACACTTGCTGTGGAGTCGTGTTGCAGGGCTCCGCGGGACTCTTACTGTGACTGGGTTCGTCGGCCAAGGTGTTTGCCCCAATGGCCGGAACCGAGCAACGCGTTTGGCAAACTGCACCCGGAGAAGCCGCAGACTCGTCGCGATGGACGGGGGTTCAATTCCCCCCATCTCCACGTTTGTCCTGAGTCGCGACATCGTTTACATACGAGTCGCGGCTCAGGACTTTTTTGTTGGCTTGGCGGTTGACGTGTGACGCTGCGCTGGTGAGTCGGGTCATCTTCGCGATCGCGTGGTCATTGTGGCGGAGGTGCGGCGGCCGAGCCAGCCCCACCCATCCGCCCGCGCGCCCATCCGCCGTGCCCATCCGCCCCGCTATCTCCGCAACTGACGGCAATTCGCGGCTTTTCTCTTCAAAATGCCGCGAATTGCCGTCAGTTCGCGGAGGTGCAGGCGTTAGAAACGCCCCGTCCGGTCGCCAGTTTCTGGCGAACCGACGGGGCATTGTCGTGCGCGGGGCGCTGCGGCCTACACTGCATCGCATGCGCATCTTCGTTCTCAACGGCCCGAACCTCAACACGCTCGGGACTCGGAATCCCGAGGTCTACGGCACCGAGACGCTCGCCGATGTCGAGCGTCGCTGCGAGCGTCGTGCCGACGAGCTCGGCGTGACGGTCGAATGCTTCCAGACGAACCACGAGGGCGAACTGGTGGAACTCGTGCAGCGCGCCCGTACCGAGGCGGGCGGCATCGTGCTCAACGCGGGCGCCTACACGCACACGTCGGTTGCGCTCCATGACGCACTCGAATACGCGCAGACGCCAACCGTCGAGGTGCACCTGTCGAACGTGCACCGCCGGGAAGCCTTCCGGCACCACTCCTACGTCTCCCCGCAGGCAGAGGCCGTCATCGCGGGCGCCGGCGCCCTCGGCTACGAGCTTGCCCTCGAGTACCTCGCCGACAAGCACGCTGGCGGCAGCGCCGGAGCCGGTTCCGCGAGCGAGCAGCCGTTCGACCGCATCAAGAATCTCCGCGACATCACGTTCGAGAGCTGAATCGCGGGCGGCTGCTCGCTGCGCCGTCGCCGGGTCAGCCGTACAGACGCTTGGTTGCGCGTTCGGCGCCCGCGGTGAGCGACTCGAGCTTCGCCCAGGCGATGTCGGGGTGCACTCGCCCGCCGAGTCCGCAGTCAGTCGACGCGATCACGCGGTCGGCGCCGACGACCGAGGCGAACTGCTCGATACGGTCGGCGACGAGTTCGGGATGCTCAACGACGTTGGTCGAGTGCGACACCAGGCCCGGCACGATGAGCTTGCCGGCGGGGAGTTCGACATCGCGCCACACCTTCCATTCGTGCGCGTGACGCACGTTCGCCGCCTCGAATGAGTACGAGCCAGCATCGATCGTGAGCATCTGCTCGACGAGGTGCCGGAACTCGATGTCGGTGGTGTGCGGGCCGTGCCACGAACCCCAGCAGAGGTGAAAGCGCACCTGCTCGGCGGGCAGCCCCTTGAGTGCGTAGTTGAGGGCATCGACACGCACCTGCGTGAAGGCGAGGTAGTCGTCGACGGACGGCTCCGGCACGACCTGATCCCAGCTCTCGGCGATCGACGGGTCATCGATCTGCACGATGAACCCGGCATCTACGATCGCCCGGTATTCCTCCTTGAGCGCCTCGGCACACGCCCAGACGACCTCTTCATCGCTGCCGTAGTGGGTGTTCTTGAGTCGCGCGGCCGAGCCCGGCGACAGGGCGGCGACAAAGCCGGTCTGCGAGGCGCCGAGCTCATTGAGCGCCGAGCGAAGGCCAGCCACGTCAGCGGCGACGGCGTCGTGCCCGATGTACTCGATGGGGCCCGTGATCGAGGGCGGGTTCATCGGCTTGCGCCCCGCGAGCACACCATTCTCTGGATCGAGGTAGGCGTCGCGGAAGCGGGCGCGATCCCGCCGATGCGCGAACGAGGCCAGTCGCACGGCACCCGGCTCCGACGTGATCACGTCGTCGTCGGTCTCCTGCCAGCGGTCACCCTGGGCGGGCGTGAGGCCGGAAAGACGGGTGAACGAGTAGTTCCACCACCCGCCATAGTCGACCGCCTGCGTCATGAGGTGCCCGTATTCGCCATCGTTCACGATGTCGATCCCGGTGTCGAGCTGCCGCTTGACGACCCCGACGACCTCGTCGTGCAACACGCTCGTGAACTCATCCCACCCGAGATTGCCCGCCTGGTGGCGCGCGTTCGTCTCGAGGAGGCGCTTCGTTCTGGGGAGCGAGCCAACGTGGCTCGTGAGAATCCGGTCGGTCGACATCATTGCCCTTCGGTTGCGGTTTCTGTCACCGTACGCCTCGGAAATCATGCCCAAGTGCGGGGATGTCAAACGGGGTCACAATCCTTGACGTCGGGCTCGCTGGCTTCCCCGCGACGATCAGTCGGACGACTAGACTGCACTAGTGCAGAATTCCGGAACGACCGAGCAAAATCGCTGGCCAGCCTTCATCGTCTGCATCGCCGTCGCGATCGCCACGATTCTCGACCTCGTCAAGGTCAACGTCGCATTGAGCCCGATCGAGCACACGCTCGGGGCAGGGACATCCGAGGCCCAGCTCATTGTTGCCGGGTACATCCTCGCGTTTGGCATCCTGCTCGTACCGATGGGGCGGCTCGGCGACATCTGGAACCGCAAGGCGATGTTCGTCATCGGCCTGTCGATCTACGTGTTTGCGAGCGCGTGCTGCATGCTCGCCGCCGAGCCGTGGCAACTCGTCGCCGCACGCTTTGTGCAGGGCACGGCGGCGGGGGTGCTCATGCCCCAGGTGATCGGCCTCATTCAGAACCTGTTTCAGGGGCCGGAGCGCGGCGCGGCGTTCGGCATCTTCGGCGCATCCATCGGCCTCGGCACTGCGTTCGGTCCGACCATCGGCGGCCTGCTCATCGCGACGTTCGGTGAAGAGTGGGGTTGGCGCTGGATCTTCGGTATGAACGTGCCGCTCGGCCTACTCCTGCTGCCGTTCGCGATTTGGCTGCTCCCGGGCCGCCAGCGCCACCAGGGCGGCACCGAGCTCGATCTCCCCGGCGTCGTGCTCATGGCAGCCACCGTGTTGTTCACGATGCTGCCGTTCGTGCTCACCTCGGGTGGTGCCGACGACAACCCGGCCCGCTGGTGGCTGCTCGTCGGGGGCGCGGCGTCGGCAATTGCATTCTGGCTGTGGGAACGCCGCTACGTTGCGGCGGGCAAGAGCCCCGTGATCGATTTCCGGCTCTTCAAGCACCCGTCGTATCGCTGGGGCGTGATCATCACGACCCTCTACTTCGCGATGATGCCGCCGATGTTTCTCGTCATGACCCTCTACAACCAGGAGGGCCTCGGTCACGCACCGGTTGTTGTCGGCATGATCACGATTCCGTTCGCGGTCGTGTCGGCGATCGTCTCGGGCGCGGTTGGCCGGTTCACGTTCAAGTACGCGGCGCCAATGGTGCTGCTCGGGATCGGCATTTTCGCGGTCGCGCTCGTCGGCATGGTCATCGCGGGCGAATACGCACCGGCCGAATCGATGCCCTGGATCATGGCAATCGTGCTCGGGTTCGGCGGCGTCGGCGCCGGCATGGTGATGCCCGCGAATCAGATGCGCACGGTGAAGGATGTGCCACTCGAGTCGGCGGGTGTCGGCGGCTCGTTCATGCAGGTCGGGCAGCGGCTTGGCAACGCGATGGGCATTGCGATTGCGACCTCGGTGTTCTTCTCGATCGCCGTCGGCGGGGGAGTCGACCACTATCGGTCGGCATACCTCTGGTCGATGGTGTTCGTACTCGGCGTTGCGATCACGGCGGTGGGGTTCGCCCTGCTCGACTTCTTCGCGCACCGTCGTTCGGCGGGCGCACGCTAGCGGGCCGCGCTAATCGCCGGCGAGGATGCGACGCGCCTCGTCGTGGAGTTCGCCGTTGGTCGCAAGCGCTGAGCCGTGCCACGGGCCCGGGCGGCCATCGACCGAGGTGAAGGTACCGCCGGCCTCTTCGACGATCGGGACGAGCGCCGCCATGTCGTAGGGCTGGAGTCCGACCTCGCACGCGATCTCGTACGCGCCCTCGGCCACGAGCATGTACGGCCAGAAATCACCGACCGTGCGCGAACGCCAGGCGCGCTCGTTGAGCTCGAGAATCGGCTCGACGCGTCCCTCCTCCTGCCAGTACTTCAGGGAGCCATAACTCACCTGCGCGTCGGCGAGCGACTCGACGCCCGACACCTCAATGCGTCGATCGGTCGCGGTGTCGGAGTCGGCGAGGTCATCGTCGAGGTAGGCGCCGAGGCCGGTCGCACCCCACCATCGGCGATTCAGCGCGGGTGCCGAGACGACACCGACTTCGGGCGTGCCGTCGACGACGAGGGCGATGAGTGTCGCCCAGATCGGTACGCCGCGCATAAAGTTCGCGGTGCCGTCGATGGGGTCGATGATCCACTGCCGCTTCGAGGTGCCCTCGGTGCCGAACTCTTCGCCGTACACCGAATCGCTCGGCCGCTCGGTGGCGAGCCGCTCGCGAATTGCCTGCTCGACCGCTCGATCGCCGTCGGTGACGTGCGTGCGGTCTTCCTTCAGGTACACCCCGAGGTCGCGATCGGTGAAGTACCGCATCGAGATCTCGTCGGCGATGTCGGCGAGCTGCCGCGCGAGTCGCAGGTCAGCGGTGATGGGGTGCAGCAGTTCGAGGGCCATAGCTGGATTATCGCAGCATGGCAGCGGCTCACGCCTCTGACGCGCGCATCGAGACGAGCAGTCGGCGCAGCGACGCGATGCGGGTCGCGTCGAGCTCGTCGAGGCGACCGTCGGCGACGGCAGCGTCGAGCTCACAGTCCGGCGCACCCTCGAGGTGCGTGCATCCCCGTGGGCACTCCTCAACGATGGCGGAGAGTGATTCGAAGGGGCGGAACACCGCGTCGTCGGCGACATGGCCCAGCCCGAATGACCGAACGCCCGGGGTGTCGATAATCCACCCGCCACCGCGCACGGGGAGTGCGAGCGACGATGAGCTTGTATGGCGGCCGCGGCCCGTGACCTCGTTGACGTGCCCGGTGGCACGGTCGGCCTCGGGCACAAGCGCGTTCACGAGCGTGGACTTCCCGACGCCGGAGTGCCCCACCATGACGGTGACCGAGCCCCGCAGCGAATCGAGGAACTCGGCACTCGGCTGCTCGCCGAGCGCCGACATATACACCGGCACGTCGAGCGGCGCGACGAGCTGCTGCACCGGCTCGGGTGAAGCGAGGTCGGTCTTCGTGATCATCACCACGGGCTCGATGCCTGCGTCATAGGCGGCAACGAGATAGCGGTCGATGAGCCGGGGCCGCGGTTCGGGCTGGGCCGCAGCGATCACGACGCAGAGCCGGTCGGCATTCGCGACGATGATCCGCTCGACGGTGTCGGAGTCGTCCGCCGAGCGTCGCAGGAGCGAGGCGCGCGGCTCGACACGAACGATGCGCGCGAGCGTGCCCGCGTTGGCCGAGACGTCGCCGACGAGCCACACCGTGTCGCCGACGACAACCGACTTCTTGCCGAGTTCTCGGGCGGTCGTCGCGGTCACCTCGCGCGAAGCACCCGCCGCCTGCCCGGCGATCACGGGTGCCTCGGCACCGACGAGCACCGTGTAGCGCCCGCGGTTCACGGTCGTTACGAACCCGGGTACCGCATCCTCATGCCGCGGCCGTTCCTTCGTGCGCGGTCGCGAGCCGCGACGCTGGGGCCGTACACGCACCCGGTCTTCGTCGAAGTCCCCGTACTGGTCGTACGCGTCGGTTCGGCTCCAGCCCACGGTTAGCGATGCCCCATCACGAGAACTCGAGGAGGTCGTCGACACCAACCGAGGTGTCGCCGGGGTCGCCAGTGAGCAGCGTGCGCCACATGCCCGGGAAATCCGGGAGGGTCTTCGTCGTCGTCGCCACGTCGTCGAGCTGAATTCCGTCGACCGCGAGGCCAATGAGCGCGCCGGTCGTCGCCATGCGGTGGTCGCCGTAGCACTGCCACAGCGCCGGCCGCAGGGCTCCAGGGCGGATGCGCAGCCCATCTTCGGTCTCGTCGACCTCGGCACCGACGCGGGTCAGTTCGGCCGCGAGGGCGGCAAGTCGGTCGGTCTCGTGGCCGCGGAGGTGTCCAATGCCCATCAGACGGCTCTCCCCGTCGCACAGCGCGAGGAGACCCGCGATGTTCGGCGCGAGCTCGCCGCCGCGCGAGAGATCGAGGTCGAGGCCCTGCGGCCGATTGCCCGCCACAATGCCCCGTTCGACGCGGCAGACGAGGTCGCCGTCGTCGAACGAGATCTCGGCACCAAACCGGGGAAGCAGCTCGCGGAGCATGTCGCCGACCTGCGTCGTCGTGGAGGGCCAGTTGGGAATGCGTACCTCGCCGCCGGCGATGACCGCGGCGATCAGGAACGGCGCCGCGTTCGAGAGGTCGGGCTCGACCGTGCGCTCACCGCCAGCGATGGGGCCGGGCTCAACGCGCCAGGTGCGCTCGTCGACGGTCGACGCGTCGACACCACGGGTACGCAACACCTCGAGCGTCATCTCGATGTGGGGGAGCGACGGCAGCGTGGCGCCCGTGTGGCGCAAAGTGAGGCCGTTTGTGAAGCGGGGAGCCGCGAGCAGCAGGCCCGAGACAAACTGGCTCGTCGCGCTCGCATCGATCTCGAGGTCGCCACCGTGTACTTCGCCCGTGCCCTGCACGAGGAACGGCAGCCGGCCTCGCCCGTCGTCGCGCACCTTAACGCCGAGGTCGCGCAGCCCCTGAATCGTGCCGGTCATCGGGCGGACGCGCGCCGCATCGTCGCCGTCGAAGGTAACGGGGCCAACCGCGAGCGCGGCGATCGGCGGCACGAAGCGCATAACGGTGCCCGCGAGCCCGCACTCGATCGAGACCCCGCCGGTGAGTTCGTCGGCCGGCGTAATGACAAGGTCATTGGCGCCACCGCGCACTGCTGGCCGCGACTCAACGCCCGTCCCGAGCTCGGCGACTGCGTCGAGCATGAGCTGCGTGTCGCGGGCGTGGAGCGGGGCGTGGAGCGTGGTCGGCGCATCCGCCAGCGCGGCCGCGACGATCTCGCGGTTCGTGAGCGACTTCGAACCGGGAATCTCGACGCGCGACGCGAGCGGGGCTTCGGCACGGGGCGCCGACCAATAGCCCGGCTCGGCGGAGGCGGGGTCGCCAACGCCGTCACCGTAGAGGTCGAACTCAGGGCCGGAATATCTGAAGATCTCCATCGGTTGAACAGACTATCGCGAGCAACCGCCCGCGAGCCGCAGCCCGGCAGAATAGGAGCCGCATGATCGCAGTGCTTACCGGCCCTCCGGCCGTAGACTCGGTGACGATGAACTCCAGTGATGACGCACCGCAGACCGGGTCGGTGCAGACGGAATCCGATCGGCCGCTCGCCGAGCTCTTCGCCGAGCAGGCAATCCCGCTGCTCGACCAGCTCTACGGGCACGCCATGCGGATGACCCGGAACCCCGCCGATGCGCAGGACCTCGTGCAGGAGACCTTCACGAAGGCCTTCCAATCGTTCGCCTCGTTCCGGCAGGGAACGAACCTCCGCGCCTGGCTCTACCGCATCCAGACGAACCTCTACATCAACACGTACCGCAAGCAGCAGCGCACGCCCTACCAGAACTCGCTCGAAGAGCTCGAGGACTGGCAGCTCGGCGGCGCGGAGTCGTACACCGGCACGACGAGCTCGCGCTCGGCCGAGGCCGAGGCGATCGACAACCTGCCATCGACGGTCGTCAAGGATGCGCTGGCCGAGATCCCCGAAGAGTTCCGTCAGGCGGTGCTGCTCGCCGACGTGCAGGGCTTCGCGTACAAGGAGATCGCGGAAATCATGGACACTCCGACCGGCACGGTCATGAGCCGACTGCACCGAGGGCGCAAGCTCTTGCGTGAGCGGCTGCGTGACTATGCCGGGGAGTATGGAATTGGAAAGGAGCGAGACGCATGACCGACTGTGGTTGTGACAAGGCTCGGCAGGAGCTCGAGGAATACCTGCGCAACGAAATCTGCAGCATGGATCGCGACGTCATCAAGGAGCACCTCGCGACGTGCGAGGACTGCTCGGGTGAGGCCCACGTGAATCAGATGATCACCCAGGTGGTGCGACGCTCGTGCAACGAAGATGTCGCACCGGCCGACCTCCGCGATCGCGTGCTCGCCTCTCTTCGGGGCGACGCGTAGCAGCGCACGGCGACGCGCCTCGCGTACCGCGGGGCGTCGGGCGTGACGCCACTCGCGGTCAGGCGGCCAGGGCGCGGGCCGCGGCAGCCGGATCCGTCGCCTCGGTGACGGCGCGCACGACGACGATGCGCTCGGCACCAGCCTTGCGCACCGCGTGCAGCCGCTCGCCTGCGGCGACCCCGCCGATCGCGAACCACGGCTTGCGGGCCGCCTCGGCGGCGAACCGTACGAGCTCGAGGCCGACGCCCGGTCGCCCGAGCTTCGTGGGGGTCTCCCACACGGGGCCCACGCAGAAGTAGTCGAGCCCCGGGTCGTCGTTCGCGGCGAGCACCTGCTCGTGGGAGTGCGTCGAGCGGCCGATGAGCACCGACTGGCCGACGAGCGCTCTCGCGTCGGGCGTGGCGAGGTCGCCCTGCCCGACGTGGAGCACGTCGGCGCCCGAAAGCAAAGCGATGTCGGCCCGATCGTTCACGGCGAACAGCGCGTCGTGGCGCTCCGCGATGCCGGCGAGCGTCCGCAGCCGCTCGAGCTCGGCGGCCGCCTCAAGGCCCTTGTCGCGCAACTGCACGATGCCCGCCCCGCCGGAGTAGGCGGCGTCGAGGAACTCCGGGAGATCGTCGCGATCGGTCCGCGCATCCGTGCAGACGTAGAGCCGCGTCGCGGCGAGTTTCGCGAGCCGCTCCGCCCGGGTTCGGTGAGGTCTCGACGTCGGGTCTTGGCGCGGTGCGGTCATGCGCCTACAGTAGAGGAATCGTTCGCGGGAGCCCGATTCGGGCTGAGAGGGCTGAGTGCCGACCGCTAGACCTGATGCGGATCATGCCGCCGGAGGGAGAACCGTCATGGCGGACGCCGTTGTCGTGGGCGCTGGGATCATCGGGCTCAGCACCGCGTTCCGACTCGTCGAGCGTGGCTGGAGCGTGCGAGTCTGCGACCCCGCGCCGGCCATGGGCGCGACCCGGGCCGCGGCGGGGATGCTCGCGCCGGCCGCCGAGGTTGTCTGGGGCCAGGAGGCGCTCTGGCCGCTCATGCGTGACTCGGCTGAGCTGTATCCGGAGCTCGTCGAGCGCGTCGAATCGGTGACGGGCATGGCGGCGGGGTATGTCCGCAACGAGACCGTCGTGGTCGGGCTCGACGCGGCCGATCGCCTGGCACTCGACGAACTCACGAAGCAGCAGACGGCATTCGGCATGCGCGCCGAGCGCCTCGATGCACTGGCGGCGCGCCGGCTCGAACCGGCGCTCGGCCCCGGCGTCGTCGGCGGGGTCCGGCTGCGCGACGACCACCAGCTCGACCCGCGGCGGTTCACCGGGGCTCTGCTCGCGTGGCTCGGCGACCGCGTTGTTCGGGAGCCCGTGCGTTCGCTCCGCCGGGTCGACGGGACGACACGCGGCGTGATCCTCGCCGACGGTACCGAGATCGCCGCCGAGCAGACGGTCATCGCGACAGGACGCGCGCTGTTGCCGGAACTGTCGCAACTGCCCCTGCGGTCGGTGCATGGCGACATCCTTCGGCTACGGTTCGCGCCCGAACGCCCGCCCCTCATCGACCGCACCGTGCGAGCCCTCGTGCGCGGCCGCCCCTGCTATGTCGTGCCGCGACCGGGTGGGGAGCTCGTGGTCGGGGCGACGTCGCGCGAGGACGGCCGAGACGGGGTGAGCGCCGAGGGCGTGCATCGGCTGCTCGAGGATGCGCGGCGAGCGCTCCCAGGCCTGCTCGAGGCCGACCTCGCCGAGACAATGGTCCGCGCGCGCCCGGGCACGCCCGACGACCTGCCGCTCATCGGGCGCATCGACGATGGCGCGGTGGTGTCGACGGGCTACTTCCGGCACGGCATCCTGCTCGCGCCGCTCGGCTCGGCCCTCACTGCGGCACTGACGACGGGGGAGCCGGTAGACCCGAGCACGCTGCGGGCGGTCGACCCGGAGCGGTTCGCAATGGCCGGCGCAGGAGCCCCGAACCCATCCCACCACGAGGAGGAACAGGAATGACGAAGACCGAAAACGTCGCCGCCGAGAAACGTGCGGTACCGGAACGCATCGCCATCACGGTCAACGGAGAACCCGTAGAGGCAATCGCGGGCGGCACGCTCCTCGCGCTCGTCGCGGAGCGGATCGGCCGACCGCTCGACGAACGCGGCGTCCCGCTCGACGGGAACCGACTCGGCATCGCGGCGGCCGTCGGCGGCGCCGTCGTGCCGCGCAGCCGCTGGGGCGTCACGGCACTGGCAGCCGGCGACGAGGTCGAGATCGTCACGGCGGCGCAGGGAGGCTGAGCGATGACCGAACGCGACGATCACGAGCCCCTCCGCATCAACGGCGTCGAGCTGCGCAGCCGGCTCATCATGGGAACCGGCGGCGCGACGTCGCTCGCGAGCCTCGAACAGGCGCTCGTCGCCTCCGGCACCGAGCTCACCACCGTCGCGCTGCGACGCTACCGTCCCGGCCCGGGCTCGGCGATGTTCGAGCTGCTCGCGCGTCTCGGGATGCGCCTGCTGCCGAACACGGCAGGCTGCTACACGGCGCGGGATGCGGTGTTTACGGCGCAGATGGCCAGGGAAGCGCTCGAGACGAACTGGGTGAAGCTCGAGGTTATCGCCGACGAGGACACGCTGCTTCCCGACCCCCTCGAGCTCGCCGACGCAGCCGCCCGGCTCGTCGACGATGGCTTCGTCGTCTTCGCCTACACCAACGACGATCCGGTGCTCGCCCGGAGGCTCGAAGATCTCGGTGTCGCCGCCGTGATGCCGCTCGGGTCGCCGATCGGCACCGGCCTCGGCATCCTGAACCCCCACAACATCGAGTTGATCGCGAGCCGCGCGAGCGTGCCGGTCGTGCTCGACGCGGGCATCGGCACCGCCTCCGACGCGGCCCTTGCGATGGAGCTCGGCTGTGACGCGGTGCTACTCGCAAGCGCGGTCACCCGGGCCCACGACGTGCCACTGATGGCCGAGGCGATGCGGGATGCGGTGCGCGCGGGCTGGCAGGCCGCGCGGGCCGGTCGCATCCCGCGGCGTACGCTCGCGCTCGCCTCCTCGCCGAACGAGGGCCGGATGGCCGAGGTGGCGATGTGATCGTGCCACGAACCACGACGCCGCGTCGCCTTCCCCCGCTCGTCGAACCCGGGCCGCCGCTCGACCCCGACGAGCTCGCGAGGTACTCGCGCCAGCTCTCGCTGCCCGGGATCGGCCCGGAGGGTCAGCGGCGCCTGCGCGCCGCGCGGGTGCTCGTGATCGGCGCGGGCGGCCTTGGCGCCCCGGTACTTCAGTACCTCGCCGCCGCGGGCGTCGGGGCGATCACCGTTATTGACGATGACGTCGTCGAGTCGTCGAATCTGCAGCGCCAGGTCATCCATCGCGACGCCGACCGGGGCCGAAGCAAGGCCGAGTCGGCGCGGGATGCGCTGCGCCGGCTCGATCCCGGCGCGCAGGTGCGGGCGATCCGGGGACGACTCGAGCCGGGGAACGCACTCGAACTGTTCTCGCAGCAGGACCTCGTCATCGACGGCACCGACAACTTCGCGACTCGGTACCTCTCGAACGATGCCGCCGAACTCACGGGCGTGCCGCTCGTCTGGGGCACGATCTTCCGCTTCACGGGCCAGGTGAGCGTGTTCTGGCCCGAGCACGGCCCGATGTTGCGCGACCTGTTTCCCGACATCCCGGCCGCCGACTCCGTGCCGTCGTGCGCCGAGGGCGGCGTACTCGGCGCGCTGTGCGGGGCGGTCGGCAGTACGATGGCGATCGAGGCGGTCAAACTCATCTGCGGCGTCGGCGAGCCGCTCATCGGAAGGTTCTGGCGCACCGACGCGCTCGCCGCGACGACCTCAATCCTCCGGTTCGAGTGCGACCCCGATCGGCCGCGCGTTACGAGCCTCGCCGAGGTCGCGGTCGCGTGCACCGCGGCCCGACCGCTCGACGAGTCGGAGGGCGGGGTCGCGCCCGGCGAAGCGACGGCACTCGCCGATGCCGGGCTCGCTCTGCTCGTCGACGTGCGCGAGGCGTGGGAGCGCGAGATCGCGAGCATCCCGGGCTCGAGGGCCACGCCGCTCGGCGAGCTCGAGGCGCACGGCTGGGCCGCCGTCGGCGAGGTGCCCGAGGGCATGACCGTCGTGCTCTTCTGCAAGACCGGAGTCCGGTCGCAGCGGGCCCGCGCCGCGCTGCTCGACGAGGCGCCACGAGAGGTGCGCTCGCTCACGGGCGGGATCGTCGGCTGGCACGAAGCGACGAACGGCGCTCCGCTCGTCTACTGAGACGAGCAGAGCGCCGTGCGGGGCCGCGTGGTGCGGTTGGCTAGCTTCCGAGCGCGCCCTCGATTAGGGCGAGCTGCTGCTCCTGGTGTGCCTTCATCGTGCCGGCCGAGGGCGCCGAGGCCTCGGCACGCGTTACGGCCGTGAGTTCGCGGTCGAGCGCGGGCGCGAGCTGCGCCAGCAGGTAGGGCCAGGCCCCCTGGTTGCGCGGCTCCTCCTGTGCCCAAACGATCTCGGCGTTCGGGTACTGCGCGAGCACGCCGAGCAGCTCCTCGAGGGGCAGGGGGAAGTACTGCTCGAGGCGAACGAGCGCCACCGAACGATCGCCCGACTTCTCGAGCTGCTGCTCGAGGTCGTAGTGCAGCTTGCCCGAGTGGAGCACGACCCGCTTCACCGCGGCCTTGTCGTCGATGCGCTTGTCATCGATGACCGGCTGGAACTTGCCCTGGGTGAACGCCTCGGTCGGCGAGGTCGCACCGCGCAGGCGAAGCATCGACTTCGGCGTGAAGACGATGAGCGGCTTACGCGGCCGCGCGTACGCCTGGCGTCGAAGCAGGTGGAAGTAGTTGGCGGGCGTTGACGGTTGCGCGACGGTCATATTGTCTTGCGCGGCGAGCTGCAGGAACCGTTCGATACGGGCCGACGAGTGGTCGGGGCCCTGGCCCTCGTAGCCGTGGGGGAGCAGGAGCACGACGCTCGAGCGCTGTGCCCACTTCTGCTCGCTCGACGAGATGAACTCGTCGATCACGGTCTGCGCACCGTTCACGAAGTCGCCGAACTGAGCCTCCCAGAGCACGAGCGCGTCGGGGCGCTCGACCGAGTACCCATACTCGAAGCCGAGCACGGCGTACTCCGAGAGCAGGGAGTCGTAGATCGAGAACTTCGCCTGGTCGTCCGACAGGTTCTGGAGGGGAATCCAGTTCTGGTCGGTCTTGCGGTCGTGCAGCAGGGCGTGCCGCTGCGTGAACGTGCCGCGGCGCGAGTCCTGGCCCGACATGCGCACCGACGTGCCCTCGACGAGCAGCGAACCGAGCGCGAGGAGCTCGCCGTAGGCCCAGTCGATGTCGCCCTCTTCCGACATCTTCGCGCGACGGTCGAGCACGCGCTGCAGCTTCGGGTGCACCGTGAAGCCCTCGGGCGCGGTCGCGTGCGCCTCGCCGATGAGCGAGAGCACCGCCTGCGGCACGGCCGTCGACTCGGGCTCGGAGGGCTGCTGCTCCTCGTTCGCGCCAACGGTCGAGAGCTCCTGCGCCGAAATCGACGCGGTGTGCGCCTCGTGCGTCTCGGCGAAGGCACGCTCGAGCTCCGAGTGGAAGTCAGCCTGAGCCTTCTCGTACTCCTCGAGCGTGAGGTCGCCACGACCGACGAGGTTGTCGGCGTAGAGCTTACGCACCGAGCGCTTGTTCTCGATGAGGTCGTACATGAGCGGCTGCGTCATCGACGGGTCGTCGCCCTCGTTGTGGCCGCGTCGGCGGTACGAGATGAGGTCGATGACCACGTCGCGGTTGAACCGCTGGCGGTAGCGGAACGCGAGCGATGCGACGTGGGCGACGGCCTCGGGGTCGTCGCCGTTCACGTGGAACACCGGTGCCTGAATCGACTTCGCGACGTCCGACGAGTACATCGACGTGCGCGCATCCTGCGTCGAGGTCGTGAAGCCGACCTGGTTGTTGATGATGACGTGAATCGTGCCGCCCGTGCGGTACGCACGCAGCTGCGACATCTGCAGGGTCTCGTAGACGATGCCCTGGCCGGCCATCGCCGCGTCACCGTGCACGAGAACCGGCAGCACCGAGAAGTCCTGCGTGTCGTGACGATCCTGCTTCGCGCGGGCGATGCCCTCGAGCACGCCGTCGACGGCCTCGAGGTGCGAGGGGTTCGCCGCGAGGTAGATCGGCAGCTCGCCGCCCTTCGATGACGTGTACGTGCCCTCGATGCCGAGGTGGTACTTCACGTCGCCCGACCCGGTGACCTTGCCAGCCTTCGCGCCCTCGAACTCACGGAACATCTGGTTGTAGGTCTTGCCCGCGATGTTCGTGAGCATGTTGAGGCGGCCTCGGTGGGCCATGCCCATGACGATCTCGGTGATGTTGTCGTCGACCGCGTCCTGCCCGATCTGGTCGATGAGCGCGATGACCGACTCCGAGCCCTCGAGCGAGAAGCGCTTCTGGCCGACGTACTTCGTCTGCAGGAAGGTCTCGAACGCCTCGGCCTGGTTGAGCTTCGTGAGGATGCGCAGCTGCTCGTCGTGCGTCGGCGCAACGTACGGGTGCTCGAGTTCCTCCTGGAACCAGGTGCGCTGGTCGGGGTCCTGAATGTGCATGTACTCGATGCCGATCGTGCGGCAGTACGTGTCGCGCAGGATCCCGAGGATGTCGCGCAGCTTCATCATGCGCTTCGTACCGAAGCCAGCCGTGACGAACTGACGCTCGAGGTCCCAGAACGTGAGACCGTGCGATTCGATCTCGAGGTCGGGGTGGGTGCGCTGCACGTAGGTGAGCGGGTCGATGTCGGCCATCATGTGGCCGCGCACGCGGAACATGTTGATGACCTGCTGCACGCGCGCGGTCTTGTTGATCGCGGCCGCGACGTCGACGTGCACGTCCTTCGACCAGGTGATCGGCTTGTAGGGGATGCGGAGCGACGAGAAGATGCTCTCGTAGAAGCCGTCGCCACCCGTAAGCAGGTCGGAGACGATCTTGAGGAACTCGCCCGAGCCAGCGCCCTGAATCACGCGGTGGTCATAGGTCGACGACACCGTGAGGCGCTTCGAGATCGCGAGGTTGTCGATCGTCTCCTGCGCCATTCCCTGGAACGCAGCCGGGTAGTCGAGCGCACCCGCACCGATGATGCAACCCTGGCCGCGCGTGAGACGCGGGGCCGACTGCACGGTGCCGATACCACCCGGGTTCGTAAGCGAGATTGTGGCGCCCGCGTGATCGGCGGCAGTGAGCTTGCCGTCGCGACCCTTCTTGATGAGCTCCTCGTACGCCTCAAGGAACTCCCGGAAGTTCATCTCTTCGGCGGCCTTGATGCTCGGCACGACGAGACCGCGCGAGCCATCCTTGTTCTGCACGTCGATCGCAATACCGAGGTTGACGTGGGGCGGGGTCACGATCGAAGGCTTGCCGTCGACGATGTCGTAGAAGACGTTCTGGCTCGGGAACTTCGCGAGCGCCCGCACGAGCGCGTATCCGAGCAGGTGCGTGAACGAGACCTTGCCGCCGCGGGTGCGACGCAGGTGGTTGTTGATCACGATGCGGTTGTCAATCATGAGCTTCGCGGGAATCTCGCGGTAGCTCGTCGCGGTCGGGATCGACAGCGAGTCGTCCATGTTCTTGGCGATCGCCTTCGCCATGCCCTTGAGCGCGGCGGTCTCCGCCTGGCGCTCAGGCTGGTCGTCCTTCTTCGCCTTCGCGGGCGCCTCGGCCGGGATCGGCGCGGCGGCTGCCGGACGCGCGGTGGTGCGGCTCTGCTTCGTTGCGGGAGCTGCGGGCGCGGCGGGAGTCGACTCGGTTGATGCGGCGTGCTTCGGCTGCGCGGGAGCCTTCGAGGCGGCGGGCTTTGCGGGAGCCGCAGGCTTCGACGGCGCCGCCTGCTGGTTCTGCGCGGCCTCGTAACGCTCAAGCGTCGGCCACCAGGCCTTGTCAACGCTGTTGCGATCCTCTCGGAACCTCGCGTACATCTCCTCTACGAGCCAGTCATTGGCTCCGAAGTCTGGCACTGAGCTAATGGATTCCGAACCGGTGGTCGTCGACACGCGAAAATCGCCGCCTTCTTCTCGAATTGAAGTTTTTGCTGGAGAGCCGATGCAATCCCAATCGGGTGTCAAGCCTAACGACTTTTCCCGTCGGACACCTACATGTCTCGGAGGTGGGGATTGTGGAAAAGATTAGGCTTCGGGTATGCAGTTTTACGGCCAGGTTCCGCAGCACGACCTCACCTACTCTGACGTGTTTCTCGTGCCCTCCCGCTCCGACGTCGGGTCGCGGCTCAACGTCGATCTCAGCACGACCGACTCGACCGGGATGCGCATCCCGCTCGTCGCGAGCAACATGAACGCCGTATCGGGGGAGCGGATGGCCGCGACCCTCGCGCGCCGCGGCGGCCTCGCGGTGCTGCCGCAGGACCTCGATGACGAGGCCGTGCTCGAGCAGCTGCGCTGGGTGAAGGCGCAGGACCCGCGGCTCACCGCGCCGTTCCGTTTTGCGCCCGACACGACCGTGGGCGAGGTGCTGACGCACGTGCCGGCGGTGGCCGGTCAGGGCGTCGCGCTCGAGGCGGATCGAGAGATCGAGGCGATCGTGCAGGCGAGCGATCTCGAACGTATTCCGGCCGACGCGAGCCTGAGCGACCTGAGTCACCTCGCGGCCGAAGTAATAGATGTATCGGACGATGTGAGATCGACATTCAACACGCTCGAAGACCTGCCGGGGCATTTTGCTGCGGTGCGACGCGGCGGGCGCATCGTCGGCGCACTCTCGCAGGCAGATGCGCTCCGCTCGAGCATTTACCCCGCCGCGGTGGATGATCAGGGGCGACTGCGGGTCGCCGCGGCGGTCGGCATCAACGGTGACGTCGTTGGGCGCGCAGAGCGCCTCGTCGAGGCCGGTGCCGACGTGCTCGTGCTCGACACGGCCCACGGTCACCAGGCCGGCATGCTCAGCGCGATCGAACGGGTGCGAGGCGCCGAACTCGGCGTACCGATCGTCGCGGGCAATGTTGTCTCCGCAGCGGGCACGCGCGACCTCGTGAGCGCCGGCGCGAACATCATCAAGGTGGGCGTTGGACCGGGCGCTATGTGCACGACGCGCATGATGACCGCGGTTGGTCGCCCGCAGTTCTCGGCCGTGCTCGAGTCCGCCGACGAGGCGGCAAAGTATGGCGCGAGTGTTTGGGCCGACGGTGGGGTGCGCTACCCGCGCGATGTCGCCCTCGCAATTGCCGCGGGCGCCGGTGCGGTCATGATCGGCTCGTGGTTCGCCGGCACCGTCGAGGCGCCGGGCACCGTGCTCCACGACGAGCAGGGGCGCCGATACAAGGAGTCGTTTGGCATGGCGTCGTCTCGCGCAGTTGCCGGTCGCTTCAGCAAACTCGACCCGTTCGACCGGGCTCGCAAACTCCTGTTCGCCGAGGGAATCTCGACCTCGACCATCCTCATCGACCCCGAACGGCCGAGCGTCGACGACCTCATCGACATGATCACGACCGGGCTGCGTTCGAGCTTCACCTACGCGGGCGCCAGCTCGATTCGCGAATTCTCGGAGCGCGCGAAGGTCGGGCTGCAGTCGGCGGCGGGCTACGAAGAGGGGAAGCCGCTGCCGGTCTCCTGGTAGCCACACTGGTAATATTCGGCGCAACTATGGACTGGTTACTCCTCGCGGTCGGGATTGCGCTCTGCTTCGGAACCGGCGTCTTCGTCGCGACGGAGTTCACGCTCGTCAATCTCGACCGCAACGACCTCGAGCTTCGGCAACAGCGCGGCGAAAAGCGACTCGGCCCCGTCATTGCCGCGCTCAAGCACACGTCGACGCACCTCTCGAGCGCGCAGCTCGGCATCACCCTCACGACGCTGCTCACGGGCTACACGATGGAGCCCGCGATCACGAGCCTGTTCGGCGACCTCTTGATCGGGCTTGGTGTCGCGCCCGACTGGGTCTCGGCCGTCGGTACGGTCATCGCGATGCTCATCGCGACGATGCTCTCGATGGTGATCGGTGAGCTGATCCCGAAGAACTTCGCGCTGTCGCTGCCGCTCGCACTCGCGAAGATCGTCGTGCCGGTCCAAAACCTCTTCACCGCGGTGTTCAAGCCGGCCGTGCTGGTGCTGAACGGCTCGGCGAACGGCATCATCCGGTCGATGGGCGTCGAGCCGCAGGAGGAGCTTTCTGGAGCGCGGACGGCCGAAGAACTCTCGAGCCTCGTGCGGCGCAGCGCCCTCGTCGGCGTGCTTGACTCCGACCGAGCCGTGCTGCTGAATCGCACTCTGCGCTTCAACGAGCTCACGGCCGAAGACGTCATGACGCCGCGATCGCGGGTACAGACGATTCAGGCGAACGCGACTGTGGCCGACCTCATCCAGCTCGCGCACGCCACCGGGTTCTCGCGCTTCCCAGTCGTTGAAGACGACGTCGACGACATCACCGGGATTGCCCACATCAAGTACGCCCTCGCGGTACCTCGAGAACGTCGCGCGAGCGTTCCCGTTGGCGCGATTAAAGACGATGCGGTGTTCGTACCCGAGACACTGACCGTGGATACGGTGCTCGGGCAGGTGCGCAGCGAGGGCTACCAGATGGTGATCGTGCTCGACGAGTACGGCGGCACCGCGGGGGTCGTCACGCTCGAGGACCTCGTCGAGGAGATCGTCGGCGACCTCGTCGACGAGCACGACCACGCGCAGGTGGAGATCATCCGTCGGCGTGACCGAATCAGTATTGACGGGCTGTTGCGGCCCGACGAACTGCGTGAGCGACTCAACATTCACCTCGATGAGGACGGCCCGTTTGAGACCCTCGGCGGCTACATCATGAGCGCGCTCGGGCGGGTTCCCGAGGTCGGGGACTTCGTCGAGCATCCCGAGGGGCGCTTCGAAGTCGAAGCGATGGATGGCCGCCGCACCGACCGGCTCACGTTCATCCCCGGGCCCGACTACGTGAGCCGTGAAGAAAAACTCCGCCGAGACCGGCCTGACGAAGAGCGGAGCTCGCACTCGTGAACGACTTCATGGGCATCGTCTGGCTGGTCGTGCTGCTGCTCGGCAACGCCTTCTTCGTCGGCGCCGAGTTTGCCGTGATTTCGGCGCGGCGCTCGCAGATCGAACCTCGCGCCGAGCGGGGCTCGCGCTCGGCGCAGACCGCGCTGTATGCGATGGAGCACGCAACGCTCATGCTCGCGACGAGCCAGCTCGGCATCACGATCTGCTCGCTGCTGATTCTCAACGTGTCGGAACCCGCGATTCACCATCTGCTCGAGGGTCCCTTGGCGTGGACCGGCATGAGCGTCGAATGGGTCTCGGTCGCGGCGTTCGTCATCACGCTGGTACTCGTCACGTATTTGCACGTCGTGTTCGGCGAGATGGTGCCGAAGAACCTCGCGTTTTCGGTGCCAGATCGCGCCGTGCTGCTCCTCGCGCCGCCGCTCGTATTCGTGTCGAAGCTGTTCCGCCCCATCATCTGGCTGTTGAACGAGATCGCGAACCTCACGATCCGCGCGTTTGGTGTGAAACCGAAGAACGAGGCGACGAGTGCGTACACGTTCGACGAGGTGGCTGGCATCGTCGAACAGTCGACACGAGAGGGCATCCTTGCGGATGAAGCGGGCACGCTCGCGAACACGTTCGAGTTCACGTCGAAGCGCGTGCGCGAGGTCGCGGTACCGGTCGGCGAGATTCGCGCGCTGCCCATGGGATGCTCGCCTCACGACCTGCAGCGGGCCGTCGCCGAGTACGGCTTTTCGCGGTACGTGATTGCCGACGACGGCGGCCCCGTTGGCTACGTGCACATCAAGGACCTGCTCGACATTCCCGACGAGGTCTTCGAGGACCCGCTCGAGCAGTCGCGCATTCGCTCGCTCACCTCGGTGTACGAGGGCAGCGAACTCGAGGATGCGCTCGCGACGCTCCGGCGCACGGGCCGTCACCTCGCCCGGGTCGTGAGTAAAACGGGCGAGAACACCGGTGTGCTCTTCCTCGAAGACGTGATTGAGGTGCTCGTCGGCGAAGTGCACGACGCGACGGCACGGCGCTGACCGCATTGCCGGTAGATTGGCTGTGATGAACCTGCCAATGACTGACGAGCGATTCCGTACGGTGGTGGCCGCCGACGTGCGCGCAACGCTTGCGTTGCCTTGTGAGGCCGACAATAAGTATCGGCGCGGCGTCGTGCAGCTTGCGACGGGTTCGGCGACGTACCCGGGCGCAGCAGTACTGAGCGCCCAGGCGTCGGCGCGAGCCGGCGCTGGCATGGTGCGCTATGCCGGCCCCGAGCGGGTCGCGAGCGCGGTACTCGCCGTGCGGCCAGAGGTCGTGCACGGGCACGGCAAGTTTCACAGCCTCGTGATTGGTTCGGGCATTCCCGACGCGCGCGACGACGAGCGCCGCGAGTTGCTCGTCGAGGCGCTCGACGCGGGGATCCCCGCGGTGGTGGATGCCGGCGCGCTCACGCTCGTCGAACCCGGCATGCCGGGCGTCGTCATCACGCCGCACGCGAAGGAGCTCGCGGCGCTCATGCATCGCCTTGGGCTTGCCGACTGGTCGGCCGATGACATTGCCGCGTCGAAGGGCGAGGCCGCGGTCGAGGCATCCGAGCTGCTCGGCTGCACGGTGCTGCTGAAAGGCCGGGTGACCTACGTCGTCGAGGGCGAGGACCGCCGCCGGATCTTCGCGCCGAACTCCTGGCTCGCCACCGCCGGCACCGGCGACGTGCTGTCGGGCATTATCGGCGCCCTGCTCGCCGGCCAGCGCGGTCGCGACGAGCAGCCGTGCCTCGCGGCGACCGTCGCGGCGGGTGCGTGGCTGCATGCTCGCGCCGGCTGGCTCGCCTCCCAGACAAACGCGGGCGTGCAGGTCGCGCCCACCACGGTGCACGCCCCGCTGAGCATGCTCGACCACGGCCCGCTCGGCGGGCCCATTCTCGCGTCGGACATTGCGCAGGCGCTCTCCGGTGTGATCGCGGCGGTGCTCGCGAAATGACCCGAAACAACCGCGAGGCCACGCCCTCGGTGCCCCGAAGCACGCGGCGCTTCACGATTCCCCGCCCCGCCTGGTGGACCCTCGAAACCGAACTCTGGGCCCTGTGGCTCCTCTTCATCGGGGTGCACGCGTTCTACGGCTGGATCTCGTCGTGGCACCCCTCCGTGCCCATGAACGACGTCACGGGTGTCTACCGCGGGTGGGTCGAGTCGGCAATCGAGACCGGCTCGTTCCCGGGCGTCCACGAAGCCTTCGTGTATCCGGTCGGCGCGCTCGGGCCGATGCTGCTCACCCAGCTGATCGGCCCCGGTGCCTCGTACGGGCTCGCCTGGATGATCATCGTGATCGTGCTCGACTGCATCGCCCTGTGGTGGCTTACGCTGCGACAGCGCGACTACGCCACGGCGGCCCTGCACCGCAGCGCGGCCTGGTGGTGGCTCGCGTTCCTCGCGCTGCTCGGCCCAATCGCGATCGGCCGCATCGACACGCTCACGGTTCCGATCGTGCTCATCGCCCTGCTCGAGGTGCGCTCGCGCGTGCGAACGTCGGGCTTCTGGCTCACGATCGGTGCCTGGCTCAAGGTGTGGCCGGCTGCCGCGTTTGCCGCCGCCTTCGCCGTGCTCGAGCGCCGGTGGCGCCTCGTGCAGGGCGCCATCGTCGGCTGCGTCGTCGTCTTGCTGCCCGTCATGGTGTTCAACGGCACCGAGGGGCTCCGCAACGCCTTCAGCTTCGTCACGGGGCAGACGGGCCGCGGGCTTCAGCTCGAGTCGACCGCCGCGAGCGTCTTCCTCGGCCTCAAGGCACTTGGCAACGAGGACTACGAGGTGGAGTTCGACTACGACATCCTCACGCAGCAGATTCACGG
The DNA here is from genome assembly GCF_000381765.1 of [Zimmermannella] faecalis ATCC 13722. Lineage (GTDB taxonomy): Bacteria > Actinomycetota > Actinomycetes > Actinomycetales > Microbacteriaceae > Gulosibacter > Gulosibacter faecalis. Next base: position 523,897 of record NZ_KB907074.1, on the reverse strand, counting down.
GCCCGGCGTCGACCAGGTTGGGGATGTGCTCACCCCGCTCATGTTCGTCGTCGTGCTGCTGCTGCTCGGCCTCGCGTTCTGGTGGCATCGCCGCGGCTCGGGGCTCGCACGGCTCTTCCCCGCGCTACTGCTCGCGCTCGTGACGTCGTTCATCGTGTTCAACAAGGTGGGCTCGCCGCAGTTCGTGACGTGGCTTGCGCCCGTGCTCGTGCTCGGCCTCGTGTGGGACGGCCGCAGGTTCGCGCCGCTCGCGCTCATCGGGCTCGTCATCTCGGCTCTCACGCAGTACATCTACCCGTGGTGTTACTGGGCCGTTGTCGGTGCGTACCCCGAGGGCGCACTCGCGCTGTTCACCCGCAACGCGTTGCTCGTGGTGCTGCTCGTGATCGCGGTCGCGTACATGCGGCCGATCGGCGGGCGGCGCGAAGGGGCCGTGAAGCGCGACTAGCGTCCTAGCGGCTCGCGTCGCCGAAGCTCGTGCCGGCGAGGCTTGCGCCCTCGAGAAACTGACGAATGGCGCCGCCGACCGCGGGAATCTCGAGCAGAAAGCCGTCGTGGCCGAACTGCGAGTGCACCGTGAATGCCTCCGGCCCCGTCACGGAGTTCGGGATGCCGGCAGCGATGCGGTGTTGGGAGTCGAGGCGGAAAAGCGTGTCGGAGTCGACGCCGATCACGAGTGTGCGGGCGCGCACCTGGGCGAGCCCAGCATCCACACCGCCGCGACCGCGGCCGACGTCGTGGGAGCTCATCGCGTTCGCGAGCGTGATGTAGCTGTTCGCGTCGAACCGGCGCGTGAAGCGGTTGCCATGAAAATCGAGGTATGACTCGACCGAGTATCGGCCGTGGCCGCCAGCGGGGGAGACCGACGACTGCCACGACCGGCCGAAACGGTCTTCGAGTTCGGAATCGCTGCGGTAGTTGAGCATGGCCATGCGGCGGGCGAGTGCGAGCCCGCGATACGGGCCCTCGCCGGCACCGGCGTCGTAGTAGTTGCCGTCGCGCCACGCGGGGTCGAGGCGAATCGCGTCGGCCTGCAGCGTATTCTGCGCGATGTTCATCGCGTCGATCGCGGGCGGCGCGCAGAGCACGACGAGGTCGCCGACCCGCTCCGGATACATAATCGCCCACTCAAGCGCCTGCATGCCGCCCATCGAGCCCCCCACGACGGCGCGGAATGTGCGAATCCCGAGGTGATCGGCGAGGGCCGCCTGCGCGCGCACCTGATCACGGATGCTCGTGCGTGGGAATCGTGCACCCCACTCGGTACCGTCGGGCGAAATCGAGGCGGGGCCGGTCGTGCCCTGGCACCCGCCGAGCATGTTCGGGGCGACGACGAACAGCTCGTCGGTGTCGAACGGCATGCCTGGGCCGACCATGCCGGGCCACCAGCCAGCGCTCGATTGGCCGGGGCCCGCGACGCCGGCGACGTGGGTGTCGCCGGTGAGGGCATGACAGATGAGCACCGCGTTCGAACGGTCGGCGTTCAGCTCACCCCAGGACTCGTACGCGACCCGGAGCGGTACCTCGCCTCCCTGCTCGAAGGTGAAGTCACCGAGCGACGCGAACTGCCGATTGCCGGGGTGATCACCCTCCCGCCACGCACCAGTGGCGGGAGGGCGGATCCGTGAGGTTGGACGAGTTTCGGAGTCGCTTCGCCGAGACGGCGGACCCGCGCGAAAATCCTCGTCTGACCACTGCATCCCTGGAGTCTATTGCCTTCCGTTTGCTACGCCGTGACGGCGGCAGCGATCGCCTGCTCGAGGTCGGCCAGGATGTCGTCGATGTGCTCGAGCCCCACCGAGAGACGCACGAGACCCGGAGTAACGCCGGCTTCGAGCTGCTGCTCGGGGCTGAGCTGCGCGTGCGTCGTCGAGGCCGGGTGGGTCGCGATTGACCGCACGTCGCCGATGTTCACGACGTGGCGGAAAAGCTTGACCGACTCGACGAATCGGCGACCCGCGTCGACGCCGCCGCGCAGCTCGAACGCGAGCAGACCGCTCGGTCCGTTCGGCGCGTACTTGCGCGCGAGTTCGTGCCACTGGCTGTCGGGGAGGCCCGCGTAGTTCACGCTCACGACGTCGTCATGGCGGTCGAGCCACTCGGCGACCGCCTGCGCGTTCTGCACGTGCCGTTCCATCCGCAGGCTCAGGGTCTCGATGCCCTGGAGCAGCTGCCACGCCGAGGCGGGCGCGATCGCGGTGCCGAGGTCGCGCAGCAGCTGCACGCGAGCCTTGATGATGTAGGCGACGCCGTCGCCGACCGCGTCGGTGTACGTGAGGTTGTTGTACGTGGGGTCAGGCTGGGTGAGGCCGGGGTAGCGGTCGGCATGCTGCGACCAGGGGAAGCTTCCGCCGTCGACGATGAGGCCGCCAATCACGGCGCCATGGCCGCCGAGGTACTTCGTCGCCGAGTGCAGCACGATGTCGGCGCCGTGCTCGAACGGGCGAACGAGGTAGGGAGTCGCAACCGTGTTGTCGACGATGAGCGGAACCCCGGCCTCGTGGGCCGCGTTCGCGACGGTCTCGATGTCGAGCACGTTGATGGCCGGGTTACCGATGCTCTCGGCGTAGAACGCCTTTGTGTTGGGGCGTACGGCTCGGCGCCACTCTTCGGGGTCGTTCTCGTCGAGCACGAACGTCGTCTCGATGCCCTGGCGGGCCAGCGTGTACTTGAAGAGGTTGTAGGTGCCGCCGTAGATCGAGGTTGACGAGACGATGTGGTCGCCGGCGCCCGCGATGTTGAGAATCGCCAGCGCCTCCGCCGACTGCCCGCTCGAAACGGCGAGCGCCGCGGTGCCGCCCTCTAGGGCCGCAACGCGCTGCTCGAGCACGTCGGTCGTGGGGTTCGTGATGCGGGTGTAGATGTTGCCCGTCTCGGTGAGCGCGAACAGGTTCGCGGCGTGGTCGGCCGAGTTAAAGGCGTAGGCGGTGGTCTGCACGATCGGCGTGATGACCGAGTTCGTCGTCGGGTCGATCTGGGCACCGGCGTGGATCTGACGGGTCTCGAAGCGCTCTGACATTGGGTCTCCTTAGCTGTGGCGGCATTGACACTGCTCGTGTCGCGCTGCGTCCATCCTGCCCGGCGGCCGGGCTCGGCAGAAATCGACCGTAATAGTCCGACACCCCCAGCGTGAGCCGCTGTGCGACGATGGAGGCGTGAGTGTGCTGCTTTCAGGAGGCGGCGACCCCGAGGCCCTCGGCCCGGTCGTCGAACGGCTGGTTACCGAGGTGCGGCGAGGCACCGCGGCTGCGCCAACGATCGGCGTGTTACCGGGCGGCAGCCGCGAGCTCATCGACGCCGTTACACGGCTCGGTAGTGCGGCGGGCGTCACCGTGACGGAGCTTCCCACGGCGCCCGCAACGAGCGACGTGCTGCCGCTGAACGCGCTCGTCGTCGGCGACGGTGACGCCGCACAGCTGCTCATGGCACTCGGCGAAGTGGTGACCGATGTGCGCGGGCTGGTACACCGCGGCGCGAGCTACCTCGGCATCGGCGCGGGCGCGGCCATTGCCGCCGACACGGTGCTGCTTGGCGGGAGCGAAATCGGTGGCGTAGCCGTGGGCCCCGCGGCAACCGACGCCGAGACCGAAGTCGAGGCCGCCGCCGGACTCGGGCTCATCGACCTCACGGTGGTTCCCGCGGCCGCGACAAGCGGGCGGGTCGGGCTCGGTGTCGCCGCGATCGAGGCGGAACTTACCGACCGCATCCTCGGCCTCGACCTTGACACGACCCTCGTGATCGGCGAGGGGGAGCTCGAACTGCTCGGCCGTGGCAGCATGTGGGAGCTATCGGCGGGAGACGACGGCGTGACGGTGCGGACGAGCCGAGCGAGTACCGAGTGACCGCGAGCAGCCTCGACGAGCTCGCTTCGCGCGGCACGATCGCTCCCGACTGGGCGGCAGCGCTCGCACCCGCAGCGGGCGACCTCGCGGCCGCGGGGGAGTTTCTGCGTGGCGAGCTCGCGGCCGGGCGAACCTACCTCCCGGCCGCGGCGAACATCCTGCGGGCGTTTTCGCGGCCGCTCGCGGACGTTCGCGTCGTTATTGTCGGACAAGACCCGTACCCGACGCCGGGGCATCCGATTGGCCTGTCATTTGCCGTCGATCGCGACGTGCGTCCGTTGCCGCGCTCGCTCTCAAACATCTATCGAGAGCTGGCAGACGACCTCGGCATCGCGCCCGCGAGCCACGGCGACCTCACCCGGTGGAGCGACCAGGGAGTGCTCCTGCTCAACCGCGTACTGACGGTGCGTCCCGGCACGCCGGGCGCGCACCGGGGCATCGGCTGGGAGGCAGTCACCGAGCGGGCCTTGCGCGCCCTCGCCGAGCGTGGCGGACCGCTGGTTGCCCTGCTCTGGGGTGCCGATGCCCGTAAGGCAAAAGTGTTTCTCGGCGACGTGCCGAGCATCGAGTCGCCGCACCCCTCGCCGCTCTCTGCGAGCGGGGGATTCTTCGGCTCGCGGCCATTCTCACGCGCGAATGAGCTGTTGCAGAGCCAGGGCGCGAGCCCCATCGACTGGCGCGTCGAACGCGAGGAGGACTGATATGAGCGAGCTCCACGACCTCACCGCAACCGAGCAGGTGGAACTGCTGCGTCAGGGCGCGACGACGAGCGTCGAACTCACGGAGCACTATCTCGCTCGCATCGAGCGCGCGAACCCGACGCTTCGTGCCTTCACCACGGTCGACGCCGAGGGCGCGCGTGCGCGGGCGTCGGCCGCAGATGCCGCGGGCCGCCCCGGCGTCCTCCGCGGACTCCCGATTGGCGACAAAGACCTCACGAATCGCGCCGGCGTCGCAACGACCTATGGTTCACTCGCAATGGCGGGGTATGTTCCAGACCTCTCTGATCCGCTCGTGACGACCCTCGACGGCAACGGCGCCGTCTCACTTGGCAAAACCAACACGCCCGAATTCGGCTTCCCGTCGTACTGCGAAAATCGGCTTCCGGGCGGCGTCGCCCGGAACCCCTGGGACCTCGAGCGAGGGCCCGGCGGTTCCAGCGGCGGCGCGGCGGTCGCGGTCGCGGCGGGGCTCCTCCCGGTCGCACCCGGAAGCGACGGCGGCGGGTCAATCCGGATTCCGGCGGCCGCGACCGGGCTTGTCGGGCTCAAGCCGTCCCGCGGGCGCGTGCCTGACGGGAGCGGACTCGGCTCGCTCGCGGGGCTGCCGGTCGCGGGCCCGCTCGCCCGGACTGTGCAGGATGCGGCCCTGCTGCTCGACGCGATGATCGCGCGGGATGCGCAGGGGCACGTCCTGAACCGATTCTCGACCCGGGCGCCTGAGCCGCCACGCAGCTACCACGAGGCGCTCGACGCGACCTACGGCATCCGTCCGCTGCGCATCGCCTGGAACATGTGGACACCGTGGTCGCCGACCTACGAGATCGACTTCGACGACGCGGCCGTTGCCGCGCTGGATGCGACGCTCGACGTCGCCCGCAGGCTCGGGCACGAGGTCGTCGAGTTCACGCCCGGGGCCGAACCCGACTACTTCGAGGCGTTTCGCGCCGTCTGGCGCGGGGGAGCGGCGAGCCTTCCGCTCACCGAGCAGCAGCTTGAGCTGGTGGAGCCGCTCACCTCCTGGCTTGTCCGCAGCGGTCGGGAGCTTCCGGTGGCCGAACTTGCCCGCGGCCTCGGGGCGCTGGCCGGTTTCGAGCAGCGCATCGTCGCGCAGTACGCCGAGTTCGATGCGGTGCTCACGCCGGCGATGGCGCTCACGCCGAGGCCGCTCGGCTGGTTCGATGCCGAAGACGGCGAGCGGAACTTCATGCAGCAGTGCCAGTACACGCCATTCACGAGCTACGTCAACGTTGCTGGGCTGCCGGCGATGTCGCTGCCGGTGACGGCCGAGCCGCTCCCGATGGGGGTGCACGTCATCGGCCGGCCAGGTGATGAGCTCACGCTGTTGCGCCTGGCCCGCGATCTCGAGCGCGAGTTCGAATGGAATCGCCGAGCACCAGCCTGGGCACTCGGCGATTCGGCGACGTCGCGTCGATAGCTGCTTAGCTCGATACGGCCGCTGCGAGCTGGTTCAGCGATTCTTCGAGCCCGGCCTCGTCGGTGACGGGGAAGCTGCGCAGCAGGCTCGGGTCGGTGACCTTCGACCAGTCGTACGTCAGGGTTGCCTCGGTACTGCCCCCGTCGATTGCGTTGAGCTCGTAGACCCACTCCCAGCCGCCGGGCTCCTTGCCGGGCGAACTCGGCTGCCACCCGACGAGCTGGTTATCGGCGAAGGCGACGACGTGATTCTCCATCTGATAGTCGCCCATGACCTCGTTGTGCATGTTCATCGTGAACGTGTCACCGACCTGCTGGATCCGCTGCGACTTCTCGTCGGAGCGCACCATGCCGGTGCCGTCGAACTCGGGATGCCGCTGCGGCAGCGTGAGCACGTCGAGAATCTCGTTGGTGGCCGCGTCGATGACGCGGGTGGCGGAGAGCTGATTCGTGGTTGCAGACATGTCGTCACTGTCTCGCGATCACCTGGCCGTGACCTCAGCGTGGGCCGCGTTTGCGCAGGTAGTGCCCATCTTCGAGCCCCGCCTCGATTTCGAATCGATTCGTCAGGGGGTTGGCACCCGCGGCGAAGTACAGCAGCGGGAAAAGCATGCCGTAGCGCTCCCACTGCCGCACGTGGCGCCGCTCATGACGCAGCACACGCTCAGTCACGTTCGTGTCGGTGAGATAGACACGACCCACGCAGACACCTCCGCGCTTGAACGCCCACTTTGGAAGGCCGTGGAGCACGAACATGCCGTCGAATCGCTCGATACGCCCCACCGACAGTGGCGCCCCGTAGAGGAGCGCCACTGTCGTCGCGAAGTTGCACCCGAGCCGTGAGACGGGCGAGTCGAGGAACACCTCGCGGAGCAGATTGCCGAGTCGCAAGGGCTACTGCGTGATGCTGTTCTGCGCGCCGCCCGACTTCAGCGCGGCGAGGCGGGCCTCGACCTCGGTCATCGTGCCGACGTTCTCGAGCTCCTCAAACTGCTTGTCGAGGCTCGAGGCCTGGAGCTCCTGCTGACCGCGAACCCGAGCCTCTTCGCGGCGAATCTTCTCTTCGAAGCGACCGAGGTCGGTCGTCGGGTCGAGCACGTTGATCTTCGAGAGGGCGTCGTTCACCTTGCCCTGCGCCTCGGCGGTCTTCGCACGGGCCGTCAGCTCGTCGCGCTTACGGATCAGTTCGTTGAGCTTGCCGCGCATGCCCTCAAGACCGCTCTTGAGCTGGTCGACGACCTGTGTCTGCTGCTCGATCTGCGGGCGGGCAGTGTTGACGTTGCCCTCTTCCTCGACCTGACGCTGAATCGCAACCTTCGCGAGGTTGTCAAACTTGTCGGCCGACGCGGTGTCACCGCTGTTGCGGAACTCATCGGCTTTGTTCGACGCGGCGAGCGCCTTCTGGCCCCACTCACGGGCATCCTGCTCGTCCTGCCGGGCGTCGTCCTCGAGCATCCGGAGGTTACCGATTGTCTGGGCAATCGCGGCCTCGGCCTCGGAGATGTTCGAGGAGTAGTCGCGAATCAGCTGATCGATCATGATCTGCGGGTCTTCGGCCTGGTCGATGAGGTTGTTGATGTTCGCTCGCACGAGCTGCGAGATGCGACCGAAGATGGACTGCTTCTGGGCCATGTGGATGCTCCTTGTGTTCGTTCGGTGAATCGGATTTCGAGAATTGCGTGGTCGGTGTGGGTTCGAACCTATGTGGTGTGGCTGACCAATTAGCTGGAAACTGCGCCTCCGCGGCGATCCTCCGCGGGCCGAGCGCGGCGCTTCGCTAGCGAGTACCGCCGCCGCCACCGCCGAAGCCGCCGCGGCTGCCGCCACCCCCGCCGCCGAAGCCGCCAAACCCGCCGCCGCCACCTCCGCCGAAGCCACCAAAGCCACTCCAGTCATTGTTGTGGCGTCGAGACGAGCCGGAGTCGTTGAGGATGCCGCCGATGATGCCGCCGATAATCGCGCCACCCATGCTTGTGAGGAAGTCGCTGCCGCCACTTCGTGATGAGTGGCGGTGGCTGCCGTAGCCCGTTTGCCACGACGATGCGCCCCACGAGTCGCCGTACGAGTACGCCGTCTCGAGTTCTTGTTGCGCAGTCTGGAGGGCGGCCCGCGCAAGGTTGCCCGCTTCGTTGTAGTGCTGCAGTGCCTGCACGGGGTCGCCGGCGCGAAGCGCATCGGCTCGCGCGACCTGCGACTCGGCCTGGTCGAGGCGGGTGCGCGGCGACGAAGAGAGCGCGCCGCGTTTCGAGGCGATGAAGCTGGTCGCGGCCGCAATCTCCGAGTATGCCGACTGGGCCGATTCCTGGAGCCGCGACTTGGCGTGGTCGATACGCTCCTTCTCGCCGAGCAGCTGCGTGAGCTGCGTGTCGACGCGGCTTGCGGCGTCGTGCAGCCGCTCGATCGTGGCTTCCGGGTCACCGAACCGGCCGTTCGCCGAATCGATTGCGCCGAGAATCTTCGTCGCCTCGGCGACGATCTCGGCGACCTGCGGCTTCGCGTCGTTGCCGGTCGTCGCGGCGACCTGCTGCACCTGCGCGACGGTTCGACGAAGGGTTGCCGCCTCGTCGGTGATCTGTTTCGGGGCGCGGTCGTAGAGGCTCCGCGTCTCGGCGAGCCGCTTCACGAGCCCGTCGTACTGCGCGATCGCGTTCTCGGCGTCCGAGATATCGATAATCGCGGCGCCGGGGTTTCCGCTCTCGAGCGACTCGGTCGCTCCCTCGATCTCGTCCTCCGTCAGCTCGAGCAGTTGCCCGGCCTGCGTGAGATCGACCTTGATGCGATCGAGCGCAGCCTGGTCGTAGGCGTCGCCCAGCCCGTCGAACCAGGTCTGCGCATCCGCGAGCCTCGACTTCGACTCGTCATAGTGCTGTCGCACCGCGGCGAGCAGCTGCGGCGCCTGGTCTTGGCGCACGCGAAGGTCTTGGAAGTGGTGTGCCTGGTCGCCAAGGCGCTTCGTCGCAATTTCGGTGATCGAGAGGATGCGGTCGATCCACGCTTCGCGGTCTTCCGGAGCATCCGGAATGTGGTCGAGCAGCTTGCCCTGCAACTCGAAGGCTTCCTTCGACGCGCGCTTCGCCATCTCGACCTCGTCGCGGTACACCTTTACCTCGTCGCTCCCGAACTGGGCCGAGGCGAACGCCATCTCCTCTTCCGACGAGCGGATGAGGTTGTCCATCCGAACGAGCTGAATCGACGCCTGCTGCAGCCGCGCCTCAAGCTCGGCGGCCTGCTGTGCCTCTGCCTCACGAAGCGATTTCGTGCGCTTGCGGCGGTTCACGAAGAACAGCACGCCAACAACGATGAGGACGATGAGGACGATGATGCCGAGCGCGATTGTGAACGCGCTCGTCCCGGAGGCACTCGAGCTACCGCCGCCGCTTGAGCTGCCACCCGAGTAGCTCCCGTTCAGGGCCGTTTCGAGGCCCATGGCCGCCTGCTGCGCGGCGCCAACGTAGTCGCTCTGGTTGAGGTAAGGCGAGAGATCCTCCTGGATCGACTGGCGGTCGCTGCTCGACAGCGGCAAGTCACCGTCGACATTCAGCCCGAAGTCCTGCTCATCGAGGCCGACATACAACACGATGTCATCCGTTCCAAGCTGGCTTTCGAGGGCCACCGCGGTGGCCCAGTCATTGCCGTCGCTCGGATTCTCGAAGGAGTCGACCATGACGTAGTAGAGGGTGCTTCCCGTCGCAGACTCGAGGTCGCTTGACGCCTGTTCGATCGCGTCGATGTCCTGGTTCGAGAGAGTGTTCGTCGTGTCGGTAACGACGGAGTCGACCTGCATCGGCTGCTCGGCGAACGCCGCCTGCGCGGGGAAAAACGCGAGCGCGGTCGCGGCGATGAGCCCAAAGAGCGCGATGAGCGATCGGCCAAGCCTGTGCATCCCAAGCCTCCAAAGTGCGAGCGACCGACAACGAGCCGATCGGGGGAAGTAACAGCTACGAAGTTAGGGCAACTGCCGGGGGAATTGCCTGAACCCGGCGCGTTGCTCGGCCTCGTGGACGTCTCGACGACGGCTACGAACAGCGGTGGACGCGAACAGTCACCTAATCGACCATTCGCCCCGATCCACACGGACATCGTTGTCGTGGCGGCCTGCGCGCGCCGACTGCTATAACGGTGGCCATGACCGATTCTGGCCCCAACTTGCTCGTCGTCGACGCGACGATGCTCCGCGCTGACACGCACTTCACCTCCCTCCTCGAACCCCTGAGTCGACAGGTCGCGCGGGTTGCGGAGTCGGTTGGGTTTGCTCCTCGACGCCTCGCAATCGGCGATGTCGCGGAACAGGAGATCGAGGCGGCATATGCCGAGGCCGACGCGGTCGTCGTTATGGGCGGCGAAGACGTCGCCCCCGAGCTCTACGGGATGACGGCCGACTACCCAGAATCGGGAACGCACCTTCTCGAAGCCGACTCTCGCACGTGCGAGCTCATCCGGCACGCAATCGACGACAAGCTCCCGCTGCTCGGCATCTGCCGGGGCCTGCAGCTCATGAACGTCGCGCTCGGTGGGACGCTCGTGCAGCACCTCGACAACGCGGATGCGCACCGCATGTTGCCTCCTCGGGACGCCGAGTTCGTACCGCACCCGGTTGACATTGCGCCCGGGTCGAAGCTCGCGGGGCAGCTTGGGGAACGGCTTGAGCGCGTCGAATCGTCGCACCATCAGGTTGTCGCCGAGCCCGGCGATGGGGTACGGATCGTCGCGCGTGCCGACGACGGCACACCCGAGGCGATCGAGCACGTCTCGGCACCCGCGGTGGCGGTGCAGTGGCACCCCGAGGCGGGCACTAGCGAGCCGTCGCAGCTGCCGCGCCTGTTGGAGGCCCTCGTACCGCAGTCTGCACTGCCACAGACTGCGGGGTAGTGCACGCTCGGCCGCGGTTTCGCGGGATCGTGCACAACTTTCTTGAACTCGGACCTCACGTTTTCGCTCACGCCACCGTCTACACAGTGAGACCAACACTGCGACCAAGGTGAGTCGTGAGCGCGACGTCAAGAGGAGCTGCCATGCAAGCCCATACGCTGTCCCGTACCGTGAGCCCACAATGACAGCCAGATCCAGCGTGGTGCCGAAACCGGCGTTCGAGCAAGTGATCGAGCAACATGGGCTCACCGTGTTGCGCGTGTGTCGCGCAACGCTCGGGGTGCACGACGCTGACGACGCGTGGTCAGAAACCTTTCTCGCGGCGCTCCAGGCGTATCCGCGACTTCCCGATGGCGCGAATATCGGGGCTTGGCTCGTGCGTATCGCGCGGAACAAGTCGATTGACATCGCCAGAGCCGCGTCCCGTCAGCCCATCCCGACTGCAGAACTTCCAGAACTGCCGTCACAACTCGGCAACCCTGGTCTCGAGAACGACGACCTGTGGCGGGCGGTAGCGGGCCTCCCAGAGAAGCAGCGTCTTGTGCTCACGTTCCGCTACCTCGGCGGGCTGAGTCACGGTGAGATCGCGGCGCTACTCGGCGGCAGCGTGCCGGCGGCCCGGCGTGCTGCCGCTGACGGTGTCGCCGCGTTGAGATCCACCTATGCCAATTTGAACCAGCAAGGAGCCACGCGATGATGCCTGACACTGACGCGTCCGCGTCGCCACGACCGACGCTCACCGCCGATTTCGAACTACTGGGCCGACTCCGGCTGCAGCTGGGCCAAGATGCCGAGCGCGCTGGACTCATCGACGTGGCGTACACCGAGGTCGACAGCCCCGTCGGCCGGCTTCTGTTAGCTGCAACAGAGCGAGGCCTCGTCCGGGTGGGGTTCGCCGTCGAGGGATTCGACCGCGTACTTGGGCAGCTCGCCGAGCTGGTGAGTCCGCGGATCCTGCAGGTGCCCTCGCGCCTCGACCGCACCGCCCGCCAGCTCGACGAATACTTCGCCGGCACACGCACGGAGTTTCACCTCGACCTCGACCGGGTGCTCTCAAAAGGATTCCGCGGGGACGTGCACCGCAGGCTTCCAGAAATCGGTTACGGCACGACCCAGACGTACCGTGAGGTTGCCGAACTCGTGGGTCGCCCCAAGGCCGTGCGCGCGGTTGGTACGGCCTGCGCGACGAATCCGCTTCCCGTTGTCGTGCCATGTCACCGGGTACTCCGCAGCGATGGAACCGCAGGAGGCTATCTCGGCGGCATCGACGCGAAGGCCGCACTACTCGAATTGGAGGCACGACATGTCCACAATGACTAACCACGACATCCTCGACGACACCGGGCTCGTACTGGGTGACGACGGCCGGTTGCGGCCGCCGTGGGCCGCGCGAGACCCACTGCTTCGCGACTACTTCGACACGGAGTGGGGCGTGCCGGTGCACGATGAGGCGGGCGTGTTCGAGCGCATCGCGCTCGAGGGATTCCAGGCGGGTCTCTCGTGGGTCACGGTGCTGCGTAAGCGTCCAGCCTTTCGTGAGGCGTTCGCGGGGTTCGATCCCGACGCGGTCGCGGTGTTTGACGACGGGGACATCGAGCGTTTGCTCGAGCACCCCGGCATCATTCGCAACCGGCAGAAGATCGCGGCAACGATCGGGAACGCACGCGCCACCATTGCGCTGCGCGACGAAGGGGGCCTCTCCGAATTCGTGTGGTCGTACCGACCTGACGACTGGACACCACCGTCGTCGATCGCTGAGGTTCCCACTACGACACCCGAATCGGTCGAGCTCTCGAAGGAACTTCGTCGCCGTGGTTTTCGCTTCGTCGGGCCTACGACCATGTTCGCCCTGATGGAGGCGATCGGCATGGTCGATACACGCCCTCCGGGCGCCTACCGGCCGACGTCGCGACTGCGAACTTAACGTGCCCCCGACAGGAGTCGAACCTGCGACCTACGGTACCGGAAACCGGCGCTCTATCCACTGAGCTACGGAGGCGAACAAGCGACAAGCGTAGCAGTAACTTCGCGCGGGAAATGCGTACGATTGAGTCCTGATGACTGACCAGAACCTTTCGCACGTCCTCGCTGCCGCAACCACCGCAGCACTCGCTCGCCACGATGCCGCCGAGCTACCGCTCAGCGACGACGACCTCAAGCTCGAGCGGCCGCGCAACCGCGACCACGGCGACTGGGCATCCAACATCGCGATGCGATTCGCAAAGCGTGTCGGGGTGAACCCACGCGAACTCGCGCAGGAAATCGCTGCGGGGCTCGCCGACGACCCGAGCGTGAAGCGCGTCGACGTCGCCGGCCCTGGTTTCATCAACATCACCCTCGACGAAGCAGCCGCGGGTGAACTTGCCCGCACGATCGTCAACGCGGCGGGGGAGTATGGCCATTCGTCCGCACTTGCGGGGCACAACATTAACCTCGAGTTCGTTTCGGCGAACCCGACCGGTCCGATCCACCTCGGTGGTGCGCGCTGGGCCGCCGTCGGCGACTCCCTTGCGCGCATCATGACGGCGGCCGGCGCCCGCGTCGAGCGTGAGTACTACTTCAACGACCACGGCGCGCAGATCGACCGCTTCGCGAAGTCCCTCCTGGCAGCCCACCTTGGCGAGCCGACGCCCGAAGACGGCTACGGGGGCGACTACATTGCCGAGATTGCCAACGACGTCGCCGCCAGTCACGCCGACGAACTCGCCGCCGCGACCGACCGAGCCGCGCAGCAGGAGGTGTTCCGCAGCCGAGGCGTCGAGCGCATGTTCGGCGAGATCAAGCGCAAGCTCGAAGAGTTCCGCGTGCACTTCGATGTGTTCTTCCACGAAGACTCGGTGCACGAAGACGGGTCGGTTGCGCGCGCCATCGAACGTCTCCGCGAGCGGGGGCACGTGTTCGTCGACGAGGGAGCGACCTGGCTGCGCTCGACCGAGTTCGGCGACGACAAAGATCGAGTCATCGTGCGCTCGAACGGAGAACCCACCTACTTCTCGGGCGACATCGGGTACTACCTGAACAAGCGTGAGCGTGGCTTCGACGAGTGCATCATGATGCTCGGCGCCGACCACCACGGCTACATCGGCCGCATGATGGCGATGGTGCAGGCGTTCGGCGACACCCCCGAGGTGAACCTGCAGATCCTCATCGGCCAGATGGTTAACCTCGTGAAGAACGGACAGCCGATGCGCATGTCGAAGCGTGCCGGCACCATCGTCACGCTCGACGACCTGGTCGACGCCGTCGGCGTCGACGCGGCCCGATACGCGCTCGTGCGCAGCTCGACGAATAGTTCGATGGACATCGACCTCGACCTGCTCGTGAGCCGCACGAACGACAACCCGGTGTACTACGTCCAGTACGCCCACGCGCGCACGCGAGCCGTGCATCGCAACGCCGAACAGGCCGGCATCGACGGGGCCTCGTTCGACCCGGGCCTGCTGACGCACGCCACCGAGAACGAACTGCTCGGGCAACTGCGCGAATTCCCCCGCATCGTTGAGTTCTCGGCGGTCGAACGCGAGCCCCACCGAATTGCTCGCTACCTCGAAGACCTCGCCGCGGCCTACAACCGCTGGTACGACCAGACGCGCGTACTGCCGCAGGGCGACGAACCGGTTGGGCCGCTCCACAACAGCCGCTACGTGCTGAACGAGGCCGCCTCGCACGTGCTCCGATCGGGGCTCGAGCTCCTCGGGGTCGAGGCGCCCGAGCGCATGTAGCGAGGCAGCACACATGCACGCCGAGCGCCGACGCGCCCGCGGGCGCATCCGAACGCTGCTCATCGTCGGCATCATCGTCGTCGTGCTCGCGGCGACGGAGATCACCGCCCGCCTGCTCGTCGCAAACATCACCGCCCAGCAGGTCGAGACCAACCTGCCCGAACAGGTGACCGCCGACGTGCGCGCACGCCCCGGCGGTGTCTGCGTGGCCTGCGAACTCCTCGGTGGCTCACTCAGCCAACTCGATGTCGCAACCGACGACCTCACGTTTGGCGAAATCACCGGCGATGCGGAGGTCTCGGCGTTTGATGTGGAGCTCGGTGACCCCGTCGTTGTCGGCAGCCTTGAGGGCAGCATCGGTATCAACGAAACCGAGCTGAACGACCTCCTCCAGCAGGTCGCGGCCGACGCCGGAATCGAAATCCATTCAGTTGAGCTTCGGGACGACGGAATCGGCTACTCGACCGAAGTCGACGTGTTCGGGTCGCAGGTCGGCATCTCGGTCGTCGCGAATCTCGAACCGCGCAGCGGCGGGCGACTCCGAGTCGTCGCAAACTCGATTCAGATCAGCTCGGGCGACGCAACCACCCAGGTCGATCTCGATCCGAGCCGCTTCAGCTTCGAAATGTGTCTCGCCGAACACCTGCCCGCGGCGGTCCAGCTGACGAGTGTGGTGCCGTCGGCACAGCACCTCGACATTAACTTCCGCAGTACGTCGTCGGTGCGGCTCGACGATCAAGCATTCGCGGAGCTCGGCGGCTGCAACTGACGGACACAGGGCCGCTAGGATGACCAGGATGCACGCTTCTGACGACACCCCCCTCGCGCCCGCCTGGCTTGAGGTGCCGACCGACACGGGTCTGCTTGACCACGACGTGTGGCCGACGACTGCCGAGCGATCTGCTGAAGGCGAGCTGATGCTCGGTGGGGTCGCCGCGAGCGACCTCGTCGCGGCACACGGCTCGCCCCTGTACGTGCTCGACGAGACCGCCGCCCGAGGTCGTGCCTCAGGCATCCTCGACGCCTTCCGTACCGCATTCGACGCCATTGGCGCCAACGTCGACCTGCACTATGCGAGCAAAGCGCTCCTCACTATCGACATCGCCGAATGGATGGCCGAAGCTGGCCTCGGCCTCGACGTCGCGAGTGGGGGAGAACTCGAAGTCGCACTCGCCGCGGGCGTGGCGCCGGCGACGATCGGGATGCACGGCAACAACAAGTCACGCGGCGAACTCGAGCGCGCCGTGGGCGCGGGCGTCGGCTCAATCATCGTCGACTCGCTCTCCGAGATCGCGCTGCTTGCCGACGTCGCGGAGAAAGCCGGGCGAGTGCAGTCGGTTATGGTGCGCATCAACGTCGGTATTCACGCGTCGACTCACGACTATCTCGCGACGAGTCACGAAGATCAGAAGTTCGGCCTGACTCGTGAGGATGCCGTTAAGGCGGTGCGGCGCATCCGGTCGGCGCCGTCGCTCGAACTGCTCGGGCTGCACTCGCACATCGGCTCCTCGATTTACGAGCCCTCGGGCTTTGGCGCGGCGGCGGAGCGCCTTATGCGGCTGCGGGCAGAACTGCTCGCTGACGGCCCGATTCCCGAAGTGAACCTCGGCGGAGGCTTCGGCATCAACTATCTGCCGAGCGACGACGCCCCCGACATCGCCGACCTCGCGCGCGGGATTGCGGCCGAGGTCGATCGGGTGTGCCGGGAGACCTCGACCGACATGCCGCGGTTTGTATTCGAACCGGGTCGCTCGATCATTGGTCCCGCGGGCGTCACGCTCTACACGGTCGGCACGACGAAGCGCGTGACCGTGCCGGGGGAGCGCGGAGGGACACGAGAGTACGTCGCCGTCGACGGCGGCATGAGCGACAACATTCGCCCCGCCCTCTACGGAGCCGACTATTGCGTGCGCGTCGCGAACCGGACATCGTCGGCGCCAGCTACGCTCGTGCGCGTGGTCGGCAAGCACTGCGAGTCGGGCGACATCGTTGTGAATCACGACTACCTGCCCGACGACGTGACCGCTGGCGACCTGCTTGCGGTGCCCGCAACGGGCGCGTACTGCTGGTCGATGGCCAGCAACTACAACTACCTGGAGCGCCCCGCGATCGTCGCGGTGCGCGACGGAGTCGCACGGGAAGTCGTGCGACGCGTAACGATCAACGACCTGCTGGCGCTCGACGCCGGGTGGAACAGAAAGGCGAACCAGTGAACGAACTGCGCACCGTCAAAGTCGCGCTGCTCGGAGCCGGCTCGGTCGGCAGCCAAGTCGCGCGACTGCTCCTCGAGCAATCCGATGAATTCTCCCGACGAGCGGGCGCCCGCCTCGAGCTCGTCGGCATCGCCGTGCGAAACCTCGAGAGCAAGCGCGACGTTGAGCTGCCTCGAGAGTTGCTCACGACCGACGCCGAGAACCTGATTCTGCAGGCCGACTTCGTGATCGAGCTCATGGGCGGCATTTCGCCTGCGCGCGAGCTCATCACGCAGGCGCTCGAGTCGGGCGCCGACGTCGTGACGGCGAACAAGGCGCTACTCGCGAAGCACGGCCCAGAACTGTTCGAGCTTGCCGAGCGCGTCGGCGCGCAGCTGCACTACGAGGCCGCCGTTGCGGGCGCGATCCCCATTATTCGGCCGCTGCGCGAAAATCTCGCTGGCGACCACATCGAGCGCATCCTCGGCATCGTGAACGGCACAACCAACTACATTCTCGATCGCATGTACACGACCGGCGATACGTTCGAGGAGTCGCTGCGCATTGCGACCGAGCTCGGGTATGCCGAGGCCGACCCGACCGCCGACATCGAGGGGTACGACGCGCAGCAGAAGGCCGCGATCCTCGCCTCGATCGCGTTTCACACGCGCGTGCCGCTCGACTCGGTGCATCGCGAAGGCATCACGCAGGTCACGATCGAACAGATCGAGGACGCGAAGCGCGCCGGGTTCGTCGTGAAGCTCCTTGCCATCTGTGAGCGCCTCAGCGCGGCCGACGGGACCGAGGCGATTTCTGCCCGCGTGTATCCGGCCCTCGTGCCTGACTCGCACCCGCTCGCTTCGGTGCACGGCGGCAACAACGCGGTGTTCGTTGAGGCGGCTGCAGCGGGCCCGCTCATGTTCTACGGCGCGGGTGCGGGCGGTATCCAGACCGCGTCGGCGGTGCTCGGCGACCTCGTCTCGGCAACGCGACGCCACGTGCTCGGCGGGCCCGGCCTCGGCGAATCGATGGATGCGGACCTGCCCGTGCTCGAGGCACGCGACATTCGCACGCGCTACCACATTGCGCTCGACGTGACCGACGCCCCCGGAGTGCTCGCCGAGGTCGCGCGCACGTTCGCGGAGCACAACGTTTCGGTCTCGACGCTCGAGCAGGCGCGCACCGACGACGAGGCGGCCGCGACCGTCGTGATCGTCACCCACCTCGCGACCGACGGCGCACTGCGTGGCCTCGTGGATGACCTGGCCAAGCTCGATGTCGTCACTCGCGTCGCCGGCGTGCTCCGGGTCGAAGGCGGCCGCGAGTGAGCCGAGTTACGGAGGGTGCGAGAGCGAACGTTCGCGTTCCCGCGACGAGCGCAAACCTCGGCCCGGGGTTCGACACCCTGGGCCTCGCCCTCGCAATCTACGACGAGCTCGAGGTCGAGGCGCTCGCGCCGGACCGGTACGAGTTCGACCTGACCGGCGTCGGCGCCGAGTCTGTGCCGAGGGACGAGCGACACCTTGTGCTGCGCGCCCTCAACTATTCGCTCGAGAAGCTCGGATTTGAGCTGCCCGGGATTCGCCTGCGCGCCGTCAATGCGATTCCGCATGGCCGCGGTCTCGGGTCATCCGGTGCCGCAATCGTCGCGGGAGTGCTCGCGGCCACCGGGCTCATCGCCGATCAGCGCACGCTGACCGCCGAGGAGATGCTCGGCCTCGCGACCGAGCTCGAGGGGCACCCCGATAACGTCGCCCCCTGCCTCTTCGGCGGACTCACGATCGCGTGGATGGACGCGAACGGGAACGCCCACTCGAAGCAGCTCGCGGTGCATCGCGGCGTCTCGGTCATGGTGCTCGTACCCGACGAGACGATGTCGACGAAGGTCGCGCGGTCGCTCCAGCCCGAACAGGTGCCGCACGCCGACGCGATCTTCAACCTCTCCCGATCGGCGCTCATGGTCGCTGCGATGATCCAGAGCCCCGAACTGCTGTTCGACGCGACCGAAGACCGGCTGCACCAGACCTACCGCGCATCGGCAATGCCGAAGACGAAGGCGCTCGTTGACGACCTCCGCGAGCACGGCCTCGCCGCCGTCGTGTCGGGTGCGGGCCCGAGTGTGCTCGTGCTCGCCGACGATCCGGGTGCGCGACTCAAGGCCGAGGAGATTGCCGCTGCGCGACCCGACACGACGTGGCACGCGGTTATGACGGCCGTTGATGTGCGTGGTGCTACAGTGGAGTCGGCTGTGGGCCATGCGGCATCAGCGCCGCTCGGCTAGCTCGACCGCAATTCTCGCGATCGACCGCCCGCATCCCATCTCTCTCGGTACGAGCACTTCGTTGCTTGCCCGATTTCCCAGCGCCGCGCGAACGAGCGGGGCGCGTCACACCAAGGAACCAGAACTTCATGACCGATTCTTCAACTTCGATTGATGCCGCGGCGCTCGAGCGAATGAAGGTCGCCGACCTTCAGACGCTCGCGTCACAGCACGGAATCAAGGGCGCGGCGCGGATGCGCAAGAGCGTCCTCATCGACGCGATCCAGCAGGCACAGGCCAAGAGCCAGCCCGCAGCCGCCGAGCAGCCGCAGCAGGCCGAACAGCCCACGCAGGCCGAGGAGGCCACGAGCGAGCAGGCCCCTGCCAACTCGACGGATGCTGCCGAGCAGTCCGGGGCGAAGGGCGACGACGAGTCGTCGACCGACGCCGCAAAGCGCCCGGAACTCGAGATCGAGCTCCCGGAGCCGAAGCACGACAACGCAGAGAAGTCCGCCGAGACGGCCAAGCAGCAGCCCCGCCGCCGAAACCGTCGCGTATCCGGCCAGGACTCGGAGCAGGGAGCCAAGACCGCTGACGAGGCTGAGGCTTCGCCCCTCACGCTTGACGACATCGTGCTCCCGCCCGCGCGTGACGACGATGCTGAGCAGGACGACGAACCGCAGGCGGAGACCGGCGGACGCAAGCGCAACCGCAGCCGGAACCGCAACCGCCAATCGAACGACGACGGCGGCAAGCAGAACGAGCAGACCAAGAACGGTGACTCGAACCGTGGCGGGCAGGACAACAACGGTCGTCAGCAGAACCAGAACGAGCGCAAGCGCAAGCGCAATCGCGACGATGTCGACCCCGAGATCGCACCCGACGACGTGCTGCTGCCGATCGCGGGCATCCTCGACGTGCTCGACAACTACGCGTTTGTGCGCACGAGCGGCTACCTCGCCGGCAACAACGACGTGTACGTCTCGCTCGGCCAGGTGAAGAAGTACAACCTCCGCAAGGGCGACGCCATCGTCGGCGCGATCCGCCAGCCGCGTGAGGGCGAGTACCAGTCGGGCCGCCAGAAGTACAACGCCCTCGTGAAGATCGACACGATCAACGGGGAACAGCCTGACCCGAACCGTGAGCGCACCGATTTTGACTCGCTCCGCGCCCTCTACCCCGAGGAGCGCATCACGCTCGAGACCGCCGGTGGCCACGCCGCCCAGCGAATGATCGACCTCTTCGCGCCGATTGGCAAGGGTACCCGCGGCCTCATCGTCGCGCCCCCGAAGTCGGGCAAGTCGATCATGCTCGAGCGCATCGCGAACGCGATTGCGCAGAACAGCCCCGACACGCACCTTATGCTCGTGCTCGTTGACGAGCGTCCCGAAGAGGTCACGCGACTCGAGCGCACGATTCACGGTGAGGTCATCTCGTCGACCTTCGACATGCCCGCCGAGAACCACACGACGATCGCCGAACTCGCGATCGAGCGCGCGAAGCGACTCGTTGAACTCGGGCTCGACGTAGTCGTGCTGCTCGACTCGATCACGCAGCTCGGTCGCGCCTACAACCTCACCGCACCGGCGAGTGGCCGCATCATCGCGGGTGGCGTTGACGCTTCGGCGCTCTACCCGCCGAAGCGGTTCTTCGGTGCGGCACGCAACGTCGAGAACGGCGGCTCGCTCACGATCCTCGCGACCGCGATGGTCGAGACCGGTTCGCGCACCGACGAGGTGATTCTCGAGGAGTTTGCCGGCACCGGAAACATGGAGCTTCGCCTGTCGCGCGAGATCGCGAACAAGCGCATCTTCCCGGCGCTCGACATTCAGCAGTCGTCGACCCTCCACGAAGACCAGCTGCTCAGCTCCGACGAGCTCGAGGCGACCTGGGCAATTCGCCGAGCTCTCGGCGGTGACGCCCAGGTGTCGCTCGAGGCTGTGCTCGAGCGCATCAGCCAGACGTCGTCGAACGAAGAGTTCCTCGCGTCGGTGCGAGCGAACCCGATCAGCCCGGTGACGGCTCGATGAGCCGCGCGGAGTTTTCGGAGTCGCTCGCCAACCTGCGCGCTGAGCACGCCGAACTGCAGGAGCAACTCGCCGACCCCGAGCTGCACTCAAACCCGGCGCGCGCGAAGAAGGTGAATCGTCGCTACGCGGAACTCTCGCAGATTCTTGCGGCCGACGATCGCCTCACGTCACTCGAGAGCGACCTCGAGGCGGCGCTCGAACTCGCGAAGGAAGACGAGCTGTTCGCCGAGGAGGCCGAGGCGACCCGCGTTCGTGTCGATGCGCAGTCCGAGAAGCTGCGGCGACTACTGATCCCGCGTGACCCCGACGACGGTCGCGACGTGATCATGGAGATCAAGGGCGGCGAGGGCGGCGAGGAATCGGCACTGTTCGCGGCCGATCTCCTGCGCATGTACAGCCACTACGCCGAGGCGCGAGGCTGGAAGATCGAGATGCTCGATTCCACGACGAGCGACCTTGGCGGCTACAAGGACGTCCAGGTCGCGATCAAGTCGTCGTCGAATGACCCCGCCGACGGCGTGTGGGCGTCGCTCAAGTACGAGGGTGGCGTGCACCGCGTGCAGCGCGTGCCAGCGACCGAGTCGCAGGGGCGCATCCACACCTCGACGACCGGTGTGCTTGTCTTCCCAGAGGTTGACGAGCCCGAAGAGGTGCAGCTCGATCAGAACGACCTGAAGATCGATGTGTACCGTTCCTCCGGACCCGGCGGCCAGTCGGTGAACACGACCGACTCGGCGGTGCGTATTACCCACCTGCCGACCGGCATCGTCGTCTCGATGCAGAACGAAAAGTCGCAGATTCAGAACCGTGCGGCGGCAATGCGCGTGTTGCAGGCCCGACTGCTTGCTCGCCAGCAGGAAGAGCAGGCGGCGGCAGAGGCGGATGCGCGGCACTCGCAGATTCGGTCGATGGATCGGTCTGAGCGCATTCGGACGTACAACTTCCCCGAGAACCGGATTGCGGACCACCGTACCGGGTACAAGGCCTACAACCTCGACCAGGTACTGAGCGGTGCGCTCGGTCCGGTGATCGAGTCGGCCGTCAGCGCCGACGAAGAGGCCCGTCTCGCGGCGCTCGGCGGCGACAACTAGCAGTTGAGGGGTCGATTGTTGCTGTTTTGCGGCCGCAAAACAGCAACAATCGACCCCTCAACTGTGGGTGTTAGATGATCCAGTCGCCGGCCTCGTGGCGGGCACTCTGCGAGGTCGGTCGGTTCCGTGCGGGGATGCCCGTGAGCACCGCGCCAGGACCGAACGAGCGGGTTACGACCGCGTTCGCGCCGATGAGGGAATCGTCGCCGATCTCGATCGGGCCGAGCAGCTTCGCCCCCGCGCCGATCATGACGCGGTTACCGATCGTTGGGTGCCGCTTGACGCGCTTGTTCGCCACGCCACCGAGCGTGACGCCGTGATAGATCTTCACGTCGTCGCCCACGATGGCGGTCTCGCCGATGACGACGCCCATGCCGTGGTCGATAAACAGACGCCGCCCGATCGTTGCGCCCGGGTGAATCTCGATGCCGGTCGCGAAGCGGGCGAGTTGCGAGATCGCGCGCGCGAGAAACCGGCGCGCCGGCGTTCCCGTGCACCAGAGACGGTGCGCGATGCGGTGGGCCCAGACGGCGTGGAGTCCTGAGTAGATCACTGCGATCGAGGCGCGTGACCTCGCTGCGGGATCGCCGCGCTTCGCCGCGGAGATGTCTTCGCGGACGCCCTGAAAAAACTCGTCGCCGGGCAGTCGTCTCGGAGGCGTGAATACGCCGGATGCTCGCACGGTGCCACTCACTTTCGTCGCTCGGTCGGTCACCTATCGGGAAGTGCCCGCAGCTGGGGGAACGTCGACGGGGTCGACGCGATTCCTCGCATCGACCCCGTCGGGTGCCTCAGCCTAGTTTCCTTCGCGCAGATCGTCGAACAGCACGCTCGAGAGGTAACGCTCGCCGGTGTCGGCGACGATCACCACGATGTTCTTGCCCGCGTTCTCGGGGCGGCGAGCAACCTGGAGCGCGGCCCAGACGTTCGCACCCGACGAGATGCCCGAGAAGAGGCCCTCGGACCGCGTGAGCTCACGCGAGGTGGCGATCGAGTCTTCCAGCGTCGTGTCGATGACCTCGTCGATCACGCCCTGGTCGAGAATCTCCGGCACGAAGTTCGCGCCGAGCCCCTGAATCTTGTGGGGGCCCGCCTTGCCCTCGGTGAGGAGCGGCGAGTCCTTCGGCTCGACTGCGACGATGCGCACCTCGGGCTTGCGCTCCTTGAGAACCTGGCCGACACCGGTGATCGTGCCGCCCGTGCCAATGCCCGCGACGAAGATGTCGACCTCGCCGTCGGTGTCGTTCCAGACCTCTTCCGCGGTCGTCTCGCGGTGGATCTCGACGTTGGCTTCATTTTCGAACTGGCTCGCGAGAATCGAATTCGGGGTGTTGGCCTGCAGCTCCTGCGCCTTGGCGACCGCTCCGCGCATCCCGTCGGGACCCGGGGTGAGCACGAGCTCGGCGCCGAACGCCTTCATGAGCTGACGGCGCTCGACCGACATCGTCTCGGGCATGGCGATGATCACCTTGTACCCGCGGGCGGCGCCGACTGCTGCCAGCGCGATGCCGGTGTTTCCCGAGGTGCCCTCGATGATCGTGCCGCCGGGCTGCAGCTGGCCGCTGCGCTCGGCCGCGCGCACTATGCCCCACCCGAGGCGGTCCTTCACGCTCGCGGTGGGGTTGTTGAATTCGAGCTTCGCGTACACGTTCGCGTCGGTGTCATTGATTCGGTTGAGCCGCACCAGGGGAGTGCCGCCGATGACCTCGGTCACATCGTTGTAAATCTTTGCCATGTTGGAGTTCACCTCTCGAGTCGGGGCCGGGGCGGTTGCGTCCCCGCCGATCGTGCTCATCAAATCAGGCTCCGCCTGGGCGTCGCTGGTAGCCCGTCACGATGCGTCACGATGGACCATACGCGCCGCCGGTGGTTGCTGCACGGCGGTCGCGTTCTCGTGCCCGGCACGCCTAGAGTATTCGGGTGCGAATCGACGACCTCCTCCGAGCAGCAACGGTGACACTCGGGCGGGCCGGCCTCGCGGCGCCCGAACCGGCAATCGTGGTCGCGGCAGCACTTGGCCGTGGACGAGGTGACCTCGAGCTTGATCGATTGCTCGGTCGAACCGTGTGCGACGACGACGCGAATCGTGTGCGGGAGGTGGTGCGCCGTCGAGCGCGCCGCGAACCGCTTCAGCACATCCTCGGTGTCGCGCCATTCGATCAGGTCGAGGTCGCGGTCGGCCCCGGCGCATTTGTTCCGCGGCCCGAGACCGAGGTGCTGGTTGCGGCAGCGGCGGATCGGCTCGTCGATGCAGAGGCCGGGCTGGTCGCTGACGTCGGCTCGGGCACCGGCGCGATCGCAATTTCTCTTGGCCTCCGTCTGCCACGGATGCGCGTCGTCGCGCTTGAGGCCTCGGCTCACGCATGGCCGTGGTTGCGTCGGAACGTCGCGGCGAACGCCTCGGCCAAGGTTGCGGCGCGCTTCGGTGACTGGCTCCCACAGTTGCGGGCCGCGGCCACGGGGGAACCGCTACGGGGGATCGTCTCGAACCCGCCATACGTGCCGCTCCGTGAGGTGCCCCGCGATCCCGAGGTGCGCATGTTTGATCCCGAACCCGCGCTGTATTCAGGTGGTGACGGGCTCGACGAGATTCGTCGGATCATCGTTTTCGCGGCCGAGGCCCTCGAACCGGGTGGGCTCGTCGCGCTGGAGCATACGGAGGAGCAGGGTGCCGAGATCCGAAACCTTGCCCGGGCGGCGGGCCTCGATTCACCTGAGACGATCGTCGACCTCGCCGGCCGAGAGCGCCACACGCTCGCGACGAGGGGCGGGTGACCCTCAGCAACGTCTAGACTCACGGGTGATATGCCTGACGTCTATGACCTCTCCTCGCCGCAGCGCCTGCTCGTCGGCATGCGCGAAGCGCGCGCCGCACTCGGCCTCGGCGACGTCATCGTGATGCCCACCGACACGGTGTATGGCATCGCCGCGAATGCGTTCAACGCCGAGGCAGTCACGAAGCTCCTCGAGGCGAAGGGCCGCGATCGCACTTCGCCGCCGCCCGTACTTGTCGCCGATAACGCGACGATTGATGCGCTCGCAAGCGAGGTTCCCGACGAGATTCGGGAACTCGTCGCGCGGTACTGGCCAGGGCCCCTCACCGTCATCCTTCCCGCACAGCCGAGCCTCCAGTGGGACCTCGGCGAGACCCACGGCACGGTTGCGTTGCGGATCCCCGACAACGAGTACGCGCGCGAACTCCTCCGGGAAACCGGCCCCCTCGCGGTGTCGTCGGCGAACCGGCACGGTGAGCCCGCGCCGAACAACGCCGCGGACGCGGTCGAGCAACTCGGAGAGAAGGTCCGGATCTTCCTCGACGCAGGGACCGTCGGGGGAGCGGCGTCAACGATCGTCGACGCGACCGGGCTTACCGCGGCCGAACGGTTTCCGGCACGCATCGTTCGCGCCGGTGCGCTCTCGCGAGACGCGATCGCCGAGGTGCTCGGCGAGTTGCTCGAGCCCGAACAAGGGACGTCGAGCTAGGTGCTCTTCTACGCGAGGGTCATCATCATCGCCGCGGTGCTGGCCTTTTTCGCCTCGTGGCTGATCTACCGACTCGCGATGCGGTTCCGCTGGTATCCCTCGATTCGAGAACGCGACGTACACACGACGCCCAAGCCGCGGCTCGGTGGCATCGCGATGTACTTCGCGCTGCTGATTACGCTCGCCATTGCCTCGCAGATCAGCTGGTTTCAACTGGTGTTCGCGAACCCCACGCGCGTGTGGGGCATCATTGGCGCCGCGACTCTCATCGTTGTCGTCGGGGTGATCGATGACATCGTCGATCTTGACTGGATGATCAAGCTCGCGGCGCAGATCGTCTCGGGCCTGATTCTCGCGTTCTCCGGTGTCGCGATTACGTCATTGCCGATCGGCGGGCTCACCGTCGCGTCACAGTGGATGTCGGTCTTCATGACGGTGCTCGCGGTCGTGCTGGTCATGAACGCGGTGAACTTCATCGATGGCCTTGACGGTCTCGTCGCCGGGGTTGCGATCATCGCGGGCGGGGTGTTCCTGCTCTACAGCTACTTCCTCACCGAATCGCTCTCGTCGAGCCGATTCACGCTCGCTGCACTGCTCTCGGCCCTGGTAATTGGCGTGTGTGCGGGATTCCTCCCCTGGAACTGGAACCCATCGAGAATGTTCATGGGAGACTGTGGCGCGCTGCTGATCGGCCTACTCATGGCGGCATCAACGATCGCCGTGACGGGCGAGATCGACCCGAGCATCGTGAGCCGGGATGCGCTCATGCCAGCATTCCTGCCGCTGCTGCTGCCCTTCGCCGTGCTCGTTGTTCCGCTCGTCGACTTCATCCTGGCGGTCGTGCGCCGCATCACAGCGGGCAAGTCGCCGTTCTCGGCCGATCGCAAGCACCTGCACCATCGATTGCTCGACATGGGGCACACCCAGCGTCGTGCCGTGCTCATCTTCTACGCGTGGGCCACCGTCGTGGGTATGGCGGCATTGCTCGCGTTCCTCGTGCAGCCGATTTGGATCGCGGTCGTATTCCTCGTGCTCGGCATGATCGTCTGCTCGATCCTCACCATCTCGCCGCTCTCGCAACGCAAGCGCCTCGAGGTGGAGGCGCAGCGCTCGCCCGAGACCGATGATGACGCCTTCGACCCCCTCGACGAGCTCGGCGTTCG
The DNA here is from genome assembly GCF_000381765.1 of [Zimmermannella] faecalis ATCC 13722. Taxonomy (GTDB): domain Bacteria; phylum Actinomycetota; class Actinomycetes; order Actinomycetales; family Microbacteriaceae; genus Gulosibacter; species Gulosibacter faecalis. Next base: position 497,089 of record NZ_KB907074.1, on the reverse strand, counting down.
CCAGTCCGACCGCGCCCGGGCGGCCGCGCCCGCGCCGGTGGCGCTACGGCACCGTATCCGTCGCCTCCTCAGCCCGCGCCCGAACCCCCACCGCGATCAAGGAAAATCATGACGAACACCACCAACACCCCAACGAGCGTTCCGGTGATGAAGCGAGTGCTCAAGTGGTCACTCTTGCTCACCCTCGCAATCGCTGTTGTCGGCGGGATCACGGGCTATCTCGTTGCGGGCTTCCCCGGCCTGTGGTCGGCGCTCGTCGCCGCCGGTGTCACGCTGCTGTTCACCGGCCTCACGGTGCTTTCGATCATCCTCGCGGCGCGGTTCGACCCGATGTTCTTCATCGCGGTGATTCTCGGCATGTGGCTGCTCAAGTTCGTTGCGTTTCTTGGCGTCCTCGCCCTCGTCAAGGCGTTCGACTTTACGCACGACTGGGTGCTCTGGAGCACCATGATGGCGGCCATGGTTGGGCAGCTCGCGATCGACGTGATCGTGGTACAGCGCAGCCGCCAGCCGTACGTGAGCGATGTCAAGCTACCGGGCGAGGCGAACGAGGCAGAAAATGGCGGTGAATCGCCCTCCGCGTGAGTGTGGCGGGTTCAATTTATTGCTACAGTAATCAGGTCGGATTACGCCGGTTGCCCATCCGCTGGCACAACGTCGTAAATCCACCGTCAACCGCCGCTCGACTGCGAGTTTGAGTCGTGCCCCGAGACAGGAGAACCCTCTGTACGCTACGGCCCTGAATCTGATGACGGGAATTTCGCTGGCTGCTGGCGATGAGGGTTTCCACGCCCCGAACGTCGACGAGGAGTTCTTCCCGCCGGCACTCTGGTTTGACGGCACCGTCTTCGAGATCAACCGGGTGATCCTGGTTCGGCTAATCGCAATCGCGATTCTCTTGCTGCTGTTCTGGATTGCGCTCCGTCGGCCGAAGCTCGTTCCCACGAAGCTGCAGTCGATTGTCGAGATGGGCGTCAGCTTCGTGCGCGACGGCATCGTCTACGACATGCTCGGCGAGCGGATCGGCAAGAAGTACCTTCCGTACATCCTCGCGGTGTTCTTCGGTGTGCTGTTCATGAACCTTACGGGTGTCACGCCGTTCCTCAATATCTCGGGCAACGCGCTGCTCGGCATGCCTCTCACCTTCGCGGTGTGCACCTACATCGCGTTCATCTACGCGGGTATCCGTGAGGCCGGCGCCGGCACGTTCTTCAAGAACGCACTGTTCCCGTCGGGTGTGCCGTGGCCGCTGTACATTCTGCTGACGCCGATCGAGCTTGTGAACACGTTCATCGTGCGCCCCGTATCGCTCGCGCTTCGTCTCATGCTCAACCTCATGGTCGGCCACCTGCTGCTCGTGCTCTGCTTCTCGGCGACCGCGTTCTTCGTGGGCATGCTCAATGCCTGGACGGCCATGGGTGCGCTGACGCTGTTCGGCGGCTTCTTCATGACGATCGTCGAGCTCCTGGTCGCAGTGCTGCAGGCCTACGTGTTCGCCCTGCTCACGACGAGCTACATCCAGCTTTCGGTCGCCAAGGAGCACTAGCCCCAGGGCTAGCGCGTAGCGCGAACGATTCCCCAGTAAATCTCCAACTGAACACCGACTGATCGCGCCACCCTGGCTCGATATTCCAACCGGAAGGAAACCCCTGTGGACAACACCACACTCGCCGAGATCTCGGGCAACATTGCCACTGTTGGCTACGGCCTCGCTGCAATTGGCCCCGGTATCGGCATCGGTATCGTCGCCGGCAAGACCGTCGAGGCGATGGCACGTCAGCCCGAAATGGCTGGCCGTCTCCAGACCACGATGTTCCTCGGCATCGCGTTCACCGAGGTGCTTGCCTTCATCGGCATCGCAACCCCGTTCATCTTCGGTAGCTAAGGCACTTCCACATGGGCATCATGAATTACGGACCTGCCCTCGCGCAGGTCGGCGGAGACTCGTTTGGGTGGGACCCCGCCCTGCTGCTCCCCGCCAGCTACGACATCTTCTGGTCGCTAGTCGTGCTCGTGGTGCTCCTGCTGTTCTTCTGGAAGTTCGTCCTTCCGCAGCTCAACAAGATGCTCGACGAGCGTGCCGCCAAGATCGAAGGCGGCATGGAGAAGGCAGCCGCCGTGCAGGCGGAAGCCGACGCTCGCCGAGACGAGTACGAAAAGCTGCTGGCTGACGCCCGCACCGAGGCCGCTGAGATTCGCGAAAAGGCACGCGCCGAAGGCGAATCCATCAAGGCCGAGAAGAAGCAGGAGACGCAAAACGAGCTCGACCGCATGACGAAGTCGGCGAAGGAGCAGATCGAGGCAGAGCGCCAGTCGGCCATTGTCTCGCTGCGCCAGGAAGTCGGCACGCTCGCGATCGACCTCGCTTCGGGCGTCGTTGGTGAAAACCTCTCTGACGATCAGCGCTCGGCGGCATACGTCGACCGCTTCCTGAGCGAACTTGACGAGACGGCGGGGACCAACCGCTGATGCGCACCGCAACCAAGCACGCCCTTGAGGCGGTGAACCGCGAGGTTGACCGGCTTACGGCCGCCGACGCCGATTCGGCTCGCAGGCTCTTCGACGTGGCCCTCGCGATCTCGTCGAACAAGCAGCTCGCCGGCGCACTCGTCGACCGCAGCGCCGACGCGACAGCAAAAGCCGCGCTCGCCCGGCGCGTGTTTGGCGAGCGCATCGGAATTGGCGCCACGAACGTACTCGAGGTCGCCGTCTCGCAGAAGTGGGAGTCTGACGCGCAGCTCGTCGTCGCGATCCAGGACGCCGGCATTCGTGCCGTCGCCCAGGTCAGTGGCGCACACGAGCGCATCGGCGCTGAACTCGACGCGTTCCTCGAGGCGATTTCGTCGAACGGAGAACTCGAGCTCGCACTCGGTTCGCGGCTCGCTCGTGGCGAGGGCAAGGTGGCGCTCATCGAGCGTCTCTTCGCGCACAGCCTGAGCGCCGAGACGATGGACGTCCTCCGCTCGCTCGTTACGCTGCCGAGCCGGAAGCGCATTCGTCGCCTTACCACGAACGCCCGCGAGAGCGTGGCCGATCAGGCTGGTCGCCGGGTCGCGACCGTCACGGTGGCCCGGGCTCTGCCCGAGGCACAGCTCGAACGGCTTCGCCTCGCACTCGCAAAGCGTTTCGGCCGCGACGTCGCTGTCAACCAGGTCATCGACCAGTCGGTCGTCGGCGGAATGCGCGTTGAGTTCGGTGACGAAGTCATCGACGACACCGCGGCTGCCCGCCTGAAGAATCTTCGTCTGCAGCTCGCCTAGCAGCGCATCGAACGCGGGGCGACGCCCCAACGACAAGGGAAGAACATGTCAGAACTTACGATCAATCCGGAGGAGATTCGCAGCGCGCTGAGCGACTTTGCGAACTCTTACCGCCCGCAGGGCGCCGAGGCCACCGAGGTCGGCACCGTGATCTCGGCTGCCGATGGTATCGCCCGCATCGAGGGCCTTCCCTCGACCATGGCGAACGAGCTGCTGCGCTTTGCCGACGGCACTCTCGGCCTCGCACAGAACCTTGAAGAAGACCAGATCGGTGCCATCGTGCTCGGCCCCTTCGGCGGCATCGTCGAGGGCATGGAAGTCACGCGCACTGGCGAGGTGCTCTCGGTGCCTGTCGGCGAGGGCTACCTCGGCCGTGTCGTCGACCCGCTCGGTGAGCCCCTCGACGGACTCGGCGAGATCACCGGCATCGAGGGTCGTCGTGCGCTCGAGCTGCAGGCGCCGGGCGTTATGGCCCGTCAGTCGGTTGAGGAGCCCCTCGAGACCGGCATCAAGTCGATCGACGCGATGATCCCGGTTGGCCGTGGCCAGCGTCAGCTGATCATCGGTGACCGCCAGACCGGTAAGACGGCGATCGCGATTGACGCGATCATCAACCAGAAGGCGAACTGGGAGTCGGGCGACCCCTCGAAGCAGGTGCGCTGCATCTACGTCGCAATCGGCCAGAAGGGCTCGACCATTGCCTCGGTGCGTGGCGCCCTCGAAGAGGCTGGCGCCCTCGAGTACACGACGATCGTGGCTTCGCCCGCGTCGGACCCCGCCGGCTTCAAGTACCTGTCGGCCTACACCGGTTCGGCCATCGGCCAGCACTGGATGTACGGCGGCAAGCACGTCCTCATCGTGTTCGACGACCTGTCGAAGCAGGCCGAGGCGTACCGTGCCGTGTCGCTGCTGCTGCGCCGCCCGCCGGGGCGCGAGGCGTACCCCGGTGACGTGTTCTACCTACACTCGCGCCTGCTTGAGCGTTGCGCGAAGCTTTCCGACGAGCTCGGTGCGGGCTCGATGACCGGTCTGCCGATCATCGAAACCAAGGCGAATGACGTCGGTGCCTACATTCCGACCAACGTGATCTCGATCACCGACGGCCAGATCTTCCTGCAGTCCGACCTGTTTCTCGCGAACCAGCGCCCGGCGGTCGACGTCGGTATTTCGGTTTCGCGTGTCGGTGGTGCGGCGCAGAAGAAGCACATCAAGAAGGTCTCGGGAACGCTGAAGATCGACCTCGCGCAGTACCGCGACCTGGCGGCATTCTCGATGTTCGCATCCGACCTCGACGACGCGACCAAGCGTCAGCTCGAGCGTGGTGCTCGACTCACCGAGCTGCTGCGTCAGGGCCAGTACAACCCGTACCCGATCGAGGAGCAGGTCGTTTCGATCTGGGCCGGCACGAACGGCAAGCTCGACAAGATCGAGGTCTCGGACGTGCTTCGCTTCGAGCAGGAGCTGCTCGACTACCTCAAGCGGAACACGGATGTGCTCGACCGCCTGCGCACCTCGGGCAAGCTCGAGGATGAGACCGTTGCCGCCATGGAGAAGGGCATCGACGACTTCGCAGCGATCTTCCGCGGCTCCGACGGCAAGGGCATTGGTGCGCCCGGCCGTGAGGAGTTCGATGCTGCCGACGCCGAGGACGTGAACCAGGAGCAGATCGTCCGCGGTAAGCGCAAGTAGTCGGCACCGAGAGCTAGAGGAGAACCATGGGAGCACAGCTTCGCGAGTACCGGGCCCGCATTAAGTCGGCCCAGACGATGCAGAAGGTCACGAGTGCCATGGAGCTGATCGCGACTTCGCGCATCAGCAAGGCTCGCCGACGCATGGAGGAGTCGAACCCGTACGCGCGTGCGGTCACGCAGGCCGTTTCGGCCGCCGCCACGTACGCCGACATCGATCACGTGCTGCTCAATGAGCACGCCGACGTTCGTCGCGCGGCAATCGTGGTGTTCACGAGCGACCGCGGCCTGAACGGCGCGTTCTCGAGTGGCGTGCTGAAAGAGGCGGAGGAGCTCGCTCGCCTGCTGACCGACCAGGGCAAGGAAGTCACCTACTTCCTCGTTGGTCGCAAGGCGGTCGGCTACTTCACCTTCCGTTCGCGCTCGTACGAGCAGGAGTGGACCGGCACGAGTGAGAAGCCCGAGTTCGGCACCGCGCGCGAGATCGGCAAGGCGCTCGTCGAGCGCTTCACCGCCGATCACGCGGATGGTGGCGTGCAGGAGATTCACTTCATCTACAACCGGTTCGTGAACATGGTCTCGCAGGAGCCCACGACGGTGCGGTTGCTGCCGCTCGAGGTGGTTGAGGGCGACGCCGAGCAGTCGGGTATGGAAGACCTCTTCCCGCTCTACGACTTCGAACCCGACCCCGCAACGGTGCTCGACGCGCTGCTGCCGGTGTACATCGAGGCTCGCCTGTTCAACGCAATGCTGCACTCCGCAGCGAGTGAGCAGGCCGCACGCCAGCGCGCCATGAAGGCCGCATCCGACAATGCCCAAGAACTGGTACGTGACTACACCCGACTCGCGAACAACGCGCGTCAGGCCGAGATCACGCAGCAGATTAGCGAGATCGTGAGCGGCGCGGATGCGCTCGCTTCCTAACCCGCGCTGAACACGAAGAAAAGGACATCCACATGACGACGAACGCGACGTTCGCAGAGTCCACGGCCCCCGCGGCCGCGGGCGTCGGTCGCATCGCTCGAATTACGGGCCCGGTGGTCGACATCGAGTTTCCGCACGACGCGATGCCCGGCATCTACAACGCCCTGAAGACCCAGGTCAACATGGGTGACGAGAGCTTCGAGCTGACGCTCGAGGTTGCTCAGCACCTCGGTGACGACCTCGTGCGCGCCATCGCGATGAAGCCGACTGACGGCCTCGTTCGTGGCCAGGAAGTCACCGACACCGGCGGGCCCATCACGGTGCCCGTTGGCGACGTGACCAAGGGCAAGGTCTTCAACGTGACCGGTGACGTGCTCAACGACTCGATGATCAACGAGCCGTACGAGATCACCGAGCGCTGGCCGATCCACCGCGAGCCCCCGGCCTTCGACCAGCTCGAGTCGAAGACCGAGATCTTCGAGACCGGTATCAAGGTCATCGACCTTCTCACCCCGTACGTGCAGGGTGGCAAGATCGGCCTCTTCGGTGGTGCCGGTGTCGGCAAGACCGTGCTCATTCAGGAAATGATCACGCGTGTCGCCCAGGACCACGGTGGCGTTTCGGTGTTCGCCGGTGTTGGTGAGCGCACCCGTGAGGGCAACGACCTCATCTACGAGATGGAAGACATGGGCGTGCTCGACAAGACCGCCCTGGTCTTCGGCCAGATGGATGAGCCGCCGGGGACGCGTCTGCGCATCGCCCTGACCGGCCTCACCATGGCCGAGTACTTCCGCGATGTGCAGAACCAGGACGTGCTCCTGTTCATCGACAACATCTTCCGCTTCACGCAGGCCGGTTCGGAGGTGTCGACCCTGCTCGGTCGCATGCCTTCGGCCGTGGGCTACCAGCCCAACCTCGCTGACGAGATGGGTATCCTCCAGGAGCGCATTACGTCGACGCGCGGCCACTCGATCACCTCGCTGCAGGCGATCTACGTGCCCGCCGACGACTACACCGACCCGGCTCCCGCCACGACGTTCGCGCACCTCGACGCGACGACGGAGCTTTCGCGTGCGATCGCGTCGCGCGGCCTGTACCCGGCCGTCGACCCGCTTGCCTCGACGAGCCGCATCCTCGACCCGCAGTACGTCGGCGACGACCACTACCGGGTTGCGACCGCGGTGAAGCAGATTCTGCAGAAGAACAAGGAACTCCAGGAGATCATCGCGATCCTCGGTGTTGACGAGCTCTCTGAAGAAGACAAGATCACCGTTTCGCGCGCGCGGCGCATCCAGCAGTTCCTTTCGCAGAACACCTACACCGCGATTCGCTTCACGGGTGTTGAGGGCTCAACCGTGAGCATCAAGGACTCGGTTGAGGGCTTCGACGCGATCGTCAAGGGTGACTTCGATCACGTTCCCGAGCAGGCGTTCTTCAACGTCGGCGCGATCTCGGACGTCGAGGAGAAGTGGGCCAAGATGCAGAAGGAAATGGACTAACGCATGGCCAACTCCGCAAACCCGCTGCAGGTGACCGTCGTCTCGGCGACGGCCACCGTGTGGGAGGGGCAGGCTAGCCAGGTCATCGCGAAGACCTCCGAGGGTGAGATCGGTATTCGTGCCGATCACACCCCGGTGCTCGCGATCCTCGCCGACGGCAACGTCCGCGTGAGCACGAACGACGGGAAGCAGGTGCGCGCGCATGCCGCCGACGGCTTCCTCTCGGTCGCAAACAACGTGGTGACGATCGTCGCCGGTGAGGCGTCCATCGTCGAGTGACCTCCCGATTCCTCGTGCTGTTGCCGCCGTCCGAAACCAAATCGGACGGCGGCAATCGCCGTCTCAACAAGAAGTTCCACTGGCCCGAGCTCGATCCGGTACGCGCGCAGGTGCGCGACGACCTCGTCGAGCTGTCTCGGGGCAACCCTGACACCGCGCGCGCCGCACTGAAGATCTCGCCGAAGCTCGCCGAGACCGAACTCCGCCGCAACCGCGAACTCAGCGATCCGCTGCGCAAGCCGGCCGTTGAGCGCTATACCGGCGTGCTCTACGACGCGATCGATGCACCGTCGCTCGACCCGGCTGCTCGAGCCTGGCTCGATACGCACGTGATGATTCATTCCGCCCTCTACGGGCTCGTCGCGGCATCGGACCCGATCGCGGCGTATCGGTTGTCGCATGACTCACGCCTGCCGGGTACCCCGCTCAAACAGCGCTGGCGCGGGCACATCGCCACCGTGCTTCGGCAGCACCACGGGCCGATCCTCGACCTGCGATCGAAGGGATACGTCGGGCTTGGGCCGATCGACGCCGCGCCAGATCGCGCGTGGGGCGATGTGCGTGAACGGCTCGCCGACGGGTCGACACGGTCGCTCAACCACTTCAACAAGCAGTCAAAGGGACTCCTCGTGCGGCATCTCGCTGAGCGGCTCGCGGGCCAACGCGAGGTGACGTCGCTTAATGATGTCGCCGAGGCTCTGACGGGGTTCGTGGAGTTCAAACCCGCCGATAGTGGTGTTGTCACGATTATCCGGGGCTCGGCGGCGACAACTGGCCCGTCGGTGGAGACCGCGTAACACTCGAGTCGTCACTTCTGCTCAGACCTCGCGTGGCGAACCGCGGCCGGGCTAGTGTGAGCCGGTACGTGACGAATCGCACATAAGGAGCGCGACCTCATGGATTACAGCTATAACGCCTACGTCGGCCTCTCCGCCGGCGTGGTGATCGGCAGTCTGCTCTTCGGCCTCATCATTTACGCCATCGTTGCGTTCTTCATGATGAAGGTGTTCGAGAAGATGAACATCGAACCCTGGAAGGCGTGGGTGCCCCTCTACAACTACTGGGTCTTCCTCGAAGCCGGCGGTAACCCCGGTTGGCTGTGCCTGCTCATGTTCGTCCCCGTCGGCCAGCTCGTCGCGGTCGTGTTCATGGCAATCTCCGCCTACCGAATTGGTATCGGCTTCCGCAAGGAGGGCGCGTGGGTTGTCCTCTGGATCTTCCTCTCGGCCGTGTGGCTCGCCATCATTGCGTTCGACAGCTCGAAGTGGCGTGGCCTGCCCGACGGCGCCGTCGCTGGCCCTTCGGCTGCGGGCGCGAACCAGGGCGTGCAGCCCTACTCGAGCGCCGCATCGTACGGCCAGCCCGCGGGCTACCAGCAGGCGCCGCCGCAGCCCGGCTATGGCCAGCAGCCCGGGTACGGCCAGCAGCAGGGCTATGGTCGGCAGCCCGGGTACGCCCAGCAGCAGAGCTACGGTCAGCAGCAGGGCTACGGCCAACAGCCGGCTGGCAGCCAACACGGCCAGTACCCCGCGCCTGGATATGGGCAGCAGCCGGCGCAGTCGCCGCAGCAGGGCCAGGGTCAGCAGCCGGGCCAAGACCCGTACGCGCAGCGAAGCCAGAACTCCTATGGACAGGCACCGCAGTCCGGGCAGCCGCAGCAGCCGGGCACCTCGTCTGACGGTAACGAGAACCCCTACGCCGGCCCGTACAACCCGAACAACTCGCAGTAGCGATTTAGGAACCGCGCATTCGAGTTATCCCCAACGGAGCATCTCGAAGTCGCTCTCCACAGAATTGTGGGCCCGTCAGCATCGTGCTGGCGGGCCCCTCTACGTTTTCCGGCATGACAACCCCACGCATCCTCTCGTCCATCCCAAGCCTCCTCCAAACCGTTCCCGAACTGCTCGGCTACGAACCGAGCGAGTCGCTCGTGATCGTGCCGCTCAGTGCCAACCACGGTGGTGCGATGATTCGTGTCGACCTGCCCGACGATCCCACGTCGCCCGAGACCGAAGACGAGTATTGCCGCGTCGTCCTCGACCACGTGCTTCGGCTCGGCGATGTTGACGCTGTGTTCTTTGCGGTGTTTACGTCGCGACCGCAGTCTCCCGCGGTGCCACCCTTCACACGCACCCTCTCGCAGCTCGCATTCCATGCGAAGCGTGCGGGCATTGAGGTGATCGGCGGCGCCTGCGTTGCGTCTGACGGTTGGTGCGAGTACTGGGGAAACGGGGCTGGCCCCCGCGACGAGGTGGCATCCGCGCTCGCCGGGGTTATCCCCGAGGACGTCACTGCGGCATCGCGTATCGAGCCGGCAAGCGACCACGACCGCGCTCGGGTGGCGGCAATCGTTGCGGAACAACAACGTCTCGCCGAAATCACCGACGACGAGGTGCTCTGCGCCTGGAACGTGTACATCGACGGCGCGAACTGGCTTGATCCCGAGTACGAGCCGATTCTCATCGCACTCATCGCGCGAGGGCTCGAACGTCTCCGAACCCTCGAACTCCTCGTGGCGAACGGGGTATTTGGGAGCGACACCGCGGATCGTGTTGAGGCGGCCTGGCTCGATCTCGCCGACCATATGATCGATGCTGAGCTGACGGGGATCACGGAGGTGTTTGCCGACGTCGTTCCCGCTGACCTTGACCGCACCGACCGGGCCGCGGCGGCGCTGCGGACGGTTGCGAGTCACCTCGATGAGCGGGCGACTCGCGGCGCTCTCGCAGCGCTCGCGTGGCTGCACTGCTGCTCAGGCAGAGCATCCCTCGCCGCCGAATACGCCCTGCGCTGCCTTCGCTTCGGTCACCACCCGCTCGCCGCGAACGTGCTCGAACGGGTTGATGAAGGCTACGTTCCGGGGTGGATCCAGGGCGCAAGCTGTGTCGGGCCCGTTCGCGACGATGAGATCGATCGACTGCTCGAGGAACGTGGTCAGTGATCGAGCTTGCGGAAACTCCGGCGGAACTCCACGAACCAACGATCGCGCTGCCAGAACTTCCTCGGCGCGAAAAGCCGGGTGGGTTTCCCTTTGTCATGGTGATCGCGCCAGTGATTGTCGCGCTGGTGCTGTTCGCGGTGCTGCGGAGCCCGTATGTGCTCATCTTTGCGGTGTTCGGGCCCGTCCTCGGGATTGCCAGCGTCATCGACCAGCGGGTTGGTGCCCGTCGGCGGTATCGACGGGCGCTCGAGGACTACGAGGGGGAGCTTGAGCGGAGCCGTGCCGAGATCGCCGCGGCGCACGAGCGCATCCGTCGGCGGGCACGCACGCAGGCACCGCTCGCACGCGACATTGTGCGGGGAGCACGCTGTGCGACCGGACTCACCCTCGGCGTGACCTCGGTGGTGGGGTCGTTGCGGACGAGCGGAAATCACGCTGAGCTCGCCCGGCATGCGCTCATCGTCGACCGGATGCCGCACACAGTGACGGCATCGGCCGTGGTGGTGCGGGGAGGCGGTGCCGAATTCGCCTCGGTCACACGGGCGGTCGCGGTGAGCCTCCTCGCACCGGATCCGTCGGCTCGGTTCGCGGTCGTGGGGGAGCGCCTCAGCGGGCTACGTGCCGAACTGGCCCGGTCAGGTATCGAGATTTGCGACCCAGAGGAGGCAGAGGTGCTCCTCGCGGATGTCGACGCCCAAGGGCGGGCGCACATGGATCGGCACGAGGAGATCGTTCATGTGAAGCTTGACGGCGATGGTGAGGCCTCGGTGACTGACGCCGACGGCACCATCACGCGGATAGCGCCGGCGCAACTCGGTGCCCCGGAATTCGAGGAGTGGCTCGCGAGCGTCGCCGAGGCGCAGGCGTCGCGGCATCGGGCAGAGCGTGCGTTGCCGAGTGAGTGCTCGCTGTCGGACGTGCTCGGACAGGGAAAAGCTGGACCCGGGTGCGCAACGTTTCTCGTCGGGGTTTCAGGTGGGCGCGCGGTCGACCTCGTGGCCGATGGCCCGCACGCAGTCATTGGAGGCACGACCGGGAGCGGTAAGAGCGAGCTGCTTGTCTCGTGGGCGGTCGCGCTTGCGGCGGAGCACACGAGCTCGGAACTCGTACTGCTCTGCCTCGACTTCAAGGGTGGCGCCACCTTTGACGCCATCGCAGCCCTGCCGCACTGTACTGGCATCGTGACCGACCTCGATGGCGACGAGGCGGTGCGTGTGGCAGAGGGACTCCGCGCGGAACTGCATCGCAGGGAGGCACGCCTTCGGGAACTCGGCCTTCGGGAAATCCCGCGCGATGATGTGGCCGACGGAATACCCCGGCTCGTCGTATTCATCGACGAATACCAGGCTCTGGTGCATGCGCACCCTGAGCTGCAGGAGGTCGTGGCTGACGTTGCGGCCCGTGGACGCAGCCTTGGCATACACCTCGTGCTCTGCACGCAGCGTCCGACAGGGACGTTTCGCGAGGAACTCCTCGCGAACGCGGCGATTCGCGTGTGCCTTCGCGTCGAACTCATCAGCGACTCGAACACCCTGCTCGGCGTTCCGGACGGTGCGAAGCTTGATCGCCAGACACAGGGGCGCGCACTCGTGCGAGTCGGAGGAGGGATGCCCGAACGCGTGCAAGTCGCCCGCTGCCCCGACTCACTGATCTCGAAGTTGGCTGCTGTCGAAGCACAACGGCTTCGGGCGGCGGGGGCCGCACCGCCGCGGCGTATTTGCCAGCCACCGCTCCCGTTCGTGCTTCCTCGCCAGTCGGCAGAACCCACGGCGCTGGAGCTCACGTTCGGGCTCACCGATCTGCCCGAGCAACAAGTACAGCGGCCCGCGCTTCTCCGCGCAGGTGAACAACTGTTTGTGCTCGGCACGCGCGGCTGCGGCCGAACGACGACCGTGCAGACCCTTGCGGAGGCGGCACGAGATTCTGACTGGTCGGTCACTGCCGTGCCCGCGGATCCGGAGCTAGCCTGGGATGCCATCGCCCGGCTCACGGTCGACGCCGAGTGCGGCCCCGCCCTCGTGCTTTTCGACGATTTCGATCTGCTCGAGCAGCGCTTTGACGACGAGCACAGGGCCGTGCTGCTCGAACGAGTGCAGCTCCTGCTCCGCTCCGGCGGCGCCACATCCCGCAGCTGCGTCTTCACTTCTCGCCGAACGAGCGGGCAATTGCTGCGCGTGCAACAGCAGTGTGACCGCACACTCCGGCTCGCCCACACCAACCGGAACGACTGGATACTCCAGGGAGGAGAAGCGAAGCATTGGCAGTCGTCGCTCCCGCCGGGGCGGGGACGGCTCGAGGGAACTCTCGTACAGGTCGCGATGCCTCGAGAACCCGGCCTCCAGCGAGCAGATTCGATTGACTGGCTCCCGTTCGACATTGGGGAGGGGCCCGTTGCCGTTGTTGCCCGGCGAACCGGAGCATTGCGCGCGAGCTGTATCGATCGCGGTATCACCATCGAGCCGCCTCCGACTGCCGCAACCCTCCGCGAGGCAGCCCCGACCGGACACGTGCTGCTCGGCGATGTCGAGCAGTGGCTCGGAGCCTTTGGCTCGCTTGGCCGAATCAGCGAACAGCGCCCGGTCATTGTGCTCGGCGCGACGCCGGGGGAGTGGCGAAGCCTGTTTCGGGCAGATCCGCTCCCACCAGCGCTTGCCAATTCTGACAGTCGCGGCCTGCTCCGCCATCCGGACGGGCGACTCGAGCGCTTGCTCGTGCGTAACGGCGTGCCGGTGGGTGTGCAGAAGACAGCCCTCGCGAGCAGCTAGAAGGTTGTGGGTACGTCGCTTCCCAGCAGGATGCTCCCGACTGGCGCGCCGCCACCGAGCACCTCGAGACGCAGCGAAGGAAGCACGCGCTGCGCGTCGTCGGCGGCAATTGCACCGGCGGCAAGCAGTAGCTGCAGACCGACGAGCATGCTCGCGCGATTCGATCCGTCGAGCATCTTCACCGCGACCGAGGTGCCGTCGGGCGCGACGAGCACCTGCACGCCCTCGGCGCCCGACTTTGCGAGCACCCCGAGCTGTTCGATCACGACCGAGTCGGCCCGCCCCGCACCCTGAACCGTCCAAGGATGCGCGAGCTGCGCATCCCAGACATGAGCCGCATTTCGGAAGATCGCGAACGGCGATGAGGCCTGCGACGTTGCGAATCGTGACATCGCGCGGGCCAGTCCGACGAGTGAAATCGCGAACACGGGCGCGCCGCAACCGTCGACGGCGGTGGCGCGAACCTGCTCGCCGGCGAAGCGCGCGACCGTGTCGGCGACGAGGCGCTGGAGCGGATGGTCGGCCTGCAAGTACGACTCGGTGGGCCAGCCCGAGGCGGTGCATGCCGCGAGGAACGCTGCGTGCTTCCCCGAGCACTCCAGATAGATTGCGGCCGACGCCTCTCCGGAACGCACGAGCGAGTCACGACTCGCTCGGTCACCTGGCCACGCGGCGGGACACTGCAGCTTGCGCTCGTCGAGTCCTGCCCGCGCGAGGACGTCGCGCACGAGCGCGACGTGACCGGGAGTTCCGATGTGACTCGCGCACGCGATCGCGAGGTGCTCGCCATCGAGCGAGGCACCGGCCTCGAGCGACGCGAGCGCTTGCAGCGATTTCAGTGAGGAACGAGGAAACACCGCGGCCTCGGGGCTTCCGAGCGAGAACAGGACCTCACCCTCGCGGCCGGTGACGACCGCACTGCCAAGGTGTCGCGATTCCACAAACCCGTTGCGAGTCACCACTGCGAGCTCGGCCGCCGCATCCCCCGTGAACGTGCCGGTCACAACTGGCCTCCTTGATGCGCAAGCGATCTCTCTAACCCGGCCATGTTACGCGTTCCCCGGTTCCAAGCAGGAGCCGAGTGGTTGCGGGGGTTAGGCTTCTCGGTCGTGACTGGAATCGTGCTCTTCATCATCGGGATCCTCGCCGCACTCGTCGGCCTTGGGCTCTCGATCGCGCTGCACGAACTCGGGCACCTGTTCTTCGCGAAGCGATTCAACGTGCGCGTACCCCAGTACATGATCGGGTTCGGCCCGACCCTGTGGTCGTTCCGGCGCGGGGAGACCGAATACGGTTTCAAGCTGCTGCCGCTCGGCGGCTATATCTCGATGATCGGCATGTACCCGCCCGCACCCGGGCACAAGGCCGAGGCCGCCGGAACGGGGATGTTCAGTCGGCTGATTCAGGACGGTCGCGAGGCGAGCGCCGAAACGATTCCGGCGGGCGAAGAACACCGCGCGTTCTATCGACTGTCGGTGTGGAAGCGGCTCCTCATCATGTTCGGCGGGCCGATCATGAACTTCATCCTCGCCGCCATCATCTTCTCGATCGTTGCCGTCGGCTTCGGCGTGTATCAGCCCACGACGACCGTGAGCGAGGTCTACCGCTGCGTCGTGCCCGCGGGGTCGACGGAATCTGCTGACGACTGCACCGAGGCATCACCCGCAGCGGAGGCGGGCATCGAGCCCGGCGACCGCATCACCGAGCTCGATGGTGCGCCGCTGAGCGGCTGGGACGAGCTGCAAGCGAAGATCCGGGTGTCATCAGGCGTTCCGCTTGAACTCACGGTCGTCCGCGGCGGCGAAACGCTCCAGCTGCAGGTCACGCCGCGCCCCAACGAAATCTACGTCGTCGACGACGCGACGGGCCGCATCGTTGAAGATGACGCCGGCAACCCCGTGACGACCACGGTCGGCTTCGTCGGCTTCACCGCCGCGATGGAGCGTCAGCAGCAGGGCATCGGCTTTGTCGGTGAGATGTACTGGCAAAACATCTCCGGCGTCGCGAACGTGATCGTGACGATGCCCGAACGCGTCGTGCAGATGTTCCAGGCCGGATTCCTTGGCGCGGAACGCGACCCCTACGGGCCGATGAGCGTCGTTGGTGTGGGCCGAATCACCGGGGAGGTCGTCGCGCTTGAGGACACCCCGGTGCTTGACCGGGTCGCGACCGTGCTCACGATTGTGGGGTCGCTCAACGTGATGCTCGGCGTCCTTAACCTCGTGCCCTTGCCGCCACTCGACGGTGGGCACATCGCTGCTGCCCTGTGGGATGGCCTACGCCGCTGGTGGGCGCGGGTGCGCGGCAAGCCCGACCCTGGGCCGTTCGACGCGGCAAAGCTGCTCCCGGTCACGATCGTCATGGCGGGCGTGCTCATGGTCATCGGCGCACTGTTCATCTTCACTGACATCGTGAACCCGATCAGCCTCTTTTCTGAGTAGCGATGTCATCGCCGAGGACGCCCCAGGGGACGACTCGGGTCGGACGCGGGGCGTGGAAATCGGTGCGTACGATGGCCTGCATGACTGCATCCCCCCGGATCTCGCATGACGAGCTCGCCCGAGCGTACGATCTCACCGGCAAGATCGGCACGGCACTCGAATCCAGGGTGGTGGGGCAGGACCGCCTCCGGCAGACGCTGCTGATCGGGCTGCTCACGGGCGGGCACGTGCTGCTCGAATCGGTGCCGGGTCTCGCGAAGACGACGGCGGCCGAAACGCTCGCCGCATCGCTCAACGGCGAGTTCAAGCGCATCCAGTGCACGCCCGACCTGCTGCCGAGCGACATCATCGGCACCCAGGTGTACGACGCCGTCGAGGCGCGCTTCGAAACGCGCCTCGGGCCCGTGCACGCGAACGTCGTGCTGCTTGACGAGATCAACCGGTCGAGCGCGAAGACCCAGTCGGCGATGCTCGAGGCGATGCAGGAGCGCCAGACGACCATCGGCGGCAAGCGCTACCCGCTGCCGAGCCCCTTCCTTGTCATCGCAACGCAAAACCCGATTGAGCAGGAGGGCACGTACATCCTCGCCGAGGCACAGCTTGACCGGTTCATGCTGAAGGATGTGCTCGACTACCCGCAGCCGCACGAGGAGGCCGAGGTGTTGCGCCGCATCGACGCGGGCGTGTTCACCGAGGGGCTCAGCCACGTCGCCGAGCTCGATGACGTGCTGCAACTGCAGGAGCTCACCCGACGCGTCTACATCGACCCCGCGATCACCGAATACATCGTGTCGATCGCCTACGTCTCGCGGCACGTCGATCAGTACCTCGTGCCCGAGCTCGCGCGGCTCGTCGAGGCCGGCGTCTCACCACGCGCGTCGATTAACTTCACGGCGGGTGCGCGGGCGGTCGCGCTGCTCGCGGGCCGTGACCACGTGATCCCCGAAGACGTGCGTTCGCTTGCGTACCGCATCCTTCGCCACCGGGTGCTGCTCGGGTTCGAGGCGGAGGCGACCGGCGTGAAGCCGGAACGTGTGATTGACGCACTCCTGCAGGCGGTTCGCACTCCGTGACCGAATCGCTCCTCACCCGAGTGAAGACCCGCCTGTTCCTTCGGGCGCGGCGACGCGCGACGCACCTGCTCGAGGGCCAGTACGCGGCGATTCACCGGGGGCGCAGCATGGACTTCGACGACCTGCGCGAGTATTCGCCGGGCGACGAGGTCGCCGACATCGATTGGAACGCGACCGCACGGTCGGGTACGACGCTCGTGCGGCGGTGGGCCGACGAGCGCCGCAACCGGCTCTGTCTCGTCGTGGACTCCGGTCGCAACATGGCGGCAAGCTCGGCGGGCGGAGACACGAAGCGCGACATCGCAATTATGGCGGCCGGCGCCCTCGGCTATGTCGCCGTGCGGCATGGCGACGAGGTCGGGGTCATCACCGGAAACGCCGATGGCGTGCAGCGGTTGCCGTTCCGCGCGACCGAGGCGGCGCTCGAGCGTGGCCTACGAGCGATCGCCGATCCGGTCGCCCTCGATGGCGCTCGAAGCGACCTGCTTGGACTCCTCGAGCGGGTTCGAATCTCGCTGAAGCAGCGGATGTTCGTCGTTGTGATTGCCGATGAGGTGCAGCTCGACGAGCGGCTGCGGATACAGCTGGGGGCACTCGCTGCGGCGCACGAGCTCATCTGGCTGGAGATAGGCGACGCCGATCCGTTCGGGGCCGACGGCCGTACGACGAGCTATGACGTGGCCGGCGACTGGACCATGCCCGCGTCGCTCGCCCGTTCGCCGCGGCTCCGGGCCGAACTCGCTTCGGCTGCGCGGGAGCGCGACGCAGAACTTCGCAATGAGCTTGAGCGACGAGGCGTCTCACACACCCGACTCGAGCGGATCGACGACGCGGTACCTCGCATTCTCGACCTGTTGCGGGCGAGGAGGCACTCCCGTGTCTAGTTTCGCGGCTCAGGATGCGCCGACCCTGCCGGGTGAGGTGATGCCCCTCGTCGGGTACAGCCCGTTCTGGCTGCTCGTGGGGATCGCGCTCATCGTGCTCGTGCTTGTGTACTACGTCCTTGCATGGGCATTCACACGAGAACGAGGGGAGCGAGTCGAGGCAACGCCGGAGCACGAAGTTGACCTTGCGGACGAGCGACGCACCGCCTTCGCCCGCCTCGATGAGATCGAGCAAGCCGTTGCCGCCGGCCGCCTCGACGATCGCACCGCCTACGAACACATCAGCGTCACGGTACGCGAGTTCGTCGCCGAGGCGACCGGCGTGCCAGCCGACCATATGACGCTGACCGAGCTTGCGACGACCGAGCTCTACGGCACGACGCGAACGGTGGCGCAGCTGTACCCCGGCATCTTCGCGCGGGATGCGCAGCGGAACGTCGCAGCGGCGACGCACGACGCGAGGCAGGTGATTTCGGGATGGAACTAGCGTTCTGGTGGCTTCCCGTCGCGGTCGTCGTGCTCGTCGTCGCCCTGGTTGTCGGGGGCTGGTGGTGGAGCCGCCTTCGGCCACGGCCGACAACGGCGATCGCGAACTCGCAACGACTCACCGACCTCCCCGGCTACCGTCGGGCGCTCACCCGAGCGAGCCTGCTGACGGGCGTGACCGCGGTCGTACTCGCGCTCGTGCTCGCTACGGCAACGATGACCGCGGCACGGTGGGTGTACACCCGCGTCGAGACTCCCGAGAAGTACAACCGCGATATCGTGCTCTGTCTCGACGTCTCGGGGTCAATGACCGAGTACGACGCGCGGGTGATCGACCGCTACCTCGAGATGCTGCCCGGCTTCGACGGCGAGCGCATGGCGCTTGTCCTCTGGAACTCCTCGGCGGTGCCGGTCTTCCCTCTCACCGACGACTACGAGTTCGTCGAAGATCAGCTCACGCAGGTGCGCGACGCGATGCAATCGCAGACCGGGTCGGCCGTGTATACGTCGGGCACTCTCAACCGGCCCGGTGCCTCACTCGTCGGCGACGGGCTTGCGTCATGTGTCATGCAGTTCCCAGGGGCCGAGCCCTCGTCAACCGAGCCGCCCGTCGACGACGGGCGATCACGGTCGGTGATCCTCGCGACCGACAACGTCGTGAACGGCTCGCCATCGGTGTCGCTCGAGCAGGCGGCGAACTATGCCCGGGAGAACTTCATTACTGTGTACGGGCTCGACGCGAACGAGTACGACGACGCGTTCGCCGCCGAGTACGAGGGGGTCATGGAAAGCAACGAGTTCCCGTACTTTCCACTCACAGAAGAGGACTCGGTCGATGAGATCGTCGACGCCATTACGAGCGAACAGACAAGCCTGATTCAGGGAGCCCCGCAGCTGTACATCATCGACCGGCCCGATTTTTGGCTGTGGGGAATGATCATCGGCGTGCCGATCTTCCTCGTGTGCGTTCGGAGGCTGCGGATATGACCTTCAATCCAATGCTGCCGGTATGGCTGCTCGTCGCGTTCGGCCTGCTACTTGTTGGCTATGTCATGTTCGCCCTGGTTCGGGCGGAGGGGCGAGCCCGCCTCATGTGGGTCGGCCGGCTCGTGCTCGTGCTCGCGCTGGTCGGTGCGATCGCGCGACCCGGCGTTGGCTCGGTGGCAGCGAACGTAGCGAACGACGCGGTTGATGTCGTGTTCGTGGTCGACACGTCGCCGTCGATCGCCGCAGAAGACTGGGACGGCGGTGAGATGCGCCTCGACGCGGTGAAAGACGATATTGCGGAGCTTGCGGCGGCGCATCCCGGCGCACGGTACGCGCTCATCACGTTTGGGCGTACCGCGGTGCAGCGGCTTCCGTTCACGAATGACGCGACGGCGCTGCAAGAGTCGGTCAACCAGCTCGCTCCGGATGACGCGTACTACGCGATGGGGAGCTCGCCGTTCGCGGCGGCCGACCTGCTCGAGGAAGTACTGCAGGGTGCGGCCGACGCCGACACGAAGGGCGAACGGGCGCGACTTGTGTACTACCTCGGTGATGGGGAAGACACGGGCGGTGATCGTCCGCTCGACTTCTCAGATTCGGCGACGCTCATCCAAGGGGGCAGTGTGCTCGGCTACGGCACCGAGGCCGGTGGCCGGATGCGCGCATACGACGAGTACGGGCGCGATTACGGCGACTACATTTACGACACCAGGACGTACGAAGACGGTATCTCGGTGATCGATGAGGGGAACCTCGACGACATCGCCCAGCAGCTGCGCGTGCGCTATCAGCACCGCGACGCGAATGCCGACCTGGAACCCGCGACCGTCGACGTTGCGCGCGGGGTGATGAGCTCCGACGCGGCAAATCGCATGACCTTCCCGATCTACTGGGCATTCGCCGCTGTGGCCGTGGCCTGGCTGCTCTTCGAGGCGTTCGTGCTGACACGATCAGGGCGACAGCTGCGCGACGCGATCGAAGACCAGGATGCGCGCGATGACGCACGTCGAGCTGCGGAGGAGGCGCGAAATGGCTGAGACCGACGACAACATCGTCGAGCGGCGTACCGTCGCACGCTCAACCCGAACCGCCGGCACCGGCGGAACTGCTGTGTCGTCCGCTCGGCGTCGACGCCGACTCCGGCGGCACCTGCTGCTGTGGAGCCTGCCGATCGCCATCGTGCTGTTGCTGACCTCGGCGAAGCTGATCGCGCAACACGTCATTGCCCAATCCGCGATCTCGCAGTACGCGAGCGGTGACTACGAGCAGGCGCTCAACACGTCGGGCCAGCTGAAGTTTCTCAACGTGGTCGAGCCGTGGAAACCCTTCTACAACATGGGCACGAGCTACCTCCAGCTCGAGGCGCTGCCCGAGGCGCAGGAACAACTGCGCGCCGCCCTCGATCTCGCGACTCCGCCCGAGCAGTGTCCGATCCGCGCGAACCTTGCGATCGCGATTGAGCGGGAAGGCGACCTCGCGCTCGAGGCCGAGGATGCCGACACGGCGATGGCGAAGTACGGGGAGGCGCTCGGGGTGCTCGAAGAGGCTGACCCGTCGTGCGAGCTGTCGACATCGAACCGGTCGATCACCGATAGCGACGAACGAATTCGGCAGAAGCTTGAAGAACTGCAGCAGCCGGAGGACGGCGAGGGCGGTGATGGCGACGAGCAGCAAGATGGGAATGATGGCGATCAAAAAGACCCGGATGCGAGCCCAGACCCCGACTCACTCGATGAGCTGGAAGACGGCATGGGGGAGAACCAGGAAGATCGTCGGAACGACGTCGACAACGAAGAGAACGGCTACGGTGGCGGCAGCCAGCCCGATCAGCCCTGGTAACCGGAGCAACCGCACCAGCGCGGTCTGCGAAGACGGCGGCGGTCGGGTGCCGGGGTACGATGGCCGACGTGATTCAACGTCTGTCGAACTACTTCCTTCGCACGCTGCGCGATAACCCTGCCGACGCCGAAGTCGCGAGCCACCGCCTGCTCGTTCGTGCGGGGTATATCCGCCGCCAGGCCCCCGGTATTTTTGCGTGGCTCCCGCTCGGCTTGCGGGTGCGTCGTCGCGTCGAACAGATCGTTCGGGAAGAGCAGAATCGGGCTGGCGCTCAGGAGATGCTGTTCCCCGCGCTGCTCCCACAGGAGTTCTACGAGACGACCGGCCGCGTCGACGACTATGGCGATGGGATGTTCCACCTCCGCGATCGCAAGGACGCCGAGATGGTGCTTGCCCCGACACACGAGGAGGCATTCACCTTCGCGGTGAAGGACCTCTTCTCGTCGTACAAGGACCTCCCGGTCATGCTGTATCAGATTCAGGACAAGTATCGCGACGAGGCGAGGCCTCGCGCCGGAATCCTGCGCGGCCGTGAGTTCACGATGAAGGACGCCTACTCGTTCGACTGGAACGACGAGGGTCTCGACGCGAGCTACCAGTCGCAGCGCGACGCGTATGAGCGCATCTTCTCGCGACTCGGCCTCGACTACGTCATCGTCGCGGCCGACTCGGGCGCGATGGGCGGTTCGAAGTCGGAGGAGTTCTTGCACCCGACCGAGGTCGGCGAGGACACCTTCGTGCGTACCGCCGACGGGAGCTACGCGGCGAACGTCGAAGCCTATACCGCAACTCCGGCTCCGGCACGGGATGCGTCGAGCGACCCGGCGGTCGAGGTCTTCGCGACCCCGAACGCCGGCACAATCGCGGCGATTTGCGAGCAAGAAGGCATCACGGGCGACCAGACGCTAAAGAATCTGGTCGTCGCACTCGTCGACCACGAGGGCAACCGCGAGCTCGCAATCGTCGGCCTGCAGGGCGACCGCGATGTCGACATGAAGCGGCTTGAGGTGGCATTCTCGCCGCGCGAGGTCGAGGCAGCGACCGAGGCCGACATGGCTGGGCATCCCGAGCTGATTCGCGGCTACATCGGGCCATGGAAAAACGGTGCCCAGTTCCTCGGTGAGGAATCGACCACGGGCATTCCGTACTACCTCGACACCCGAATCGGCGACGGGTCGACCTGGGTAACGGGCGCGAACGAGTTCGAACAGCACGTGCGCCACCTCGTGTACGGCCGTGATTTCACGGCCGATGGTCGGGTGGAAGCCGCCGAGGTGCGTGACGGCGACCCCGCTCCGAACGGCGCCGGTCCGATCACTGCGGAGCGTGGCACCGAGATCGGGCATGTCTTCCAGCTTGGCCGCAAGTACGCCGAAGCGATCGGTGCGAAGGTGCTCGACCCGAACGGCAAGCAGGTCGTCGTGACGATGGGGTCGTACGGCATCGGCGTGACGCGAAACCTCGCTCTCATCGCAGAACAAAACCACGATGACCGCGGGCTCATTTGGCCGGAGTCGATCGCTCCCTTCGACGTGCACGTGATCGCGACCGGCAAGGGCGAGGTGCCGCTGCAGGTGGCGGAGCGTCTCGCGCTCGATGCTGAGGCGCACGGGCTTGAGGTGCTCTTCGACGATCGTCCGAAGGAGTCGCCCGGCGTGAAGTTCGGCGACGCCGAGCTGATTGGTGTGCCGTGGATTCTCATCGCCGGAAAGACCGCAGCTGACGGCATTGTCGAGCTGTGGAACCGTCGCACGAACGAGCGCGAACAGGTGTCGCTCGACGACGCCGTCGCGACGCTCGTCGCTCGCCGTGCGGTAGGATAGTCGCTTCCGGCGCGCGAGCGCCGTGAGACATTTGAATACGGAGGAGACCCCATGAAGATCGATCCTGCAGTGCTGCGCATGCTTGAGCGAGAGCGGGAGATTCCCTTCGACGAGCTCGTCGAGATTCTCGAGCAGGCGATCTTCGCGGCCTACGTCAAGCACACGACGGCCGAGGCCGGCCAGCCGACGCCTCCCGAGGGCGCGCGCGTCAACCTCGACCGGCAGACGGGCGAGGTCACGATCGTCGAGCCGCAGTTCGACGACGAGGGTGAGGTCATCGGCGAGGCGCTTTTGCCGGCCGAGGACTTCGGTCGCATCGCGGCTTCGGCAGCCAAGCAGGTCATCACGCAGCGGATGCGGAACATCGACACCGACAAGGTGCTCGGGGAGTTCCGTGGGCGCGAGGGCGACATCGTGAACGGCGTGATTCAGCAGGGCGAAGACCCGAAGATGGTTCGCATCGAGATCGCCCCCGGCGTCGAGGCGGTATTGCCGCCGGAGGAGCAGGTACCGGGCGAGGATTACCGACACGGCCGTCGCATTCGTGTGTTTGTCACGAAGGTCGAGCGCGTCGAGCGCGTTGGGCGCGGCACCCGCAGCGCGCGCATCACGGTCTCGCGCACGCACCCGCAACTCGTGCGCAAGCTCTTCGCGAACGAGGTGCCCGAGATTGCGAACGGCATGGTCGACATCGTCGCGGTCGCGCGCGAGGCCGGGCACCGGTCGAAGGTCGCGGTGCGCGCGACCGAGCCCGGGTTCAACGCAAAGGGCGCCTGCATTGGCCCGCTCGGCGCCCGCGTGCGCGCCGTCACGAACGAGCTCGACGACGAGAAGATCGACATTGTCGACTATTCGAACAACCTCGCGGAGTTCGTGGCGAACGCCCTGAGTCCCGCGAAGGTGTCGAGCTCGTTCGTGCTTGACCCGAAGACCAAGGCGGTGCGCGTGCTCGTGCCCGACTTCCAACTCTCGCTCGCGATCGGCAAGGAGGGGCAGAACGCCCGACTTGCCGCGCGACTCACTGGCGCCCGCATCGACATTCAGCCCGACAGCGTGATGGAAGACCCGGACGAATCGTAGCGTCGACGTCGAGTCGCGCCAGCGAGTCTGGTCGCGGGGGAGTACTATGAACTCAGTGCGAACGTGCATCGGTTGTCGTGTGCGTGCCCCACAAGAACAACTCATCAGAGTTGTCGTGGTGGATGCGCGGCTCCGGGTCGACCGGAATCGTGCACTTCCCGGCAGGGGCGCGTGGCTGCATCCGCAGGTCGGATGCGTGCAGAACGCCCTCGACCGCAAGCAGTTCCGACGCGCGCTGCGGGTCGGGGAGCTGGATGAAACCGAGCTTCGTGCGTACCTAGAAGAACTACCAGCAAAGGTTGTTGATCGGACTATGGACCAATCATGAGTGGCTCGCGATGAGGCACAACCGCTAATTGGTCTGCTCCCACTCGGGGGGTAGACCCCCTGATGAGGAGAACTGTGGCAAAACCACGCGTACATGAGATCGCCGCCGAGATGGGCGTCGAATCCAAGGTCGCACTCGCGACCCTGCAAGAGATGGGCGAGTTCGTTAAGACCGCCTCGTCGAGCGTCGAGCCCCCGGTGGCTCGCCGACTGCGCGACGAACTGAAGCGTCGCGCCGAGGCCGGTGGCTCCGCTGAGTCTGCAGCACCGGCAGCGTCGGAGTCGAAGGGCTCTGCGCCGAAGCCCGGCGCACCCAAGCCTGCCTCGGGCTCGAACGCCCCGAAGCCCGGCGCTGCCCGCCCCGCGGCTCGTCCCTCGACCCCTGGGCCGAAGCCCGGCGCGGCGGCGAAGCCCGCGGCGAAGCCGGCTGCAAAGTCGACCGAGGCCCCGGCGGCCAAGCCGGCTGCCCGCTCGGCGGTTACGCCGACGCCGACCCCTGCACCGAACCAGCAGGATTCGGGTGACCAGGCACAGCAGGCACGACCGGGCGCCAAGCCCGGCGCTGCCGCACCGAAGCCCGGCGCGCCGAAGCCCGGCGGCGCTGATGGCAACAACATCCCGCGTCCCCGCGGACCTCGGCCCGGGAACAACCCCTACGCCTCGTCGCAGGGGATGGGCGCGCGCCCGCGCCCGGGCAACAACCCCTTCAGCCCGAAGGGCGGCTCGCCGCGTCCTGGCGGTCCTCGCCCCGGTGCGCCGAAGCCCGGCTCGGTCGGAGGCCGTGGGCCCGCGGGCCCCGCGCGTCCCGGTCAGCCCCGGGTGCTTCCGGGTGAGCGTCCGCAGCACGCCGGTGGCGGCGCTGGCGGCGGTCGCGGTCGCGGTGGCGGCGCCGGTGGCGGTGGTCGTCCCGGCGGCGGCTTTGGCGGTCCGCGTCCCGCCGGTGGCGGCGGTCGTCCTGGCCCCGGTGGCCGCGGTCGCGGTGGCACGGCAGGTGCCTTCGGTCGCGGTGGCGGCAAGTCGAAGGCGCGCAAGTCGAAGCGGACGAAGCGGGCAGAATTTGAGATGCGGGAGGCGCCGTCGATTGGCGGCGTGAAGGTTCCCCGCGGTGATGGCGAGACGCGCATCCGGCTGCGTCGTGGTGCCTCGATCTCGGACTTTGCCGACAAGATTGATGCGTCGCCCGGCGACCTCGTGACCGTACTGTTCCACCTCGGTGAGATGGCGACGGCGACGGAGTCGCTCGACGAGGCGACCTTCGAGATCCTCGGTGGCGAGCTTGGCTACAAGATTGAGATCGTTTCGCCCGAGGACGAAGACCGAGAGCTGCTCGAGGCCTTCGACATCGACCTCGAGGGTGAAGAAGAGGCCGAGACCGATGACGAGCTCGAGGTTCGTCCTCCCGTCGTCACCGTCATGGGCCACGTCGACCACGGTAAGACCCGACTGCTCGATGCGATTCGTCGCAGCAATGTGCAGGGCGGCGAGGCCGGCGGCATCACGCAGCACATTGGCGCCTACCAGGTCACCGGTGAACACGACGGCGTCGAACGCGCCATTACGTTCATCGACACCCCGGGTCACGAGGCCTTCACGGCAATGCGTGCCCGCGGTGCAAACGTCACCGACGTTGCGATCCTCGTGGTTGCGGCTGACGACGGCATCATGCCGCAGACGATTGAGGCGCTGAACCACGCGAAGGCGGCCGATGTGCCGATCGTCGTCGCGGTGAACAAGATTGACGCCGAGGGCGCGAACCCCGACAAGGTGCGGGCGCAGCTCACGGAGTACGACCTTGTTGCCGAGGAGTACGGCGGCGACACGATGTTCGTCAACGTGTCGGCGAAGACCGGCGACGGTGTGCGCGACGTTATCGACGCCGTGCTGCTCACCGCCGACGCCGAGCTCGACCTGCGGGCAAACCCCAACAAGGACGCTCGCGGTACCGCGATCGAAGCGAAGCTCGACAAGGGCCGCGGTGCGGTCGCCACCGTGCTGATCCAGTCGGGAACGCTGCGCGTCGGCGACTCGATCGTTGCTGGCACGGCCTACGGTCGCGTTCGCGCGATGCTCGACGAGAACGGCGAAAGCGTCGAGGCGGCAGAGCCGTCGCGCCCCGTGCAGGTGCAGGGGCTCAGCTCGGTGCCGCGCGCTGGCGACACGTTCCTCGTTACCGAGGACGACCGTACGGCCCGGCAGATCGCCGAGAAGCGCGAGGCGGTCGAACGCAACGCGCAGCTCGCGAAGGCTCGCAAGCGCATGTCGCTCGAAGACTTCACCCGCGCGCTCGAAGAGGGCAAGGTGCAGTCGCTCAACCTCATCATCAAGGGTGACGTTTCGGGTGCCGTCGAGGCGCTCGAGGACTCGCTCCTCAAGATCGAGGTCGACGACTCGGTGCAGCTGCGCATCATCCACCGTGGCGTGGGTGCGATCAGCGAGTCCGACGTGAACCTCGCGACCATCGACAACGCGGTGATCATCGGCTTCAACGTCCGACCCGACATGAAGGCCCGCCAGGCCGCCCTGCGCGAGGGCGTCGACATCCGCTTCTACTCGGTCATCTACGACGCGATCGAGTCGGTCGAGCGTTCGCTCACCGGCATGCTCGAGCCGGAATACGAGGAAGTCCAGTCGGGTGTCGCGGAGATCCGCGAGATCTTCCGCTCCTCGAAGTTCGGCAACATCGCCGGCTGCCTCGTGCAGTCGGGCACGATCACGCGCAACGCCAAGGCCCGCATCATCCGCGAGGGTGTTGTCGTGGCCGATGGCCTCGCGATCGAGTCGCTGCGCCGGTTCAAGGACGACGTGACCGAGGTTCGCGACGGCTACGAGTGCGGTATCGGCCTCGGTAAGTTCAACGACATCCAGGTCGGCGACGAGATCGAGACGACCGAGATGGTGGAGAAGCCCCGTGGCTGAGAACCCGCGCGCGGCTCGCCTCGCTGACCGCATCAAGGTGCTCGTGGCGCAGGCGCTCGAGCGGGGGGTCAAAGACCCCCGGCTCGGGTTCGTCACGATCACCGACGTGCGAGTGACCGGCGACCTCCAGCACGCGACCGTCTTCTACACCGTTTACGGCAGTGAAGAAGAGCGTGTCGAGACCGGCGCAGCGCTGAAGAGCGCGACCGGCATGCTGCGCTCCGAGGTCGGCCGGAACCTTAATGTCCGGCTCACGCCCTCGCTCGAGTTCGTGCTCGACGCGTTGCCCGACACCGCGGGTCGCATTGACGACCTGCTCGAGCGGGCGCGGGAAGAGGATGCGCGGCTTGCCGCGGAACGCGATGGCAAGGGCTTCGCCGGCGAGTCGAACCCGTACCGCGAGGAGGACTAACTCCAAAACCGCGCAGTTCGCCCCGTGCTGCGGGAACCCAGGTGGTTGCCGCTTCACGGGGCGAACGGCCGTTTCCGCAGTCGGTACAACCGCGCGGCGTTAGTGGGGGAGCCGCCGTAATTCGCCGTCGGCCATTGCGAGGCCGTCGCTCACGAGGTCGTCGACGAGCCGGAGCGCACGGGCGCGTGGCTCGGCATCGATCGCGCCGATACCGGCGACGATCTCGTCGAGCGCAACGCCCTCCTCTGCGTCGCGGAGGAGGGCCATGATTCGCCCCCGCACCTGCCGATCCGAGCCTTCGAACTTCGGCTGCGGGCGGCGTGGCGCCTCGCCGGGCGGTCGCCCCGCGAGGTTCCACTCGCACAGGTCCGACACGGGGCAGTCGTCACACGCGGGTCGACGCGCGGTGCAGATCACCGCGCCAAGCTCCATGGCGCCGGCGTTCCAGCTCGCCGCGGCGGCCTCATCCTCTGGCAGCAGCGCGAGCATCTCGGCGTCGTCTCGCCGGTGATTCGGCGCCCACGCGAACTCGTCGCCGTGTTGCGTGCGCGCGAGCACGCGCCGCACGTTGGTATCCACAACGGGCACGACCTCGCCGAATGCAAACGCGGCGACCGCCGCTGAGGTGTACGGGCCGATGCCTGGTAGGGCGAGGAGGTCTTCTCGGTGCCGCGGCACGTCGCCGCCCCACTCGTCGACGATTGCCTGCGCGCATCGACGCAGCTGGATCGCACGGCGCGGATACCCGAGCCGATCCCACGCTCGAATGGCGTCGGCGTCAGACGCATCGGCGAAGTCCGCTGGCGTCGGCCAGCGCTCGAGAAACTCGAGCCACTTGGGCAGCACCCGCGACATCTGGGTCTGCTGGCTCATGATCTCGCTCACGAGGATCCCCCAGGGCGAGCAGTTCGTTTCCCGCCATGGAAACTCGCGAGCGTTGCGGTCGTACCAGTCGATGACGCGCTCGACGAGCTCTGATAGCTGGTGACGGCTCATCCCGTCACGCTCGCAACCACCCGTGCTAACTCGGCTGCGGGAAGAAACCGACGCGTTGCCGTGACGTGCTCGACGAGGCTGACGAGCGCGGCGTTCACCGGCGTCGCAATACCGAAGTCGTGACCGACGCGCACGACCTCGCCGCTCAGATCATCGATTTCGGTCGGTTCGCCGCGTCGGATCGACTGCAGGGTTGAGGCGGGATTCGGAAACACCCCGAACATGCGGCCGAGGCGACCACGAACGATATCGAGCGCGCGCCCCTCACGCACCGCGGTGACGTGCGCCGGATGGAGCCGGCCGACGGGCGCGGGGCGGATGCGCTGCGCATCGATCACCGCGACGGTCTCCTCGAGCGCCCGCGCGAGAATCGGCGACAGTAGTGGATGGGTCGCGGTGTACTGCACGCTCGAACCGGTAATGGCCGGGAGCGGATTGACCTCGTTGAGGAGCAGCTTCGTCCACAGCAGCCCGGGCAGATTGTCTGCGGGCCGCGTCGGCAGTGCGGCGTTGAGGACGTGCGCGAGTCTGGTCGCCGCCGGAGCATCCGCCGCGAGCACTGGGGCGATCGTCATGCTGCCGAGACCGGTAAGGCGAACGCGCCCCGGCCCGAGCCCACTCGCGGGAAACGTCGTGAGCAGCCCGAAGACGCCGGCATCGCGGCCGAGCGCTTTGGCGGCACGTTCCGGACCGCGGACGCCGTTTTGCGTCACGATGACCGGGCGATCGCCAATCGCGTCGGCGTGTTCCTCGAGCGCGCGCTCGGTCTGGAACGTTCGGACGGCGAGCAGCACGACCTCGGCCTCGTCGTCGACCCGAGGTCCAACCGAAACTCGGGAGGTGTGTTCCCCGGCGGCGCCAACAAGACGGAGTCCGTGTTCGCGCACTGCCGCAAGAGTGTGTCCACGGGCGACCGCGTGCACCGAATGCCCGGCACGGTCGAGGAGGGCGGCAATCGCGCCGCCCACCGCGCCGATTCCGATCACCGAGACACGCATCGTCCCAGCCTAGCCAGCCGGCGGCATAGAATTGTGCGGATGTCTCCTCGCACCGATGGCCCGCACGGGCTGCTGCTCCTCGACAAGCCGGCCGGTATCACGAGTCACGATCTCGTATCCCGCACCCGGCGAGCGCTCGGCACCCGAAAAGTCGGCCACGCGGGCA
Organism: [Zimmermannella] faecalis ATCC 13722; assembly: GCF_000381765.1. GTDB lineage: Bacteria > Actinomycetota > Actinomycetes > Actinomycetales > Microbacteriaceae > Gulosibacter > Gulosibacter faecalis. The sequence continues at coordinate 467,305 of NZ_KB907074.1, read as the reverse complement.
CACTCGACCCGATGGCGACCGGGCTCATGCTCGTCGGGGTCGGTGACGCGACCCGCCTGCTTACGTATCTCGTCGGTGAAGACAAGGTCTATGAAGCGACGGTGCGATTCGGCAGCACCACGACCACCGAGGATGCCGAGGGCGAGGTCAAGTGCGTCGCCGACGAATCCGCGCTTCGCGCGATCACCTACGACCGGCTCGAGGCCGCGCTCGCGACGCAGCGAGGCGCGATCAACCAGGTGCCGAGCGCCGTCAGTGCGATCAAGGTCGACGGCGTGCGAAGCTATCGCAGAGTCCGCGACGGCGAAGACGTGCAGCTTGCACCACGACCCGTGACGATCACGGAGCTGCGGGTGCTCGGAACGGAGTTTCATCGGGGAGACGCTGAAGCAGGGGCGACCGCCTCGCTCGAGGTGCGACTCCGCGTCGCCTGCTCCTCTGGGACGTACGTGCGGGCCATCGCCCGCGATCTCGGCGAAGAACTCGGCGTCGGTGCGCACCTCTCGGCACTACGGCGGCTCGAAGTCGGGCCCTACTCGGTCGACGATGCTGCTGACGTCGCCGACCCAGACCTCGCGTCGTTCTTGCGGTCGCCGGGGGAAGTCGCCACGCGCCAGTTCGCCGTCTACGAAGCTTCGGAGGAGGTCGCGGCGGCACTCCGGAACGGTCGGAAGATCGAGGCCCCCGATGAGGTTGCCGAACTGGTTGGCCCGATCGCGGCGATCGATACCAGTGGCACACTCGTTGGCCTCTTCGAGGTGCGAGATGGGGTCACGAAGATCCTCATGAACATGCCGCAACGGCAGGGTGACGCATGATCGAGTGGTACGCCTGGGCACAACTCGGGATAGGCATCGTGGGGGGCATCATCTGCCTCGTGGCCGCATTTCGCGATCACAAGCCGAACGACCTGACGGTTGGTTCCGTCGCACTGCTCGAAGTACTCCTGCTGGTGCAGCTGGTCATGGTGCTCATCGCTCCCGCGGCGGGCAATCCGGTGCGTGGCGACGCCCTCGAGTTCTGGATGTATCTCATTGCCGCCCTGCTGATTCCGCCACTGGCGATCGTGTGGTCGATCATCGAACGCGTGCGGTGGTCGAACGCCGTGCTCGCGGTCGCCGCCTTCGCCATCGCCGTCATGGTCATTCGGATGCAACAGATCTGGGTCGGCGCCGCATCGATCATCGGGGGTGCCTAATGGGCGCCTCACGATTTCTCGTCGCCATTTACGTCGTGCTGTTTCTCGCCGCTACCGGACGGAGCACCTACCAGATCATCAGCGAGTTTGACGCGGCACCGCTTGCGTACACGCTGAGCGCGGTCGCCGCCGTCGTGTATCTCGTCGCGGGCGTGGCCCTCGCGCTCGCGCACCGCGGGGGCGTGTGGCGCCTGATCGCTTGGATCGCGCTGACCTTCGAGTTTGCCGGGGTCATTGGTGTCGGAGTGCTCTCGGGACTCGACCCCGAGCTGTTTCCCGCCGCGACGGTCTGGAGTGGGTTCGGACGCGGATACCTGTATATTCCTCTCGTGCTCCCTCTCGTCGGATTCTCGTACCTTGAAACGCAGCTGCGTCAGTCGAGGCTCCGTGCGCCGAGCGAGGTGACGGCATGATCGTGCTCTCGAATCACGACTCGCTTCCCGAGGAGTTGAGGCCGTCAGTCGTCACGATCGGAAAGTTTGACGGCGTGCACTGCGGTCACCGGGCGCTCATCGACCGGGCTCGTGAGCTCGCGAGTGCGTCGGGTCGCTCGACCGTCGTCGTCACCTTTGATCGGCATCCCGCGGTGCTGTTTGCGCCAGAGCGAGCGCCGCGTCCGCTCGTGTCGCTCGTGCAGAAAGAGGAACTCCTCGAGGAAGTCGGCATCGACGCGGTCGTGGTCGTGCAGTTCACCCGCGAGTTCTCGCAGCTCACTCCGGAGCAGTTTGTTGACTTCCTCGTTGACGAACTCGGTATGGAAGCGATCGTGCTCGGGAGTGACTTCCGCTTCGGGCATCGCGGTGCGGGCGACGTCGAGTTCCTTCGCACACGAGGAGCGCGAGACGGGTTCGACACCGTCGTCGTGCCCGAGACCTCCGACGGCACGGACCACCGCGCCTCGTCCTCGCGCATCCGGATGCTGCTCGACCACGGAAATGTTCGCGCCGTCACCGCCGCGCTCGACCGGCACCACGTCATTCGCGGCGAGGTCGTGCACGGCGCGAAACGGGGGCGCGAGCTCGGCTTCCCGACGGCGAATCTTGGCCCCGAAACGGTCGAGGGATACGTTCCGGCCGATGGTGTGTACGCGGGATGGATGCTCGTCGACGGCGAGCGGCTGCCCGCGGCGATCTCGGTCGGGAACAATCCGACGTTCGAGGGGGTGCCGCAGAAGCAGATCGAGGCGTACGTGCTCGACCGGAGCTTTGACCTCTACGGCAAGACCGTTTCGCTCGAGCTCGTCGACTTCATCCGTTCGATGGAGCGATTCGACTCGCTGCCCGCCCTCGTCGCCGAGCTGCATCTCGATGTGGAGCGTACGCGAGAGCTCCTCGCCGCGGAGTAGGACCGCTGACCTCGGTGGCCGCTGGGTGGAAACTGGGGAGATGATCGGGCAATCGCTTCTCTATCCAGACTCGTTTTTCGTCAGGTGTATGGGCTGTTGAAGTAGAAATGTCGGCATGAATCAAAGTTCCGCATTTCTGCCGGTTCCTGTTGCAGGCGTGTACCCGTTGGTGCTGAGTGATTCTCGTGCGGCAATCTCGATCGGTCCCTTTTCGATCGACGAGTCGTATCTCCACGCGGAGGTCCACGCGATCCTCGCGCCGGGTGTCGTGCTCGAGTGCGTAGAGCGGCCGTTTCGTCATGGCCGAGATTCCGCTCCGGCTGAAGTGGAGGTCGCCATCTGGTTGTCAAGCCCTGAGGTTTCGCTCTTCGAAGCACGGGGAGGATGGAATCAAACTCATCATGGCTGCACCAAGTCGAACTTTCGAATCGCTGCGCCCCTGCCAGATCTCGGCCACTTAGATCGGCTGCGGGTGCATGTTGACACTGGCGGTTCGCAGCGATCAGTCGAGATCATCGATCGGTTCGTCGGATCCGCGCGCCGGGAATTGGGCCAATTTGGGAGGTCGACATGACGAGCGACGATTCCCGGAATCTCGACATGGACATCCACGCCTGGATCAATCTTGAGTCACCCACGCTACCCGCGTTCGTTCGGGACGTGCCGGATCTCAAGGCCGAGGGCCCGGGTGTGGTGCTTCGCTGTACGTCGTTCTCGGTGACCCCTGTCGGAGTGGAGTTCCTTTTCGGGGCAGTGGCCGAAGGCGATGGGTCGCGCCGCATTGAGCGGCGACCTCCTCGCGTGCCCAGGCAGATCGGCGATGAGGACGCGTTGTCGATGTGGATCTGCGATCCATCGCCCCCGTGATGTTTGGGTCAGCACGACCAAGATCTCCCGCCTGTATCGGGAGGACGGTACGCCCGAGAACCGATACCGTCACCGTGCTGCATTGGGCTTCGGCCTCGATCATGACCTCGTCGACGGAGATGTCACACTTCATCTGCGCTGGGGACGGCTGGACCCGGTTGAGCATAGCCTCGTGCTTCCCGAAGCCCAGCTACGGGCCGCGGCGAAGTCAATGCTCTCCTGGAACATGATCTAGGAACGCGGCGACGAAGGGACGTCAGTGCTCGGGCAGGCTGCGTCGGCCGAACAGGTGCATGATGATTTGGCCCGCTGTTGCATCGAGCGGTTCGCCCGTGCCGATCTGCCAGCGCGCATCCGTCGCCCGAAGTGCGCGCCGCTTCACGATGCGCACCGACTTGCCGCCGAGCGGCATCTTTGTGCGCGCGAGCGCGACCGAACCGGTTGACCGCGGGCTGAGGCGCAGCGGAACCCCGAGCGCTTCGGTGACGTCGTAGGCGTGGACGACCGCCTCGGTGAGTTCGATGATGCCGACGCGAGTATCGCCAGCGAGCTTGCTCGTCGCGATTGCGCGCAACTGCTCAACGAGCACCTCGGTGGGTGCCGCGGCCTGCTCGCGTGCGAGGTCAGCGACGACACGATTGAAGTTGAAGCCCTTGCGCGCGAGCGTCGCGAACCCCGAGCCGACCATGTCGCTCGTCGTGCCGCCGAGTCGCCAAATCACGTGACCGGCAACGTCGCGCACCCGCCAGCCCTCGCAGAGGCTCGGCGCCTCCCACTCCGCCTCGTTTAGTCCCTCGAGCAGGTCGGCCAGCCGATCGATCGAGGTCGCGACATGCGCGCTCCAATCACCCGTCGTGCGCGCTGCGGGGCGCGAGTAGGGTCCGGATGCGGCGGGCTGCTCGGGTGGGTTGGGCGTCACACGGGTAATTATGGCACTCCGTCAGTTGGACTCTGGGTCGCGCGGGCGCGATTCGGGTAAGCTGGTCGCGACGCCCCGCGTATTCGGATCTCTGCATGTTCCGTCGCCCGGCCCCCGACGTTCTGAAGTCACCTTTGAGTCGACCATTGTCGCTCGGAGTTCCACCTGTTGAAGGAGGCGCATGTCGCCGAAGTCGCACACGCACATGAATGCCCAGGCAAGCCGTCGTCGCCGCTCGAAGGCCGACAACACGGGCGTGATTCCGCAGCTCGCGAAGGCGGCACGCGAGGTTGAATCGGCCGCGAAGCGCGGCAGCATGTCGCCGTCTATGCGCACGAAGTTTCAGGTGGTTGGGCTCCTCATGCGTGAGGAGCGGGCTCGGCTCAAGGAGGATCAGAGCATTTCGGCGGGGGAGCGGGCCGAGTCGCTGAAGCGGCTCGAGGGCCTCGGCGCGATTCTCGCGAAGACGGCCGTGTACGACACGTCGCTGATGCAGCTGCTCAAGGCCGATGCGCCAACGACGCAGCAGGCGCGCGACCTGCGCAAGCAGATGCTCTTCGCCGGCGGCGTCGAGATGGTGGTCGACCGGGAGGTCGTGCCCGAGCAGCCGACGCAGCAGGTGTTGCTGCCCGAGAACATCCGCGAGCGGCAGGTGCTGCCGACGAGCGTGAAGGCGCGTGTGCGCTCGAACCCGTTCCTATCGCCCAACCTCGCGAACCTGCGCCCGGCGGGCCAGCACTACAGCCAGCTGCGAAACTGGGAGCTCACTGGCCCACTGCTCAAGGCATTTGCGACCGGCGCCGGCGGCGGCATCGCCTCGATGGAGCTGCCCGACGCGCCGCGGTTCGACCGCGTTTCGCCATCGTCGCTCGAACTCATGCCGCACCAGGCGCAGCTCATCGAGGCGGTGCGCCTTGGCCAGCGCTCGATCCTGCTGGCCGACGAGCCCGGCCTCGGGAAGACTGCTCAGGCTGTACTTTCCGCATCGGTGGCAGACGCGTATCCGCTCCTGTGCGTCGTGCCGAACGTCGTGAAGACGAACTGGGCGCACGAGGTGAAGCAGTGGACGCCGACCCGACGCGCGACGATCATCAGCGGCGATGGTGACGACATCGATGCGTTCAGCGACGTGTTCATCGTCAACTACGAGATTCTCGACCGGCACATCGGATGGCTGCAGCGCATCGGCCTGCGCGGCATCGTTGTCGACGAGGCGCACTTCATCAAGAACCCCACCTCGCAGCGTTCGCGGCTCGTTCTGCAGCTCGCGGATCTCGTGCGAGACCGGGTGCGCGGCCACGACCCGCTCTTGATGGCGCTCACCGGTACGCCACTCATCAACGACGTCGACGACTTCCGCACGATCTGGCAGTTCCTCGGCTGGCTCAAAGACGGCAAGCCGACACCGGTGCTGCTCGACGCGCTCGACGAGACCGGGCTCGTGCCGAGCGACCCGGGCTTCGCCGCAGCAGCCCGTCGTGCGGTGATCGACCTCGGCATCGTGCGTCGCCGCAAGGTCGACGTCGCGAAGTCGATGCCCTCGAAGCGCATCGTCGATATGCCCGTCGAGCTCGACACCGAAGAGGGCGCGTCGATTCGCCGCGCCGAGCGGTTGCTCATCGACCGCTTGCTCGCCCGCTACGCCCGGATGCTTACGGCCGCGCAGCTGCCGGCCACGACGATCGACGAGGAGCGAATTCGCCTGCTCGCCAGGCAGGAAGTCGAGGAATCGAAGGCCTCGAGCGCCGGCGACTCGATCTTCTCGATGCTCCACCGCATCGGTATCGCGAAGTCGCGCCTCGCCGCCGAATACACGGCGCAGCTCGCGCACTCGGCCGGCAAGGTCGTGTTCTTCGCGAAGCACATCGAAGCGATGGACCGGGCCGAAGAGGTGTTCGCGGCCGAGGGCATCAAGACAGTGCACATTCGCGGCGATCAAACCACGGCGCAGCGCGACCGGGCGATCGATGCGTTCCAGCACGACCCCGAGGTTGGCGTCATCGTGTGCTCGCTCATGGCCGCGGGCGTCGGCATCAACCTGCAGGTCGCAAGCGACGTGGTGCTCGCCGAGCTGAGCTGGACCGCGGCCGAGCAGACGCAGGCCATCGACCGAGTGCACCGCATCGGCCAGGAGATCCCGGTCACCGCGTGGCGCATCATCGCCTCGCAGACGGTCGACGCGCACGTCGCCGAGCTCATCGACGCGAAGCAGGGCCTCGCGGCGCGTGCGCTCGAAGGAAGCGACGAGGGCGAGACCGCGAGCGACAGCATCCAGGTCGAGGCGATTGTGAACATGCTGCTTGAACGCCTGCGGGCCTTCCAGCAGGGGAGCGATGCGTAACTGACGGGCGTTTTTGCACCGAGAACTTTGGTCAGAGGGCAAGTTGTCCGACAGGGTTGCTAAAACGAATGCCCTTCACCCTATGCTTGTAGCCGAAGGCATCGGAGCCACAACGCAACGAAGGTGAGTGCACATTGTCAACGTCTGACCAGTTCCGCATCGAACGCGACTCGATCGGCGAGATCCAGATTCCCGCCGACGCCTACTGGGGCGTGAACACCGCCCGCGCGGTCGAGAACTTCGACATTGCCCGGCGACAGATCAGCGTGTATCCCGACTTCCTCGTCGCCTTTGCGCAGGTGAAGCAGGCGGCCGCGCGCGCGAACCGAGACATCGGCGTGCTCGATGCCGAGCGCGCAGAGCTCATCGACCGCGCCTGCCAGGACGTCATCGACGGCAAGCTGCACGACCAGTTCATCGTCGGCGTGATTCAGGGCGGCGCGGGCACGAGCTCGAACATGAACGTCAACGAGGTCATCGCGAACCGCGCGCTTGAGCTCGCGGGCCGCGCGTTTGGCGATTACGAGTACATCTCGCCGAACGACCACGTCAACGCCTCGCAGTCGACCAACGACACGTACCCGTCGGCGGTCAAACTCGGCCTCGTGCACGCGACGCAGAACCTCATCGCCGAATACGAGCTGCTGCAAGACTCGATCATGAAGAAGGCGTTCGAGTTCAAGAGCATCCTCAAGGTCGGGCGCACGCAGATGCAGGACGCCGTGCCGATGACCCTCGGCCAGGAGTTCCACGGCTTCGCGACCACCGTCGGCGAGGACATCCAGCGCCTGAAGGACGTCGAGCCGCTGCTGCTCGAGCTCAACCTCGGCGCGACCGCGATCGGCACGCGGATCAACGCGCCCGCCGAATACCCGGCGACGATCATGAACCACTTGCGCGAGATCACCGGGTACGACAACCTCGTGACCGCGACCGACCTCATCGAGGCGACGAGCGACACGGGCGTGTTCATGTCGCTCTCGAGTGTCATGAAGCGTGCCGCGATGAAGCTCTCGAAGATCTGTAACGACCTGCGTCTACTGTCGTCGGGCCCGCAGGCCGGTCTCGGCGAGATCAACCTGCCCGCACGCCAGGCGGGCTCGTCGATCATGCCGGGCAAGGTCAACCCCGTGATCCCCGAAGCCGTGAGCCAGGTCGCGTTCGTCATCGCGGGCTCCGACGTCACCGTCGCGTTCGCCTCCGAGGCGGGCCAGCTGCAGCTCAACGCATTCGAACCGGTCATGATGCACACGATCATGCAGAACTCGACGTGGCTGCGCCGCGCGATGCGCACACTCCGGGTCAACTGCATCGCGGGAATCACCGCCAACGCAGACAAGACCGAGGCGCAGGTGGCCGCGTCGGTCGGCCTCATCACCGCGCTCAACCCCGTGATCGGCTACGCCGCCGCCTCGAAGATCGCGAAGCAGGCGCTCGCGAGCCACGAGAACGTCGCCGACCTCGTCGTTGCCGAGGGGCTGCTCGACCGTGAGCGGGTCACCCAGCTGCTGCAGCCCGAGGCGCTCGCGGGCAAGTTCCCCGAGCCGACCAGCGTCGGCTCGCTCACGGCCGAGGAGATCGCGGAGCAGGAGCGCCGCATCGATTCGCTCGACCCGAAGCAGCTCGCGGGCCACATTCAGGAGCCCGCGAACTAGGGCGATTACTCGTTCAGGTTGCGATCGTCGGCGCCATGCTCATCGAGCATGGCGTCGTCGTCGTTATCGCCGAGGTCGTCGAGGGCACCGTCGCGCAGATCGCCAGCGCTCAGCACCGTCTCGGCCTGGCGCTGTCGCGTGCGCTCGTTCGCCTCGGTGATCTCCTGGCGCAGTGACTCGGCGCGAGAGTTGATCTCGCTGCGGAGCGACTCCGTGGTGTGCACAATGCGCGCCGGGATCTCGCGCGACGTCTCGGTCACCCGGCCCGTCGCTCGGTGGAGCGCGTCGACCGCGACGTCGAGTCCCTGCTGTGCGGCGCCGACGGTGTTCTTCGCGGCGGGGGAGTCGGCGACCGTCTGCGCAGTCGACTTGATCTGCTCGTAGCGACCGCGACCGGCGCGGGCGCCGAGCACGAATCCGAGGGCAGCTCCGACGACAAACATGGCACGCTTCATGTTCTTCAATCTACCCGGCGGGGGAGCAACTACGCTGGGCGGATGCCTACGAAAGACCTCCCCGCGGCCGCTGGCGGAACGACCAAAGTGCCACTGCGGCTCCCGCGTGACCGCCGGGGTCCATTCGTCTGGATGCTCGTGCTGTCGATCGTGCTCACGCTCGGCCTGATCGCCGTCGGCTGGCTCCTCGTCAACTGGCAACTCTCGGCGATCGTGATGGCGATTCCGGCGCTCATCCCACTCACCATCGTCATCGTCGCGGTGCATTTCCTCGACCGCTGGGAACCCGAGCCGCCCATCCTGCTCATTCTGTGCTTCGTGTACGGCGCCGGCGCCTCGATTCTCGGCACCCTCACGGTTGGCAACTTCCTGCTCGAGGTGACGAGCACGTACGCGCGTGACTCGGTCGGGCTCGCCGCGTGGTCGATTCTCTTGCAGGGGCCCCTCGTCGAAGAGCTCGTGAAGGGGATCGGTGTCGCCGTGCTGCTCATCATCGCGTGGCGGGAGGTTAACGGCCCGCTCGACGGTTTCGTCTATGCCGCTGTCATCGGTGCAGGGTTCGCGTTCACCGAAAACATCGTGTACTTCGCCTCGTCGGGCTCGACGGGCCTCGACTTCGTCTGGCTGCTCGTTGTGCGGGGAATTCTCTCGCCCTTTGCGCACGTGATGTTCACGGGCGTCATCGGGCTCGCCCTGGGATGGGCGGCACAGCAGCGCAGCGTGTTGCAGTTCGCGGTCGCGGGCGTGGCCGGGTTGATCATGGCGGTTGGTCTGCACGCGTTCTGGAACGGCGCGAGCATCTACCTGCTGCCACTCATCGGCGTCGACACATCGAACCCGTTCGCGTGGATCATCTCGTACGGAGTGTTCCAGCTCCCGCTCTTCCTCGTGTTCGGCTGGCTGCTGATGCAGCTGCAGCATCGCGACCGACAGGTGATCCGAAACCGGCTTGACGAGTACCGACGCGCGGGGTGGTTCACCTCATCAGAGGTCGAAATGATCACGAACTGGGAGCTTCGCAAGAAGGCAATTCACTGGGCGCGGCAGCAGTCGCCCGAGCAGGGTCGGGCGATGAAGAACTTTGTCGAGGATGCGACCAAACTCGCGTTCGCGCGCGAGCACGCGTCGATCGACAAGCGCGACCCGCATCGTCGCTCGATCGAAAAGACGCTGCTCGCCGTGACTCGCCGTGACAGAAAAGACCTGCAAGATATGGTTCGATCGAAGGCATGACTGAACTCAGCAAGCCCGAAATCGAATTCCCTGAAGGCCCGGCTCCCACCGAGCTCGAGATTGAAGACATCGTCGTCGGCGACGGTGCAGAGGCGCAGGCCGGCGGAACCGTTGAGGTGCACTACCTCGGCGTCGACTACGAGTCGGGTGACGAGTTCGACTCGTCGTGGTCGCGCGGCCAGTCGATCGAGTTCCCCCTCGCCATGCTCGTGAAGGGCTGGCAGCTCGGCATTCCGGGCATGAAGGTCGGCGGCCGACGGAAGCTCACCGTGCCGCCGTCGCTCGCGTACGGCGAGGCTGGCCAGGGACACCCGCTCTCGGGGCGCACGCTGATCTTCGTGATTGACCTGCTCGGCGCAAAGTAGCCCCCGCGCAGGGCCCCGTCGTGCTAACATTTCCAGGTTGCCGTGAAACCGGCCGCGGATCCAGAGAGTCACTCAAACTCACCGAGTGACGCCGCGCAGCGAACGAAAGGGGCTCAACGCCAATGGCACTGAACGCAGAAAAGAAGCAGTCGATCATCGCCGAGTACGCCACGCACGAGGGCGACACCGGGAGCCCCGAGGTGCAGGTTGCGCTGCTGAGCGCACGCATCACCGAGCTCACCGAGCACCTCAAGCAGCACAAGCACGACTACCACTCGCGTCGTGGCCTCCTGCTGCTCGTGGGTCAGCGTCGTCGTCTGCTCAAGTACCTGACCGACGTCGACATCGAGCGTTACCGTGCGCTCATCGAGCGCCTCGGCCTGCGCCGATAGCCTTGCGCCGCTCGGCGTAGCCGAAGCACGTGTACCTGTGCCCCGTGTCGTGTAGACACGGGGCACAGGTGATTTTCCAGCAATGGCCGGCGGGCGCATCGGCGCGCGCCTGCCCGTATTCTGAATCCGTCTCCCCATTCGCTCCGCACGACGCCGAGGAAACCCCATGAGTGACCCAACGAAGACCACGCAGGAGAAGGCACGCAAGGCCGCGTCGCCAGCAACCAAGTCGTCGAAGTCGCGCACGTATCGGCTCAACCGGGCCGGCGTGCCAGAGACCTCACCCGCGGGCGATGAGTTTGCCGAGCTTGCCGAGCAGCACTTGGTCAGCGATGACGCATGGAAGCAGGGGTATCCGTACAGTCGCAAGCTCACGCGCGCGGTCTACGAACGACAGAAGCGGCTGCTGCAGATCGAGTTGCTCAAGCTGCAGACCTGGGTCAAGGAATCGGGGGAGAAAGTCGTCATCCTATTCGAGGGGCGTGATGCCGCGGGCAAGGGCGGCGCGATTAAGCGGTTCATGGAGCACCTCAACCCACGTGGCGCGCGGACGGTCGCGCTCGAGAAACCGACCGAGAAGGAGTCAACGCAGTGGTACTTCCAGCGCTACGTTGAGCATCTTCCCTCCGCAGGTGAGATCGTGCTCTTCGACCGTTCTTGGTACAACCGGGCAGGCGTTGAACGCGTCATGGGGTACTGCACACCAACGCAGTATCTCGAGTTCACCCGGTCTGCGCCGGAGTTCGAGCGGATGCTCGTGAATAGCGGCATTCACCTCGTCAAGTTTTGGTTCTCGGTTGGCCGCGCGGAACAGCTCGCGCGCTTTGCCGCGCGCCGTGACGACCCAGTGCGGCAGTGGAAGCTTTCACCGACCGACCTCGCGTCCCTCGACAAGTGGGACGAGTACACGGCAGCGAAAGAGGCGATGTTCTTCTACACCGACACGGCCGAGTCGCCCTGGACCGTCATCAAGTCCAATGACAAGAAACGAGCCCGGCTCGAGGCGATGCGATTCGTGCTCGCGCAGTTCGAGTATCCGGGCAAAGACCGATCGGTCGCCGTGCAGCCCGATCCGAAGCTCGTCGGTTCGCCGCGAGTGCTCTCCGACGAGGGGGAGGGGTCGGGTCCGTTCGCTGGCGTGTGACGCAATGCGTCGTCCACGTCGAGCGGGGCTCGGGCGCGTAGTTAGGGTTGCGACCAGCAGTCGTCGTTTTCAGGAGCATCATGACCGAGTTTTCGAGCCTTACCCGTGCAACCCGAGCCGGTATCGAGTCGGACACCGCGCAGGGCGCGGTCGTTCCTCCCGTGTACCTCTCGACGAACTACACGTTCGCGAAGTTCGGAGAGCCGCGCCAGTTCGACTACACCCGCTCGGGGAACCCGACGCGGGCCCTCCTCGGTGAGGCGATTGCCGAGCTCGAGGGCGGTGCGGGCGCGACCGTCGTCGCGACCGGTATGGGTGCGGTCACCCTCGTAACGCTCGCGCTCCTGCGCCCGGGCGACGTTGTCGCGTATCCGCACGACTGTTATGGCGGCAGCTGGCGCCTCTTTGAGCAGCTCGGCGCGAAGGGCCTCTACCGGTTCGAGCCGGTCGATTTCACCGACACCGAGGCAGCGAAGGCGCGAATCGCAGAACTCGAGCCGCGCGTCGTGTGGCTCGAGACGCCGTCGAACCCCCTCCTTCGCGTTACCGACGTGCAGGCAATCGCAGACGCGGCGCACGCGGGCGACGCGCTCGTCGTTGTCGACAACACGTTCCTCACGCCCCTGGCACAGCGCCCCTTCGAGCTCGGCGCCGACGTCGTCGTGCACTCGGTGACGAAGTACCTCAATGGGCACTCCGATGTCGTGCAGGGTGCCGTGGTCGGCAAGACCGCCGAGCTCGCCGAGCAGTTCGACTGGTGGGGTAACGTGCTCGGGCTCACGGCGAGCCCGGCTGACTCCTACCTTGTGATTCGCGGACTGCGCACCCTCGAGGTGCGGTTCGAGCGTCACCAAGAGAACACGCTCCGCGTGGTCGAGGCCGTCAAGTCGCACCCCGCCGTCAAGCAGCTCAACTTCCCGGGCTTGCCCGACCACCCCGGCCACGAGATCGCTAAGAAGCAGCAGAGCGGGTTCGGCGCGATGTTCTCAATCGAGCTCGCCGGCGGTGAGGCTGCCGTTCGCAGCTTCCTCGACGCGGTCGAGTTGTTCTCGCTCGCCGAGTCGCTCGGTGGTACCGAGTCGCTCGTCGCACACCCCGCGACGATGACCCACGCATCGATGACCCCCGAGGCGCAGGCGGCCGCAGGAATCACTGATGGCCTGCTCCGGTTCTCGATCGGCATCGAGCCCGTCGAAGACCTCATTGCCGACCTCACGGCAGCGCTCGACGCGGCGGCCAAATAGCCGCCCGTCAGGCGGGCGCTGGTAGGCTGGGCAAGTTCGTACCAATTCGCACGCGACTCAGCATTGCTGATTGTCGGTGGTGACGAGCCGGACGTGCCTCGAGCGCCCAGCCGGATCGCGACTACTGATGGTCAGCCGAGGGAGTCTCGACAGGTGTTGTGTGCGTGCGAGCGACACAAAGGAGGAGACCTGTGGAGGGTCCCGAAATCAAATTCGCCGAAACCGTCATCGATAACGGAAAGTTCGGCACTCGCAAGATTCGCTTCGAGACGGGTCGTCTCGCGCAGCAGTCGCAGGGTTCGGCCGTCGCGTACCTCGACGACGAGACCATGCTGCTCAGCGCCACGAGCATCTCTAAGCACCCGAAGGAGCACTTCGACTTCTTCCCGCTGACGGTTGACGTCGAGGAGCGCTCGTACGCCAAGGGCGCGATCCCCGGCTCGTTCTTCCGCCGTGAGGGCCGCCCCTCGACCGAGGCGATTCTTGCCTGCCGCCTTATCGACCGCCCGATGCGTCCGTCGTTCGTCGACGGCCTCCGCAACGAGGTGCAGATCGTCGTGACGGTGCTCTCGATCGCGCCCGACGAGACCTATGACGTGCTCGCCGTGAACGCGGCATCGATGTCGTCGCAGATCTCGGGCGTGCCGTTCTCGGGCCCCATCGGCGCGGTGCGCATCGTGCTCATCGACGGCCAGTGGGTCGCGTTCCCGACCTACTCGCAGCAGCTGCAGGCGACGTTCGAGCTGACGGTCGCGGGCCGCCTCATCACGAAGGCCGACGGCAGCGAAGACATCGCCGTCATGATGGTTGAGGCGCAGGCGCCCGACCACGCGTGGGAGCTTATCCAGGCTGGCGCGCGCAAGCCCGACGAGGCGGTCGTTGCCGGTGGCCTCGAGGCATCGAAGCCGTTCATCACGCAGCTCATCAAGGCGCAGCAGTCGGTTGCCGACCAGGTGAACAAGCAGACGAAGGAATACCCGACCTTCCCCGCGTACTCCGAAGAGGTTCGCGCGATCGTCGAGGCCGAGGCAAAGGACGAGCTCGGCCGCGTCTACCAGATCGCCGACAAGATCGAGCGTCAGACCGCCGACGATGAGCTCAAGGCTCGCGTCACCGAGGTCGTCGCCGCGAAGGTCGAGGCTGGCGAGCTCGAGGAGTCGGCGCTCGGCCAGGTGTCGGGTGCCTACAAGTCGGTAACGAAGGACGTCGTGCGCGGCCGCGTGCTGACGACCGGCGAGCGCATCGACGGCCGCGGTGTCGCCGACATCCGCCAGCTCGACGCCGAGGTAGAGGTTGTGCCGCGCGTGCACGGCTCGGCGATCTTCCAGCGCGGCGAGACGCAGATTCTCGGCGTCACGACGCTAAACATGCTCAAGATGGAGCAGCAGATCGACTCGCTCAGCCCGATCGATTCGAAGCGCTACATGCACCACTACAACTTCCCGCCCTACTCGACCGGCGAGACCGGTCGCGTCGGGTCGCCGAAGCGCCGCGAGATCGGCCACGGAAACCTCGCCGAGAAGGCGCTGCTCGCCGTGCTGCCGACCCGTGAGGAGTTCCCCTACGCGATCCGCCAGGTCTCGGAGGCGCTCGGCTCGAACGGCTCGACGTCGATGGGCTCGGTCTGCGCCTCGACGCTCTCGCTGCTCAATGCGGGCGTGCCGCTGCGCGCACCCGTCGCCGGCATCGCCATGGGCCTCGTGTCGGCCGAGGTCGACGGCGAGATGAAGTACCAGGCACTCACCGACATCCTCGGTGCCGAAGACGCACTCGGCGACATGGACTTCAAGGTCGCCGGTACGTCGGAGTTCATCACGGCGCTGCAGCTCGACACGAAGCTCGACGGCATCCCCTCGGAGGTGCTCGACGCGGCACTGCAGCAGGCACACGACGCCCGCATCAAGATCCTCAACGAGGCAATCACCGCAGTGATCTCGGAGCCCGACGAGATGGCGGCCACCGCGCCGCGCATCATCTCGGTGCAGATCCCCGTCGACAAGATCGGTGAGGTCATCGGCCCCAAGGGCAAGGTGATCAACCAGATTCAGGAAGACACCGGCGCCGACATCTCGATCGAAGACAACGGCACCGTGTTCATCGGCGCGACCGACGGCCCCTCAGCCGAGGCCGCCCGTGCGCAGATCAACGCGATCGCGAACCCGCAGGTTCCCGAGGTCGGCGAGCAGTACCTCGGTACCGTCGTCAAGCTCGCGAGCTTCGGCGCGTTCGTCTCGCTGCTGCCGGGCAAGGACGGCCTGCTCCACATCTCCGAGGTGCGCAAGCTCGTCGGCGGCAAGCGCGTTGAGAACGTCGAAGACGTGCTCTCGGTTGGCCAGAAGGTGCTCGTGAAGATCACCAAGGTCGACGACCGCGGCAAGCTCTCGCTCGAGCCCGTGCTCGAAGAGGGTGACGGCGCAGACGAGGCCGATGCCGACGCCGACGTCGAGTAGTAATCTCGTTCAACCGACCGAGGGGTCCGCGCGTTGCGCGGGCCCCTCGGCCGTTCCGGTAAACTCGGGTCGATATGTCTGCACCCGTTCCGTTGCCGCTCACACTTCCCAACCTCGACGAAGAGATTTCCGGGGGAGCGCGGCTGCGGCGAACCGTGCTACCGAGCGGGGTGCGACTCATTACCGAGGATGTGCCGGGAGCGGCTTCGGTCTCGATCGGCTGTTACGTACCGCTCGGGTCGCGCGACGAGCGCGACCGCGAGTACGGCTCGAGCCACTTCCTTGAACATCTGTTGTTCAAAGGCACCCCGACGCGGGATGCCCGCACGATCGCGCTGGAATTTGAACGCGTCGGCGGTGATTTCAACGCCGCGACTTCGCGGGAGCAGACGGTGTATCACGCGCGGGTGCGGGCGGAAGACCTCGGCATGGGGATCGACGTGCTCAGTGACATGCTTACCGGTTCGCTGCTCGACCCCGGAGAGTTCGAGCTTGAGCGGGGCGTGATTCTCGAAGAGATCGCCATGAGTGAAGACGACCCCGTCGACGTGCTCTGGGAACGCTTCTACGAGAACTACTTCGGTGACCACGCGCTCGCCCGCCCAATCGCCGGCACGCCGGAGTCGATCCAGGCGTCGCTGCGCGACGAGGTCTGGGAGTTCTATCGTCGCAACTACCGGCCATCGACGCTCGTTGTCGCGATCGCGGGTCGTGTCGACCACGAGGCGGCCCTCGAGCGGCTCGAGGCGGGGCTGCGTGCGGGCGGATGGAACCTCGACACCGAGCGCGCGCCCGTTGCGCGCCGCGAGGCCGACCCTGGGCTCGAGATTGCCCGTCGACAGCCGCTCGAGATGCTCGAGCGCCCGCTCGAACAGACCAACCTCATCCTCGCCACCGCCGGCCTCGCCGCGGGTGACCCACGCCGACACGCATTCGGGCTGCTGCACCACATCCTCGGCGGTGGCATGTCGTCTCGCCTCTTCCATGAGGTGCGCGAACGCCGCGGCCTCGTGTACTCGGTGTACTCGTTCGCCGCGAGCCACGCCGACGCCGGCATCACCGGAGTGAACCTTGCGTGCCTGCCCGAGAAGGCGGCGGAAGCGATTCGGGTGATTCGCGGTGAGCTCGAGCGCATCGCGAGCGAAGGTGTGACCGACGCAGAACTTGCCGATGCGAAGACGTCCGCGGCAGGCGGCGGCGCCCTCGCGCTCGAGTCGATGCACTCCCGCATGAACCGACTCGCCCGGGCCGACCTCGTGCTCGGCGAGTTCATCGACCTCGACACTTCGGTTGCGCGGCTCACTGAGGTCACCGCCGAGGACGTGCGGGGGCTCGCGGGCCTCCTGCTCGGCCGCCTGACCGCAGAAACTATCGGGCCGGTAACGAAGGCGGCCCGCGAAGAGTTGGAGGCACTCGTATGAGTCACTTCCTGTACCTCGTGCGTCACGGCGAGCAGCGCGACGCGGAGTTCGGCGTCAACGACGGCCCACTCTCGGAGCGCGGCCGCGCCCAGGCACACGCGCTCGGCGCGCGCCTGCGCGAGGTGCCGTTCGACCGCGCGTTTACCTCGCCGCTCGACCGCGCGCTCGAGACCTCCGACATCCTCCACGAGTACGTGCAAGGCCCCGCGATCGAGCCGTCGAACCTGCTGTTCGACTGCATCCCCTCGTCGAAGGAGGGCGCTCCGGAGGGCTACGACAGTTTCTTCTCGGGCGTCGACGCCGAGACGGTGGAGGCCGGCGAGGCGCAGATGCAGGATGCCCGCGCGGCATACTTCACGCGCGAGCGCGGCGACGTGCACACGCTGCTGGTCACGCACAACTTCGTCATCGGGTCACTCGTCGCAGGCGCGCTCGACCTGCCGAAATGGCGCTGGCTGACTCTGCGAAGTGGCAATACCGCGCTCTCGATCGTGCGTATCCGCTCGACCCGCCCCAACGAGCTGACCCTATTCGGCTCGATGTCGCACCTGCCGCACCATCAGCGCACCGGCATGCCCTGGACGCCAAACGTCTAACTCAACGCATCGCGTCGCAGCCTGCGCCGCAACTCACCGCACCTGAGGAGCCCATCACACATGACGATCAACGTCGCCGTCACCGGCGCGACCGGCCGCATGGGCCGAGTCATTGTCGATCTCATCGAATCGACCGACGAGCTCGCACTGCACGCCGCGCTCGACTCGTCTTCTTCGCTCGACGAGATGGTGGGCGCTGACGTGCTCATCGACGTGACGAATCTTGAGTTCTCGGAGCGCGCCGTTTCGTTTGCGCTCGCACACGGGCTCAACGTAGTCGTCGGCACGAGCGGCTGGAACGCCGATCGTCTTACCGAGCTCGAGGGAGAAATTCCCGCCGACCGCGGCGTGCTCGTCGTGCCGAACTTCTCGGTGGGGTCGGTGCTCTCGACGCACCTCGCGGCAATTGCGGGGCGCTTCTTCGACTCGATAGAGGTGATCGAGGCGCACCACGACCGCAAGATCGACTCGCCGTCGGGCACCGCAGTGCGCACCGCCGAGGCGATCGCCGCAGCACGAGACACCGCGCTCGAGCCGCCGTTTGCCGACCAGACCGCGCGCGGCGAGGTCGTTGCCGGCATTCCCGTGCACTCGATGCGTCTGCGCGGCGTCGTCGCCGACCAGCAGGTGATCCTTGGAGGTGTGGGTGAGGTCGTGACGATTCGGCACGAGACCCTGAGCCCGGGCGCGTACTCGCACGGAATCGAACTCGCGCTGCGACAGTCGCCCGACCTTCGGGGCCTCACGGTCGGCCTCGATGCTCTGCTCGGTCTGGAATCGGGCAGGTAGCGGGATGCGAAGTGCCAACGGCGCGAAAATCGGCGTCTATGTGCTAGTCGCCCTCATGGCGATCTACGTCGTGGCGATCGCTGGGCTCGTGTGGGGGCTGGTGACGAGCGGCGACGTGGCGGGAATCATCATGGGCATTGCCCTCACGGTCTTCCCGATTGTCGGAGTTCTGTTTGTCGTGCGCGACCTGCAGTTCGTAGCGCAGTCGAACCGGCTCGTCGAGCGAATGGCGGAGGCGGGCGAGCTGCCAGAAGACAATCTGCCGCGGCAGAACAGCGGTCGCCCCGAGCGGGCTGCGGCCGACGCCGACTTTGAGGTCTGGAAAGCCCAAACCGAGGCGGCACCCGAACAGTGGCGCAATTGGGTACTCCTTGGGCTCGCGTACCGCGCCTCAGGCGACACGGCGCGCGCTCGCAAGGCGCTCCGCCAGGCAATCTCGTTGGAACGCGAGAGCTAGGATATTCGGGTGACTGACGCGATCGAATTCCGAAGTGACGTAACCGTTGAACTCGTGCGCGCGCAGGGCGCCGACCGAGACGTGCTGTTCGCAGCTCGCGTGTCGACGCAGGGGGAGCAGAGCCTCGAGGCGGCCGAGAGCGCCGACGAACTCGCAAAGCGCGACCGCGGCCTTATCAATTACCTCATGCGCGACCGGCACGGGACGCCGTTCGAACACAACTCCTTCACCTTCTACGTGCAGGCACCGATCTTCGTATTCCGCGAATTCCAGCGGCACCGCATGGCGAGCTATAACGAGGAATCGGGCCGCTACCGCGAGCTTCAGCCCGTGTTCTACGTGCCCGCCCCGGAGCGGAACCTGCGCCAGGAGGGCCGCCCAGGTAAGTACGAGTTCCACTCCGGCACGCCCGAGCAGGTCGAGCTCGTGCAGCGTGAGGTTCGGGCACAGTCGGAGGCCGCGTACGCGAGCTACCAGCGGATGCTCGACGCCGGGGTTGCCCGCGAGGTCGCCCGCACGGTGTTGCCGCTGAACATCTACTCGTCGATGTATGTCACGGTCAACGCGCGATCCCTGATGAACTTCCTGTCGCTGCGACGGAAGGTCGATGGTTCGACCTTCCCCTCGTTCCCGCAGCGCGAGATCGAGCTGTGTGCCGAGCAGATGGAAGCCCTCTGGGCTGAGCGCATGCCGATCACGGCCGAGGTGTTCGAATCGAACGGTCGAGTTGCCCCCTAGCGCTCTACCCGACGGAGATCCGGTGCCGAGCGACGGCGCCCTCCCCGAATCCGCAACCACCGGCCTCGCCGACCGACAGTTCGGGGCGTACGTGCACATCCCGTTCTGTCGGGTGCGCTGTGGCTACTGCGATTTCAACACGTACACCGCGCAGGAGTTGCGCGGCGTGAGCCAGTCGAGCTATGCCGACGCGGTGGCGCTCGAGATCGAGCTCGCGGCGGGCGTTCTCGCCCGCGCGGGCCACCACGAACCCCTGCACACGGTATTTTTCGGCGGCGGAACCCCGACGCTGCTGCCCGCGAGCGACCTTGTCGCGACGCTGGGCCGGCTTCGCGACGCGTTTGGTATCCGCGAGGGTGCCGAGGTGACAACCGAGGCAAATCCTGACTCGGTGGACGAGGCGTACCTTGCACAACTGCGCGACGGCGGATTTACCCGCGTGAGCTTCGGCATGCAGTCGGCGGTGCCGCACGTGCTGCGCACGCTCGACCGGACGCACGACCCGGCCCGCGTGCCCGAGGTGGTCGCCGCGGCCAAGCGGGTGGGCCTCGAGGCGTCGGTCGACCTGATCTACGGGACGCCCGGCGAAACGATCGACGACTGGCGGGCATCGCTCGAGGCGGCAATCGCCCTCGAACCGACCCACATATCCGCATATGCACTCATCGTCGAACCTGGGACGGCACTCGCGCGGCAGATTCGCCGCGGCGAGGTGGGCCCGGTCGACGACGACCTCCAGGCCGCTATGTACGAGCTCGCCGACGACCTGCTCGGTGCCGCGGGCTACCGCTGGTACGAGATCTCGAACTGGTCGCTCGATGGCGAGCATCCCTCTCGGCACAACCTCGCGTACTGGCACGACACCGACTGGTGGGGATTCGGCCCCGGCGCACACAGCCACGTGAACGGCACGCGCTTCTGGAACGTGAGGCATCCCGCGGCGTACGCCGCGAGGCTCCGTGACGGCAACTCGCCCGCCGCGGCGCGGGAGGAACTCACGTCCGATCAGCGTTACGCCGAACGCGTACTGCTGCGCAGCCGCCTCGCCGAAGGCCTGCCCCTCTCGGAGCTGCGCGAACGGCGCGGTATCGCGGAACTCATCGCCGCCGAGCTCATCGACGGCCCGTCCGCGATTCGGGGAACATTGCGGCTCACGCGTCGGGGTCGGCTCCTCGCCGACGTGGTGGCCCGGGAGCTCGCCTGAGCCGAAGTAAACTGGGCGACATGGTGAGCGAACGCAGTCTAGAGGTGTTGCGCGCCATCATCGGCGACTACGTCGCCACGCGAGAGCCGGTCGGTTCGAAGCGGTTGGTGGAGCGCTATCAGTTTGGCGTGTCTGCGGCGACCATTCGGAACGACATGGCCGCCCTCGAGGAGGCCGATCTCATTGTCGCCCCGCACACGTCCTCGGGCCGCGTGCCCACCGACAAGGGGTACCGCCTGTTCGTCGACCACCTCGCCGACGTGCGTCCCCTCACGCAGGCCCAGAAGCGCGCCATCGAGCAGTTCATGGAGGGTGCGATCGACCCCGAGGAACTCCTCACCCGGTCGGTGCGCAGCCTCGCGCAGCTCACCGGCTCGGTCGCGATCGGACACCTCCCGTCGCTGCTCGAGGCGCGGATTCATCGCATCGAGCTCGTAGCGCTATCGCCGCGCCGGCTGCTCGTCGTGCTGATCACCGACTCGGGGCGAGTTGAGCAGCGCATCGTCGACCTCGAACACGAAGCCGACGAGACGCAGTTTTTGCGGCTACGCGACATCGTGAACGAGCGACTCGTCGGCAAGCGGTTGGAAGACGCGGCCGCCGAGCTGCGTGAGCTTTCGGCCGACGACGACCTCGTTGACGATGAACTCGGCGACGCGGCGTCCCACGTGCTGGGCTCACTCGTGCGCCAGGTCTTCGCGAACCGCGATGACAAGCTGATCATCGCCGGCGCTGCCAACCTTGCGCTGAGCGAGCACGACTTCTCGTCGATCTTCCCCGTGCTTGAGGCGATCGAGGAGCAGGTCGCGCTCGTGCGCCTCGTCGCCGAGCTCGACCTCGACGCTCGCGAGGTGGCGGTCTCGATCGGTCACGAGAACCCCGGTTCGGCGCTCGAGGAGACTAGTATCGTCGCCGCGGGCTACTCTTCCGGCAGCGGCGAAGCCCGACTCGGGCTGCTCGGGCCAACTCGCATGGACTACCAGCGCAACATCGCGGCGATTCGTGCCGTCGCGAGATACCTCTCGCGCATCTTCGACGCGCCGCGCTAGGTGGACTGCGTCACCACACACGAACTTCATCGAATGCATACCAGGAGGCACAGGTCTTGGCAGACCATTACGACACACTCGGCGTGAGCCGCGAGGCGAGCCCCGAAGAGATCAAGAAGGCGTATCGCAAGCTTGCGCGCCAGCTCCACCCCGACGTCAATCCGTCGCCGGAAGCGGCCGAGAAGTTCAAGGACGTCACGGCGGCCTACGACACCCTGTCTGACCCGCAGCGACGCCAGCAGTACGACCTCGGCGACCAGCCGGCGGCAGGCGGCTTTGGTTTCGGCGATATCTTCGACGCGTTCTTCGGTGGCGGCGGCGGGAGCCGGCGCGGGCCACGCTCTCGGGCACAGCGAGGGCAGGATGCGCTCGTGCGCGTCGACCTCGACCTCGCGGAGGTCGTGTTCGGCACGCATCGCGATATTGAGGTCGCCACGGCCGTGCGCTGCGGCACCTGTGAGGGCGACTGCTGTGCTCCCGGTACCTCGCCGACGACGTGTTCCGCCTGTGGCGGCGCGGGCGAGGTAACGCGACAGGTGCGCTCGGTGCTCGGTCCCGTTGTCACGTCGACCCCGTGCGGGATGTGCCAGGGGTATGGCACCGTCATCGAGCACCCGTGCGAGACCTGCCATGGGCAGGGGCGCGTGCGCGCACAGGTGACGCTGCCGGTCGACATTCCTGCGGGCGTCGACACTGGGTTGCGGCTGCACCTGCCCGGTCAGGGCGAGGCCGGCGCCGCCGGCGGCGCCTACGGCGACATCTACCTCGAGATTCGCGTGCGTGACGACGAGACGTTCACGCGTGACGGCGACAACCTGCTCGCCGGCGTCGAAATCTCGATGATCGACGCGATCTTCGGCACCACGACACAGCTCGCCGGCGTTGACGGCGACATCGACCTCGAGATCCCGGCCGGTACACAGCCCGGCGACGTCATCACCCTGCGCGGGCGCGGCGTCACGCGGCTGCGCAGCTCGGCCCGCGGTGACCTCGAGGTGACGCTGCAGGTGCGCACGCCGACGAAGCTCGACCACAAGCAGCGCGACCTGCTCAAGCAGTTCGCCGACCGCGAGAAGAATCCGCAGGAGCCGAAGCTTCTACGCGACGAGCCGGGCCTCTTCTCGCGCCTGCGCGGAAAGTTCGGCCGCTAGTGGCCCACGCCTACTTTGCCGAGCACCTCGACGACGTGCACACCGGTGACGTCGTCGAGGTGACGGGCGAAGAGGCGCGTCACGCGGTCAGCGTCGCACGGCTGCGCGCGGGGGAGCGAATCGATCTGCTCGACGGCCGCGGCACGCGCGTCGCCGCCACCGTGCTCGAGGCCGACCGCGACCGCTTCACCGCGCGAGCCGAGACCGACGCGCTCCTCGAACCCGAGCCGGCGCCGCGCATCCAGCTCGTGCAGGCACTCGCCAAGGGCGGGCGCGACGAACTCGCGCTGCAGGCGGCGGTCGAGCTCGGCATCGACGAGGTCGTGCCCTGGCAGTCCCAGCGGTCGGTCGTCAAGTGGCAGGGCGAGAAGCAACGTAAACAGCGGGCACGCTGGCAGACCATCGCCCGCGAGGCGAGCAAACAGGCGCTGCGAGCGCGGGTGCCCGAAGTGCGCGACGTCGTGTCGACGAAGCAGCTCGCCGGTTTCGCCGAATCGACCACCCTCGTCGTGCTCGATCCGGTCGCCGAACGCACGCTCACCGAGTTCAGCCTCACGGGATCCGACTCGTTCGCCCTCGTCGTCGGGCCCGAGGGCGGCATCGACGCGGCAGAGTTCGCCCTGCTCGAGGAGGCCGGTGCGGTGCGGTGCCGCCTGGGAACGAACGTCCTACGCACTTCGACCGCCGGCCCGGCAGCCCTCGCGACCCTGCTCACGAGGCTCGGGCGCTGGTAGGCGCGCGTCCCTCGGCCGGTAGACTCGCGAGCATGGCCGACAGCATCTTCACCCGCATCATCAACCGTGAGATTCCGAGTGACATTGTCTACGAGGACGATCGCGTGATTTCGTTCAAGGACATCAAGCCGGCGGCGCCGCTGCATCTGCTCGTAGTGCCGAAGGACCCGCAGTACCGCAATGTCGTTGAGCTCGCGGCGGCCGACCCCGACTTGCTCGCCCACATCGTCGCGACGGGTGAGCGGCTCGCGAACGAGCTCGGCGACGGTGATTTCCGACTCATCTTCAACTCCGGTGCGAAGGCCGGGCAAACCGTATTTCATGTGCACGCCCACGTGCTCTCGGGCGGGCTGGAGGAAGCCTCACTTGCCACAAACTGAACGTACCGTCGTCATCGAGGGCGCCTCGATGGTGCACCTGCTCGGCCCGGGAGACCGACTCCTCACGACGATTGAGGCCGAGCATCCGAACGTCGCCGTGCTCGTGCGCGGCAACGAGGTGCACCTGCGCGGCGATCACGACGACGTCGAGGTCGCTGAACAGCTCGTGCGCGAGCTCGCCTCGCTCGCGCAGGCCGGCGTCGCGCTCGAACCCGACGAGGTCGCGCGCTCAGGGCAAATGCTCGCGAGTTCGTCGTCGCCGACGCAGGTGTACGGCGAGGCGATCGTGAACGCCCGCGGTCGCGCAGTGCGGCCGAAGACGCTCGGGCAGAAACGCTACGTTGACGCGATCGACGTCAACACGGTGACGTTTGGTATCGGCCCAGCCGGTACCGGCAAGACCTACCTCGCGATGGCGAAGGCCGTGCAGGCGCTGCAGCGCAACGAGATCAACAAGATCGTGCTGACGCGACCCGCCGTTGAGGCGGGGGAGCGGCTGGGGTTTCTCCCCGGCACCCTCAACGACAAGATCGACCCATACCTGCGGCCACTGTTCGACGCGCTCGGCGACATGCTCGACCCCGACCTCGTCGTGAAGCTCATGGCCCAGAACGTGGTCGAGGTCGCGCCGCTCGCGTACATGCGCGGTCGCACCCTTAATGACGCCTACGTGATTCTCGACGAGGCACAGAACACGACGCACGAACAAATGAAGATGTTCCTAACGCGGCTCGGCTTCGGCTCGAAGCTCGTCGTCACGGGCGACGTGACCCAGGTCGACCTTCCAGGCGGCGGCTCGGGCCTGCGCCACGCCTCCCGCGTGCTGCGGAACCTTCCGGATATCTACTTCGCCGAGCTCACGAGCGACGACGTGGTGCGACACAGCCTGGTCGCCCGCATTGTCGACGCCTATGACGAGTTCGAACGCAACCAGGAGCAGTCACGATGAGCATCGAGATCAACAACGAGTCGGGGTACGACGTCGACGAGGCGCAGGTACTCGGGCTCGCGACCTTCGCGCTCGACTTTGTGCGCGTGCATCCCGACGCCGAGCTGAGCATCGTCTTTGCCGACGTGGCCATGATGGAAGAACTCCACGTGCAGTGGATGGACGAGCCGGGCCCGACCGACGTGCTGAGCTTCCCGATGGATGAGCTGCGTCCGGGCTCGATCGAGCGCCAGACCCCGCCGGGCCTGCTCGGCGACATCGTGGTCTGCCCCGAGGTGGCGGCCGCCCAGGCGATCGTGAACCGGCACTCCACGATGGACGAGATTCGGTTCCTCGTGACCCACGGCATCCTGCACCTGCTCGGGTTCGACCACGCCGAGCCCGAGGAGCACAAGCGCATGTTCGCGCTGCAGGACGAGATTCTCGCGGCGTTCGCGGCGCACGAGCGGAAACGACAGCGGGGTCGCGCGTAACGTGATCGCCGCCCTCGTCGTCATCGCGACGATCCTGCTCATCATCGCCTCGGCGCTGCTTGCGGCCGTCGAGTCGGCGATTGCCGTGCTCTCGCGCGGCGACGTCATCGACGAGGCCGAGGGGCTCGCGCGGCCGGAGCGGCTGCTGCGGATCAGCGAGAACATGTCGGGGCACCGTGAGGCGACGGGTTTCGCCCGCATTTCGGCCGAGACGCTCGCGACCGTGCTCATCTCGGTGTGGCTCACGTCAATTGTCTCGGAGGCCTGGCTCGCGTTCCTCATCGCAGCCATCGTCATGCTCGCGGCGCACATCCTGTTCACCGGCTCAGCGCCACGCTCGATCGGCCGAACGCACCCGAAGCAGACGCTGCGGTATCTCGGGTGGCTCGCGCGCGCGTGTCGCGTCACGATCGGGCCAGTGAGCGACCTGCTCGGCGCGCTTGGCGACATCGTGACACCGTCGAGTGGGCACCGCGGCGCGACGGTTTCGAGCGAGGAACAGCTGCTGTCGA
This sequence comes from [Zimmermannella] faecalis ATCC 13722, assembly GCF_000381765.1. Classification (GTDB taxonomy): domain Bacteria; phylum Actinomycetota; class Actinomycetes; order Actinomycetales; family Microbacteriaceae; genus Gulosibacter; species Gulosibacter faecalis. Next base: position 441,244 of record NZ_KB907074.1, on the reverse strand, counting down.
TGGTCGACGCCGCGGCCGAGCAAGAGGTGCTCGACGAGGATGATCGTGAGCTCATTCACTCCGTGTTCGATTTTTCGGACCGGCTCGTGCGCGAGGTCATGGTTGCGCGCACCGACATGATCACGGTCGACGCCGACGCGACCGCGAGCGAGGCACTCGGAGAACTGCTGAAGGTCGGGATCTCGCGCGCACCGATCGTCGGCCGAGACAGCGACGATATTCGAGGCATCGCCTATCAGAAAGATCTCGCGCGTCACGTGCTCGAACACCCGACGTCGACGCTCACCGCCGAGGGTGTCGCGCGGCCCGCAACGTTCGTGCCCGAGTCGCTTGCGGCCGACGAGCTGCTGCGCCGCATGCAGCGGGAATCGAACCACTTCGCGATGGTGGTCGACGAATACGGCGGCATCGCGGGACTCGTGACCCTGGAAGACCTGATTGAAGAGCTCGTCGGGGAGATCAGCGACGAGTTCGACCGTGCCTCCGACGAGTACGAGCTCCTCAGTGATGGTTCGCTCGTGGTCTCATCGCGCATGGGACTCAGCGACCTCGGTGAGCTCCTCGACCTCGAGCTCGAAAACGAAGACGTCGACTCCGTGGGTGGCTTGCTGACGATGGCGCTCGAGCGAATCCCGCAGCTCGGCGACCAGGCCGTCGTCGGGCGACTCTCGCTGCTTGCCGACCGGGTGGGTCGTCGGCACCGAGTCACTCGCATTCAAGTTCGGGTCGTGGAACCCGCACACCCGTCGAAAGAAGAGGAAACAGCATGAGCGAATTCCGTGCCGGATTCGTGACGTTCATCGGGCGCCCGAACGTCGGCAAGTCGACACTGACGAACGCGCTCGTCGGCGAAAAGATCGTGATCACGTCGTCCAAGCCGCAGACTACGCGGCGCGCGGTTCGCGGCATCGTGCACCGCGAGTCGGGTCAGCTCGTGATCGTGGACACGCCGGGCGTGCACCGGCCGCGCACGTTGCTCGGGCAGCGCCTCAATGACGTCGTCGAAGAAACGCTCGCAGAGGTCGATGTCGTCGGATTCTGCGTGCCCGCCAACGAGGAGCTGGGCCCGGGCGATCGATTCATCTACGAGTGGGCCGACAAGGCGAAGAGTGCGAAGAAGGTCGCCCTCGTCACCAAGGTCGAGACAACCTCGAAGGCGAAGGTGGCAGAGCAGCTGCTCGCGGTCTCGGAGCTGGGCGACTGGGACGCGATCATCCCCGTATCCGCGGTCGACAAGATCAATCTCGACACCCTCGTGGAAGAACTCATCGCACTCATGCCCGTCTCCGAGGCGCTCTACCCCGACGACATGGTGACGGAGGAGCGGTACACGCAGCGCGTCGAGGAGCTCATTCGCGAGGCAGCCCTCGAGGGCGTGCACGACGAACTGCCACACTCGATTGCCGTGCAGGTCGACGACATCCTTGAACACGACGACGGCGTGCGCGAGATCTTCGCGAGCGTCATTGTCGAGCGCGACAGCCAGAAGGGCATCGTGATCGGGAAGGGCGCGTCGCGCCTCAAGATGGTGCGACAGCACGCGACCCGGCAGATTCAGGCGATCTCGCCCGGGCGCGTGAAATTGACGCTGCACGTCAAGGTGGCGAAAGATTGGCAGCGTGACCCAAAGCAGCTCGGCAAGCTCGGCTTCTAGCGCCGCGACGCGCCGGCGGCGCGTGCCGTCGACGATGCCCGGATGGTTGCGCGCGATTCTCGGGTACCAGGTCGAACACAAGTGGCTGAGCGACTCAGTACTCGCGCTCGCGCTCATGCTGACGGTGGGGTTTCCGTTCTCGCTACGCGCCGACTGGAGCTACTACTTCGACTGGCTGTCGCTGCCGGTGTGGGCGATCTTCACCGCGTCGTTCATCGTGCGCAGGGCCTCGCCATGGGCCGCGTTCATCCTCATGACCTCGGGCTTTCTCGGCAAACTGCTCCTGGGCCTGCCGCCGCACGGCATGGAGATCGCGATCGTCGTCGTGCTATTCACGGGCGCAGTGTGGGGCTCGCGCCCACTGTTCTACCTCACGGCGGTCGCGAGCCTCGTGTATCCGGCCATCGAAGCCGCGTACATCGCGATGTTTCCCGTCGACATGCCGTTCGTCTCAGTTGTCGGCGGCGACGCGGTGCTCAACTTCGACACGTTCCTCGTCAACTTCTCGATCTCGGCGGTGCCGCTGATCCTCGTCTCGGTGCTCAGCTGGGTGGGTGGCGCGGTGCAGCGGATGCAGATGTCGACAAGCCGATACGCGCACTCGGCGCAGATCGCCGAGCTCGAGTATCAGCGCGCTGCGGAACAGCTCGTCGTCGAGCAGGAGCGAAGCCAGATTGCGCGCGACATGCACGACGTTGTTGCCCACTCACTCGCCGTCGTCGTCGCGCAGGCCGACGGCGGCCGGTACCTCATGCGATCGTCGCCACAGGCGGTTGAGCCCGTGCTCGCGACGATCTCCGAGACGGCCCGAGACGCGCTCGTCGACGTGCGCGGATTGCTCTCGCAGCTCCGCCACACGCAGGCAGAGACCGAGCGGAAAACGCTCGACGACCTGCCACCGCTCGTCGCACGCATCCGAGCCGCGGGCCTCAACCTGCAGACAACGGTCATTGGCGAGCGCCGTCCCCTCGGCGCCAACGCCGAGGTCGCGATCTACCGACTCGTGCAGGAGTCACTCACGAACGCGCTCAAGTACGGTGACGGGCGCTACCCGACACAGCTCGTGTCGAAGTGGAGCGACCACTACGAGATCACGGTTCGCAACCGGATCGCGAAGAAGCCGAAATTCCAGAGCGGCTCCCGCCACGGCATCGTCGGTATGCGTGAGCGGCTCGCGGTAGTGGGCGGCACCGTGACCGCGTCGGCGCAGGGGGACACCTGGGTCGTGCACGCCAGCCTCCCGTTCGTCGACCGGTCGCGCGCAGCCGCGACACCCGGCTTGCCGCACAAGCAGAACGAATCGGAATCGTCGACATCGTAGGCTAATGAGCATGAACGACTCTCCCCAACAGGGCGGCCCGATTCGCGTTGCGCTCGTTGATGACCAACAGCTGTTCCGTGGCGGTATTCGCATGCTCGTCGACTCGCAAGACGACATGTCGTACGTCGCAGAAGCCTCCGACGGCGCCGAGGCCGTGCGGCTCGCGATGTCGGTAAAGCCCGACGTCATCCTCATGGATGTGCGCATGCCCAACATGGATGGGCTCGAAGCGACACAGCAGATCGTTGCTCGCGGACTAGAGAGCCGAATCCTGATTCTCACGACCTTCGACCTCGACAAGGCGGTCGCGCGGGCCGTCGCCGCCGGCGCCTCGGGGTTCGTGCTCAAAGACGCCGACCCGGAGTTCTTGCTCGCGGCGATTCGCACGGTGCACTCGGGTTCGGAGGTGTTCGCCGCTCAGGCGACGGCCGACCTTATTCGCCGCTTCTCGCAATCGCCGAACCGACTCGAGGGCGAGCCCGCGGAGTTCGAAGCACTCACAGAACGCGAGCGGGAGATGTTCTTCCTCGCCGCGAAGGGGATGTCGAATGGCGAGATCGCGACGCAGGAGTTCCTCTCTGAAGCGACCGTGAAGACGCACATTTCGCGCATTCTCGCGAAGCTCGGCCTGCGCGATCGAGTGCAGCTCGTCGTGTACGCATATGAGCACGGACTGCTCTGACCTCACGACGTCGGCGGCCAGAGTCATCCCGCGGTATGACGCTCGCTCCGATATGCCGCTGACGTATCCGCACGCGGCGCGTTCTAACCTGGATCGCATGAATGCCCAACCCAAAAACGCGACCGGGCACCACGCTCCCGGCGCGTACGGGATGGAGGTGTTCGGGCTCACCCGCACCGGCAATGCTCCGCTGCGGCGAGTGAGCTTCGTCGCCCGCCGGGGCGAGACCACGGTGTTGCTCTCGCCGGATGGCTCGGGTGGCGCAGCATTGCGCGCGGCGCTCGGGTTCGAGCCCGTCGACTCTGGGTTCAGCGTCATCGAGGGGCGGCGTTTCGTGCCTCGCAGTGGGCCGGAGCCCGTATCGGATCCCGAGCGTGTCGGGGTGCTGCTCCGCGACCCCATCGTAACGCCCGGCCGCACGCTCGACGAGCACCTGCGGCAGGGGCTCTTGCCCGATCACCGCGGGGCGCTCGGCCAGGCCGAGGTGCAGGAGCTTCGCGACTCGCTCGGCTTCATGGGCGCCGGCACCGCGATCGTTTCGGAATTGCCGCTGTCACTGCAGTATCGCGTCGCGATCGGTCGCGCCATCGCCGCGCGGCCGGCAATCGTCGCCGCCGACGACCCCTACGGCGGGCTTCCCGAGCGCGAGCGACACCTGCTCGTTTCCCTGCTACGTGCCGTCGCGAGCGAACACGGCATCGGTGTCGTCCACGCGACCGGCGACGTCGATCTTGCGACGCGCGCGAACCACGTCGTGGTGATCGAGGGCGGTCGCGTCACGAATGATTTGCGCGGCACCCTGCGAGTGCAGCGCCTGCTTGGTCGGCACGCGCGCTCGTAGCGACCTGGGCACGCGGCGCTTCATGACGGTGTTAGGGTGAGCATATGCATCCGGCCTGCACCCTCCTTCTTCTGTGCCGCGGCGGGGCTTAGCAACTAAGCCTTCCCTGTCGCGGAGTTTGTCGATGCTTGGCTTAGGCCACAACTCTTCAGAAGAAAGCTTCAACTCATGCAGAACCTGCAAAAGCCCTCGGGCATGCCCGTGCACCGTTATGTCTCGTACGCGACCCAGTTTGGTGTCACGCTGCCCGACCGCACCTGGCCCGACCAGACGATTACGAAGGCGCCCCGGTGGTGCGCGGTCGACCTTCGCGATGGCAACCAGGCGCTCATCGACCCGATGTCGGCCGAGCGCAAGATGGTGATGTTCGACCTGCTCGTGCGGATGGGCTACAAGGAGATTGAGGTCGGGTTCCCCTCGGCGAGCCAGACCGACTACGACTTCGTGCGTCGCCTCATCGACGAGGAAAAGATCCCCGACGACGTGACGATCCAGGTGCTCACGCAGGCGCGCGAGCACCTCGTCAAGCGCACGTACGAATCGCTGCGCGGCGCGAAGCGCGCCGTCGTTCACCTCTACAACTCCACGAGCACTCTGCAGCGCGAGGTCGTGTTCCGCGAGGACCGCGAGGGCGTGACGCAGATCGCGCTCGAGGGCGCACGCATGTGCAAGCGCTTCGAATCGCTCGCCCCCGACACCGAGATCATCTACGAGTACTCGCCCGAGAGCTACACCGGCACCGAGCTCGACTACGCGCTCGAGGTGTGCAACGCCGTGATCGAGGAGCTTGACGCGAGCCCCGAGCATCCGATCATCATCAACCTGCCAGCAACCGTCGAGATGGCGACGCCGAACGTGTACGCCGACTCGATTGAGTTCATGCACCGCAACCTCACCCGTCGCGACTCGGTGATTCTCTCGCTGCACCCGCACAATGACCGCGGTACCGCGGTCGCCGCGGCCGAGCTCGGCTACCAGGCGGGTGCCGACCGTATCGAGGGCTGCCTTTTCGGCAACGGTGAGCGCACCGGCAACGTCGATCTCGTCACCCTCGGAATCAACCTGTTCACGCAGGGGGTCGACCCGCAGATCGACTTCTCGAACATCGACGAGGTGCGCCGCACCGTCGAATACTGCAACCAGCTGCGCGTCGGCGAGCGGCACCCGTGGGGCGGCGACCTCGTCTACACGGCCTTCTCGGGCTCGCACCAGGATGCAATCAAGAAGGGCTTCGAGGCGATGGCCGCGAAGGCCGAAGAGACTGGCGTCGCTGTCGACGAGCTGCCGTGGGCGGTGCCGTATCTCCCGGTAGACCCGCGCGATCTCGGCCGCACCTACGAGGCGGTCATTCGCGTCAACTCGCAGTCGGGTAAGGGCGGCGTCGCGTATCTGCTCAAGGAACACCACAACCTCGACCTGCCGCGTCGACTGCAGATCGAGTTCTCGGGCATCGTGCAGCAGCGCACGGACACCGAGGGCGGCGAGATCGACCCCGACGCGATTTGGCAGGTCTTCGTCGATGAGTACCTCCCGCACCCCGAACCCGAGTCGAAGTGGGGTCGCCTCGAGATCTTCGGCGTGCGCACCTCCACCGAGATGGACGGCACCACGACGATCACGGTGAAGCTGCGCCGGGACCGCGAGGACGTCACGATCGAGGGCACCGGGAACGGGCCGGTCAACGCGTTCCTCAACGTGCTCGCCGACCGGGGCTATGACGTGAAGCTCTACGACTACGTCGAGCACACGCTCTCGGCGTCGGGCGACGCCCTTGCCGCGGCCTACGTTGAGCTCGAGGTCGACGGCCACCGCCTCTGGGGCGTCGGGATCGACTCCGATATCTCGAACGCCTCGCTCAAAGCCATCGTGTCGAGCGTGAACCGCGCGATTCGAAACGGCGGCGAGTAGCCTCCGCCGGCCATGCCGAACTATGACGACGAGGTCGTGGTACTTCGCGCCCACGTGCTCGGTGAGGCCGATCGAATAGTGACGATGTTCGGGCGGCAGCACGGCAAAATCCGTGCTGTCGCCCGTGGCGTTCGGCGCACGACATCGAAGTTCGGCGCGCGCCTCGAGCCAGGAAACCTACTCGACGCGCAGTTCTATACGCGAAGGCTCGGGGCGGGTGGCCTCGATACCGTGACCCAGGTCGTCACGGTGCAGAGCTACGCGGGCAAGTTTGTCGACGACTTCGAGGTCTACACCGCCGCGAGTGCGGTGCTGGAAGCGGCTGACCGGCTGCTTGAGTCGGAGCCCGCTCCGCTCCAGTTCGCACAACTCGTCGGTTCGCTCCGCGACCTCGCGCGTCGCGCGCATCCCGCCGGGCTCATCGTCGATTCCTACCTGCTGCGCGCGCTCGCACTCGCGGGGTGGGAACCCACATTTACCAACTGCACGCGCTGTGGGCGGCCCGGGCCGCACGCCCGCATCTCGCTCGCGACGGGCGGTGCCGTCTGCGACGAGGATGCGCCGGGGAGCGGCGCGCTAATGACCGCCGACGTCGACACGATGCGTCTGCTCTGGGCGCTGCTCGCCGGGAACTGGCGGGTGGCGGAAGCGAGCGACGATGACACGCGGGCCGCGGCGACCCGCATCGTCGCCGCGTACACGCAGTTTCACCTTGAGCGCGGCTTGCGCTCGGTCGAAGTGGGGAATCAAGATCGTCGCGCGCGCGACGTACCCTAAACGCTATGACGACCCCTGACGACCGCAAGTTCAAGCCGCTCGACTGGACGGGACTCACGCCGCCAGCGTTCCCGAAGGGCTCGGTGCCGAGTCACGTCGCGGTCGTCATGGACGGGAACGGACGCTGGGCGAATCAGCGTGGTCTGCCGCGCACCGACGGCCACCGTGCGGGTGAGGCTGCGCTCCTCGACGTCGTGGCGGGCGCCGTACAGGCGGGAGTGCAGCACCTCTCGGTATACGCATTCTCGACCGAGAACTGGAAGCGCTCGGCCGCTGAGGTGAAGTTCCTCATGGGGTTCAACCGTGAGGTGCTGCACCGTCAGCGCGATCAGCTCCACGAGTGGGGCGTGCGGGTGGTGTGGTCGGGCAACCGCACCCGCCTCTGGAAGTCCGTCATCTCGGATCTCCTCGCGGCCGAAGAACTCACGAAACACAACACCGGCATGACGCTGAACATGTGTGTGAACTACGGCGGACGGGTCGAGCTGCGCGATGCGGTGCGCGCCGTTGCCGCTGAGGTTGCGGCCGGCCGACTCAAGCCCGACCGTATCCGCGAGCACCACATCGCGCAGCACCTCTATCAACCCGACCTGCCCGATGTCGACCTCTTTGTGCGGTCGTCGGGGGAGCAGCGCACCTCGAATTTCCTGCTCTGGGAATCGGCGTATGCCGAGATGGTATTTCTCGACACGCTCTGGCCCGATTTCACGCGTGAGGACCTCTGGGAGGCGATCTCGCGCTACGTTGCGCGCGATCGGAGATTTGGGGGCGCGGTCGACGCGCCGAGCTCGAAACTCGCGTAAACGACTTCTACGACTGCGTGTAACTATGTCGCGTGCAACAATTACGGCTCCTTGAGGACACGCCCCTCGACTACCGCTTCGTCGATGACCGTCAGCGCGCGATGCATGCGGAGATCGCCGCTGGCTCGCGCCCTAACACCGTCATCTACACCGAGTTTGCGCCCGTCTACACTGCCGGCTCGCGCACGCTGACTGACGATCTGCCCGACGATTCGGTGCCGATCCTTCGCGTCGACCGGGGCGGATCGGTTACGTACCACGGACCCGGCCAGCTGATCGCGTATCCGCTCGTCCGGGTCGCCGGGCGGCAGGATGTCGTGGCGTATGTGCGGGCCCTGGAGGCCGCCGTGATCGGCGTCGCGGCCCACTTCAGGATCGCTGCGCAGCGGGTAGCGGGCCGAACCGGCGCCTGGATCGTGCGCGCTGGGGAGCCCGACCGCAAGCTCTGTGCAATCGGCGTCCGATTTGCGAAGCATACGACCATGCACGGGCTTGCACTCAATGTGTCGACCGACCTCGCCGACTTTGACCGGATCGTGCCGTGCGGGATCCGTGATGCGGCGACGACGTCGCTCGCCGACCTCGGCGTGACCGCAACGCTCGGGGAGGTTGCAGATGTGCTGCATCCGCTCCTCGAGCGCGAACTCGCCCGCTTTCAGCACGTCGAGGGAGTGGCCGCGTGAGCGCCCTCGCGCCCGAGGGGCGAAAGCTGTTGCGTGTCGAGGCTCGCAACGCTGAGAGCCCGATCGAGCGGAAGCCGGAATGGATCAAGACCCGAGCGACGGCGAACACCGAGTACGAGGACGTGAAGCGCCTCGCCCGCAAGAGCGACCTCCACACCGTGTGCGAAGAGGCCGGCTGCCCGAACATCTATGAGTGCTGGCAAGACCGCGAGGCGACGTTCCTCATCGGTGGCGACCAGTGCACTCGTCGGTGCGACTTCTGCATGATCGCAACCGGAAAACCGGCGGGGTACGACCGCGAGGAACCCCAACGCGTCGCGGAGTCTGTGCGCGAACTGGGCCTTCGCTACGCGACGGTCACGGGCGTTGCCCGCGACGACCTGCCCGACGGCGCCTGCTGGCTCTTTGCCGAGACCGCCCGCCAGATTCACGCACTGAATCCGGGCACCGGCGTCGAGCTGCTCGTCGACGACTTCCGCGGCGGGGATGCGGCGATCGAGGCGGTGTGTGCGGCCGACCCCGAGGTGTTCGCCCACAACATCGAGACGGTGCCGCGCATTTTCAAGCAGATTCGGCCCGGGTTTCGGTATGACCGTTCGCTGCGGATGCTCGCGCGCGCGAGCGAGCTCGGCATGATCACGAAATCGAACCTCATTCTCGGCATGGGGGAGACGAGCGACGAGATCGTCGCAACGATGCGCGACCTACGTGACCACGACGTCGACGTGCTCACGCTGACGCAGTATCTCCGACCCAGCCGCCTGCACCACCCGGTCGACCGGTGGGTGCAGCCGCAGGAGTTCATCGCGCTTTCGGAGACCGCCCGTGAGCTTGGGTTCGTCGGAGTCATGGCGGGCCCACTCGTGCGGTCGTCGTACCGCGCGGGAAGGCTTTGGGCGCAGGCGACGAAGGCGAAGGGGCGCAGGATTCCGGCGGCACTCGCGCATCTCGACACCGACGTTCCGGCCCGGCAGGAGGCGACGGCGGTCGCGGCCCGACAGGCGGCTACCATTGGTAGCTGATCCTCGCCGCCCCGCGGCATCACCACCTACCCAGGAGAGTTCACAACATGGCAGCCTCCAAGCTCGACCAGGTCATCGCGCTCGCCAAGCGACGCGGCTTCGTGTACCAGGCCGGTGAAATCTACGGAGGTTCCCGTTCCGCCTGGGACTATGGCCCACTCGGCGTCGAGCTGAAAGAGAACATCAAGCAGCAGTGGTGGCAGTCGTTCGTGCGTGGCCGGGCCGACATGGTCGGCCTCGACTCGTCGGTGATCCTGCCGAAGCGGGTGTGGGAGGCGTCGGGTCACGTCGCCACCTTCACCGATCCGCTCGTAGAGTGCACGAACTGTCACAAGCGCCACCGACAAGACCACCTGCTCGAGGCGTTCGCCGATAAGAAGGGCCGCGAGGCCGAGGGCATGGGTGAGATCGTCTGCCCCGACTGCGGCACGAAGGGCCAGTGGACCGAGCCGCAGAACTTCTCTGGCCTCATGAAGACCTACCTCGGCGCTGTCGACAACGAAGAGGGACTGCACTACCTGCGGCCTGAAACCGCGCAGGGCATCTTCGTCAACTTCAACAACGTGGTGACGACGGCCCGCAAGAAGCCCCCGTTCGGTATCGGTCAGGTGGGTAAGTCGTTCCGGAACGAGATCACGCCCGGCAACTTCATCTTCCGCACCCGCGAGTTCGAGCAGATGGAGATCGAGTACTTCGTAGCACCCGCCGATGCGGGCGCGAGCTTCGACGAATGGGTCGAGGCGTGCTGGAACTGGTTCGTCGACCTCGGTATCGACCCGGCGAACATGCGCCAGTTCGACGTGCCCGATGACGAGCGCGCACACTACTCCGACCGCACGATCGACTTCGAGTACAAGTTCGGGTTCACGAGTGGCGAGTGGGGCGAGCTCATGGGCGTCGCGAACCGCACCGACTTCGACCTTGCCTCGCACTCGGAGGCATCGGGCACTGCGCTGCAGTTCTTCGACCAGGCGGCGGGGGAGCACTTCACCCCGTACGTGATTGAGCCGTCGTTCGGCCTGACCCGCTCGCTCATGGCATTCCTCGTCGACGCCTGCGAAGAAGACGAGGCGCCGAACGCGAAGGGCGGTGTCGACACCCGAACGGTGCTGCGGCTCGACCCGCGCCTCGCGCCGGTCAAGGCCGCCGTGCTGCCGCTGTCGAAGAAGCCGGAGCTTGCGCCCCTGGCGGGCAGGGTCGCCGACCTGCTGCGCGCGGGCGGTCGTTGGAACATCGACTACGACGACGCGGGGCAGATCGGCCGTCGCTACCGGCGACAGGACGAGATCGGTACGCCGCTGTGCATCACCGTCGACTTCGATTCGCTCGACGATGATGCGGTGACGGTGCGCGAGCGCGACACGATGCAGCAGGAACGCATCGGGATCGACCGCCTGCACGAGTACGTGGCGGAGCGACTGCGCGGGGCGTAGAATAAGGCGGTTATGCCAACCGCGCTCGCAACTCAGTCACCCGCACTGCGGATCGGCGACCTCGAGGTCGCCTCTCCCGTCGTGCTCGCCCCCATGGCGGGCGTGACGAACGAGGCATTCCGGCGGCTGTGCCGCGAGTTCGGCTCGGGGCTGTACGTCACCGAAATGGTCACCACTCGCGCGCTCGTTGAGCGGAATGAGGCGACGATGCGGCTGATTCACCACCACGAGTCTGAAGACCTGCGGTCGATTCAGCTCTACGGCGTCGACCCGACGACGGTGGGTGACGCAGTCGCGATGCTCGTCGACGAAGATCGTGCCGACCACCTCGACCTCAACTTCGGCTGCCCCGTGCCGAAGGTGACGCGTCGAGGTGGCGGTTCGGCGTTGCCGTGGAAGCGCGACCTGTTCGAGGCGATCGTCACGACCGCGGTGCGCCGAGCGGGTCGCGTGCCGCTCACGATCAAGATCCGCAAGGGCATCAACGACGACCACCTCACCTACCTCGAGGCTGCGCGGATCGCCGAACAGGCGGGGGTCGCAGCGATCACGCTCCATGCACGGACGCTCGAACAGCAGTATTCGGGCACGGCGGACTGGTCGGCCATCGAGACGCTGAAGAACACGATCACCTCGATTCCGATCCTCGGCAACGGCGACGTGTTCGAGGGCGAGGACGGCCCGCGCATGGTCGCGGAGACCGGCTGCGACGGTGTCGTGGTCGGGCGAGGCGTGCTCGGTCGGCCGTGGTTGTTCGGCGATCTCGAGGCGGCATTCTCGGGGAGCCCCGCGCGCATCCGCCCTGGCCTCCGCGAGGTTGGCGCCGCCATGGTGCGTCACGCCGAGTTGCTCGTCGACTTCTTCGACGACGAGGGGCACGGCTGCCGCGACTTCCGCAAGCACGTCGCCTGGTACTTCAAGGGGTATCCCGTGGGCGGCGAGATTCGCAAGCGCTTCGCGCTGATCGACTCGCTCGACGAGCTCCGCGCGTTGGTGGCCGACCTCGACGACGCACCGTGGCCTGGCGTCGGCGCCGAGGGGCCGCGCGGTCGCTCGGGGAGCCCGAAGCGAGCCGTGCTGCCCGAGGGTTGGCTCGACTCGAGGACGCTCCTCGCCGATGAGTCGGCGACGATCGCCGACGCCGAACTGGATATCTCGGGAGGATAGGCGTGGCAGCAGCGCCGCTCGACGGCCCAGCAAGCGACTACTCGCAGGCCGATGCGGATCGATTCCGACCGGAGTTCCACGAGAACCGTCGCCGATCGTCGTTCGCTCGTGACCGGGCCCGGCTCCTGCACTCTTCGGGGCTCCGGCGGCTCGCCCTGAAGACGCAGGTGCTGTCGCCGACGACGGGTGCCGACTTCGCCCGGAACCGGCTGACGCACTCGCTCGAGGTCGCGCAGGTGGGTCGAGAGATCGCGGGTTCACTCGCGCTCGACCCCGACATCGTCGACACGGCGTGTCTCGCGCACGATATCGGGCATCCGCCATTTGGCCACAACGGTGAGCGTGCCCTCAACGAATGGTCGACCGATATCGGCGGGTTCGAGGGAAACGCGCAGACCCTTCGCCTCGTATCGCGACTCGAGCCCAAGGTCTTCGGCGACGAGGGCGAACCATTTGGGCTCAATCTCACCCGCGCATCCCTCGACGCGGCATGTAAGTATCCGTGGGACCGCGAGACCGGGCTCGAGCTCGGTACGCGCAAGTTCGGCGTGTATGAAGACGACCTCCTGGTGTTCGAGTGGCTGCGCGCGGGCGCGCCGGATGGCCGCAAGTGCATCGAGGCGCAGGTGATGGACCTCAGCGACGACATCGCGTACTCGGTGCACGATCTTGAAGACGCCGTGGTCGAGGGGTACCTCCCACTCGAGGAGCTCGAGTCGCCCGAGAACCGCGAGGCGATCCTGTTCAACGCCGCGGAGTGGAGCGGCCGCAAGTTCGACGTCGCCGAGCTCGACGCCGCGCTCGAGCGCCTGCTCGCGTCGCCGTATTGGGTGCATCACTACTCGGCGACGGCCCGCGACCGCGGCGCGCTGAAGAACCTCACTTCGCAGCTCATCGGGCGCTTTGCGAAGGCCGCGACGTCGGCCACGCTCGAGGCGTACGGCGCATCGGCGCCGCTCATCCGGTTCCGCGCCGAGGTTATCGTGCCGCGCGAAATCGAGGCCGAGATCGCGCTGCTCAAGGGCGCGGTCGCCGGCTTCGTCATGAGCCTGCCGACGCGGCAGCCGATCTACGCGCAGCAGCGGGAGCTGCTCACGGAACTGCTCGAGGGGCTCTGGCGGTCGGGCGCCGAGCACCTCGAACGGGAGTTTTCTGATCTGTTTGCAGAAGCCGGCGACGATGCGGCTCGTCGGCGCGTCATCGTTGATCAGGTTGCCTCGCTCACCGATCAGTCGGCGCTTGCGCTGCATGCGAACGTCACGAGGCGCGCGCCCGCGAACGCCTAGACTCGTCGTCATGGCGCGCATCAGACGAAGTGATATTGACGAGCTGCGTGCACGCGTCAACATCGACGACATTGTCGGCGACTACGTCACCCTGAAGTCGGCCGGAGTTGGCTCGCGAAAGGGCCTATGCCCATTCCACGACGAACGCACGCCCTCGTTCCACGTACGTCCGCAGCTCGGGTACTACCACTGCTTCGGGTGTGGCGAGTCGGGCGACGTGTTCTCGTTCCTGCAAAAGATCGACCACATCACGTTCGTGGAGTCGGTCGAACGCGTCGCGCAACGGCTCGGCTTTCAGCTGACCTACGAGGACGGCGGCGATGCACCCGACCACAGCAACCGGGTGCGCCTACTGCAGGTGAATGAGGCGGCCGAGCAGTTCTTTCAGCAGCAGCTCGCGACCGCCGACGCGCAGGCCGCACGCGACTTTCTCGGGGGCCGCGGGTTCGACCCACAGGCGGCGAGCCATTTCGGCGTCGGCTATGCCCCAAAGTCGTGGGATGCCCTGACAAAGCACCTGCGGGGCCGCGGCTATTCCCTGCAGGAGCTGCAAGACGCGGGACTCGTTTCGACCAACGACCGAGGATCGTCGTATGACCGATTTCGCGGCCGGCTCATTTGGCCGATTCGCGATACGTCGGGGCAGACGGTCGGGTTCGGCGCCCGCAAGCTGTTTGACGACGATAAGGGCCCGAAGTACCTCAACACCCCCGAGACCGAGATTTACCACAAGTCACGGGTGCTCTATGGGCTGGACCTCGCGAAGCGGGATATTTCTCGCGGCCACAAGGTCGTCGTCGTCGAGGGGTATACGGATGTCATGGCGGCGCATCTTGCGGGCGTGACGACCGCCGTTGCGACCTGTGGCACGGCGTTCGGCGTCGATCACATCAAGATCCTTCGTCGCATCATGGACGACGAGTCGAACCGCGGCCGAGTCATCTTCAACTTCGACCCCGACGAGGCCGGCCGGAAGGCCGCCATGCGGGCCTTCGCCGAAGAGAACCGGTTTGTCGCGCAGACGTTCGTCGCGGTCGACACCGCCTATGAGGGGCTCGACCCCTGCGATCTCCGGCTCAAGCACGGCGATGCGGCGATCGTGTCGCTCGTCGAGAACGCCGTTCCGATGTACGAGTTCGTCGTGCGCGAGCAGCTCAAGCGCCACAACCTTCGCACGGCCGAGGGTCGGGTCGCGGCGCTACGCGAGGCCGCGCCAATCATTGCCGGGATTCGCGACCGTGCCCTCCGGCCTGAGTACGTCCGCCAGCTCGCGGGCTGGCTTGGGATGGATATGGAGCAGGTGCGGCGCGAGGTGCGGCGACACGAGCAGGCGGCGAGCGACCCGCGCGGCGAGGCGTCGGTGCCCGAGGCGACGTACGCGATGCCGGTCGTGCGAATGCGGGATCTTCCCGACGACCCCATCACGCGGCTCGAGCGGGATGCCCTCACCGCGGTGCTGCAGTATCCGAACATGCTCTCCGAGGCGCAGCTCGACGGGGTGCTCGCGGCGAGTTTTTCGGATGCATCGCTCGAGACGGTGCGCAACGCGATCGTCACGACGCGGGGCACGCTCGGCACTCCGCAGTGGTTGCCCGAGGTGAATGAAGAGGTGCCGGCGTCGTTCGTGCCGCTCGTCACCGACCTCTCGATGGCGCCGCTGCCCGCTGGCCCCGGCCCCGAGCAGGTCGCGGCGTACGTGCGGTCGGTCGCCGCGGCACTCGTCGAGCGCGACCTGCTCCGACGCAAGGCCGAACTGCTCGGTGAGCTGAAGCGGACGGACATCGAAACGGATCCGCTCCAGCATCGCGAGCTCAGTCAACAGCTCGTCGACGTCGAACGGCGCAAGCGGGAGTTGCGCGAGTCGCTGCAGCAGTAGCCGGTGATCCCGAGCGAAGCGTGTCGGTCGGGCCGCTAGGCTCGGTCGCATGAGCAGCGTGATCAGAGCCCGCGATCTGTCGATCTCGTACGGACCGAAGATCGGCGATGCGGGGGCGCGCGTGCTGTCGGGCGTGAACATTGAGCTCGGTGAGGGCGAGATCCTCGGTGTCGTCGGTTCGGCGGGCAGCGGCAAGACGTCGCTCGGTCGGGTGCTCTCGGGCCGTGGCCTGCTTCGGGGCGCACCGCAGCCGTGGCCGTGGATTTCCGGCGGCGAGCTCCACGTCGACGGGGCCGATCTGCGCCGACCGACCCGCGCGGATCTGCGACGGCTGCCGCTCACGGTTGGCTATCTTGCCCCGAACTCCGGCCAGACAATGCGCAACGACCTCACGGTTGCCGAGAACATCGCCGAGCCAGTGCTGAGCCGTGACCGACAGTTTGACCGTCGGGCACTCGGGCGAGCCGCGGCCCTCCTCATCGACGCGGTCGACCTCGAGCTCGGGGTGCTCAACCGGTTCCCGTACGAGCTGTCTCGCGGCCAGCGCCAGCGCGTCGCGTTCGCCCGCGCGCTCATCGTCGAGCCGCGGCTGCTCATCGTCGACGAACCGGCGCAGGGCGTTGACGTCATCGCCAGGCCAGCACTGTTTGAGCTGCTCGAGCGCCTCAATCGGGGCCGCACACTTTCGATGGTCGTCATCAGCAACGACCTCGCCACGATCGAACGGCTCACGAGCCGCGTGCTCGTGACCAACCGCGGCACGGTCATCGCGCGCGGGGAAATCGACCGCGTGCTCCGCGACCCGTTCGACAGCTACCTGCGGCGGATGCGCGATGCTCGCGAGTTCGCCCGGGCGCCACTTCCGGGCCTTGTCGATCGCGAGCTCGTCGCCGCGGCGGAACGCGTGGCCGGCGGGCTATTCCTCGAAGAGGATCCCGAGCAGGTGGCCGCGGCAGAACGCGAGCGCCTGCTCGAGGAGCGACCCGAATTTGCCCGCTTTCATACGCCCGCAGGCGAAAATCCAACCCAGAGCAACGAGGAGACCAGGAAGTGACGAAGTTCCACCACCGCGAAGTCAACGGTACACCCGCAACGGTGTTTGACGCGGGTGCGCGTCCCGAACCCGGCCCGATCGCAGTGCTCCCGGCAGGCCGAGGCAAGGGGCACGCTGATGCCGTGCGTGAGGCGGGAGGAGTGGTCGCGGAACTCTCCGACGACACCCGCGGCGTCATTTACGTCTCGTACAGCAATGTCGACCCGCTCATCGAAGCCCTCGAGGCGCATCCGGAGATCAGTTGGGTGCAGCTTCCGTTCGCCGGCATCGACAACTTCGCGAAGCGACTCACGCCCTTCGCCGAGCGCGGACTCGTCGTCACCTCCGCGCGGGGTGCGTACGCACAGCCCGTCGCCGAGCACGCGCTTGCGCTCACGCTCGCGGCCCAGCGAAACCTGCAGGTGCGTGCTCGGGCAACGACGTGGGGTCCGACGATGGGGCTCTCGCTCTACGGCGCAAACGTCGTGATTCTCGGCGCCGGCGGGATCGCGATTGAATATCTGTCGCTCCTGCGCCCGTTCGAGGTGACGTCGACGGTGGTGCGTCGCAGCGGTCGGGCACTCGCCGAGGCCGACCGTACGGTGACCAACGACGAGCTCGACGCGGTGCTGCCGGAGGCCGACGTCGTGATGCTTGCCGCCCCGGCAACCGACGAGACCCGACACGTGATGAATGCGGCGAGGCTTGCGGCCATGAAGCCGAGCGCGGTGCTTGTCAACGTGGGGCGTGGCCCGCTCGTCGACACCGACGCCCTCGTTGCCGCCCTCGATGCCGAAGAAATCTACGGCGCCGCGCTCGACGTGACCGATCCCGAGCCGCTGCCTGACGGGCATCCGCTCTGGCTGCATGAGCGTTGCCTCATCACGCCGCACTCGGCTGATACCCCAGATATGACGCTGCCGCTGCTCCTGACGCGCGTGCGCGACAACGTGCGTGGCTTCCTCGAGACGGGCGAGTTCGTGGGCATCGTTGACCCTCGTCAGGGGTACTAGCGGCCCGATTTCGCATGACCGGCAATCGAGTGCTAAGGTATTCGAGTTGTCATCCCCGATAGCTCAATTGGCAGAGCAGCCGGCTGTTAACCGGCAGGTTGTTGGTTCGAGTCCAACTCGGGGAGCTTCCGCCCTCCACCTCGCGGTGGAGGGCGCTTTTCTTTGCCCCGTACCGGTCAGTGCGTGTGTCAGCCCTCGAGGTTGTCTTCGCCCGGCACCCACTGCTTCCCGGGCACGTTCCAGCCCCGCTTGCGCATGATCTTGAACGCCTGCTTGCGTGCCGGCAGCTGCAGCCGGTCGGCGTAAATGACGCCGTCAAGGTGGTCATACTCGTGCTGCAGGATCCGCGCGAGCCAACCCTCGGCGCGGAGCTCGTATGGCTTGCCCTCGAGGTCCTGCGCGCGCAGGAGCACGGCGGGGGAGCGGCGCAGTTCGAACCGCTCACCGGGGAAGGAAAGACATCCCTCCTCTTCGTCCTCGGTCAGTTCCTCGAAGCTCTCGGGAACCGGGGGAGCGAGCCACAACTCGGGGTTGATCGCCACGCCGCGATGTTCAGTGCCCTCGTCGTCCTGCCAGCCGTACACGAACATCCGCAGCCCGACCCCAACCTGCGGCGCTGCGAGCCCCACCCCGGGAGCTGCCGCCATCGTCTCGAACATGTCGTCGACGAGGGAGCGCACCTCGGGCGAGACTTCGTCGACGGGCGCGGCTGGGGAGTGGAGTACGGGTTCGCCGTAGATGCGAATCGGAAGAATTGACATGGCTGGAGTGTAGCGCTGTGATTTCGCCGCGGCGCGTAGACTCCAGGCGTGCAGTACGTCGGTATTCCGCTTGCGATTCTCGGGGCCGTGCTCATGTCGGTGAGCGCGATGCTGCAGCACCGTGGAGTCTCGCAGGTCGACGCCGCAGGCGGTGGCGGTGGGGGTGAGGGACTCGGTGCACGCAGCTTCCTGCGCCTGCTGAAGACCCGCTCGTGGCTCATCGGCACGATCCTGCTCGGCACCGCCGTGGTGCTCCAGCTCAGCGCACTGTTGTTTTCGCCGCTCGTACTCGTGCAGCCAATCGGCGTGATCTCGCTCGTGCTCACGGCCGTCATCACCGCGCGACAGAGCGGACTTGGCATCGGACGCCGCAAGGCGACTGCGATCATCCTCTGCGTCGTCGGCGTCGGAGCGTTTGTCGGCGTCGCCTCTTCGGTCGCGGTCGACCGCGAGATCACCGAACCGCAGCTCATCGTCGTGCTAGTCGTGCTCGCGGCACTCGTCGTGCTGCTCGCGGTCGCGTTCGCGTTCCTGCGGCGCTCGAAGTGGCGCGGGCTCTTTTACGTTGTGGCGGGCGGCGTCATGTACGGGTTTCTCGTGACGCTCGCGAAGGTGGTGATCGCGCGCTGGCAGCAGGGGGAGTACGGCTGGTACTTCCTCGCGTGCGTCCTCGGCGTCGTGGTGGCACTCCTTGTCGGCGGGTACTTCGTGCAAACGGCGTACGCGACGAGTTCGGCCGACCTCGTTATCGCGGGCCTCACGGTTATCGATCCGCTGGTTGCCGTGACGATCGGCATCACCGTGTTGCACGAGACGGCGGGGGCGAGCGCACTCGTGCACGTCGTGTTCGTGCTGCTGGGCGTCATCGCGATCGTCGGGGTCTTCCTCCTCCAGGTGAGCCAATCGGATGCTGAGGTTGCGGCGGTGCGCGACCACGCGCTCGGCAAGGGCAATTAGACTCGAGGCTCAGCCTGCGCGTCGGCGGTTTTGCCGCGGTTCGCGTGTGTTTGTACGACTAAGGACTCCATGACTTCGCCCCTTCGCTTGCTGATTGCCGCCGACACTTTCCCGCCCAACGTCAACGGTGCGGCGACGTTCACGCAAAACCTTGCGAGCGGCATGGCAGCCCGAGGTCTCGAGGTGCACGTCGTGACCCCAGCGGCTTCGCGACGGCACGGCACGTGGACTGAAGAGTATGACGGCCAGCGGATCACGGTGCACCGGCTTCCGAGCGACCGCTGGTGGCCGCACGACTGGCTGCGCTATGTGAAGCCGTGGCGCGCCCGGCACTACATGCGGCGAGTGCTCGACGAGGTGAAACCCGACGTCATTCACTACCAGTCGGCCGTCGTGCTCGGGCGCGCCGCCGTGCGCGAGGGCGCCAAGCGTGGCATCCGGATCATCGGCACGAACCACCTCATGCTCGAGAACATGCTCGAGCACACGAAGATCCCCGCGTTCCTGCAGGGATGGGCCTCGAGCGTCTGGTGGAGCGACGCGCACAAGACGTTCGCTGAGACCGCCGCACTCACGACACCGACCCGGCGCGCGGCGGACTTCCTCGAACGCAATGGCAATCTGCACGACGTGCTCGCGATCTCGTGCGGGCTGCGCATGAGCAACTACTCGCCGCGGTTCGACGAGAAGTCGCCGACGCGCATCCTGTTTGTCGGTCGGGTCACCGGCGAGAAGCAGATCGACGTGCTGCTGCGCGCCTTCGCACAGCTGCGGGGCACCCCCGACCTGCGCTTCGACGTCGTCGGCACGGGCGATCAGCTCCACAACCTCCAGCGGCTCGCGAAGTCGCTCGGCATCGCCGATCGAACGAAGTTCCATGGCTACGTCACCGATCAGGAGCTTCGCCGCATCTATTCCGACGCCACCGTGTTCGCGATCGCGTCAATCGCCGAGTTGCAGTCGATTGCGACGATGGAAGCCATGGCGTCAGGGCTGCCGGTGGTCGCGGCGAACTCGATGGCCCTGCCACACCTCGTGCACGACGGCGAGAACGGGTACCTGTTCGAGCCGGGGAGTGTCGAGGATGCTCGGGCCAAGCTCGAGCGCGTGCTCGGCCTCACGCGGGCGGAGCGCGAGGCCCTCGGCAAGCGGAGCCTCGAGATGGTGCAGGCGCACGATATCGACACCACGATGGAGCTCTTCGAACGCCTCTACCGCGGCGAGTCGGTGAAGACGGTTGGTCGAGACTCAGCGAACGAGCAGGATCACTCGCTCGACGACCGGCCCGCGAAGTAGCGACCGAGCGCCGCGACCCTACTGCGTGTCGCCGAGGTGCTGCTCGACTCGCGCGACCTTGCCCTCGAGCTCGCCCGT
This sequence comes from [Zimmermannella] faecalis ATCC 13722, assembly GCF_000381765.1. Lineage (GTDB taxonomy): Bacteria > Actinomycetota > Actinomycetes > Actinomycetales > Microbacteriaceae > Gulosibacter > Gulosibacter faecalis. Next base: position 420,653 of record NZ_KB907074.1, on the reverse strand, counting down.
GTGTCCCGGGCGGATGTCGGCCTTCAACACGAGCGAAACGCGCGACCCGTAGCGGCCCGCCTCCTCGACGGCGGCCTTGACCACGGCCATGACCTCATCCCATTCACCTTCGATCGAAGTGAACATCGAGGTCGTTTCATTCGGCAGCCCGCTGGCTCGGATCACGCGGACGACCGCGGCGACGGCGCGGTGGTACGAGCCTGGCTCGTCGGCCTCGACGGTGGGGTCGCTGGCGGGTCCGGACGGGGCGATGGAGATGGCGGCAATCATGGTCCTATTGTTGCGCCTTGTTGTGTGCGGGTGCGTGCCGCACGGCAGAATGGTCACATGACCTCACCGATCGTCGACCGTGCTCAGCTTCCGAACGCGCAGCGGGTCGTCGTGAAGATCGGGTCCTCGTCGCTCACCCGAGCGGATGGCCGACTCAACGTGCCGGCGCTGCGCAAGCTCGTCGACGTGCTTGCCGAGGAGTCGCTCGCGGGCAAGCAGGTCGTGCTCGTGAGTTCCGGCGCGATCGCCGCGGGGTTTATGCCGCTCGGCTACGACGTGCGCCCGAGCGACGTCGCGGGTTCGCAGGCCGCGGCGGCGGTCGGCCAGTCGGCGCTCATGGCGCAGTACACCGACGCGTTCGGCGCGTACGAGATCACGGTCGGGCAGATTCTCATGACGGCGGCGGATACGCTCCGCCGCGACCGGTACACGCATGTCGCGCAGGCCTTCGAGCGCATGCTCGAGCTCGGCGCCGTACCAATCGTGAACGAGAACGACGCGCTCGCCACGAGCGAGCTGAAGTTCGGCGACAACGACCGCCTCGCGGCCCTCGTCGCCCAGCTGGTGCGAGCCGACGCGCTCGTGCTGCTCACCGATGTAAACGGGCTCTACGACGCCCCGCCGAAGCAGCCTGGCGCGTCGCGCATCTCGGTCGTGGAACACATGGAGGACGTCGCAGGCGTGCAGGTTACTGGCCGAGGCTCGGCCTTCGGCACGGGCGGCATGGTGACGAAGCTGCAGTCGGCCGAGATGGCGACGACGACGGGCATCCCCGTCATGCTCACGAGCGCGCCGAACGTGCGCGCGGCCCTCGCCGGGATGGACGTCGGCACCTGGTTCGTACCGACGAGTGGTCGGTCGCGCCGGCGCAAGGTCTGGCTCGAGCACGCGGCGCAGATGTACGGGCGGCTCGTGGTCGATGCCGGTGCCGAGCGTGCGCTCCGCGACCGTGGCGCATCCCTGCTTGCCGCGGGCATCCGCTCGGTGTCTGGTGAGTTCTCGGCGGGCGACCCCGTCGAGATCGTGACCGAGTCGGGCGCGGTGATCGCGCACGGCATCTCGAACTTTGATTCGGCCGAGCTGCCACAGATGCTCGGCCGCTCAACCGCCGAAATGCGCGAAACCCTGGGTGACGAGTTCCTGCGCTCGGTCGTGCACCGCGACGAGCTGACGCTCGTGAGCCCGACCGTCACAGACGTGGTCACGGGGCGCGTGGGGGAGTCGGGCATCCCCGTGCGCGACTGACGGCTCGCTATGCTTGACGGCATGACCGACGCCGCAGCCACCACCGTCAGCACCGACACGACGAAGGCGGTGCGCGAGATCGCCGAGCGCGCCAAGGAGGCCTCAGCGCAGCTCGCCCGCGCCTCGAGCGGCAAGAAGAACGACATGCTGCTCTCGATCGCGTCGGCGCTCGAATCGGCGGCCGGCGAAATCGTCGAGGCGAACGGTCGCGATATGGCGAGGGGCCGCGAACTCGGCATGGCCGAGGGGCTGCTCGACCGCCTTGAGCTCACAAAGGAACGAGTCGCGAGCATCGCGGAGGCCCTTCGCGACGTCGCCGACCTGCCCGACCCGGTCGGCGAGATTGTTCGGGGCTCGACCCTCGAGAACGGCCTTCGCCTGCGCCAGGTGCGCGTACCAATGGGCGTCGTCGGCATGATCTACGAGGCGCGCCCGAACGTCACGGTCGACGCCGCCGGCCTCGCCCTGAAGTCGGGCAACGCGGTGATTCTGCGCGGCGGCTCCGCGGCGCTCGAATCGAACCGTACGATCGTCCGCGTCATGCAGGATGCGCTCGTCGCCGAGGGCTACTCGGGCGACCTCGTGCAGACGATCGACGACTACGGTCGCGACGGGGGAGTTGCACTCATGCGCGCCCGTGGTCTCGTCGACCTGCTGGTTCCTCGAGGTGGCGCCGCACTGATTGAGACCGTCGTGCTCGAGTCGAAGGTGCCCGTAATCGAGACCGGCACGGGCAACGTGCACATTTATGTCGACGAGTCGGCTGATCTTGAGAAGGCCCTGCCGATCGTACTGAACGCGAAGACGCAGCGCGTCGGCGTCTGCAACGCGGTCGAGACGCTCATCGTGCACGAGGCAGTCGCCGACGAGTTCGTGCCACTCGTGACCGAGGCGCTCACGCAGCGCGGCGTTACGGTGCACGCTGACGAGCAGACGATGCGCCTGTCAGCCGAGTCAGCCACCACCGAAGCAACCGACGCCGACTGGGAGACTGAGTATCTCTCGCTCGATATCGCCGCGAAGGTCGTGTCGTCGATCGATGAGGCGATTGCGCACATCCGGCGCTACACCACCGGGCACACCGAGGTGATCATCACCGAGTCGCTCGCGGCCGCGAACACGTTCACCGACGAGGTGGATGCCGCGGTCGTCATGGTCAACGCATCGTCGCGATTTACTGACGGCGGCGAGTTCGGGCTCGGCGCCGAGCTCGGTATCTCGACGCAGAAGCTGCACGCGCGGGGGCCGATGGGTCTGTCGGAGCTTACGACCACGAAGTGGATCGTGCAGGGCGACGGCCAGGTTCGCCCGTAGCGCTTATCGCACGCCAACTTGCGCATATTTCAGCGAAATTGTTGCGAATTGCCGTCAGTCGGTGGAAGTGGGGCGGACGGGACTTGAACCCGTGACCGATGGATTATGAGTCCACTGCTCTAACCAGCTGAGCTACCGCCCCGCAACCCGAATATCTTAGCGAGCATTTCCGCCCGCAAGTACGCGCATCCTTTGCCACGAATTCACCCGCAGCAAACTACGATCGATCACGTGAAGGCATTCAACACGCTCACGGTCGCTCCTGTCCTCCCCGAGACGCTCCAGCCGCTGCGTACGCTCGCGATGAACCTGCGCTGGTCGTGGCGCGAGCAGACCCACGCGCTTTTCCGGTCGATCGACCCGAGGCTCTGGTCGAAGCTCGGTCACAACCCGGTGCAGCTGCTGCAGCGGCTGTCGGCGAGCCGCGTCGCGGAGCTCGAGGCCGACACCGAGTTTCTGCAACGGATGCGGCTCGAACTCGACGAGCTCGAGACCTATCTCGGTGTCGAGCGCTGGTTCGAGCGCACTACGCGCGGCAGCGACGACGCGACCACGAGCATCGCCTACTTCTCGATGGAGTTCGGCGTGCACCAGTCGTTGCCGATCTACTCGGGCGGCCTCGGCGTGCTCGCGGGCGACCACTTGAAGTCAGCCTCTGACCTTGGCGTGCCACTTATTGGCATCGGCCTGCTCTACACCTACGGCTACTTCAGCCAGTCGCTGAGCCGTGAGGGCTGGCAGCAAGAGGGATACGAGGCGCACTCGCCCGAGAGCCTCGCCGTCACGCCGGTGCTCGACGAGGCGGGCGAGCAGCTGCGCGTCAGCGTCGATTTCCCCGACGAGCGCGTCGTGGTTGCTCGCGTCTGGCGCGCCGCGATCGGTCGCATCACGCTGTTGCTGCTCGACACGAACCTCGACGAGAACGCCGAGGATTTCCGGGTGATCACCGACCGGCTCTACGGCGGCGATGCGGAGCACCGCATCAAGCAGGAGCTCGTGCTCGGCGTCGGCGGCGTGCGTGCCGTGCAGCGCTACTGCGAGATTTCCGGGCTCGCCCAGCCCGATGTGTTCCACATGAACGAGGGGCACGCGGGCTTCCTCGGCATCGAACGCATCGGCCAGCTCATGGCGCGTGGCGCCTCGTTCGAGACTGCCCTTGCCGCGGTGCGCGCCTCGACCCTGTTCACGACGCACACGCCGGTACCCGCCGGCATCGACCGCTTCGACATGCACCTTGCACAGCGGTATCTGCAACCCGACGCGGATGGGCGCTCACGGCTCGCCGCCGGGGTGCCGGTAAAGCGCGTGCTTGAGCTCGGTGGCGAAGACGACCCACAGCGGTTCAACATGGCGCACCTCGGCCTGCGACTCGCACAGTACGCGAACGGCGTCGCGAAGCTCCACGGCGCGGTGTCTCGCGGAATGTTCCAGGACCTTTACCCGAACTACGACGTCGACGAGGTGCCGATCACCTCGATCACGAACGGTGTGCACGTGCCGACGTGGACGCGCGGGCCGATCAAGACGATCGTCGCCTCAATGGCGGGCGGTCGCGACGTCGCCACTGCAGACCGCTGGGAGAATGCGGATGCCGTGGGCAGCGCCGAGCTCTGGCGCATCCGTAACGAACTGCGCCGCGAGCTCGTCGAACGCTCACGGGACGCAGCGCTCGTCGCCTGGGAACAGCGCGGTGCGCAGCAGGCCGAGCTCGGCTGGACCAAGCAGATCCTCAACCCCGAGGCACTCACGATTGGCTTTGCGCGCCGCGTCTCGACGTACAAGCGCCTCACGCTCATGCTCCAGCAGCCCGAGCGACTGCGCCGCATCCTCCTCGACCCTGACCGTCCCGTGCAATTCGTGATCGCGGGCAAGGCGCATCCGAACGACATGGAGGGCAAACAGCTGCTGCAGCAGATCGTGCAGTTTGCCGACGATGCGGGTGTGCGCGACCACATCGTGTTCATCCCCGACTACAACATTTCGCTCGGCAAGTACCTCGTGGCGGGTTCCGACGTCTGGCTGAACAACCCGATTCGCCCCCAGGAGGCCTCGGGCACCTCAGGGATGAAGGCCGTCATGAACGGTTGCCTCACGATGTCGATCTCTGACGGCTGGTGGGATGAGCTGGCCTCAGACGAGGTCGGCTGGACGATCCCGACCGCGTCGACGGGAGACCCGCACCAGCGCGACGCGTGGGAGGCGCAGGCGCTTTACGACATCCTCGAGCACCAGGTCGTACCAATGTTCTACGACCGGGATGCGCAGGGCATTCCGCACGCCTGGGTCGACAAGGTACGCCGCTCGATGTCGCAGGTTGGTCCGCAGGTCGCCGCAGAACGCATGGTGCGGGACTACGTGCGGGAGCTCTACCTTCCCGCCGGGCGCACGGCGCGGCTCGCCGCCGACCTCGACTCGTGCGGCGCGTTCGCCGACTGGCAGCAGCGCGTCCGCGACGGTTGGCACGGTGTCGCAGTGACGGATGTGCGCAACGAGTCGGGCACGATCGTCGCCGGCGACGTCGCGCGCATCTCGGCGCAGGTCGAGCTCGGGGCGCTTGAGCCGAGCGACGTGCTCGTGGAGGCAATCGCCGGTCGGGTTGGGGCGGATGGGGAGCTCATCGCGCCGCAGCGGCGTGCGATGACCCGCGCCGAGCCAGGGCGTTACGAGGTGGAGACTGCGACAAACGAGACGGGCGAGTTTGGCTACACGGTGCGAGTTGTCCCGCACCACGAGCTGCTCCGTTCGCCCGCCGAGCTTGGGCTTATTCGCTACGCGGAATAGCGCGGCGGCAACACGCCGCCGCGCCTAAATCACAGGGTTGTTATTCGCCGATAAAGTCGGGATAATTCCTGTGACGACAGTCGAGAATTGAATATCGACAACGGGCAGCATGCCTGAGTCACGAATGGTCGTAGGGGAAGACGCACCACACGTGAAACAGGAGGAACACATGGCTGCACCAACAACTCAGGGTGTGCTCTACGTACACTCCGCACCGCGCGCGCTTTGCCAGCATGTTGAATGGGGGCTCGGGCGCGCGATCGGCGACCCCGTACACCTGCCGTGGATTCCGCAGCCGGTGATTCCAGGGTCGGTTCGCGCGGAGTTTGCTTGGTCTGGCACGGCGGGAACCGCCGCCGCGATCGCCTCACAGCTGCGCGGGTGGGAGCACCTGCGGTTCGAGGTGACCGAGGAGCCAAGCGACGCCGCTGATGGCGGCCGGTGGATGCACACGCCCGGCCTCGGCATCTTCTTCGCCCAGACCGACGCGTCGGGCAACATGGTCGTGCCCGAAGACCGCATCCGCTACGCGATGGAAATCGCGGGCGGCAACGCGACCGAGCTGCACCGTGAGCTCTCGCTGGCCCTGGGCCAGGCGTGGGACGACGAACTCGAGCCCTTCCGCACCGCGGGCGATGACAGCCCGGTCGTGTGGATGCACCGCGTCGGCTAGTCTCGCCGGGTGGACGCAAAGGTCGTAACCGGATTTCTCGTAATCCTCACGGTGTGGGGGCTCGTCATGCTCGGGCTTGCACTCTGGTCGCGCGCCGTGAGTAGCGGACTCCCGCGCTATCGCATCGCCGAGTATCAGCCGCCCGAGGGCGACGTCATCATGCACGGCCTGCTCGCACGCGCGGATCGCCGCACCGTGGCGGCCGCCATCGTGCAGATGGCCGTTCGGGGGCGGGTACGGGTGCTCGCACCGCAGGGGAAGACCGGCCCGGTCGCGATCGAGGCCCAACTCGGGCACGGCACGACCGCGCAAGAGCGCATGCTGCTGAACAGCCTCCGGCCAACGAAGCCGACGCCGCGGCAACTCCGCCGCTATCACGAGGGTCTCGCGGAACTCGGTATGACACCGATCCCGGGACAGGATCTCCCCGACCTCTACTTCCTCAAAGGTAAGGGCGCCGATCGGAGGTATCAGCGGCGACAGCTTGCGCGATTCTTTGAGAATTCACGAAATGCGTTGAAGCAGGCGGGAATCGCAAAGCGCGTGCAAAACGGAGTATTCCTGGGGCTGCTCTCGCTCATGTTTCTTGGCGGGTTCGTCGTAATTCCCGCACTCACGATCGGTGCGGGGCTCCAGGGCGATTGGTGGTTCGTCGCCGTGGCACCGCTGTTTCTTGCGGCGTATTTCGGCATATTGTTCCTCGCCGCCCCGCCGATTCTGCGCTTCACGCCTGGGGGGAAAGAACTCCGAACACGCCTTTCCGGTCTTCGCGAATACGTGCGCCTCGGTGAGCAAGAGCGCCTGCGCATGACGCAGTCGCCGCAAACTGCGTTGCGGACGCCAGCCGGCGAGCTCACGCCCGCGGGGCAGGCGCTCGGGCTCGAGGTGCGACCGAGCGCATCCAGCCCGGTCGCACAGGCACAGCTCGACTACGTCGTGCTCACTGAAGAACTGCTGCCCTACGCGGTGCTGTTTGGTCAGCAGAAGCAGTGGGCGGCCGAGTTCGCCCAGTTTGACGGCGGGGTGCAGGTCCAGCAGCTTGAGGCACTCGGGACCACCCTCGAGGGGCTCGTGACGGTCATGGAGGTGCTCGCCATCGTCATGCAGGTGTTGCGCGTGATCGGTGCCATCGCATCGTTTGCGGGCCGGGCCGACTGATGTCGACCCGGCCCGGAAACGGCGCGGTTGCGGTGTAGCTAGGCGTACTTGCGCAACGCCAGCACGGCGTTGTGGCCGCCGAACCCGAACGAGGTCGAGATCGCGAGGCCACCCACCGGCAGATCAACCTCACGTGCCTCGGTAACGACGTCCAGCGGGATCTCGTCGTCGAGGTGCTCGATGTTGATCGTCGGCGGGAGCACGTTGTCGCGCAGCGCGAGCGCGGTGAACATCGCCTCGACCGCGCCGGCGCCACCGAGCAGGTGCCCGGTCGACGCCTTCGTTGCCGAGACCGGCACGTCGTGCACGTGCTCACCAAGCACGCGCTTGAACGCGTTGTATTCGGCGATGTCGCCGACGGGAGTCGACGTCGCGTGCGCGTTAATGTGTACGACGTCGGTCGCGGTCGCGCCGGCGACCGCAAGGGCCTGCTCGACGGCACGCGAAGCACCCGCGCCCTCGGGCTCAGGGGCCGTGATGTGGTACGCGTCAGCGGTCACGCCGCCGCCTGCCACCTCGGCGTAGATCTTCGCCCCGCGCGCGAGCGCGTGCTCCTCGGTTTCAAGCACGAGCGCGGCCGCGCCCTCGCCCAGCACGAAACCATCGCGGTCGGTGTCGTAGGGACGCGAGGCGTGCGCCGGGTCGTCATTGCGCTTCGACAGCGCCTGCATGGCAGCAAACGCCGCGATCGGCAGCGGATGCACGGCGGCCTCCGAGCCACCCGCGATCACGACGTCAGCAACGCCCGACTGCAGGTGCTCATAGGCGTTGATCACCGATTCGGTGCTCGACGCGCAGGCCGAGACGACGGTGCGGATGCCCGCGCGCGCCTCGAGGTCCATGCCGATCGCGGCCCCCGGGCCGTTCGGCATGAGCATCGGAACCGTGAGCGGCATGACGCGGCGTGGGCCGCGCTCACGCAGGGTGTCCCAGGCGTCAAGCAGCGTCCAGACGCCACCGATGCCGGTCGCCCAATCGACGAGCAGTCGTTCGGGCTCGATGGAGCCCTTCTCAAGCCCCGCGTCGGCGAATGCTTCCCGCCCGGCGATGAGCGCGTATTGGCTCGAGGGGTCGAGGCGCTTGGCCTGGACTCGCTCGAGGTGGTCGTAGGGGGATTCCTTCACCGTGGCGGCAAAGGTCACGGGCAGGTCGATCTCGTACTTCTGCGTGGTTTCGGGCGGCAGGCTGCGCGCGCCAGATTCGCCGCGCAGCAGGGCGGCCCAGGAATCGGGTGCGTTCGCCGCAAGCGGCGTGAACGCACCGATACCGGTGATCACGATCTTTTTCGTCATGAACGTCGCTTTTCCTTGTGGGACCAAGTTCGGGGCGCAGATGTTGCGGTGGTGAGCCCCACGCGAGGGAGGGGCTCACCACCGACGCACTACGCCGCTTGGGCCTTGGCGATGTAGTCGACCGCGTCCTGCACGGTCTTGAGGTTCTCAACCTCCGAGTCGGGAATCTCGACGTCGAACTTCGACTCTGCGTTGACGACGATGGTCATCATCGAGATCGAGTCGATGTCGAGGTCGTCGGTGAACGACTTGTCGCCGGTCACGGTGTCGGCCGCAATGCCGGTCTCTTCGTTCACGAGCTCGGCGAGGCCGGCCAGGATTTCGTCGTTCGAGAGTGCCATGGTGTTCTCCTTGTGTTGGTGGCAGATGCGAGTGCCCGGATGGACATCCACATCGGATTGGATGGATTGGTTGGATGGACGGGTGGTCTGGCGTCGCGGCGACTACGGCAGTCGCACGACCTGTGCGGCGTAGGCGAGGCCCGCGCCGAAACCGATCTGCAGCGCGAGGCCGCCCGAGAGCTCGGGATGTTCTTCGAGCAGGCGATGTGTCGCGAGCGGGATCGACGCCGCCGACGTGTTGCCCATCTCGGCAATGTCGCGGGCGATCACGACCGATTCGGGCACGCCGAGCTGCTTCGCGAACTCGTCGATGATGCGCATGTTCGCCTGGTGGGGGATGAACGCCGCGAGGTCGTCGGCTGTGATGCCAGCGCGGTCGAGCGCCTCGCGCGCGGCCTTTGCCATCTCCCACACGGCCCAGCGGAAGACCGCCTTGCCGTCCTGGCGCAGCGTGGGCCACTCGGACTCGCCGCGCTGGTACTCGCGCAGCTCATTGCTCATCGACACCGCATCCCACTTGCTGCCATCAGAGCCGATGACCGACTCGGAGATGCCGGCTTCGTCGGCTGGGCCGATGAGTGCCGCCCCGGCGCCGTCACCGAGCAGGAACGAGATGGAGCGGTCGGTGGGCGAGATGACGTCAGAGAGCTTCTCGGTACCGATCACGAGCACGTACTCGGCCACGCCGGTGCGCACGAGCGAGTCGGCCTGCGTGATGCCGTAGCAGTAGCCAGCACAGCCCGCGGAGATGTCGTAGGCAGCAGCCGGCGTCGCGCCGATGCCGTCGGCAATGCGGGTCGCCGCGGCCGGGGTCTGCATAACGTTCGTGATGGTCGCGACGATGACGGCACCGACCCGACTCGCGTCGAGGCCTGCGCGCTCGAGCGCCTCGTTCGCTGCGGCGATACCCATATCAATCACCGAGACGTCGTCGGTCGCCCGCCGGCGGGTAATGATGCCGGTGCGTTGGCGAATCCACTCGTCCGACGAGTTGATGGGGCCCGCGATGTCGTCGTTCGTGACGACGAGCTCGCCACGGTAGGCCCCGAGGCTGTGGATACGCGTGAACTGCGGGCCAGTTGCCTGCTGCAGCTGTGGGGTCATGCTTCGTCCTCTCCGGCGAGCGCGGTGACAATCGCGTCGATATCTGCTGGCACGTTCACGGCGAGTCCCTTCGTACCGCGCATCCCGCGCTTTGCGAGCCCGACGAGCGTACCCGCCGGTGCCGCCTCAACGAGCGTCTCGTGGCCGGCGTCGACGAATGCGGCCATGCACGCATCCCAGCGCACGGGGCGATTGACTTGGTCGACGAGGAGACGACGGTACTTAGCACCGGACTCAATACGCGTGCCATCGAAGTTCGTGTAGATGCCCCGCACGGGGTCGGCGACCGCGAAGTCGTCAATGCGTTCTGCGAGGGCGTCGTGTGCGTCGGCCATGAATCGAGTGTGGAAGGCCCCGGCGACCTTCAGGGGAATCACGCGCGTGCCGGCGGCAGGCTCCGCGCGGAGCGCCTCGAGCGCCTCGGGGGCGCCCGCCGCGACGATCTGGCCGCCGCCGTTGAAGTTGGCGGGCTCGAGGTCAAGCTCCGTGAGGCGCGCGACGACATCGGCCTCGTCGCCGCCGAGCACTGCCGACATGCCTGTGGTGACCTTCGCGGCATCGGCGGCCATGAGCGTGGCGCGGCGCGAGACGAAAGCGAGGGCGGTCGCGGCGTCGAAGATGCCAGCCGCGTAGGCCGCCGCGATCTCGCCGACCGAGTGGCCGGCCACCTCGACACCGTCGAGGTTCGCGCCCGACGCCACCAGGGCATCCCAGGTCAAAATGCCCGCCGCGACGATGAGGGGCTGGGCAATCGCCGTGTCGCGGATCGTCTCGGCATCGGACTCGGTGCCGTGCGCGACGAGGTCGACGCCGACCGCGTCGCTCAGCTCGGTGAGGCGTGCGCGCTGGGTTGCATCCTCGAGCCACGGCGCGAGGAAGCCGGGCTTCTGCGAGCCCTGCCCGGGAAAAGTAAAGATCGTCATGTGGTGAAGTTTCTTGCTCAGAGTTGCTTGCTCAGAAGGTGAGGGTGAACTGGGCGTTCGTAACGCTAGCGGGAGCGCTTCGTCGGCTTCGCCGCGGCGCGCCCGTCATTCGAATTTGAGTCGGCGATGCGGCCGAGAATGAGCGCGGACTGCAAAATCAATGCCTCGCGGGCACCGGTCGCGTCCCAACCGATGACCTCGCTGATGCGCTTGAGCCGGTACCGCACGGTGTTCGGGTGCACGAAGAGTTCGCGTGCGGTCGCCTCGAGCGAACGGCCGTTGTCGAGGTAGCACCAGAGGGTCGTGAGGAGGTCGGACTGGTGGTCGGCGAGCGGCAGGTAGACCCGTTGCACGAGCGCCTGCCGCGCGAGCGGGTCACCGGCGAGGGCACGCTCGGGAAGCAGATCATCGGCGAGAATCGGGCGTTCGACTCGACGGTACGCGCCCGCAACCGAGAACGCGGCGAGCGCGGCACGCGCACTCATGGATGCCCGCACGACGTTCGCGACTTCGGGGCCGAGCACGAGCCGGCCCTCGCCAAAACCACCCTCAAGCAGGGTCGCCATCTCGAGGAACGAAATCGGCTCTTCCTCAAACTCCACGCTCGGCTTCGCGCGCCCAATGACGGGCACGAGCCGGTTGCCCTGTACGCCGACGAGGAGGTCGGCCTGATTGTGCCGCGCGGTGCGCCGCAGCTGATCGACCTCGAGCACCCTCGGGGTCGTGCCAACCAGCACCGCGACCTCGCCGTGCCCGCTCCAACCTAGCGCCGCGATGCGGCTTGGCAGCTCCGCGTCGTGCTCGCCCGTGAGGATCGAGTCGACGACGAGCGCCTCGAGTCGCGCATCCCAGAGCCCGCGCTGTTCTGCTGCGCGGGCGTACACCTCGGCCGCCGCGAAGGCGATGTCGCGGGAGTACCGCAACACGCCCTCGCGGATCTCGGCCGAGGCGTTCGCAACACGCTCCTCAAAGACGTCAACGACCACGTGGATGAGCTGCAGCGTCTGCTGCAGGCTGACCGATCGCAACAGCTCGCGGGGCGCCGTGTCGAACACGTCACGCGCGACCCAGGGTGCGCCGCCCTCATCCTCGAACCACGACACGATCGCCGAGATCCCCGACTGCGCGACCATGCCGACCGCGCTGCGGCGGCCCGGAGGCATGTCGGCAAACCAGGGGAGCGTCAACTCCATCCGGCGCAGGACGGTCGTGGCGAGGTCGCCCGTAATGCTACGGAGCCAGGCGACCTCGCGGTCTTTGCTGTTCGTTGGCGTCATGGAGCGCTGGTGTGCTTCCTAGGAGTCGCCGCCGGCCGTGCCCGACTGGCCCGCCGACGGGTTGTTCAGGTCGTAGCGGTCGATGGCGGTCTGCACGACGCCCGCGTCGACCTCGCCACGGCGGGCGAGCTCCGAGAGGGTACGAACCACGATCGAGTGCGCATCGATCTTGTAGAAGCGACGTGCGGCCGGGCGCGTGTCCGAGATACCGAACCCGTCGGCGCCGAGGGTCGCGTAGTCGCCGGGCACGAACTCGCGCACCATGTCGGGCAGCTGGTGGTTGTAGTCCGACACACCGAGGAACACACCGTTCGAGCTCTGGAGCTTGTTGCGCAGGTACGGCACACGCGGCTCCTCACTCGGCTTGGTCCAGTTGTGCTCGTTCGCCTCGAGGCCATCGCGGCGAAGTTCCTGCCAACTCGTGACCGACCAGACGTGTGCGCGAACGCCCCACTCCTCGGCGAGGATCTCCTGCGCGTGCAGAGCCCACGGCACGGCGACACCCGACGCGAGCAGTTGCGCCTCGGGGCCCGACGCCTGGGTCGGCGCCTTGAGGTAGTAGATGCCCTTCACGACGCCATCGACGTCGAGGCCCTCCGGCTCGGCCGGCTGCGCCATCGGCTCGTTGTACATCGTGATGTAGTACATGACGTTCGGGTCGGGGTGGTTCCCGCCGTACATGCGCTCGATACCGGCACGCATGATGTGGCCGATTTCGTACACGTAGGCCGGGTCGTACGAGACGACTGCCGGGTTCGTGCTCGCGATGATGTGCGAGTGGCCGTCCATGTGCTGGAGGCCCTCACCGGTGAGCGTCGTGCGGCCGGCGGTGGCGCCGAGGATGAAACCGCGCGTGAGCTGGTCGGCAGCGGCCCAGAAACCGTCGCCGGTGCGCTGGAAGCCGAACATCGAGTAGAAGATGTACATCGGCACCATGAGCTCGCCGTGCGTCGAGTACGACGTGCCAACGGCGGTCATCGATGAGACGGCACCCGCCTCGTTGATACCGACGTGCATGAGCTGGCCCTGCGGCGACTCGCGGTAGGCGAGCAGGAGCTCGCGGTCGACCGCGGTGTACTGCTGGCCGTGCGGGTTGTAGATCTTCGCGGTCGGGAAGAACGCGTCGAGACCAAAGGTGCGCGCCTCGTCGGGAATGATCGGCACGATGCGACGACCAAACTCGCCCGAGCGCATGAGGTCCTTGAGCAGGCGCACGAAGCCCATCGTCGTCGCCACGGGCTGGTTGCCCGAGCCCTTCTTCGCGATCGCGTAGGTCTTCTCTTCCGGCAGCTCGATCTGCGTGAACTTGCTGCGGCGCTCCGGCACGAATCCGCCGAGCTCGCGGCGACGCTCGCGCAGGTACTGCAGGGCCTCGTTCGACTCGTCAGGGCGGTAGTAGGGGATGCTGTAGAGGTCGGCCTCGAGGTCCTTGTCAGCGATCGGGATCTGCAGCGAGTCGCGGAACGTCTTGAGGTCGTCGAGCGTGAGCTTCTTCATCTGGTGGGTCGCGTTGCGGCCCTCGAAGTGGGTGCCGAGGCCGTAGCCCTTGACCGTGTGCGCGAGGATGACGGTTGGCTGACCCTTGTGCTCGGTCGCGGCCTTGTAGGCGGCGTAGACCTTGCGGTAGTCGTGACCACCGCGCTTGAGGCCCCAGATCTGGTCGTCGGTGTAGTTTTCGACGAGCTTGAGCGCCTCGGGGTCGCGGCCGAAGAAGTTGTCGCGCACGTACTTGCCCGACTCCGCCTTGTAGGTCTGGAAGTCGCCGTCGGGGGTTTCGTTCATGAGGCGGAGGAGGCCGCCCGACTTGTCGTTCGCGAGCAGGTCGTCCCACTCACGGCCCCACACGACCTTGATGACGTTCCAGCCGGCACCGCGGAAGAACGACTCGAGCTCCTGCACGATCTTCCCGTTACCGCGCACCGGGCCGTCGAGGCGCTGGAGGTTGCAGTTCACGACGAAGGTGAGGTTGTCGAGCTCATAGTTCGCTGCGACCTGCAGCTGGCCACGCGACTCGGGCTCATCCATCTCGCCGTCGCCGAGGAACGCCCACACGTGCGAGCCCGAAGCATCCTTAATGCCGCGGTTCGTGAGGTACTTGTTGTACTGGGCCTGCCAGATGGCGTTCATCGGGCCGATACCCATCGACACGGTCGGGAACTGCCAGAAATCGGGCATGAGGCGCGGGTGCGGGTATGAGCTGAGGCCGTCGGGCGCCTTCGAGGCTTCCTGACGGAACGAGTTGAGGTTTTCCTCGGTGAGGCGTCCCTCGAGGTACGCGCGGCCGTAGTTACCGGGGGCGGCGTGGCCTTGGAAGTAGACCTGGTCGGGCCCATCCGGGTGGTCGTAGCCCTTGAAGAAGTGGTTGAGGCCAACCTCGTAGAGCGTCGCCTGTGCGGCGTACGAGCTGATGTGGCCACCGACGCTGATGCTCGCCTTCTGCGAGTTCTGCACCGTCATCGCGGCGTTCCAGCGAATCCAGCGACGGTACGTGCGCTCGATCGATTCGTCACCGGGGAACTCGGGCTCGTCTTCGGGAGCGATCGTGTTGATGTAGTCGGTGACGGGATGCATCGGCACGCCCAGGTGCTGCTCGCGCGAGCGCTGCAGCAGGGCCAACATCATTTCGCGGGCACGCTGGTGGCCGCGTTCCTTGATCACCGCATCAAGCGATTCTTTCCACTCCGCAGTTTCTTGCGGGTCGGTGTCGACGTAGTCCTCTGAGTACGGGTCGGAAATGTGGAGTGCCACGTTGACCTCTTTCGTTGTCATGGAAGCGCATGTGATGCCGCACCACCGGGTTGCGATGTTGCGCCACCACAACAGCCTAGCGACTTCCGACAACGAACTTGTGCACTTGGTTGAGGAATTAGCTAGTTCAGCATCTTCGCACCCTAAAGTGCCAATCTTCGGCTGTGGAACCGACCTTCACCGTGACCGGCGACAGCTCCATCACTGCTCCGACCAACCGCGGCGACCGCGTCACCGTGCTTGGCCCCGGGTCCCCGCGAGTACTCATGTTCGTCCCCGGGGCGTTTACCCCCGTGTGCACCGATGAGGTTCGCGAGTTCGCCGAGCTCGCGGTGCGCGCCGAGCAACTCGGCGTCCAACTACTGGTGGTGTCCTGCGATTCGCCCGCAACGCTCGCCGCCTGGCTTGCAGCATCGGATGCGTCAGGTCGCCTGATCGGCGTGTCGGACCATTGGCCGCACGGCGCGATCTCCTCGCTGCTCGGGTCGTTCGATGACGAACTCGGCACGTCACTGCGCCGCACTTGGGCGATCCGTGCCGATGGGACGCGCGTGCTCGTGGCAGGTTCGGCGGCGGGGGAGTCGCGCGAGCTTCACGATCACCTGCGCGGCATCGAGTGGGCGGCGGACACCTCGACGCCGCTATAGTTGATGCCTGCGGGCTCGTAGCTCAGTTGGTTAGAGCACTTGGTTTACACCCAGGGAGTCGGGGGTTCGAGTCCCTCCGGGCCCACGTTGTGATGAGTCGGGACATAAGCGACAGTTTGTGTCCCGACTCATTGCGTTTCCGCCGCCGCGCTGTCGCCGCCGGCCCATCCGCCCCACCTCCGCCGGCTGACGGCAATTCGCAACGTTTCGGCCTAAAACACTGCAAGTTACCGTCAGTTGGCGGAAGAGTATTTCCCTGCAGCCGCGCTCCCGCGGCTCGGTGTGGTCGAAGTCACACCGGCCGTCACACCGCCGTGCCGGCCGGCAGCACCCCGCGAACTTGCACGTCGCATCCCGCGTGAGCTTCGTGGCCGCGAGCTTCCACTGGGTGCGTCTCAAGGCCGCATCGCCACCTACCCGGGCGCCCAAGCCGCACGGGTAGGTTGGCTGAAAGCGGCGGGATGTCAAATGCCCGCGGCCCGAGAAACAAGGATGTGCGGCAATGAAGAAGCTGGGGATGGTCGGTGGCACCGGGCCGGAGTCGACACTCGTGTACTACCGCGACGTCATCGAGGGTGTGAAAGCGCGTCGTGGGGCCGAATCGTTGCCGATGCTCACGGTCGAGTCGCTCAGCGTCTTCAACGTCATGAGCTTCTGCGCGAACCGCGACTACGACGGCCTCGCCGACTACCTCACCGCCGGGTTCACCAACCTCGCGAACGCGGGTTGTGAAGTCGCCTCGCTGACCGCGCTGACGCCCCACATCGTCTTCGACCGCGTCGCCGAGCGCTCGCGCATCCCGCTCGTGAGCGCCGTCGGAGCGACCTGCGAGGCGGCCGTTGCGGCGGGCGTGGAAAGCGTCGTGCTGCTCGGCACCGAATTCACGATGCGTGAGGACTTCTTCGCGGGGCCCCTGCGCGCGGCCGGGCTCGAGGTTGCGCTGCCGAATGACGACGAGATCACCGTGATTCAGCATCACATCGCGAGCGAACTCGAACACGGGGTAGTCCTCGACGAAACGCGCGCGGAGTTCGTGCGCATCATCGAACGGCTCCGCGATGAGGCTGGCGCCGACCAGGTCGTGCTCGGCTGCACCGAACTCCCGCTCATTCTCGATGACTCGACCTCGCCGATTCCGTGCCTCGACCCGGCACAGGTGCACATCGCGGCCCTCGTCGACGCGATTCTCGACGAGAACGACGAGCCATCACCCACGGCCGCCCACTAGCATCCGGATATGGCCAACTCGCACTGGGAGCGCATTCGACCGGACATCGATGAGGCGCACGCGCAACGCCTGCTCGCCGAACACTATGGCCTCCGGGGAGCGACGCGAGAACTCGGCAGCCAGCAGGATCGCAACTTCCTCGTCACGACGGAAGCGGGAGATCGATTCGTACTCAAGGTTGACCATCCCGCGACGACCGAGCCGCAGCTCGATGCGCAGCACGCCGCCATGTCCGCGCTCCGTGCTGCCGGACTCGTCGTGCCGGAAGAACTCCCAACGGTCGCGGGGGAGCAACGCGCACGGCTCGCACTCGCCGACAGTAACGACGCGCACCTGCGACTCTTCGAATATCTGGATGGCGGCACCCTCGCCGACTCCAACGTCTTTGGCGAGTTCGAGGCCCGGCTCCTCGGTGAAGCCGCTGGCCGGTCGGTCGCAGCGCTCGCACGCACCGAGCACCCGGGATTCCGCGAAACCGCACAGTGGGATCTCCGTCGCGGCGCCGACGTCGTGCGATCGCTCGTGGTCGACGTGATCGATTCTCGGCGGCGCGCGGCCGTCGACGAAGCGGTCATGCTCGCTGAGCGGGCACTCGAAGCGATCGCCGAACGACTTCCCGTGCAGCCGATTCACGGTGACCTCACCGACGACAACGTGCTCGCCCTCGACCGGGCTCCCGGCATCATCGATTTTGGTGATGTCGGTGACGGGTGGCGCATCGGCGAGCTCGCGGTCGCCATCGCGTCGATACTCCAGCGCACCGGTTCGCTGGCGTTCGTCGCCGCTGCGCTCGAGGAATTCGCGGAGCACGTCGACTTCACCGACGCCGAACTTGAGGCGCTCTGGCCACTCGTGACCCTGCGGGGCGCGGTGCTCGTCGCGAGCGGAGCAAACCAGCTCCGCATCGACGCGGGCAACGCGTACGCCCGGGAGCGCGCCGAGTCGGAGTGGCAGGTACTCGAGGCCGCCCTCGCCGTACCCTTCGACGAGGCTCGAAGCCTTCTGCGACTCGCCCTCGGCCGCGCCCACCTTCCCGGACTGCGATACGAGCGACTCCTGCCACAGCTGCGCCGAGGCCACACGCTCGCCCTCGACGCCGAGTCTGCGGTGTTCGACGAAGGCGCCTGGCTCGAACCCGGCACCGTCTCGTCGGCGATCGAGCGCGCGCTCGACGAACACGAGCTCGTCACGACTCGCTACGGCGAGTGGCGCCTCGACATGGCAAGCGCGCCCGCCACAGCGGCGCCCGAGAACCGCGCCCTGTTTGTTGACCTCATCTCAGCGACTGGCGGCGACCTGTTCGCTCCGTTCCCGGGCGACGTCGAAGTGCTCGACCACGAGACCCTCGACCTCGTCGACGGCGCCATTCGGCTGCGGATACGCGGGGTGTACGACTCGCACTCGGGCTGGGTCGCGGCTGGTGGTCGCCTCGGGTCGCTCGCGACCGAAATCGATGGCACACCGAGGGCACGGGTCCAGCTCATCGCCGGTCGTGGTGGAGAGGTACTCGACTGGGCGAGCACGGAGACGCTCGGAGAGCTCGCGAGCATGCGGCCGGATCCGTCGCCGATACTCGGACTTGCCCCGGCGCCGAGCCCGATGCCCGCGCTGCGGGACGAGCGGCGTCGACGCGCCAAGGCCCTCGGCAACGCGAGCGAGCGGTTCTGGCAGGAGCCTCCGCTCATCGTGCGCGGATGGGGCTCGTACCTCATCGATCACACGGCACGGCCCCTGCTCGATCTCGTGAACAACGTCGCCGCGGTCGGCCACAGCCATCCGCGGCTCGATCGTGCGGCCCACAGCGCCCTGACCCGACTCAACACCAATTCGCGGTTCCTCTACCGCGGCTACGCCGACTTCACCGAACGGCTCGTCGAGCGAGCCAATCGGGCGTGGCCCGGCGAGTTCGACGTCGCGGTGCCGGTAAATAGCGGCTCCGAGGCGATCGACCTGGCACTTCGCCTCGCCAGGGCCTTCACGGGGCGCGAGACGATCGTCGTGCCACGCGAGGCCTACCACGGCTGGACCTTCGCCTCCGACGCCATCAGCACGTCGAGCTTCGACAACCCGGGGTCGGCCGAGAACCGGCCCGATTGGGTGCGACTCGTAACCCCGCCGAACGCCTACCGGGGCCCGTTCGCCGACGCCGACGGGTACCTCGAGGAGCTCGAGTCGCTGCTCGAGACGACCGAGTCGCCGGTTGCGGCGTTCATCACCGAGTCGGTACTCGGCAACGCCGGCGGCGTTGTGCCGCCCGAGGGCTACCTTCGTCGGGCATTCGCGGCGGTGCGGGCGCACGGCGGCGTCGCGATCGCCGACGAGGTGCAGGTGGGCTACGGCCGGCTCGGCAGCAACTTCTGGGGAGCGTCGATGCAGGGGGCGAGACCCGACATCATCACCGTCGCGAAGGCGGCCGGCGGCGGCTATCCCCTCGGCGCGGTCATTACGCGACGAGAGGTCCTCGATGCGCTCGCCCGGGAGGGCATGTTCTTCTCGTCGGCCGCGGGGAGCCCACTCAGCAGTGCAATCGGCAGTGAGGTGCTCGACATCATCGACGACGAGGGCCTCATGGGGCGCGCGGAGCGAGTAGGTCGTCGATTCACCGAGGCAATGCATGAGCTCGCGCAGCGGCATGACTGGGTTGGCGCTGTGCACGGTCGAGGCCTCTACCAGGGCGTCGAGCTCGTGCGTGACCGCGCGAGCAAGACCCCGGCGCCCGACGAGACGCAGCTCGTGTGCGAACGGATGCTCCGGCACGGCATGATCGTGCAGCCAGCGAGCGAGCGGCAGAACGTGCTGAAGTTCAAGCCGCCGATGACGATCACCGAGTTCGACGTCGAGCAGTTCGCTTCGGCACTCGACGTCGAACTCGGCCGCCTCGCGCGTTAGGCGGTCGCATCACCGAACCCTACTTCGGCTCGGCGCCCTCCACCTCGAGCACGGGGTCTTCGTCGTCGGGCGCGTCGGCGACCTTGTTGAACCCGGTAACGGGCTGCGCCTCGTCGAAGCCGACGACCTTCTTGCGGAAGCCCTTCGTGATGACCGCGAGGTAGACGAGCCCGGCCGCGAGCCAAATGCCACCGCCGATGAGGGCTTCGGTGTGCAGGTTGAGCCACAGCAGCAGTGTCAGGACGAGGCCGATGCCAGGCATGACGATGTATTTGAAGATGTCGCGGCCCGTTTTGCGGAGCCCCTTCCGCCACGCAAAGTACGCGATGACCGACGCGTTCACGAAGCTGAAGGCGATGAGCGCACCGAAGTTGATGAACGCAGAGATGAGCTCAAGCGAGAACTCGATAGCGAGCAGTGAGACGATGCCGACGAGCACGACGTTGAAGACCGGCGTGTGGCTCGTCGGGTTGATGCGGCCGAACCACTTGCGGGGAAACACGTTGTTGCGTCCCATGACGAGCAGCATGCGCGACACCGACGCGTGCGACGCCAGGCCCGAGGCGAGCGTCGCCGTAAAGCCGGCCGCGACGAAGATGACCTGGAACACCTGACCGCCGACGATGAGGCCAATCTGAGGGAGCGGGTCGTCGGTGAATTCGCCAAACGGGGTGTTGTCGGGGAACCGAAGCTGGGCGAAGTAGCTCGCGACGAAGAAGATCGCGCCGCCGATCAGCACCGTGAGCAGGATCGCACGGGGCATGGTCTTCGCGTCCTTCGCCTCTTCGGCGTACATCGTGATCGCGTCGAACCCGATGAAGCTGAAGCAGACGACGGTCGCCGCCATGAGCAGCGACTGCGAGTTGAGCCCCTCGTGTACGAACGGCCGCGTGCTCGCGAGCGTCGCGAGCCCCTCACCCGCGAGCACCTGCTGCACGACGAGGCCGATGAAGACCAGAATGACGATGACCGCGAAGCTGAGCAGCAGTGCGTTGAAGTTCGACGTGCCACGCATGCTGAACGCAACGATCGCGGTGACGGCGATGCAGTAGAGCACGACCCAGATCCACGGCGGCACCGTCGGGAACATCTGCTCCATGTAGAGGCGAATGATGAGCGCGTTCACCATTGGCAGCAGGATGTAATCGAGCAGTGAGGTCCAGCCGACCATGAACCCGAGGTTCGGATGCATTGACTCACGAACGTAGGTGTAGGCCGACCCGGCGCTCGGAATCTCGCCGGCCATTTTGCCGTAGCTGATCGCCGTAAACAGCATGACGACGAGGGCGACAAGGTACGCCATCGGCACGGTGCCGTCGGTGATCTCAGAGACGATGCCGAACGTGTCGAACACGACGGTCGGGGTCATATACCCGAGGCCGAGGCCAACGATGGCCCACATTCCGAGATTGCGGCGCAGCGCGCCTTGTTGATGCACAGCAGACATAGACGAGGTCTTTCTCGCAAGGACTCCGGGGAGTCGGAACTGCTCCGGAGACGACCGGATTGGGTCGACTTTAAACCAGCGCAGCGCGATTCATGGTCAAGGAATCACGGTGACTGCGTGCAGATTTTCTCCCGCGAGCCGAGTGCGACCGCCGAGCGCTTCGAGCTCGAGCACGACGGCGATTCCGGCGACCTCGTAGCCGAGTTCGCGCACGAGCTCGCAGCTCGCCACGAGGGTGCCGCCAGTCGCGAGCACGTCGTCGAGAATCAGTACCCGGGTGCCGGGCGCGAGGTCGCGCTGCAGCTCGAGCGTTGCGGTGCCGTATTCGAGCTCGTAGGTACGGGATGCCGCGGGCCGCGGTAGCTTGCCCGCCTTGCGAATCGGCACGAGACCGCACCCGGTGCGAGCGGCCGCCGCGCCCGCGAGCAGGAACCCGCGGGCCTCGGCGCCAGCGACAACGTCGAAATGTCCGTTGAAGGGTGCGAGCAGGGCGCGCAGCACGATATCGAAGGCGTGCGGGTCGGCCATGATCGGCAGAATGTCGCGAAACATCACTCCCGGTTCGGGGTAGTCAGGGATGCGCGCCGTCAGCGCGAGGGCACGCTCGGCCTCGGCGGCGGTCGGTGCCGCAATATCGCGTGGCATCGCCCTACTCGCCCTGGCCCAGGCGGTGGAGCAGCTCGGTCATGCGCACGTGTACCTGTTCGATGTTGGGGATGTCGTCAAGGTAGAGCGGGTTGTCCGCCGAAGTCTCGAGTACGAGCGTGCCGCAGCGGAACATCCGGTCGATCAACGAGCGTTCGTACGCGACGTTCGAGACGCTGCGCAGCGGAATGTCGTGGCCGCGCTTGTTGAAGACACCCGCGCGCGTGATGACGCGGCGGTCGGTGATCGTATAGGTCGTCGTGAACCAGTTGATCCAGGGAACGAGGGCGACCGGAACCAACACGACGACGCAGACGCCCCAGATGATGTACGAGCCGATGGGTTGCGCATCGGCGGGCATCAGAATCGTGCCAACGATGGCGGCCGCGATGACGAGGAGGCCGAGCAGAAGCCAGCCGAGGATGCGCTTGATGTGCGTGCGGAGGTGAAACACGATGTGCTCGTCAGCTCCGAGCAGTCGACGCGGGATTCCCATGCGGCAAGCGTACCGGGCGGTGAGGCTCGCCGGGTGCCCCGCCGCTAGGCTCAGAGCATGACCACCCTGCGCGAGCTCCAGGCGACTATCGACGACTATTTCCCCGAGGCAGACGCGGAATCGTGGGATGCGGTCGGGCCCGTCTCGGGCGACCCATCGCGCGACGTTTCGCGGGTGTTGCTCGCGGTGGACCCCGTGTCAGCAACGGTCGACGAGGCGATTGAGTTCGGTGCCGACCTGCTCGTGACGCACCATCCCCTGCTCCTGCGAGGCGTCACATCGCTTCGAGAAGACCGAGCGAAGGGCGCGGTGCTGGCCCGACTAATTCGCGCCGGCTGCGCCCTGCACACGGCACACACGAACGCCGACATTGTCGAGTCGGGACCAACCGGCGTCATCTTTGATCGTCTCGGCATCCCTGCTGCCGGACGCGCGCCGATCGAGCCGAACTCCCGGCGCCCGGAGCGGGGCATCGGGCTCGTCGGCGAGCTCGAATCGCCGGTCACTCTCCGCGAGTTCGCCGAGCGGGTCGCCCGGGTCATGCCAGCAACCGCGGGCGGTGTGCGGGTCGCGGGCGATCCGGATGCGCCCGTCCGTCGGGTCGCGTGCTGCTCGGGTGCGGGCGATAGCCTGCTCGCGCATCCCCTCGTCACCGGCGCTGACGTGTATCTCACCTCCGACCTCAGACACCACCCCGCCTCGGAGGCGCGTGAGCAGGCACTCCTCGATGGCCGCCCGGCCCTCGTCGACGTGTCGCACTTCGCGAGCGAGTGGCTCTGGCTCGAGGGCCTCGCCGAGCGGCTCCGCGCCGACCATCCTGGCCTCGAGGTGCGCGTCTCGACCCGAAATACCGACCCGTGGACGTTCCTCGTCACCCAGTAGGGCGCCGAGAAGTTTGGGAGAATGGACGACTATGAAGGCTTCACAACAGCACCAGCTCCGGCTGCTCGAGCTCGCAAACCTCGACGCCGCGCGGGCTCGGCTGCAACACACCGCGAAGAACATCCCCGAGCAGCTCAATCTCGAGAAGATCGAGGGTGACCGCCGGGCACGCCGCGCAGCAACCGCGCAGGCGCTCGGCGAGCTCGAGGATGCACAGGCCCAGTTGCACCGCGTGGAGTCGGACGTCCAGACCGTCGTCCAGCGACAGCATGCCGACGAGGAGAAGCTCGAAAAGTCCACCTCCACGAAGGAAGTGACGGCGTACGAGACCGAGCTCGCTTCACTCCGGCGCCGCCGCGACCGCCTCGAGACCGAACAGTTCGAGCTCGAGCAAGAGGTCGAACGGCTTCAAGGCATCTACGACGAGGCGAGGGAGACGATGCGGGAGCTCGAGACACTCGCGACCGACCTGCTCGAGCGGCGCGACCTCGCGCGCGAGAACCTCAAAGCCGAGGCCCAGGAACTCGCGACCGCCCGACGCACGCTCGTCGATGGCCTGCCTCGCGACCTGTTCGAGCTGTACGAGGGCATCCGTGGGAAGCTCGGAATCGGCGCGGCCGAACTCGTCGGAAACGTTTCGATGGCCTCAAATGAGACCCTCGAGGTCGTTGACCTCGCAAACGTTCGCCGTGCCGCGGCCGACGAAGTGCTGTTCTGCCCCATGACCGGCGCGATTCTCGTGCGCACCGAACGATCGGATGTCTAGCCCCGTGAACCTCATTGTTGAAGCCGACGGCGGCTCCCGCGGAAACCCCGGCATCGCGGGTTCGGGCTCGATCGTGATCGACGCGGCGACGGGCGAGGTACTCGAGACGATTCCGCGCGCCCTCGGCGTCTGCACCAACAACGTCGCCGAGTACACGGGGCTCGTGCTCGGCCTACAGGCCGCCTTTGCGCGCGATCCCGAGGCGAGCGTTGAGGTGCGCATGGACTCCAAGCTCGTGGTCGAGCAGATGTCTGGACGCTGGAAGATTAAGCACCCCGACATGCAGAAGCTCGCAGCCATCGCACGCGAGCTCATCGCCGGCCGCGACGTGCGCTTCACCTGGATTCCGCGCGCGAAGAACGCCCGCGCCGACGCCGCCGCAAACGCCGCGATGGATCGCCCGGGCGACTACCAGGGCCCGAACCCGCTCGCGGGGGACTCGCTGTTCTGACCGGCTCCCCGCCGCGCGGTAGACTTGCCGGTCGAGTGGGTCGGCCAGACGGTCGCGTGTCGCCTTCGGGCGGCCCGAGGAACGTCCGGGCTCCGCAGAGCAGGATGGTGGGTAACGCCCACCCGGGGTAACCCGCGAGACAGTGCCACAGAAAGCAAACCGCCCGAAAGGGTAAGGGTGAAAGGGTGGGGTAAGAGCCCACCGGGGGAGCGGCGACGTTCCCCGCAAGGTAAACCTCGTCTGGAGCAAGGCCAACAGGAAGCGTTGACGCGGCTCGCCGAGCTTCCGGGTGTGCTGCTAGAGCGGCGGGGTAACTCGTCGCCGAGATAGATGGCCGTCGGGGAGGCAACTCCTCACAGAACCCGGCGTACCGGCCGACCCACTCGGCCGCACCCGACCGCGTCTACGTCCACCCTTCCTCGGCGAGCAGCGCGGCACCGACGATGCCCGCGTTGTTCGTGAGCTGTGCCGCGTCGATTCGGGTCGGCACGTCGATGAACGGCAGGAACTCGTCAGCCCGCTTCGAAATCCCGCCCGAGACGATGAACAGGTCGGGGGAGAAGAGCTGTTCCAGCTTCGCGAAGTAGGGCGTGAGGCGC
Source organism: [Zimmermannella] faecalis ATCC 13722 (assembly GCF_000381765.1). Taxonomy (GTDB): domain Bacteria; phylum Actinomycetota; class Actinomycetes; order Actinomycetales; family Microbacteriaceae; genus Gulosibacter; species Gulosibacter faecalis. The sequence continues at coordinate 395,477 of NZ_KB907074.1, read as the reverse complement.
TTCTTCGCCCAGTGCTTGAGGGGTAGGTCTTCTTTCTCGCGCACCTTCGCCGACGCGTATTTCTCGTAGTCGCCGTGCTTGCCGAGCGACAGGTGGCCGAGCTCCGTGTTCGGCACGAGGTTGCCGTTGTGGATCAGGGCCGAGCCGATGCCCGTGCCGAGCGTGATCACGAGTAGCGCGCCGTGGGCGTCCTTTGCGTGACCGAACATCACCTCGCCGTAGCCGGCCGCATCCGCGTCGTTGATGAGCGATACCGGGGTGCCAAGGCGCTCCGAGAATGCCTTTGCGGCCTCAAAGCCAATCCATTCGTCGGCAATATTCGCCGCCGACAGCGCCACTCCACGGCGCACGACCGACGGCATGCACATGCCGATCGAGTAGTCGCTGCCGGACGCCTCGGGTTGCGCGAGGATTTTTCCGCGCAGTTCCTCGACGGCGTCGAGCACGGCGTCGATGGGGGCGCCCTCCGGCGTCTTGACCTTCTGCCGTTCACCGACGAGCGAACCGTCGTCGAGATTCACGAGTGCGCCCTTGATCCCGGTGCCGCCGATGTCGATGCCGATGCCGACCGGCGATTGCGTCTGTGCCATGCGCCTAGCCTACGCAGTTCACGAAGCGAGATACCCGAGGCGCGTCACAGTTGTGACGGCGGGAGCGTGAGGATCTCGGGCCCGTCCTCACGAATCACGATGGTGTGCTCGAACTGTGCGCACCGCGAGCCGTCGCGGGTCACAACCGTCCAGTCATCGTCCCACTGCTCCCAGTCCTGCGACCCAGTGACGAGCATCGGCTCGACCGTGAAGATCATGCCGGGCTCGATCACGTCGGTGAAGCGGTCGGTGTCGTAGTGCGGAATGATGAGGCCCGAGTGGAACGAGCGGCCGACGCCGTGCCCGGTGTAGTCGCGCACCGACTCGTACCCGAAACGACTCGCGTACTTCTCGATGACGCGGCCAATGACGTTCACCTGACGCCCGGGTTTCGCGGCCTTGATGCCTCGCATCGTCGCCTCGTAGGTGCGCTCGACGAGCAGGCGCGACTCCTCGGCCACATCTCCAACGAGATACATGCGGTTCGTGTCGCCGTGCATTCCCTCGAAGTATGCGGTGATGTCGATGTTGAGGATGTCGCCGTCTTCGAGCACCGTGTCGTCGGGAATGCCGTGACAGATGCACTCGTTGAGCGACGTGCAGATCGACTTCGCGAAGCCGCGATACCCGAGGGTCGAGGGATACGCGCCCCTGGCAATGAGGAATTCGTGGGCGAGCTCGTCGAGCCGCTCGTGCGTCGTTCCAGGAACCACGAACGGCTCGAGGTACTCGAGCGCTGCCGCAGCGATGCGTGACGCCGCCCGCACGCGACCGATCTCCTCTTCGGTGTAGAGGTCGCCCGTGCCGTCGGGTTCGTTCGGCGTCTGCTTGCCCACGTATTCGGGGCGGGGGATGCTCGCCGGCACCCGGCGCTCGGGCGTGACGATTCCGGGAACGAGCAGACCTGTTTCGGAGTTTTTCGGCATATCGTCGAGTCTATGACTGATCAGCAGCCCGAATTCTGGTTCAACACCCGCACCGGCGAGGTCGAGGAGGGAAAACAGTCGATCTCGTCTGAGCGACTCGGGCCCTTTGCGAGCCGCGACGAGGCCGCGCACGCCAACGAGAAGCTCGCCGCGAACGCCCGTAAGTGGGCTGAAGAAGAGGCGGCTGAAGAGGCCGAGTAGCCGCGGCCCTCAGTTCGACTTCGGGTACTAGTAGCTCTCGTCGGCCGACGGATACGCGCCCTCGTGCACGTCGTCGACGTAGCGGCCGACTGCCTGCGCGAGCTGATCGGCGAGGTCGGCGTAGCGCCGTACGAACTTCGGTGAGCGGCCGGTCGTGTAGCCGAAGGCATCGGTCCAGACCATCATCTGGCCATCGCACTCGGCCCCGCCACCGACGCTGATGGTCGGGATATCGAGCGCCTTCGTGACGCGACCGGCAACGTCGGCCGGCACCATCTCGATGACAACGGCGAACGCGCCGGCCTCCTGCACCGCGAGGGCGTCCTCGAGCAGCTGCTGCTCCGCCTCGCCGCGGCCCTGGATCACGTGACCGCCGAGGTTGTGCTCTGACTGCGGGGTGAAGCCGATGTGGCCGAGCACGGGGATTCCGGCCTCGGTGATGCGGCGAATCTGCTTGCGCATGCGCACGCCGCCCTCGAGCTTCACGCCGTGGGCACCCGCCTCCTTCATGTACCGCACTGCGGTCTGGAGCGCGTGCTCGGTCGACTCCTCGTAGCTGCCGAACGGCATGTCGGCGACGACGAAGGCGCGCTCGGCGGCACGCGCCACCGACCGGGTCATCGTAATCAGTTCGTCGACGGTAATCGGCAGTGTCGAGTCGTACCCGAGCATGACGTTCGCCGCCGAGTCGCCCACGAGCAGCAGGTCGACGCCCGCCTGATCAAAAACCCGCGCCGTCGGCGCGTCGTAGGCGGTGAGGCCGGTGATTTTGATTCCGTCACGCTTCGCTGCGGCAAAGTGGCGGGTGCGGACGCGCTTGACTGGGGTCTTCTCCGACATGCCCGCCATCCTATCCCTGCGCGTACGGAGCCGGTGTCTCATAAGCTCGTACCTATGAGCCAGCAGCAGGATTACGTGCTCCAAGCCATCGACGACAACGACATCAGGTTCGTGCGTCTCTGGTTCACCGACGTGCTCGGCACGCTGAAATCGGTGGCGCTCACGCCCGCCGAGGTCGAGGGGGCGTTCGCCGAGGGAGTCGGCTTCGACGGCTCCACAATCGAGGGCCTCACCCGGCGCAGCGAGTCCGACATGCTCCTGCGGCCCGACCCCTCGACGTACCAGCAGCTCAGCTGGCACGGCGTTGAGCGCAGCGCCCGGATGTTCTGCGACCTCAGCACGCCCGACGGCCAGCCAGCGCTCACCGACCCGCGCAACGTACTGCGCCGCACCCTCGAGCGGGCCGCATCGCTCGGGTTCGACTGCTACGTGCATCCCGAAATCGAGTTCTACGTGCTCGGCCAGATCGGGCTCGGGGCGGGGGATGTCGAGCCCATTGACTCGGCCGGGTACTTCGACAACATTTCAGGCGGCATCTCTCACGCGTTCCGCGGTCGCGTCGTCCGGCTGCTCGAGGAGCTCGGCATCGCCGTCGAGTTCAGCCATCACGAGGGTGGCCCGGGCCAGAACGAGATTGACCTCCGGTACGCCGACGCCCTCACGATGGCCGACAACCTGATGACGTTCCGCACGGTCGTGCACGAGGTCGCCGCCGAGCACGGCGTGCACGCGACCTTTATGCCGAAGCCGCACGTCGACTGGCCGGGCTCGGGCATGCACACCCACATCTCACTGTTTGAGGGTGAGACGAATGCGTTCTACGAGCCCGGCTCGCAGCACCAGCTTTCGCGCACGGGGCGCCAGTTCATCGCCGGGCTGTTGCGGCACGCCCGCGAGATCACCGCGATCACCAACCAGTCGGTGAACTCGTACAAGCGACTCTGGGGCGGCGACGAGGCGCCGAGCTACATCTGCTGGGGCCACAATAATTCCTCGGCGCTCGTGCGCGTGCCGACCTACAAGCCGAATAAGTCGCGTTCGGCCCGCCTTGAGTACCGCGCGATCGACTCGCACGCGAACCCGTATCTCGCGTTTGCCGTGCTGATCGAGGCCGGTCTGCGCGGCATCGAGGGGGAGTACGAGGTGCCCGAGGAGATCGACGGCGACCTGCGCGACCTCTCGGTGCGCGAACGCCATGTGCTCGGCTACGACGACCTCCCACACGACCTGGACGAGGCGCTGCTCATCACCGAACAGTCTGAGCTCGTCGCGCAGACGCTCGGGGAGCAGCTGTTTGAGTTCTTCCTCGAGAACAAGCGCAACGAGTGGAAATCGTTCCGCCGCCAGGTCACCGAGTTCGAGCTGCGCCAGGGGCTCGGCCTCTAGACCCGGCCGCAAGATGATGCGCGAGGGCACCCGAACCCGAATCCTCCGAGCCGGCTTCAGCGACTCGCGTCGAGCTGGCGAACTGCTCGACGAGCTCGCCGGCCTCCTGCAGCTCGACGACGAGACCACGCTCTCGCTGTTCGAGACCTTCGACCCAGAGCCCGAGGTCGCGCTTCGGGAACTCGTCGAACTGCTGCAGCGCGAGCCCGATCTCGCCAAGACCTGGGGGAGCGAGCTCGACAAGCTCCGGTCGGTGATTACGCTCTTCGCGACCTCGACCCGCCTTGTCGAGCTCGTGCGTCGGCATCCCGACGTTGTTGATGAGATCTACACGGGCTCACCGGAACTCCCGACCTCGGCGGGAATGGATCGCCGACTTCGTGCCGCGGTCGAGGACCTCGAGGGCGACGACGCCGTCGAAGCGCTCCGCATCCGCTATCGGGTCGAACTCGCCCGCATCACCCTCTATGACATGCGCCTGCCGCAACCCGAGGTGTCGATCCACCGCATCGGCGAGGCCCTCGCCGACCTCGCCTCGAGCACGATCGACGTTGCGCTCGATCTCGCGCGCAGGGAGATTTCCGCGCCCGCGGCAAGCTTCGGCAAGTACCCGGCTGACGAGGTTGCCAACGTGCGGCTCGCCGTGATCGGCATGGGAAAGTGCGGCGCACGCGAGCTCAACTACATCTCTGACATCGACGTCATGTTCGTCGCTGAACCGGCCGAGGGGAGTGGCCTCGAGGTGCCGCGCGCCATCGAGATCGCGACCCGACTCGCCTCGCGAATGATGCACATCGTCATGGACTACGCGGTCGAGCCACCCCTGTGGGAGGTCGACGCGAACCTGCGCCCCGAGGGCAAGGACGGAGCTCTCGTCCGCACGCTCGACAGCTATCTGCAGTACTACGAGCGCTGGGCCGAGAACTGGGAGTTCATGGCCCTGTTGAAGTCGCGCGCCATCGCCGGCGATCTCGAGCTCGGTACCCGGTTCACTGACGCCGTTGCGCCCCTCGTGTGGAACGCGGGCGATCGGGACGACTTCGTGCTTGGCGTGCAGCGAATGCGCAAGCGCGTGATCGACCACATTCCCCGTGAGGAAGTCGACCGTGAGCTGAAGCTCGGGCCCGGTGGCCTGCGCGATATCGAGTTCCCCGTGCAGCTCCTCCAGATCGTGCACGGACAGGTCGACGAACACCTGCGGGTGCGGAGCACGCTCGATGCCATCACCGCACTCACCGCGGAGGGGCACATTGGCCGCGACGACGCAGCCCAGTTTTCGAACGACTACCGATTCTTGCGCCTGCTCGAGCACCGTGTGCAGCTCCGACGCCTGCAGCGCACCCACCTCGTGCCAGATGACCAGGCGGCCCTTCGTGCCCTCGCCCGCGGCGCCCGCAGCGAGAGCGTAGGCCAGCTGCGCAGCACACTCGCCGAGGTGCGTCGGCGCGTGCGCCAGCTCCACGAAAAGCTCTTCTTCCGGCCCCTCGTCGCCGCAGCCTCACGCCTCAGCGCCGACGAGTTCCAACTTGCCGACGAGCGCGTGCTAGTTCGTCTGCGGGCAATCGGCTACCAGGATGCGCGCGGCGCGCTCGCGCACATCCAAGCGCTCACGCAGGGGGTATCCCGGCGCGCAACCATGCAGCGCAACCTGCTCCCGGTGCTGCTCGAGTGGCTCGCGGAGGGAACCGATCCCGATCAGGGGCTCCTCGCATTCCGGAAGCTCTCCGAGCAGAACGGCGAGGCGTCCTGGTACCTGCGGCTACTCCGCGACTCGAACCTCGCGGCACGCCGGCTGTGCGCCGTGCTCGCAAACAGCTCGTTCTGTGCGACGTTCCTCGAGCTGTTCCCTGAGGCCGTCAAGTGGCTCGACAGCGACAGCGCCCTGCGTCCCCGCACCGAGCAGGAGCTCTGGCCCGAGTTCGAGGGAGCTTTGAAACGACATGACGACGAGGTTCGTCTCGGCCGAATACTCCGAGGACTGCGTCGTCGCGAGATGCTCCGAATCGCGCTCACCGCGGTTCTCGGGGGAGACGAGCTCGACGCGATCGCACAGGGGCTGACGACGGTCGCCGAGCTCACGATTCGCGGCGCAATCATGGCCGTGCGCCGCATCGATGAACGGGCGTATCCGCCCTTTGCGGTCATCGCCCTCGGCCGGTTCGGTGGCCGAGAGCTCGGTATCGGCAGCGACCTCGACGTGGTGTACGTGTACGGCACCGACGGCTACGAGGGGGACGACGCCGCGGGCGCGGCACGCACGTTCGTGCGCCGCATTCAAGAGGTGCTCGACGACGCCCGACTGCCGATCGACCTCGACGCCGATCTGCGACCCGAGGGGAAAAATGGCGAGCTCGTGCGTTCGCTCACCGCCTATGACAACTACTACGCGAAGTGGTCACTCGGGTGGGAGGCACAGGCGCTCCTGCGAGCCCGGGGGATCGCCGGCGATCAAGACCTCATTGACGGGTTCATAGAGATCGCGGATCGCACGCGATACCGCTCGAGCGGACTCGCGGCGAAAGAACTCATGGAGATTCGCCGAATCAAGGCGCGCGTCGAAGATGAGCGGCTGCCTCACGGCGTCGATCCGAGGCGTCACCTCAAGCTCGGTCGTGGTTCGCTGAGCGACGTCGAGTGGCTCGTGCAGTCGATTCAGCTCGACCGCGGACACGACATCCCCGAGCTGCGCACCACCTCGACGCTCGATGCACTCGAGGTCGCGCGGCAGCACGGCATCGTCTCGTACCAGGACGTCGAGACGCTCAGGGCGGCGTGGGTGCTCGCGAGCCGAGTTCGCTCGGGTGTGCTGCTCTACTCGAACGCGCAGACCGATGTGCTGCCAGGCGACCCCTTCGCGCTCGAGGGCGTGGCCCGCATCCTCGGCTACGAGCCCGGCTCCGGCGTCGAGCTCGAGAACGACTATCTGAACGCGACCCGCCGCGCGCGTGCCGTGTTCGAGCGGGTCTTCTACGGCGACGAATAGCCTCCGAATAGCGAACCGGCCCCGCGTCTCAGTGTGAGACGCGGGGCCGGTTCGCTGTTCAGCGGGCTACTAGCAGCCGAACGTGAGGTCGAACTCGTACGGGTGCGGGCGCGCCGCAAGCGGGGCGACCTCGGTCTCGAACTTGTAGTCGATCCAGGTACGGATGAGGTCCTCGTCGAACACGTTGCCCTTGAGCAGGAACTCGTGGTCGGCCTCGAGCGCGCGCAGTGACTCGACGAGCGAGGTCGACAGCTGCGGGATGCTCTTCGCCTCTTCGGGCGGAAGCTCGTAGAGGTCCTTGTCAATAGGCTCGTGCGGCTCGATGCGGTTCTGAATCCCGTCGATACCGGCCATGAGCTGCGCGGCGAACGCGAAGTACGGGTTCGACGACGCGTCAGGCGCGCGGAACTCGATGCGCTTCGCCTTCGGGTTCGTGCCGGTGATCGGGATGCGGATGGCCGCCGAGCGGTTGCCCGCCGAGTAGACCAGGTTGATCGGCGCCTCGTAGCCCTTCACGAGTCGGTGGTACGAGTTGGCGCTGGGGTTCGTGAACGCGGCGAGGGCGTTCGCGTGCTTGAGCACACCACCGATGTACCAGCGGGCCGTGTCCGACAGCGAGCCGTAGCCAGCCTCGTCGTAGAACAGGGGCGAGCCGTCCTTCCAGAGCGACTGGTGGGTGTGCATGCCCGAGCCGTTGTCACCGAAGAGGGGCTTCGGCATGAACGTGGCGACCTGGCCCCAGTCGTTCGCGACGCCCTTGACGAGGTACTTGAACTTGAGGATGTCGTCGGCCGCGTGCACGAGCGTGTTGAACTTGTAGTTGATCTCCTGCTGGCCGCCGGTGCCCACCTCGTGGTGCGCACGCTCGACCTCGAGGCCCGCGTTGATGAGTTCAAGCGTGATTGCGTCGCGCAGGTCGGCCGTCTTGTCGACGGGGGAGACGGGGAAGTAGCCGCCCTTGTAGGGCGTCTTGTTGCCGAGGTTGCCGCCGTCCTCCGCACGTGCGGAGTTCCAGGCACCCTCGACCGAGTCGACCTGGTAGAAGCTCCGGTTGCCCGTCACCTCGTGACGCACGTCATCGAAGATGTAGAACTCGGCCTCGGGCGCGAACAACGCGGTGTCGGCGATGCCGGTCGACGCGAGGTACTTCTCGGCCTTCTTCGCGGTCTGGCGCGGGTCGCGCTGGTAGATCTCACCGGTGCGCGGGTTGTAGATGTCGAAGATCATGACGAGCGTCGGTTCCGCCCGGAACGGGTCGAGGTACGCCGTTGTGACGTCGGGGATCAGCTGCATGTCCGACTCGTTGATCGTTGCGAAGCCATCGATCGAAGAGCCGTCGAAGAGCTGGCCGTTCGTGAAGAAGTCCTCATCGACGGTGCTCGCTGGAATGTTGAAGTGCTGCTGCACGCCCGGCAGGTCGGTGAAGCGGATGTCGAGGAATGCGACACCCTGCTCCTTGATGTATTCCAGCACTTCACTTGGTGTTTTGAACATTTCGCTCCATCTCGGGAGGTTGACACGGGTCAGCGGGCATCTTCAATACTACGTGGCGCCGCGGGCCGGGTCGCTCGATGACACGGGAACGCGTCCGATCGGCCGATAGGATGGGGCAATGCCCCCGAACGCTGCCGATAGCTCTGTTCCTTCGAGTGCCTACCCCGGCGATCGGCTCGGTCTTCCCGAGAGCGGACCCGGGTCGCTCGCGAGCTTCGGGCGTCGCTTCGCCGGACTCGTGGTCGACTGGGGCATCGCGGTTGCGATTGCGTACTTCGCGTTCCAGTACAACCCATTCGCGGTGATGGGTGTCTTCGTTTTGCTGACGTGGCTGAGCATCGCGCTACTCGGCGGCTCGATCGGGCACATCGCGCTCGGCATGCGCCTGAACACAGTTGCGGGCGCCACCCCGGGATGGTGGCGCCCGCTTGTGCGTCAGGTGCTCGTGCTGTTGGTGTTGCCGCCCCTCGTCACCGATGAAGACAGCCGCGGCATGCACGACATCGCAACGAGCCTCGTGCTTCGCCGCTACGTGCGCGGCTAGCGCAGCTGCGACCGCGAGGGCCGAATCTTTGCGGGGTCCATGCCCTTCGGGATCGGCAGCTCATTACGCGAGAGCGACTGGAGCCGGGCCTCAACGGCGAGAATCTCGTCGCGACGGAGCTTCTTGGGGAGCCGCTTCACCTCGCGCTTGAGCTTCCCGAGCGGAACACCGCCCTGGCCAACGAGGATGTGTGTGACGGTCACGGTCGGCACGACGCGCTGCACCTTCCGCCGCTCATCGGCGAGCAGCTTCTTCGATGCGGCGTTGTCCGCCTCGGTGAACAGCACGATGCCGGGCTTCCCGACTGCGCGGAACACGACGTCCTGCGTGCGAGGGTTGAAGGCAACCGGCATGTCGCTCGTGCGCCACGTTCCACGCAGGCTCGACTGCAACACGGAACCGGTGGCGCCCTGGCGGCCCTCGAGCTGCGAATAGGCGACCTTCTCGGCTCGGTTGTTCAGCACAAACATGAACAGCAAGAGGCCGACTAGCACGCCGAGCAGCATGAGGATGATCCACATGATCACGTTGGTGCGGTACATGAAGAAGCACACGAGGAACGCAGCAACGATGGGGAGCACGGCGCCGATGATCATCATCGCGACGCCCGGCTTGTCGTACTTCGCTGTCATCTTGAAGACGTCAACGATTTGCCGGAAGCGGCCGGGCTCCTTGGTGCTGGATTCTGAGGATTTCGCCATAGTTCATCCAGGATACCCGTCCGTGACTCTCCACAGGCGCCGCCAGTTCGATCGTTCTCCACAAGTTGCGAATTGCCCCACTCACCTCTCCAGTCCTGCGGGCACAATGCTGGGCATGCGTTCAAAACAGCAGATGGCCCTGGGCCGGCCACCGAGTGTCGGAGACGTTGTCGCGGGTTGGCGACTCGTGCGACCGCTGCCAGAAGAGATCCCAGGAGTGGCAAGCTTCGTCGCCGTCGCCGAGGCGGGCGGGCGTCGTTCCGGCAGCGAGCACTGGCACCACTTCGCGAGCGAGGAGCCTGCGTCCCTGCGTCACCTACGCGTCAACGTCGCGGTCGACGAGGAAGCCCGTTCGCGTATCTCGCGCGATGCCGCGGCGCGGCATCGGCATGGCGGTGACTTCGTGCGGCCGCGGCTCGAGCTGTTGACCGATGACGCGTATCGAATCACCGTGAGCGAGCTCGTCCGGGACACGAGCTTCTCTGCGCTCGTGACGGCGCGGGTCTCGCTCGCGCCGGGGGCCGTCGTGACGCTGCTGGTTCCCCTACTCGAAACGGTCATCCGCGCACACGAGAGCGGCCTCACCCACGGAAGCCTCACGTTGCAGTGCTGTCGTATCGATGACCGCGGCCGCCCCTGGTTTGATGACTGGTCGGGCAGCGTCGACCTCGAGGAGCTCACCACGATGCGCCGCGACTTCGCGGTGCAGGAGGAGCTCCGCGCCGTTGGCCGAATCTGCGATGCTGTGCACGCCCTCTCGACCACGCCGGGTGAGGGTCAAGTGGCGCCGCTCATTGCAGCGCTCTCGTCGGGCGCGCCGGTGGCCGACGCACTACCACGGCTCGTCGATGCGCTGTTCGCGTGGGCTACGCCGGCCGCGGTGCCGATCATGAATCAGGCGAAGCCGAGCGCCGCCCTCGACCCGTCGATCTCATCGCAGGTCGCACGAGGGAGCCGACCGACGGCACCCGACGTCGGCGCCACGGCTGGCGACGAGGAAGACCTGCTCGGCGCAGCAATTGATTCGCAACCGAGGCGACGACGGGCAAGGGGGGAGACCGGTGGCCTCGCGCTGCAGTTCCGGATACTCGCGACGCACGCCGCCGCGGTTCGCCCTGCCGCGTGGCTCGGCCTCGTGGGCGCGGGAGCCGTCGGGGCAGTTCTGGCGCCACTGCTGTAGGCGCTCTGGTTGCCAGCATCTCCCGGAACGCGGCGGCGGGCGGGGACCAAGTGGTCCCCGCCCGCCGCCGAGCTATTCGAGGTTCGAACTAGATGCCGAGGTCGTTCTCGAACGCGCCCTCTTCGAGCCGCTGCTTCACCTGCGTGAGGTAGCGGGCCGCGTCAGCACCGTCGATGATTCGGTGGTCGTAGCTCAGTGCGAGGTACACCATCGAACGGATCGCGATGCTCTCGGAGCCGTCAGCCGTCTTCACAACCGTCGGACGTTTCACAACAGCGCCCGTGCCGAGAATTGCCTCCTGCGGCAGGAACACGACCGGCGTGTCGAACAGCGCGCCGCGCGAACCGGTGTTGGTGACCGTGAAGGTACCGCCGGCCAGCTCGTCGGGGAGCAGCTTGTTGTCACGCGTGCGCGTTGCGAGGTCGTCGATCGACTTCGCGAGGTCAGCGATGTTCATGTCGCCAGCACTCTTGATAACCGGCGTGAGCAAGCCACGCTCGGTGTCGACCGCGATCGAGATGTTCTCGGTGTCGGGGTAGACGATCTCGCCATCCTGCACGGTCGAGTTAATGATCGGGTACGTCTGCAGCGCTTCGATCGCCGCGAGCGTGAAGAACGGCAGGAACGAGAGCTTCGAACCGGTCTTCTCGAGGAACTCGTTCTTCTTCGCTGCGCGGAAGTTCGCGACGCGGGTCACGTCGACCTCGATCACCGTCGTGAGCTGTGCGGTCGTGGTCATCGACTCGACGGCACGCTCCGAGACGACCTTACGAAGACGGCTCATCTTCGCGCGAGTGCCGCGCAGCGGCGAAACCTCGTGCGGCGTCTTCTCGCTCGGCACACCAGCCGCGGCCGGAGCGGCTGCGGGAGCCAGGGCAGTGACCTGCTTGGCCGCCTCGAGCACGTCTTCCTTGCGGATACGGCCGCCAACACCGGTGCCCGAGATCTGCGTCAGGTCGACGCCCTTCTCGGCGGCGAGCTTGCGCACGATCGGCGTGACGTACCGCGGGTCGCTCTTCGTCTCGGGACGCTTCGGTGCCGAGGGAGCAGCGGGAGCAGCAGGAGCAGCAGGTGCAGCGGGAGCAGCAGGTGCGGCCGGGGCAGCAGGTGCCGCTGCGGGAGCCGCGGGCGCAGCCGGAGCCGCAGGAGCAGCCGGAGCCGGGGCCTTCTCTGCGGGCGCCTCGGCAGCGGGGGCCGGTGCCTCCGCCTCGGGGGCAGGTGCTTCCTCAGCCGCCGCGGGAGCCGCGCCGTCGCCGATGCGCGCGAGCACGGCACCGACCTCGACGGTCTCGTCTTCCTGCACGAGAATTTCCTGCACGGTACCGGCGAACGGCGACGGAACCTCGGTGTCGACCTTGTCCGTCGACACCTCAAGCAGCGCCTCGTCAACCTCAACCGTCTCGCCGACCTGCTTCAGCCACCGAGTCACGGTGCCCTCGGTCACGCTCTCACCGAGCGCCGGGAGGGTTACATCCTGGCTCATTACTTCTCCTAAAGATTTCGTGTCGAACGGACTACATCGCGTGCAGCGGGCGGCCTGCGAGCGCCATCATGGCCTCGCCGATGGTCTCACCCTGGGTCGGGTGCGCGTGAACGAGCTGGGCAACGTCTTCGGGGTAGGCGTCCCAGTTCACGATGAGCTGCGCCTCGCCGACGAGTTCGCCAACGCGTGCGCCAATCATGTGGATACCGACGACGGGGCCGTCGTTCACGCGAATCGCCTTGACGAAGCCGGCGGTGCCGAGAATCGAGCTCTTCGCGTTCCCCGCAAGGTTGTACTCGTACGCCGTGATGTTCTCGGCGCCGAACTCCTCGGCGGCCTTCTTCTCGCTGAGACCAACCGACGCCACCTGCGGCTCGCAGTACGTGACCTTCGGGATGTTCTTGTCTTCAACGAGCACGGGGTTCTGACCCGCGATCTGCTCAGCAACAAAGATGCCGTGCTGGTAGCTGCGGTGCGCGAGCTGCAGGCCGGGGGTGATGTCACCAATGGCGTAGACACCCGGGACGTTCGTCTCGAGCTTCTCGTTCACGAGCACGAAGCCGCGGTCGGTCTCGATGCCAACCTCTTCGAGCCCAATGTTCTGCGTGACGGGGCCGCGGCCGATGGCCACGAGCAGCACGTCGCCGTCGATCGTCTCGCCCTTGTCGGTCTTGACGTGCACGCCGTACTCGTCCTGCGTGACCGACTCGAACTTCGTGTTCAGCTGGAAGTTGATGCCGCGCTTCTTGTACGCACGCTCGAGCGCCTTCGAAATCGACTCGTCTTCAGCCGGTGCGAGGTGGGGGAGGCCCTCAACGATCGTGACCTCGGCGCCAAGCGCGCGCCAGAGGCTCGCGAACTCGAGACCGATCACACCGCCGCCGAGCACGACCGCACGCTGCGGCACCCAGTCCATCAGCAGCGCCTGGTCGCTCGTGATCACGTTGCCCGTGATGTCGAGGCCCGGAATGCTCTTCGAGTACGAACCCGTTGCGAGCACGATGTTCTTCGCGATGAGTTTGTCGTCACCGACCTGCACCGTCTTCGCGTCGATGAGGCGGCCCTCGCCCGCGAACACGTCGACCTTCTTCGCCTTGAGCAGGCCCTGGAGACCCTTGAACTTGCCCGAAACGATGCCGTCGCGGAACGCGGCGATCTTCGCGCCGTCAATGCTCTCGAGGCTGAGGTTCACACCAAGTCGTGCGCCGTCTTCCACCGCGTCGGCTACCTCGCCCGCGTGCAGCATCGCCTTGGTCGGAACGCAACCGCGGTGCAGACACGTGCCACCCAGCTTGTCCTTTTCGACAAGGGCGACGGTCTGTCCCAGCTGCTTGGCTCGAATCGCGGCGGCGTAGCCAGCGCTACCTCCGCCAAGGACTACGAGGTCGAAATTGTGATCGGCCACTCGGAAAGCTCCTTTGAAGTTGAAACGGGATCTCACGGCGAGATCGAGGCGTGACGGCGGGGTTCTCGCGGACACAGCCCGCACCAACCCTACACCTGGGAATTACGAGTTTCCGAGCGACGAAAGCAGTTCGACGAGGGTGCGCACCGGCACACCCGTCGCCCCCTTCGCGACGTACCCGTACGCAGTCTTCGAGTCGGCCGGGCCGGCGATGTCGAAGTGCAGCCAGGGAATCTGGTCGCCCTCGTCATCGATGCCGATGAAGCGCTCGAGGAACGCGCCCGCAAACAGCATGCCGCCGGCACGGTCACCGGGCTTCGAGTTCACGATGTCCGCGATGTTCGAGTCGAGCTTCTCGGCGATCTCTTCGGGGATCGGCATCGACCAGAGTGGCTCGCCGACGACCCGGGATGCCGCGAGCGCGCGCTCGCGCCATTCGTCCTCGTTCCCGAGGAGCCCGGTCGTGCGGTCGCCGAGGGCCACCACCTGCGCGCCCGTGAGCGTCGCGATGTCGATGATGAGGTCGGGCTGCTCCTCCGAGGCGAGCGAAAGCCCGTCGCAGAGCACGAGGCGACCCTCCGCATCCGTGTTCGTCACCTCAACGGTTACGCCCGAGCGGGTCGTGAGCACATCGTCGGGCTTAATCGCGCTGCCCGAAGGCATGTTTTCGGCGAGCATGCACCAGCCACTCACGTGCACCGGCAGGCCGAGGGCGGCGACGGCACGAATGGTGCCGACCACCGACGCGGCACCGCCCATGTCGAACTTCATCCCGACCATCGAGGCGGCGGGCTTAATCGAAAGCCCACCCGAGTCGAACGTGATGCCCTTGCCGACGAGCGCGACGTGAGTTGTCGCGCCCTCGGGCGCGTACTCGAGGTGCACGACGCGCGGCGGGTTGACCGACCCGGCACCAACGCCGAGCACGCCGCCGCAGGCCTCGTCGATGAGCTTCTGCTCATCCCAGACCTCGACAGTCACGGCATCGTCGCTGAAGACCTCGGCGACGGCGTCGGCGAAGTCCTCGGGCACGAGCGCACTCGGCGGCGTGTTGACGAGGTCGCGCGTGAGCACGACGGCGTCGACGATCGCCGACGCGCGGGCGACGACCTCGTCGCTCGCGCCAGCGGCGGCGACCGCTGCTTCACCGGCAACCTCTTCGTTCGCCGACTTAAAGCGGTCGTAGCGGTAACCACCGAGCACGTGGCCCGTCAGCAGCGCCTCGAGCTCCGCATCGGTCGGCTCGACGAGGTCGTAGACCACGGCGTTCGCCTTGGCGAGCGTGCGGGCTGCGGCGCCGGCGGCGCGGCGAAGCGACTCGGCGTCACGGGTCTCGCCGATACCCACGAGGAGCGCGGCGCCTTCGCCATCCTCTTCGTCGGTGGCGACAAGGATGCGCGTGGTCTGGCCCTGCTTGCCGGTCACGCCGAGCTGCTCGAGCCGGCCGGCGTCGAGACCAAGGTCGGCGGTCGTCAGCGGTTCGGGCGCCTCACCCTTTCGGACGGGAATGACCGTGACAACATCGGTGGAAAACGGAGCGAGATCAGTACGAATTTCAGCAGACGTCATACCCACGAGCCTACGCCCGGGAAACTGGGGAGGGCGTAGCATTGGGGCATGCTTTCAGACCCCGCGATGTACCGAGTTGGCGAGGCCTGGCACGCCGTGCCGCAGGGGCTGCCCCTCGTGGCACTCCTGTCGGGATACCGCGACGCGGGCCAGACCGTGCGGCAGGGGATCGAGGCACTCTTGAGCCAGGACGAGGGGCGCGTGGTCGCGGAGTTTGATCCCGACCTCCTCCTCGACTACCGGGCGCGTCGCCCCGTCGTGAAGCTCGACGGGAACGAGGTGACCGAATACCGCGTCCCTCGGCTCGATCTGCGCCTGCTGAGCGATTCGCTTGGCCAACCGTTTCTGCTCCTGAGCGGATTCGAACCCGACTTCCGCTGGGAACGCTTTACGCTCGATCTGCTGCGCCTCCACGAGCACTTTGGCGTGAGCACGACGACGTGGGCGCATTCGATCCCCATGCCGGTTCCGCACACCCGGCCATCGCGACTCGCCGTGACCGGGAATCGTCCGGACTTCATCGACAACAATTCGGTCTGGCGCACCAACGTCGAGGTGCCCGCGCACGCGCTGCACGAACTCGAGTTCGAGCTCACGTCACGCAGCGAGCCCGTCGTCGACCTCGTCGTATTGATTCCGCACTACCTCGCCGACTCGGCGGTACCCGCCGGCGCCATGAAGCTGCTTGAGGGGATCGGCAGTGCCGCCGGCATCATGATTGACACCGAGTCGCTGCGGGAGCGCGATCGCGTCTTCCTCACCGACGTCGACGCCCAGATCGCCGAAAACGAAGAAATGCAGCGGCTCATCCGCGCGTTCGAGGCGCAGTACGACGGGGTTGTCCGTGGTACTCCGCAGGAGAACCCGTTCGCCGACGCCGACGGGGAAATGCCGAGCGCCGACGAGATCGCAGACGAGCTCGAACGGTACCTGTCGGCCCGTCGGCGTCCGGGCGAGAACTCATGACGACTCCACCTCCTTCAACCGAATCACTCCGCACCCTGCCGCCCCGGCTCCCCGGCATCATTTTCACGCTGGCGCTCGCCGCGTACATCGTTGCGGTCACGCAGCGCTCGTCGCTCGGTGTCGCTGGAGTCGATGCGATCGAGCAGTTCGACGCGTCGGCCACCGCGCTCGCCAGCCTCGCCATGATGCAGGTGTTCGTCTACGCCGCGATGCAGATTCCCGTGGGCATGATGCTCGATCGCTTTGGTCCATCGCGATTGATCCTCACGGGTGCCGTGCTCATGGCGCTCGGGCAGATCACGGTGGCGATCGCCCCCTCGATTGAGGTCGCGGTGGTTGGCCGCGTGCTCGTCGGCATCGGCGACGCAACGACGTTCGTGAGCGGGCTGCGCATCATTTCGGCCTGGTTCCGGCCCCGGAAGGTGCCGGTCATGCAGCAGTGGTTCGGGAATCTCGGCCAGGTCGGCCAGTTCCTCTCGGCCGTACCCTTCGCGACGCTGCTCCACCTCACCGAGTGGACGACCGCGTTCCTCACGACCGCGTCGCTGTCGGTCATCGTGTTCGTTGCGGGCGCGATCGCGCTCCGCGACGCACCCGGGCAGCGATTCGTCACCCAGCCCGGCTCGATCCGCACCGCGTTTACCCGCCTCGGTGAGGCGTTCGCTCGGCCGGGCACCCGCCTCGGATTCTGGTCCCACTTCACGACGCAGTTCATCGGGAACGTCTTCGGGCTCCTCTGGGGCTACCCGCTCATGGTGCAGGGCCTCGGGCTCGACCCGAGCCTCGCATCCGTCTTGCTCATCATGCCGGTCGTCACCGGCATGATCGTCGGACCGTGGCTCGGGCTGCTCACGGCGCGCTACCCGCTTCGACGCTCGAACATCGTCATCGCGGCCGCCGCCACCAGCGCGACGTTCTGGGTCGTGCTGCTGCTGTGGCCCGGCACACCGCCACTGTGGTACTTCCTGCTCGTGCTGTTCGCGATGGGCTGCGCCACCACGGGGTCGAACATCGGGTTCGACTTCGCCCGCACGTTCAACCCCTCTTCGGTCTACGGCTCAGCCTCGGGCATCGTGAATATCGGCGGGTTCCTCGCAAGCGGCATCGCGTTCTTCTCGATCGGCCTTGCGGTCGACCTCATGACCGGCGGCGCCACGCCCGACTGGGGCGCGTTCCGCGTCGCGATGTGGACGATGCCGGTGCTCACGGCCCTCGGCATCATCGCGATTCTCGTCGAGCGACACCGCACGCGGGGGCGGATGGCCGCAGAGGAAGGCGTCGTGGTCGCGCCACTTTGGCTCGCGATCGTGCGTCGAATCCGGCACGATCGCGGCTCACGGGAATAGTTCGGGCGGCTCGCGTGTACCATTTACTATCTGCCCCAATCTGTTCCGCCCGCGGGACTTGACTTGGGCATTCGTTTTGCCCGCACCAAGTGAGGGGGTCCGTAATGGCCGCAGGCGCTACCACGAACGCGACACAGACGCGTTCCGCAGATGAACTCAATTCGCTCAAGCTTGCCGACCTGAAGGCGATCGCCAAGGAATCGGGAATTCGGGGGTTTTCGGCCCTGAAGAAGTCCGAGCTCGTCGACCGCATCCTCGACGCGTCGAAGGGCGGCGACTCGGAGGAGTCGACCACGAAGAAGGCACAGGCGCGGGGGAGCGCCACCTCGAAGAAAAAGAAGGCGACGGCCGACGACGGCGAAGAGCACATCGTCGTCGACCTTGACGAAGACCACGAGGTCGACGCGCGCGACATTCGCGACTCGGTCGACGACGAAGAGCACGCAGAAAAGGACGAAGACCCCGACCTCGGCAAGCGCGACGACAAGAGCGAAGACCCCGAGGAAGACGCCATCAAGGCCGAGTCGGCCGTGAAGGCTGCCGGCGCCCTCGTGCTGAAGAACACCGATGACGATGACACGCCCGTGTACTCGGCAACCATCACCGGTGCGACGGCCGACCCCGTCAAGGACTACCTCAAGCAGATCGGTAAGGTGCCGCTGCTCGACGCCGCAGAAGAGGTCGACCTCGCGATGCGCATCGAGGCGGGGCTCTACGCCGAAGACAAGCTGCTGCGCCAGCCCGACATCGAGGCGAAGCTCAAGCGTGAGTACAAGTGGATTGTGCGCGACGGTCGTCGTGCGAAGAGCCACCTGCTTGGCGCCAACCTACGCCTCGTGGTCTCGCTCGCGAAGCGCTACACGGGCCGCGGCATGCAGTTCCTCGACCTCATTCAGGAGGGCAACCTCGGCCTCATTCGTGCGGTCGAGAAGTTCGACTACACGAAGGGCTTCAAGTTCTCGACCTACGCG
This sequence comes from [Zimmermannella] faecalis ATCC 13722, assembly GCF_000381765.1. Classification (GTDB taxonomy): domain Bacteria; phylum Actinomycetota; class Actinomycetes; order Actinomycetales; family Microbacteriaceae; genus Gulosibacter; species Gulosibacter faecalis. The sequence goes on along the minus strand of NZ_KB907074.1, from coordinate 376,892 downwards.
ACGTGGTGGATCCGCCAGGCGATCACCCGCGCGATGGCCGACCAGGCCCGCACGATCCGCATTCCCGTGCACATGGTCGAGGTCATCAACAAGCTCGCGCGCGTGCAGCGGCAGATGCTGCAGGACCTCGGGCGCGAACCCTCGCCGGAAGAGCTCGCGCACGAGCTCGACATGACGCCCGAGAAGGTCGTCGAGGTGCAGAAGTACGGCCGCGAGCCGATCTCGCTCCACACTCCCCTCGGTGAAGACGGCGACTCGGAGTTCGGTGACCTCATCGAAGACACCGAGGCGGTCGTCCCGGCCGACGCCGTCAGCTTCACGATGCTGCAGCGTCAGCTCGAATCGCTGCTCGACTCGCTCTCGGAGCGCGAGGCCGGCGTGATTCGCATGCGCTTCGGCCTCGGCGACGGCATGCCGAAGACCCTCGACCAGATAGGAGAGACGTTCGGCGTGACCCGCGAGCGCATCCGTCAGATCGAGTCAAAGACGATGGCCAAGCTGCGTCACCCCTCGCGGTCGCAGTCGCTGCGTGACTACCTCGAATAAGGAGACGCCACATGGAGGCAAACGAAGGCAAGGCCCTGACCTCAACGGTCGACGGGGTCGAGTACGAACGACTCCCGATCAAGACGCGCGTCGTCATGCCCGGTGACGACCTGCACGAGATCGTGCGCACCTACGCCGCCGATGCGGTGCAGGATGGCGATGTCCTGTTCGTCACCGAGAAGATTGTGGCGATTACGCAGGGCCGTTCGATGCTGACGCACGAAATCACGCCGCGCCCCCTCGCGAATTTCCTCGCGAAGTACGTGACGAAGACCCCGCACGGCATCGGCCTCGGCATGCCCGAGACCATGGAGATGGCGCTGCGCGAGTGCGGTACCCCGCGCATCCTGCTCGCCTCGGGTGTCGCCGCGGTGACCAAGGCCTTCGGCCGCTCGGGCGACTTCTATCGCGTTGCGGGCGAGAAGGCGCGGGCTATCGACGGGCCCACGAAGAACACGATCCCCCCGTACAACGAGTCGGTCGTGCTCGGTCCGAAGGACCCAATGCGCGTCGCTCGTGACCTGAAGATCCTGCTCGGCAACAAGGTCGACGTGCTCATCGTCGACATTAACGACATCGGCGGAAACATCCTCGGCACGACGCTTGACCGCGCCGACAACGACAAGTGGGTGCGCATCCTCAGCGACAACCCGCTCGGCCAGGGCCACCAGTCGACCCCGATGGGCGTGATCCGCAAGCACGCATAGGTCGCGTTCGGGCATATGAAGCGGCGGGGATGCGCACGAGTCAGTTCGTGCGCATCCCCGCCGCTTCGTGCGTGGTGCTCGGGCTACTCGCCGACGACGGCGCGGTAGCGGGGGAGGAGCCCCCGGCGCTGCCCCGAAACGGACGGCTTCGCCTGGAACACACCGGTGTTGTAGTTGCCCTCGATCAGCACCGGACGCTCGGGCCCGATCGCGACGTCCCACCCGACGTAGGGCACCTCGGGGATCCGCTTCGCGGCGGCCGCGACGAGGTCGAGCGCGGCCGCGAAGTGCGGTACCTCGAAGCCGACGATCGGCACCCCGCTCAGTGGGTGGATCGCGTGGATCGCGTTGTTGTCGTCGAACGCGGGATACTGCGCGATGCCGTGCTCGTCGACCATCGTGTACATGCCGCCGCCCGAGAAGTTGTCGACGTCGCCGCCCGCGCCGATGCGCAGCGCGACGGCGATGACGTCCACCCGCTCACCGGAGTTGAACGTCACGATGCGCATCGTGTTCACGCTCGACTCGTTGAGGTCCCGCATGTGGTCGTGCTGTGTGAGGAACTCTTCCAGCAGGAACTGCCGATCGCGGATGCGCTGGCTCCGGAACTTCGCGAGGTCGGTGCCGATGTCGGCCGGCCGGATCCGTTCGATGCCCTTGCCGCCGAGCGAGTCGGGCACCTTCGCCATGAGGTTCGGGTGCCGCTCGACGAAGGCGGCGAGTTCATCGTCGCTTGCCTTCCGCAGGTCGAGCCACTCGCGGCCGAGGAGGTCACCAAACTCGGCGTTGAAGTTCGACTTATCGGCGAGGCGCAGGTTCGCCTCGCGATTCGTGTTGAAGCGGCGTGCGTAGTGGTCTGACTTCGGGTGCGTCATGAACGTCGCGCGCTCCTTACCGCTCAGCAGCGCGAAGTCCCAGTCTTGGTAGTCCTGGAAGGCGCACTCGTACTTGGCCGCCGACCAGAACATGTCGATCGCAACCGCGAGGCGCGGCTTGCGGAAGTTCTTGCCGATGTCGCCCGACAGCTGCCACACCCGCGGCAGGTTGAGCGCCTTCACCCGCCCGATCAAGTAGTTGAGTCGGAGACTGTTGCGGGATGCACCTGGCACGAAGACCTCTTTCGTCACGGAAAACGGTGCCTCGATGCTATCGCGCGGCCGGTGCGCCTCCCGGTGCACCGCCGCACGCTCGATAGGATTGTGCGCTGGACGAGGAGGGATGAGCGTATGGCGCAGTCGTATTCGGCTCAGGATCTGCAGGTGCTCGAGGGGCTCGAGGCCGTTCGGAAACGCCCCGGCATGTACATCGGGTCGACCGACTCGCGCGGCCTCATGCACTGCCTCTGGGAGATCATCGACAACTCGGTCGACGAGGCGCTCGGCGGTCACGGCGCGAAGATCGACATCGTGCTGCACGAGGACGGCTCGGTCGAGGTGCGCGACGAGGGCCGCGGCGTGCCAATCGACATCGAGCCCCGCACGGGCTGGACCGGCGTGCAGGTCGTCTACACAAAGCTGCACGCGGGTGGCAAGTTCGGTTCGAACAACTACGGCGCAGCCGGCGGCCTGCACGGCGTCGGTGCCTCCGTCGTCAACGCCCTCTCGAGCCGCCTCGACGTCGAAGTGGCGAAGGGCGGCAAGCGCTACGCCATGAGCTTCCAGCGCGGCCACGCGGGTGTGTTCGCCGACTCGGGGGAGCCACGGCCCGACGCCGCCTTTACTGAGCAGCCGGGCAAGGCCGAGCTGCGCGAGCTCGGCAAGGCGCCAAAGGGCGTCACCGGTACGACCGTGCGGTACTGGGCCGACCCGCAGGTGTTTGTGCGCGATGCGGAGTTCCAACTCGAGCAGCTGCGCGACCGGGCCCGCCAGACGGCATTCCTCGTGCCGGGGCTCGAGATCAACCTGCGCGACGAGCGCGACCCCGACGACATCGAGCACGAGTCGTTCAAGTACGACGGCGGCATCTCAGAGTTCGTGGAGTACCTCGCGCCCGACGCGGCGCTCACCGACGTGTGGCGGATGCAGGGTGAGGGGGAGTACTCCGAGACCGTTCCGGTGCTCGACGAGTCAACCGGGCATATGGTGTCGCGCGAGGTGCAGCGTCGGATGGAGGTCGACCTCGCGCTCCGGTGGGGCGGCGGCTACGACACCGTCGAGCGCAGCTTTGTGAACATCATTGCGACCCCGAAGGGCGGCTCGCACGTGACCGGCTTCGAGGCTGGCCTCCTGAAGATCGTGCGCGATGAGGTGACGAAGAACGCGCGCAAGCTCAAGGTCGGCAACGACAAGCTCGATAAGGACGACATCCTCGCCGGCCTCACTGCGGTCGTGTCGGTGCGCATCCCCGAGCCGCAGTTCGAGGGCCAGACGAAGGAGGTGCTCGGCACCCCGCAGGCTCGGCTCATCGTGCAGAAGACCATCGTCGACGGCATGAAGGAGCGCTTCGCGTCGACGAAGCGGCAAGACAAGACCGAGACGACGATGCTGCTCGAGAAGATCGTCACCGAGATGAAGAGCCGCATCGCGGCGCGCGCCCACAAGGAGACGCAGCGCCGCAAGACGGCCCTCGAGAACTCGTCGCTGCCGGCGAAGCTCGTCGACTGCCGCACGAACGAGGTCGACCGCTCCGAGCTGTTCATCGTCGAGGGTGATTCGGCGCTCGGCACCGCGAAGCCGGCCCGAGACTCCGAGTACCAGGCGCTGTTCCCGATTCGCGGCAAGATTCTCAACGTGCAGAAGGCGTCGCTCGCCGACATGCTGAAGAACGCCGAGTGCGCGAACATCATTCAGGTGCTCGGTGCAGGTTCAGGTCGCTCCTTCGATATTTCGCAGGCGCGGTACGGCAAGGTGATCATCATGTCCGACGCCGACGTCGACGGCGCGCACATTCGCACGCTGCTGTTGACGCTGTTCTTCCGCTACATGCGCCCCATGCTCGAGGCCGGGCGCGTCTACGCGGCCGTGCCGCCGCTGCACCGGGTCGTGGTGATGCACCACGGGAAGAAGCCAAACGAGACGATTTACACGTACAGCGAGGCCGAGCTCCAGGCACTCCTGAAGAAGCTCGATCGCGCGGGGAAGCGATACCAAGACCCGATTCAGCGGTACAAGGGCCTCGGTGAGATGGACGAAGACCAGCTCTGGGACACGACCATGAACCCCGAGCACCGGCTGCTGCGCCGCATGAACCTTCGCGACGCGGCCGATGCCGAGCGCATTTTCGAGGTGCTCATGGGCAACGAGGTCGCCCCGCGTCGAGAGTTCATCGTTGACGGCGCCGAGCAGGTCGTGCCCGAACTCATCGACGCGTAGGCGCCTCGCGGTGCTTGCCTCGCCGCGGGCGCCTAGCCGTTCAGCGTTGGCGACACCCCGAGCTTCACGTCGATCTCAGTCTGCTTGCCGTCGCGGATGATCGTGAGCGTCGCGGTGTCGCCCGCCGTGAGTGTCCGCACCGCGCCGACGAGGCTCGACGAGCTCGAGACGTCCTGGCCGTTCACCCCGACGATGAGGTCGCCCTCTTCGATGCCCGCCTCGTCGGCCGGGCCGTCGGCCGTGATCTCCTTGACCTCGGCACCGAGAATCACGCTGCCCTCGAAGCTCGCCTGTCCGTCGACATTCGCTGTGCCGAGCCACGCGTGCTCGACCGTGCCCGATTCAATGAGCTGCGACGCGACGTTCTGCACGAGCGCGACCGGGATCGCGAAGCCGATGCCGATGCTGCCCGAGGCGCCCGACGCATCCGTGCTCCCGAGCGTCGCGATCGAGGAGTTGATGCCGACGAGCTGCCCGGTCGCGTCGACGAGCGCGCCGCCCGAGTTGCCGGGGTTGAGCGCTGCCGACGTCTGAATCGCGTTCGTGACGACCGAGTTGCCGCTCACCTCGCCGGTGGTCACGGGCCGGTTCAGCGCCGAAACGATGCCCGTCGTGTAGGAGCCCGAGAGCCCGAGCGGCGAGCCGATTGCCATGACGCCGTCGCCGACCTCGAGGGCATCGGAGTCGCCGAGCGTGATCGGCACGAGCGCATCGGTCGCGTCTTCGACCTTGATGACGGCGAGATCGGTGGCGGGGTCGGTGCCAAGCACCGTCGCCTCGTAGCCCCGGTTGCCGACCGTAATCGTGACGCTGCCGCCGTCGCCCGCGCCCTCGACGACGTGGTTGTTCGTAACGATGTGGCCCTCGTTGTCCCAGACCACGCCGGAGCCCTGGCTCGTGCCCTGCGAGGTCTCGACCTGAATGGAGACCACCGAGTTCTCGATCTCGCTCGCGACCGCCGTCCAGTTCGTGTCGTTCGCATCGGCCTGCATGACCGTGTTCGTCGACCCGCCCGAGACTCCGCCGCTCGGCAGGAGTGCCCAGGTGCCGACCGCGCTGCCGACGCCGACGATCAACGCGGTTGCCGCCGCGATCCCGATCACGGCGCCGGTGCCGAGGGGCTTCTTGGGCTTCCGAGCCGCCACTGTTCCGGTGTGGCTCGTCTCTGGAGCCGGGAACTGCACCGCGGGCTCGGGGCCGGACTGCTGCCCGTGCCCTGCCTCCTCGGTCACGTCGAGGCGCTGCGTCGCCGCCTGCCCTGCCGGCGGAACTCCGTACCAGCCGGTCGCGGGCTGTTGATACGAGCCGGGCCCGTAGGAGTTCCGCTCGTACGGGTTCGCGCCTTCACGGTCGGAGGATTCGTGCTCCGGTTGGGGGTCCTCGGGTGTCGCAGCAGGGGGTGTCGCAGCAGGGGGTGTCGAGGAGCCGATCGGTGGGAGGGCCGGCATATCGCCGAATTTGTTGGCTCCGGTGTGTTCTTCGGACATGGAGTGAATCCAATCACCGCCCGGCTGGGCGTTTTTCGGTAAGAAGGCGAATTTCTGTTGCGAGATTCGTGCGAGCACGCTGATCCCAGAGCTTGGATGCGGCGGAGGTACCGAAAAGTTCCCGCCGGTCGAGAAGTTCTTGCAACACGGCGAGTCGGGCCTCGACGAATGCATCGTCGGCGACGTGCGCGTACTCGCGTCGCACGCCTCGAACGTACTCGTCGTACCGCTCCGTCGGGGCCGCCAGTATCGCGAGATCCGCGTCGCCGAGCATCGCTGCGGCGTGGGCGTCGCCGGGTTCGAGGACGGTGTCGGGCGGCACACCGGGGTCGGTGCTCAGGATGAGCCGATGCACGGCATCGGTCACGGCAGGAAGTTCCCCGAGCGCCGAGAGTTCGTCGCGGGCGAGATCGGCCGAGCGCCGCTCGTCCTCACCGGGTCGACCGTCGTACACCGCGTCGTGGAACCAGGCTGCGAGCAGCGCCTCGCGGGGGAGCGGCTCGCCGCACGTCGCCAGGAGGTCGAGGTGCAGGAGCACCTCGTGCAGGTGCTCGACGCTGTGGTAGCCCCGGTGCGGTTCCGCCCACCGCGCGAGGAGCCGTTCGCCCGCGTCGTCCCACGCACGCGTATCCACCGCTGGGCGGCCAGCCTCACGAAGCTCGTCCCACCAGACGCGCAATTCGGCGAGGCGCGCCTCGGGCCGCGCCGCCGTGCGCTTCGCCTGTGGGATTCGTAGTCCCGATTGTTCGAGTCGTCGCGCGAGTTCGTGTCCGGTCACCGGCTCGGCGCCCGCCGCGACGAGCCGCGAAACCTCATCGACGCGCACATCATAGTGGTCGAGGTCAAAGCGTCGGCGCGCGAGGCCCTGCGAACGGGCAAACGCGTGAAGCTCGGTAAGAGAGGTGTCGGACACGAGGTGTGCCCAGGTCGTGCCGTGGGCGGGCCAGCGGGCCGGATCGATGAGCACCGTCATTTCACCGACGATAGCGGGCCGTGCGCAGGATCGTTCGCTACCGTCGGGCGTCGTGAATGATTCGATGCGTTCGTGGCTGGCCGAGGTCTGGAGCCGCATCGTGGCCGCCGAGGCCCCGCCGCAACTGCACGGCACGGTGCTCCTCGTTGCGCTGGTTGCCGCGGCCGCCGCGGTCGGCGTACCGGCGCTGTGGCGCATCCTGCGCATCGCGGTCACGCTCGTGCACGAGCTTGGGCATGCCATGGTCGGGATGCTCGTCGGCCGCAAGTTCACGGGCTTCGTACTGAACGGCGACATGTCGGGGCACGCGGTCACGAGCGGTCCGGCACGCGGAGCCGAGCGTGCGCTCACGACCTGGGCCGGGTATCCCGCCCCGGCGATCGTCGGTGCGGCGCTCGTGTGGCTCGGCGGAGTGGGTTGGTCGGCACCGGCGCTCACGGTGATGCTCGGCGTGCTGCTCGTGTCGCTCGTCCGTGTGCGTTCCTGGCTCACGCTGCTCGTCATGCTCGCGAGCATCTGCGCCGTCGGAGCCCTGTGGTGGTGGGGCGACGACGACGTGCAGGCCGCGACCCTCCTCGCGGTCGGCCTCGTGCTCGTGGTTGGCGCGTGGCGCCACCTTGGCGCGGTGTGGGGGAGCCGGAACTCGACGAGTGACCCCGCGGTGCTCGCGCAGCTCACGCGCGTACCGGCGCTCGTGTGGAACGCGTCATTCGCCCTCGTCTGCCTCGCCGCGACCGCACTGTGCGTGCTCGAGGTGTGGCCGCTCGTGCGCCCGTAGCGCCGACGCGGCTCAGAGGTGGAGGCGCTTGCCGAGTTCGTGGCGCATCGCCCGGCCACGCAGCAGTTGAATCGGTGCAATCACCGCGCAGCTGATCGCACCGCAAATCACCGACGGCACGGGATTCGTCGTCCACCCGAGCGCCGCGAAGAGGATCGGCGCGAGCCCGAGCAACACCGTAATCGCGCTGTAGACGAGGTGTTCGCCGACCTCGATGCGCGCGAGCCGAACCGTGCTGAGTAGGCCCAGGGCGGCGGCACCGCAGAGGATCGGCACGGTGTATGTGAGCGACCACGCGTGCCAGTCGGTGAGATAGTCCCAGTAGACGCACACGAGGCTCGAAATGATGACGAGGTAGACGGTTGTCTTTGCGACGTTTCGTCGCTTGCGCACCGCGGTGAGCACGATGAGCCAGACCGCGCAGACCCCGAGCCAGATCGACCGGGTAGTGCCGAGGCTCGCGAGCTCGTGTGGGAAAAGCAGCTGCGCCGCGAACGAGAGCAAGATGACCGCGAGAGAGCCGAGTAGCAGGCCCTGGAACAGGCGCCGTCGAGAGAACTCCAGCGGCACGACGGCGAGCGGGTTCGCACTCGCCGGGCCGGCGATGGGCGCTCCGCACAGGGGGCAGCCGGGCCACGTCCCCTCGACGTCGACTCCGCAGTCTTCGCAGCGCCTCATACGTCTGCCTCGAGTTCCGCAACCTCGAGCTCGGTGACGGGCACCGCCGCGACGGTGACGTAGACGCCCTCCCGCGTGAGGTGTCGGGCAAATTCGCGCACGTGATCGGTCTCAACGAACGGTGACGTGAACGAGACGGTGAGTGTCTCGCCGTGGCTAATCGCGCAGAACTGCGGGCGTACCGCGGACACGTGAAAGAACATGCGCCGGATGCGCGCGTCTCCGGGGGAGGGCAGCGTTACGCGGCCGAGGTTCGACACCGCAACCGTGAGGCCGCGGTTGTTCCCAAGGTTGATGAGCCGCAGCAGCGCATCCTTTAGCGGTCGCGGCACAACCCGCAGGAGCGGCGCGCGTTCCGCGCGAATGAGCTTCTGCAGTTTTCTTTCAAGGGCCTCGCGACTCGCCTTCGGACGAAACTGCGCCTCGAGCGCGCGGGCGACGCCGCCAACACTGTCATCGCCGTCGCCATAGGTGTGCTCGATCCGCACCGTCGCAAAGAAGTTGCGCGCCGACGTCGACTCGAAGAACTGCCGCAGATTCACCGGCACCGATGCGGCGAGCGTGTCGGCGGTATCCGCTGCCTCCGCCGTCGCTCGCACCGACTCGAAGAACAGGGCCGTGAGATACATCGTGAGTGACACGCGTTCGCGGCGCGCGAGCGCAAGTGCCTGCGCGGCGGGCAGCGTGAGTTCGACGAGGCGCGTGCGGTTGTCTGGCGTGCGGGTGCCGCGCACGCGCAGCACGCTGCGGGCGCCACCCCTGACCGCTTCGCGCAGGGGATGCCGTGCACGCGGCGGAACGGAAGTGGGCGCCGTCGCAGTGTCCACCGTGGCGCCCGCCGCGGCACGATCGAAGTCGGTGTCACCGGGTGCCTCCCGCGACTCCCGCCGCCGACGGGCAAAGTGGTGACCAAAGCTGTCGGGGATGAGCCCGTGCACCTGCTCGGCTCGGTCGTCGGGCCAGGCGGCATCAACCGCGTCGAAACCCGCGGTCTCGGGCCGCGCATCCGGACGTGCACGCAGGTAGTTCGTCACGAGGTCGGAGAGGAACCACAGGGCGCCGGTGCCATCAGAGAGCGCATGAAACAGCTCGAGCGAGATGCGCCGGCCGTGATAGCGCACACGAAACAGCAGGTTTCGGCGATCCGATCGGTAGATGGGGGAGCAGGTCACCTCGGTGTCCGGTTCGACGACGGGGCGCAGATCGCTGTCTTCGAGGTAGTACCAGAACACGCCGCGTCGCATAACCGCGTGGTAGAGCGGGAACCGTTCGAACGTGTCGTCGAGGGCCGACTGGAGGAGCTGCGGATCGACCTCGTGGTCGATCTCGACGCTCATGCGAAACACCTTCGGGTCGACCTCGGTGCGCGCGGCGAGGAAGATGTTTGACGCATTGTCGAGGCGCACCCAGTCGCGCGGCGGTCGCTGCGGTTTCGTCATGGCTGAGCCTGCCCACGATCTTCATCGAGAAACGCGTTGATCACCTCGTACGCGTCACGCATTGGCCGGGCGAACCGGGGGAGCTGAATGAACCCGTGGAGCGCCTCGGGTACCCGGTGCACGAGTGCTTCGTTTCCGGCTTGTTCGAGCGCCTGCGCGTACGCCTCGCCCTCGTCGCAAAGTAGGTCGCGCTCGGCGGTGATCACGAGGGTCTTCGGCTGGTGCGAGAGGTCGGGGGCTTCGAGTGGCGCGACATAGGGGGAGCGGCGCAGCTTCGGGTCGGGAACGTAGAGATCGAAGTAGTCGTCGACCTCGGCGTTCGTGAGGCGATAGCCAGTCCCGTGCTCGCGCACCGAGTCGAAGGGCGACGTTGCGGGGTCGTGATCCCAGTGCGTCACGGGGTAGAGCAGAATTTGGCGGCCGACGCCCCGATGGCCCTCGTCGCGCAGCCGGAGTGAGACGGCGGCGGCGAGGTTCGCACCGGCCGAGTCGCCGATGAGCACGATGTTGCGCACGTCGTCGATGCCGGCGCGACCGGGTGAATCCAACAGCTGTCGCGTAACTTGATAGCAGTCGTCAAAGCCGGCGGGGTAGGGATACTCGGGCGCGAGTCGGTAGTTCACCGATGCGACAACACAGCCCGTGAGGTCAGCCATGGCGGCACACGTTGGCGTATAGGTCTCGATGTCGCCGGTAACCCAGCCGCCGCCGTGAAAGAACAGCAGCACGTCGTCGCCGTTGCGTTCGGCGGGCTGGAAGATTCGCACCGACACCTGGCGACCGTCGACACGCGTCGCGGTCTGCCGATACGAATTGCGCAGCCGCGGACGCCACACCGACGCGATTCGGCGCTGCAGGCGTCGCACCTTGCCATAGTCCTCGCGCATATTGACCCGCGGCGCCGCGAAGAGCCCAAGGATTGCTCGCGAGACGCGGTTCAAGGGCGCGACCTTTGGCATGCTGCGGATGTCATACCTGCCATTGTGACGCCAGGGGAGCCGGAGTGGGCCGAGGGATCGCCAACGACGTCGAATCCGCCCTGCCAAGTCAGGTCGTAAATGACATAATGTGCATTATCGGATATCAGCAGCGGGGCGCGCCGTCACAGCAGCCTCGCGGGATCGCGTAGTATTGACGTGTCGGCCATGCCGACGATTTTTACCGCAATCCGAGCTTTCGTCGACCCAGGGAGCACCGCAGTGAACTACGTCATCGCCTTCTTCAGCATTCTCGTATTCATTGCTGGACTCTGGTGCTACGGACTCGCGTTCCAGATGCCGAACGACACGCTCTCGATGCTCGTCTTTATCGGCGGTGTGCTGCTCAACGCCCTCGCGTTCTTCATTCCGTGGCAGATCGTCGGCCACAGCCGCAAGTAGCCACCACAGTCCTCGCTCATCGCGCCCTTGATTCCACAGAATCAGGGGCGCGTGCCAGTTCACCGCAATAGCGTCTCGAAGGAGTTCGCGTGTCGTACTCATCCGCCGTCGATATCTCACTGCGATTCACGGTGCCCGTCGAGCGGGTGTGGCAAGCAATCGTTGATGCCGATGAGTTTGCGAGCTGGTGGCCCTACGGCGGCCACATCGACGCGCACAAAGGCGGTTCGATTCACCTTAGCACACCCCGTCCAAAAAAGAAGCGTGATCGAACCCTCACCGGCAAAGTCCTCAAGTGCGACGAGCACGAACGGCTGGTGATCGCTGCCCACGCCGAGCCTCGAGACGTCGACACCCGCGTGACGCTGCTGTTTAGCCAGCTCAAGCACAAGTCGCGGCTCCGCCTCGTCGAGGAGGCAACCGATGACGCGCTCTCGGCAGTGATGGTCACTGAGATTCGCGACGGCTGGCGCGAGGTGCTCGCCGCACTCGATACACACCTGGCGAAATAGCGAGAGCGGGCCGAGGTGCTCCCCCGGCCCGCTCTGCCAACTCTCGAGGCGACCTACTCGACGCCGAAGCTCGACACGTCGCCGACCAGGCGCAGGTTGTCGCTCGGCACCGGCTCGACCGCGGCGGCGGCAACCTCGGCAGCGAACTCCGCGACATTGTACAGCTTGCCAGCCTCTTCGCGCCGGGCCGCGATGGCCCCGGGGTTAAGGCGGTTCAGCAGCGTCGCCGTGATCGTACCCTCAATCATGTCGCCCGACACGACGACGAAGTCGATTCCGTCCTCACTGAGGCTCGGCACGAGCTCGAGCAGCGCATCCTCGCCGGCCCGCTTCGACAGTGCCACCGGCTCGTACTCGGGCATCGTCGGGGTCGTGCGGATGAAGTGGGCCTGATGGCTCGTGACGAAAACGACGCGGGCGCCGGGCGCCATGAGGCGGCGCGCGGCCGTCAGCACCGAGACCTGCGCGTCGCGGTTCAGGCGGAGCGCGTAGTCCTCCCCCATGTTCGCTTCCATGCCGCCCGAGGCGTTGAGCACGAGGATGTCGAGCCCGCCGTAGGCCTCCTCGACCGTCGACATGAGGTCGGCGACGCTCGCGTCGTCGGTGAGGTCAGCCCCCACCGCGATCGCCGTACCACCCGCAGCGACGATCTCGTCGACGAGCTTGTCGGCACGAGCGGCCTTATTGCGGTAATTCACGACCACCTTCGCGCCGGCATCGGCAAAGTAGCGGATCGTGTCGGCTCCGACTCCGCGCGAGGAGCCGGTGACGAGCACGCGCTTGTCAGTGAGGGATCCGGGCGCGAGCGGATTCAGCGTTGAGTCAACCATGCAGGCGATTCTAGTCGGGTGACGTACTTCGCTCCGCCCGCCCCTCGCATCCTCGCCCATCGCGGACTCGCACTCGGCGTGCCCGAAAACACGATCGCCGCGTTCGAGGCCGCCCTCGCAACCGGCGTCACGCACCTTGAGACCGACGCGCACGCCACGAGCGACGGCACGGCCGTGCTCTGGCACGATGCCGACCTCACCAGATGGAACGGACAGCCTGCTCGTATCGATCAGTTGCGCTACACCGACCTGCAAGCGCTGCGGGTCGACGGGCATACGATCCGTTCGGTCGAGGAGACCCTCGCAACACTCCCCCACGCTCGCTTCAATATCGACGTGAAGTCGCCCGCTGCGGCCGGGTCGGTCGCCCGCGCCGTCCGGGAACTCGGCGCAGAAGACCGGGTGCTCCTCACCTCGTTTCAGGAGTCCACGACGCGGCAGCTGCGGATGCTCGTACCGGCCGCGGCGCAGGGCGCGAGCAGCCGACGCATCTCCGCCGCTGTCGCGGGAATGCAGCTTCGCTCGCCGGCGTTAATCTCAAGAGCGCTCGGACGCAGCGACGCCGTGCAGATTCCCCGGCGAGCGGCCGGACTCGACCTCGTCACGCCCGAGCGGCTCGAGTGGTGGCATCGGTACGTGCGCGAGGTGCACGTGTGGACCATCAATGACCCCGAGGAACAGCGCGAACTGCTCGAGCTCGGGGTCGACGGGGTCGTGACCGACCGATGCGACCTCGCGACGGGCGTCACCCAGGAATTCCTGGCACAATAGAACGTTGGTGTGTGCGCGCCCGCGGGCGCCGGCACCCCACGACGACCACGAAAGGAACCATGCAATGGCAGATCGCAGCCTGCGCGGAATGCGCCTCGGCGCACAGAGCCTGCAGAGTGACGAGGGCGTGGTGCTCGTCGACCACCAGCTTCGTACGTACCAGACCGAAGACGGCGAACGCTTCGTCGTGACCTTCGCCGCCGACGCCGAGGCGCCCGAGGTGTGGCCGTCGCCGAAGACGGGTGTCGAGGGCCGGCTCCTCGACACCGAGGGTGACATCGTGCCCTACGAGGCTCCCGAACAGAAGCCGCAGCGCACGCACTGGGACATGCTGCTCGAGCGTCGCACGGTCGAGGACCTCGAAGAGGTACTCCAGATCCGTCTCGATTACCTGCGCGAGCGCCGCGGCACGACCGCGCAGCGCCGCGAGCCCACTGCGGGCAAGTCGCAGAGCCCGGCGCCGGTGATCGAGATCGAGGGTCGCGCGAAGGCGCAGACCGCCGCCGAGAAGGCAGCCGCGGCGAAGGAAGCCAAGAAGAAGCCGGCCGCGAGCAAGAAGAAGAAGTAGCTCGCGCCTTCACACGCTTCGCGAACACGCGGGCGGACGGTTTAGCCGTTCGCCCGCGTTGCGTTTCCGCGGGACCCGCCGAACTGCAGCGCGCGGGACGTGCCGGGCAGCAGCGCGCGGGGCGCGCCGAGCAGCAGCGCGAGCCCGAGTCCCCCGAGCAGCACGTCGATTCCCTCGCCGAACGCGGTCGCGGGGGTGAGCCCCGAGGCGGGCTGTACTTCGACGACGAACGCCCCGGGCTCGTACCAGTCGAGTGCGGCGAGTTCGGTGCCGTCGGCCGCATAGGCGGCGCTCCATCCGACGGTGGATGCCTGCACGAGCGGCTTCCCGGCCTCGACGGCGCGCAGCCGCGCGGTCGCGAGCTGTTGCGCTGATTCGTCGCTTCGCCCGAAGTCGGCATTGTTCGTCGGAGCGAGCAGCACGCCCGCGTCGCCGCGCGCCGCATCCCGGGCAAGCGAGTCGTCGACGATGTCGTAGCAGATGAACACGCCGTAGCCCGTGCCGTTCACCTCGAGCACGTTTGGGAGCGTTCCCGGCGAATAGCCGCGCTGAATGAGCCCAATGAGGTCGGGGGCGAGCGCCATGAAGAAGTCGCGGTCGGGCACGTACTCGCCGAACGGGATCGGGTGCGCCTTGTCATATTGCTCGGTCACCCCGCCGGCGTCCCAGAGCAGCTGCGAGTTGAAGAACTCCGTCGCGGGGTCGTCATAGTCACCCGTGCGCGTGACGGTGTTCATGAGGATCGGGGCGCCCGCCTGCTCTTCGATGAGGTTCAGCAACTCCTCGGCGTCGTAGTTGTCGAGCGGGCTGACGTCGACCGATCCCTCCGGCCAGAGCACGAGGTCGAGGTCACCGGCATCCTCCAGCGCATCGAGCGTCGTCTGCGCGTGTGCGAGCAGTATTTCCCCGCGCTCCGCCGGGATGAAATAGCTCGCGCCCGGCGTATCCCCCTGCACCGCGAGGATGCGCACGGGCTCGCCGTGCGCCGTCGGCCACTGCGGCACGACGGCGAGCAGGCCCGCCGCGGCCGCCAGCCCCGTGATTCTCGCCCCGATCCGCCACCCATCAGAATTCTCGCCCCACCGGCGGCGACGTGCCACCACCTCAATCGCGAGGGCAACCCAGAGCACGATCGCGAACGTGAGCCCCGAGAACCCCACGAGCGAGACGAGCTCGATGAGTGGCGAGTTCGACTGCGATTGGGCAATTCGCCCCCACGCGAATCCCCCGTACGGGAGCACCGATGAGAGGGTCTCACGGAGCGTCCACAGCCCCGCGATCGCGAGCGGAAGCATCCCGTACCGACCCAGTCGCCCTGGTAGGCGGCCAAGGCGCCGATACGCGGCCGCGATCAGCATCCCGCCGACGAGCCACCACAGCCCCATGAGCGCCGACAGCGCAACCCAGGGCACGGGGCCGAGGAATAGCGACGTCCACTGCACGTGCAAGAGGTAGAAGACCAGGCCGCCAGCGAAACCGAGGCCGGCAGCCCTCCCCAGTCGCTGCCCGCGAAGGGCGATCAGGTGCAGGGCGATCCCGATGGGCGCGCACCACCACCAGGCTCGGTCGGGAAAGGCAAGGGCGAGCACGCCCGATCCGGCGAGTGTCGCGGCCATGGCTGCGGGGAGGTCGAGCGCCCGCGTCGACGCCTCGGCCAGGGGTGCGCGCCTCACGACTGGGTGCCCGAGTACGCGACGATGCCCCGGTGGATCAGTTGACGTGCCTGCTCAGCCGTGGTCGCCATCCGGCCGCCCGCGGCCTTGCCGATCTGGTCGAGCACGTCGAGCACCTGTCGAACCTGCCGCACAAAGTCACCGGCCGCGAGGTCGGTGCGCTCGAGCACACGATCGAGCGGCACGCCGCTTGCCCACCGGTACATGGCTGGCGCAAGCCCGGTCGACAGCTCGGTCGTGCGTGGCACGCCGTGCCGCTCCTCGAGCTCGTCAAGCTCGAGCCAGAGTTCCTGCATCCGTTCAAGCGCGGGCCGAAAGTTGCCCTTGGGCATGTGCCCCATGAGGGGATTCTCTTCCTCTCGACGCGGCTCGAACGTAAGGCAGCTCGCGATCGCAGCGAGCTGGGCGGGGTCGAGCTCCCGCCAAACTTCGCGCCGCAGGCATTCGGCGGTCAGCAGATCTCGCTCGCCATAGATGCGCTGGAGTGTGCTACCGTGCACGGTCACCTCGAGCTGGTCGCCGTCAGCTCCTCGCCGCAGGTAGTCGCGGTCGAGTAGCAGTTCGGTCAGGCGGTCGAAGGTGCGCGCAACGGCGCCCGTACGGCGCTCGATGTCGCGCACGAGCCGGTCGGTGTCGCGCTCGAGCCGCCAGTATCGCTCGGCCCAGCGGGCGTGATCCTCGCGCTCCCGGCATTCGTGGCACGGGTGCTGCTGCAGCTTTCGGCGGAGGGCCTCGAGCCGCTGCTTGCGCTCCTCGCGCGCGGCGTGACTCCCGGCATCGCCCGGGTGGATCTTCTGCTTCTCGACGTCGCTGAGCTGCCGCCGCAGGCCCGAATACTCGAGAAAGTCGCCACGTTCGCAGTGCATCGCCTCGAGGTATCCCGTGAGCGCCTCACGCTGCTGACGCACCATACGCGCGATGTCAATCACCGAGCGGTCGGCCTGGAACTGCGCAAACGACGACTCGAGCAGCTGTCGCGTGCGGTCCCGCCCAAAACGGTCGAGCAGGTTGACCGTCATGTTGTACGTCGGGCGGAACGACGAGTTGAGCGGATACGAACGGCGCGAGGCGAGCGCCGCGATCGCCTCCGGCTGCATCCCGTCACGCCAAAGCACGACGGCATGGCCCTCGTGGTCGATACCACGACGCCCCGCGCGGCCCGTGAGCTGGGTGTACTCCCCCGGCGTGATCGGCACCCGAGAGACGCCGTTGAACTTCTCGAGGCGGTCGAGCACGACGGTGCGGGCGGGCATATTGATGCCGAGTGCGAGCGTCTCGGTCGCGAACACGACCTTGAGGAGGCGCCGCTGGAACAGCTCTTCGACGATCTCCTTCCACGCTGGCAAGAGGCCGGCGTGGTGGGCCGCGATTCCCCGCTCGAGCGCGTCGCGCCACTTCCAGAACCCGAGCACCGCGAGGTCCTCGTCGAGCATCGTGCGGGTGCGCTCCTCGACAATCTCGCGAATCTCGTCGCGTTCGGCCCGCGTATTGAGGTTGATGCCCCATCCGGAAACCTGCCGCACCGCGTCGTCGCAGCCAGCGCGCGAGAAGATGAAGAAGATCGCGGGGAGCAGCTCGGCGTCGTCGAGCAAGTCGATGATGGCGCCGCGATCGATGCGCTGCACCCGCGGGCCCCGCCCGCGCCCCTTCGCCCCGCGACCGCCCCGCTCCCCCTGTGCGATGCTCACGAGCTCGGGGTTGACCTGGTCGGTGATGCGATCGTTCTTCGTGCGGAACAGGTCGAACACGCGCGACCCGACGAGCACGTGCTGATAGAGCGGCGTCGGTCGAATCTCCGAGACGATGACCTCCGTGTCGCCGCGCACGGCCTGCAGCCAGTCACCGAACTCCTCGGCATTCGAGACGGTCGCCGACAGCGAGATCAGCCGTACCTCGCTGGGCAGGTGAATAATCACCTCTTCCCACACGGCGCCACGGAACCGGTCGGCGAGGTAGTGCACCTCATCCATGACGACATACGCGAGATCGTCGAGCAGGTCGCTGCCCGCGTAGATCATGTTCCGGAGCACCTCGGTCGTCATGACGACGATGCGGGCGCGAGAGTTGATGTTGACGTCGCCCGTGAGTAGGCCGACCTCGCTCGCACCGTAGTCGGCGACCAGCTCCTGGAACTTCTGGTTCGAGAGGGCCTTGATCGGCGTCGTGTAGAAGATCTTCGCGTTCGGGTCGCGCATCGCAAGAAACACCGCGAACTCCGCCACGACGGTCTTGCCCGCGCCCGTGGGCGCGGCGACAAGTACCGAATTGCCCCGGTCGAGTGCCTCACACGCCGAGAGCTGGAACGCGTCGAGGTCAAAGCGCTGCAGGCTTCGGAAGAGCTCGACGTTCGGATGCGCGGCTCGCGCGACTGCGCGGGCATACCGCTCGGCGGGGCTCGAGGAGGTCATGCGTTCAGCGTAGCGGCCGCTTCCTTCTCGTCACGCTTGCGACGCCGACGGTCGTTCAAGACCGCGATACCGACGGCGAGGAAGTAGAGCACGATCATGGGCACCATGAGCAGGAACATGGAGAGCACGTCGGCCGCGGGCGTGGCGATAGCGCCGAAGAGAGCGCAGATGAGCACGGCGTAGCGCCATGCCTTGAGAATCGACATGCCCTCGAGGATGCCGGCGAAGTTCAACATCACGAGCAGCACCGGCACAACGAACGCAATGCCGACGGCGAGGCACAGCGTGAGCACGAACGAGTAGTACGTCTTCGCGTCGTACCAGATCGTGTCTTCGATCGGCACGAACGTCGCCATCATCTCGATGATTCGCGGCATGATGAAGATGCCGAGCACGTTACCACCGAGAAAGAGCGGGATCGCAGCCCCCAGAAAGCCGAGCACGTAGCGCCGCTCGCCCTTACGGAGCCCAGGCATCATGAACATCCACGCCTGATACAGCCAAACGGGCGACGCGATCACGACGCCGAGGGTCAGCGCCACCTGCAGCCGAAGGTCAAACGCCGTCGTGACATTGCCGAAGTTGATCGAGACCCCGCCGTCACGCTGTTCGTTGAGCACGTCGATGGGCCGACGAAGAACGTCAAAGGCGAAGTCGGTGAGCAGGAAACCGCCGATCATCGCCACGATGATGGCGAGCGCGCAAATGATGAAGCGGTTTCGGAACTCGATCAGGTGATCGGCAAGGCGCATCTTGCCCTGCGGATTTGACTTCGACGAGTATTTCTGCCGCTTCCGCCGCTGCTTTTGCGGAGCGGTCACGGCTTAGCGGGTGTTCGGCGTCGTGGAGTCGGTGTCGCCGGGCCGTGTCGCGGGGCCGTTGCTCGTGTCGGCCGGCGGGGTAGTCGGCGCCTGTGTCGACGACTGCGAGTTGGTGCTCGCGTCGTCGGCGACGTAGCCCTCCTTCGCCGCCTTGTCGTCGTCGTTCATGTTGCGCACTTCGCCACGGAAGATGCGCATCGACTCCCCGAGGCTTCGGGCAAGCTTCGGCAGGCGCGGCGCGCCGAACAGCAGCAGGATGATGAGCAGGAGGATGACGAAGTGCCATCCGGACAGGTTCGGCATGAGCTATCCCTTCGTGGGCGTGTTGAGGAGGTGTGCGTACTGCAGCGGGTCGGCGTGCGTGAGGGCGCGTCCGCGCGCCACTCGACGTTCACGACGTTCGGCAACGCGTTCGGCGCGCGCCTCCCGCTCGGCGCGGTGGTACGCGAGCGCAGTTTCGCGGTGTGGTCCGAGGATATGCGGCAGTGTTCGTTCGGCTGACGCCGCTTCACGTGCCGCGTCAACCTGCTCCGCGAGTTGCGCGGCCTGCGCCGAGACCTCGTCGAGGCGATCGAGCTCCGCGAACATGGCCTTCGCCTTGCGGTACAGCCATACGGCGCCGACGCCGAGCACGACAAGCAGCAGGGCGACGAGCCCCGCCCAGATCAGTACCCACGACCACCACGGCATAGTTCCTCAGTCTAGTCGGTCGGCCCCGTCGCGCTGACGAGCGAGCGCCCCTTCGAGCCAAGTCATGACGTGTTCGCGCACGGCGGTCGGCCCCTCCACAACGAACTCACCGGCGTGCTCGGCGGCGAGACGCGCGGCCACGCCGGCCGACCGCAGCTTCAGCCGTAGTCGAATCTTGCCGTCGGCGTCGGCGGCCGGCAGCGAACGTCCCGCGAGATACGGGCGTACGGCTGCAACGGCGCCCGGCCCGACAGCGACGTCGACTGGGATGAGTCCGCGCCCCGTCACCACGAGTCCGCGATCGCGGTCCGCGGCGCTGTGCGGTTCGGCGGGCGTCTCGAGCCGCTCAAGCTCGAGGATGCGGTCGGCACGGAACCAGCGCAGGTCGTGCCGCAGGTGACAGTACGCGTTGAGATACACGAAGCCATTGCGCGCCTCGAGCCGCAGCGGGTCGACCTCGCGCTCGACCGGTGCCTCCGACTGCTCGGCGCTGTACGTGATGCGCACCCGCTGGCGGGCAGTGATCGCCGCCCCGAGCGCGTCGACGCGCGCGTCGCCACGGTTCGCGGCCTCGGGGCCAGTCGCACCGCGAAGCTTGGCGTGCAGCGCGTCGATGCGTGCCGCATCCGCTACCCCCGCAGCCTCGCGGAGCACCTCGAGCCCCGTCAAGACGAGCGCGAGTTCGTTCGCATCGAAGTTACGTGCGACCGGACGCACCGGGTCGTGCGTGAGCTTCACCCACGGTTCGTCTTCGTCGAGGCCGTCGGCGTCGAAGTCGAACATCTGCGACGGGTCGACCTGGCCCGACGCATCCGTAATCTCGAGCGACCACACGTAGTCGATGAGTCCACGCATCCGCTCGGGCGACTCGGAGAAGCTCGAAGCGAGCTCCCCGAGGTCGAGTCCGTGCGGGTTTGCGCGGAGGACGTCGAGCAGGCTCGACACCATGAGCGCGTCCGCTGGCCGGTCGGTCATGCCTCGTCTCCTCCTGTCGCGCCGATGCCGCGATGCGATTCGAGCGCCAGCTCGAGCCGGTCGATGACCGCACGACGCGTCTCGGCCGGGGTGGTGACGGTCGCCTCATGGGCGAGCCCCGCGAGCTCGTCTGCGAGCAACCCGCTGTCCCAGTCGTGCACAACGAACTCGTTCTCGTCGGCCGGCTCACCGCCGCGGGCGCGCATCCTCGCCTCTGCCTCGCTGCCGGGCCGCACGCGCACCGTCACGCTCGTCTTGGCGGCGAGCTCGTCGAGATTCGCTTCGAAGTTCGGGTCGGGAGTATGGGCCGCATCGACGTCGCCGATCTCGCACACGGGCGACGAGATTCGATTGAGCAGATACGTGCGGTAGTCGTCACGCTCGAGATCCCACGCGTGCAGGAGCCACCGCCCCGAGCGCAGCACGAGCCGCAGCGGGTCGACTCGTCGCGTGAGTGGGGCGCGCTTGCCCGGGTTCACGTAGTCGAACTCGACGCGTCGGCCGTGCGAGAGCGCCGCACGCAAGTGCGCAAAGGCGGGATGCGTCGAGACGCTCGCGGTCGGCAGCGACGGCAACGCCGCCGCCCCCGCCTCCCCCGAGGGCAACAGCTTCAGGTAGCCGCGACGTGCGTTTTCCGCGAGGTCTGCGTCGAGCCACACGCGAGACGCGAGGTCGGCGAGGAGCGTCTCTGCCGCGTCGAGTTCGGCGACACCGACCGTTTGTCCGCTGTTCTCGAGCCGGAATCGCCACCGCGCCCGATCCTCCGGCGCCTCGGGGTCGGGCACCGTCGCGATGTTGAAGCCGCTCGCAACGAGCTCAGCGCGGTCGCGTTCGAGCCGCTTCTCGAGTGCGGAAGTTCGCCCATCGCGCAGATAGTCATCGCGGTACCCCGGCACAATCTCGAACAGGTCGTTGCTCGACAGCGGCCGCGTTGTCCGCATGAGTGCCAGCAGCAGCTGGTTTTGCCGGGCGTGTTGGGGCTTAAGCACGTCAGCCATGGTTACACGAGCGCGACGATATCGGCGACGAACACGAGGGTGCTCCCGCCCGGAATCGGGCCGTAGTCCTCGTCTCCGTATCCGAGGTCGGAGGGAAACACGGTGACGATGCGGGAACCGACCTGTGATCCGACGAGCGCGTCTCGGAACCCCGTGACGACCATCGAGGTCGGGAATGCCGGCGGCAGGCCCGCATCCCAGCTCGTGTCGAAGCGCGAGCCATCGGCGAGCAGGTAGCCCGAGTATTGGACGATCGCGGTATCACCGTCGGCAACCGTCTCGCCATCGCCCTGCAGGACGGTGATGGTCTGCTGCTCCGTCGGGTCGGCCGCATCGGTGTTGATCGTCACCTCCGGTTCACCGGCGGTCGCCGAGACGGTTGCATAGTCGAAGGTCTCCCCGGTTGGTTGGCCGTCGGCCGAGACGCCGGGTTCGACCTTTACGACGTCGGCGACCATCAGCACGGGGTCGCCCTGCGTCCCCTCCCCCGCGACGAGCTCGAACGGCACCGACGCGACGACGCGCGAGCCGTCAGCGATGCCGACGAACAGGGGTTTCACGAATGCGGGCAGCTCGGGATTCGAAAGCTGCGTTGCCGGCCCGAGCGAGGAGTACGCACTGAGCGCGTCGCCGTCTTCGGCGTAATAGCTGCCGACGATGACCACAACCGTGTCGTCTTCGGTGAGCGGCGCGCCTGCGCCCTCGACGACCACCTCGCGCTGGATGTCAGTCTCGTCGCCGGTCAACTCGGCCGGTTCGGCGATGGTCACCTCCGGCTCACGGCCGGGGTCGCCCGCAACTTCAACGCCGGTTAACCGGTCACCGCCGTAGACGACTTCGGCGGGCCCGGCCGTCGAATCGGTCGTGGTGGTGGAGGTGGATGCGCACCCGACGAGCGCGAGCAGCGCGAGCGTGCCGCACGCGAGGGCGCGGAGGGTGCGGTGTCCGGGCCGGACGCTCATTGTTCGGCCGGGGTCGAGCCGAGGATGTCGATGACGAGCACGATCGCGTCGCCGTTCCCGACCGGCATCGTGCCAGCCGCGGTGTTCGCCGCCACCGTCGCGGCGGGCACGACAATGACGCGCTGCGAGCCAACCTGCACGCCCTGGAGTTCGGCTGTCGCGCCGAAGAGCCCGTCGTTGTCGGCACCGATCTCAGTCTGGATCGGTGCCTTACCGCCCCACGAAGTAGCGATCTGCGTCGATGACGTCCATTCGAACGCCGAGAACTGGGCCGTGATCGTGTCGCCGGCCTTGAGCGCCGGGCCGTTCCCCGCGATCGTCGTCGCGCTCCGCACCTCGGTTGGCGCAGCCTCGTTCGGCATCGTCACCCCGGGAGTGCCGTCGGGGGCCGTCACGACCGCGGGAATACCGTTGTGCTGCGGGGCGATGCTCCCGGTGGCCGCCGAGTGATAGACCCGTTCAACATTGATCTCAACCGTCGCGGTTGCCGTGAGCTGCTCCTCGGTGAACTGGAACATGTCGCCCGAGAAGATCTGCTGCAGCTCCATCGTCGCGGTGATGTGTTCGCCGCTCGTTGCGCACTGCATCGCCTCTTCAACGCCCACCATGCCGGCGTCGCCGAGCGCGGCGGTATTCACCGGCAGCGGGTTGCCGTTCGCATCGGGGTTGATCGACGTCTCGGGGAACACCTCGGTGCCGTTCGCGAGGGTGACGCTGAACGTGAACTCGGCGATACCGCCGTCGTTGATGACTGGGCCGGTGCCGCTCCCGCCAGTGTGCTCCACCTGAACCGACTCGGCTGGCGTGCACGAGCTCACGAGCTCGCTCGAGGGCACCTGCGCGCAGGCTGCCAGCGCGACGGCGGGAATGATGAGGCTACCGGCGAGGCCGATACGGGCGAGGCGTCGTGGTGCAATCACGCGTGATCAAGTCCTTCTGTTTCGGTCGCATCCAGTATCTCCCCTTCTGACCGGCTCGCGTGCTGTGCGCCTCGCCGCGCCTCACGCCCGCGCTTTCGGAGCACCTTGTCGCTGACGTGCCGTTCCCCCACCGCGTCGGGCGTCCAGGCATCGGCGTCGCTCGGCGTCCAGGCTTCGCGGTCGGCGTCAGTGCCTGCCGTCTTCGAGGTCTGCCGCTTCAGCGGCAGGGTCGTGCCCGGCGCGAGTCGGCGCGCGGTGAGCAGGAATCCGGTGTGCGCCACCATGCGGTGGTCTGGCCTCACCGCGAGCCCCTCGACGTGCCATCCCCGCACCATCGTCTCGTCGGCGTCGGGCTCGGTGAAGCCACCATGTTCGCGAATTGCTTCGGCGACGCGCGAGAGCTGGGTCACCGTCGCGACGTAGCAAACCAGCACGCCGCCGGGCACGAGTGCCTCGGCAACGGTTGGCAGGCACTCCCACGGCGCGAGCATGTCGAGCACGACTCGGTCAACCGAACCGGGTTCGCACTCCCGTGGCAGGGCCTCTTGCAAGTCGCCAATAGCGATGCGCCAGTTTTTCGGCGGGCCACCGAAGACGCTCTCGACGTTCCCGCGCGCCACTTCGGCAAACTCCTCGCGGCGCTCGAAGCTGATCAGTTCCCCTTCGCCTGCGAGCATGCGCAGGAGCCAGAGCGAGAGGGCGCCCGACCCAACACCAGCCTCGACAACGCGCGTGCCGGGTCGAATGTCGGCCTTCGCAAGAATCATCGCCGAGTCCTTCGGATAGATGATCGCGGCGCCGCGCGGCATCGACATGATGACGTCGGTGAGCAGGGGTCGCAGCGCGAGGTACTCCATCCCGCCGGTCGACGTAACGACCGAGCCGTCGGGCAGCCCGATGATTTCGGCGTGCTCGATCGTGCCGTACTGCGAGTGCACGCGCCCGCCGTCGGTGAGCCAGGTGGTCGTGAGGCGCCCCTTCGGGTCGGTGAGTTGCACGCGCTCACCGGCGCGAAACGGGCCTGACGGCGGCGACTGAATCATTCGGTGGGGGCTCCTGCATCGGATACGTCGGTCGGGTTGGTCGGTTGTGCGCGGAACGCGGCGTACAGGTCGCGCAGATGTGCCCAGTCGAGGCCCCGCAGCGACTCGCGCAGCACATAGTCGGGGCTCGGCGGGATGCGCATGCCGTGCGGCACCGCGAGGGTCACGCAGCCTGCGGCCAGTGCGCCGCGAATCCCGTTCATCGAGTCTTCGATCACGAGGCAGTCGGCCGGGTCGACGCCGAGTCGCGCGGCCGCGAACAGGAAGGGTGCGGGATCCGGCTTCCCGGGGCGCACGTCGCTGCTCGTCACGGTGATCGTGAACTCGCCGCCATGGAGGTGATCGAGCACGACGTCGGCGAGGGGCCGACTCGAATTCGTGACGAGCGCAGTGGGCACTCGGTGCGCGTTGAGGTCGGCGAGGAGCTCGACCGCGCCCGGTCGCCAGGCCACACCGTCGGCCACGCTCTCACAAACGTCGTCGTAGACCTCATCGAGCATCACTTCGGGGTCAATCGTCATGCCGAGACGCTGGAACATCCCCACGGAGATCTCGGGAGACGCGCCGACGAGTTTGAGCTCTTGTTCGCGGGTGAGGGCGGGCAGTCCGTGGCGCGCGAGGAGCGCCGACTGCGCCCGAAGCCAGTGCGGCTCGGTGTCGGCGAGGGTGCCGTCCATATCCCAGAGAACGGCGACGGGTGCGCGGGCGGTCATAGGCATCAATCCTACCGATCGCGGGGGTCGAAGGTCGTAGGGTGGTGGGAACCCCCGATTCCGATGGAGAACCCGAGTGACGTCACAGCTTCCCCTGCCGAACTTCGATCGACCGAATGCGTTTGCTTCGGGGAACACGCTCGTCGTCGCATTGCAAGGGTGGAACGACGCCGGGGAATCGGCGAGCGCCGCGGTGAGCGAACTCCAGGATCAGCTCGACGTCGACCTGCTTGTCGAGCGTCTCGAAGACGAGGACTACTTCGACTACACGGTCGCCCGCCCGCGCGTGGAGCTCGGCGGCGACGGGCAGCGCGTCATCCGCTGGCCGGGCGCGACAATTGCCGGCCCGGTCCGCGGTGGCCGCATCTACACGCTGACCGGCGTTGAGCCGAACTTCCGCTGGCGCCGATACGCGAGCGAGGTCATCGCGGCCTGCGAGCGCGTCGATATTTCCAGCATTGTGCTCGTCGGAGCGCTGCTCGCCGACGCGCCCCACACCCGAGACATCCTCGTGTACCTCAGCAGTGATGATGAGGGGCCGCAGCGCGAACTCGATATCGAGGGGTCGACGTACGAGGGCCCGACTGGCGTGCTGTCGGCGATTGCCGAAGAGGCGCACCGCGCCGGCATTGAGGTCGTGTCGATGTGGGCGTCGGTGCCCCACTACGCGCAGTCGCCCGAACTGCCGAACCCGAAGGCCTCCCTCTCGCTCGTCAACGAACTCGCGAAACTCCTCAAGGTCGACATCAGCTCTGATCACCTCCGCGACGACGCGTCAGCCTGGGAGGAACGTGTCACCGAGGCGGTCGAGTCTGACGACGAGTTGCGCGGCTACGTCGAGTACCTCGAACAGACCCGCGATGTCGTCGACTCCGAGGCCGCGACGGGCGAGGCAATCGCCGCCGAGTTTGAACGGTTCCTTGCCGACGGAAACGAGCCGACCGCCCGTGGCGGCGGCAAGGCACAGCTCGGCGACCTCTCGTCGTCGGCGAAGGATGCGCCCGGTCGCGACGATTCGCGCGACGACGCCGCCGACGACGGCCCGAACTCCGATGACGAGCCGGACTCGAACGGCGAGCCCGACTCATCCGAGGATCGCTAGCCGCGCAGGTCGATTCCGAGCAGGGCGTCGACCGCGTCGACCACCGCTGCCTCGGGCTCCTCGGCTGCCGCCCATTCGTCAACGATTGCGATGACGCCGGTCGTGTCGAGATCGTTCGCGATGCGCTCGCGCATGCGGTCGGACACGACGTTGCCCGCCCCGGTTGCGCGCGCCGCGGCGGCGAGCCACGACTCGAGCCGGGCCTCGTTGTTGGCGAGGTCGGCGTCGGTCCATTCCCAGTCGCTGCGGTAGTGGTGGCAGAGCACCGCGAGGCGAACCGCCCGCGCGTCGTGGCCAGCAGCCGTGAGGTTCGACACAAGCACGAGGTTGCCGAGGGATTTCGACATTTTCGTGCCCTCGTAGGCCACGAGACCAGCGTGGGAGAAGTGCCGCGCGAAGGGCTTGCCGGTGATTGCGCTCGCGTGCGCTGCGGTCATCTCGTGATGCGGGAACCGAAGGTCGCGGCCGCCCGCCTGCACCGTCACCTGCGGCCCGAGCTCGCTCGTCGCGATGACGGCGCATTCGACGTGCCAGCCGGGACGGCCCCGGCCGACGCTCGCATCCCAGCTCGGCTCCCCCGGACGCTCCGCGCGCCACAGCAGCGGGTCGAACGGCGAGCGCTTACCGGGCCGCTCTGGGTCGCCGCCAAACTCCTCGAAGGCTTCCGCGAGCCGTGCCGGCGAGTAGTGGCTCGAGGCACCGAGCTGATACAGCCCCGTGTTCTGTGCCGCAGTGACGTCAAAGTAGACGTCGTCGCCTGCGGCCCCAAGGGTCGGCACGGTATAGCCGAACCCGTCGGCCACGAGCTGGTCGACGAACTCCGCGATCTCGGTGACGACGTCCTTGACGCGCACGTACGACTGCGGCGGAATCACGCGCAGCGCGGCCATATCGCCACGGAAAAGGTCAGTCTGCGACTCCGCGAGCTCTTCCCAAGCAACGCCGGTCTTCTCGGCGCGCTCGAGCAGCGGGTCGTCGACGTCGGTCACGTTCTGGGCATACTCAACCTCGACGCCAGACTGTCGAAGAGCACGGATGAGCGAGTCGAACGCGACATAGGTCGCGGCATGCCCGAGGTGCGTGGCGTCGTACGGCGTGATGCCACACACGTACAGCCGGACGCGACCGTCCGCATCCGCCTCGAGGGGACGAACATCGTCGGCCGCGGAGTCGAAAAGTCGAACCGGAACCGCTCGGCCCTCAAGCTCGGGAACTTCGGGGCGGGGCCAGGAGTCGATACGCTTCACCCCGACAGTCTAGCCTCGCGCCACTCGCTAGGCACTGCCCGCGAGCGGGCTGACAACACCGGTGATCAGCAGAATGATGAGCACGGTTCCGAGGGCAATGCGGTACAGCACGAACGGCATAAAGCTGCGCGTCTCGACCCACTTCATGAGGAACTTGATGACCGCCCAGCCGACGGCGAACGCAATCACGGTGGCGAGCAGCGTCGCGCCCCAGTTGAGCGGTGCACCCGTGGGGTTGTCCTCGGTGAGCGCACCGACGAGTTCGTACCCGCCCGAACCAAGCACGGCCGGAATCGCAAGCAGGAACGCGTAGCGCGCCGCCGACGGCCGGTCATAGCCCATGAGGCGCCCCGCCGTGATCGTGCCGCCCGACCGCGAGACGCCGGGGATGAGCGCGAGCGCCTGCGCGAAGCCGTAGATTAAGCCGTCTTTCCAGCCGAGGTGCTCGAGCGTTTTGACGCGGCGCGCGAGCACGTCGGCGAGGCCGAGAATGATGCCGAACACGATGAGCGAGATCGCAATAATCCACAGCGATCGGAACTGGGTGCGAATGAGGTCTTGCAGCAGCACACCGAGGAGGACGATCGGCACTGAGCCGATGATGATGAGCCACCCCATGCGAGCGTCGGGATCGTTGCGCGCGACCTTGCCGGTGAGCGACTGGAACCATCGCGTGATGATGCGAACGATGTCTTTCCAGAAGCAGACGACCACCGCGAGCTCGGTGCCGACCTGGATGATCGCGGTGAAGGTCGCGCCCGGGTCGTCCATGCCCATCGCGAGCCCGGCCACCCGAATGTGCGCGCTCGACGAGATCGGCAGGAACTCGGTCAGGCCCTGCACGATCGCGAGCACGATCGCCTCAAACCAGCCCATCGGCACTTCTCCTTCGGGGTCGAAAATCACTGGGGCCCGGTCATGCACCGTTCGGCCCAGGCGCCGATACTACGCGCCGCCAAGTCGAAATTGGCGGCGCTGCACCGTGCGCTAGTAGTTGCGCAGGAAGTGTTCGAGCACGTTCCGCCCGAACACGAGTGACTCCAGCGGCACGCGCTCGTCCACGCCGTGGAACATCGCGGGGAAGTTCAGCTCCGCGGGCAGTTGCAGGGGCGCGAATCCGTAGCCGTCGATGCCGAGGCGCGCGAGCGACTTATTGTCGGTGCCGGCCGGAAGGAGGTACGGAATGATCCGTGCGTCGGGGTCGAATGCGCGGAGCGATGCGAGGCTCGCGTCGACAAGCGCGCCCGTCGAGGGCGCCTGCGCCCCGATCGCCTGCCAGTCGACCTCGACCTCAATGCCGTCGCCGACGAGGCGCTGAATCTCGTCGAGCACGTCAGCTTCCTGGCCCGGGAGCGGGCGCACGTCGATCGCGACCGATGCGGTCTCGGGAATGACGTTGTGCTTGTACCCGCCGTCGAGCATCGTCGGATTCGCGGTTGTGCGAAGTGACGCTCGCAGCCAGGCGGCCGCGTCACCGCCGCGGAGCGCGAGTTCGTCGGGAGCGACCGACTCGAAGTCGGCGCCCGTGAGCGCGCTCAGCGCATGAATCATTTCGGTCGACGTCTCATTGAGTTGCACCGGCCAGTCGTGGTTCGTGAGCCGCACGATCGCGCGCGCAAGCTCGGTGACGGCGTTGTCTTCAGCCGGCACCACCTTCGATCCGTGCCCCGAGGGGCGTCGCGCCCGCAGGCGCAGCCAGATCATTGCCTTTTCCCCCGTCTGCAACAGGTACGCGCGGTGCCCGTCGACGTGCACCGAGTATCCGCCCACCTCACTGATCGCCTCGGTCGCTCCCGCGAACAGTTCGGGACGGTGGTCGACGGCCCAGTGCGCACCGAGCTTGCCACCGTCTTCTTCGTCGGCGAAGAACGCGACGATCAGCTCGCGCTCGGGCAGGTCCCCCGAGGCGATGATGCGTTCGAGCGCCGTCACGATCATCGCGTCCATGTTCTTCATGTCGACGGCGCCGCGACCCCAGATCATGCCGTCGCGCACCTCGGCGGCGAACGGGTCGACGCTCCAGTGGGTCGCGTCAGCGGGGACGACATCGGTGTGCCCGTGCACGACGAGCGCGGGCTTGTTTGGGTTCCGGCCGGGGATGCGTGCGACGACGCTCGCACGGTTGGGCTCGGACTCGAAGATCACTGGCTCACTGCCGAGGTCTCGAAGCTTGGCAGCGAGGTACTCCGTCGCCTCCCGCTCCCCCGAGCTCTTGCCGTTGCCCCAGTTCTGCGTGTCAATGCGAATGAGGTCGCGCGTCATGGCGACGGTGGGGTCGGATTCAAGCGGATGCGGAGCAGTCATACCCACCACCCTAGGCTCGGCGTACCTCGATTTGCGCCGACCCGAAACACCCGTTAAAGTTGTCCTTCGTGCCCACGAGCACGAAACACCCTGCGCGGGTGGCGGAATAGGTAGACGCGCTAGCTTGAGGTGCTAGTGACCGTATTAGGTCGTGGGGGTTCAAGTCCCCCCTCGCGCACAGAATGAAAACAGCCCCTCATCTGGGATTCAATCCCAGATGAGGGGCTCCTTCATTTCGAAGGTCATGACAAGCCCGACCCTCGCGAACTGACGGCAATTCGCGGCATTTTCATTGGAAACGCCGCGAATTTCCGTCAGTTCGCGAAGGTTTCGGAGCGCCCGAATTCATCAGGTCTGCATCGGGTGCGGAGCGGTGCCATTGCAGACCGTTCGCGTCCCGAACTGCCGAACAACAGGTCGCGCCCTGCTTCGAACGAACTACGATTGGCAGGTCACCGACGAAGCAGGCGCACGGTGCCTCCCACTGACACACGCACCGAGCCGCTCGTCGACCCCTGATGGAAGGCAGTGATCAACTATGCACGATGATCGGTTCCGCGGTTCGGAGGACGCCCTCAAGGCGTTCATCGAGATCTTGGGGAAGCCGCATGTGCTCACCTCCGCTCGCGCGACGGGCCCGTACGCACGCGGCAACCGGTTTGGGTCAGGGCGCGTGCTCGCGGTGCTCCGCCCCGGCAGTCTTATCGACATGTGGCGGTCATTGCAGGTCGCGGTGGATCACGACCTCATCGTCATCACGCAGGCCGCGAACACGGGCCTCACCGGCGGTTCGGGCCCCGGCGACCAGGATTACGACCGCGAAGTCGTGATCATCTCGACGACGCGCATCGACCAAATCCATCTCATCAACGACGCCCACGAAGCGGTCTGCCTGGCCGGATCACGACTCCACGAACTCGAGGACGCGCTCGCGCCCCACGGCCGCGAACCGCACTCCGTGATCGGTTCGACCTCGATCGGGGCGTCCGTCATCGGTGGCATCGCGAACAACTCCGGCGGCAGCCAGGTTCGCAAGGGCCCGGCCTTCACTCAGCACGCGATCTACGCTCGCGTGAACAGCGAGAACCAGGTCGAGCTCGTCAACCACCTCGGCATCGAGCTCGGCGACGACCCCGCGCAGATACTCGACCGGCTGCAGCGCGGCGACTGGGACGCCGCGAGCGTCACGCCTCCCCCGGCCGATTCGCGGGAAACCGAGTACGGCGATCACGTCCGCGAGATCGCGCCAACCCCCGCCCGCTATAACGCCGACCCGAAGTTCCTGTTTGAGGCATCTGGCTGCGCGGGCAAGATCATGGTGTTCGCGGTGCGCACCCCGACGTTCCCGAAGGATGCGCACACGACGACCTTCTACATCGGTACGAACGATCCCCGCGAACTCGAAGACCTGCGCCGTCGCGTGCTCAGCGCCGACGGGCAGCTGCCGATCTCGGGCGAGTATCTCGACCGGGCCACGTTCGATCTCGCGGCGAAGTACGGAAAGGACACGTTCGTTTCCCTGAAGTACGCGGGCAGCCGCCAGCTGCGACGCATGTTCGCGCTGAAGACCTGGGCGAACGGCGTGTTCGCGAAGCTCCCGTTCTTTGGGCAGACCTTTGCCGACACGATCTCGCAGGCCGCCTTCGGCATGCTCCCCCAGCAGCTGCCGAAGCGTCTGCTCGAGTACCGCGACCGGTTCGAACACCACCTGATCATGGAGGTCAGCGACTTCCAGCGCAACGAGTTCGAGGCGCTGCTCACCGAGTTCTTCGCCGAGCCAGAGCGCGGCGGCGCGTTCCTCACCTGCACCGATGACGAGGCGCAGAGCGCGATGCTGCAGCGATTCGGCGCGGCGAGCGCAATCGCCCGCTACTTCAACCTCAACCGCGAGAAGGTCAGCGGCATGGTCACTTTCGACGTCGCCCTGCGCCGCGACGATGAGGACTGGCTCGAGGTGCTCCCGCAAGAGATCGCCGACCAGCTCGAGGTGAGCGCGTACTACGGCCACTTCTTCTGCCACGTACTCCACCAGAACCACGTCGCGAAGAAGGGCGTCGACACGGTCGAGCTGAAGCGGCGGATGACGGAGCTACTCACCGAACGCGGCGCGGCGATTCCCGCCGAGCACAACTTCGGCCGCCTGTACGACGTTCCGGCCGAGCTCGAGGAGCACTACAAGGAGCTCGACCCGTGCAACGTCTTCAACGCCGGGGTCGGCAACACCTCACCGCACAAGAACTGGGCGTGACCGTCTTCACCCGCTGAACCGCGAGCCCAGGAGTTCTTCGGGTCGCACGGCCCGCGTCAACGTACGCTAGGGAGGTGCGACCCGAACTTCTTTTCCCGCTCCAGCAGGCCGCAACCGACTCCGGAAGTGCCTTCGGCACGATCGGTGACTGGGCGGTGAGCGTCATGAACTTCCTCGGCGCCGCGGGCGTCGGCCTGCTCGTGCTGCTCGAGAACCTCTTCCCGCCGATTCCCTCCGAGGTGATTCTGCCGCTCGCGGGCTTCTCGGCGGCGTCGTCCGACGGCACATTCACGTGGGTCGAGGCCCTCATCTGGGCGACCGCCGGCTCGGTCGTCGGCGCGTACTGCCTCTACGGGCTCGGCGCCTGGCTCGGCCACGCGCGCACCGTGAAGCTGCTGTCGTATCTGCCACTCGTCGACCTTGATGAGATCGACGCAACGATCCGCTGGTTCAACCGGCACGGCTACTGGACCGTCTTCTTCGGCCGCATGATCCCGATTTTCCGTTCCCTCATTTCGCTGCCGGCGGGTGTCGAACGCATGTCGTGGTGGCGCTTCGGCCTGTTTACACTGGCCGGCTCCCTCATCTGGAACACGATCTTCGTCTACGGCGGGTACCTGCTCGGCGACAACTGGCACATCCTCGAGGATGCGGCGGGCTGGCTGCAGTACGCGGTGATCGCGCTCGTGCTCCTCGCCGTGCTCGTTTTCGTCATCTACAAGGTGCGCAAGATTCGTCGCCAGCGTGGCGCGGCCGACACCGACGCGGTCGACGGCGATCCGAGCTAGTGCAGGCGGCGGCGCAGCTCGTTGATGCGCTGCTGAATCTGGTGCGAGGTCGCCTGCCCAACCGCGGGCCCGCCGCAGATGCGGCGGAGCTCCGAGTGCACCTTGCCGTGCGGCATGTGTGACTGGCGCGCGTAGAGCCCGACGAGCGAGTTGAGCAGCGTGCGCTGTTCCTTGAGGCTGCGGTGCAGCGGTTGTACCGTCTGGTGCCCGTCGTTCACCTCGTTGCGGGCGCGCGCATCCTGAATTCGCGTCTGCTTCTGCGCTCGAGCCTCGAGCACCTGCGCGACCTCGTCGTGGTTGAGGATCCCGGGCAGGCCGAGATATTCGAGTTCTTCGAGCGAGCCGACCTCGGCGCTGAAGCCGTAGTCACCGCCGTCGTAGACGACGCGTTGAAACTCGGCGTTCGATGAGATCGCCTCGAACTTGTACTTCGTGAGCTCGTCGCTCGCCTGCTCCTCACGCTCGGCCTCGGCGAGTTCCCGCTCTTCCTCGGTCATGCCGTCGACCTCGGAGTCGCCGTTGCCGTCGCGTCGGTCGAGCGCGTGGTCACGTTCGAGTTCGAGCGCCTCGGCGAGCGCGGCGAGCTTCGGCACAGACGGGATGAACACGGTCGCGGTCTCACCGCGACGCCGCGCGCGCACGAAGCGGCCGATCGCCTGCGCGAAGAACAGCGGCGTTGACGAGCTTGTGGCGTACACCCCGACCGCGAGGCGCGGCACGTCGACGCCCTCCGACACCATGCGCACGGCGACCATCCATCGCTCGTCAGACGCCGAGAACGACTCGATCCGGGCCGACGCGCCCGGGTCGTCGCTGAGGATCACCGCGGGTTTCGTGCCGGTGATGTGCTCGAGCAGGGCGGCGTAGCCGCGCGCCGACTCGTGGTCGGTCGCAATCACGAGGCCGCCCGCGTCGGGCACCTCCGCGCGCACCTCGTCGAGGCGACGGTCGGCAGCCCGCAGTACCTGCTGCATCCAGTCTCCGCGGGGGTCGAGCGCCGTGCGCCACGCCTGCGAAACGATGTCTTTCGTGTTGTCGTCGCCGAGGCCGGCCGACATCTCTTCGCCCTGCGTGTCGCGCCAGCGCATGCTGCCCGCATAGGTCATGAACAGCACGGGACGCACGACGCCGTCGGTGAGCGCCCGGCCGTACCCGTACGTGTAGTCGGCCCGCGATACGCGAATGCCGTCGTCGTCGCGCACGTAGCGCACGAACGGAATCGGCGCGGTGTCGGAACGGAACGGTGTTCCCGTGAGCGAGAGCCGCCGCTCGGCGTGTTGGTACGCGTCACGCAGTCCGTCGCCCCATGAGAGGTTGTCGCCGCCGTGGTGCACCTCGTCGAGAATCACGAGCGTGCGAGCCGACGCACAGAGGTGCTCGTGCACGTACGGCTTCATCGCGACCTGGGCGTACGTCACCGCGATGCCGTGAAACTCGCGTGAGAAGGTGCCCTGCCCGTTCGAGAACTTCGGGTCGAGCCGAATACCCACCCGTGCCGCCGAGTTGGCCCACTGGGTCTTCAGGTGGTCGGTCGGCGCCACGACAATGACGCGGTTCACGGTGCCGGCGTGCAGGAGTTCGGCCGCGAGGCGGAGCGCGAACGTCGTCTTGCCTGCGCCCGGGGTTGCCGAGGCGAGGAAGTCGCGCGGCTGGGTCGCGAAGTACCGCTCGAGCGCCTCCTCCTGCCACGCGCGAAGGCTTCCCGCGGTGCCCCAGGGGGCGCGCTGCGGATACGTCGGCGACAGGTGTTCGGCTGCGTAGAGGCCAACCTGGGTTCCGGCGCGCTGTGCTTCAGACATCGTTTCCAGGTTACGACTCCCCTGCGACATCGCCGGCGGTGTTCTGCAGCGCGTAGAGGGCGACGGCGCTCGTCGCCGCGACATTGAGCGAGTCGACGCCGTGGAGCATCGGAATCACGACCGTGCGGTCGGCGGCGGAGAGCGCCTGGCGGCCGAGCCCGTCGCCCTCGGTGCCCAGCACGAGCGCGACCCGTTCCGGCCGCGTCCGGGCGTAGTCGGGCAGCGGCACGGCGGCATCGTCGAGCGCGAGCGCGGCGATCTCGAAGCCGTGATCGTGCAGCAGGCGGGCCGCTTCGTGCCACACGGGCAGTCGGGTCCAGGGCACCTGCAGCACGGTGCCCATCGAGACGCGCACGCTGCGTCGGTAGAGCGGATCGGCGCAGCGCTCCGTGACGAGCACGGCGTCGGCTCCGAGGCCGGCCGCATTGCGGAACGCGGCGCCGACGTTGGATGCGGTCACAGAGTGTTCTGGAGCGTTTCGGACCCGTTCGCTCAGTTCCTTCCGGTCAACACGCCGATGAACTGAGCATTACGTCTCCGCAGGTCAGAAGGCAAATACGGCCGCTCGGTCGTCATTGTCGGCCGGCTTGGAGTGTTCAATAAACCCTATGCACTTCGCTCCCCCACCCACTGCCATGCTGCGACTGCGCAGCAGCGACCTGAGCTTGGGCTGATGGCGCTCATAGGACTCGTCCAGGTCGGGGCAGACCCCCAGGACGCGAGATTGCAACGGCAAGTGCTCGAGCCGATCTGCTCGCGTCTCTTCGAGGAGACAGCATCGCGTCGACGCCTGATCAAGAACCGCCCCGGGCTCCTCGCTGCTGTGACGGAGGTGGGCGACGGCGATGCACTCACCGTGACCCGCGCACGGAGCCTGAGCACGAGCATGGTCGACGGACTCGAGACACTGCTGGACCTCGTTGACCGAGGAGTAACAGTGAAGGTCCTCGTGGGGCTGGCCGCGGGCGAGCACACCGGAGACTCGGAGCTCCTCGCTGACATCCGCGAGCTCAGACAACTACGTCGAGAGCTTCAAAGCTCCCGCATCCGGGCCGGCATCCAGACGGCGCGGGAACACGGAGGCAGCCACGGCCGACCACGCACCATTAGCGACGAGACGCAGCGCGAGATTAGGATGTGGAGAGATCGAGGCGAGTCGTTGCGCAGCATCGCCGCAAGCGCTGGCGTGTCGATCGGAACCGTCCACCGCGCGCTGACGCAACGAGGGCCTAGTCAGGGGACGTTGTCCCCTCGGCCGTGAGCTGAGTCGGTAGCTGCTTTGTCGCGTGGTGGAGCAAAAAATAGGAGACGGATGACCGAGGATGAGGCACGCGCGGCAGCGCGGGCATTGCGCCCCAACGGCGGGAGCGATCCGCTGACGCTGGCGGAGCTCGAGCAGTACCTCGCCGCGGCGGCTGACCTGCTGCGCGGCAGCATCGACCAGGCCGATTTCAAGGCGTACATCTTCCCGCTGATGTTCTTCAAGCGGATCAGCGACGTCTATCTCGAGGAGTACGCCCAAGCGCTGGACGAGTCCGGGGGCGACCACGAGTTCGCCCTGTTCGCGGAGAACCACCGCTTCGCCATCCCCGAGGGCAGCCTGTGGGACGACGTCCGCAATCGCACCGAGAACATCGGCACCGCGCTTCAGACCGCGTTCCGGGAGATCGAGAAGGCCAACCCCGAGACGCTATACGGCATCTTCGGCAACGCCAGCTGGACCAACAAGGACAAGCTGCCCGATCGGAAGCTCGCCGATCTCATCGAGCACTTCTCGAGTAAGGCGCTGACCAACGCCGCTGTGCCGCCCGACGTGTTCGGCAACGCGTACGAGTACCTCATCAAGAGGTTCGCCGACCAGTCGAACAAGAAGGCCGGTGAGTACTACACGCCGCGCTCGGTGGTCGGCCTACTCGTCAACATCCTCAATCCCACCGAGGGCGAGACGGTCTACGACCCGGCCTGCGGCACCGGCGGCATGCTGATCGAGGTCATCGAGCACGTGAAAGATGCCGGCGGCAGCCCCAAGACCCTGTGGGGCAAGCTCTACGGCCAGGAGAAAGTGCTCGCCACCTCTGCGATCGCACGGATGAACCTGCTGCTCCACGGCGTCGAGGACTTCAAGATCGTCCGCGAGGACACGTTGCGCAATCCCGCCTTCTACACGGGCAATAATCTTGCGCAGTTCGACTGCGTCGTCGCCAACCCGCCGTTCTCGCTCAAGAACTGGGGCGAGCCCGAGTGGGCGTCCGACAAGTGGGGCCGGAACGCACTTGGTGGAGTCCCGCCGAAGGGATACGCCGACTGGGCCTGGGTCCAGCACATGATCACCTCCGCGAAACCAAGGACTGGCCGAGTCGCCGTCGTCCTGCCCCAAGGGGCACTCTTCCGGCAGGGAGCTGAGGCGCGGATCCGCACCCACGTGCTCAAGTCAGACCTCGTCGACGCGGTCATCGGGTTGGCCCCCAACCTCTTCTACGGCACTGGCCTCGCCGCCTGCGTGCTGATCCTTCGACAGGAGAAGCAACCAGACAAGAAGGGCAAGGTGCTCTTCATCAACGGTGAAGACCTGTTCAAGCGCGGACGCAACCAGAACACCCTCGAACCCGAGCATGCCCAGCAGATCCTCGACGCCTATGAGCTCTACGCTGACATCGAGGGCCGCTCCCGTGTCGTCGGCCTGGCCGAGATCGAGAGCAACGACTACAACCTCAACATCCCGCTGTACGTCGCGCCTCCTGACAGCGGCGAGAAGCTCACGCTCGCGGACGCGCTCGCGAATCTCGAAACGGCGCACGCCGAGGCGACCACGACGCGTGCTGCGCTGGAGGCCGAGCTGGCGAAGTGGGGGCTGTCCGTATGAGCACCAGAATCACGCAGCGAGAGCTGGAGAACTACCTGTGGGGCGCGGCGATCGTGCTCCGTGGGCTGATCGACGCGGGCGACTACAAGCAGTACATCTTCCCGCTCGTCTTCCTGAAGCGGATCTCCGACGTCTACGACGAGGAGCACGCCGCCGCGATGGATGTATACGAAGACGAGGAGCTCGCCGACCTCCCAGAGAACCACCGCTTCGCCATCCCCCACGGCTGCCACTGGGAAGACATCCGCGGCGTCACGCAGAACATCGGCGCGGCACTCCTGCACGCCATGCGCTCCATCGAGAAGGCCAACCCTGACACACTCCCCGGCGTATTCGGCGACGGCGACTGGGGCAACAAGGACCTGCTCCCGGACTCGACCCTGGCGGACCTGATCGAGCACTTCTCCACCAAGACGCTCTCGATCGCCAACCTGCCTGAGGACGAGCTCGGCAACGGGTACGAGTACCTGATCAAGAAATTCGCGGACGACTCCGGTCACACCGCGCAGGAGTTCTACACCAATCGCACGCTGGTGCACCTGATGACGATGATGCTCGAGCCCCAGCCGGGTGAGTCGGTATACGACCCCACTTGCGGCACGGGCGGCATGCTCATCTCCACCGCCGCCGAACTGAAGCGGCAGGGCAAGGAGTGGCGGAATCTGCGCCTCTACGGTCAGGAGCTCAATTACGGGACATCCGCCATCGCGCGGATGAACCTGTTCCTACACGGCATCACCGACGGCCACATTGCCCACGGCGACACCTTGAGCCGACCGGCGTTCCTCGACGGCAAGGGTCATCTGCAGACGTTCGACGTCGTGCTGGCAAACCCGCCCTACTCCATCAAGGCGTGGAACCGCGCTGCGTTCGCCAAGGACCCGTACGGTCGCAACGTGTGGGGCGTGCCCCCACAAGGACGTGCGGACTACGCGTTCTTCCAGCACATCGCCAAGAGCCTCGACCCCGATACGGGCCGCGCTGCGATCCTCTTCCCCCACGGGGTGCTCTTCCGGCGTGAAGAGGCGGCCCTGCGTGAAGCTCTGGTGAAGTCCGACCTGATCGAATGCGTTCTCGGGCTCGGCGCAGGGCTCTTCTATAACAGCCCCATGGAGGCCGTGGTCGTCACGCTCCGCGCCAACAAGCCCGCCGAGCACCAGGGCGAGGTGCTGTTCATCAATGCCGTGAACGAAGTCGCCCGCGAACAGGCACAGTCCTTCCTCCGCGAGGCGCACCAACAGAAGATCCTAGACGCCTATCGCGCCTTCGAGCCACAGGACGGGTTCGCTGCAGTTGCCACCCTCGACCAGATCGCTCACAAGGGCCACAGTCTCGCGATTCCGCTATACGTTGCCGGAGAATCCGCCAAGGAAGCCGGTGAGCACGTCGATGTCAGCGATGCCGTGGCCCAGTGGCGAGTTGCCGCGCACGTTTCGGATCAGGCGATCACTGACGTTCTCGCGCTGCTGAGAGCGGAGGTGACGGCATGAGCCTCAACCTCGAGAAGTCGCACTGGAAGCGGGTCGCCTTCGGCGACGTTGTTCGCAACGTCAATGAGACCGTCCGTGATCTCGAAGCGGCCGGCATCGACCGCGTCATCGCGATGGAGCACATGGACCCCGGCGAGCTGAAAATCAGCCGGTGGGGTTCAACAGAGGACGGCACCACCTTCACACGACGCGTGAAGCCCGGCCAAACGCTCTTCGGCAAGCGCCGCGCATACCAGCGCAAGGTCGCCTACGCCGAGTTCGACGCCATCTGCTCTGGTGACATCTACACCTTCGAGGCGGATGAGACGCAGCTTCGCGGAGACCTGCTTCCGTTCCTAGTCCAGTCGGACGGCTTCTTCGAGCATGCACTCGGCACATCAGCCGGCTCGCTGTCACCGCGCACGAACTGGCGTGACCTGAAGGATTTCGAGTTCGATCTCCCACCCCTCGACGAGCAGAAGCTCATCGCCGACCTACTCTGGTCTGTTGAGCGCCACCGCCTGGCGCTTGAGAAGCAGGCTTTGGAGCTTCGAGCGACTCTCGCGAGGTGGGCGCTGCAGCAGTTCGATGCGGCTGTCGGCTCCGAACGCCGGATCGTCGATCTCTGTGAGTTCGTCATCGGTGGAGTGTGGGGCGCCCCTGCCGGAGAAGGTGAAGTTGATGTCCTGGCACTCGGCCCGAAGTCCTACTCGGGCGACGTGGTGTTTGTTGACCCCAACGGCTCGCCGACGCGTTCCATTACGAGGAAGCAGGCTGCAGGCCGGATCCTCCGCGAAGGGGACATCGTGCTTGAGCGTTCGGGAGGATCGTTTGAGCAAGCTGTCGGTCGGGTCATGATCGCCGGGCCGGATCTCCCGGATACCATTCCGACTGACTTTCAACGACTACTCCGTCCGGATAGAGATCAGGTCGAGCCTGCTTACCTCTTCTGGAAGCTGCGTCTCGACTGGCTCACCGGCGTGACGCGGGACTACGCACGCCGAACGACGAATATCTCCAACCTCGCCGTACCCGACTACTTGGCTCGGACTCTCGTCGTCCCGCCGAAGCACGACCAGTTGGCTCTTATCGAGCGAGTCGGTCAGCTGAATGGCGCGGTGGACCAGGCCGTCGACGAGGTAGAAGCCCTTGCCGCACTCCACGGCTCTTTCCTGGCGGATGTGTTTGGAGGCAACTGATGGCGCAGTTCAACGAAGCGAACTCGGTGCGAGACTTCATCCGAGACCTGATCCAGTCGATAGATGTCCAGTTCGTGCCGGGCAACGAGCTGCCGCGTCGTACCAACGAGGTGCTGATGGAAGGTGTGCTCAAGGGCGCGCTCATCCGCTTCAACCCGGAGATCGAGGCGGACCCTGCGAAGGCAGATGAGGTTATCTACAACCTCCGCGCGATCCTGATCGCCGCCCGCAACAGCCCGCATCCGGTGGTGGCCAACGAGGAGTTCATGGCGTGGCTGACCGGGCAGAAGTCGATGCCGTTCGGGCCGAACGGCGAACACACCACGGTCCGGCTGATTGACTTCGATCACCTCGACGATGACTCGTCGAACCAGTGGATCGTCTCGACCGAAGTGACCTTCAAGCAGGGCCGGCTCGAGAAGCGGTTCGATCTCGTGCTGTGGTGCAACGGTCTGCCTCTCGTGGTGGGCGAGGCGAAGACGCCGATCCGGCCGGCGTACACCTGGATTGACGGCGCTGCACAGATCCACGATGACTACGAGCAGAGCGTCCCGCAGTTCTTCGTGCCCAACGTGTTCTCTTTCGCGACGGAGGGCAAGGACTTCCGCTACGGCACCATCGGCATGCCGGTCGAGCTCTGGGGACCTTGGCGCGAGGACCCCACCGATGAGGATGCGCCGGCGAAGATCGGTCTCGTAGCGGTCCAAGAAGCCGTTGAAGGAGTACTCACTCCCCGTGCGGTCCTGGATTTTCTGCGGTTCTTCACCCTTTACGCGACTGACAAGAAGCACCGCAAGATCAAGATCATCGCGCGGTTCCAGCAGTTCCAGGCGACCAATCTGATCGTTGACCGAGTCCTGCTCGGCAAGGTCAAGCAGGGCCTGATCTGGCACTTCCAGGGCTCGGGCAAGTCACTGCTCATGGTCTTCACCGCGCTCAAACTGCGCGCGATGGCCGAGCTCACGAACCCAACGATCCTGATCGTGGTCGACCGCATCGACCTGGACACCCAGATCACGGGCACCTTCAACGCCTCGGACGTCCCGGGCTTGGTGTCGACGGACTCGAGAGCGCAACTCCAGACGCTGCTCAGCCAGGGCGCGCGGAAGATCATCATCACCACGATCCACAAGTTCGGCGAGGCACCTGGCGTCCTCGACGCCCGGCAGAACATCATCGCGATGGTCGACGAGGCCCACCGCTCGCAAGAGGGCGACTACGGGCAGAAGATGCGTGAGGCTCTGCCCAACGCGTACCTCTTCGGTCTGACGGGCACGCCGATCAACCGGCGCGACCGCAACACGTTCAAGTGGTTCGGTGCACCCGAGGACGAGGGCGGCTACCTGTCGCGGTACTCATTCCAGGACTCCA
Source organism: [Zimmermannella] faecalis ATCC 13722 (assembly GCF_000381765.1). Lineage (GTDB taxonomy): Bacteria > Actinomycetota > Actinomycetes > Actinomycetales > Microbacteriaceae > Gulosibacter > Gulosibacter faecalis. The sequence continues at coordinate 335,320 of NZ_KB907074.1, read as the reverse complement.
TCCGCGACGGTGCGACCCTTCCGTTGCACTTCGAACCACGGCTCTCAGAAATCCACATCGACCAGGAGGCGATCGACGCGGCGTTCGAGGAACTCGCCACGGATCGCGATCTGTCCGAGAGCGACAAGATCACCCTCTCGAAGAAGGCAGCCTCGATCGAGGTGCTGATCAAGACGCCCTCGCGCATCGCGAAGATCGCTGCCGACATCGCCGCCCACTTCCAAACCAAAGTGGAGCCACAGGGTTTCAAGGCGCAGGTCGTCGCGTACGACAAGGCCTCCTGCGTCGCGTACAAGAACGAGCTCGACAAGCACCTCGGGCCCGAGGCATCGACCATCGTCATGTCGAAGACCCGAGGCGACTCGCCCGACTGGGCAAAGTGGACCCCAGGTGCCGAGGAGCTGGAGCAGGTGGTCGCGCGGTTCAACGACCCGACCGATCCGCTCAAAATCATCATCGTGACGGCGAAGCTGCTGACCGGGTTCGACGCTCCGATCCTCTACTGCCAGTACCTCGACAAGCCACTGAAGGAACACACTCTGCTCCAGGCGATCACTCGCACCAACCGGGTATACCCCCCGGACAAGACCCACGGACTGATCGTCGACTACCTCGGCATCTTCGACGACGTCGCCCGATCCCTCTCCTTCGATGAGCAGGCTGTACGGGAGGTCGTCTCCAACATCGAGGAGCTCAAGGCTCAGCTCGCGCCGGCGATGGCTGCCGCACTCGCGTTCTTCCCCGGTGTTGACCGCACGGTCGGCGGGTACGAAGGCCTGGTCCAGGCGCAATCCGCGATCGCCGACGACGTCACGAAGGACGCCTTCGGAGCCGCCTACAGCGTGGTGTCACAGCTGTGGGAGGCACTCAGTCCAGACCCCATGCTGGGCGAACATCGCGATGACTACCGTTGGCTCTCGGATGTCTACGAGTCGGTGCGCCCTTCGGACATCACGGGGCGACTCGTGTGGCACGCGCTCGGAGCCAAGACGATCGACCTGATCAACGAGCACGTCGCCGTTGAGATCCCGCAGAACGCCGAGACGATCGTGCTCGACGCGCAGACGATCGAAGACCTCATGACCGGTCGGCGCACCGACATCCCGGCCGAAGAGATCGAGAAGCAGATCACCGCACGCATCGCCAGGCACCTGCACAACCCGGTCTTCATTGAGCTCGGTCAGCGACTCAACGACCTGCGCGAGCGCTACGCCGACATCCAGCAGTCCAGCCTCGACTTCCTGCGCGAGCTCCTCGAGCTCGCCCGAGACACCGTCGCGGCCGAGAAGGCAGTAGACGAGGTACCCCGCGAAGAACAGGGCAAAGCGGCCCTGACGGAGCTGTTCGACGCTCTTAAGGGCGATCAGACCCCGATCATCGTCGAGAACGTCGTCAACCGGATCGACGAGGTCGTCCGTGGGGTCCGCTTCGAGGGGTGGCAGTCCACGATCCGCGGCGACCAGGAGGTCCGCCAAGCTCTGCGGAAGACCCTCTACGTCCAGTTCAAGATCCGCGACAACGATGTCTTCGAGAAGGCCCTCGGTTACGTCCGAGAGTACTACTAGCTGGTGAGAGGCCGACTGAGCTTGGTGTCTTCGGCTCGGCATTCGGCCGAGATCGGCGTCGTATCACTTGCCCGTCATCGGGCGGTCGGCGGCGCGCCCGCCATCGAGGTCGTCGAAAAGGGGCATGCAGTTGCGCGGCCACAGCGGAGCGACCGGCCCGACCCGAGGCTTACTTCAAGAGCGCGGCACTGTCGACGGCCCGACGCACTTCGGCCGCCATGCCGAACAGGTCGGGGTACATAGTTGCGGGGTTGTAGCCGTAGTCCCGTTCGAGTCGGCGACGAATCCCGGCCTTTGCTTCTGCGGCGATCCGAATCGTGAGAGTGGGCTCGGTACCTTGTTGTAGAGCCTTCCCGGAGCGATCGACCATCTTGGTGGGGAGAGAGGTGGCTCGTCGCACCTCATCGATGCGCCAGAACTCTCCTGACGTACCGGGGGCCTTCCGGTACTGGGCGTTCCCACCGGCGTAGACCTTCGGCACTCCCGCGAGCAGGAAGCCAGACTGCTGCGCAGGGATGCGTTCATTGTAGGAGGGTGGCCTCCACAGCAATGGCAGATCTCTGCACCAACGTGTGTTTCTGCCTGACTCACGCCAAGGAATGTCGTACGTATTCCACTTCTCGTCCAGTTGTACACGGCGATTCGTGACGTCGAATGCGAAGATTCGCCCGTCCGCGCTGTCCAACTCGCCATGCTGCTCCTCGACGGCGAACCAGAGAGCGACCAGCGGACTGAGCGAGACATCAAGCATCCGTGTCGGCCCTCTAAAGTGTTGTAGGTTCGCCAGCAACTCCAGATAGGGCATCTGGTCGAAACGCCACTCTCCTCGCACGAAGTGAGCGATCTTCTCTTCCGCTCGAAGCAGATCGTCTTCCTCTGGTGCCGGTTGGACTGCCGATCGCGCGTCGAGCAATCTCCTGTACAGCCCGCTGTGGAGGCTCCAACGAGCATCGACCTGTCCTCGCCAACCGACGGCGCGCCGCTGCCCAGTTCGCTTTAGAACTGACTCGATCTCACTCAGGGCGCTCTCCCAAGACGTGACCGGATCGCCCTCCCACGGGCCGAAGAAGTCTGCCCCTCGCACTCGTTTGGTTCCTCTCGCTAGCTTTGACATTTCCGACCAGGTCTACCGCGTCGCGTAGAACGCCACAGCCGCCGACGCCGCCACGTTCAACGAGTCCACGCCGTGCATCATCGGGATCGTCACGCGTCGGTCGAGCCGACGATCAGCCTGGCGCGTCAAGCCGTGGCCTTCTGTCCCGAACACCAGCGCGAGATGCGGGTGATCCTCCGCGACCAGCTCGTCGAGCGTGATCGCACCCTCCCCCAGCGTCATGCCGGCCACTACGTACCCATGCTTTCTAATCATGTCGATGTCCGCAGGCCATGAGTCGATGCGCGCCCAGGGGACCTGGAACACCGTTCCCATCGAGACCCGGATCGACCGACGGTACAGCGGGTCCGCGCAACTGGGGGTGACGAGGACGGCGTCCACGCCGATCGCCGCTGCTGACCTAAACGCGGCTCCAAGATTCGTATGATCGACGATGTTCTCGAAGATCGCGATCCGCGAGCGGCGCTTCGTATTCGAGGCAGAACGATTATCTCGCCCCGCTGAACTCTCGCCAGGAGCTGGCGTCCTGCGCCGCTCCTTACCGCTGGACACGCCAGAGCTCAGTTCGAACGTATCGTCGACCTCGCTTTTCGCTACCTTGGGCTGCCAAGGTCGGCTCGTATCCGAGGAGAGATTCCCGGTCTGCGGTGGTTTGGATCCGCCCACGTTTGTGTGGTCAACGATGTCCTCGAGCACGAGCACGGTCTTCGCATCGCGGAGCACCTCCGCGACCTGCGGCAGTTCCGGTCGGTGCATCGCCGCGAGCACGCCCCGGTGCATCCGGTAGCCCGTGAGTTCCTCGAGCAGCGATTCGCTGGCGACATAGACGGGAGTGTCGGGATGCGCGCGCAACAGCCGCTCGGCCTGCGGCAGGAACTTCTCCTGCAGCAGCATCGAGCGGGGTACGTGCCCCGCCGCAATCGCGCGGCCGACGACCTTCTCTGACTCGGCCATATACAGGCCGCCCGCGGGCTCAAGCTTGCGCCGCAGGGCAACATCGGTGAGCTGCGCATAATCTTGGAGTTCGGGAATTTCGAGTGAGGTGATGGGGACGATGCGCACCGAGCAATCTTGCCACGGAGCGCGCCTCGAGCCCACCCGGTCTGCCGTGAGCCCGGCAACACAAGGTGCTGGTGAACGAGGAGTCAACATGATCGATGCGTACGAGGCGGCCGGCGCCGAGGAGGTCGCCGAGGTGCTCGCGACACAGCCGGCGGCGGTGCTCACGGGTGCCGGCATCTCAACCGACTCGGGCATTCCCGACTATCGCTCGCCGGGCGCGCCCCCGCGCCGGCCGATGACCTGGCAGACCTTCCTGGGCTCGGAGGCGGCGCAGCGGCGGTACTGGTCGGGCGCCGCCAACGGCTGGGAACGCATGCAGCGCTTCAGCTCGAACGCGGGACATCTCGCGCTCGCAGCCCTCGAGCGCGCCGGCTACGTCCGCGGCGTCGCGACCCAGAACGTCGACAGCCTGCACCTGCGGGCGGGATCCCGCCGTGTTGTCGAACTCCACGGGCACCTGCGCACGGTGCACTGCCTGCCGCACGGACACGTCGAAACCGCCGATTCGCTGCTGTCGCGCATCCGTGCCGAAAACCCGTGGGTGAGTGACGAGGCGGCGTACGACAATCCCGACGGTGACGCCGCGATTGCCGACGACCTCGTCGACACGTTCGTGCTCCCGCGGTGCCTCGAGTGCGGCGGCGTGCTGGCGCCAGACGTCATCATGTTCGGCAACGTCGTCGCGCCCGAGAACAACCGGGCCGCCACGCGCCTGATGAACGAGGCCGACTCGCTGCTCGTCGTCGGTACCTCACTCGTCGTGAACACGGGCGTGAAGATGGTGCACCGAGCCCGCCGCCAGGGAAAGCCCGTCATGCTCGTCAATCGCGGGGCGACCCCTGTGGATGCGCTCGCCCAGTTCCGCGTCGATGGCAGCACGTCGACGGTGCTCGAGCGCGTCGCCGAACTACTCGGGGTCCACCAGCCCCGCGACGACGGGTGACCTACGCGGTTGCCGACGCGTCGGCTTCGAACGCCGACGTGATCGCGTCGTCGAGCGGAGCCTGGCCCTCGGCCACCGCGACCTCTTTCCAAACCGTGCGCGCGTCGGCGAGCACGAGTCGAATGAGCTCGGCAACGTCGGCCCTGCGAGTCTTCACGCCGCGCGACATCGGCGCAAAGCTCACGACGCCGGTGCCCGTGACCGGGTCGTCGGTGAGCCCGCCGGGTTTCACGATCGTCCAGTCGAGCGCGACTCGTTTGAGGGCCTCGTCGGCCTCGCGCTTTGCATCCCAGTAGGCCGCAAACACCTCGTCATCGCTCGCGGTCGGAGCCTCCGCTCCGATGAAACTGATCTGCACAAACCGCATTGCGCCCGACAGAATCGCCGCATCCGCCGACTTCACGGCGCCGTCGCGATCGACGGTCCACTTTCGAGCCGAGCCCGATCCCGTGCCGGCGCCCGCCGCGAACACGACGGCCTCGGCGCCGCCGAACGCGTCGGCAATCTCGGCGGGAGTCGCCGACTCGACGTCGCACACGACGGGCTCGGCGCCGAGCTCGGACACCGAGGGCGTCTGATCGGCGTTGCGGATGAGCGAACGGACCGTCACACCGTCGGCAACGAGTCGGGTCGCGAGCTGTCGGGCAATCTGCCCGTTGCCGCCGACGATGGCGACGGTGGCGGGCAGCGCGCCCGCGAGGGCGAGATTCGGTTGCGTCATGTTCGTGACCTTTCTTCTGATTCGGGTTCGGCAGCGGCTGCATCGGCAAGCATCTGAGAGAGGATGCGCGCGAGCGCGAGCGGGGTCTCATAGTGCACGAGGTGGCCAACGCCCTCGATGATGTGCAGTGTCGAACCGGGCATTGCCGCGTGGAGTCGTTTGCTCGTCGGGAGGGGCGCGATTCGGTCACGCTCCCCCACCACAAGGTGCACCCCGCGAGGAAACTCGGCGGCATGGCTCGAGACGTCGTCGCTCACCGAGGCGCGAAATGCCTCGAGCAGCGCGCGTCGGCTCACGAAGTCCGAGAAGTGCGCATCGTGCTCGTCGTGGATCCAGCTACGCAACGCCCGATGCTTCGTCTCGGCCATCACCTCGCTCATGACGCGAGTGATGACGGGCGCGCGGAGGAGCGCGTTCCCGAGCGGCTCGGGCAGCGCGGCGCCGAGGCGGTAGTAGCCCACCGCAAACATGGTTGGCACACGTTCCGGCCCCGAAAGCGCATTCTCGGCAATCGGGTTCACGAGCACAATTTGTCGCGGCGCAAGCGCCCGCACGCTCCGCGCGACGACGAGCGAACCGAACGAGTGCCCGAGCACGATTGCCTCGCGGTGGGGGTCGACCGCGTCGAGCAGGCGGCCGAGCCAGGCGGCATAGGCGTCGAGCGTGTGTTCGCCAGCAAATGGCGCCGACTCCCCGAAGCCCGGGAGATCAGGAGCGATAAACCGCACCTCGGGCAGCGCCGCCACCAGGTTCAGCAGGCCGTGGTGGGTCCCCCGAAAGCCGTGGACGAGCACGATCGTGGTCGCGGCCCGCTCAGGACCGTAGGTCCACACTGCCGTGAGCGCTCCGTCAAGGTCGAGATCGAACCGGTGCGACGGGATCGCCGCGAGCTCGTGTTCCAGTGGGTTATTCGGCCGCATCGTGCAAGAGTGTAGGCGACTCTGATCCGCCGTAACCGAGAAGCCGAGGCACAAGTGAGCTGGACGAACCGCGTCGCCGTATTCGACACCGAGACCACCGGAACGAACCCGCTGGAGGCCCGCATCGTCACCGCCTTCGTCGGCATGATTGACGGCGCGGGAGAACTCGAACGAGGCACCGACTGGCTCGCCGACCCCGGCGTCGAGATTCCCGAGCCCGCCGTCGAGGTACACGGCATCACCACCGAAATGGCGCGCGAGGAGGGCGAACCGGCCCCGGTCGTGCTGCAGAAGATTACGGCCTCGCTCGAATGGATCGTGCGAAACAACATCGCGCTCGTCGTCTACAACGCGCCCTACGACCTCACGCTGCTCCAGGCGGAATGCGCCCGCCACAACCTGCCGATGCCGCAGCTCGGCAAGGTCGTGGTCGATCCGCTCATCGTCGACAAGCAGGTCGACCGGTACCGCAAGGGCGGCCGTAAGCTCGGCACCACTGCCGAGGCGTACGGGGTCGAACTGTTCGACGCCCACGATGCCTCGGCGGATGCGGTGGCCGCGGGCCGCGTCGCAGTCGCGATTGCCCGAAAGTATCCCGACGTCGTGGATGTTCCGCTCGACCAGCTCTTCGACGCGCAGGTCGCGTGGGCCGCCGAGCAGGCCGAGGACTTCGAGCAGTACATGCGCCGCCAGCGTGACCCGAACTTCACGGCAGACCGGGGCTGGCCGCTGCGAACCGGGGCATAACACCACCGGGGCGGGAGAAACACAAGGGCGGCCGCTCCAGTGGAGCGGCCGCCCTTGTTCGTTCGTGCGGGCCTTAGGCCTTCTTGCCGAACTTCGCGTAGCGGTTCTTGAACTTCTCGACGCGACCGGCCGAGTCCATGATGCGCTGCTTCCCGGTGTAGAACGGGTGCGACGCGCTCGAGATTTCGACGTCGACGACCGGGTAGGTGTTGCCGTCTTCCCACTCGATGGTCTTTTCGCTGGTCACCGTCGAACGGGTGATGAACTTCTCACCCGAAGCGAGGTCGTTGAACACCACGTAGTGGTAGTCCGGGTGGATGTCTGCCTTCATCGCGTTTCCTTCTTCGACAAGTGGATTTGCAAGTATCAAGTACCCACACCAAATAGGGCGGGCAAGCCAAGCAGAAAGCTTAGCACGCGGCGAGCTGATTACGCGATGGCGCGCGCGGTGTATCGCCCGTTTTGGTGCTGAAGTTCGAGCGGCAGCCCGAACGTCACCTCGAGATTGGCTGAGGTGAGCGTGTCGCCGATTGGCCCGGCCGAGATAATGCGGCCGTCGCGCATGAGCAGCGCGTGCGTTACCCCGGCGGGGATCTCTTCGACGTGGTGCGTCACCATGATGATCGCCGGGGCGAAGTCACTCTGCGCGTACTCCGAGAGCGAGGCGAGCAGCCGCTCGCGCGAGCCGAGGTCGAGTGCCGCGCTCGGTTCATCGAGCAGCAGCAGCTCGGGGTCGCTCATGACGGCGCGGGCGATGAGCGTGCGCTTGCGCTCGCCGTCCGAAAGCGTGCCGAACTCGCGGTCGCCAAAGTCTTCGAGCTGCCACTGGGCAAGCACCTCGTCGGCCTGCGACACGTCGATGTCGTCGTACTGCTCGTTCCAGCGCCCAGTGACTGCGTACACGGCGGTCATGACCGCGTTGCGCACCGTTTCGTTGTCGGGGATGCGCTTCGCCATGTCGCTGCCAGCGATACCGATGCGGGGGCGGAGTTCGAACACGTCCGTGCGGCCGAGCTGCTCCCCCAACACCTCAACGGTGCCCGACGACGGGTGCAGGTGCGCCGAAGCGAGTCCGAGGAGCGTCGACTTGCCGGCACCGTTCGGGCCGAGGATGACCCAGCGATCGGTTTCGGCGACTCGCCACTCGGCGATGTCGAGGATGTTGCGGCCTCCGCGGCGCACGCGGACGTTCTCGAATTTCACGACGTCGGTCATGAAATCCAGCGTATCCGCTTAGGCATCGAGGATGCTGCGGTACAGCGCGAGTGTCTGGCTACCGATTTGTGACCACGTGAACTCGCGCTCGACCCGCTCGCGACCGGCCCGGCCGTACTGCGCCGCAAGTTCTGGGTTCGAAAGCAGCTCTCGTAGGGCTGCGGCGAGGTCGGCGATGTAGCGCTCGGGGTCGGTCGGCGTGCCGGTGCCGTCCTGCGCCTGATCGATCGGCACGATGGTTCCCGTCACGCCATCTTGTACGACCTCAGGAATCCCGCCCGTGCCCGAACCGACCACCGCGGTGCCGCAGGCCATCGCCTCGAGGTTGACGATGCCGAGTGGCTCATAAATCGAGGGGCACACGAACACATCGGCGGCGGTGAGCAGCGCCTGTATCTTGGGTCGCGGCAGGTGCTCGGAGATCCAATGCACGCCCTCGCGTTGGGTCTGGAGTTCTTCGACGAGCTCGCGCACCTCGCGCTCGATCTCGGGTGTGTCCGGGGCACCCGCACAGAGCACCACCTGAATGTCGGCGGGCAGCTCGCGCACGGCGCGCAGCAGATACGGCAGGCCCTTTTGTCGGGTGATGCGTCCCACGAAGATGAGCGTCGGCTGGTCGGGATCAACGCCGAGCTCCCGGACCGTCGCCGCGTCGTGAAGTGGCTGCCAGTCGTTCGTGTCGATGCCGTTGTAGATCGTCACGACCTTCTCGGGGTCGAGCTGCGGGTAGCTCCGGAGAATGTCCGCACGCATCCCGTTCGATACCGCGATGATTCGGTCGGCGTTGGTGTATGCGTCGCGCTCCATCCAGCTCGAAAGCCGATAGCCGCCACCGAGTTGTTCGGCCTTCCACGGGCGAAGCGGTTCGAGCGAGTGTGCCGAGATGACGTGTGGCATCCCGTGCACGAGCTTCGCGATGTTGCCCGCCTGGTTCGCGTACCAGGTGTGTGAGTGCACGATATCTGCACCCTCGGCATCATTCGCGATGCGCAGATCGCCGGCGAGAAACCCGAGCGCGGCGTTCGCGTCGGCGAGGTCGGTCGGCACCTCGTAGCCGGTCGTTCCGGGCTCTTCGATCGGCTGCCCGAAGCAGCGCACCCGCACGTCTGCCTCCGTGCGCATGGCGCGCACGAGCTCAGTTACGTGCACCCCCGCTCCGCCATAGACATGCGGTGGGTATTCCCGGGTGATGACGTCGACTCGCATGGTTACACATTAGATAGCAAACGGCACAACTTCATTAATGTCTTCGTCCTAGAGTGAACCTCATGGCAAAGGGGCAGAAGAAAATATTCGGAATTGTGCTTGCCGGCGGCGAGGGTAAGCGGCTCATGCCACTTACCGCCGACCGAGCGAAGCCGGCTGTGCCGTTCGCGGGGCAGTATCGATTGATCGACTTCGCGATCTCGAATCTCGTGAACTCGGGGCTCAACCAGATCGTCGTGCTCACGCAGTACAAGTCGCACTCGCTCGACCGGCACATGTCACAGACATGGCGACTCCCCGCGATCCTCGGTTCCTACGTCTCGAGTGTGCCCGCGCAGCAGCGTCGCGGTAAGCACTGGTTCTCGGGCTCGGCGGACGCCATTTACCAGTCGCTCAACCTTATTCAAGACGAGAAGCCCGATATCGTCGTCGTCGTCGGTGCCGACCACGTGTATCGCATGGACTTCTCGCAGATGATCGAGCAGCACATCGAGTCGGGCCTCGGCGCAACCGTCGCCGCGATTCGCCAGCCCATCGAAATGTCGACCTCGTTCGGCGTCATCGACGTCGAACCCGACAACCCTTCGCATATCCGGGAATTCCTCGAGAAGCCCGAGACGACGAACGGCCTGCCCGACAGCCCGCACGAGATTCTCGCGTCGATGGGTAACTACGTCTTCGATGCCGACAAGCTCGTCGAAGCCGTCATTGCCGATGCGCAGCTCGATGATTCGAAGCATGACATGGGCGGCGACATCATCCCCGCCTTCGTCGCGCAGCAGGACTGCGGCGTCTACGACTTCATTGATAACGATGTGCCCGGGTCGACGCCCCGCGACCGTGACTACTGGCGCGATGTCGGCACGATCGATTCGTTCTACGAGGCACACATGGACCTCATTCAGACGCTGCCGATCTTCAATCTCTACAACGAGAAGTGGCCGATCATTTCGCAGACGCTGAACTCGCCGCCGGCCAAGTTCGTGCGCGACTCGCGTGGGTCGACCGGCACCATGATCGATTCGATCATCTCGCTCGGGTCGGTCATCTCGGGCGCCCATGTTGAGCGTTCCGTGCTCGGCCCGTGGACAAAGGTGCAGTCTGGCGCCCTCATCGTCGACTCGGTGACGTTCGAGCGCGTCGAGGTCGAGCCGGGCGCGCAGGTGCGCTCCTGCATCCTCGATAAGAACGTCATCGTCCGCGCCGGCGCGACGATCGGCATCGACCGCGAGGCCGACCTCGCCCGCGGCTTCACGGTCACGGAGTCGGGCCTCACGGTGGTGCCGAAGAACGGTATCGTCGAGCGGTGAGCATTTCCGACCTCGAACTGACCCCTGTCCACGGCAGCGGACGAGTCACTGCGGGCGCCCGATTCCTCGTGGTGTTCGATGTCGACTCGACCCTCATCGAAGACGAGGTGATCGAGCTCATCGCCGAGTTCGCCGACGTGCGCGACGAGGTGGCCGAGGTCACCGAACGCGCGATGCGCGGCGAGCTCGACTTCGATGGCAGCCTGCGCGAGCGCGTCGCGCTGCTGCGCGGCATCTCGCTCGACCAGATCGCCCGCGTCGGCGAGCGTATTCGAGTCACCCGAGGCGTGCCAGAGACCATCGCTGCGATTCACGCCGCGGGCGGACGAGTCGGCGCCGTATCGGGCGGCTTCCACGAGGTGCTCGACCCGCTCGCGGAAACACTCGGCCTCGACCTCTGGCGCGCGAACCGCTTCGAGGTCACTGCCGACGGCGAGCTCACGGGCGACGTTTCCGGCACGATCATCGGGCGCGACGTGAAGCGCCACACGGTACGCAGCTGGGCACAGTCACTCGACGTCCCGGCCGAGCGAGTCATCACCGTTGGCGACGGCGCGAACGACCTCGGGATGATGTCGATCGCCGGCCTCTCGGTGGCCTTCGACGCGAAACCGATCGTGCGCCAGGAGGCGGCAATCTCGCTGCCGAGCCGCGACATGACGCAGCTGCTCGCCGCGCTCGGCTTGCGCGGCTGAGCGAGCGCGGCACCGCCGTGGGCTAGTGCCCCATGCCGAGGCCGCCGTCGACGGGAATCACCGCGCCCGAGATGTAGCCGGCTTCGTCACCGGCGAGCCACCGGACTGTCTGCGCAACCTCGCGCACCGCGCCGAACCGGCCGGCGGGGATGCTCGCAAGGTACTGCTGCTGCGTGGCCTCGGGAAGCACCGCGGTCATCTCGGTTTCGATGAAGCCCGGGGCAACGACGTTTGCGGTGATCCCGCGGCTGCCGAGCTCGCGGGTGAGCGAACGAGCAATACCAACGAGGCCCGCCTTCGAAGCGGCATAGTTGAGCTGCCCGGGCGAACCGTAGAGCCCCACTACCGACGAGATGAGCACGACGCGGCCCCATTTGGCGCGCAAGAGCCCCTTCGTCGCCCGCTTGATCACGCGGAACGCGCCGGTCAGGTTCGTGTCGATTACGTCGGCGAAGTCGTCCTCCGACATGCGCAGCAGCAGGGTGTCCTTCGTCACGCCGGCGTTTGCGACCAGCACCTCGACTGGGCCGTACTCGGCCTCGACCTGGGTGAACGCCGCGTCAACCGACGCAGCATCGGTGACATCGGCGGCGACCGTGAGCGCCCCCTCGGGGCCGCCCTCACCCGAGCGCGACGTCACGGCAACACGGTGCCCCGCCGCGAGGAACTCCTCCGCGATGGCCCGGCCGATGCCGCGATTGCCGCCGGTGACGAGAACGGTGCGCTGGGTGGTCATGCTGCTCCTCGAGGGTGTCGATTGCTCGGCTTGGCCCGCGAAACGCAGGCGCAATATCTCGCCCAGTCTAGGCGGGCCCGGGAGTACGCTTGAAGCATTCAACCGCGAGACGAATCCTGGAACTCATGAACGGCAAGGTCACCAACGTCACTTCGATGACGCAGAGCGCCGAGGAGGAGCGCCGGGCCCGCCTTCGGCAGTACATGCTCACCATGGCGATTCGCACCGCATGTTTCCTGCTCATGATCGTCGTTCGTGGTCCGTTCCTCTGGGTGCTCGCCCTTGGTGCGATCTTCCTGCCGATGATCGCCGTCATGCTCGCGAATCACGTTCGCTCCCGCCGCCAGCGAGGGGTAGAATCGCCCGATGCGGGCGCGATTGTCGTGTACCGCGAACCGATCACCGCAGACAGGTGGCGGGATGCGACCGAAAACGATACGGCAAAGGGGGCGGAATGAGCAGCGGCGAGTTCGACCTGCGCAGTCGGTTGCGCGGTTTCCTCGTCACCGACGACGCGAGCCCGCAGTGTTCGCGTGCCCAGTGCAGCTCCCCCGCCGAACACCGCATCGAGTGGCGGAATCCGCGCATCCACGACGCCGATCGCGTGAAGATCTGGCTCGCCTGCGGCGAGCACTACGAGTTCCTCCTCGGCTTTCTTGAATCGCGACGGTTCCCCTTGCGCATCGCGCGCATCGGCGACCCGGTGAACGAGGAACCGATCGAGTGACCGAAACGGACACTCGCGCATCCTCACCCACAACGCGCCAGGGCTGGAGATTCCTCCTCAGCCGCCGTTGGGTGAGCTATTTCGCCCTGCTCATCGTCTTCGCGATCGCCTGCGGGTTCCTCTCGCACTGGCAGTTCGAGCGTCGACTCGAGCGAGTCGACGAGAACGAGCTCGTCGCCGCCCACTTCGATGCGACCCCGCAGCCGCTCGCTGACGTGCTCCCCGAACTCGACTCGTACGATCACAACCAAGAGTGGGTTCCGGTGGAGATGACCGGCCACTACCTCGTCGAGGAACAGCTGCTCGTGCGCGCCCGGCCGTTCAACGGGCAGCCAGGGTTCGAGATTCTCACGCCGTTCGAGACCGACTCGGGTGAGGTGTTCATCGTCGACCGCGGCTGGATTCCCACCGGTGCGGAGCAGGACTCCCCCGACCACGTGCCCGCCGCACCCACGGGCGAGATCACGGTAACCGCGCGTCTCAAGCCAGGCGAGCGCGAGATTCCGGGGCGCTCCGCACCCGACGGGCAGATCGCGACGATTCACCTGCCAACCTTCGCGACCGAGCTCGGCACCGACCGCACGTACACGGGCGCCTACGGGCTGCTTCGCTCCGAATCGGTCGCGGCCGAGACAGGCGAGCTCACGCCGAAACCGGAGCTCACCGAGGGCAACCACCTGAGCTACGCCGTGCAGTGGATCGTCTTCGCGATCATCGCCGCCGTCGGGCTCGTTTACGGCCTGCGCGAGGAGTTCAAGGAGCGCAACGAAGACGATCCTCGCGTGCTCCGCGCGGCCGCCCGCGCCGAGGAGCGCAACCGAAACCGCAAGCGTCGCACCGACGCGGAGATTGAAGACGACCTCCTCGACAGCGGAAGCTAGCGGCGCGGCCGAGCGCTAATCCATCTCGATGAGGTCGAAGTACTCGGGGTTCCAGTGGTCTTCAATGGCCTCGGGCATGATCAGCACCCGCTCCGGGTTGAGCGCCCCGACGGCACCCTCGTCGTGCGAAATGAGCACGACCGAGCCCTCGTAGTGCGCGAGCGCGTCGAGAATCTGCTCGCGCGAGGCCGGGTCGAGGTTGTTCGTCGGTTCGTCGAGCAAGAGCACGTTCGCCGATGACACGACGAGCATGGCGAGGGCGAGTCGGGTCTTCTCGCCGCCCGAGAGCACACCGGCGGGCTTGTGCACGTCGTCACCCGAGAATAGGAACGAGCCGAGCACCTTGCGCGCCTCGGTCTCGGTGAGGTGCTGCGAGACCGACACCATGTTCTGCAGCACCGAGCGGTCGACGTCGAGGGTCTCGTGCTCCTGTGCGTAATAGCCGACGCGGAGCCCGTGGCCCGCGATGATCTCCCCCGTGTCAGGCTGGTCGACGCCCGCGAGGATGCGCAAGAGCGTCGTCTTGCCCGCACCATTGAGACCGAGCACGACGACGCGCGAGCCCCGGTCGATCGCGAGGTCGACCCCCGTGAAGATTTCAAGCGAGCCGTACGACTTCGACAGGTGCTCGGCCTTGATCGGAGTCTTGCCGACCGGCGCCGGGGTCGGGAAACGCAGCTTCGCCACCCGGTCGGACTGCCGCACCTCGTCGAGTGACCCAAGCATCCGCTCGGCACGCCGCTGCATCTGGTGCGCGGCCGCCGCCTTCGTCGCCTTCGCACCGAAGCGTGCGGCCTGCTGCTGCAGCGCCGACGCCTTCTTCTCGATGTTCGCGCGTTCCTTCTTGCGGCGCTCCTCGTCGGCTTCACGCTGGCGCAGGTACTGCTTCCAGCCCATGTTGTAGATGTCGATCACCTGACGGTTCGCGTCGAGGTAGAACACGCGATTGACCGTCTCGCCCACGAGCTCGACGTCGTGCGAGATGACGATGAGCCCGCCGCGGTAGGTCTTGAGAAACTCTCGCAGCCACACGACCGAGTCCATATCGAGGTGGTTCGTCGGCTCGTCGAGAATCATCGTCTCGGCATCCGAAAACAGGATGCGCGCGAGTTCGATGCGGCGGCGCTGCCCACCAGAGAGCGTGTCGAGCTGCTGGTCGAGGATGCGGTCGGGCAGGTTGAGGTTCGACGCGATCGCCGCAGCCTCGCTCTCGGCCGCGTAGCCACCGAGGGTGACGAACTCGTCGTCGAGCCGCGAGTAGCGACGCATCGCCCGGTCGCGGTCAGCGTCATTCGCTGCCTCCGCCATCGCCGTCGCCGCGTCGGCGAGCCGCGTGCGCACGGAACCGAGCCCACGGGCGTCGAGGATGCGATTCCGCGCGGTCTGCGTCGGGTCGCCCGACCGCGGGTCCTGGGGTAGGTAGCCGATCTCACCCGACTTCTCGACCTTGCCCCCGCTCGGGAGCGTCCAACCCGCAAGCACCTTCGTGAGCGTCGTCTTCCCCGCACCGTTGCGCCCGACGAGCCCGATCTTGTCGCCGGCCTGAACCCGGAAGCTCACCTCGCTCATGAGGGTGCGCGAGCCGACGGTGATCTCGAGATCTTGAACGGCAAGCACTACTTGGGATCCTCATTTCGATCGGGAAGGGGTTGTTCGGAAACCTGCGCGGGCGCAATTGGGAGTTCGATTGTTCCCGTGTGCAGGTCCTCCAGCGGCAGATTGACCTCGACCACTTTACGCGCACCGAGGGTGATTCCGACGCTCGCGATCACCACGAGCGCAATTGCGCCGAGTCGCCACGGGCTCCCAGCCTGCTCGAGCACGAGCCAGCCCAAGAGCGTCGCGATCGCGGGCTCGACGCTCATCAGCACCCCGAACACGCGTTTCGGCACGCGCTTGAGCGCGAGGAACTCGAAGGTGTACGGGATGATCGCGGCGAGCACGCCCACGACCAGGGCGAGCCCGATGAGGCGCCAGTCGGCGAAGACCGCGCCGAGCCCCGAGACGCCGAGCGGGAACGCGAGCAGCGTCGCGACGAAGAACGCGATCGTGAGGCCGCCCTGCCCCTCGATGACTTCGCCCACCTTCGCCGCCGCGAGGATGTAGAGCGCCCAGAACACGCCCGCCACGAGCGCGTAGACGATGCCGATCGGGTCCAGGTGGTCGGCCTTGAGCGCCGCCTCGACGCCCATCACGCCGATGCCGAGCGCCGCGATCCCGATGAAGAGAAAGTCTCGCGGGCGACGTGACAACACCGCTGAGAGTACGAGGGGCCCGAAGAACTCCAGAGACACGGCAACACCGATCGGGAGCCGCTCGATCGAGAGATAGAACGTGGTGTTCATGCCGAACACGACGACTCCGAGCGCGATCGCCGGCCGCAGCTGTGACCATGACCACCGCCACGCCTTTGGGCGCACGATGAGTCCGAGCGCGACCGCGGCGAGTGCTGCACGGCACAGGTTGACCGTGAGCGCGCCGACCTCTGTCATGAGTAGCCCGGCGAACGCGCTGCCGAACTGTACCGAGACGGTCGAGATCAGCAGCAACGCCAGACCGAATCGCACGACTACTCCCCCAGACCGCGCAACAGCGCCGAATACCCTCGCTCGAATGCCGTCGCGCCCGCGTCGACTGGATGCGCGTGAACCGGCACCCCAGATGCTACCGCCTGCGCGCGCTGCTGCTCGTGCATCACCTCGCCGAGCACGTAGTGAAGCGAGGTCGTCGCTGCCGCGGCGGCAACCCCTCGCTCAAGCCCCGCATCCTCGAACGCGACGACGAAGCGCTCGTGTGCCGCCGCTGCCCCGAGCCCGAGCGCAATCGAGGACATGACGATTTCCGCACCATCCTGATGCGCGAGCAGCACCTCGCGGAGCCCCGTCGCGATCTCGCTCGGGGTTGCCTCAGAGCCAGAGGGCTCGGCCGCCTCGATGATCTCGTCGGCAATCGCGGCGAGCAGAGTCTGCTTATCGGCGAAGTGCCAGTAGAGCGCGCTCGGTTGCACGTCGAGCTCGCGGGCGAGCGCCCGCATGCTGAACGCGGGCAGTCCCCCGCGCGCGAGCATCCCCATCGCCGCACGCACGACGTCGTCGCCTCCGTAGCGGCCCTTCGCCGCATGCGCGGGCGACGTCGTGTTGCGAGATTGTGCGTTGGGTGCTGCGGGCATCCCACCCATCGTATAACCTGAACACCGTTCAGGAGTACCGATCGAAGGATAACCATGACCCAGGCCGTCGCCGCACCCCGCGCCACAACCGCCGACCTCGCCCGCATCGCGGTCTTTGCCGCGCTCATTGCCGTGCTCGGCCTCCCCGGCACGATCATGATCGGCGGCGCCGTCCCAATTACGGCACAGACCCTCGGCGTCATGCTCGCGGGCGCCGTGCTCGGTGCCTGGCGTGGTGCTGCCTCGGTGCTGACGCTGCTCGCACTCGTCGCCCTCGGCCTGCCCCTGCTCGCGGGCGGGCGCGGCGGCCTCGGTGTCTTCGCTGGCCCCTCGGTCGGGTACCTCATCGGCTGGGTGTTCGGAGCATTCCTCGTGGGCCTGATCGTGCGTGCCGGCGCCGCGACCCCGCGCTGGTGGCGGGTCGCACTCGGCGCAACGCTCGGCGGCATCGTCGCGATCTACGCGGTCGGGATTCCTCTGCAGTCGCTCATCACCGGGCTTGGGCTGTGGGAGACCCTCCTGACGAGCCTCGCGTTCCTGCCTGGCGATTTCATCAAGGTCGCACTCGCCACCGCCGCGACCATGGCGCTCTGGCGGGCGTATCCTCGCGCATTCGCCTGGCCCGAGCGCGCGGAGCGATGACCGCGGCGAACATCGAGCTGCGCGGCGTCTCGGTGACGCGCGAGGGCCGGCCCGCGCTCCGCAACGTGCACTTCGCCCTCGACGCCCGACGAATCGCGATCATTGGCGAGAACGGCTCGGGCAAGTCAACCCTCGCGCGGCTGCTCAACGGCCTCGTCACTGCGACGCGCGGCGAGGTCCGCGTGCACGGGCTCGACCCGGCAATGCAGGGGCCCGAGGTGCGCCGCAGGGTCGGCTTCGTGTTTCCCAACCCCGCAGCGCAGATCATCATGCCGACCGTGCGCGAAGACCTCGCCTTCTCGTTTCGCGGGAGAGATTTGCCGCGAAACGAGGTGCGAATGCGGGTCGACGCTGCGCTCACCCGCTCGGGGCTCCAACAGCTCGCGGATGCGCCCGCCCACTCGCTCTCGAGTGGTCAGCAGCAGCTGCTCGCGGTGACCGCGGTGCTCTCGACCGAACCGGCGCTCGTGGTTGCCGACGAGCCCACGGCACTTCTCGACCTGCGCAACCGTGAGACGATCGCGCAAACGCTGCTCGACGCCGACGCGGCGCATCAGCTCGTGATCGTCACCCACGACCTCGAGCTCGCCGAGCGCTGTGACGTCGCGGTGCTCGTCCGCGACGGTGGTATCGAAGCGGTCGATGCCCCAGCGGAGGTTGTCGCCCGGTACCGAGCGAGCGTCGCGTGATCTCCCTGTACCGACCGGGTTCGAGCCCGATCCACCGCGCACCCGCGTGGTGCAAGCTTCTCGCGCTCGTAGTGGCAACCCTCGTGCTGTCGCTCGTCGGCGACACGTGGCAGCTCCTCGTTGGCGCCGGCGCGGTCACACTCGCGCTGCTGTTTGTCGCGGGGCTCTCCCCAGCCGACGTCGCGGCTCAGCTCTGGCAGTTGCGGTGGCTCCTTGTGATCATGCTCGTTCCGCAGCTCATCTTCCTGCCGTGGCAGATTGCCGTGCTCAACACCGGGCGCGTACTCATCGTCGTGCTCCTTGCGGCCCTGCTCACGCTCACGACGCCGATGTCGCGGCTCATGGACCTGCTCGAGCGGATGCTCGCACCGCTTCGCCCGCTCGGCGGGCGTCCCGACCGGGTCGCGCTCGTCCTCTCCCTCACGATCGCGACGGTCCCGGTCATCGCCGCGCTCGCTGGCAGCCTCCGCGAGGCACTCATCGCGCGCGGCCGCCGCGGCGCATCACCGCGCATCCTCATGCCCCTGCTGGTACTCACGCTGCAGCACGGTGATCAACTCGCCGATGCAATGCGGGCCCGCGGGCTCGACTGAGCAACCGCGCCACCCCTGCTGGGACGCACGACGAAGCCCGGGCACACAATTTGTGCCCGGGCTTCGGTGCGTCTGACGCGGTGCTAAATGTTGAACCCGAGGGCCCGCATCATCTCGCGACCGTCGTCGGTGATCTTCTCGGGGCCCCACGGCGGCATCCAGACCCAGTTGATCTTGAAGCGTTCGACGTGGCCGTCGAGGGCCTTCGCCGTCTCATCTTCAATCACGTCAGTCAGCGGGCAGCCCGCCGACGTGAGGGTCATCGAGATGACGAGCGCGTCGAGCTCGTCCTCCCAGTCGAGTCCGTAGATGAGGCCGAGGTCGACGATGTTGACGCCGAGCTCGGGGTCAACCACCGACTTCAGCGCCTCTTCGAGTTCGTCGTAGCGAACCGGTTCGAGTGAAACGAGTGCCATGTTGGCCTTCCTTGCTTGCCTTAGGCCTTTGCAGCCTGAAGGTAGCTGTCGTAGCCCTCGTTCTCAAGCTTCTCGGCGAGTTCGGCGCCGCCCTCGTCGGCCACACGGCCGTCGACGAAGACGTGCACGAAGTCCGGCTTGATGTAGCGGAGGATGCGGGTGTAGTGCGTGATGAGGAGCACGCCGAGGCCGGTCTCGCCCTTCACACGGTTGACGCCCTCGGACACGATGCGCAGCGCGTCGACGTCGAGGCCCGAGTCGGTCTCGTCGAGCACGGCGAACTTCGGCTTGAGCAGCTCGAGCTGGAGGATCTCGGCGCGCTTCTTCTCACCGCCCGAGAAGCCCTCGTTCACGTTGCGCTCGAGGAACTCGTTGCCCATGCGGAGGTTTTCCATCGAGCCACGCACCTCCTTGAGCCAGCCGCGGAGTGCCGGCGCCTCGCCGTCGATCGCAGTCTTCGCGGTGCGGAGGAAGTTCGAGAGCGTCACACCCGGAATCTCGACCGGGTACTGCATCGCGAGGAACAGTCCGGCCTTCGCGCGCTCGTCGACCGACATCTCGAGGACTTCCTCGCCGTCAAGCTTGACGGAGCCCTCGGTGACCTCGTAGGCCGGGTGACCAGCGATCGACGACGCGAGCGTCGACTTGCCCGAACCGTTCGGGCCCATGATGGCGTGAATCTCGTCAGAGTTCAGCGTGAGGTCGACGCCCTTCAGGATTTCCTTGGGGCCCTGGTCGGTTTCGACCTGCACGTGCAGGTTCGTGATTTCAAGAACGGACATGACTAGTTGTTCTCCCTATAGATCGGGGTCGGGTCAATGAAGATTTCGTCGTCTTCGACCTTGATGGCGAAGACCGGAACGGGTTCGAAGGCGGGAAGCGATTTCGGCCACCCGGTGCGGAGCGAAAACTGCGAGCCGTGGGCCCAGCACTCGAGGGTGCCGTCTTCGACGAAGCCCTCCGAAAGCGAGATGTCGCCGTGGGTGCAGCGATCGCCGATTGCGAAGAGCTCGCCCGCCGAGTCGCGCACCAGCGCGATGGCCTGGTCGCCGAGTTCGACGCGCATCGGGGAATCCACCTGCACTTCGTCGACCCCGCAGACGCGCTCGAAACTCATACGGCGCTCGCCGCCATCATGGCTTCCGTGCTCGCCTCCAGTTCCCGCTCGAGGGTTTCGCGCATGCGGTCCTGCACCTCGGGCACGCTGATCGACTGCACGATCTCGTTGAGGAATCCGTGCACGACTAGTCGCCGGGCCGTGAGTTCGTCGATGCCCCGGGCCATGAGGTAGAACAGCTGTTCCTCTTCGAAGCGGCCCGTCGCCGACGCGTGACCCGCACCCTCGATATTGCCGGTCTCAATCTCGAGGTTCGGGATCGAGTCGGCGCGGGCACCGTTCGAGAGCACGAGGTTGCGGTTCTGCTCGTAGCTGTTCGTGCCGACCGCAGTCGGACGAATCAGCACGTCGCCGATCCAGACCGAACGCGCGCCCTCGCCCTGCAGGGCACCCTTGTAGTTCAC
The DNA here is from genome assembly GCF_000381765.1 of [Zimmermannella] faecalis ATCC 13722. Taxonomy (GTDB): domain Bacteria; phylum Actinomycetota; class Actinomycetes; order Actinomycetales; family Microbacteriaceae; genus Gulosibacter; species Gulosibacter faecalis. The sequence goes on along the minus strand of NZ_KB907074.1, from coordinate 314,448 downwards.
ATCGCTCGTCGTGCGCTCGCCCGCGTGGTCGATGTAGACCTGGTGCTCAAAGTGCTGGCCCGCGTCAGAGAAGTACAGCCCCTTCGCGATGCCCTCAGAACCGGAGCCGTTGAGGTGAATCGTCGGGTTGACCCGCACGACCTTGCCGCCGAAGGTCACGATCGTGTGCTTCAGCGTCGCGTCCTTGCCCAGGCTCGCCTGGTGGGCGCCGGTGTGGACCGTGTCGTCGTTCCACTCGTGAATCGCGATGACGTCGAGGTTCGCACCGTCTTCGACGAGGATCTCGACGTTCTCGCTCAGCGTCGCCGACCCCGTGTGCTCCACGAGGATCGTCGCCGTCGAGTTGGCCTCGGCCTGCAGCACGAGGTGCACGAGTGCGCGGCCCTCGGCCGTGCCCCCGCTCACTCGAACGACCACGGGAGCGTCAAGCTCGGTACCGGCGGGGATCACCACGTGGGTCGCGGAGGCGTGCTTCGAGGCGATCGCCTCGGCGAGCCCCTCGGGCACGAAGCCGGTGCCGCGCGGCGCCTCGCCCGGCGCGAGCGTGCCAGCACGGAACCCCTCCGGCCCGGTCACCTCGACGGTGACCGATTCGTCACCGGGCTCGTCGACGAAGAGCGGCGAAAGCTTTGCGACCGGCGTGAACTTCCAGTCGACCTCGCGGCCAGTCGGCTTCGTGAAGTCGCTCGGTTCGAACGACGTCGGGCGCTCCGAACGGGTCTGGACGGGGACGAACTTTCCGGCGCTCTCGGGCAGGCGCGGAGTTTCGGTAATCGTCATAGGTCTAACCGACCGATCCTTCCATGTTCATTTCGATGAGCTTGTTCAGCTCGAGCGCGTATTCCATCGGCAGCTCGCGCGCGATCGGTTCGATGAACCCGCGCACGATCATGGCCATTGCCTCGGTCTCCTCGAGGCCGCGGCTCATGAGGTAAAACAGCTGCTCCTCAGACACCTTCGTGACGGTCGCTTCGTGACCGAGCTGCACGTCGTCGACGCGAATGTCGATCGCCGGATACGTGTCCGACCGCGAGATCTCGTCGACGAGGAGGGCATCACACACCACCGAGTTCGCCGAATTGTGCGCGTTCTCGGCGATGCGCACCTCGCCGCGATAGCCCGCACGACCGCCACCGCGGGCGATCGACTTTGAGACGATCGACGACTGGGTGTGCGGCGCCATGTGGATCATCTTCGCGCCCGCGTCCTGGTGCTGTCCGGGGCCCGCAAACGCGACCGAGAGCGTTTCGCCCTTCGCACGTTCGCCAGTGAGGTAGATCGACGGGTACTTCATCGTCACCTTCGAGCCGATGTTGCCGTCAATCCACTCCATCGTCGCGCCCTCTTCGGCGATGGCGCGCTTCGTCACGAGGTTGTAGACGTTGTTCGACCAGTTCTGGATCGTCGTGTATCGAACACGGGCATCCTTCTTCGCGATGATCTCGACGACGGCCGAGTGCAGCGAGTCGGTCTTGTAGATCGGCGCCGTGCAGCCCTCGATGTAGTGCACGTAGCTGCCCTCATCGGCGATGATCAGCGTGCGCTCGAACTGGCCCATGTTCTCGGTGTTGATGCGGAAGTAGGCCTGCAGCGGAATCTCGACGTGCACGCCCTTCGGCACGTACACGAACGAGCCGCCCGACCACACCGCGGTGTTCAGCGCGGCGAACTTATTGTCGCCCGCAGGAATCACCGTGCCGTAGTACTCCTCGAAGAACTCGGGGTGCTCGCGCAGCGCGGTGTCGGTGTCCATGAAGATGACACCCTGGCGCTCGAGCTCCTCGTTGATCTGGTGGTAGACGACCTCGGACTCGTACTGCGCGGCGACGCCCGCGACGAGACGCTGGCGCTCAGCCTCGGGAATGCCGAGTCGCTCGTAGGTGTTGCGGATATCTTCCGGCAGGTCCTCCCACGACTGGGCCTGCGCCTCGGATGCGCGAACAAAGTACTTGATGTTGTCGAAATCAATGTCGCTGAGGTCGGCGCCCCAGGTCGGCATCGGCTTGCGCCCAAACATCTGCAGGCCCTTGAGGCGACGCTCGAGCATCCATTTGGGCTCGTTCTTGATGCGCGAGATGTCACGCACAACGTCCTCGCTCAGGCCACGTTTGGCCGCCGATCCCGCAACATCCGGGTCATGCCAGCCGAACTCATACTGACCCAGGTCATTGAGCTCGGGGCGGTCGATGAGCAGATCAGACATCCCTACCTCTTTCATATCGTCCACGGTTCGAAGCTCGCGCGGCGGATGCGCACACCCGCATAGAATGAAACGCGTTCATGCGCTGATTCCTTCCCCGTCAGTCTCTTGGGAAGCGCGCTCGCGCGAAACGAACACCACCCCTAAGTCTAAGCCACTGTCCAGACAACTCGGGGTAAAGCACACAGACTGAGAGGTACGTCGTTGAAACGGCTCGCATTCATGATGCCGCAATCGGTCACCGGCTGGACCCGCGCGCTCGCGTGGGCAAACCTGGTGGTCAACATTCTCATTGTCGGCACGGGCGGCCTCGTACGTCTCACGGGCTCCGGACTCGGTTGCCCGACGTGGCCCTTGTGCACGACCGAGTCGCTCGTCCCAACGAAGGAGATGGGGATCCACGGACTCATTGAGTTTGGGAACCGCACCCTCACGGGCGTGCTCGTCGTCGTCGCGCTGCTCACGTTCCTCGCGGTCTTCAACGCACCGAAGGAGTACGGCCTGCGGCGGCCCGCGTTCCTCGTCGGCATCCTCATCATCGTGCAGGCCGCGGTTGGCGGCGTCACGGTACTCTTCCACCTCGACCCGCGCATCGTCGGCGTACACTTCCTCATCTCCGTTGCCCTCGTCGGTGTCGCGGCGATGCTCCTCCAGCGAGTGCGTCTTGCCGAGCCCCTCCCGATCGACTCGACACCGAAGGCTCCGCGCGCCGTGTGGGTCGCGCTCATGATCGTCGCCGTGCTCACCTGGATCACCGAGATCGTCGGAGTGCTCACGACCGGCGCCGGTCCGCACGCGGGTGACTCGATCGCGGCCCGGAACGGGCTCAACGCCGAGGTGATGCAACACGTGCACTCGTGGCCCGCCTACGCGCTCGCGGCGGCTCTCGTCGTGCTGCTCGTGATCGTGGGACGCAGCGGTCCCACACACACGCGCCGCGGCGTCATCGCGCTCACCGTCATCGTCGTCGTGCAGATCGCCTTCGGTGTCTACCAGTCGCGCACCGGGCTGCCGGTTTGGTCGGTTGCCACCCACATGATTCTCGCGGTCGTCGCGGTCGCGCAGCTCACGCTCGTGATCGTGAACGCGCGCCGAGGCCGATAGCCCCGGTTTACACAACGCGGCCGCCCTCCCGTGCTTGGGAGGGCGGCCGCGTTTTCTCTGGCGCCAAGGCCTCGAGAAGTTACCCGATCGGCAGGAAGACGAGGGGGTCAACGCCGACCGCGATGAACACGATCGTGAGGTAGAGAATCGACAGGTGGAACACCCGCATCGGGTTCGAGGCGCCGGTTGCCCGCACGACGTTGGCGTAGAGCAGGTGCGCCTCGATGACGAACCAGGCGCCAGCGCCGAGCGCAGCGACGGTGTAGACCCAACCCATCGGCGCGAGGGGAATGAGTACCAAGCTGCCAATGACGGTCGCCCACGCGTAGATGACCGACTGCAGTGCGACGGAGCCCTCGCCCTCAGTTACCGACAACATGGGCACGTCGGCGCGGTCGTAGTCGTCGCGGTACTTCACCGACAGCGGCCAGTAGTGGGCGGGAGTCCAGAGGAAGATGATGAGGAAGAGTACGAGCGCTTCCCACGACAGGGAGTTGGTCACCGACGCCCAGCCGATGAGCACCGGCATACACCCGGCGACACCGCCCCACACGATGTTCTGATCGGTGCGGCGCTTCAGCAGCATCGTGTACAGCACGACGTAGAGCAGAATCGCCCCGACCGACAAGCCGGCCGTGAGCGGGTTCGCGACGAGCCACAGCACGGCCGTCGAGATCACGCCGAGCGCCCACGCGAACACGAGCGCCTCGCGGTCGGAGAGCTCGCCGGTCACGAGCGGGCGCTTTTCGGTGCGCTTCATCACACGATCAATGTCGCGGTCGAGGTAGCAGTTGAACGCGTTCGCGCTCCCCGCCGAGAGAGCGCCGCCAACGAGCACCCCGAGCATGAGCCAGACAGACGGGAACCCGCGAGCCGCGAGCAGCATCGTCGGCAGGGTCGTGATGAGCAGGAGCTCAATGATGCGCGGTTTCGTGAGGGCGACGTAGGCCTTCAACTTGCGTTTGACGCCGATCGACTCAGACGCGCCAACGCGCGTTGACGCGGATGTTACGGCGTTTGACGCGCCGGCCAATCGATCGATCGTCACAGAATACCTGCCCTTTACTCGCCTCTCCCTCCAAGTCTACCCGGAATCTACCGCGCGCCGAGAAGGCCCACTGGGCTCGCGCACACCCGTTCGGACTAGGCTGAATTGGTCGCCACAGGAGCGACTCGACCTCACCCTTTTGTAGGAGGACACCTGTGACCAACTTTACGTGGACCGACCTCGACCAGCGGGCCGCAGACACCGCCCGTCTCCTCGCCGCAGATGCTGTGGAGAACGCTGGAGGTGGCCATCCCGGCACGCCGATGAGTCTCGCACCGCTGGCCACGCTCCTCTATCAGCACGTCATGCGGCACGACCCCGCCGACGCAGACTGGCTCGGCCGCGATCGCTTCATCCTGTCGAACGGCCACGCCGGCCTCACGCAGTACACGCAGCTGTTCCTCGGCGGCTTCGGTGTCGAACTCGACGATTTCCGTCACCTTCGCCAGTGGGGCTCCCCGCTCGCGGGCCACCCCGAGTACGGCCATCTCAAGCACGTCGAGATGACGACCGGCCCGCTCGGCCAGGGGCTTGCCACCGCAGTCGGCTTCGCCTACGCCCAGCGGTACGAGCGCGGCCTGTTCGATCCCGAGGCCGAGGCCGGCACGAGCCCCTTCGACCACTTCACGTACGTCATCGCTGGCGATGGCGATCTGCAGGAAGGTGTGACGAGCGAGGCCTCCTCGCTCGCGGGCCACCAGCAGCTCGGTCGCCTCATCGTCATCTATGACGCGAACCAGATCTCGATCGAAGACGACACCGACATCGCCTTCACCGAAGACGTCGCCGAGCGCTACGAGTCGTACGGCTGGCAGGTGCTCGAGGTGAACTGGCTCGGTGCCGACGGCAAGGTGACCGAAGATGTGCCCGACCTCGCCGAGGCGATCTCGACCGCGCAGGGCGAGCTCGACCGACCGACCCTGATCATCCTGAAGAACCACATCGCCTTCCCGGCCCCGAGCGCGCAGAACACCGGTGCCTCGCACGGCTCGGCGCTCGGCGCCGACGAGATTCGTGCGACAAAGGAACTGCTCGGCTTCGACCCCGACGCGACGTTCCAGGTCGAAGATGATGTGCTCGCACACACCCGCGAGCTTGGCGACCGGATGCGCGAGGTTCGTGCGCAGTGGCAGCAGGACTTCGACGCCTGGGCCGAGCGTGAGCCCGAGCGCAAGGCGCTGCTCGACCGACTCCTCGCGGGTGAGCTCCCCGAGGGCATCGAGGATGCGCTTCCCGACTTCGCCGACGCCGCGAAGATGTCGACCCGCAAGGCGTCGGGCAAGACGATCAACGCCCTCGCACCGCTCCTCCCCGAGCTGTGGGGCGGCTCGGCCGACCTCGCCGGCTCAAACAACACGACGATCGAAAAGACCGACTCGTTCGCGCCCGCCGAGCACTCGACGAGCACCTGGACTGCGCAGCCGTACGGCCGGGTTCTCCACTTCGGCATTCGCGAGCACGCAATGGCGGCGATTCTGAACGGCATCGTGCTCCACGGGCCGACGCGCGCCTTCGGCGGCACGTTCCTCATGTTCAGCGACTACATGCGGCCGGCCGTGCGCCTCGCGGCGCTCATGGACATCCCGTCGATCTACGTGTGGACCCACGACTCGATCGCGCTTGGCGGCGACGGACCGACGCACCAGCCCGTCGAGTCGCTCACGTCGCTGCGAGCGATCCCGAACCTGACGGTCGTTCGCCCGAGCGACGCCGCCGAGACGGCGCAGGCCTGGCTCGCGACGCTGTCGCACCGAGGCGGCCCCGTCGGACTCGTGCTCTCGCGTCAAGACCTGCCCGCACTCGAGCGTGGCGATGGTGCGGCGTCGGGCGATGTCCTCGCGTCGGCCGCGAACGTGACGAAGGGCGGCTACGTGCTCGCCGAAGCGCGTTCCGGCGCGCCCGAGGTAATCCTGATTGCCACCGGCTCCGAGGTACAGCTCGCCCTTGCGGCCCGCGACGTACTCGAGTCTGAGGGCACGGCGACCCGTGTCGTCGCGATGCCGTCACAGGAGTGGTTCACGGCGCAGCCTGACGACTACCGCGAGTCGGTGCTTCCGGCTGCAGTGACGGCGCGCGTCAGCGTCGAAGCCGGCCTCGCGCTCACCTGGGCGCCGTTCCTGGGCACCCGCGGTCGCTCGGTTTCGGTCGAAATCTTCGGCGCCTCCGCCGACGGCGACGAGATGCTCCGCCGCTACGGCATCACCACTGAGGCAGTTGTCGAGGCGGCCCGTGCCTCGCTCTCGGCCGAGTAGCCGGCCAACTGCGCGTACACAAACTTTTGAAGGGATTTCCCATGTCGAACACAAATACGCAACAGCTTTCCGACGAGGGCGTCAGCATCTGGCTCGACGACCTCTCCCGCGAGCGGCTCGACTCGGGCTCGCTCCAGGGCCTCATCGACGACCGCAACGTCGTCGGCGTCACCACGAACCCATCGATCTTCGCCGCCGCGCTGAAGAACGGCGCCGCCTATGAGCCACAGGTGCGCGAGCTGGCCGCCGGCTCGGCGACGACCGACGAGGCGATCACCGTCATCACGACGACCGACGTGCGCAGCGCCTGCGACCTGTTCGCGCCGCTCGCCGACGCCACGAACGGCGAAGACGGCCGTGTCTCGATCGAGGTCTCGCCGCTGCTCGCGAACGACACCGACGGAACGATCGCCGAAGCGAAGCAGCTCTGGGAGCTCGTCGACCGCCGCAACGTCATGATCAAGATTCCCGCGACCAAGGAGGGCCTGCCCGCAATCACGGAGGCCATCGCGAGCGGCATCTCGGTGAACGTGACGCTCATCTTCTCGCTGCCCCGCTACCGCGAGGTCATCAACGCGTACCTCACCGGCCTCGAGCAGGCCCGCGAGCGTGGCCACGACCTTTCGGGCATCCGCTCGGTCGCCTCGTTCTTCGTGAGCCGCGTCGACGTCGAAATCGACAAGCGCCTCGATGCCCTCGGCACCGATGAAGCAACCGCCCTCAAGGGCAAGGCCGGCGTCGCGAACGCGCGACTCGCCTACCAGGTGTTCGAGGAATCGTTCGCCTCGGAGCGTGCCAAGCTGCTGCTGTCTGAGGGCGCCCACCTGCAGCGCCCGCTCTGGGCGTCGACCGGCGTCAAGGATCCCTCGCTGCCCGACACCCTCTATGTCACCGAGCTCGTCGCTCCGCAGACCGTGAACACGATGCCCGAGGGCACCCTGAACGCGGTCGCCGACCACGGCGAGATCACCGGCAACACCGTCACCGACGGCTACCACGACGCGAACATCCTGCTCGATGAGCTCGATGCCCTCGGCGTCTCGTACACCGAGGTCGTCGAGCTGCTCGAGGTCGAGGGCGTCGACAAGTTCAAGGTCGCCTGGTCGGAACTCCAGCAGACCGTCACCGACCAGCTCGCGCAGCACAAGTAACCCGACGCAAAGGAGCGCACCATGTCGATCAAGGTTTCCACCTCCGGCGCCGCCACCGAGGCAGTGCAACGCCATCTCGATCGCCTCGTGAGCGAGAAGTTCGCGAGCCGATTGTTCGCGAAGGATCACACGCTCTGGGGTACCGCCGCCGAGGATGAGTCGTCGAAGCGGCTCGGCTGGGTCGAGGCCGCGCAGGTCTCGGCTCCCCTGGTCGACGAGGTCGCGCAGCTGCGCTCAGACCTCGCGGCGAAGGGCGTCGACCGCATCGTGCTGTGCGGCATGGGCGGCTCCTCGCTCGCGCCCGAGGTGATGACCCGCACCGCCGGCCTGCCGCTCGTCGTGCTCGACTCGACCGATCCCGGACAGGTCGCCGAGTCGGTGCAGACCGACCTCGAGCGAACCGCGGTCGTCGTCTCGTCGAAGTCGGGCTCGACGCTCGAAACCGACTCGCAGCGACGAAGCTTCGTCGCCGCGTTCACCGAGGCGGGCATCGACCCGACCGAGCGGATCTTCATCGTCACCGACCCGGGATCGCCGCTTGAGCAGGCCTCGAGGGCGGCAGGCTTCCGGGTATTCCTCGCCGACCCGAGTGTCGGCGGTCGTTTCTCGGCGATGACCGCGTTCGGCCTCGTGCCGGCCGGGCTCGCCGGGCTCGACCTCGGTGCGTTCCTCGCCCCGGTCGCGTCGGTCGTCGATGACCTCGAAGCCGACTCGCCGCAGAACCCAGGCCTCGTGCTTGGCGCCGCCCTCGCCGGCGGTGACCCGGTGAAGACCTATGTCGGCGTCGTCGAGCAGGGCACCGACATCGTTGGGTTCGGTGACTGGGCCGAGCAGCTCATCGCCGAATCGACGGGCAAGGAGGGCAAGGGCCTGCTCCCGGTCGTGCTCGGCCAGGACGCGCCCGAGGTCGGACTTCCCATTCCTGACCTTCAGGTCGTGCGACTCGTCGCGGATGCGGCGGCAGAACCGGCGCTCGGCGACGAGATCAACGTCTCGGGCTCGCTCCCCGAGCAGATGCTGCTGTGGGAGGTCGCCGTGGCGGTCGCGGGGCAGCTCCTCGGCATCAACCCGTACGACCAGCCCGACGTCGAGTCGGCCAAGGTCGCTGCGCGTGCGCTGCTCGACGAGACGCCGGCACCGACGGCGCCCGCGTTCACGGAGGGCGACATCGAGGTGCGCGGCAGCGACGCGGTCACCGCAAACCAGTCGACCGTGCTCGGCGCCATCGAGTCGCTGCTTGCTCAGCTTCCCGAGGGTGGCTACGTCGCGATTCAGGCCTACGCAAACCGCCTCGGGCTTGGCGAACTCACGCAGATCCGCGACGCCGTGGCGCACCGCGCCCGCCGCCCCGTGACCTTCGGCTGGGGTCCCCGCTTCCTCCACTCGACGGGGCAGTTCCACAAGGGCGGCCCCCGCGTCGGCGTGTTCCTGCAGATCACCACCGATTCGAAGGCCGAGATCGCAATTCCCGACCGCCCCTTCTCGTACGGCGGGCTCATCCACGCCCAGGCGGCCGGCGACGCCTCGGTGCTCGCCGACCACGGGATGCCCGTGCTCCAGCTCAACCTCACGGACGAGACCGGGGGCGTGCAGCAGCTCGTGCGACTCCTCGGAGAAATCTAGATCGTGCCCCTGTCCACCCCACCGAGCACCAATCCGCTTCGCCCGGCTGGCGAGCGGCGCCTCGATCGCATTTCGGGCCCGAGCAACCTCGTGTTCTTCGGTGTCACCGGTGACCTCAGCCGCAAGAAGCTGTTGCCGGCGGTCTATGACCTCGCGAATCGCGGTCTCCTGTCGCCGTCGTTCGGCATCGTCGGCTTCGGTCGACGCGAGTGGAGCGACGACGAGTTCCGGAACTTCGTGCGCGAGAGCGCCGAGGCCCACGCGCGCACCGAGTGGAACGAGGAGGTCTGGCTGCAGCTCTCGAAGGGCATCCGCTTCGTCTCGGGCGACTTCGACGACGACGCGGCGTTCACGCGACTGCGCGACACGCTCGCACGGCTCGACCTCGAGCGTGGCACTCGCGGTAACTACGCGTTCTACCTGTCGATTCCGCCGCGCTCGTTCGCCGAGGTGACCGGGCAGCTTCGCGCCTCCGGCCTCACCGAGGCGCCGAAGGGCTCGTGGCGTCGCGTCATTATCGAGAAGCCGTTCGGCCACGACCTCGAGTCAGCACGGGAACTCAACGGCATCGTCGAGGGTGTGTTCCCGAGCGACTCGATTTTCCGCATCGACCACTACCTCGGCAAAGAGACCGTGCAGAACATGCTCGCGCTTCGCTTCGCGAACACGATGTTCGAGCCACTCTGGAACGCGAACTGGGTCGACCACGTGCAGATCACGATGGCAGAGGACATCGGCGTCGCGGGACGAGCCGGGTACTACGACGGCGTGGGCGCGGCCCGCGACGTCATCCAGAACCACCTGCTGCAGCTCCTCGCGCTCACCGCAATGGAGGAGCCACTGAGCTTCGCCGCGGAACACCTCCGTGCCGAGAAAGAGAAGGTGCTCTCGGCCGTGCACCTCGGCGACGACCTCGCCGCCACGACGGCCCGCGGGCAGTATTCGGCGGGCTGGCAGGGCGGCGTGTACGTGCCGGGATTCCTCGAAGAGGAGGGGATGAACCCCGAATCGACGACAGAGACCTTCGCGGCGATGCGCCTCGAGATCCATACTCGGCGGTGGCTCGGGGTGCCGTTCTATCTCCGCACCGGCAAGCGCCTCGGGCGACGGGTGACCGAGATCGCCGTCACCTTCAAGCAGGCGCCCGACTACCTCTTCTCCCCCGCCGACCGGGTCTCCCTCGGCCCGAACGCACTCGTCATTCGGGTCCAGCCCGACGAGGGCGTCACGATGCGGTTCGGATCGAAGGTTCCGGGGCCCGGCCTGCGCGTGCGCGACGTGACCATGGACATGGGCTACGGCCATGCCTTCACGGAGTCGAGCCCCGAAGCGTACGAGCGACTCATTCTCGACGTGCTCCTCGGCGACCCGCCGCTGTTCCCGCGGCAGGAAGAGGTTGAGCTGTCCTGGAAGATCCTCGACCCGGTCGAGGAGTACTGGTCGACCCTGCCTGCACCGGAGCCGTACGCGCCGGGTTCGTGGGGTCCAGCATCCGCGGTCGAACTTCTCGCTCGCGACGGCAGAACCTGGAGGCGCCCGTGATCCGCACACTCGACGATACGAACTCGTCAGAAATCGCCCGCCAGCTTGTCCAGCTGCGCGAGGAGGGTGGCGCGATCGCGCTCGGTCGCGTGCTCACGCTCGTCGTGGTGAACGCGCACGACGTGAACGAAGACGCCATTCGCGCGACGAACGAGGCATCGGGCGAACACCCCATGCGCGTCATCGTGGTGCACACGTATCCGGGCGGCGAGGGGTCTCGTCTCGACGCCGAGATTCGTGTGGGTTCGGATGCGGGCGCGAGCGACGTCGTCGTGCTCCACGCGAGCGGCGGCACCGCGGAGGACCCCGCCTCACTCGTGCAGCCGCTGCTGCTACCCGACGCTCCGGTCGTCACGTGGTGGCCAGACTGCAGTGAGACCGACCCCGCGCAGAACCCGCTCGGTGCGCTCGCGCAGCTTCGGATCGTCGACAGCTTCGACGTCGATCAGCCCTTCGCGACGCTGGCCGCGCTGTCGGACGGCTACGAGGACGGTGACACCAACCTCGCCTGGGCTCGCATCACCCGGTGGCGCGCCCAGCTCGCCTCGGTGCTCGACCAACCGCCGTACGATCCGATCACGCGCGCCGAGGTGACGTACCGGAATCTCACGACGAGCACACTGCTCATGGCCGGCTGGCTCGGGCACTACCTCGGTGTCGACGTGGCGCTCCGTCACTCCGATGACGACATCGCGGGGAACCTTCGCTCCGTGCGGCTGCACCGGGCAGACGGGGTTATCGAGCTCGAGCGCACGGCCGCCGACACCGCGATCCTCAGCCAGCCCGATCAGCCCGACCAGATCGTGCCCCTCACAATTCGCAACCGCTACTCGGTGCTCAGTGAGGAGCTCCGCTCCCTCGCGGTCGATCCCGTCTACGCGACCGTGCTGAACGAGGGCGTGCCCGAGATCGCCCGGGCGAACCCCGAGCTTACGGAGCGGGAACGATGACCGTCGCACTCGCCGATGCTGAGATCATCGCGCTGGAGTTGCCGGAGGCGCTTGCCGAGCGCCTCGCTTCTGATGCCGTCGCCGTGCTCGGTGAGCGCATCGACGCGGCTGGCGTCGCGCACCTCGGCGTCTCCGGTGGCTCGGTCGCCGATCGTGTCGTCCCGGCTATCGTGACCGCTGGCAATGCCGCGGGCCTCGACTGGTCGCGGCTCCACGTGTGGTTTGTCGATGAGCGCTTCGTTCCGCGCGGAGGCGCCGACCGGAACGCCACGCCCGTCGTCGCCGCCATGCGCGCCGCTGACGGCTTCGACGCGAGCCGACTCCACATTGCCGGCTCCGACGACCTTGGGCTCGAGATCGAGGCGGCGGCCGCCGACTACGAACAGCGCTTCGTACGCCACGCGTCACCGCAGGGCACTGACGGGGTGCCGAGCCTCGACCTCGCCCTCCTCGGCATGGGGCCCGACGGCCACACCGCGTCGCTGTTTCCCGGGCAGCTGCCCGCCGAGTCGAACGCACTCGTCGTCGCAGTCGAGGACTCCCCCAAGCCGCCGCCGCGCCGCCTCACGCTCACGTACCGCGCGCTCGACGCGGCACAGCGAGCCTGGCTGTTTGCGACCGGCGAGTCGAAGGCGCAGGCCCTCACGCTCGCTCGTTCAGGTACCGCGACGCCGCAGGAGTCGCCGCTCGGGCGTATCCGGGCGGTGCGCGAGGTGCGCGTGTACGCCGACTCGGCTGCGCTCGGTACGTCGAACTAGGCGGAAACGAGGACGCGGCTGCGGGGATGCCCCGCGGCCGCGCCCTCGTTTTCCGGCTACGCGACCGGCGTCGCGAACTTCGTGAGAATTCCGATGACGATAATCGCGAGCCCCCAGATCACCATGGTCCACACGGTGAGCCGGTTGAGGTTCTTCTCGGCCACGCCGGATGACTGCGCGCTCGAGGTCACGCCGCCGCCGAACATGTCGCTCAGGCCGCCGCCCTTGCCGCGGTGCAACAGGATGAACAGGATCAGCAGCACACTCGTGACCGCGAGCACCACCTGCAGGATGACGAGCAGAGTATCCACGAAGTCCTCTCAAAAACCAATACTCGGACGGGCCCAAAATGGGCCTCGTCCGAGTATAGGCGACACGTTGCTGCTAGGCGCCGACGTGGCTGCGGTATCGAACAATCGACGAAAAATCGTCGATCTTCAGGCTCGCGCCACCCACGAGCGCACCGTCGATGTCGGGCTCGCGCATGATGCTTACGACGTTGTCGGGCTTCACCGAACCGCCGTACAGGATGCGCGTGGCCGCGGCCCGCTCCTCCCCGATCAGTTCACGAAGTGCGCCACGGATCGCGCCGCACACCTCCTGGGCCTGCTCGGCGGTCGCCACCTTGCCGGTACCGATCGCCCACACGGGTTCGTAGGCAACCACGATCTCGGCCGACTCCGGAAGGTCGGTGAGTGCGGCCGCGAGCTGGGTCGTGGCGACGTCCCACGGCGTGTCGGTCGCCTCACGCTGCTCGAGGGTCTCGCCAACACAGAGCACGGGGAGGAGCCCGTGCTTCAACGCGGCCTGCACCTTCGCGCGGCACTCGTCATCATCTTCACCGTGAATGGTGCGCCGTTCCGAGTGCCCGACGAGCACGTACTTCGCGCCAAGCGCCGCGAGAAACTCGCCGGAGATATCCCCCGTGTAAGCGCCCGAGTCGTGCTTTGAGAGGTCCTGGCCACCGTACGCGAGCTGCAGCTTGTCGGACTCGACGAGCGTCTGCACGCTGCGCAGGTCGGTGAACGGCGGGAACACGGCGACCTCGACCTGGTCGTAGTCGTGGTCGGCGTCCTTCAGCGTCCACGCGAGCTTCTGTACGAATGCGATCGCCTGGAGATGCGTCATGTTCATCTTCCAGTTGCCCGCCATGAGGGGCGTGCGCGTCGTTACCATCCGAGTACCTCCAGACCGGGAAGTCGCTTCCCTTCGATGAGTTCCAGGCTCGCGCCGCCGCCGGTCGACACGTGGCCGAACTCGTCGTCAGCGAAGCCGAGCGTGCGGATGGCCGCCGCCGAGTCGCCGCCGCCGACGACCGAGAGCCCGTCGACCTCGGTGAGCGCCTGGGCGACCTGCTGCGTGCCGTCGGCGAATGCCGGGAACTCGAACACGCCCATGGGGCCGTTCCAGAACACCGTGCTCGAGGTGCGGATGGCCTCGGCGTACGCCTTGGCCGAGTCCGGGCCGATGTCGACCCCGAGGCCCTCCGCACCGAACGACGACAACTCGATCGCGTCGGCGGGAACCACCTCGTGGGCGGCATCGGCCGCGAACTTCTCTGCCACAACGATGTCGGTCGGGAGCAGCAGTTCAACGCCGCGCTCGCGCGCCTCGGCGAGGTAGCCGCGAACGGTCTCGAGCTGGTCAGCCTCGAGCAGCGACTTGCCGACCGAGTGTCCCTGCGCCGCAAGGAAGGTGAATAGCATGCCGCCACCGATCACGAGCCGGTCGACCCGCGGCAGCAGGTTTTCGATGACGCCGAGCTTGTCGGAGACCTTCGAACCGCCGAGGACGACCGTGAACGGCTTCGCGGGGTCGTTCACAACACGACCGAGCTGCTCGACCTCGTTGGCGACGAGCGTGCCCGCCGCCGACGGCAGCAGCTCGGCGAGTTCGTAGACCGAAGCCTGCTTGCGGTGCACGACGCCGAATCCGTCGGAGACGAACGCGTCACCAAACTTCGCGAGTTCCTCGGCGAAGGCACGACGTTCACCGTCGTCCTTACTCGTCTCGCCCGCGTTGAAGCGCAGGTTCTCGAGCACGATCACCTGACCGTCCTCGAGCCCCTCGACCAGCGCGCGAGCACCCTCCCCAACGGTGTCGGGCGCGAGCTGCACGTCTTGGTCGAGTAGTCGACCGAGCCGCTTGGCAGCGGGCTCAAGCGAATACTCGGGGTTCGGCTCGCCCTTCGGGCGGCCGAGGTGCGAGATGACGATGACCTTCGCACCGGCCTCGATGAGCCGACGCAGGGTCGGCAGCGAAGCGCGGACCCGGCCATCATCGGTAATCTCACCGTCCTTGAGCGGCACATTGAGGTCGCAGCGGACGAGTACCCGCTTCCCGGCGAGATCGCCGAGCGTTTCGAGCGTGCGCAGAGGCATAGTGGTCTCCCTCGATGGTGGTCGTGAACGGTTAGAGCTGCTCGGCAACGTAGGCCGAGAAGTCCATAAGACGCTCGGTGTAACCCCACTCGTTGTCGTACCAGCTCGACACCTTCACGAGGTCACCGATCACCTTGGTGAGCGGCGCGTCGTAGATCGAGGAGTGGTTCTCGCCGACGATGTCGCGCGACACGATCGGCTCCTCGTTGTACTTCAGGATGCCCTTGAACGGACCTTCGGCCGCGGCCTTGTACGCGGCGTTGATCTCGTCGACGGTCGCCTCTCGCGAGAGCTTCACGGTGAGGTCGGTGATCGAGCCGGTCTCGACCGGAACACGCAGCGCGTAGCCGTCAAGCTTGCCCTTGAGCTCCGGCAGCACGAGACCGATTGCCTTCGCCGCACCCGTCGAGGTCGGGATGATGTTGAGCGCGGCGGCGCGGGCACGGCGAAGGTCGCTGTGCGGCGCATCCTGGAGGCGCTGATCGGCCGTGTACGCGTGCACGGTCGTCATGAGCCCCGACTCGATGCCGAAGCTGTCCTGCAGCACCTTCGCGAGCGGCGCCAGGCAGTTGGTGGTGCACGACGCGTTCGAGATGATGTGGTCGGTCTCGGGGTTGTAGTCGGTGTGGTTCACGCCGAACACGAACGTCGGGGCGTCGCCCTTCGCGGGTGCCGAAAGCAGTACCTTCTTCGCACCCGCGTCGAGGTGTGCCTGCGCCTTCGCGGGGTCGTTGAAGCGGCCCGTGCACTCAAGCACGAGTTCGACTCCGAGGTCGGCCCAGGGCAACCGCGAGGGGTCGGCCTCGGCAAGGGCGTGCACGTGGTGGCCGCCGATGACGATGCTGTCCTCATCGTGCGACACCTCGGTCTTCAGCACGCCCGAGGTCGAGTCGTACTTCAGCAGGTGCGCGAGGGTCGCGTTGTCGGTGAGGTCGTTAATGGCGACAAGCTCAAGATTCGGGTGGCTGCCGTCGAGCAGAGCTCGGGCGTAGCTGCGGCCGATCCGGCCGAACCCGTTAATGGCGATCTTGGTCACATTTGCTCCTTCAATAGGTGCGCAATAAAGCGTGGGGAATTCAGAACCCCACTGGAACAACGCTACCCAGTTTCCGTGATCGTCTCTCACAGAAACCTCGCACGGGCGCCTATTCGAGCAGGTCGCCCTCGGGAACGCTCGCCGAGGTGTTGTCAATCCCTCGCAGCGAAGCCTCGCGGTCGGCGAGCGCGAGCAGGCGACGCACCCGCCCGGCCACCGCATCCTTGGTCATCGGTGGGTCGGCCCGCTGGCCGAGTTCGTCGAGCGATGCCTCGCGGTAGGCAAGGCGAAGCTCGCCCGCCTGACGCAGATGGTCGGGCACGGCATCTCCGAGAATCTCAAAGGCGCGCTCGACTCGCGCACACGCGGCGACGGCCGCCTGCGCTGAGCGGCGGAGGTTCGCGTCGTCGAAGTTCACGAGCCGGTTCGCGGTCGCTCGGGTCTCGCGGCGTTGGCGCAGCGCCTCCCACTCGGCAAGCACCTGTTTTGCCCCCATGACCGACAGCGTTTGGTTGATCGCCTCGGCCTCACGCAGCACGACGCGGTTCACGCCGCGTACCTCGCGCTGCTTCGCAGAGATCCCAAGCCGCCCCGCGGCCCCGACGAGCGCCATCGCCGTCTCACGGTTTGAGCACACGATGTCGAGGGATGCCGAGCGACCCGGATCGGTGAGCGTGCCGGCGGCAATGAACGCACCGCGCCAAATGGCGGCGAGCACGTCGGCAGTGCCGAGCGTCAGCCGGTTCGGGAGCCCGCGCACGATGCGGCCCCGCGCATCCATGAGCCCGGTCTGTCGCGCGAGCGTCTCGCCCTGGTCGAGCACCCGCACGAGGTACGTGTGCGGCTCCCCCGCGACGCCGCCAGCGCTGCGAGAGATGCGTGGGCGGGCACCGTAAATCGCCGAGAGCTCGTGCGCGAGACGCATCGCGAGCGGCTCCGAGTCGAGCTCGGCCTCGATCACGTAGCGTCCCGAGATCATCTGCAGCGCGCCCGAAAAGCGAAAGATGCTCGAGATCTGCGCGGCCCTCGCGAGATTCGATCCCGGGTTGACTCCATTGAGCTCCCGCTTCACTTTGTCGGTGAGCGACACGGTCGAATCCTTCCTGCGGCGAAAAATGAACGAGGGCAATCGTACCCCCGCGCTACTCCCGCCCGAGATCGCGGTGCTTCACCGAGATCGCCACGTCGTCGCGACCCCGCAGTTGGTTCGCGAGATACTCCGTCATCGCGACCGACCGATGCTTGCCGCCGGTACATCCCACCGCGATGAGTGCGTGCCGCTTGTTCTCTCGGGAATACCCCGAAAGCACGGGCTCGATCATGGCGAGGAAGTTGTCGGCGAACTCGCGCGCACCCGGCTGTGCGAGCACGTACTCCGAAACCCGCTTGTCACGGCCGTTGTACGGGCGCAACTCCGGATTCCAGAATGGGTTTGGCAGAAATCGCATGTCGAGTACGAGGTCGGCGTCGACCGGGAGCCCGTACTTGAAGCCGAAGCTCATGACGGTCAGACGGATGCGGTCCTGGTCGGGCGCGCCGAACCGCTCCGAAATGCGCCGCGCGAGCTCGTGCACGTTGAGTTCGGAGGTATCGATGATGATGTCGGCCATGCTGCGGATCTCGCGCAGGCGCACGCGTTCGCGCTCGAGGGCGTCGAGAATCGTGTCGCCGTCTTCCTGCATCGGGTGCGGCCGTCGCGACGACTCGTAGCGCCGCACGAGCGTGTCGTTTGTCGCGTCGAGGAACAGCACGTAGACCTCGTGGGTCTTCCGCAGTTCGTTGACGAACGAGTCGAACTGCTCAAGCAGCTTGCCCCCGCGAATATCGACCGCGACCGTGAGCTTCGGCAGTGAGTCGCGCGCCTTGGCTGCGACCTCGACCAGGGGCCGAATCATCTGCGGCGGCAGGTTGTCGACGACGAACCAGCCGAGATCCTCGAACCCTTTGAGCGCAGTGGAACGGCCCGCGCCGGACATACCGGTCACGATGGTAATTTCTTGCCGTTCCTCGCCGCCCACCTGGGCCGGCACGGTCGGGTCATTTCCGCCAAAAGTCACGCTGTGCTCCTCACGCCGGGGAAGGTTGTCACGGCGCCGCCGTTCGGAGCCAGCCTACCGAGTCTCGCCTGAGTTTCTCGGCGAAAGCGCGGCTCGAATCGCCTCGGCCGTCGCGGCCCCAATGCCCTTCACCTCGCAGAGCTCGGATTCGCTCGCCTCCCGCAGCCGCTTCACCGAGCCGAAGTGTCGCAGGAGCTCGCGGATGCGCGCCGGCCCGAGCCCCGGAACATCGGCGAGCTGCGACCGGATGTCCTTCCCCCGCGATTTTCGCTGCGCCGTGATCGCGAATCGATGCGCCTCGTCACGGAGCCGCTGCACGAGGAACAGTGCTTCGGACGAGCGTGGCAGGATCACGGGGAAATCGTCGTCGGGAAGCCAGAGCTCCTCGAGCCGTTTCGCGATGCCCACGATCGCGATCTCGCCGACGCCAGCTTCGTCGAGGGCCCGCTTCGCGGCGGCCACCTGTGGCTGGCCGCCATCGATGAGCAGCAGCTGTGGCCGGTAGGCGAACTTGTCGCCCTCCTGCCGCGATTCTGCCTCGTCGAGGTGTGCGAGCCTGCGCGTGAGCACCTGGTAGATCGAATCGGTGTCGTCGGTCGTGTTCGCGATGTTGAAGCGCCGATAGTCGCGCTTCTTCGGGAGCCCGTCTTCGAACACGACCATCGAGGCGACGACGCCCGTGCCCTGCAGATGCGAGACGTCGTAGCACTCGATGCGCAGGGGTGCTTCGGCCATCCCGAGGGATTCACGCAGGTCGTTCAGCGCATCGGTGCGGGCCACGAAATCGGCCGTGCGCTTGAGCTTGTACTGTTTGAGGGCTTCGAGTGCGTTCACCTGCGCGGTCTTCAGCAGCTCGGCTTTGACGCCGCGCTGGGCCGTGCGCAGGGCGACCTTCGCGCCGCGAATCTTCGCGAGCACCTCGGCGAGTGCCTGGTGGTCGTCGGGCAGCGTCGGCACGATGACCTCGCGCGCCGGCACCTGCTCCTGCGCCCCGTAGACGTCCTGCAACACCTGCTGCACGAGCGTGCCCGTGTCGACGTCGAGCTCCTTGTCGAGCACCCAACCGCGCACGCCGCGGATTCGGCCGCGGCGCACGGAAAACAGCTGCACCGAGGCCGCGAGCTCGTCCTCGGCGATGCCGTAGACGTCAGCGTCGGCGTTGTCGGGGAGCACAACCGCCGATTTCGAGAGCACCGCCTCGAACGCCGAAATGCGGTCGCGAAGCCTCGCAGCGTCCTCGTACCGAAACTCTTCGGCAGCCGCCCGCATCTCGTTCGTGAGCTGGTCGAGGATGCCCCGGTCGTATGTCTCCATGATGCGCACGAACTCGTCGACGCGAGCTCGGTGCTCCTCGATCGAAACGGTCTGGCTGCAGGGTCCGCCGCACCGCCCGATCTGGCCCGCGAAACAGGGCTTGCCCGACTGCATGGCCCGGCGATAGTTCGAATCATTGCAGGTGCGAATCGGCATGACGCGAATCATGAGGTCGATCGCCTCGTTGACCGCCCACACCTTCGGATACGGGCCGAAGTACCGGGCCCCGCGCAGCTTCGTGTTCCGTGTCACCATGACCCTCGGCGACTCATCGGCGAGCGTGATCGCCATGAACGGGTACGACTTGTCGTCTTTCAGCCGCACGTTGAACGGCGGCGCGTACTCCTGAATGAGCGTGTACTCGAGCTGCAGCGCCTCGATCTCGTTCTGCACGACCGTCCAGCGAACACTCGCGGCGGTCGTGACCATGCGTCGCGTCCGCTCCGGCAGCGTCTCGAGCGGCGCGAAATAGTTCGCGAGTCGCTGCCGCAGCCGCTTCGCCTTCCCGACGTAGAGGATTCGCCCGCCAGCATCGAGCCAGCGGTAGACCCCCGGGGCGTTCGGGATATCCGCCGGCTTCGGTCGCCAGTCGAGGTAGGTGCTCACGACGATCTGGCGATGCCGAGCAGTTCGGCGAGGAACTCCCCCGTCGCGCTGTCGGGCACGGTCGCGACATCCTCGGGCGTGCCCTCGGCGACGACCGTGCCGCCTCCCGCTCCGCCCTCGGGGCCCATGTCGATCACCCAGTCGGCGCTCTTGATCACGTCGAGGTTGTGCTCGATGACGATGACCGTGTTGCCCTTCTCGACGAGCCCCTCGAGCACGAGCAGAAGTTTCCGCACGTCTTCGAAGTGAAGGCCAGTCGTCGGCTCGTCGAGCACGTAGACCGTGCGGCCGTTCGAGCGCTTCTGGAGTTCGGTCGCGAGCTTCACCCGCTGCGCCTCGCCACCCGAGAGCGTCGTCGCCGCCTGCCCGAGCCGCACGTATCCGAGCCCCACGTCGACCAGCGTGCGGAGGTACCGGTGAATCGACGTGATCGGCGCGAAGAACTCGGCGGCCTCGTCGATCGGCATCTCGAGTACCTCGGCGATGTTCTTGCCCTTGTAGAGCACCTGCAACGTCTCGCGGTTGTACCGCTTGCCGTGGCAGGTCTCGCACTGCACGTAGACGTCGGGCAGGAAGTTCATCTCGATCTTCAGGGTGCCGTCACCGTGGCAGGCCTCGCAGCGGCCACCCTTGACGTTGAACGAGAAGCGTCCCGCCTGGTAGCCGCGAGCCTTCGCCTCGGGTGTCTCGGCGAACAGGTTCCGGATGCGGTCGAACACGCCCGTGTAAGTAGCCGGGTTCGAGCGCGGCGTGCGCCCGATGGGCGCCTGGTCGACGTGCACGACCTTATCGAGCTGGTCGATGCCGTTGACTCGCGTGTGCTTGCCCGGCACCTGACGAGCGCCGTTCAGCTTGTTTGCGAGTACCTTCTCGAGCACGTCGTTCACGAGCGACGACTTGCCCGAGCCCGAGATGCCGGTCACCGCCGTGAAGACACCCAGTGGGAAGTCGACCGTGACGTTCTTCAGGTTGTTCTCTCGGGCACCGACGACGGTGAGCTTGCGCTTCTTATCGATCTTGCGGCGCTTCGACGGCGTCGTGATCTCACGTCGACCCGCGAGATAGTCGCCCGTGATCGACTTCGAATTCTTGATGAGCCCTTCGTAGCTGCCCGAGTGGACGACTTCGCCTCCGAACTCGCCGGCGCCGGGGCCGATGTCGACGATCCAGTCGGCGGTGCGAATCGTATCCTCGTCGTGCTCGACGACGATGAGCGTGTTGCCGAGGTCGCGAAGCTTCTCGAGCGTCTCGATGAGTCGACGGTTGTCGCGCTGATGCAGCCCGATCGATGGTTCGTCGAGCACGTACAGCACACCCGTGAGCCCCGCGCCGATCTGCGTCGCGAGGCGGATACGCTGCGCCTCCCCGCCCGAAAGTGAGCCCGCCGAGCGTGCCAAGTCGAGGTAGCTGAGGCCGACCTCGGTAAGAAACTCGAGGCGGGACCGCAGCTCCCGCAACACCTGCGCGCCGACCTTCGCCTCGCGCTCGGTGAGGTCGATGTTCGTGAAGAACTCGAGCGCGTCGTCGAGCGACATGAAGGTGGCGTCAGCGATCGACTTGCCGGCGACCGTGACCGCGAGCACCTCGGGGCGGAGGCGCGTGCCATCACAGGCCGGGCACGGCACCTCACGCAGGAACTGCGACCACCGATCGCGCTTCGCGTCGGAGTCCGCCTCGGCGAACTGGCGTTCAATGTAGGGAATCACGCCCTCAAAGCCCGACGAGTAGGTGACCGACCGACCGAAGCGGTTCCGGTACTTGACCCGAACCTTGAAGTCCTTCCCCCGCAGCAGTGTCTGCTGCACCTGCTTCGGTAGCTTGCGCCACGGCGTCGTCAGGTCGAAGCCGAGCTCGTCGGCGACCCCGTGGAGCAGCCGCTCGTAGTACTGGTAGAGCGACTTACCCTGCGACGACCACGGCAGGATCGCCCCGTCGGCGATCGATGCTTCTGGGTCGCCGATCATGAGTTCCTCGTCGACCGCCATGCGAATGCCAAGACCGTCGCACGTGGGGCACGCGCCGAACGGCGCGTTGAACGAGAACGTACGGGGCTCGATCTCGGTGAGGGCGAGCTGATGCCCGTTCGGGCACGCAAGGTTCTCGGAGAACGACTCTTCGGCAGCCTCGCCCTCGGCGTCAACGTACTGAATCAGCACTCGCCCGTTCGCGAGCCGCAGCGCGGTCTCGAGTGAGTCGGTGAGGCGGCCGAGCAGGTCATCGCTCGCGACGAGGCGGTCGACGATGACCGAAATATCGTGCTTATACGACTTCTTCAGCGTCGGCGGGTTCGACAACTGCACCCGCTCGCCGTCGACGAGAGCACGAACGAAACCCTGCTGCGAGAGCGACTGCAGCAGGTCGACGAACTCGCCCTTCTTCTGCTGCACGACGGGCGCCAACACCTGATACCGAGTGCCGCGCTCGAGCTCCATGAGCGTGTCGGCGATCTGCTGCACCGTCGATGCCTGAATCTTCTCACCGCACTCCGGGCAGTGCGGCGTTCCGACGCGCGCCCAGAGCAGGCGCATGTAGTCGTAAATCTCGGTGATCGTGCCAACGGTCGACCGGGGGTTGCGGTTCGTCGACTTCTGGTCGATCGACACCGCTGGGCTCAGGCCCTCGATGAAATCGACGTCGGGGCGGTCGACCTGCCCCAAGAACATGCGCGCATACGACGAGAGCGACTCGACGTAGCGGCGCTGCCCCTCGGCAAAGACGGTGTCGAATGCGAGCGATGACTTGCCGGAGCCCGACAGGCCCGTGAACACGACGAGGCTGTCGCGGGGAACCTCGACGTCGACGTTCTTCAGGTTGTGTACCCTCGCGTGCTGCACACGCAACGAGGTGAGCTGGCTGGTGTTCGCGGTAGTCTTCGGCACCCGTCAAGGGTACGCCGGGCCTGCGACACGATCGCCGAAATTCGCTTGCGGCGCAGGCCGAGCAGCCTATCCCGTCGGCCCGATGCGATGGAATGGCAGGCGTTCGACGAGCTCGACGACGAGCCGGTCGGCGGCCGCGAGGTACGCCGCGATCTCGCCGGGCGCGGCGGTGTGCCGATCCTTGCGCATGAGAAACAGTCGGCTTCCGATAATTTCGATGTCGAAGTCGGTGAGGTAGTCAGAAAACACCTGCATGACGTCGGGGGCCAGCACCTCGAGCATGTCGCGCTCTTGTCCTGGCACGCACATCGTGGTGAAGGCGACCGGGAAGTCGCCCTCGAGATCCCACTTCACGAGTCCGTGGCGGTTCAGCGCCAGCGTGCCGTTCCCCTTCGCGTCAAGCAGGATGCGCGGGAGCCGCAGCGCCACGGACGTTACGAGATAGCCGAACTCGGTCACCGTGGTCGTGGTGTGGCCGCCATCGCTGTCGCGCTTCCGGCGCGTTACCTTGTAGTTGCCGATCGCGAAGGCACCGCCCCGCGCGGTGCCCGAGACGACGCCCGTGTGCGTGTGCCGGTCTCCGCGAATCTCAAAGGCCGCGCCCGGATACCTGACGCCGTCGGCACGGGCGGTGAAGTCAAGCCCGTTGCGTTCGGCGAATGCCGCGAGCCGCAGTTGGCGCCGGGCAGTGATGACGGCCGTAAACGCGAGCACGACGCCGGTCACGAGCACGAACGCCCCGAGCAGGGCCAGGAACCCGCTCGTGCCGCCGACGAGCGTGCGAATCACCATGCCGGTGCCGATGATGAGCGCCGTCACGCTCGCGAGTGACTGCGACGTCGCGTGCTGGAACATCGCGAGCAGCAACCGGCCAAACGGGATCTTGCTTCCCCGAAGGGGCGAGAGGTCGAACCGGGTGAATGCGCCGTCGGTCGTCGTCATGGGTGGTTCCTTTCCTGCCCGGGTCGCTGCCAACTCCGGAGGCGCTCGTCGAGCTTCGACGCCACCGTGCTGCCGACGCCGAGCAGTTCCCCGATCGTCGCCGGGTCGGCGACGTTCGCGCCCGGCCGCATGAGTATCAGCAAGTCGCCCGTCAGTTCGATGTCATGGTCGAGCCCGTGGTCGGAGAAGATCTGCATCACGTCGGGTGTGATGATCTCGAGCATGTCGCGCTCGCGCCCTCGCTCGGTAAAGGTGCGGAACTGCGAGGGAAAATCGCCCTCGAGGTCCCAGCGCACGAGGTCGGTGCCAAAGACCCGCCACTTCCCGTTCTGGGTGGCGTCAAAGAACGTGTGGGGCAGCTTCACCGGCAGCCGAACCGCCAGGTACGCGAACCGCACGACCGTCGTCGTGCGCGACTTGCCACTGCGAGACTTCGACTGCTCGGTGACCTCGAAGTTCCCGACTTCAAACCGAGCTCCCGGCAGGCTCCCTCGCACAACGTGTTCGTGCCAGCGAGCGTCGCCGGGCGCCTGGAAACCCACGCCTCGCAGCTGTGCACCCGACCGGTAGCCGACAAACTCGAGCCCGTTCGTGCGCGCGAACTCGGCCATCCTTTGACGCCGGAATCCCGCATTGAAAAACCGTACGACGAAGAACACCGCGACCCCGAGGAGGACGAGCGAAAACACCGCGCCCGGGATCGCCGTGAGCCGCGCCGCCGTCGGGCCCGCAAAGTCGGTGCGATCGACGCCCGTCACGAGCTGCACGATTGAGCCCGCTAGCGTCGCAATAGTGATGAGGCCGAGGATCGAGCTGATCGCCAGCACCACGATGCCGGTCGCCCGCGCCGAGCGGAAGGCACCAATCAGCGAACCGCCACGCCGCGAGAGCGCCGTGAGATCGAACTGCGTCAGCGGTGCGAACCTGTCAGCCGTCACGCGTGTCCTGCCCGTTCCATATTGCGGAGGTCCTTCTTGAGATCGCTCAACTCATCGCGTAGCCGGGCGGCGAGCTCGAACTTCAGCTCCCCCGCCGCGGCGAGCATCTGCTCGTTCAGGTCGGCGATCATCTGCTCGAGCTGATCGGCTCCCTCTGCCGCGAGGCCCTCGTGCCGCAGGTTCGGCGCGGCCTTGCGTCGCGTATCCACGCCCCGGTCGGCAAGCAGCTCGCGAGTCTCTTCGCTCTCACGCGCGAGCACCGCCGTGATGTCGTTGATCTTCTTGCGCAGCGGCTGGGGGTCGATGCCGTGCTCCGTGTTGTAGGCAATCTGCTTCTCGCGCCGGCGATCGGTCTCCTCGATCGCGAAGCGCATCGCCTCGGTCTCCTTGTCGGCGTACATGTGCACTTCGCCCGAGACGTTGCGGGCGGCCCGGCCAATCGTCTGAATGAGCGAGGTCGCCGAACGCAGGAACCCCTCCTTGTCGGCATCGAGAATCGCGACGAGCGATACCTCGGGCAGGTCGAGTCCCTCGCGCAGCAGGTTGATGCCCACGAGCACGTCATACACGCCGGCGCGCAGTTCGCTCAGCAGCTCGACACGCTTCAATGTGTCGACGTCGGAGTGGAGATAGCGCACCCGAACGCCGTGCTCGCCGAGGAAGTCGGTGAGCTCTTCGGCCATGCGCTTCGTGAGCGTCGTCACAAGCACGCGCTCCTGCTTCGCGATGCGCTCCTGGATGCTCTCGAGCAGGTCATCGATCTGCCCCTTGCTCGGTTTCACGACGATCTTCGGGTCGACGAGTCCCGTTGGCCGAATGATTTGCTCGACGACACCGTCGGCGCGTGCGAGCTCGTACTTTCCGGGCGTCGCCGAGAGGTAGACGGTCTGGCCGATCCGCTCGGTGAATTCGTCCCACCGCAGGGGGCGGTTGTCGAGCGCTGACGGGAGCCGGAACCCGTAGTCGACGAGCGTCCGCTTCCGCGAGGCATCGCCCTCGTACATGGCGCCGATCTGCGGCACCGTCACGTGCGACTCGTCGATCACGAGCAGGAAATCGTCGGGGAAGTAGTCGAGCAGGCAGTGCGGCGGCTCCCCCGGCTGGCGGCCGTCGATGTGCATCGAATAGTTCTCGATGCCCGAGGTGAACCCGATCTGCTCCATCATTTCGAGGTCAAACGTCGTGCGCATCTCAAGCCGCTGCGCCTCGAGGAGCTTGTTTTGTGCGCGCAGTTCGTCGAGTCGCCAGCGGAGCTCATCGCGGATCCCGTCCATCGCCCGGTGCATGACCGAGTCGCCGGCCGCGTAGTGCGATCCAGGGAAGATGCTGACGGAGTCGGCCTCGCGCACGACATTGCCCGTGAGCGGGTTGAGCATCGAGATCGCGTCGATCTCGTCGCCAAACAGCTCGATGCGCACCGCGAGCTCCTCATAGACCGGAATGATCTCGATCGTGTCGCCACGCACCCGGAACGTGCCGCGCTGGAACGCGACGTCGTTGCGCGTGTACTGCATGCCGATGAATCGCCGAATGAGGTCTTCGCGCGGAATCACGTCGCCGACGTGCAACGCGACCATCTGGTCGTAGTACTCCTCCGGCTTGCCGAGGCCGTAGATGCACGAAACCGTGGAAACCACGACGACGTCGCGACGCGAGAGCAGCGAATTCGTCGCCGAGTGCCGGAGTCGCTCCACCTCATCGTTAATGGAGGAGTCTTTCTCGATGAACGTATCGCTCTGCGGCACGTACGCCTCAGGCTGGTAGTAGTCGTAGTACGAGACGAAGTACTCGACGGCATTGTTGGGCAGTAGCTGGCGAAACTCATTCGCGAGCTGCGCCGCGAGCGTCTTGTTATGCGCCATCACGAGCGTTGGGCGCTGCACCTGCTCAATGAGCCACGCGGTCGTCGCCGACTTGCCGGTACCCGTCGCGCCGAGCAGCACGATATCGGTCTCGCCCGCGTTGACGCGCTGCGCGAGCTCCGCGATCGCCTGCGGCTGGTCACCCGCCGGCTGGTACTCGCTCACCACCTCGAATGGTCGCACGGTACGTGTAGGTTCCATGCCCTCAACACTACGGCGCCCCTCCGACCTCGGAGGGGCGCCGCTGGTGAGTTACCCGAGTTCAGCCGGTGCGGCCTACTTTTCGAGGTGCGCGCGGACGAACCACTGGAACTTCTCGAGTTCGCGACTCTGCCCGATAAGCACGTCTTCGGTGATCTTGTCGAGCTCACCGCTGAGGTCGATGCTCTCGCGGAAGCCGAGAATCACCCGGTCGTAGAACGCGTCGATCTCTTCGAGGTGCTTGCTCGTGTTCGCAAACAGCAGGTTGTAGTCGTCGTGGTCACGGGCGGCGACGAGGGCGCCGGGCGTGCCAACGGCGGGGAACCCGAGCGTCACGATGCGCTCCGCCACCTCGTCGGCGAAGGCACGAATCGCGTCAATCTGCGGGTCGAGCATCTCGTGCACCGCGATGAAGTTCGGGCCCTGCACGTTCCAGTGCGCGTGCTTGAGCGTGAGGTGCAGCTCGTTGAGGTCGTTGAGCCGCTGCTGCAGCGACGTCGCGATCTCGGCGGCGGTGTCCTTCTCAACACCGGGCACCGTGTACGACGCGGTTGCCGAGCGGGCGTCGAGGTTCTGCGTTGTGGTCATCTGGCGTACCTCCTGAGTCTCGGGGCGGGATCTCCGAACCCGTCATATCTATACAACGTTACGGGGCTGAGTTTTGTGCCCGTTTTGCCCAGGTATTCTGAAGAAATGGCCGATCCCCGCCCGTATAGCGTGCTCGTGCGCGATGAGGACCACGAGATCGAGATCAAGCGGTCGCGGTTCATCTGTTATCTCGCGAGGGTGGAGTCAGAGACGGATGCGCGCGAGCAGGTCGAGCTCGTGCGGGCGGAGCATCGACTCGCTCGGCACCACTGCACCGCGTTCGTCATCGGCCCCGAGCGAGAACTCCGGCGATCAAACGACGATGGCGAGCCGTCGGGCACCGCGGGGATGCCGATGCTCGACGCGCTCGTGAAACATGTGCCTGAGGGCCGCGAGGCGCCCGATCTCTCCGACGTGGTCGCGGTGGTCGTGCGGTACTTCGGCGGCGTGCTGCTCGGAGCAGGTGGCCTCGTGCGGGCCTACTCCGAGGCGGTTTCGGCCACCCTGGCGCGAGCGAGCTTTGCCACGCGGGCCCGACTCGCGCTGTTCACGCTCGAGGCACCGGTTGCCGAGGCTGGTCGCTGGGAGCACGAACTTCGCGCAGCCGGGATCGAAGTCGTCGATACGACGTACGACACTTCGGCCCACCTCCGGCTCGCCATCGACGACACCGAGGCCGCCCGCGCCGCCCTCGACGGGCGCATCGCGACGATCACTTCGGGGGCGGCGCGTGCCGTCGCTGAGGGCACCGAATGGCGCACGACGCGCGGCTAGCGCGACCGTGCCCATTCACCGCCGGCACTACTCGTCGCTAACCCGTTCCTCGGCAGGAGTCGTCACGGGCATGCCGTCGTAGCTGATCTCATCGTCGTCATCGCGGCCCATGAGTCGCAGCCGCGCGTAGAGTTCGTCGACGAGCTCGATGGTCTCGCTAATCGGTCGGGTCGTGTCGAGCACGACGTCGGCAATGCGACGACGCTCCTCATCGCTCGCCTGCGCGTCAATGCGGGCCTGCGCCTCCTCGCGCGTCATGTCGCGATCAGCGAGGAGCCGCTCGAGCCGCACGTCAGCCGGGGCATCGGCAACCCAGATTTCGTCGTAGTCGTAGTTCGAGCGGTTCTCGGCGAGGAGCGGAATGTCGTGCACGAAGATCGCCTCGGGGTCGGCGGCGAGCTCGCTGTCGATTCGTTCCTCGGTGATGCGCCGAATCTCGGGATGCGTGAGGTCGTTGAGCACCCGACGTGCTTCGTCGTCGTTGAACACGATCGCGGCCAGGGCCGAACGGTCGAGCGAACCGTCGGCCCGCAGAATGTCGTCGCCGAAGTGGCTGACGATCGCGGTGAGCGTCGGCTGCCCCGGCTCGACGATCTCGCGGGCGATCTCGTCAGCGTCGATGATGATCGCGCCGAGCTCGCGGAGGCGGTTAGAAATGGTCGTCTTCCCGGAGGCGATTCCCCCCGTGAGCGCGATGGTTGTCATGTCGCTACCTCCTCGAATCGTCGGTGACTTCGTTCTGTCAGACTACTGCCACAGGAGGTTCAATTGCTGGAACTACTCGCTGGTACCGGGCTCGCGACATCGGCGGGGCTCGGGGCCTTCCTTCCCATGCTCGCCCTCGGACTGCTCGACCGCTTCACGCCGCTCGTTGCACTCCCGAGCGGATGGGACTGGCTCTCGAGCGATCTCGCGCTCATCATTGTCGCGGTGCTCACGGTGCTCGACATTGTCGCCGACAAGGTGCCCGCAATCGACAGCGTCAACGACATCGTGCAGACCGTCGTACGCCCCGCATCCGGTGGCATCGTGTTCGGGGCTGGTTCGTCGGCCCAGACCGTGAGCCTCGACGACCCGGCACAGTTCTTCTCGGCCCAAGCGTGGCTCCCGATCATCCTCGGCGCCGTGATTGCGCTCGTGACGCACCTCGCGAAGGCCTCGACCCGCGCGGCGGTCAACACGGTGACACTCGGTGCCGCGGGCCCACTGCTGAGCACCGGCGAGGATGCGATGAGCATCGGCCTCATTGCCTCGGCGATCCTCGCGCCGGTGCTCGTGCTGCTGCTGATTGGCGGCCTCATCGCGATGGCCATCACGCTCGCCCGTCGGTTCCGTGCAATGCGCGCGCGGCGGCAGGCGCGCGTCAACCCGGGCCAATAGCCCATGTTGTGCCGCCCAAACGGGCAACGGCCCGGTTCCGTTCGGAACCGGGCCGTTGCGCGTGGTCGGGCTTAGTTGCTGCCCGAGAGCTTCTCGCGAAGCGCGGCGAGCGACGCGTCATCGGCGAGCGTGCCGAAGCGGTCGTCCGACTCGCTCGAGAACGAGGAGCCGCCGGCCTGCTCTGCGGCCTCGGGCGCGTTCGCCTCGGCCTCGAGCGCACCGCGCACCTGCTCCTTGTGGGCTTCCCAGCGGGTCTGCGCCTGCGCGTACTCCTGCTCCCAGGCCTCGCGCTGTGCCTCGAAGCCCTCGATCCACTCGTTGGTGTCGGGGTTGAAGCCTTCGGGGTACTTGTAGTTGCCCTGCTCGTCGTACTCGGCGAGCATGCCGTAGGTGGCCGGGTCGAAGTCGGTGCCCTCGGGGTCAACACCCTCGTTCGCCTGCTTGAGCGACAGCGAGATGCGGCGACGCTCGAGGTCGATGTCGATGATCTTGACGAAGAGCTCCTTGCCAACCGAGACGACCTGGTCGGCGGTCTCGATGTGCTGGTGCGAAAGCTCCGAGATGTGCACGAGGCCCTCGATGCCATCGGCAACGCGAACGAACGCACCGAACGGCACGAGCTTCGTGACCTTGCCGAGCACGATCTGACCGATCGCGTGGGTGCGAGCGAGTACCTGCCACGGGTCTTCCTGCGTCGCCTTCAGCGAGAGCGAGACGCGCTCGCGGTCCATGTCGACCTCGAGCACCTCGACGGTGACTTCCTGGCCAACCTCGACGACCTCCGACGCGTGGTCGATGTGCTTCCAGCTGAGCTCCGAGACGTGCACGAGGCCGTCAACGCCGCCGAGGTCGACGAACGCACCGAAGTTGACGATCGACGAGACAACGCCCTTGCGGACCTGGCCCTTCTGGAGCTGGTTGAGGAAGTTCGCGCGGGTCTCCGACTGCGTCTGCTCGAGCAGCGCGCGGCGCGAGAGCACAACGTTGTTGCGGTTCTTGTCGAGCTCGAGGATCTTCGCCTCGATTTCCTGGCCGAGGTACGGCGTGAGGTCGCGCACGCGACGGAGCTCGATAAGCGAGGCGGGGAGGAAGCCGCGGAGCCCGATGTCGACGATGAGACCGCCCTTGACGACCTCGATGACCGTACCGGTGACGACGCCGTCGTCTTCCTTGATCTTCTCGACGTCGCCCCAGGCGCGCTCGTACTGGGCGCGCTTCTTCGAGAGGAGCAGACGGCCTTCCTTGTCTTCCTTCTGGATGACCAGGGCCTCAACCTCGTCGCCGATCTCAACAACTTCGTTGGGGTCGACGTCGTGCTTGATGGAAAGCTCACGCGAGGGGATAACGCCCTCGGTCTTGTAACCGACGTCGAGGAGCACCTCGTCGCGGTCGATTCGAACGACGGTACCGGTGATGAGGTCACCGTCGTTGAAGTACTTCATCGTCTCTTCGACCGCGGCGAGGAAATCCTCAGCAGTGCCGATGTCGTTGACGGCGATCTGCGAATTAGCCGATTCGGTCGTGGTGTTCGTCATGTAGGTGGTACTCCAGATGGATGGTGGTGTCGGCCCGTTCGACGCCGCGGATCGCACCGCGGTGCGGAACCGAACGGGAAACGGATAGGTTATGGACGCACAAAAGTGCCTTTCAAGCCTACCTGAGAATTTGCCGGAGTTCCAAGTTTCTGGGAGTCGTTTACTCCCCTACGCATCCATGAGCGTCGAGCGGATCAAGAATCGCTTCCCCGTTGGCCCCTCAAGCGAGAATCCGGCGCCCCGACCGGGCACTGCGTCGACGAGGAGCCGCGTGTGCTTCCAGTATTCGAACTGTTCCTTCGACATCCAAAATTCCAGTTCGCTCGTGCCTGCGCCGTCGGCTGCGGGGAGGTCGAACACCCCCAACAGGACGTCGGCGTCGCCCGTCAAGAAATCACCCGCCGGGTAACACATCGGGGCTGAGCCGTCGCAGCAGCCGCCCGACTGGTGGAACATGAGCGGGCCGTTCCGCTCGGCCAGTTCCTGCAGCAGCTCTACGGCGGCCGCGCTCAGGCCAACGCGCGATCTCGTCTCCCCCGCGATGGCCGGCCGCGCCTCGATCAGCGCTGCCGGCGGGTTGTCGATGACGTCAGACATGCTTGGCTCCTTGCCTGGTCGGCGGGCGGGCGACGGAACCGCCGCCCGCCCGCCGACGTTTGTCGCAATGGTCTCAGAAGAACCCGAGCTTGTTCTCGTCGTAGCTCACGAGCAGGTTCTTCGTGTTCTGGTAGTGCTCGAGCATCATCAGGTGGTTCTCTCGCCCGATGCCCGACGACTTGTAGCCGCCGAACGCCGAGTGGGCGGGGTACGCGTGGTACTGATTCACCCAGACACGGCCGGCCTGAATGGCACGGCCGGCGCGGTAGGCGGTGTTCTGGTAACGCGACCAGACGCCGGCGCCGAGACCGTAGAGCGTGTCGTTCGCGATGCGGATGCCGTCGTCGAAGTCCGAGAACTTCGTCACCGCCACGACCGGACCGAAGATCTCCTCCTGGAAGATGCGCATCGAGTTGTCGCCCTCGAAGATCGTCGGGTTGACGTAGTAGCCGCCCGAGAGGTCGCCGCCGAGATCGGCGCGTTCGCCGCCGATGCGTACCTTCGCACCCTCCTGCTTGCCGATGTCGATGTAGCTCAGGATCTTTTCGAGCTGGTCGTTCGACGCCTGCGCGCCGATCTGCGTATCCGTGTCGAGCGGGTTGCCCTGCACGATCTTGCTCGTGCGCTCGGTCACCACGTCGAGGAAGTTGTCGTAGATCGATTCCTGAATGAGCGCGCGCGACGGGCACGTGCAGACCTCACCCTGATTGAGCGCGAAGAGGGTGAAGCCCTCCTGCGCCTTGTCGAAGTAGGCGTCGTCGTGCTGCATGACGTCTTCGAAGAACAGGTTCGGCGACTTGCCGCCGAGCTCGAGGGTGACCGGAATGATGTTCTGCGACGCGTACTGCATGATCAGGCGACCGGTCGTCGTCTCGCCAGTGAAGGCGATCTTCGCGATGCGGGGGTTCGACGCGAGCGGCTTTCCGGCTTCGACGCCGAACCCGTTCACGATGTTGACGACGCCGGCGGGCAGAAGGTCGCCGATGAGCTCGAAGAGGTACATGATCGACGCCGGCGTCTGCTCGGCCGGCTTGAGCACGACGCAGTTTCCCGCCGCGAGGGCGGGTGCGAGCTTCCACGTCGCCATGAGGAGCGGGAAGTTCCAGGGGATGATCTGACCGACAACGCCGAGCGGCTCGTGGAAGTGGTAGGCGGTCGTGTTGTCGTCGAGCTGCGAGAGCGTGCCCTCTTGCGCCCGAATGACCCCCGCAAAGTAGCGGAAGTGGTCAATCGCGAGCGGAATATCGGCGGCGAGCGTCTCGCGCACGGGCTTGCCGTTGTCCCAGGTCTCGGCAACGGCGATCTTCTCGAGGTTCTCTTCGATGCGGTCGGCGATGCGGTTCAGCACGAGCGAGCGCTCGGCGACCGACGTCTTGCCCCAAGCCTCCTTCGCGGCGTGTGCCGCGTCGAGGGCCGCCTCGATGTCCTCGGCCGTACCGCGGCCGACCTCGCAGAACACCTGCCCCGTGACGGGTGAGATGTTCTCGAAGTACTCCCCCTTGACGGGCGCGACCCACTCGCCGCCGATGTAGTGCTCGTACCGGCTGCGGTACTCGACGAGGGATCCCTCGGTGTTCGGATTTGCGTAAACGGTCATGATGCTCCTTGACTACGTTGTCGGAGAAGTGCAAATGCCCGGAAGGTGCAATTGACGGCATCTTGGATGCGCGTGGTGCAACCGTAGGCCGACGAACGTTGCGTCGGGGTTGCGTCACGTCGTCGCGCTACTCGAGCCCCTCGAGGTCGGCGACGAGCGCCGCTCGCTTTGGCGATCTCGGTGGCAGAAGGCGCAGCAGCTCGTACCGCACGTCCGCATCGTCGGCGTTGCCCGGCACCTCTAGCCAAGCGAGCAGGGATTCAGCGCTGCCGAGTTCGAGCAGGGCCTCGCGGAGCGTCGCCCGGGTGCGATCGCGCAGGTCGCGGATGCCCGGCGCGGTCGAGTTCGGCAGCACCGGCCCGAGGTAGCCGCGAAGCGCCTGCCGGTGGGCACCCCTGCTGACCGCGTCGAGCACGGCACCCGCGTCGGTGCTGAGCGGCGCCGACAGTCGATACGGCCGCGACGCGAGCGTGAGTTCGGCGCCCGCCTCGGCGAGCACACCACGCAGCCGCACGAGCTCGGCGCGCAGGGTGACCGCCCGCATCCCTTCCTCGTGCGCGAGCCCCGCGAGCTCCCCGCTCGAGAGCCCGTCGCGACTGCTTGCGAGCAGCGCGAGAAGTTCGGAATGCCTGCGGCTCAGCACGACCGGCGCCCGGTCGGGCAGCTCGAGCAGCGCCTCGTCACGGCCGAGCAGCCGCAGCCGGGGCCGCTGCGACGGCACGGTGATCGGTCGCGTCGGCGCCGGCCCGCGGTCGTGGCGCTCGGCGTTCCCGTGGCGGATCGACCGCAGCTGCACCTCGGTCTCGACGGCGCGAGCGGTCGCCCGCAGCATCGCGAGGCTCGTCGGCGCGACCGCGTCGGCGCCTCCCGTGATGTCGAGCACCCCGAGCACCTCCCCGGTACCGAGGTTGCGAATCGGCACGGCTGAGCAGCTGTACGGATGCACGCTCGGCGCGAAGTGCTCGGCGCCGGCCACCTGCACGGCGCGCCCAACCACGAGCGCCGTCCCCGGCGCGCTCGTGCCGACCGAGGTCTCGGCCCAGTCGGCGCCGGGCACGAAGCCCATCTCGCCCACCGCCCGGCGCGTGCGCACGCTGCCGTCGACCCAGAGCAGGCGACCGTGCGCGTCGCCGAGCGCAACGACGAGGTCGGCGTCGCGAACCGCCTCGGTCAGGAGTTCCTCGATGATCGGCAGGTACTCGCCGAGCACCGACTCGCGGCGCCAGTCACGCACATCGTCGAGCGCGATCGCGACCCCGGGGTGGGCATTCGCGGGCGAGCCGAGTGCAAGCTCAGAACGACGGTGCGACGCCGCAATGACGTCACCCATGTGGGAAAGCTGCGCAGACACCCGACCTCCTTGTCACGGTGCTGCGAGCCTATCCCCCAACCCTGGTGATTCGTGCAGTCGACCCCCTGGCCCGACTCAGCGGTACATGCCCCGCACCGCGGTGCGGAGCGTGTCGAGCCCGCAGCCGCCAAGGCTCAGCGCGCGGCGGTGGAACTCCTTGAGGTCGAACGCGGCGCCCTCTCGGGCCGCGATCTCGTCGCGGAGGTCCTCCCAGACCCGCTGCCCCACCTTGTAGGCGGGTGCCTGCCCCGGCCAGCCAAAGTAGCGCTCAACCTCGAAGCGCACGAACGGGGCGTTCATGTTCACGTGCTCACCAAGGAACTGCAGGGCTGACTCGAATGTCCAGGCGCCGCCGCCCGGCATCGGCTTGCCGAGGTGCACGCCGATGTCGAGCACGACGCGGGCCGCGCGCATCCGCTGCCCGTCGAGCATGCCGAGCCGGTCTGTCGGCCATTCGAGAAACCCGAGCTCCTCCATGAGGCGCTCGGCGTAGAGCGCCCATCCCTCGCCGTGCCCGCTCGTCCATGCCTCGCGACGCCACGAGTTGAGCTGGTCACGCAGGTACACGGCCTGGCCGACCTGCAGGTGATGCCCGGGCACACCCTCGTGATACACGGTCGTGAGCTCCCGCCACGTGTCGAACTCCGTGACGCCCTCGGGCACCGACCACCACATGCGGCCGGGTCGCGAGAAGTCCTCGCTCGGGCCCGTGTAGTAGATGCCGCCCGTCTGCGTCGTCGCGATCATGCACTCGATCTCGCGCACGGGCTCCGGGATATCGAAGTGCGTGCCGGCGAGGGCCGTGACCGCCGCATCCGCCGTGGTCTGCATCCACTCGCGCAGCGCATCGGTGCCGTGGAGCTTGTGCGCGGGGTCTGCGTCGAGGTGGGCGATCGCCTCGCTCACCGTCGCGCCGGGCAGGATCTCGTTCGCGACCGACTCCTGCGCCTCGCGCATGCGGGCGAGTTCCTCAATACCCCATTCATAGGTCTCGTCGAGGTCGACCTTCGCGCCGAGGAATCCCCGCGATGCGAGCTCGTAGAGGTCGCGGCCCACCGCATCCTCGGTGCGCGCCGCCGGGCGCAGCTCTTCTGAGAGAAACTCGCGGAGTCGCCCAAACGCCTCGGTAGCCGCAGCTGCCCCGCGCCCGAGGTCACTCGCGTTCGCGGAGGAGGCGCCTGCGCCACGCGCCGCGAGGTCGTGAAAGAACCCCGCGCCGTCGACGAACTCGGCGAGCTGGTGCGCCCCGACGTCGACCTGGCGCACCGCCGGGGTCGCGTCGCGCGCGATGCCCTCACGGAGCGTCGCAATGTAGCCGTCGACCGCGCCGGGCACGTTCGAGAGTCGCCCGGCGATATCGTGCCAGTCGTCGTCGGTCTCGGTCGGCATGAGATCAAACACGTCGCGGATGCCCTGCAGCGGGCTCGCAAGGTTGTTGAGGTCGCGGAGGTGCGCACCGGCGTCGATCGTCTCGAGGCTGAGATCGAGGCTCCGCGCGAGGTCGAGCTTCGTTACCTCGTCGACGTCATCGACGGGCTCCAACTGCGCGAGCCGGTCGCGCGTCGCGGCATACACTGCGCGCAGCTCCTGCACGCCCGCGGGCGAGTAGTCGCTGTACTGGGTCTTGTCGCCCTCGCTACCGCGGTACACGCGGTTCTCGGGCTCGAGTTTCGTCGTGGTCTCGACGAACTCTTCGGCGAGTCGGTCGATTTCGGTCTGCGTTCGTGACGTCATTCCGCCACCCTACTCGCGCGGTTCGGCCGCCTGCCCCAGCAGCTCGCGCACCAGCAGGGTGCCGCCGACGGCCGCGGCGGGCGTGCCCACGACCGCACCTCCCGGCACGAGGAACGCCGCGTAGACGGCGACGCCGAATCCGAGGGACCGGGCGCGCCGCGTGCGCAGCAGGTCGCGTCGCTCCTGAAGGGTCAGTCCACGCGCATCACCCGGCGTACCCGTCAGATCAATCGCGAACGCCCGACCCGCGAAGTATGCCCCGAGCAGCCAGCCGACGAGCGATCCGATCAGCGGAATGAGCCCACACACAAACACGAGCAGCGCCGCGAGGAACCCCATCCCGAACAGGCGTAGCCCGTCGCCGAGGCCGCGCGTGACCGACTGCCAGAAGCCCGACGACACGGGCTCGATCCCGCCGAGTTCTCGGTCAACCCGCTCCTGAATCGCGTCGACAAACGGCGCCGAAATCGCGAGCGTGACGGCCGCGAACGTGAACACGCTCGCGGCGAGCCCGCCAACCACGACGGCGGTCGACACGGCAATGCGGAGGGCGGCACGCCACGGCTCACCCCAGTCTTCGGCGAACGGCGTGAGCCACGCGCCGAGCTCTCCCGCCTGCCGCAGCAACAGCACGAGCAGCACCGTGTAAAGCACGGTCGCGATGAGCGCGGGAATCGCGCCTATCGCCATGAGCTTCGGGCGGTGGGCCCAGAATCGAATGCCGCGCGCGAAGACGCCGACGCCCGCGAAAAACTCTCGCACTAGTGCCCCGCGGTCTCCCAGTTCGTGCCTCGGCCAACCGAAACGTCGAGGGGTACCGAGAGGTCGGCCGCGCTCGCCATCGCGTCGCGGACCAGGTGCTCGAGCGACTCCTGCTCCCCCGGTGCCACCTCGAACACGAGCTCGTCGTGCACCTGCAGCAGCAGGCG
Source organism: [Zimmermannella] faecalis ATCC 13722 (assembly GCF_000381765.1). Classification (GTDB taxonomy): domain Bacteria; phylum Actinomycetota; class Actinomycetes; order Actinomycetales; family Microbacteriaceae; genus Gulosibacter; species Gulosibacter faecalis. The sequence continues at coordinate 277,119 of NZ_KB907074.1, read as the reverse complement.
CGATTCGAGCCCGTGGGCGCGCATCCGCTCGTCGACGCGGAGCATCGCGATCTTGATGATGTCGGCGGCCGAGCCCTGAATGGGGGCGTTGAGGGCCGCCCGCTCGGCGTTCTGCCGCGCGAGGCGGTTCGTTGAGTTGAGGTCGGGGAACGGCCGGCGGCGGCCGAAAATCGTCTCGGTGTAGCCCGTCTGCCGGGCCTGTTCGACCGAGTCGCGCAGGTAGTCGCGCACCTTCCCGAACCGCTCGAAGTACCCGTTCATGAGGTCGCGCGCCTCCGCGACCTCAATTCCCAGCTGCTTCGACAGCCCAAACGCGCTCAGCCCGTAGACGAGCCCGTACGACATCGCCTTCACCTTGCTGCGCATCGTCGCGGTAACGTCGCTCGGGTCGACCCCGAACACCTGCGAGCCCACGAACCGGTGGGTGTCCTCGCCCGAGTTGAACGCCGAGATGAGTGCCTCGTCGCCCGAGAGGTGCGCCATGATGCGCATCTCGATCTGCGAGTAGTCGGCGGTGAGGAGTCCGTCGAAGCGATCGTCGGTCGTGAACGCGCCGCGGATGCGCTGACCCTGCGGCGAGCGAATCGGAATGTTCTGCAGGTTCGGGTCGGTCGAAGCAAGCCGCCCGGTCGACGAACCCGTCTGGAGGTAGGTGGTGTGGATGCGCTCATCGTCGCCGACCGCGCGGATCAACGAGTCGATGATCTGCTTGAGCTTCGTCGCATCGCGGTGGTGACGCAGCGCCCCAAGGAACGGATGCGGCGCCTTCGCCTCGAGCTCCTCGAGCGACTGCGCGTCGGTCGAGTAGCCGGTCTTCGTGCGTCGGGTCTTTGGCATGTCGAGCTTCTCGAACAGCACGGCCTGGAGCTGCTTCGGTGAGCCGAGGTTGATTTCTTCGCCGTCGATGGCGTCGAACGCCTCACGTTCGAACTTCGCGACCTGTTCGCCCTGCTCGGCTGAGAGCGAGCGCAGCAGCTCGACGTCGATGTGGATGCCCGTGTACTCCATCTCGGCAAGGAGCGGCTCGAGCGGCGCCTCAATCTCGGTGAACACGGGCGCCGTGGGCTCCGGGAGGCGAGCCTGCGCGGCGAGTCCCGCACGGCGCGTGAACCACGCCTCGGCGGCGAACGTGTTGCCTGCCTCCCCCTCGCCCTCGATTTCGAGGAGTTGGTTCGGGTCGGACTCGGGCATGGTCTCGCCGAGGTATTGCTGTGCGAGCTCCGCGACGCGCTTCGGCGGGCTGAGCGGGTTCACGAGGAATGCCGCGAGCTGCCCGTCGTAGATGGTGCCGCCAACGACAACACCGGCACGCCGAGCCGCCTTGAGGGTTGGCTTCGCGTCGAACAGCCACTTCGTTGACTCGCCCGCGAGCCAGTCGCCGAGCTCCGGCGCGGCTGCGACGTCGGAGACCACCGCGACCTCCTGCTCGGTCGCGACCGCCGCATCCACCTGGCCGCCCTCGCCGACCCGAAGCGCGACACCCGCGCCGTCAGCACCCTCGAGCCACGTCGCGAGCTCTGCGCCCGAGAGCGCGTCGCGCACCGCAAACTGCTCATACACGCCGTCGTCGTCGCTCGTCGCAACGGCGCCGTCGCGCTCGGCCGCGAGCTTGAGCACGCGGTCTTGCAGGGTGCGGAATTGCAGGCGCGTAAACACCTCGCGTACGGCGTCGACATCGATGGGGTGAATGTCGGCGTCGGCGGGCGTGAGCTCGAGCTCGACGTCACGGAGCAGCTCGTTGAGCTTGCGGTTGCGAACCGCGTTCTCGCGGTGCTCGCGGAACGACTCGCCGACCTTGCCGGGGAGCTCGTCTTCGTGCTCAAGGATCGCCTCGAGCGAGCCGAACTGGTTGATCCATTTCGCGGCGGTCTTCGGTCCGACCTTCGGGATGCCCGGCAGATTGTCGGCCTTCTCACCAACCATCGCCGCAAGGTCGGAGTACTGGTGCGGCAGCACCCCGTACTTCTCGAACACCTTGTCGGGCGTATAGCGCGTGAGCTTCGACACGCCCTGCACCGAGGGATACAGCAGAGTCGTCTCGTCATTCACGAGCTGGATCGCGTCGCGATCGCCCGAGACCACGAGCACGTCAAACCCGGTCTGCTCCCCCTGGTGTGCGAGCGTCGCCAGAATGTCGTCGGCCTCGTAGTCATCCTTCTCGAGCCAGTCGATGCCCATCGCCGACAGCGCCTCTTTGAGGAGGCCAATCTGCCCCTTGAACTCGGGCGGCGTCTCGTCGCGCCCGCCCTTGTAGTCCTCGTACTCGCGATTTCGGAATGACTTCGAGCCCGCGTCGAACGCGACCGCGATGTGGCTCGGGTTGTGGTCGCGCAGGAGCGACAGCAGCATCGAGATGAAGCCGTGCACCGCGTTTGTGTGTTGGCCCTCAGAGTTCACGAAGCTGTCGACCGGCAGCGCAAAAAACGCGCGGAACGCGAGCGAGTGGCCGTCGATGACCATGAGCGTAGGCTTTGGCTGAGTTGCAGTCACGCGACCAGCCTACGTTGAGGGAGGAACCCGATGGCCGAGACCCTGCCCAGCCCGAGCTACTCGCCCGTATCGGAGTCGCAGGTGAACGGGCACTCGATTCCCGATCAGGTTGCGATCACTGGCGGGCACGGCGTCGGCCGGCTGGCTGCCGCGATGGGGATCCTCGTCGTGAAGTGCACGGCCGAACATTCGATCGCGGTCATGCCGGTCGAGGGCAACCAGCAGCCGTTCGGGCTCCTCCACGGCGGCGCGCACTGCGTGCTCGGCGAGAGCCTCGGGTCAATGTCCGCAAATGCGGAACTCAGCCCCGGGCAGTTCGCGGTGGGAGTCGATATCAACGCGACGCACACGGCGAGTCCCTCGACGCCGTGGGTCACGGGTGAGGCCCGTGCGATTCACCTGGGCGGGAGCCTCGCGGTGCACGAGATCGTGGTCACCGACGGCGCGGGGCGGCGCTGCTCGACGATTCGGATCACGAACGCGATCCGAACTCGCCGATAGCGCGACGCCGCGGGCTACTTCTTCTTTGGCGCGAGCTGCTCGACGACGGCCTGCGCGACCTCGTGCATCGTGAGGCGGCGGTTCATCGAGGCCTTTTGAATCCAGCGGAATGCCTCGGGCTCGCTCAGGCCCATCTTGTCGGTGAGGAGCCCCTTCGCGCGGTCGACGAGCTTACGCGTCTCGAACCGCTCGGCGAGGTCGGCAACCTCGCGCTCGAGCGCGACGATCTGCTGGTGGCGGGCGAGCGCAATCTCGATCGCCGGCAGCAGGTCGTTCTGGTTGAACGGCTTCACGACGTAGGCGAGTGCGCCCGCTTCGGTCGCACGCTCGACGAGTTCCTTCTGGCTGAACGCGGTGAGCAGCACGACGGGTGCGACGTTGTCGGCCGAGAGCTGCTCGGCGGCCGAGATGCCGTCGAGCTTCGGCATCTTGACGTCCATCACGACGAGGTCGGGGCGAAGCTCCTTCGCGAGGGCGACGGCGGTCTCGCCATCACCTGCCTCACCAACGACGTCAAACCCGTTGTCTCGGAGGGTTTCGACGATGTCGAGGCGGATGAGCGATTCGTCTTCTGCGACGACTACCCGGCGGGGTGCTGAAGCGGTTGTGTTCTCTGTCACAACCCCAGATTACGCTACTGTTAACCCGGCGAGCTGGCCGGCTTGGCGGAATGGTAGACGCGGCGCACTCAAAATGCGCTATCCGAGAGGGTGTGGGGGTTCGAGTCCCCCAGCCGGCACGTTTGGTGCCGACGGCACCGCAGGTGCCAAGGAGGCACCGAACGGGCCGGCTGGTCGCGAGAACCCCCTGGGCCCCGACCGAGCAGCGGCGCAACGCGCGGCCCACCCCGAAACCGCGACACGCGCACCTCACTGCCGCGCGTTGAGTGCTCGGTTGGGCGTCGAGTCCCCCAGCCGGCACGTTTGGCGCCGACGGCACCCTTCGCCAACTGACGGCAATTCGCAGCTTTTCCGCTGAAAATGCCGCAAATTGCCGTCAGTTCGCGGTGGATGCTGCGGGTCTACGCTGAGCGGACATGGCACGCCTTGGCGGACTCGACGTGGTTTCCCTCGAGTTCACCGGGCACCGCGAACTGGAGCATCCCATGACCGAGATCAATCCCCGCCTCGACCTGACTCTCACGCGCACGATCCACGCGCCACGCCACCGCATCTGGCGCGCCTGGACCGACGCCGACCTGCTCGCACGGTGGTGGGTACCCGCACCGGCTGTGGCCCGCGTCGACCGTTTTGACGTGCGCCCGGGCGGCGCATTCGTCACGAGTATGAGCGACGACGGTGCGTCGTTCACCCCGCACACCGACGGCATCTTCCTCGTTGTCGAGCCGCAAGAACGGCTCGTGTTCACGAATGCGATCGACAGTTTTTGGCACCCTGCGGCGCCAGCACCGGTCTTGATGACCGCCGAGATTACGCTCGCCGATCACCCCGAGGGCACCGCCTATCGCGCGCTTGTTCGCCATGGTGACGAGGCTGCGCGTGACCTCCACGAGGAGCTCGGCTTCGCCGAGGGATGGGGCGCCGTGACAGCCGCGCTCGCCGCGATCGCTGAGGCCGACGACGTGTCGTAACTGCCTCGCTACTTCGTCGCGGTCGCCCAGTAGTAGGTCGCGAGGCGGCGGTCACCGACCAGCTCGATCGGGATTTCGAGATCGTAGATCTCGCTGAGCACGTCGGTCTGCATGATGTCCGGCGCGGCGCCCTGCGCGACGACGTCGCCGTCACGCATGCCCACGATGTGGTCGGAATACACCGAGGCGAAGTTGATGTCGTGAATCACGATGACGATCGTCTTGCCGAGCTCGGTCGCGATGCGCTTGAGGTGCTGCATCATGTTCACGCTGTGGCGCATGTCGAGGTTGTTGAGCGGCTCATCGAGCAGCACGTAGTCGGTGTCCTGGCAGATCACCATCGCGACGTAGGCGCGCTGCCGTTGCCCGCCCGACAGTTCGTCGATGAACCGCCCCTGGAGCTCCTCGAGGCCGAGGAACGCGAGCGCCGCATCCACCTTCTCTTCGTCGTGTGGCGTAAGTCGCCCCTGCGTGTGCGGGAACCGGCCGAACGCGACGAGCTCGCGCACCGTGAGACGCACGACGAGGTGATTCTCCTGCCGCAGGATCGCGAGTCGCTTCGCAAGTACGGGTGACTTCGTCGCCGAGACATCCATGCCATCAACGGTGATGATGCCGCTGTCGAGCGGCTCAAGCCGACTAATGAGCCCGAGCAGGGTCGACTTTCCCGCACCGTTCGGCCCGATGATCGAGGTGATTCCGCCGACCGGCACGGTCAGCGACACGTCGTCGATGACGACCGTGTCGCCGAATCGCTTTGCCACGGACTGCAGGGTGATCACGCGAAGGGCCTCCTCGGGCGTTGCGCTGGGTGGGGCGTGAAAGTGAACAGTGGACTCACGGGCAAGTCACACGTTGAGCACATATGTAGCTTAGGTTAACCTAAACGCGGGATGTGTCCCCCTTGTGAGCTTTTCACCCAAGGATTTGAAGCAAAGGAACTCAAGACGTAATGACCTCGAAGCGAATTCGATATGTCGGCCTCGTCGGCGCAATCGCCGCATCGCTCACCCTCGCCGCCTGCAGCACCGACGCGACCGAGACCGGCGCAACGGATGCCACCGACGCCGCGGCCGCATCGACCGTAACCGTCGAAGACAACAACGGCACGCAGACCATTTCGACGCCGATCGAAACCGTCGTCTCCCTCGACAACCGCACGTTCGAGACGCTCTCGTCGTGGGGTATCGAACTCGCCGCGGCACCGGTTGACCTCATGCCCGACACGATTCCCTACACGACTGACGACTCGATCGTGAACATCGGCAACCACCGCGAGCCCGACCTTGAGGCGCTCGCCGCGGTCGAGCCCGACCTCGTGATCATGGGGCAGCGCTTCGGCGACTACGAGGCCGACATCGCCGAGCTCGTTCCCGACGCCACGATCATCAACCTCGAGCCCCGCGATGGCGAGTCGTTCGCCGAGGAGCTCAAGCGCCAGACGACCGTGCTCGGCGAGATCTTCGGCAAGCAGGCCGAAGCCGAGGAGCTCAACTCCGCGTTCGACGAAGCGTACGACCGCGTTGCGGCCGCGTACCCCGAGGGTGACACCGTCATGGCCGTGAACACTTCGGGTGGCAGCATTGGCTACCTTGCCCCGACCGTGGGCCGCACGCTCGGCCCGCTGTTCGACTGGTTCGAATTCGAACCGGCGCTCGTCGTCGAGGGCGCGAGCGACAACCACGAGGGTGACGAGGTCTCGGTCGAGGCAATCGCCGAGTCGAACCCCGACTGGATTCTCGTCATGGACCGTGACGCGGCGGTCGGCTCCGACGAAGAGGGCTACCAGCCCGGCGCCGAGCTCGTGAAGAACCACGAGGCGCTCGCGAACGTCACCGCGGTGCAGGAAGACCACATCGTCGTCATGCCCGCCGACACCTACACGAACGAGGGCGTGCAGACGTACACCGAGTACCTCAACTCGCTCGCCGACGCGTTCGAGAACGCGGCGTAGTCACGCCTTCCGTTCCCAACCTGGCAGGTGGGGTGGCCACGACCTTCGCGGCCGCCCCACCTTCCCTGATTTCCCGACAGCCTCACCCATGACTCACACTTCCGCCCGGGCAGACCCGGCACCCGCCCCACCCCGGCGCATCCATTACGGCTGGCAGTTCCTCGTCGCGACCGTGCTCGTGTTCGCGCTGCTCGTCGTCTCGCTCTTCACCGGCGTCTACACCCTCGGAGGCCACGGCGAGGAAACCGTCGACATGTTCTGGATCACTCGTGTGCCACGCACGCTCGCGCTGATCCTTGCCGGAGCAGCGATGGCCATCTGCGGCCTCGTGATGCAGCTGCTGACGCAAAACCGATTCGTCGAACCGACCACGACCGGCACCACCGAGTGGGCCGGGCTCGGCCTGCTCTTCGTCATGGTGATGTTTCCCACCGCGACGCTGCTCGGCAAGATGGCCGGGGCGATCGTCTTCGCCTTCATCGGCACCTCCGTCTTCTTCGCGTTTCTGCGCCGCGTCTCGATGCGCTCCTCGCTCATCGTGCCGATCGTCGGCATCATGCTCGGCTCAGTCGTGAGCGCCGTTTCAACGTTCTTTGCGCTGCAGACCGACATGCTCCAGCAGCTCGGCGTCTGGTTCGCCGGGAGCTTCGCGCCGGTCGCCCGAGGCCAGTACGAGGTGATCTGGATCGTCGCGCTCGTGCTCGTTGCGGTGTTCGTACTCGCCGACCGGCTCACCGTCGCGGGGCTCGGCGAGGACATCGCGACGAACGTCGGGCTCAACTACAACCGGCTCATGCTCATCGGCACGGGCCTCGTCGCCATCGCGACCGGCGTCGTGACCGTCGTGATCGGCAACCTGCCGTTCCTCGGCCTCATCGTGCCGAACATCGTCTCGCTGTTCCGCGGCGATAACCTGCGCGGCAACCTGCCCTGGGTCGCGCTGCTCGGCGTCGCCACCGTGACGCTCTGCGACCTCATCGGCCGCACGATCATCATGCCGTTCGAGGTGCCGGTCTCGCTCGTGCTCGGAATCCTCGGCGCGATCGTCTTCGTCGCGCTGCTGCTGCGAAAGCGTCGCTATGGTTGACGCCACCCGCACCCGCGCATCCACCCCGCCGCAGCGAACCGGCAGCGTCGCGTTCGCGACTCCGGCCGCTCGACGTCGCTTCTGGCTCGTCCTGTCGGTGAGCCTCGTGCTCGCGCTGCTGTTCGCGACCGGGCTTGTCGTCTATGACAACCCCGTGCCATTCGGGAACAGTGCGTTCTGGACTGTTGCGCGCCGACGCCTGAGCAGCGTGCTCGTCATGCTCATCATCGCCCTCTGCCACGCGCTCGCGACCGTCGCGTTCCAGACCGTGACGACGAACCGCATCATCACCCCGGGCATCATGGGGTTCGAATCCCTCTATATCGCGATCCAGACCGCCGTCGTCTACTTTGTCGGCGCCACCGGGCTCACCGCCTTCGCTGGCACCGGCCAGTTCGCCGTGCAGGTCGTGCTCATGGTCGGGCTCGCCGTCGCGCTGTTCGGCTGGCTGCTGTCGGGCCGCTTCGCGAACCTCCAGATCATGCTGCTCATCGGCATCGTCATCGGTGGCGGGCTCGGTAGTGTCTCGACCTTCATGCAGCGGATGCTCAGTCCAAGCGAGTTCGACCTGCTCACGGCCCGCCTGTTCGGCTCGGTGAACAACGCGCGCGAGGAGTATCTGCCGCTCGCAATCCCCATCGTGATCGTCGCGGCGACGCTGCTCTATGCGCGCTCACGTCGCCTTAACGTCATGGCGCTCGGGAAGGACATGGCGACGGGCCTCGGCGTCAACCACCAGCGGGAGCTCATGATCACACTTACGCTCGTGACGCTCCTCATGGCGGTGTCGACCGCACTCGTCGGCCCGATGACGTTCTTCGGGTTCCTCGTGGCCGCGCTCGCGTATCAGTTCGCCGGGACGTCCGACCACCGCTATGTGTTGCCGCTGTCGGTCGTCTTCGGGTTCCTCGTCATGACCGCCGCCTACTTCGTGATGAACCACCTGTTCCGTGCGCAGGGCGTCGTGTCGATCATCATCGAGTTCGTCGGTGGCACCGTATTCCTCTGGACGATCCTGCGGCGACGGATGCTCTAGCTCGCGGCGGCAGAAGCGAGGGGCCCGTCACGACCAGTGGTCGTGACGGGCCCCTCGCTTCTGCGATCCCGCGAGACGCTATGCCTCCTCGCGGGTTTGCCGCCCCTCGTAGGCCGGCGCCATTGCGTCAACGGCGTCACCCACGCGGTGCACGCGCAGGTCGTTCGTCGAGCCCGGGACTCCGGGAGGGCTCCCGGCGACGATGACGACCTTGTCGCCGCGCTGCGCCTTGTTCGTCGAGAGCAGATACTCGTCGACCTGCAGGAACAGCTCGTCGGTGTGGCGCTTGCGGTCGACGATGATGCCGTCGACGCCCCAGTAGAGGTTCATGCGGCGGCGAATCGCCTCGCTCGGGGTGAACCCGAGCATGGGAATCGGAGGACGAAGACGCGAGAGCCGGCGGACCGAGTCGCCCGACTCGGTGAACACGCAGTAGTACTTCGCGCCGAGGAACTCACCGACCTCGGTCGCGACGAGCGTGATGACGCCTCCCTGGGTGAAGGGCTGCGTACCGAGCGGCGGGATCATCGCGAGTCCCTCCTCCTCGGTGGACTCGATGATGCGCGCCATGGTCTCGACCGTGATGATCGGATACTCACCGACGCTCGTCTCGCCCGAAAGCATGAGCGCGTCGGCACCGTCGAGCACCGCGTTCGCGCAGTCGGAGGCCTCCGCGCGGGTCGGGCGCGGGCTCGAGATCATCGATTCGAGCATCTGCGTCGCGACGATGACCGGCTTGGCTCGGCGCCGCGCGAGCTCGATGGCACGCTTCTGCACGATCGGCACCTGCTCGAGCGGCAGTTCAACGCCGAGGTCACCGCGCGCGACCATGATGCCGTCGAACGCATCCACGATGTCGGCGAGGCGGTTCACCGCCTGCGGCTTCTCGATCTTCGCGATGACGGGGAGGCGAACGCCCTCCTCGTCCATAATGTCGTGCACTCGGGTGATGTCTTCGGGGCCCCGCACGAACGAGAGCGCGATGATGTCGGCCCCGGTTCGCAGCGCCCAGCGCAGGTCATCCTCGTCCTTCTCGCTCAGCGCCGGCACGTTTACTGCCACGCCGGGGAGATTGATGCCCTTGTTGTTCGAGACGGGGCCAGCCACCTCGACGACCGCGGTGACGGTCGTGTCGGAGACGGCCGTCGCGCGCAGCGCAACTCGGCCGTCATCGATGAGGATCGGGTCGCCGGGGCGCACGTCGCCGGGCAGGCCCTTGAAGGTCGTGCTAACGATCTCCTGGTTGCCGACGATGTCGTCGGTCGTGATCTTGAAGGTGTCGCCCTTCGCGAGCTGGTAGGGCCCGGCCTCGAATTTGCCGAGACGGATCTTTGGGCCCTGCAGGTCGACGAGCACCGCGGCCGGGTGTCCGAGTTCCTCGGATGCCTGCCGGACGTACTCATAGTTGGTGGTGTGAACACCGTGGTCGCCGTGGCTGAGGTTGAAGCGCGTCACGTTGACGCCCGCGTTGAGCAGTCCGCGGATCCCCTCGAGGGAGGAGACCGCCGGGCCGAGCGTCGCGACGATTTTTGCACGTCGGGTCATGTTCGCCTTTTCGTAGTTCGCGATGCCGAGTCGTCTAGTTCGACTCGGCCTTCTCATTCTGGTCGTCGGTGGTGGTGGATTCTTCTTCCGCATCCGCGTCGGGCCTTGCGGAGTCGGTTGCCGCCGTCTCGTTCGCCGACGATGTCGCGTCGAGGTCTTCCGACCAGACGTGGCCGTCGGCGTAGATCGACACCTCGTCGCGCCGGTGTCGGCGCAGCTGCACGATGAACAGGACGAGGCCGATGAGCACGAGGACGAGCGCGCCAAACACGTTCGAACGAAGGCCGAAAATAATCTCGGAGTAGTCGACGCGAATCGACTCGATCATCATGCGTCCGATGCCGTACCAAATGAAGTAGAGCGCCACGGTCTTGCCCCAGCGCATCCGGAAGACGCGTTCGAGCAGCACTATGAGGCCGACGCCGACGAGGTTCCAAAGCATCTCGTAGAGGAACGTCGGGTGGAACAGCGTGTCGGCGGGCAGACCGACCGGGATGGCCGCGTTCGGTGCCGGAATCTCGAGCCCCCAGGGAAGGTCGGTCGGCCAACCGAAGAGTTCGTGATTGAACCAGTTGCCGATGCGGCCGATCGCCTGCGCCGCGAGCAGCGGCGGCGCGACGGCATCGGCGAAGCTCAGGAAGCGGATGCCGCGGAGCCGGCAGACGACCCACGCGGCGGCGGCGCCGCCGATGAGCCCGCCAATAATCGCGTTCCCGCCCTGCCAGATCGCGAAGACCTCCCACCACTCGTGGCCCGCCCCGAAGTAGTCGGCGGGGTGGGTGAACACGTGGTAGAGCCGGGCGCCGAGCAGCCCGAAGATAACGGCGGGCACCGCGATGTCGATGATGATCCACGGCTCGCCGCCGCGCGCCGTGAGTCGCTTGTTCGTCCACCAGACGGCGAGCACGATCCCGAGCACGATGACGAGTGCGTAGACGTGGAAGGTGAGGGGTCCAATCGAAAAGCTCGCCCACTCCGCGGGCGGCGACGGAATCGAGGCGGGTGCGATCACGAGCGCCCCGCTCCTGCGGCGAGGCCGCGGGCCGTATCGGCAACCGCCTCGACGCCGCCCTCGGAGAGTGAGCGCACGAGTGCCGAGCCGACGATCGCACCCTCGGCGTACCCGAGCACGTCCCTGACCTGCTTGCCGGTCGAGATGCCGATGCCGACGCACGCCCGCTCGCAGCCCGCATCGTGCAGGCGCTGGGTGAGAACCTTCGCGGCGGCGTCGACGTCCTTGCGCGCGCCCGTGATGCCCATCGTCGAAACGGTGTAGACGAAGCCACGAGAGAGCTCGACGATCTTCGCGAGCCGCTCATCGCTCGACGTTGGCGCCGCGAGGAACACGCGATCGAGATCGTGGCGCTCCGACGCGGCGAGCCACTCCCCTGCCTCATCGGGAATGAGGTCGGGCGTAATCGCGCCCGCGCCGCCCGCCGAAGCGAGGTCGGCCGCAAACTGGTCGACCCCGTGCTGGAGCATGAGGTTGAAATAGCTCATGACGAGCACCGGCGTGTCGACCTGCGCCCGCACCCGCTCGATGACGCGGAACAGATCGGCCACCCTGAAGCCCGACGCGAGGGCCCGCTGACAGGCCGCCTGAATGACGGGGCCATCCATGACGGGGTCGGAATACGGTACGCCGAGTTCAATCACGTCGACGCCCTCCCGTGCGAGGGCAAGGACCGCCTCTACCGAGCGGTCAACGTCGGGGAAGCCCGCGGGAAGGTAGCCAATGAGCGCGCCGCGTCGGTCTGCCCGGGCCGCGTCGATTGCGCGTTCGACCTGCGAGCCGCTCACTTGTCCCCACCGATCTCGCGCGTCGCGTCGCCGAGCGAGAAGTACTCCATCGCGGTCTCCATATCTTTGTCGCCACGGCCCGAGAGCGACACGATAATGGTCGCGTCGCTGCCGAGTTCCTGGCCGAGCTTCAGGGCGCCGGCGAGTGCGTGCGCCGACTCGATTGCGGGAATGATCCCCTCGGCGCGCGAGAGTAGCCGCATTGCGGCCATGGCCTCGTCGTCGGTGGCACCCGTGTACGTGACGCGACCGGTGGCGGCGAGCCACGAGTGTTCAGGGCCGACGCCGGGATAGTCGAGGCCGGCGGAGATCGAGTGCGATTCGATCGTCTGCCCGTCCTCATCCTGCATGAGCATTGTGCGAGCGCCGTGCAGCACGCCCGGTCGGCCCGTACCGATCGTCGCGGCGGTGCGCGGGGTGGTCTCCCCCTCGCCGGCCGCCTCGATCCCGTACAGCCGCACCGACTCGTCGTCGAGGAACGCCTCAAACATACCGATCGCGTTCGAGCCGCCGCCGACGCAGGCGACAACCGCATCCGGCAGCTTGCCCGTCAGCTCGAGGCACTGCTCGCGCGCCTCGACGCTGATGACCTGCTGCGTGTCGCGCACGAGCGCGGGGAACGGATGCGGGCCAGCCGCGGTGCCGAAGATGTAGTTCGTCGTGTTGACGTTCGCGACCCAGTCACGGAACGCCTCGTTGATCGCGTCCTTGAGCGTTTGCGAGCCCGAAGCAACCGCGATCACCTCGGCGCCGAGCAGGCGCATCCGCGCGACGTTGAGCGCCTGCCGCTCGGTGTCGACCTTGCCCATGTAGATGGTGCACTCGAGCCCGAACAGCGCCGCCGCCGTCGCCGTCGCGACCCCGTGCTGGCCGGCGCCCGTTTCGGCGATGATGCGCGACTTGCCGAGCCGCTTCGTGAGCAGCGCCTGGCCAAGCACGTTATTGATCTTGTGCGACCCCGTGTGGTTGAGGTCTTCGCGCTTGAGCAGCACTCGCGCGCCGCCCGCGTGCTCGGCAAAGGCCGGCACCTCGGTGAGGAGGGATGGGCGACCCGCGTAGTCGCGAAGCAGGCGCTGGAACTCACCCCAGAACTCCGGGTCTTCCTTGCCCGCCTGCCATTCGCGGTCGAGCTCGTCGAGCGCCGCGATAAGGCTTTCGGGAACGAAGCGTCCGCCGAAATCACCGAAGTAGGGTCCCTGAGCGTTCCGATACTGGGTCACGTTATGCCTGTAAGAATTCCTTGAGAGTGGATTCGGGATCATTGCCGGTCACGAGCGCTTCGCCGATGAGCACGGCGTCGGCACCGGCGTCGCGGTACGCCCGCACGTGTTCGGGTCGGAGCACCGCCGATTCGGCAACCTTGATCACTCCCGCGGGATACCGCGGTGCGAGTTCGCCGAAGAGTTCGGGGTGCATCTCGAACGTCGTAAGGTCGCGAGCGTTCACGCCAAGCACGCGGGCATCGGCTTCGAGGGCGCGGTCGAACTCCTCGACCGTGTGCGCCTCAACGAGCACCGTCATACCGAGTTGCTCGGCAAACGCCTTGAGCCGCACGAGCAGGGGCTGGTCGAGGCTCGCGACGATAAGCAGCACGAGGTCGGCACCCGCGGCGCGGGCCTCGAGTAGCTGGTACTCCTCGCCGATGAACTCCTTCCGGAGCACGGGCACATCGACTGCCGCGCGCACGGCGCGCAGGTCGTCGAGGGAACCGAGGAACTTTCGTTCTTCAGTGAGCACGCTGATCGCCGCAGCTCCCCCACGAGCGTACTTCGCGGCGAGTTCTGCGGGGTCGGGGATGCCCGCGAGGCGTCCGCGCGAGGGGCTCGCGCGCTTCACCTCAGCGATGATATTCACGGTGTCGCGAGGGGACAGCGCGGCGACGGCGTCGAGCGCGGGCGCCTGCTCGAGCGCGAGGCGCTCGACTTCGGCGACCGGCACCAGTTCGCGGCGGCGCGCGGCGTCCTCGAGCGACCCTGCCAGGAGGTCGTCGAGCATCATGTTTTAGTGGTGTGCTTTCGGACCGAGACCCGCGGCCTGCATGATCACCCAGACGATTGCGCCGAGCGGGATCAGGCCAACGCCGATCCAGAGCACAAGGTCGAGCTGGAGGAACAGTCCGACGGTGCCCACGGCGAACCCAAGCACGATGAGGACAAAGCCGGTCCAACCGGCAACCGAGTTACCTTCGTCTTCGACGTGGTACTTCGAGAAAACGACGTCCTCGTTCGACATCCCATGACTCCTTGTGTCGCTGGCAGTTACCGCTTCAGTCTACCCGGCCGCTCGTGGTTTGCTCGTCGGTTGGGTCGTCGCCCGCAGAGAGCGCGTCCCACTGGCTGACGCGCGTGTCACCGGCCGCTTCTTCGGCCGTGTGTTCGCCGCTCGCGTCACGGTCGTAGCGACGTCCGCCACCGGCCCAGCGGTGCGCGGTGAACATCGCCACCGCACCGCTCAGCGCGATACCGACGCCACCGACCATCGCGACAATCGGCCACGCGGTCACGGTGATCTCGCCGGTCACGATCACCTGGCGAATCGCGTTTTCGCCCCCGATCGCCGTCGCTTCACCGACAGGCGCGAGCATCCCGGCGGCCGGGTCGGACGCGGCGAGTGCGGCCGCAACCGCAACCCCGGCGCCCAGCAGCACGAGGAGCACCGCAAGGATGATCCGCCACGCTTTCCCCGCCATCGCGAGTGCCGCCGTGCAGGCGAGCGCGGCGAGCGCGAGCGCCATCACCGGGAGTGACGCATCCGCGCCGTTCGCGACGATGTCCGACGCGGTGCCCGCGACGTCGAGCCGCAGATGCGACCACGGCTGCGCCCACGCGAGCATCGAGAGCCCCGCGAAGAGCACCGCGGCGAGCAGGCTCACTCGCTTCGCACGGGCCGGCGTCATACGAACGCCACCGAGTTCGGGTCGGAATCCCAGCAGGTGCGCGTGTTGAGGTGGCAGGCCGCACCCTCCTGATCGACGCGAACGAGCACAGTGTCGGCATCGCAGTCGACCGCGAATGAGTGGACGCGTTGCGTGTGCCCCGACGTGTCGCCCTTTCGCCAGAGCTCTTCGCGCGAGCGCGACCAGTAGACGGCGCGCCGCTCGGTGAGCGTCCGGCGAATCGATTCCTCGTTCATCCAGGCAAGCATGAGCACCTCGCCGGTGTCCCACTGCTGCGCGATCGCGGGCACGAGCCCCGCCGAGTCGAAGGTCACTGCGGCAATGATCTCGTCGATCTGTGCCTCGCTGAGTTCGGTCACCTCACGCACCGCGCACCACCGCTCCCGCCTCGGCGAGTGCCTGCTTCACCTCGGGGATCGTGATCTCGCCGTAGTGGAAAACACTCGCCGCGAGCACCGCGTCAGCGCCGGCGGCCACCGCCGGTGCAAAGTCATCGACGTGCCCGGCTCCGCCGGATGCGATGACCGGCACGGTCGCGAGCTCGCGGATGTGCTCGATGAGTTCGAGGTCGAAGCCGGCCTTCGTGCCGTCTGCGTCCATCGAGTTGACGAGCAACTCCCCCGCACCTCGGTCGCACGCTTCGCGCGCCCACGCGAGTGCGTCGATGCCGGAATCGGTTCGGCCGCCGTGCGTCGTCACGACGAACCCCGAGGGCGTCGTCTCGCTGCGTCGAATGTCGAGCGACAGCACGAGCACCTGCGCGCCAAACCGGGCGGCGATCTCGTCGATGAGCTCGGGCCGCGCGATCGCGGCCGAGTTGACGCCGACCTTATCCGCGCCCGAGGCGAGCAGCCGCGTGACGTTCTCGACACTGCGGACGCCGCCGCCGACCGTGAGCGGAATGAAGATGTGCTCGGCAGTGCGGGTGACGAGGTCGTACGTCGTTGCCCGGTTGTCGCTCGTCGCGGTGACGTCGAGAAACGTGATCTCATCGGCCCCCTGCTCGGCATACTTCACCGCGAGCTCGACGGGGTCGCCGGCGTCGCGAAGACCGCGGAAGTTCACGCCCTTGACGACTCGGCCATCGGCGACATCGAGACAGGGAATCACCCGCACGGCGAGCGAGTTCGTTTCGGTTGCCATCGGCTACATCCGGGCGGCCTGCAGCGCGGTCACGAGGATCGCGCGGGCGCCCACGCTCGAGAGCTGGTCCATCACCTGGTTCAGGTCGCTGTTCGGAACGAGCGACCGCACGGCGTACCAGTTCTCGTCGTGCAGCTGCGACACGGTCGGCGACTGGAATCCCGGCGTGAACGCCATCGCCTCCTGCAGCCGATCGGCGGGGATGTCGTAGTCCATAACCGAGTAGCGGCGAGCGACGAGCACGCCCTCGAGACGCTTGATGAGCGTCTGCGCGTGCTCGACCTTCTCGGGGGTCGAGATGAGCACGGCGGTCGACTCGAGAATCACGGGCCCGAAGATTTCGAGGCCCGCCTGGCGAAGCGTCGTGCCGGTCGACACAACGTCGGCGATCGCGTCGGCGACCCCGAGCTGAATCGACGACTCGACGGCACCGTCGAGCTTCACGAGCTCGGCCTCGATACCCTTCTCGGCGAAGTAGGTGTCAAGCAGCCCCGTGTAACTCGTGGCGATGCGCTTGCCGGCGAGGTCCTCGACGCGCTCGAACACGCCGGGGCGGGCGGCAAACCGGAAGGTCGACTCGCCGAAGTCGAGGGCGCGAATCTCCTGCGCCTTCGACGCCGAGTCGAGGAGCATGTCTCGGCCGGTAATGCCGGCGTCGAGCACGCCCTCACCCACGTAGGTCGCGATGTCGCGCGGGCGGATGTAGAAGAACTCGACCTCGTTCTCGGGGTCGAAGCCGACGAGCTCTCGATCGTTGCGGCGGCCACGGTAGCCGGCCTCGAGGAGCATCTCGTTGGCGGTCTGCGAAAGCATGCCCTTATTGGGCACGGCGATGCGAAGCATTGGTCTGGAATCTCCTAGAGGTGGCGGTAAACGTCTTCGAGTGAGTAGCCCTTCGCGAGCATCATCACCTGCAGGTGGTAGATGAGCTGCGACATTTCGGCCTGGCACTCGTCATCGGATTCGTACTCGGCGGCCATCCACGTCTCGGCGGCCTCTTCGACGAGCTTCTTCCCGATGAAATGCACCCCACGGTCGAGTTCTGCGACGGTACCCGACCCCTCGGGTCGACGCTCCGCCTTCTCACTCAACTCGGCAAACAGGTCTTCAAAGGTCTTCACGCGTTCAGCCTAGTGCGTCGCGGTGTCGGCCGAATGCTCGTGCGCGGCCGCGAGCTCCCGCAATCGGGCGATCTCGTCGGCAGGTTCGCCACGGAAAACGGCGGATCCGGCCACGAACGTGTCGGCCCCGGCAGCCGCCGCGATCTCGATCGTGTCGGCCGAGACACCGCCATCGACCTGCAGCCACAGCTCGGCGCCCGTCTTTCGGGCCCAGTCGCGAGCCTGTCGAAGCTTCGGCATCGTCGAGGGCATGAACTTTTGCCCGCCGAACCCCGGCTCGACCGTCATGATCAGGAGCTGGTCGACGTGCTCGAGCACCTCCTCGACCATTGCAAACGGCGTACCCGGCCGAAGGGCGATCCCCGCGCGCGCGCCGATGTCGCGGATGCGCCGAGCGAGCGTCGCGGGGGCCGTCGCGGCCTCGAGATGGAAGGTCACCGAGAACACTCCGAGCTCCGCAAACTGCGGTGCCCACCGATCGGGATCATCGATCATGAGGTGAAGGTCGAGCGGAATCGGCGAGATCTCCTGCAGCCGCTCGACCATGGGCTGCCCGAACGTAAGGTTCGGCACGAAGTGGTTGTCCATGATGTCGACGTGAGCGGCGTCAGCGGTCGCGATGCGTCCGAGCTCACGCTCGAAGTTCGCGAAGTCCGCCGCGAGAATCGACGGATTAATGCGGGGCGCAGACATGGGCGGTCCTATTCTTCGGTGGCGTCAGGTTGTTCTGTGGTGTCAGGGTCGTCGGTGGCGTCAGCGACGTGTCTCGGCGACGCAACCCGCAGGAGGGCAAGGAACATCGCGTCGCTGCCGTGTCGGTGCGGCCACAGCTGAACCGCCGTGCCGCCCGCGAGCGGGAGCTCCGCGAGGTCGAGCTCCGGTGCGAGCGTGCGGCACACGGCGCGAGTGTCGAGCACGCTGACATCAGCATCCGCGGCCACATCGGCGACGACGTCGGTCGTCTCGGCCGGGTGCGGTGAGCACGTGACGTAGGCGACGAGTCCGCCGGCGCGGGTCGTCGCGATCGCGGCGCGCAGCAGCTCGCGCTGCAGCTCAGCAAGCTCGGCCACATCGGCCGCGGTCTTTCGCCAGCGAGCCTCGGGGCGCCGACGCAACGCGCCGAGGCCGGAACAGGGCGCGTCGACGAGCGTGCGGGTGAATTCGCCAGGCCGCCGCGCGAAGTCACGCCCGTCGAGTTCCGTCACCTCGAATTCGCCAAGCGGCTCGAGCGCGCGGCGCACAAGCCCGGCGCGCGCGGGCGTCACCTCGTTCGCGGTGAAGCTCGCGCCCGCGACAAGCGCCTCGGCCGCGAGGAGCGCCGACTTTCCACCGGGCCCGGCACAGAGATCAAGCAGTAATTCGGCCTCGCCGCCCCGATTCCCGAGGGCTGGATGCGCGGGAGACGACCTCGTTAGGGCGAGCGCTACGAGCTGCGAACCCGAGTCCTGCACGCGGGCCTCGCCGCGGGTGACCGCCCCGAGGCCGCCAGGGTCACCTTCTGCGAGTTCGAGCGCCGTCGGCGCCGACGGCAACGGCCGGAGCCGGGTATCCGCAGCCGCCAGTTCGTCGCGGCCGCACCGCCCCGGCAGCGCGGCAAGCTGCACGTGCGGGGCAACGTTGTCGGCCGCAAGCAGTTCTTCGAGTTCGTCGGCGCGGTGCTCGCGCGCAAGCGCGTCGGCGAGTGCGTCGACGATCCATCGCGGGTGCGAAGCCGTAATCGCGAGCCGATCACGCGCATCCGGAACCTCGTCGGCAACACGGGCGAGCCACTCCTCGCGAGTGTGGCGCGCAATGCCGCGGAGGTTCGCGTTGACGAAGCCCGCGGCCCCGCGACCTCCGCGACGTCGCAGAAGCGACACGGTCTCGTTGACGGCTGCGTGCGGCTTAACGCGCGTGTCGATCAGCTGATGGGCGCCGAGCCGCAGTGCGGCAAGCACCGGCGCATCGATCTTCGTGAGGCGCCGCCCCGACACCGTGCCGATGATCCAGTCATAGAACCCGAGGCCGCGCAGCGTGCCGTGCGTGAGCTGTGTGGCGAATCCGGCATCGGCGCCGCTCAGCCCCGCCGCATCGAGCCGTTTCGGCAGGAGCAGGTTGGCGTAGGCGTCGTCCTCGGCAACGGCAATAAGCACGTCGAGCGCGACCTCGCGCGGAGACTTACCGCGGCTCACGCGAACCGCACCTCGCCGTGCTGCCCGCGGAACCAGTCGGCCGCGGCCATCGGGCGTTTGCCTGCTGGCTGCACTTCGAGCAGCTGATACGCGCCAGCACCGGTCGCCACGAGCACGAGTCCGTCGACCGCGGTGACCGTGCCCGGTTCGCCGCTTGCATATGCCTCGCTCGCCCGCCCCCGCAACAGCTTCACGCGCTGCCCCGCGAGCTCGGTCGCCGCTCCCGGTTCGGGGGTGACTCCGCGCACTCGGGCGTCGATTGTCTCGGAGGTTTCCGTCCAATCAACGCGGCCGTCGGCGTTCGTGAGCTTGGGCGCGGTCGTCGCCTCGCCTGACTGCGGCTCCGCCCGTGCCGAGCCGTCGGCGATCGACGCGACCGTCGCGGTCACCTCGGGCGCGCCAAGCTGCGCGAGCCGATTAAGCAGGTCGCCCGCCGTCTCGTGGGCGCCGATCTCCACGGCACGGTTCACGTAGGTCGGCCCGGTATCGAGCCCCGCCTCGAGCTGGAAAACGGCGACACCTGAGGTGGCGTCGCCGGCCATGACCGCCCGCTGCACGGGCGCCGCCCCGCGCCACCGCGGCAGCTGTGAGAAGTGGAGGTTGATCCAGCCGTACTTCGGCGTATCGAGCAGGGGTGTCCGGATGAGCCCGCCATACGCAACGACCACACCCAGCTCGAATTCGGTCGCGAGCAGTTGGTGTGCGATCTCGTCGGTGATGCGGTTGGCTCGCACCACGGTGAGCCCAAGCTCCTCGGCCCGCTGCGCAACGGGCGAGGGGGTGAGCACCCGGCGGCGGCCGACCGGCGCATCCTCGCGGGTCAGCACCGCCGCAATTTCGTGCCCCGCCGAGACGAGCGCCTCGAGCGTGGGCACGGCGACCTCGGGGGTTCCGGCAAAAACGATCCGCATCTGTCCTCCTGCGTCGATGCTACTGACTAGAACACGTCGGGCGCGTCGAGTTGCACGCGCAGTGTCGACGCCGGTGTTCCACGGCCCGCCGACCGACGCCGGCTCGCGGTCGCCTGCGCCACCAGCTCGGCCTTGAGCGCGGCGGCGAGCGTCGGCCCGCTTCGGTAGCCAAAGCGGAGCACTGCGCGACTGCGATCTCGCTCGTCGGCGTCGGGTACGGGCCCGAGCACCTGCAACTCGAGCCCGTCGAGGTCGGTGAGGCGCCGCACGGCCGCATCAACCTCGAGTTCGCTCCCCGTCACGACCCCAACCCGAACGGCTGGAGGAAAGAACAGCTCGCGTCGCTGCTCGAGCTCGGCGTCGGCCCACGCGTGCTGCTGCCAGTCGCGCAGGGCCACGAGTGGCGGCGACACCTGCCCCGCGAGAATGACGACGCCGTCGTCGCTCGCGAGGGCCGCGGCGTTCGACCAGGCGCGCAGTGCGTCCTCGGTCGTGTGCAGCGACTCCCGGGCGAGCGCCCCGTCGACGTCGAGCAGCAGCACCGCTCGGTAGCCATGCTCGGGCACGGGTTCGGCGCCGCGCGTCGCCACGACGAGTTGCGGCTCGGCCCCCACCGACACGAGCCGTTCGGCCCCGTCGGCGACCACGACGCGGGTCTCGGGGAAGGCGCGACCCAGCTCCTCGGCGGTGCGCTCGTGGCCGGTGCCGCCCGCCCGCAGGCGCTGGCCCCCACACTCGCGACAGTGCCAGTCGGCGTGCACCCGGCCGCACACCGCGCACGACGGCGGGCTCTCCGGGCCCGTCTGCCGCAACGGGCCCCCACAATTTGTGCACGAGGCGGGCGTGCGGCACTCGGTGCACGCGAGCCTGGGGCGATACCCGGCGCGCCCCACCTGCACGAGCACGGGGCCGGATGCGAGGGCCGCCTTCGCGGCCCTCCACGCGGGCGGCGGGATGCGCGCATCGCGGAGCGCGCCCTCGTCGCCGAGCGTCGCGGCGGCGGGGATGATCTTCGGCCGCTGGGGTGTGCCGGGGCCGACCTCGCGGAGCCATCCCGTGCGCACGAGCCGGCGCGCCTCGAGCGAGGGCGAGTGGCCCGCGAGCACGACCGATGCGTCGGCCCGGCGCGCACGCATGAGCGCAACCTCGCGGGAATGGGCATAGGGAGCGTGGGGTTCGCGGAACGACTCGTCATCGTCGTCCCACAGCAGCATTGCGCCGAGCCGGAATGCCGGGGCGTACACGGCCGATCGCGTCCCGACAATGAGTTGCGGCACCGGCTCGAGCGCGAGCAGAAACTGCTCATAGCGCGGCATCGGCTTTTGTCGCGAATCGAACGCTCGAATGCGGTCGAGCGGCAATAGCGTGTTCGCCGCCTCAAGGGCGAGGTCGAGGTCGCGGTAGTCCGGCACGAGGACGATCGCCGAGCGCCCCTGCGCGACCTCGACCGCCGCGACCTCAATGAGCGTGCGCAGGGCGCGAGGAACCCCGTCGACAACGCCCACTGGCACCCGGAGCGAGACTCGCTGCGGCTCGGTCGCCACGCACGCCGCGAGGAACTCCGGGCCGTAGAGCTCTGCGAGCCCCGTCTCTACGGTCGGGGGCGCCGCCGCCACTCGTGCGGCGCGCTCCCCCGCTTCGTCCTCCAGCCACCGCGCTTCGAGTCGCGCCGAGCGCGCGGGAATCGCGAGCCGGAGCACATCGGACATCGTGCCCGCCTGTCGGTCGGCGACCGTCCGTGCGAGCTCGGCGAGCTCTGGCGAGAGCACCGCCGCCCGAGAGACGAGCGATTCGACCTTTGCGAGCCGGCCGCCGTATTCGGGCGTATCCGCCGTCTCGACGACAAACCCCTGCACGACTCGGCCGCCACTGCGCAGCGGTACCTTCACCCGCATACCAGGGCCGACCTCGCCCCGCAGCTCGTCGGGGATCTCATATTCGAAGACCCGATCGAGCTGCGGGAGCGGCGTGTCGAGCACGACCCGCGCGACCGAGTGGGTCATTTGGCGCCGGCGGCCTCGCGCAGTGCCTCGGTGCGGTCGGTGCGCTCCCAGGTGAATTCCGGGAGGTCGCGGCCGAAGTGGCCGTACGCCGACGTGCGGGCATAGATCGGCCGGTTCAGGTCGAGGTCGCGAATGATCGCGGCGGGCCGCAAATCGAACACACTCCGCACCGCGTCGAGGATGCGTTCACGGTCGACGTGTTCGGTGCCGAAGGTCTCGCAGTACAGGCCGACGGGTTCAGCCGAACCGATCGCGTAGGCCACCTGGAACTCGGCGCGGTCGGCGAGCCCCGCCGCGACGACGTTCTTCGCGACCCAGCGCATCGCATACGCCGCCGAGCGGTCGACCTTCGACGGATCCTTGCCGCTGAAGGCGCCGCCGCCGTGGCGCGCCATGCCGCCGTACGTGTCGACGATGATCTTGCGCCCCGTGAGGCCGGCGTCGGCGGCCGGACCACCGAGCACAAAATCACCGGCGGGATTGATGAGGGTTCGCAGACGAGACGTGTCGAGCCCCGCAACGCGCGCGAGGACGGGCGTGACGACCTCGCGCACGACGTCGGCCGCAAGCTGGTCGCGCGTGACGTCGGGGTCGTGCTGCGTCGAGATCACGACGGTCTCGACGCTGCGGGGACGATGGTCGTCGTCGTACCCGATCGTGACCTGTGTCTTGCCGTCGGGGCGCAGGTGCGGCAGCGTGCCGTCCTTTCGGGCCTCGCTGAGGCGCTCCGACAGGCGGTGCGCGAGCCAGATCGGCAGCGGCATGAGGTCGGGGGTCTCGTTACTCGCGTACCCGAACATGATGCCCTGATCGCCCGCGCCGAGCAGCGCGATCTCGTCGACGCTCTCACCGCTGCGGTGCTCGAGCGAGCGCTCAACGCCGTCAGCGATCTCGGGCGACTGCTCCCCGATCGACACCGAGACGCCGCAGAGGTTTCCGTCGAAGCCGAAATCGCTCGAGGTGAAGCCAATCTCGGTGATCGTGCGCCGTACGATGCCGGCGATATCGGCGTAGCCCTCGGTACGGACCTCACCCGCGACGTGCACCTGGCCGGTTGTCACGAGCGTCTCGACGGCGACGCGCGAGCCCGGGTCCTGTGCCAGCAGGTTGTCGAGGATGCGGTCGGAAATCTGATCGCAAATCTTGTCGGGGTGACCCTCGGTCACCGACTCTGACGTGAAGAGGCGCAGTTCTGACATGGTGATGCTCACTTTCCCTAGGAGTGCGCGGCGCGCTCAGGCGCCGCGTGGGAGGACGTATGTGAACCGCGAACGATTAGCTCGCGGGGGTGTCACCGATGCGCTCGGCGACGACGTCAAGGATAGTGTCGGCCACCGACATCTTGTCGCCCACGTCTTCGGCGAGCACCGAACCCGCGAGGTCAATGACCTGCACCTCGGTCTCCTCACGCCCAAACGTGTGGTCCCAACCGACGCGGTTGAGCACGAGCAGGTCGCTCCCCTTGCGCTTCACCTTGGCGCGCGCGAGTTCGAGCCGAGCAGCGTCGTCCGCCTCGGTCTCGGCCGCAAATCCGACGATGAGCTGTCCCGGCACGCGAGCCTCGACGAGCGTGCGAAGAATGTCCGGGTTCTTCGTGAAGGTGAGCGTCAGCGTGTCGCCCGTCGATTCCTTCTTGATCTTGCCTTCCGCGACCCGCTCGGGCCGGAAATCCGCGACTGCGGCCGCCATGACGATGACGTCGTGTTTCGGCGCGAGCTCGGTGGCGGCGGTCGCGAGCTCCTGCGCGCTCGTGACCCGCACGACCTGCACCTCGTCAGGCAGTGGTACCTCGACGTTCGCGGCGATGAGCGTCACCTGCGCACCGCGAGCTGCGGCACGAGCCGCAAGCGCGACGCCCTGCTTGCCCGATGACCGATTGCCGAGGTAACGCACCGGGTCGATCGCCTCGCGCGTACCGCCCGCGGTCACGAGCACGCGCTGGCCAGCAAGGTCTCGGGCTCGCTCAGCCGCGGCCCGCTCGCGCTCGGCAGACTGCGCCGCGACGAGAATCGCGGTGACGATGTCGTTCGGTTCCGCGAGGCGGCCGGGTCCCTCATCGGTGCCGGTGAGGCGCCCCGACTCGGGCCCGACGATGGTGACGCCCCGCTCTTCAAGCCGGCGAACGTTCGTCTGCGTTGCGGGGTGCTCCCACATCTCGGTGTGCATCGCCGGCGCGACGACGACGGGGCCGCGGGCGGCGAGGAGCGTGTTCGTGAGCAGGTCATCCGCGAGTCCCGCCGCCATCCGCGCGAGCGTATTCGCGGTCGCCGGCACGACGGCAACGACGTCGGCCTGTTGGCCGAGCGCCACGTGCTGCACGGCGTGCACGTTCTCGAACACGTCGCGCCGCACCGGGTTGTGGCTGATCGCCTCGAAGGTTGGCGCGCCCACGAACTCGAGCGCGGCCGGGGTCGCGATCACTTCGACCTCGTGGCCGAGCAACACGAGTTGCCGCACGACAAGTACGGCTTTGTAGGCGGCGATACCACCGGAAACGCCGACGACGATGCGCCAGCTCCGGGCATCCGGCTCGTTCGCTGTCGTCATCGTCGCGCGGTGGGTGGCTTACTCGGACTCGGCCGGCGTGACCGAGTCGTCGCCGAAGTCGATGAGGTCGTCGTCGCTCGGGAGCTCGATCGCGGGCGCAGCGCTCGGCTCGCGCATGACGAGCTTGTTCTGGTTAATCTCACGCAGGGCGATCGACAGGGGCTTGTCATCGACCGCCGAGTCGACGAGCGGGCCGACGTTGTCGTAGATCGCGCCGTCCTGCAGATCCGTGTAGTAGTCGTTGATCTGGCGAGCGCGCTTCGAGGCGAAGATCACGAGCTGGTACTTGTTGTCGACCTGCTCGAGCAGATCGTCGAGCGGCGGGTCAATGATGCCCTTGGGCTTCTCAATCATGGTGATTCCTAATATCTTCTCTGCTTCGGGCGGTAGATCGGGTCGTCCTCGTCGGGAATCTCAAAGCCCATGAGGCGAATGACCTCGCGGGCCGCCTTGGGAACGCTCTCGTTTACCACGCGGGCATCGAACTCGTTCTGCGCGGCGAGCTCGACCTTGGCGGTTGCGAGCCGGCGCTCCTGCTCCTCGGGGGATTCCGTGCCTCGTCCGATGAGCCGGCGGACCAGTTCATCCCACGACGGGGGCAACAAAAACACCAGTCTAGCCTCTGGCATCGCCGCCCTCACCTGTCGCGCGCCCTGCAGGTCGATTTCGAGCAGCACGGGATGCGAGGCCTCGAGTTCGCGGCGGATCGGCGCGGCCGGCGTACCGTAGCGATACGAGTTGTGCACGGTCGCGTACTCGAGCATCTCGCCCGACTCGATCATCCGGTCGAACTCAGCGTCGTCGACGAAGTAGTAGTCGCGCCCCTCAACCTCACCGGGACGCGGCGCACGCGTCGTCGCCGACACCGAGATGTGCACCTCGGGATACTCGTCGCGGATGTACCGAGACACGGTGCCCTTGCCGACGGCGGTCGGCCCAGCGAGCACGACGACGCGGGGCATCGCGGCGCCACCGGACTGCCAGTCGATGAGCCATTCGCGCAGGCGCTGGCGCTGATTTCGGCCGAGCCCGCCGAGTCGCTTCACGGGCGCAATTTGCAGCTCGGCGAGGATGCGCTCCGTCTTCGTCGCGCCGATATGCGGAATCGAGCGAAGGAACTGCGTGATCCGCAGACTCGCGGCCGGATGCTCCCGGTCGAGCGAGGCTTCGAGCACGTCGAGCGGGCGCGTCGCGCCCGACGCGATGCGGTTCTTTACCTCGGCGCGGGCACGCCGCGCGGCGACGGCGGCCTTGGAGGCGGCAGTGCGGTCAACGGGAGGAGGAGTCAGGGTCATGGGTTAGAGCGCGCTCTTGAGGGTCTCGAGTTTCGTCGTGATCGCCGCATCGAGGCCGTCGAGACCGTTCGCGAGCATCGAGCGCGATGACGTAACTATGACATTCTTTGCTGATTCGCCGAAAATACGACGCACGTCGGCAAAGTCGGCGCCCTGGTGTCCGAAGCCGGGCGCGAGAATCGGCGTATCCGGTTCGGCCGCGAGGTCGTTCACGTCAATGTCGAGCAGGTCCATGTCGACCGTCGCGCCGAGCACCACACCGACCGAGCCCTTCGACCGACCCGCCGAGTGTTCCCGGTTCCAGAGCGCCGCGCGCGCCGCGATACCCCCGGCGACCGAGCGGCCCTCCTGCGAACCGCGGATGCGGCGGGCGGTCTGCACCGACGCCGACTCGGGGTTCGAGGTTGCGGCGAGCACGAACACGCCCTTGCCGTATTGCTCGGTCATCTCGAGCGGCTTCCGGAACGTGTCGAACCCCTGATACGGGTTAATCGTCATGGCGTCGGCCTCGAGCGGCATGCCCGGCGTCAGCCACGCTTCGGAGTACGCCTCGAGCGTCGTACCGACGTCGCCACGC
The DNA here is from genome assembly GCF_000381765.1 of [Zimmermannella] faecalis ATCC 13722. Lineage (GTDB taxonomy): Bacteria > Actinomycetota > Actinomycetes > Actinomycetales > Microbacteriaceae > Gulosibacter > Gulosibacter faecalis. Next base: position 250,451 of record NZ_KB907074.1, on the reverse strand, counting down.
TTGACGTCAGCGATGACGATGAGGCCCGCCTGCCGGGCCGCCTCGAAGACGTCCTCGAGCACGCGGTAGCCGTTCGCTCCGAAGCGCTCATAGAAGGCGACCTGCGGCTTCACGATGCCGACGCGGCCGGCAAGCTTCTCAATAATGCGGAGCCCGAACTCGTGGGCGCCGACCGCGCTGACTGGAAGCCCCCACTTCTCGAGCAGGTGGGTGTGCGGGTCGATACCGACGCAGAGCCGTCCGTAGCGATCCATCGTGTCGGCGAGGCGCTCGCCGAAGGAGGGGCCCTCATGGGCTGTGGTCTCAGTCTGGGTTTCGGTCACGCGCGTGCCTTCCTGCGTTCGTTGTACTCCTGCAGCGAGGTCACGTCATACCCATCGCGGAGCGCTTGGAAGCTCGCGACCGCCGCCTGCAGTTCGGACATCGTGGTGAAAATGGGCAGGTCGGCCGAGACCGCGGCGGTCCGGATCTCGTAGCCGTCGCCGCGAGAGGAGCCTCCCGACGGCGTGTTGATGACCATATCGATGTCACCCGCGTGAATCATGTCGACGATGTTCGCATGCGTCGCGTCGACCGTCGAGTCCGCGTCGGCCGTGAACTTGCCCACGAGTTCCGAGTCGATGCCGTGCCGCGCGAGCACCCGTGCCGTGCCCTCGGTTGCGTAGAGCGCGTATCCGAGCTCGACGAGCCGCGACACCGGCGCCACGATGGACCGCTTGTCGCGGTCGTTCACCGAGACGAACACCTTGCCGCCGTCGGGCAGCCCACCGTAGGCCGAGATCTGGCTCTTGGCGAACGCGCGGGGGAAGTCGACGTCGATGCCCATGACCTCGCCGGTCGACCGCATCTCGGGCGAGAGCACGGCGTCGACAATGTTGCCCTCGCGGGTGCGGAAGCGCTTGAACGGCAGCACCGCTTCTTTCACCGCGACCGGCGCGTCGATCGGCTGGATCGTGCCGTCGCCCTCGGCCGCGAGGATGCCCTCGCCGCGCAGCTGGGCGATCGTGTCCCCCACCATGACCCGGCTGGCGGCCTTCGCGAGCTGCACCCCGAGTGCCTTCGAGACGAAGGGCACGGTGCGGGATGCGCGCGGGTTCGCCTCGATGACGTAGAGGCGCCCGGCGCTGATCGCGAACTGCACGTTGAGCAGCCCGCGAACACCGACACCCTCCGCGATCTTCAGCGTTGCGTCGCGCACCTCGCCGAGCACGCGGTTCGAGAGCGTGATCGCGGGCAGCGTGCACGCCGAGTCACCGGAGTGGATGCCGGCCTCCTCGATGTGCTCCATGATCCCGCCGATGTAGAGCTCGTTCCCGTCGTAGAGCGCATCGACGTCGATCTCGGTCGCGTCGTCGAGGAACCGGTCGACGAGCAGCGGGTGCGACTTCGAGATGATCACCTGATTCGCGTTGCGCACGAAGTAGTCGTCGAGCTGCGCGTCGTCGTAGATGATCTCCATGCCGCGGCCACCGAGCACAAAGCTCGGGCGCAGGAGCACGGGGTAACCGATCGATTCCGCGACCTCGTGGGCCGATGCCGCATCAAACGCCGTCCCGTTCGCGGGCGCCGCGAGGTTCGCCGCGTCGAGGATGTCCGAAAACAGGCCCCGCTCTTCCGCGAGATCGATCGCGGCGGGCGTGGTGCCGAGGATCGGAACGCCCGCGGCCTCGAGGCCCTTCGCGAGCCCGAGCGCCGTCTGGCCGCCAAGCTGCACGATCACACCGAGCAGCTCGCCGCTCTCACGCTCAGCCTCGACAATCTCGAGCACATCCTCGAGGGTGAGCGGCTCGAAGTAGAGGCGATCCGAGGTGTCGTAGTCGGTCGAGACGGTCTCGGGGTTGCAGTTCACCATGATCGTCTCGTACCCGGCGTCGGAGAGCGCGAAGCTCGCGTGCACGCAGGAGTAGTCGAATTCGATGCCCTGCCCGATACGGTTCGGGCCCGAGCCGAGAATGATGACCTTCTTGCGGTCGCTCGCCGCGATCTCGCTCTCGGTGTCGTAGCTCGAGTAGTGGTACGGGGTGAACGCGGGGAACTCACCGGCGCAGGTGTCGACCGTCTTGAAAACGGGAATCACACCGGCGTTCCGACGAATCGCTCGCACCTCGGTCTCGCTGAGGCCGCGCAGCTGCGCGAGCTGCGCATCCGAGAAGCCGTGGCGCTTCGCGAGACGAAGCGTCGCCGCGTCGAGGCCCTCGGCGTCACGGACGTGCTCGGCGACCTCGTTGATCAGTGCGATCTGGTCGAGGAACCACGGGTCGATCTTCGTTGCGTCGAAGACCTGCTCGACGGTCGCACCCTTCGCGAGGGCGATCTGCACGTCGACCATGCGGCCGTCGGTGGGCGTCGCGATGCTCTCGAGGAGCTCCGAGACGCTGCGCGGGTCGTCGGCCCAAGTGAACGACGAGTCGCGCTTCTCGAGCGAGCGCAGCGCCTTCTGGAGTGCCGTCGTGAAGTTGCGGCCGATCGCCATCGCCTCGCCGACCGACTTCATGGTGGTCGTAAGCAGTGGGTCGGCGCCGGGGAACTTCTCGAAGTTGAACCGCGGCACCTTCACCACGACGTAGTCGAGCGTCGGCTCGAAGCTCGCCGGGGTGACGCGGGTGATGTCGTTCGGGATCTCGTCGAGGCGGTAGCCGATCGCGAGCTTCGCGGCGATCTTTGCGATCGGGAAGCCCGTCGCCTTCGAGGCGAGGGCCGACGAGCGCGAGACGCGCGGGTTCATCTCGATGACGATGACGCGGCCCGTCGCCGGATCAATCGCGAACTGGATGTTGCAGCCACCCGTGTCGACGCCGACGCGGCGGATGATGTCGATGCCGATGTCGCGGAGGTTCTGGAACTCGACGTCGGTGAGAGTCAGCGCCGGGGCGACCGTGATCGAGTCACCCGTGTGCACGCCGACCGGGTCAACGTTCTCGATCGAGCAGATGACGACGGTGTTGTCGAAGTTGTCGCGCATGAGCTCAAGCTCGTACTCCTTCCACCCGAGAATCGACTCCTCAAGGAGCACCTCGGTCGTCGGCGAGGCGAGCAGCCCCTCCTCGACGATGCGCACAAGCTCGTCCTCGGTGTGGGCGAAGCCCGAGCCGAGACCGCCCATCGTGAACGAGGGGCGCACGACGACGGGATACCCGAGGTCGGCAGCGGCGGCTCGCGCCTCCTCGACGGTGTGGGTGATGTGCGAGCGGGCAACGTCGGCGCCCGATTCGAGCACGAGCTCCTTAAAGATCTGCCGGTCTTCACCGCGGCGGATGGCCTCGACGTTCGCACCGATGAGCTCGACGCCGTGCTTTTCGAGAATGCCGAGCTCGTGCAGCTTCATGGCCGCGTTGAGGGCCGTCTGGCCACCGAGGGTCGGGAGGATCGCGTCGGGACGCTCCTTGATGAGGATCTTCTCGATCGCCTCGGGGGTGATCGGCTCGATGTAGGTGGCGTCGGCGAAGTCCGGGTCGGTCATGATCGTCGCCGGGTTCGAGTTCACGAGGATCACGCGGATGCCCTCCTCGCGGAGCACGCGGCAGGCCTGCGTTCCGGAGTAGTCGAACTCGGCCGCGATCCCGATGACGATCGGGCCGGAACCGATGACGAGGACGCTATTGATGTCTTGGCGCTTTGGCATGTGGTTCGTCGGCTCCTAGTTGGCGGTCGTGGAAGTCGTGGTGCCGAGCACGAGGTCTCGGAAGCGGATGAAGAGGGCGGCCGCGTCGTGCGGGCCGCTCGCGGCCTCGGGGTGGAACTGCACCGAGAACGCGGGGATGTCGAGGCAGCGGATACCCTCGACGACCTGGTCGTTGAGGCCGACGTGGCTCACCTCGACGCGGCCGAAGCCGGCGGGCGACTCGACGGTCTCGCCGATTGGCAGGTCGACGGCGAAGCCGTGGTTCTGCGCGGTGATCTCAACCTTGTTCGTCTCGGTGTCGAGCACGGGCTGGTTGATGCCGCGGTGCCCGAACGGGAGCTTGTACGTGCCGAAGCCGAGCGCGCGGCCGAGGAGCTGATTGCCGAAGCAGATGCCCATGAACGGCAGTCCGTCGCGCAGCAGCTCGGCGAGCAGGTCAACCTGTGCCTGGTTCGCCTCGGGGTCGCCCGGGCCGTTCGAATAGAACAGCGCGTCGACGCCGAGGTCGCGCACCTGCTGTGCCGTCACGTCGGCGGGCAGCACGTGCACGTCGAAGCCGGCAATGTTGAGGTTGCGGATCGTCGCCAGCTTGATGCCGAGGTCGAGGAGCGCGACGGTGCCGACCGCCTCCCCCTCGTTCGTGTGCGGCGACAGGTACGCCTCGTCGGTCGTCACCTGGTCGGAGAGGTACTGGCCCGCCATCGACGGTTGCTGGCGCACCCGCGCGAGCTGCGCATCCGCGTCAGCCTCGTAGGCCTCGCCCGAAAAGATGCCCGCTCGCATCGCGCCCTCGGAGCGCACGCGGCGAGTGAGCGCGCGGGTGTCGACCTCGGCGATGCCGACGACGCCCTGCTCGCGCAGCGCCGCCTCGAGGTCGCCCTCGGCGCGCCAATTCGAGACCACACGGCTGGGGTCGCGCACGACGTATCCCTCGACCCAGTAGCGGTTCGATTCCATGTCGGTCGCGTTGACGCCAGTGTTCCCGATGTGCGGCGCCGTCTGAATGACGATCTGGCCCGCGTAACTCGGGTCGGTCAGGGTCTCCTGGTACCCGGTCATGCCGGTCGTGAAGACGAGCTCACCGAGTCGTTCGCCGGCGGCGCCATACGCGAGGCCCTCATAGCGGCTGCCGTCTTCGAGCACGAGGACGGCGGGTTCGGTGGTGATCATGCGGTCTCCTGGGTGGTTGCGGAAGGTTCGATGAGTTCGCCGATCGAGGTCAGCAGCGTCGCGCGCTCGTCGGGGTTGACGACGCGAAGATAGGTTTCGACCGACTGCGCCGGATCGAGCAGCCAGCGCACGACGATCAGGCCGTCTCGCTCCACAGCGCGGTCAATCGTCGCCTGCGCGACGGCGACCGTCTCGAGCTGTGCGGTCGGGATGAAGAAGGGCTCCTCCCCCGCGATCCCGAGGGCGAGGCCCTGCGGATGCACCTCGACCGTCGCGCGGCCACGGTACGCAAGCGGGCGCTTCGCGATGCGGTCGAGCGCGTTGCCGGTCTTCGACGTCGCGACATAGTGCGCGTCGTCAACGGCAAACACGGGGGTGCCGAGCCCGGCCGGCAGCTGCTTCGGGCTCGGGAGGTGCGACTGCGTTCGCTGTCGTCGTCGCCACCCCAGCCACATCGCGCCGACGATAATGACGACGACGGCGAGTATGCAGAGTGTGGCGATGATGGGACCGGGCACTAGTTCTCCTCTCCCGGATCGACGATGCGGCCGTCGCGCAGGGTGACGACACCCCGGTAGACGGTCGTGGTGACAGCTCCCGGCAGCGGCGCGCCGAGGAACGGTGAGTTCACAGATTTTCCAGCGAGATCGGCCTCGGTGAAGACCCCGCCCGAGGACGGGTCAAAGGCCGTGAGGTCGGCTCGCTCGCCGACCGCGATCGGGCGACCGGCCTCGGTCGCCCCGCCGATTTGTGCCGGCGCCTCGCTCATGACCCGGGCGACATCGCGCCAGCCGATCGCGCCGGTCTCGACCATCGTCGCGACGACGACGCGCAGGGAACTCTCGAGCCCGACCATGCCCATCGCGGCGTGATCCCACTCGCGCTCCTTCGCATCGCGCGGATGCGGCGCGTGGTCGGTCGCGACGATGTCGATCGTGCCGTCGGCGAGCGCCTCGCGGAGGGCTTCGACATCGGCCTCGGTACGAAGCGGCGGGTTGACCTTGAAGCGGGCGTCGAATCCGCGCACCCGCTCGTCGGTGAGCACGAGGTGGTGCGGCGTTACCTCGGCGGTGATCGCAATCCCGCGCGCCTTTGCCCAGCGCACGACGTCGACCGACGCCGCGGTCGACACGTGGCAGACGTGGACGCGCGATCCGGTCTGCTCGGCGAGCAGCGCGTCGCGCGCGATGATCGAGGTTTCTGCCGCCGCCGGCCATCCCCCGAGCCCGAGCTCGGCCGAAACGGCGCCCTCGTGCATCTGGGCGCCGATCGTGAGTTTCGGTTCCTGGGCGTGCTGCGCGACGACCCCGTCGAACGCGCGCACGTACTCGAGCGCGCGGCGCATGAGCAGCGGATCGTGCACGCAGTCGCCGTCGTCGGAGAACACCCGGACGCCGGCGCGTGAGGTCGCCATCGAGCCGAGTTCGGCGAGCTGTTCGCCGGCCCGGCCGACCGTGACGGCGCCGATGGGCCGCACGTCGACGAGCCCGGCGTCGCGTCCGAGCGCCCAGACCGCTTCAACGACCCCCGCGGTGTCTTGCACTGGCGATGTGTTCGGCATCGCGAAAATCGTGGTGAAGCCACCCTTCGCCGCGGCGCGGGAACCGCTCGCGACGGTCTCCGACGACTCGAAGCCGGGCTCGCGCAGGTGCACGTGTAGATCGACCAGACCCGGGAGCAGCACCTGCCCGGTGACATCGATCGTGTCGCATTCGTCGGGGGCGGTGATCGTGCCGGCCTCGGCGATTTCGGCGATGATGCCGTCGCGCACGAGGACGTCGCGAGCTGCTTCGCCGTAGGGGCGGCCCCCGGTCAGCAGGAGATTCATCGTGCGCCTTCCTCTCGAACGCCGGAACACAGCAGGTACAGGGCGGCCATGCGCACACTCACGCCGTTTGCGACCTGCTCAAGCACGGTCGATTGCGGCGAGTCGGCCGCGGCCGACGAAATCTCGAGGCCGCGGTTCATCGGGCCCGGGTGCATCACGAGCGTGGTTGCGGGAAGTCCCTCGAAGCGCGCCGCGCTGAGACCCCACATGCGAGCGTACTCGCGCGTGTGCGGGAAGTAGGCGTCGCGCATCCGTTCGGCCTGGATGCGCAGCAGCATGACCGCGTCGGGTCGAGTCGCGAGCACCGCGTCGAGATCGAAACTCACCTCGGCGGGCCAGGTGCTCGTGTCGGAGGGCAGGAGCGTCGGCGGGGCGACGAGCGTCACCTTCGCGCCGAGCGTCGTGAGCAGCCACACGTTCGACCGTGCGACCCGCGAGTGGAGGATGTCACCGACGATGACCACGTGCACGCCGTCGAGGTCGCGGCCGCGTGCCGCGTCGCCGTGCAGCCGCTCACGCAGCGTGTAGGCGTCGAGCAGGGCCTGCGTCGGGTGCTCGTGCATGCCGTCGCCCGCGTTGAGCACGGGCGCGTCGATCCAGTCTCGGTCGGCGAGGAGCTGTGGCGCGCCGGTCGAGGGGTGGCGAATCACGACGGCGTCCGCGCCGATCGCGTGGAGCGTCTGCGCCGTGTCCTTGAGCGACTCCCCCTTCGAAACGCTCGAGCCCTTTGCCGCGAAGTTGATGACGTCGGCGCTGAGCCGCTTCTCGGCCGCCTCGAACGAGATGCGCGTGCGCGTCGAGTCCTCGTAAAAGAGGTTGACGACCGTCACGCCGCGCAGCGCCGGCAGCTTCTTCACCTCGCGGCGCTGTGTGGCGGCCATGTCGACGGCCGTGTCAAGCAGCAGCAGCGCGTCGTCGCGATCGAGGTCGCGGGTCGAAATCAGGTGCTTCATGCGCCGGCCTCCTCGCTGTCGGTGATGACGACGCGATCGGCGCCGTCAACCTCGCGAAGTTCAACGAAGATCCGCTCGCTCCGAGCCGAGGGCAGATTCCGACCGACAAAGTCGGCCCGAATTGGCAGCTCGCGGTGGCCGCGGTCGACGAGCACCGCAAGTTGCACGATTTGCGGTCGCCCGACGTCGGCGAGCGCGTCGAGCGCGGCGCGCACGGTGCGCCCCGAGAAGAGCACGTCGTCGACGAGTACGACGGTCTTGCCGTCAATGCCGGTGAGCGGGATGCGCGTGGGGTGCGCCTCGGTGAGGGGGCGGCGACGTAGGTCGTCGCGGTAGGGCGTGATGTCGAGCTCGCCGACGAAGTCGTGCGAACCAGCGTCGCGGCCCTCGATGGCCGCGATGTGTTCGCCAAGGCGTCGCGCGAGCGGCACACCGCGAGTGGGAATCCCCAAGAGAACGAGTTCGTCGCCCCCGTGATTCGCCTCGAGAATCTCGTGGGCAATGCGTTTGAGGACACGTTCGACGTCGTCGGACTGGAGCACTTCGCGTTCCGTCACGTGCGACCCCCTTCTCCGCCTCGCTGGACGGCTCATTAAAGGACGATCAACCACGCACCATCCTACCCCCCAAACGACGAACACCGTGCCGCCCCAAGAACTCTGGAGGGCACGGTGTTGTCGGAAACGGTCGAGCTAGGAGGCCTTCGCGGCGTCGGCGATTGCGCCGAGCACTCCGCTGATGAATCGCGACGAGTCGTCGGTGGAGTACTCGCTGGCGGCCGAGATCGCCTCGTTGATCGCCACCTCAACTGGCACCTCGTCGTTGTAAAGGATCTCCCAGGCGCCGATCCGCAGGATCGCGGCGTCGACGCTCGGCATGCGCTCGAGGGTCCAGTCCTTCGCGGTCGCTTCGATGCGGGTGTCGATGTCGTGCTCGTACTCGAGGTACCCCGTCACGATGTCTCGGGCGTAGCGCCACGACGCCTCGCGCTCCGGCTCACCGAGCGCCTTCGCCTGCTCGTCGGCCAGCACGTCGCGAAGGTCGCGCTGCATGACATCGGCGACAAACAGCATGTCCATCGCGCGCTTGCGCGCCTTGGTGCGAGCGCTCACTAGTCGTTCACGCGGCCCAGGTAGTCACCCGTGCGGGTGTCCACCTTGACGCGGGTGCCCTGCTCGAGAAAGAGCGGCACCTGAATCTCCGCGCCAGTCTCGACGGTCGCGGGCTTGGTTCCCGCGTTCGAGCGGTCGCCCTGCAGGCCGGGCTCGGTGTAGGTGATTTCGAGCACGACCGAGGCGGGGAGCTCGATGTAAAGCGGCTCGCCCTGGTACAGCGCGATCTGCACCTGCTGCTGCTCGAGCATGAACTTCGCGCCGTCGCCGACGATGGTCGACGACACCGTGAGCTGGTCGTAGTCTTCCTGGTCCATGAAGACGAAGCCGTCGCCGTCCTGGTAGAGGTACTGGAAGTCGCGGCGATCGACCGTGGCGGTCTCGATCTTCGCACCAGCGTTGAACGTGCGGTCGACCGTCTTGCCCTGCACGATGTTCTTCAGCTTCGTGCGCACGAAGGCGCCACCCTTTCCGGGCTTGACGTGCTGGAACTCGATTACCTGCCAGAGCTGACCGTCGATGATGAGCACAACGCCATTGCGGATATCAGCGGTGGTTGCCATCTGGGGTTCCTTTCAAATTTTCGACGCTCAAGCATAGCGCGCCGAGGCCTGACTAGGAGGCGATCTCCTGGTAGGCGGCGAACATGAGGCTCTCGTCGGGGGCCGTCATGATGGTCGGATGCCCGATGTCATCGAGCACGACAAACCGAAGTAGCTGCCCGCGGGCCTTCTTGTCACGGTGCATGACCGAGAGCAGGGTCGGCCAGCGGTCGGCCGGATACCCCGTGGGGAGGCCGAGGAGCTCAAGGATGCGAAGGTGTCGGTCGGCCGCAGCGTCGCTGAGTCGGCCAGAGAGCCGTGCCAACTCGGCCGCAAAGTGCATCCCGATGGCGACGGCCGCGCCGTGGCGCCACTGGTAGCGCTCCGTGTGCTCGATCGCGTGGCCGAGCGTGTGCCCGTAGTTGAGCATCTCGCGCTGCCCGCTCTCGCGCAGGTCGGCCGCCGTGACATCGAGCTTGTACTGAATCGCGAGCTCGAGGATGCGGCGGAACTCGTCGGTTGCCGGATCGGTCGCGCGCTCGGGATCGGCCTCAATGAGATCGAGGATCTCGGGAGCGTGAATGAACCCGATCTTGACGGCCTCGGTAAAGCCGGTCACGAGTTCGTTGCGCGAGAGGCTGTCGAGGATGTCGAGGTCGACCACAACGCCGGCGGGCGGGTGGAACGCGCCAACCATGTTCTTGCCCTCGTTCGTATTGATGCCCGTCTTGCCGCCGATAGCGGCGTCAACCATGCCGAGCACCGTCGTCGGAATCTGGAGCACGCGCACGCCGCGCAGCCACGCCGCGGCGACCCACCCCGCGAGGTCCGTCGTGGCTCCCCCGCCGAGCCCGATGATCGCGTCGGAGCGGGTGAAGTCACTCTGGCCGAGCAGCTGCCACAACCATTCCGCGACCTGCACGCGCTTCGCGTCTTCCGCATCCGGAATCTCGGCCATGAGCACGCGGCGGAAGTGCGGCGCGAGCTGCACGCGCAGGTTCTCGGCGACCTGCGCGAGCGAGGGCTGGTGAATGATGAAAATCTGGTCGGGCAACTCACCGAACACCTCGGGCAGGTGCGCATCGAGGTCGCGAATGAGGCCTCGGCCGACGAGCACGGGGCCGTGCGGGCCCGGGGCCTCAAGCTTCGTGATGTGCTGGGTCAAGAATCCTCCTGGTTACCGAGTTGCCTGAAGTCGGGTGGGCTAATTGCCGGACTGCGCCGGGCTCGCCGTGCGGATGAGCGGCGACCCGGTGCGCTTGAGGTACCGGTGCACCTCATTCGTCACCTGCCACATGGGCCGACGGCTCGTGTCGACGGTGACGTGGGCGAGTCGCTCGTAGATCGGCCGGCGGGCCTCATAGGTCGCGACCCACGAGTCAATGCCGCTGAGGAGCGGCCGGTTCGACTTGCCGCGAATCCGCTCCTCGATCGCCTCGGGCGTCGCGACGAGCAGCACGACGGTGTGCTCGCCGCTCGAGAGCTGCGCCTGGGTGTCTTCATCGAGAATCGCCCCGCCGCCGAGCGACACGACCTCGTAGGCGGCGAGGGCCGCCTGCACGGTGTTGCGCTCAATTCGACGGAACTCGGCCTCACCGCGCTCGGGGATCAGCTGCGAGATCGCCCCGTGTTCACGGGCAATGAGCTTGTCGGTATCGGCGTACGTCGCGCCGAGCTTGCGGGCGAGCCGCTTACCGACCCTCGACTTGCCCGCCGCCGGCGGACCAATAAACACGAGGCTCATACGCGCCACTCGCTCACGGAGTCGCCCATCGGCGTCTCGTCGACGTCGCCCGTCACGGTGTCCGGGTCGACAAGCTCAGGGTTGGTTGCGAGGTGCGCGGGAATCGCCTCGAGGTACCCTGAAATATTGCGTCGGACCTCGGCGAGGGAGTCACCGCCGAACTTCTCAAGGAGCGCGTCGGCGATGATGAGCGCCGTCATCGCCTCGGCGACGACGCCCGACGCCGGCACGGCGGTGACGTCGGAGCGCTGATGGTGGGCCGTCGCGTTCTCGCCGGTCGCGACGTCGACCGTGTGCAGTGCGTGTGGCACGGTCGCGATCGGCTTCATGCCGACCCGCACGCGGAGCACGCCGCCGGTCGTCATGCCGCCCTCAATACCGCCAGCGCGGTCGGAGGCACGGCGAATCTCGCCATCGACGGCGTAGAGCGGGTCGTGCGCCGCGCTGCCGGGCCGGCGGGTCGTCTCGACGCCGTCACCGACCTCGACCGACTTGATCGCCTGGATGCTCATGAGCGCGCCCGCGAGGCGGCTGTCGAGGCGGCGGTCCCAGTGCACGTACGATCCGATTCCCGGTGGCAGCCCGTAGACGAGCACCTCGGTCTGCCCACCGATCGTGTCGCCTGTCTTTCGGATCTCGTCGATGCGGTCGACCATGGCGGCGCTCGTCGCGGCGTCGATACAGCGCACGGGATCGGAGTCGAGGCGCTCGACGTCGTTCGGCAGCGGACGCTCGATATCGTCAGCGAGCCGCACCTCGCCGATCGAGACCGTGTGGCTCACGGTGCCGATGCCGAGCTCGGCGAGGAACTTCTTCGCGACGGCGCCGAGCGCGACGCGCGCAGCCGTCTCGCGGGCGCTCGCGCGCTCGAGCGCGGGACGCGCCTCGTCGAAGCCATACTTCTGCATGCCAACGAGGTCGGCGTGGCCGGGGCGGGGGCGGGTGAGCTTACGTCCACGGCCGGTCTCGAACACCTCCGGCCCGACCGGCTCGGGGCTCATGACCTCGGTCCACTTCGGCCACTCGGTGTTCTGAATGCGAATGCCAAGGGGCGAGCCGATCGTCACGCCATGCCGCACGCCCGACGAAAGCGTGAGCTCGTCCTGTTCGAACTTCATGCGGCCGCCGCGACCGTGGCCGAGCTTGCGCCGCGCGAGGTCGGCCTGCACCTCCGCGAGGGAAATGGGGACGCCGGCGGGCAATCCCTCAAGTACAGCGAGCAGTTCGGGGCCGTGAGACTCCCCCGCAGTGAGCCAACGAAGCATTCCCCCATTCTCGCACGAGCCGCGCGTCCGCTCACCCCCGCCGGTTACCCGAGCCGCAGGGCAGCCGAACCAGCACGGTCAGGCCAGGGCCGCGCGCATCCGCTCGAGCACAGCGGGCTCGTTTGGCACGGGCTCGTCGATCGGCGCACCGCCAAACAGTCGCACCTGATACACCGCTTGGTGCAGGAGCATGTCGAGGCCCGTGACGACCGGTGCCTCGGCCGCGAGCCAGCGTTCCGCGAGCGGCGTCGGCCACGGGTCGTAGGCGGCCGAGAGCAGCGCAGTATCGCCGAGGTCGCCCAGGAGGTGTTCCTCGGGCGAGTAGCCGCGGGGAACCGTGTCGACGACGAGGGCGACCTCGCGTCCAACGCGCCAGTCGGCAAGCGCATGGGCCGTGACGTCCGCGCCGAGGCGTTCCGCAAGGGCCCGTGCGCGCTCGGGCCTGCGTGCATACACCTCAACGCACTCCGCGCCGAGACGCTGCGCCGCGATCGCCGCGCTCGCCGCCGTCTCCCCCGCGCCGAGCACCTGGGCGGTGCCCCGCAGTTCGGTAACCCCGCGTTCGGCGAACGCCACGACGATGCCGGGGATGTCGGTGTTCTCGCCCCGCGCGGGCGCACCGGGCTCGAGCGAATCGAACACGAGCGTGTTCACCGCGCCGCTGCGGCGCGCATCCTCACTCACCGACCCAGCGAAGGCGAGCGCCTCGGCCTTGAGCGGCGCCGTCACCGAAAACCCGCGCCAGCCGTGTCCGCGACCCGTGAGCGCCGCGGCGAGCCCACCGGCCGGAATGCGCCACCGCGAATACTCCCAGCGGCGGCCGAGCGCGCGATACGCCGCGAGCTGGAGCTGCGGCGAGCGCGAGTGCTCGACGGGGTCGCCGAGCACGGCGAGGCGCTGGCTCCCGCCCCGGCCCGCGGGCTCGGCCGACGAGTAGCCGTCGGGTACCCGCCAGTAGTCGTGGTCGTCGTGGGTCATGATCAGCCGTAGTCGGGGTTGTCTTCGAGCCACTGCTGCCACTGGTCAACGGCCTGTAGGTGCTCCTCGTAGGTGTCGGAGAACACGGTCTCGCCGGTCTCCTGATTCACCGTGACGAAGTAGAGCCACGACCCGTCGGCCGGGTTCATCGCCGCATCGATCGCGGTGTCGCCCGGGTTCGAGATCGGGCCCGGAATCATGCCCGTGTGCGCGTACGTGTTGTACGGGTTCGAGTCGTCGCCGCGCTCGTCGTCGGTCGTCGCGGCACGGTCATACTCGCCCGTGCCGTAGGTGACGGTTGCGTCAGACTGCAGCGGCATGTCGATGTCGAGGCGGTTGTAGAAGACGCGAGCGACCTTGTAGAAGTCCTCGGTGATGCGGGCTTCCTTCTCGACGAGTGAGGCCATGCGAATGACGTCCCACACCTGGTCGTCGGGCACACCAGCCGCATCGAGCGACTGGTAGGTGCGGTCGACCATCGTCTGGAGCACGGTGGTCGCGTCGACCCCGTTATCGAACGTGTAGGTCGCGGGGAACAGGAATCCCTCGAGTGTGGTCGCCTCTTCCGGCAGCCCGAACGACTGCGGATCCTCGGCCGCGGCCTCGAGATCGGCCACGGGGATGCCGACGTTCGACTCGATGAGCGTGTAGACGTCCCGAGCAACGGTTCCCTCGGGAATCGTCACGGTGTTCTCAATGCGTGCGGTCTCGTCGGTGAGCACGCTCAGTGCCGAGGCGGCGCTCATCTCTTCCTGGAGCGCGTAGGTGCCCGGATAGAACGATGGTTCTTCCGGCTGCTCCATGACCACCCGAACGAAGGCGCTCGACTCTTTGATGACGCCGTGTTCTTCGAGCCGGTCGGCGATCGAGGTGCCCGTGTCGCCCTCGAGAATGCTGAAGTCGACCTCGGTGCCGTTTCCGTCGCCCTCGTAGTCGTCGTTGTGCACGCCGAACATGCCGAGAATGCGGTCGCCGACGAGGTTCCAGCCGACCACCCCGCCCGTGATTACGAGCGCGAGCGCGACGAGCAGCACGAGGCAGCCGCGCCAGCGTCCGTGCCGCTTCGGGCGCCGACCGCGACCGGCTCGCTCGTCGATGGTCTCGCTAAAGATCTCCGCGACGGGGTCGTGCTCGGGCTCGGCCTCGGTAGCCGGGCGCGTCGCGTCGTCGGGCTCATCGCGCCTGTTCGTGCCCGCCACGGGAATCGCGGCGGCCGCGGCCTCGTACTCCGCACGATCGCTCTGTGCGCCCGCGTCTGTCTCCGTCTCAGGAAGCTCGATCGGCCCCGTGTTCTGCGAACGCAGCTCCTGCGCGAGCCGTTCGCGCTCGCGCTCGCGGGCCTCGCGGCGGCTCAGCGGCTGATCGCGTTCGTCTGGCTGCTGGTGATCTTCGTCGTTCACGAGGCTCCTCGCTGGTTAGTCGAGTTCGGTGCCGGGTGGGTTGCCGCTGGAGCGTTCGCGGTCAAGCGCATCCTGCAACAGTACTACCGCCGCGGCCTGGTCGATCTTGTCTCGTGACCGCGACGCCTGCCTGCCGCTCGCACGAAACTGCTTCGCTGCCGAGACCGTGGTGAGGCGTTCGTCGAGCAGCCGCACGGGCACCTCGATCGCGGCGGCGAGCGCGCGGGCGACCGCGATCGCGTCGTCGGTCGAGGGCGTCGACTCACCCCGGAGATTGAGCGGATGCCCCACGATGACCTCGAACACGCCGTACTCGTCGACGAGGTCCGCGAGCCGGGCGATGTGGGTCTCCCCCGAGAGGTCGCGGGCGACCGTCTCGACCGGCACGGCGAGCAGGCCATCGGGGTCGCTGCGGGCAACCCCGATGCGAGCCTTACCAACGTCGACCGCGAAGCGGACTCCGCGGCGCACTAGTTCGCCCGGAGCGCGGCGGTGACGGCCGCGATCGCCTCAGCGTGCTTCGACGCATCCTGACCGCCGCCCTGCGCGACGTCGGGCTTGCCACCGCCACCGCCACCCAGCGCACCCGAGGCGGCCTTCACGAGCGCGCCGGCATTCGCGCCAGCGTCGCGCGCCGCCTGGTTCGTCGCGACGACGACCGATGGCTTGTCGTTCGCGGCGCCGATGAGGGCAACGACCGCGGCCTCGCTCCCGAGACGCTCGCGCAGCTCGAGGGTGAGCTGTCGCACGTCGTCGGCGCCGCCGACGGTGCCGAGCCAGGCACCAATGAAGGTGACGTCGCCGACGCGCTCGGCCGTGGCAAGCAACTCGGGAATGCGGGCGCGCAGCTGCGCCGACTCGAGCTCGGCGATGCGCTTCTGCGCCTGCTTGAGTTCACCGAGCAGGTCGTGCACGCGGGTCGTGACCTGTTCTCGAGGCACGCGCAGCCCCGTCGAGAGCTCGCGCACGAGCGCGCGCTCGGTCGCAAACTCCTCGAATGCGGTGCGGCCGACGAGCGCCTCAACGCGACGGTTCGTCGCGCCGACGCTCGACTCGCCCACGAGGTTGACGATGCCGACCTGCGCCGACGTGTCGACGTGCGTGCCACCGCAGAGTTCCCGCGACCACTCGCCACCGATCTCGACCATGCGCACTCGGCTGCCGTACTTCTCGCCGAACAGCGCGCGGGCGCCGAGCGCCTTCGCGTCGTCGAGCGACATCTCGCGCGTGATGACCTCGTAGTCGCGGCGCACGGCGCCGTTCGCGATCTCTTCGATCTCGCTGCGGGTTTCGCCCGACAGGGCGTCGCTCCACGAGAAGTCGAGACGCATGTAGCCGGCCTTGTTGTACGAACCGGTCTGGTGCGCGTCGGCCCCGAGCGTGTCGCGCAGGGCGGCATGGATGAGGTGGGTCGCGGTGTGCGCCTCCGAGGCCTGCCGGCGGTACCGACCATCGACGACGGTCTCGACGCGGTCGCCCACGCCGATCTCGCCCTCGGTCACCTCGACGGTGTGCGCGATCAGGCCCTGCACGGGCCGCTGCACGTCGAGTACGCGCGAGCTGAAGCCGCCCGCGGGCGAGCGCAGCCAACCCTGGTCGGCGTCCTGGCCACCGGCCTCGGCGTAGAGCGTCGTCTCCCCCACGATGAGTTCGGCCGTGTCGCCCGCACGGGCAGCCGTGACGCTTGCGCCGTCGACGATGATGCCGAGCACCTCGGATTCGGTCTCGAGCGCGTCGTAGCCGACGAACGCCGTTTCGCCGAGCCCGCGGAACTCGCGGTAGACCGTGAGGTCGGCGAGCGACGACCGCCGGGCCCGCGCATCCGCCTTCGCACGCTCAACCTGCGCGAGCATGAGCTCGTCGAACTTCTCGCGGTTGACGCGGAGCCCCGATTCTTCGGCCATCTCGAGCGTGAGGTCGATGGGGAACCCGAAGGTGTCGTGGAGCTTGAACGCGGTCGCGCCGTCGAGCACGGTCGATCCCGCATCGCTCGCCCGGGCGACGGCCTCATCGAAGATCGCGTTGCCCTGCGCGAGCGTGCGCAGGAACGTCGTTTCTTCGGCGTAGGCAATGCGGCTGATGCGGTCGAAGTCGGCCTCGACCTCGGGGTACGCGTCGCGCATCGCGGCCATCGACACCGGGAAGAGCTCGGGGAACGTCGCGGTCTCGACGCCGAGCAGGCGCATGTTGCGGACAACGCGGCGCAGGAGGCGGCGCAGAATGTAGCCGCGGCCCTCGTTGCTCGGCTGCACGCCGTCACTAATGAGCATGAGCGACGAGCGCACGTGGTCGGCAACCACTCGCAGCCGCACATCGTCGTCGTGGTTCGCCCCGTAGGCGCGGCCCGAGAGCTCGCTCGCGCGGTCGAGCACCGGGCGCACCTGGTCGGTCTCGTACATGTTGTCGACGCCCTGCAGCAGGAACGCGATGCGCTCGAGGCCGATGCCGGTGTCGATGTTGCGCTGCGGCAGGTCGCCGAGCAGCTCGAAGGTGCCGTCACCGAGGTCGGCGCCGCGTTCGTACTGCATGAACACGAGGTTCCAGATCTCGACGTAGCGGTCGTCGTCGGTCGCGGGGCCGCCATCAACACCGTATTCGGGGCCGCGATCGAAGAAGATCTCGGAGTCCGGCCCCGCGGGGCCACCGGGCTTGCCGGCCGACCAGTAGTTCGTGTCTTCGCCAAGCTTCTGAATCCGCTCGGCGGGAATCTCCGAAAGCTCGAGCCAGGCCTCGTACGCCTCCTCGTCGCCCTTATAGACGGTCACCCAGAGGTCTTCGTGGTTGAAGCCGAGGCCGCCCTCGCTCGTCGGCATGGTGAGGAACGTGTAGGCGAACTCGATCGCCTCGCGCTTGAAGTAGTCACCGAACGAGAAGTTGCCGCCCATTTGGAAGAAGGTGCCGTGGCGCGGCGTCTTGCCAACCTCTTCGATGTCATTCGTGCGAATGCACTTCTGCACGCTCGTCGCGCGCGGATACGGCGCGGGAACCATCCCGGTCATGTACGGGATGAACGGCACCATGCCGGCGATCGTGAACATGACGGTGGGGTCGTCGCTCACGAGCGAGGCGGAGGGAACCACGGTGTGTCCGCGCTCCTCGAAGTAGGTGAGAAAGCGGCGTTTGATTTCAGCGGTGAGCATGGTGCGGTGGGAGTCTTACTTCTCGTTGGCTTCGATTGCGGCGTAGATCGCCTCGGTGCGGGCCTCGTAGCCCTGTTTGACGGCGTCGGCGAACTCGGCCGTGAACTCGTTCACCCGGCCAAAGAAGGCGCGGCCCGACTCGGTTGAGTTGACGAGGTGCGCGAGGGCAAAGCCGCCCGCGACACCGGCGGCGACAAGGGCGACGGAACGAACAACGTTTCGCATGCTGTGGAAGGCTCCTAGGACGGGATGCGGGGCGAACTACTTGGTGCGCTTGCGGCGCTGCGGCTTGAGGGCGCGGAAACCGGCGGCGGCCGCCGCCGAGAACCCGGCGAGTTTGATGAGCGGGCCGCCGACCGTGGCCGCGGTGAGCGCGACGAGCGAATTGACGTTGCTCGTGGTTTCGTGCACCTGCTCGGTGATCGCGTCGACCTTCGCGAGCTGTCGGTTCGTCTCGCGCATGGTCTCCTGCGTCTCGACGAGCGTCGGCGTGATGCTGTCGACCGACTCGCCGACGCCGCGCCGAACCTCGTCGAGCACGCGCCCGAGCTTGATGATCGGCACCGCCAACAGGGCCACGAGCACCACGAACGCGCCCGCAGCGATGAGCCCGGCGATGTCACCACCTGACATAACGAAATCTCCTGAACGACGGCGAAAGTTGCGAAAACGGAAGAGAGCGGACCGCCGCAAGGCGATCCGCTCTCCATGCTAGCGGGCGGTCGGAGTGCGACCGGAACGACTAGCGGCCCGAGTAGTACTCAACCACGAGCTGCACGTCGCAGGTGATGGGCACCTCGTCGCGCTTCGGGCGACGCACGAGCTGCGCCTGGAGCTTGTCGAGCGAGACCTCGAGGTAGCCGGGAACCTGCGGGAGCACCTCGGCGTGGCCACCGGCGGCGGCGACCTGGAAAATCTCGAGCTCCTCCGAGCGCGGCTTCACGCCAATGGTCTGGCCGGGCTGCACGCGGAACGAGGGGCGGTCGACGATCTTGCCGTCAACGAGGATGTGGCGGTGCACGACGAGCTGGCGGGCCTGGGCCGTGGTGCGGGCGAAGCCGGCGCGGAGCACGAGCGCGTCGAGGCGCATCTCGAGGAGCTCGACGAGGTTCTCACCGGTCAGGCCGGCGGTGCGGCGGGCCTCACCGAAGACGATCTGGAGCTGCTTCTCGCGGAGGCCATACTGCGCCCGAAGACGCTGCTTCTCGCGAAGGCGAACGGCGTAGTCGCTGTCGGTCTTGCGGCGGGTGCGGCCGTGCTCACCGGGAGCGTAAGGACGCTTCTCCATGAGGCGCGCGGCCTTGGGGGTCAGTGCGACGCCGAGGGCGCGCGACAGGCGCACCTTCGAGCGGGTACGGGACTTCTTCGACACGAAGTCTTCCTTTCTCATGTTCGTATGACACGCGTGAGCGTGCAGACAAGTTGCTCTCCGCCTCTCCCTGTGGACGAGGCGTCAAATGAACCGGCCTAGCTTACCACGGCTCGGGCAGCTATGCGCCCTCGCCTCTGGTGATTCGGCGCAGCTTCTCGAGGCGCGACGAGATCTCCCGCTCCCAGCCGTGCTCCGTCGGTGAGTAGTACACGCGATCACGCAGCGGGTCGGGCAGGTACTGCTGCTCGACGACGCCGAGCGCGTCGTCGTGAGGATACGCGTATCCCTTGCCGTGCCCGAGGCGCTTCGCGCCCGGATAGTGGGCGTCTCGCAGATGGGTCGGCACGCGGCCCGAGCCGCCCGCCTTGACGTCGGCGATCGCGGCGTCGAGCCCGACGTACGCGGTGTTCGACTTTGGCGCGGTCGCGAGGTAGACGGTCGCGTTCGCGAGCGGGATGCGTCCCTCCGGCATGCCGATGAGGGCGACGGTGCTCGCCGCCGCCTCGGCGATGACCATCGCCTGCGGGTCGGCCATCCCGATGTCTTCCGACGCCGAGATCATGATTCGGCGCGCAATGAACCGAGGGTCCTCCCCCGCGACGATCATGCGCGCGAGGTAGTGGAGTGCGGCGTCGGGGTCGGAGCCGCGGATCGACTTGATGAACGCCGAGATGACGTCGTAGTGCTCATCGCCCTGCTTGTCATAGCGCAGGAGCGCCTGGTCGCTCGCGCTCTCGACGTCCTCGGCCGTAATCGAGGCGTGCTCGGCCGCCTGCGCGCCGCCCGCGGCGGCCTCGAGGGTCGTGAGCGCACGACGCGCGTCGCCGCTCGCGAGGCGCACGATCGCCGACTTCGCGTCGTCGTCAATCGTCACGGCTCCCGCGAGTCCGCGGGGCTCCGCGACGGCTCGGTCAATGAGCGTCGCCAGGTCGGCGTCGTCGAGCGACCGCAGCGTGAGCAGGAGCGAGCGCGACAACAGCGGGGAGATCACCGAGAACGAGGGGTTCTCGGTCGTCGCGGCGACAAGCGTCACCCAGCCCTGTTCGACACCCGGAAGCAGCGCATCCTGCTGTGCCTTCGTGAACCGGTGAATCTCGTCGAGAAAGAGCACGGTGCCCTCGTCATAGAAGTCGCGCTGCCGCAGCGCCTCCTCCATCACCCCGCGCACGTCCTTCACTCCCGCGGAGATTGCGGAGAGTTGCACGAACCGTCGCCCGCCCGAGTGCGCCAGCGCCTGCGCGATCGTGGTTTTCCCGGTGCCGGGCGGACCCCAGAGAATCACCGAGGTGCCGGCCGACTCCGCGGGAGCCGCGCCGGCGAGCCGCCGCAGCGGCGAGCCGGGGCGCAAGAGGTGTTCCTGCCCCACCACCTCGTCGAGGGTGCGGGGCCGCATGCGCGCGGCGAGGGGCGCCGCGCCATCGCCGCCGCCGAGAGTCAGCTGGTCAGTCATCCTGGTTAATGTTAGTAAGCTCGTTGGGTCTATCGCCCAGCTGAAGGAGAACCGTGGCCGAGAACGCGAAGGAACTGCGTCGCCGCCAGCGCGAACACGAGGCACGAGTGGTCGTGCACGACGTGCAGACCGACCGCCGCCGCACCGACAACCGCCGCGGCATTATCGCCCTCATCGCAGTCGCGGTTCTCGCGATCGGCTCCCAGGTGGCGTACTCGGCGACCGGCGGGTTCGAGCGCAACCCGCTCGCGGAGTCGACGCCCGGGGCATCCGAGACCGCGGCCCCCGCCGCGACCGTGCCCGCCGCAACCCTCGCAGAAGACCGCGACTGGACCGGCACGATCTCGCTCAACGGCGGCGAACTCGAGCTCGGCGTGACGATTGATGGCGCGAACGCCCCGCAGGCCGCGTCGAACTTCATCGATCTCGCGCAGAAGGACTTCTACGACAGCACCGACTGTCACCGCCTCACGACCGACGGCCTCTACGTCCTGCAGTGCGGCGACCCGACGGGCACCGGCACCGGCGGCCCCGGGTACGAGTTCGGGCCGCTCGAGAACGTGCCCGAGGACGGCGTCTACCCGGCCGGTACGATCGCCATGGCCCGGTCGAGTGCCGAGGACTCGATGGGCTCGCAGTTCTTCATCGTCTACGAAGACACGGAGCTGCCGGCACCCGGCTACACCGTGTTCGGCCAGGTGACGAGCGGGCTCGACGAACTCAAGTCGCAGATCGTCGAGCAGGGCGTCGACCCCTCGACCGGTGCGACGACCGACGGAGCGCCGCTCGCCCCGGCGACCATCAGCGACATCACCCTCGAGTAGGCGCGGGCGCCGTGGGCGCCGCATGCAATACCATGGCAACCGTTGCCAACGGCTTTCGCGAGCCGCCATTCCATCGATGATGATCAAGGAATCTTCCACCATGACTGGACTGCCCGAACACCCCTTTGGCCGCGTCGAGGAGGACGGGTCGGTTTTCGTGACCGAGGACGGACAGGAGCGCCAGGTCGGCCAATACCCCGATGGCACTCCGCAGGAGGCGCTCGACTACTTCGTGCGCAAGTTCGATGACCTCGCCGCCCAGGTCAGCTTGCTCGAGCAGCGTTCCCGTGCGGGCGCGAACTCGAACGACATCGCGCGCTCGGTCGCGGCCCTGCGCGGCCAGCTCGATGGCGCTGCCGCGGTCGGCGACTTCGCATCGCTCCGTGGCCGACTCGATGCCTTGAAGGGCGAGGTCGCCGAGCTGAGCGAGAAGCAGCAGGCCGAGCACCGGGAGGCGCTCGGCGAGGCCCTCGCCTACCGCGAGACGATCGTCGTCGAAGCAGAGCAGCTCGCGGCACAGGACCCGGCCTCGATTCAGTGGAAGCAGACCTCGGCGAAGGTCGAAGAGCTGTTTGCCCGCTGGCAGGACCACCAGAAGACCGGCCCGCGCCTGCCGAAGGGCGACGCCAACGCGCTCTGGAAGCGGTTCCGCGTGGCTCGCACGACGCTCGACACCGAGCGCCGCAAGTTCTTCGCGCACCTCGACACCGAGCACCGCGCCGCGCGCGACGCGAAGCAGTCGATCATCGAGCGCGCCGAGGCACTCGCGCCGAAGGGCGCCGATGGCGTGCCCGAATACCGTCGCCTGCTCGACGAGTGGAAGACGGTCGGCCGCGCGGGCCGCAAGCACGACGACGCGCTCTGGGCGAAGTTCAAGGCTGCGGGCGACGTGCTCTACCAGGCGAAGGCTGAGGTGGATGCGCGCGACGACGAGGAGTACCAGGAGAACCTGACGCTCAAGCTCGCTATCCTTGACGACGCGAAGCCGATTCTCGACCTCACCGACCGTCGCCAGGCGCGCGAGCGCCTCAACCAGATTCAGGACCGCTGGGAGGCGGTGGGCCGCGTTCCGCGCGACCGTTTCCGCGACGTCGAGGAGCAGCTGCGCCGCATCGAACAGCACGTTCGCAAGCTCGACGACGACCACTGGGCCAACTCGAACCCCGAGAAGCAGGCACGCCAGTCGGGCATGGCCTCGCAGCTCCACGAGGCAATCGCGCAGCTCGAGTCCGAGGTCACCGAGGCCCGCGCCTCGGGCGATGCCAAGCGCATCAAGGAGGCCGAAGAGGCCCTCTCGGCCCGACAGGCCTGGCTGCGCGCGGTCGAAGGCTAGCGACCGGAACGCGACGGAACGACTCGGCGCCGGGCTGTGGACAACACGGCCCGGCGCCGAGTCAGTTGCGGCAGGATGCGGGGTATGCGCGATGTCATGCCCGCTCCGCTTACGGAGTTCTCGGCCGCCGAGCTCCACGCGATGTGGCGCGGCGGCGAAATCGCCCGCTACGGCATCGAGGGGTACGAGTTCTTCCTCGGGCTCGACGAGGTGCCCACCCTCGTCGATCGGGCGCGCAGCCTGCTCCCCGTGCACCGCGCAGGGAGAATTGTCGTCGGCCGTGCGGCCGCCTGGGTCTACCTCGGCGGCCCACCCCCGGCCGAAATCGAGATCGCGCGCCGCAGCTGGCGCGCCGAGCTCGCACTCGTGCGCGTGCGGCCCCGCTTCGGCAGGTACGCACCGAGCGAGGTGCGACACGTCGCTGGCATCACACTGACGACGCCGCGCCAAACCGCAGCCGACCTGCTTGCCGCGGGTCAGCGGAGGTTAGCGCTCGAACTCGTTGCGGCCCTAGCCGTTGTGCACCCGATAGACGTCATAGATGCCGTCGATCTGGCGCACGGCGCCGAGCAGCCGGTCGAGATGGGTCGTGTCGCCCATCTGGAACGAGAACTTTGAGATCGCGACGCGCTCGCGCGACGTGTGCACGGTCGCCGAGAGGATGTTCACGTGGTGTTCGGAGAGCACCCGGCTGATGTCGCTGAGCAGTCCGCCGCGGTCGAGCGCCTCGACCTGAATGTTCACGAGGAAGACGGCCTTCGAACTCTCCGCCCACTCGACGTCGATCATGCGCTCGGGCTGCTGTTTGAGCTCCGTGACGTTGCGGCAGTCGCTGCGGTGCACCGAGACGCCCTGGCCCCGGGTGATGAACCCGACGATCTCGTCGCCGGGCACGGGCGTGCAGCACTTGGCGACCTTGACAAGGATGTCGGGTGCCCCGCGCACGAGCACGCCCGAGTCGCTCGTGACGGGCTGGTCGATGGGGCTGCCGGTGATCTGCCGGTCGCCGAGCTCCGCATCGACATCCTGGTCGCTCGTCAGCTCGTGCTGAATCTTCTCGATGACCGACTTTGCCGAGACGTGGCCCTCACCAACCGCGGCATAGAGCCCCGAGACGTCGACGTAGCGCAGCGTCGACGCGACGGTCGCGAACGCCTCCTGCACGATGTCGCGACTCATCGGCATATTCACCTTGCGCATCTCTTTCGCGACCTGGTCTTTGCCGAGCTCAATCGCCTCGTCGCGGCGCTCCTTCGAGAACCACTGGCGGATCTTGTTCCGGGCGCGCGGCGACGCGACGAACGCGAGCCAGTCCTGTTTCGGCCCCGCGTCGGGGTTCTTCGAAGTGAAGATCTCGACCGTGTCGCCGTTCTGCAGTTTCGTCTCGAGCGGCACGAGCCGGCCGTTCACCTTCGCGCCCATCGTGCGGTGCCCGACGTCGGTGTGAATCGAATAGGCGAAGTCGACCGGCGTCGCCGACTGCGGCAGTCCGATCACCTTGCCCTGCGGCGTGAAGACGTAGACCTCCTTCGCGCCGATCTCGAACCGCAGCGAGTCGAGGAACTCGTCGGAGTCGCTCGTCTCCTGCTGCCAGTCGTTGATGCGCTCGAGCCACGCCATCTCGCTCGTCGAGCTGCGCCCCGAGGCCTGCTGCCCCGTGCGGATGTTCTGCTTGTAGAGCCAGTGTGCCGCGACGCCGAACTCGGCGCGCTGGTGCATCTCGTGCGTGCGGATCTGAATCTCGACCGATTTACCGTCGGGCCCGATCACGGTCGTGTGCAGCGACTGGTAGAGGTTGAACTTCGGCGTCGCGATGTAGTCCTTGAACCGCCCCGGCATGGGCGTCCACCGCGCGTGAATGGCACCGAGTACGCCGTAGCAGTCACGCACCGTATCCACGATGATGCGAATCGCGACGAGGTCGTAGATCTCGTCGAAGTCGCGGCCGCGCACGACCATCTTCTGGTAGATCGAGTAGAGCTCCTTCGGGCGGCCGTGCACCTCCCCCTTGACGCGCAGCTCGCGCAAGTCGGCGCGAATCGACTTCATGACTCGCTCGAGGTAGCGTTCGCGCTGCGGTTGCCGTTCGCGCACGAGGTGCTCGATCTCGGAATAAATCTTCGGGTGCAGCACGGCGAAGGAGAGCTCCTCGAGCTCGTTCTTCATCGTCTGAATACCCATGCGGTGCGCGAGCGGCGCATAGATCTCGAGGGTCTCGGTGGCCTTCTTCTTCGCCTTTTCGGGCGGCATGAAGCCCCAAGTGCGCGCATTGTGCAACCGGTCGGCGAGCTTGATCACGAGCACGCGGATGTCCTTCGACATCGCGACGATCATCTTGCGCACGGTCTCGGCTTGCGCCGCGTCGCCGTACGTGACCTTGTCGAGCTTCGTCACGCCGTCGACGAGCATCGCGATCTCATCGCCAAACTCGTTGCGCAGGCGCTCAAGCGAGTAGTCGGTGTCTTCGACGGTGTCGTGCAGCAGGGCGGCGGCAACCGTCACGGGGCCGATTCCGAGGCCGGCGAGAATCTCCGCGACCGCGATGGGATGCGTGATGTACGGCTCACCGCTGCGGCGGAACTGCCCCTCGTGCGAACGCAGGGCAACCTCGTAGGCGCGCTGGACGAGGCCGACGTCGGCCTTCGGGTCGTGCGTCCGCAGCAGCCGCACGAGCCGTTCGATCGCCGGTGCCGCCGCGGACTTCGTAAAAATCCGCGGCACCAACCGACGCATCGACAGCGAAGAGGTCGACTCGCTCATCCGCCCGCCTTTCTTCGCGCCCGCGACTTCGCGGGATACCTAGAATTGCGAGTTTATACCTGAGCGCCGTCGTTCTCGCGCTCCGGGCGGGCCGGCTTGTCGTCGTCCTCGTCATCGTCGTCCTCGACGTCGGGAGCGATCCCCGCGTCGCGTCGGCGACGGATCTCCGCATCCGTTTCGAGGACCTTCGGTTCCCGCGACCGCAGGCCGGCGTAGAGCGGCCCGGCGAGGAAGATCGTCGAGAGGGCACCGACGAGAATGCCGATGAACAGTGCGAGCGAGATGTCGAGCAGCGTGCCCGCGCCCATGATGAATGCGCCGACGAACAGAATCGCCATGACCGGCAGGAGCGCAACCACCGAGGTGTTGATGGAGCGCACGAGCGTCTGGTTGATCGCGAGGTTGATCGACTCGGCGAGCGTGCGAGGGCTCCCCGGTGCGTAGTTCTCGGTGTTCTCGCGCACCTTGTCGAACACCACGACGGTGTCGTACAGCGAGTAGCCGAGAATCGTCAGAAAGCCGATCACGGCGGCCGGGGTGATCTCGACGCCCGTGAGCGCGTAGACGCCCGCCGTCACGATGAGGTCGTGGAACAGCGCGAGGATGGCCGCGAGTGCCATCTTCCACGTGCGGAAGTAGAACGACATGAACGCCGCCGCGAGCACGAGGAACACGACAACGCCGATGATCATCTGGCGCGTGATGTCGGCGCCCCACGAGGGGCCGATCGTCGACACCGCGACCTCGTCGACCGAGGTGCCGTACGCCTCGGCGAGGTCGGCGCGCAGCGCGGCGTTCTCTTCCTGCGTGAGCGAGTCGGTCTGTACGCGCACCGAGCCGTCACCGAGCAGCTGAACGCGCGCGGGAGTCTCGGAGTACTCGCTAGCCGCGTCGGTCGCGAGCTGCTGCTCCTGCGTCGCGGGAGCGCTCACCTGGAACTCGGAGCCGCCCGTGAACTCGATGCCGAAGTTGAACCCGCCGCGAATGAATGGGGCCGCGAGCGACACGAGAATCAGCAGTGCCGCGATGAGGAACCAGGTCTTGCGTCGGGCGACGAAGCCAATCGAGGTCTCGCCGGTGTAGAGGTCATTGCCCCACTTGGTGAAGCGCTTCATCACTTGTCTCCCTCTGCGGCCTGGGCTGCCTTGCGCTCCGCGAGCGATTGGCGGCGCTCGGCCTCCTTCGCGGAGGCCTTCACCTTCGACTTCGACACGCCCTTCGCGCGGCGGAACTCACCGCGGCCGCGGTATGCGGCACCGAGCGCGCGCGGGTCGAGGCCCGAGGCGGGGTGCCCACCACCGAAGAACTTGGTCGTCGCGAGCAGGCGCATGAGCGGATGCGTGAACATCGTCACGACGAAGAGGTCGATGAGCGTCGTGATGCCGAGCGTGATCGCGAAGCCGCGCACGTTGCCGACCGCGACGAAGAACAGCACGATCGCGACGAGGACGTTCACCGCATCCGAGGCGAGGATCGTGCGCACGGCACGCGACCAGCCGCGCTCAACCGCCGAGGGCAGGGATCTCCCCTCGCGCAGCTCGTCCTTGATGCGTTCGAAGTACACGATGAACGAGTCGGCGGTGATACCGATCGCGATGATCAGGCCCGCGACGCCGGCGAGCGAGAGTCGGTAGCCCTCCTGGTTCGACAGGAGCGTGACGATCAGGTACGCGACGACCGCGAGGATCACGAGCGACGCCATCGTCACGAGCCCGAGAATGCGGTACTGCAGCAGCGAGTAGATGAGCACGAGCAGCAGACCGATCGCGCCCGCGATGAGGCCGGCCTGGAGCTGCCAGGTACCGAGGGTCGCCGAGATCGTCTGGGTCGACTGCGTCTCAAAGCTGAACGGGAGTGCACCGAACTTCAGCTGGTCGGCGAGGTCCTTCGACGTCTGCTCGGTAAAGCTGCCGGTGATCTGCGCCTTGCCGTCGGTGATCACCGCGTTCGCGGTCGGCGCGACGATGACGTTGCCGTCGAGGGTCACGGCGAAGCGCGACCGCACCTGGTCGGGCATGCCGGTCGTCGGGTCGGGCGTTGCGCCGATCGCGACGAGGCGCTCGGTGACCGCGCGGAACTGCTCCGTGCCGGTGCCGTCGAACTGCAGGTTGACGCCCCACTGGCCCGTCGAGACGCCCTGCTGGTTCGTCACCATGCTCGAGCTCGCGTCGGCGATGTGCTCACCCGAGATCTCGACCGGGCCGAGCACGAACTTCTCGGTGCCCGTCGTGTCGCACGCAACCATCGGCTCGTCGGGGTCGGCGACCTCGGTCTCGTTCATGACGTCGGCGCAGTCGAACGCGAGGAAGTCGGCGAACAGCTGGTCGGTGAGCTGCACGACGTCCGAGGCGTCGGTCGGCGACGCGGTGGGCGTCGCGTTGAAGCTCTCCATGCCGAAGTCTTCGGGCTTCACGACCTGCGTGTTCGACGCCGAGTCGGTGTAGAGCACAGGCCGGAACTCGAGCATCGCGCTCGATTCGATTCGGTTCTGCGTCTCCGCATCCATCTCGCCCGGCACCGAGACGACGATGTTGCTGCCGCCCTGGGTCGTGACCTCGGCCTCGGTGATGCCCGACGCGTCGACGCGCTGGCGGATGATCGAGGCGGCCTGGTTCATCTGGTCGCCAGAGGGCGCCGCGGCGCCCTCCTGCAGCTTCGCGGCGAGGACGACCTGGGTGCCGCCCTCAAGGTCGAGCGCGAGCTTCGGGGTGAGCTGACCATTCTGGAACGCGACGGAGGCCCAGTTGAGGCCCGCGAGCACGATCAGCACGATG
The DNA here is from genome assembly GCF_000381765.1 of [Zimmermannella] faecalis ATCC 13722. Classification (GTDB taxonomy): domain Bacteria; phylum Actinomycetota; class Actinomycetes; order Actinomycetales; family Microbacteriaceae; genus Gulosibacter; species Gulosibacter faecalis. The sequence continues at coordinate 222,184 of NZ_KB907074.1, read as the reverse complement.
CCGAACCAGAGCAGGGTTGATTTCGCTCCCCGCACGGCTTGCGAGGATCGTTTCGAGGATGCCAAGGAGAAGGTGCCTTTCACTCGGCGCGAACGCGCCGGGAGCGGTGGTTAGAGCTTCGGCTTACCGTCGGCGTCGTCGGCCGCGTCGGTGTCCGTCGAGCCAAGGTCGGCCGATTCAGCGTCGGTCGCGTCAGCGTCAGTCGAGTCGGCGGCGTACGGGTCGCCAGCGTGCTCGTCGTACGCGCCCGTGAGCGAGTCGTTGTCGTCGAGCGCCGCGTCGTCGTCGGTGAGCGCCGAGGCGTCGTCGGGCACCGTCGGGGTCACGACGTTGACGATCGTCGCCGAGTGCACGCGCAGCACCGTACCGGGGCCGCTCTCGATCGTCGCGACGTTGTTGTCGGTGTCGACCTCGACGATCGTGCCGTAAATACCCGCCTGCGTCATGACCTCGGTGCCGGGCACGAGCTGCTGGCGCATCTCCTGCTGCTGCTCCTGCCGCTTCTTGTTGCTCCGCCACATGAAGATCATCATGACGACGAGCAGCAGCAGGGGTAGGACGAGCATGAGATCCATAGAGAGACTCCAGAAGTTCTAGTTGTGGGGTGGGAAGTCGCGACGGACACTGCGTCCGATAAACGTGACGATTATAGGGCACCCGGCCGTACGCCCAGGTGGTCGTAGGCGGCGGGGGTGGCGATGCGGCCGCGCTGCGTGCGGGCGATCAGGCCCGTTCGTACGAGGAATGGTTCGACGACGGCTTCGACGGTGTCGGGCTCTTCGCCCACCGTCACCGCGAGCGTGCGCACGCCGACGGGGCCGCCCTCGAAGCGACGGATGAGCGTGTCGAGCACGGCGCGGTCGAGCCGGTCGAGCCCGAGGTGGTCGACGTCGTAGAGCGTGAGCGCGGCGCGCACCGCCTCGTCATCAAGTTCGGTCTCGTGCACGAGCGCGTAGTCGCGCACGCGCCGCAGCAGCCGGTTCGCGATACGCGGCGTACCCCGCGATCGCGAAGCGAGCAGGTCGAGTGCGCCGTCGCGCGCGTCAAGTTCGAGCAGCCGCGCCGTGCGGGCGAGCACCCGCTCGAGCTCGCCGTCGCTGTAAAACTCGAGGTGGGCGGTAAACCCGAATCGGTCGCGCAGTGGCGCGGGCAGGAGCCCGGCGCGGGTCGTCGCGCCGACCACCGTGAACGGTGCGAGCTCGAGCGGCACCGACTGCGCCCCGGCGCCCTTGCCGACCATGATGTCGATGCGGAAGTCCTCCATTGCGAGGTACAGCATCTCTTCGGCTGTGCGAGCCATGCGGTGAATCTCGTCGATGAAGAGCACCTCGCCGGGCACCATGCTCGACAGCACCGCCGCGAGGTCGCCGGCATTTTGCAGCGCCGGGCCGGAGGTGAGTCGAAGGGCCTGGCCGGTCTCCCCCGCGACAATCATCGCGAGGGTCGTCTTGCCGAGGCCGGGCGGGCCCGCGAGCAGGATGTGGTCGGGGGTCCGCCCCTGCAATTCGGCTGCCCGCAGCAGCAGGTGCAGCTGCTGCCGCACCTTCTCTTGCCCGATGAACTCGTCGAGGAGTTTCGGGCGCAGGGTCGATTCGAACTCGAGCTCGTTCTCCCCCGCCTCGGCGCCGAGCGGTGACCCGGTCATCGGGCTCCCCCGAGCTCGCGCAGTGCGGCGCGCAACAGGGTCGACACATCGACGGTCGCGGCCGCGTCACCGGCAGCACGCTGGACCGCCTCCTGCGCCTGCTTCTGCGGCGTGCCAAGGCCCACGAGCGCCTCCACGACGTCGTCGCGCATCCCGCCGCCAAGCGCGGGCGCGGCGCCCGTCGCACCGGGGGCCGCCGCGACGAGCTTGCCCTTGAGCTGCACGACGATGAGCCGGGCGGTCTTCGGGCCGACGCCCGACACCTTCTTGAAGGCCGCGACGTCTTCGTCTTCGACGGCGGTCGCGAGCTGCGAGGGCGTCAGTTGCGCGAGCACACCCATCGCCGACTTCGGGCCGACGCCGGTAACCGAGGTGAGCCGCTCGAACACCTCGCGCTCGGCCGCGTCGCGGAAGCCGTAGAGCGTGAGGGAGTCCTCTCGCACGACAAGCGCGGTCGTGATGGTCGCCTCGGCACCCGTACGCAGTTCGAGCGCGTGCGTGCCCGTGACGAGCACCTCAAAGCCGACCCCACCAACCGAGATGACGACTCGAGTCGCCCCGACGTACGAGAGGGTTCCGGTCAGCTGAGAAATCACTGCTTCAGCGTAGGCGGCGACGGCCCGAGTTTGCGGCACGCTCGGCGGCGAGCCACGCTTCCTGCGCCGGTGTCGCGCCTCGCGACGGCGTCGCCTGACCGAGACCGGAGCCGTGGGTGCGCCGCTCCGGCCGCACCTGCGCCGCCGGCGACTGCCAGGCCGCACAGATCGCGAGGGCGAGCGCATCCGCCGCATCGGCCGGTTTCGGTGGCGTGTCAAGTCGCAGAATGCGCTGCACCATGCGCTGAACCTGCCCCTTGTCGGCGTTGCCGTAGCCCGACACGGCGGCCTTCACCTCGGAGGGGGTGTGGAGCTCGGCGTCGATGCCGCGGCGGTGGGCCTCGCGAATCACGATGCCGGTCACCTGCGCGACGCCCATGACGGTGTTGAGGTTGCGCTGCTCGGCGAACACTCGCTCGATCGAGACCGCGTCGGGTTCGTATTCGTCGAGGAGCCGCTCGACGGCCGTGCCGATGAGGCCGAGGCGCGGCTGAAGCTCAGCGTCGCTCGGTGTGCGAATGACCTCGACGTGCACGAGACCGACCCTGCGGGCGCGCTGCACGTCGATGACCCCGGCGCCACACCGCGTGAGGCCGGGGTCGATTCCGAGGATGCGCCGGGTCACGAGGGCCTCGGTCGCGGACTGCTCGACGCTACTCGGCGTCGAGCTGCTCCTGCACGTCGGCCGGAATTTCCATGTTCGTGAACACGTTCTGCACGTCATCGAGGTCTTCAACCGCGTCGATCACGGCGAGCACCTTCTTCGCGGTCTCGAGGTCGACGGGCACGAGCACGTTCGCGACGAACTCGGCCTCGGCCGACTCGTAGTCGATACCCGCCTCCTGCAGCGCCGAACGCACGGCGACGAGGTCACTCGCGTCAGTGCGCAGCTCGAACGCCTCGCCGTGGTCAATAACCTCTTCGAGACCTGCGTCGAGACCCGCGAGAAGAATGTCGTCTTCGGTCGGCTGGCCGTCCGACTGCGCGACCTCAATGACGCCCTTGCGCTCAAAGTTGAACGAAACCGAGCCCGGGTCGGCCATCGTGCCGCCAGCGCGCGTCACGGCGAGACGCGTTTCGGCCGCCGCACGGTTGCGGTTGTCGGTGAGGCAGTCGATAAGCATTGCGACGCCGCCCTGCGCGTAGGCCTCGTACATGATCGTGTCGTAGGCGACTGCTTCGCCCGTGAGGCCGCCGCCGCGCTTCACCGCGCGGTCGATGTTGTCGTTCGGTACCGAGATCTTCTTCGCGCGCTGGATCGCGTCGGCGAGTGCCGGGTTGCCGTCAGGGTCGGGGCCGCCCGCACGCGCGGCCACCTCGATGACCTTGATGTACTTCGCGAAGGCCTTCGCGCGCTTCGCGTCGATGACGGCCTTCTTGTGCTTCGTAGTTGCCCACTTGGAGTGACCCGACATTGGTTCTCCCTGATTCGATTGCGCTTGCTGAACGCCCTATTTTAGCGTCACGCCGCGGCACGACCGCTGAGCGGCGCCGCGGGCGCGCCGTCAGCCGGCGAGCAGGTCGGTGAGCACACGTTCGAGCGACACGATGTCGTCGAGCGCGGCGAGCTCGCGTGCCGAGTGCATCGAGAGAATCGGGATGCCGACGTCGAGCGTGCGAATGCCGAGGCGGGTCGATGTGATGGGACCGATCGTCGACCCCGAGGGGATCGAGTTCCGCGACACGAACTCCTGCACCGGCACGTCGACGCGCGCCGCCGCGGCCCGCCAGAGCTGCTCGCCGAGCGCATCCGTCGTGTAGCGCTGGTCGGCGTTGATCTTGAGAATCGGGCCCTTGCCCGCCCAGGGTCGGGTGTCGTCGTCGTGGTGGCTCGCGTAGTTCGGGTGCACCGCGTGGCCGACGTCGCTCGAGATGTTCCAGCTCGCGGCGTTGGCGCGCTGCACGGTCTCGAGGTCGGCGCCGAGCGAGGCGCGGATGCGCGCGAGCACGTCGGCGAGGAAGGGTCCGGCTGCGCCGCTGCGCGACGCCGAGCCGACCTCCTCGTGGTCGAAGGCGGCGAGCATCGGGATGCGCGACTCGGCCCCGCGCGCCGCGAGCAGCGCCCGCAGGCCGGCGTGCACGCTCACGAGATTGTCGAGCCGGCCCGAGGCGACGAGGTTGCCCTCGAGGCCGATGAGTTCGGGGGCCTGCGCGTCGACGACGAAGGCGTCCATCGCGACGACGGTGCCGGCATCGACTCCGGCGCTCGCCGCGAGTACATCGACGAGTTGCGGTGCCGATTCGAGCCCGACGATCGGGTGCGTGTGCTGCTGCCGGTCGAGCTTGAGCCCCTCGGAGTTCACGCCGCGGTCGAGGTGCACGGCGAGCTGCGGGATGCGCGCGACGGCCGACTCGGTTGCGGCGAGCACGACGCGCGCGTCGTCGAGCACGAGGCGGGCGCCGACCCGCAGGTCGCGATCGAGCCACGAGTTGAGCAGCGGCCCGCCGTACACCTCGACGTTGAGCGTCTGCCAGCCCTGTCGCGCCGTCTGCGCGGTCGGCTTCAACCGAAAGCCGGGCGAGTCGGTGTGGGCGCCGATAATCGTGACGGGCGCCGACGCCGCGTCGCGCTCCGGCACGACCCAGGCAATGACCGCGCCGTCGCGCACAACAACGTACCCGCCCGCCGCGAGCTTCCACTCATCGCGCTCATCGAGGCGCGTGAACCCCTCGGCGGTCAGTTGCGCCGCCACCGCCTCGGCCGCGTGGTAGCTCGTGGGCGACGCGACGACGAGGTCGCGAAGTTCGGCGAATGCGGCCGAGGCGGGGGTGGTCATGCAGGCTCCTCGAGTTGGTGGTCAGCGCGCTCCGGGCCCGGTGCGGCGGCCGACCGTGCGAAGGAAGTCGCGGTGCCAGCGCGCATCGCCGGTCACCTCGGGATGGAACGAAATGCCGAGCAGGTTTCCCTGCCGCACCGCGACGACCCGGTCGCCCGCAACGGTAGCAAGCGCGGTCGCCCGCGGCCCAACCTCAGTGACGATCGGTGCGCGGATAAACGCGACCGTGGCCGGTTCGCCCTCGAGTTCCGGCGCATCAACGGTTCCCTCGAACGAATCGAGCTGCGACCCGAACGCGTTGCGCTGCACCGTGACGTCGAGACCGCCGAACGTCTGCTGCCCGGGGGCCGCGTCGACGAGCCGGTCGGCAAGCATGATGAGCCCCGCGCAGGTACCGAAGACCGGCAGCCCGTCGGCGATCAGCCCGCGAATCGGTTCGGCGACCCCAAACGTGCGCGAGAGCTTGTCGATGGTGCTCGACTCACCGCCGGGCAGCACGAGCCCCTCGATCCCGTCGAGCTCGTCGGGCGTGCGTACCAGCCGCACGCTGGCGCCGAGCTGCTCGAGCATCCGCTGGTGCTCTCGCACGTCGCCCTGCAGCGCGAGCACGCCGACGAGCGGCGCGGGCGTCACCAGCCCCGCTCTGCGAGTCGGTGCGGCTGCGCGAGGTCGGCGACGTTGATGCCAACCATCGCCTCGCCGAGGCCGCGCGAAACATCGGCGATGACCTCGGGGCGCTCGTACAGCGTCGTCGCCTTAACGATGGCGGCGGCACGAGCGGCGGGGTTCCCCGACTTGAAGATGCCCGAGCCAACGAACACGCCGTCAGCCCCGAGCTGCATCATCATCGCGGCGTCGGCAGGCGTCGCGACGCCACCGGCAACGAACATCACGACCGGGAGCTTGCCGGTCGACGCGACCTCCTCCACGAGCGCGAAGGGTGCCTGCAACTCCTTCGCCGCGACGTAGAGCTCGTCCTTCGAGAGTGCCTGCAGCGCGCGGACCTCGGAGTTGATCTTGCGGATGTGCTTCATCGCCTCCGAGACATCGCCCGTGCCGGCCTCGCCCTTCGAGCGAATCATGGCGGCACCCTCGTTGATGCGGCGAAGCGCCTCGCCGAGGTTGGTCGCACCGCACACGAACGGCACGTCGAACTGCCACTTGTCGATGTGGTTCACGTAGTCGGCCGGCGAGAGCACCTCGGACTCGTCGATGTAGTCGACCTTGAGCGCCTGCAGTACCTGAGCCTCGACGAAGTGGCCGATGCGGGCCTTCGCCATGACGGGAATCGACACCTCCTCGATGATCGAGTCGATGAGGTCGGGGTCGCTCATGCGGGCCACGCCGCCCTGGGCGCGAATGTCGGCGGGAACGCGTTCGAGGGCCATGACGGCGACGGCGCCGGCATCTTCGGCGATGCGCGCCTGCTCGGGCGTCACGACGTCCATAATGACGCCGCCCTTGAGCATCTCGGCAAGGCCGCGCTTCACGCGGTCGGTGCTCGTGCTGGGGCTGGTGGAGGAAGTTGCTGAAGTGGTCATGTGATCCATCCTGCGAGGCCGATTGGCCTATTGAAAGATCCACTAATGATGGACTTTGATAGACCACTTGGGGGACAATTGCGTCATGCGCTCCCCCGAAATCGCCGAACTTACGGTGTCGCTCGACCGCACGCATCCGCTGCCGCTCCCGCAGCAGCTCGCGGGTTCGGTGCGGGCCCTCATCGACCGCGGCGTGCTCCGCGCCGGGGATGCGCTGCCGTCGTCGCGCGCCTGGGCCACGCGACTCGGGGTCTCGCGAGGCACCATCGTGACCGCCTTCGAACAGCTGATTGCCGAGGGATACCTCACGTCACAGACCGGTTCCGCCACCACGGTGAACCCAGAGCTCGGGCAGACGCACCCCGGTCGGCGCGGCGCCGCCCGAGCCTCCACCGGCACGGCCATGACGACCAACGCAGGCGGCCGCGCGACTGGCATGCGCCGCGAGCCCATCGATCTCCTCCCGGGCCAGCCCTCGACCGGCGCGCTGCGCACGCCCGCCTGGCGCCGCGCGTGGAGAAACGCGGCCGACGCCGAACTCACATCGCTGCCGCTCGAGGGAGACCCGCGATACCTCGCCGCGGTGAGCGAGCACTTTCGGCGGATGCGCGGGCTCACGCGCGCTGCCGACACCTTTCTCGTCACGGCCGGGGCCCGCGAAGGGCTCGCCCTCATCGTGCAGACGATCGCGGCCGAGCGAGCGGGCGCCGCCCCTGTACGAGTCGGCGTTGAGTCGCCCGGCTACCCGTCGCTGCGTCGCGTGCTCGCGCGCCTCGGATGCGAGCTCGTGCCGCTCGAGGTCGACCGAGACGGGCTCCGCACCGACCGACTCCCCCGTGGCGGGGAAAAGCCCGACCTTGTGATCGTCACGCCGAGTCACCAGTACCCGTTCGGGGGTTCGCTTCCCATCGCCCGCCGTCACGAGTTGCTCGCGTGGGCACGCGCCGAGCAGGTACTCATTGTCGAGGACGACTTCGATTCCGAGCTGCGCTACGTCGGCCAGCCGCTGCCAACTCTGACCGCTCTCGACCGCGCGGACGACGGCACCGTCGCGCTGCTCGGCACGTTCTCCTCAACCGTCGCGCCGACGATCGGCATCGGCATGCTAGGCGCACCGGCGCCGCTGCGACAGCGACTGCTCGCGACTCGCGCCGACCTCGGCACCCCCGTCTCCGCGGTGACCCAGCGGGCCTTCGCCGAGTACCTCGCCTCGGGCGAGCTCGCCCGGCACGCTGCGCGGATGCGCCGCAGCTACCGTCAGCGTCGCGCCGCCGTGCTCGCCGCGCTCGGCGACCTGCCCCAGGTGGAGGTCTCCCCCATGGACGGCGGCCTCCACGCCGTGATCCACACGCGGCGCGACGAGGCCGAGCTCATGGCGGCCTGCGAACGGGCGGGGGTGCGGGTGTCCCCCGGCGCGGCGTATTGGCGTGGTCCGATTGCTCCGACCTCTCCGGCCGCGAACAACCCCGGCGGCGGTGCCACCGCATCCGACACGGGCAGTATCGTCATCGGCTACGCGCACCTCTCGGAGGGGCAGCTGGCCGAGGGCCTCGCCCGGCTTCGCACCGCGCTCTAGCGAGGCGGGAGCCGGGCCGCCTGCCTAGTCGGCGTCCCAGCGTTCCGCGATCTCGGCGCGCTGGTCTCCGAGCAGCCGCGGCATCGGCTTCGTGCGGGCGATGATCGGCATGAAGTTCGCGTCGTACGGCCAGCGCGGCACGATGTGCTGGTGCAGGTGGCCGGCGATTCCCGCCCCCGCGACCTCACCCTGGTTCATCCCGATGTTGAAGCCCGCGACCCCGCCCTGATAGCGAAGCACGTGCATCGCCCGCTGCGTGAGGTGCGCCATCTCGAGCACCTCGTCATCGGTCGCCAGGTCGTAGGTCGCGATGTGCCGATACGGACACACGAGCAGGTGCCCCGTATTGTACGGGTACAGGTTCATCACGACGTAGCAGTGCTCGCCCCGGTGCACGATGAGCGCATCCTCGTCGGACTTCGCCGGCGCCGCGCAGAAGACACACTCGTGTCGCTCCGAGCGGTGCGGCGTGCCCGGCGCATCGAGGTACGCCATGCGGTGCGGCACCCAGGTGCGCTGGAACCCGTCGGGTACGCCGACGAAGTCGCCCTCGGGTTGCAGCTCGTAGGGCTCCGGACGCTCGTCGCTCATGGCTACTGCAGGTCGGCGTCGGTCGTGACGAGCGTGTGCTGCACGATCGCGCCGCGGATGAGCTCGATTGCCTCGTCGACGGGTACACCGTTTCGCTGCGAGCCGTCGCGGAACCGGAACGAGACGGCTCCGGCCGACCGGTCGTCCTCCCCCGCGATGAGCAGGAACGGCACCTTCGCCTTCGTGTGGGTGCGAATCTTCTTCGGCATCCGATCGGTCGAGTCATCGAGGCGGGCGCGCACTCCAGCCTTCCGCAGCTTGCCAATGACCTCGCCGAGGTAATCGGCGTACTCGTCGGCAACGGGGATGCCGACGACCTGCTCGGGTGCAAGCCACACGGGGAAAGCGCCGGCGTAGTGCTCGAGGAGGATCGCGAAGAAGCGCTCGATCGAACCCAGTAGGGCACGGTGAATCATGATCGGCTGCTTACGAGTGCCGTCAGCAGCCGCGTACTCGAGCTCGAACAGCTCAGGCTGGTTGAAGTCGAGCTGCACAGTCGAGAGCTGCCAGGTGCGGCCGATCGCATCGCGCGCCTGCACCGAGATCTTCGGTCCGTAGAACGCTGCGCCGGCCGGGTCGTCCACGAGTTCGAGGCCCGACTCCTCGCCGACCTCGCGCAGCGTCGCCTCGGCGACGGCCCACTGCTCGTCGGAGCCAACCGACTTCTCGGGGTCACGGGTCGACAGCTCGAGGTAGAAGTCGTTGAGGCCGAAGGCGCGCAGCGTGTCAAACACGAACTCGAGCTGACGCTTGATCTCGTCCTTCACCTGCTCGTCGGTGACGTAGATGTGCGCGTCGTCCTGCGTGAGGCCGCGCACGCGGGTGAGCCCCGAGAGCGTTCCGCTCTTCTCGTAGCGGTACACGGTGCCGAACTCGGCGAGGCGCAGCGGCAGCTCGCGGTAGCTGCGGGCCCGGGCGCGGAAGATGAGGTTGTGGAACGGGCAGTTCATGGGCTTCAGGTAGTAGTCCTGGCCCGGCTTCGTGACGTTGCCCTCATCGTCGGTGACCTCATCGAGGTGCATGGCCGGGAACATGCCGTCCTTATACCAGTTGAGGTGCTGGCTCGTCTCGAACAGCGCACCCTTGGTGATGTGCGGCGAGTTCACGAGTTCGTATTCGTGCGCGAGCAGCTGCTCCCGCATGAACGTCTCGATCTCGTGGCGAATGATGCCGCCCTTCGGGTGGAACACTGCGAGCCCCGAGCCGATCTCGTCGGGGAAGCTAAAGAGGTCGAGCTCGGCGCCGAGCTTGCGGTGGTCGCGCTTCTGCGCCTCCTCGATGCGGGTCTTGTACGCGACGAGTTCGTCCTTCGTCGGCCAGGCGGTGCCGTAGATGCGCTGCAGCATCGGGTTCTTCTCGCTACCGCGCCAGTATGCGCCCGAGCTGCGCATGAGCGACCAGCCGTTCCCAATGAGCTTCGTCGACGGCAGGTGCGGGCCGCGGCAGAGGTCGAACCAGACCGTGTCGCCCGACTTCGGGTCGACGTTGTCGTAGATCGTGAGTTCGCCGGCGCCGACCTCAACGTCTTCGCCCGAGTCACTGCCCGCGCTCCCCTTGAGCCCCACAAGTTCGAGCTTGTACGGCTCGTTTGCAAGCTCGGCGCGCGCATCCTCGTCGCTCACGACGCGGCGGGCGAAGCGCTGACCCTGCTTGATGATCCGCTGCATCTCCTTCTCGATCGCCTTGAGCGCCTCGGGAGTGAACGGCTCTTCGACGTCAAAGTCGTAGTAGAAGCCATCGGTGATGAAGGGGCCGATGCCGAGCTTCGCGTCGGCGTGGAGCTTCTGCACGGCCTGGGCCGTCACGTGGGCCGCCGAGTGGCGAAGGATGTTCAGGCCATCCTCGCTGTCGATCGTCACAGCCTCGGCGGTCTGACCAGCCTCGACCTCGCGGAAGAGGTCGAGCAGCTGACCCTCGACACGCATGGCAACGATCGCGGGCTGCTTTGGGGAGTCCGCGAACAGTTCGGTGCCCGTCGTCGTCGTGCGGGCCTCGAGTCGCAGGGGTTCGGGTGCGGTCTTGAGGTCTGGTGCAGACACGTGGGCTCCTACTTGCGTGGATGGATTTGGGCACCGGCGTCCGGACGCCAGCTATCGAACGATTCTAGAGCCATCGCGGGGCGCGTCCTGGGGCGGATCGCCCTCGACGTGCATCCGTCCGCCGGGTCAACTGACGGTGGTACCGCCGAGCGCGTCGACGTAGTCCTGCGGGTTCTCGATGTTGAGCATCCAGTTCTCGCCGACGAGGAGGTGCGTCTGCACCGCGAGGTTCTGCGCGCGCTCGACCGCGGCATCGAGCTCTGCCGGGTCGGAGTAGACCGCGATCACGACCGTGTCGGAGCATCGGCCCGCGTCGGCGTCGTAGTCGCCCGGGTCGAGCGGCTCCCACTGGTCGCACGTGCCGCCGGCCGCGATGAATGCGTCGCGAAGCTCAGTCGCGCTGGCGTATTCGGTGGCATCCCCGGTCGCATCGGGCACCGCGGACGCGCCGCCGCCGGTGCAGCCGGTAAGTGCGGCCGCCGCTACGGCGAGCGTTGCGAGAGTCAGTGCGGCGCGTCGAAAGTTCACTCGGTCAGTCTATTGGGCGCGGCGAAGACCGGCGGGATCATGTCAAGTGAATTCTTCCTCTGTGGATACTGAAAAAACGCGGTACACGCGTATTTCGTTGATATTCTATCGAACAGATATGCTAGATTGGATGTGTTGGCAGGGCTCGGGTAGACCGAGAGGCGGTGGCTCGAATGTCGAACGACGATGTCACCGGTGATGGGCGCGATGATGCGCTCACGCGGCCGCGACGCGGGGTCGAGTTTCGGCCGGTGGATGAGGGCCCCGAGTCTGCCGTGGACGACTGTGGCGAAGTAACGAGGGCGCCCGGCGAAATTAGTGGTGCGCCCGCTTCTCGGGAGCTGCGGGCGCTCCCGAACCTCGCCGACCTTCCCGACGGCGAACTGATGCGTGCCCTCGAGGCGTACGGTGCCGAGGTGCGGGCCGTGCTCGCGCGGGCCGCCGCGTTGAGCCGGGAACTCGCGAAGCGGTCGGCAAAGACACTCGGGCGGGACGCGCTGTCGAAGCGGGCGGGCTATTCGAACTCGACGATCGCGGCCGCGCACCTCCTCGGGGTGCCGTATAACTTCGCGCGGCAGCTGCACTCAGTGGGTGAGGCCACCAGCACGCGGGTCACGTTGCAGGGCGAGGTGCTGCCACCGCGGTACGAGCACGTCGCCGACTCGGTTGCAGCTGCCGTGCTGCCGGTGGAGTACGCGGGGAAGATTGTCGAGTTCCTCGACGACATCACGCCGCGAGTCGACCCGGTCACGCTGATTGAGGCGGAAGTTGCGCTCGTTGAGGCGGCGCCCGGGCTCACCTCGCGGGAGCTTGTGCAGGTGATCGCGGGGATGGCGTCGGTGCTCGATCCCGACGGCGTCGAACCAACCGAAGCCGAGGCGTACGCGGGCCGCTACTTCGACCTGACGGTGCTCCCGACTGGGCAGGTGCGGATCAAGGGATTGTTGGATGCGGCAAGTGCCGCGCCGATCCTCGCGGGCGTGAACGCGTACGTCACGAACGAGCTCCGCAAGTCGCGAGGCGCGAACAACCCTGACGGCAGCGTCACGGGTGCCGTGCGCGACATCGACTGCGACCGCACCGAAGGTGGAGGTGAGGCCGAGGGCGAGGTCGTGCCAATCGTGGAGGAGACCCGCACGGTCCGGCAGTTGCGTGCAGATGCGTTCATCATGCTCTGCCAGCACGCGATCGGCTGCAACGAACTCCCCGGCTGCTCGACCCAGGTGGTAGTGCGAATGCAGGACCGCGACCTCATCGACCGCGCCCGCGACGCCGGGCTGCTCGACGACGTCGAAGACGAGTCCACCGACGAACCAACGGGTCTCGACCCGCGCAGCGCCTTCACCAGCACTGGGCTCGCGACGATCGACGGACTCCCCGCCGCGATCAGCGCCAGCGCCGCCCGGCGGCTCTGCGCGAAGGCCGGGATCATCCCGCTCGTGCTCGGCGGCGCAGGCGAAGTCCTCGGCCTCGGGCGAGCATCCCGCCTCGCGACCCCCGCCCAGCGCAAAGCACTGATCGAACGAGACGGCGGGTGCGCATTCTGCGGTCTCGAGCCGTCGATGTGCGAGGTGCACCACGTCCGCTACTGGACCCGAGATGCGGGCCCGACGGACCTCGCGAACCTAATCCTGCTGTGCACGACCTGCCACCACCGCATCCACGACGACGAGTGGCAGATCCGCATCGGGCCACCGGGCACGGCTGACCCGCACACGGGTCCGGCAAGGCCGGCGCGGTTCAGTGTGCTCGACGAGGTGTGGTTCATCCCACCCGCGAGCGTGTACCCAGATCGCACACCACGGCTCGGCGGGCGAAGGAGATACGCGCCGAAGGTCCGCACCCGCTGTTGACACCCACGATCGGCACGGCCCGCGTCACAAACGACAAAGGGCCCCACCGAAGTAGGACCCTTATCTTGTGCGCGATACTGGGATCGAACCAGTGACCTCTTCCGTGTCAGGGAAGCGCGCTACCGCTGCGCCAATCGCGCTCATCTCGTGAGAGATTTGCATTGCATCCATTACAGGATACCGAGGTGACGACGGGATTCGAACCCGTGTAAACGGCTTTGCAGGCCGCTGCCTCGCCTCTCGGCCACGTCACCGTACTGGGTCTTTGCCCGTGCTAGCAAGACGTGGTCTTGTTCACACTCGAGCGGATGACGAGACTCGAACTCGCGACCCTCACCTTGGCAAGGTGATGCGCTACCAACTGCGCTACATCCGCGTGGCTTCCTGCTCCCCGTGGGGCGCCCTCAGCACTCGAACTACATTAGTGCAAGCAAATCGCACAACGCAAATCGAACCAAGCAGAAAAATCTAAATGCCTGGTAAATCCATGAAAAATTCCTCCGCAGCGCGTGTCGCGCCCGCACCGGTTTGCGACCGCCGCGCAACGTGTGCCAAGATAGACCCTCGTTGCGGGTGATTAGCGCAGCGGTAGCGCACTTCCTTCACACGGAAGGGGTCACTGGTTCGATCCCAGTATCACCCACCACACAAGGGCCCTGTAAACACAGGGCCCTTACTCATTTGCCAGTGACCCCGCACGATTCGGCGGAGCGATGCTCCGCCTTCGAGAATCGCGCGCTGGTTCGATCCCAGTATCACCCACCACACAAGGGCCCTGTAAACACAGGGCCCTTACTCATTTGCCAGTGACCCCGCACGATTCGGCGGAGCGATGCTCCGCCTTCGAGAATCGCGCCCTGGTTCGATCCCACACACAAACCAAGGGCCCCGGAACCAGAGGTTCCGGGGCCCAACGGGTCGGTAGATCAGTCGCGTCACACACACTCACACAGCATGTCGCTGGCCCGCAGCAAGTGCGCGCGACGCCACTGCTCCCCGCGGCTCGAGCAACTGCGCCCTACACCGCGCCGACCCGCCCGAGCTCGCCGCGTGAGTAGGCACGTTCGCCGTGAACGCTCTCATCTACTCCAGCGAGCTCCTCCTCGCTCGTGATGCGGAAGCCGATGGTCTTCTGAATAACCATTGCGACCACATAGGACACCACGAACGAGTAGACCAATACCGCCACAGAGGCGACGACCTGCAGAATCAGCTGCTGCACGCCGTGACCCGAGAACAGGCCCGATGCGGTACCGAACAGCCCGGGCCAGATCGACCCGATCAGTCCGGCGACCAGGTGAATACCGACCACGTCGAGCGAGTCGTCGTACTTCGCCGCCCACTTCAAGTCGCAGGCCCACGAGGCCGCGACACCGCAGACGAAGCCGAGCAGGAGCGCCCAGGCGGGCAGCACATCCGCACATGCGGGCGTAATACCCACGAGGCCGGCAATGACACCCGACGCCGCACCGACAGCCGAGGGCTTCTTGCCACGGATGCGGTCGAGCAGCAGCCAGCCCAGGATGCCGGCGGCGGGCGCGATGATCGTGTTCATCGCAATGAGCCCGGGGATGCCCTCGACGAGGTTGCCGGTGCCCTCGGCACCCACGTTGAACCCGAACCAGCCGAACCACAGCACGGCGGTACCAATCAGCACGAGTGGCACGTTGTGCGGCTGCGCCAGCTCACGGCCGAATCCCTGACGACGCCCGAGCACGAGCGCCAGTGCGAGCGCCGCTGCGCCCGCGTTGATGTGCACTGCGGTGCCACCGGCGTAGTCGATCACGGCCAGGTCACCGAAGCCCATCGCAGTACCGAGCTGCGCGACCCAACCGCCGCCCCAGACCCAAGCGGCCACCGGGAAGTAGACCACCGTCGCGAAGATTCCCGCGAACAGCAACCACGAGCCGAAGCGTGCACGGTCGGCAATCGCACCCGAGATGAGCGCGACCGTGATGATCGCGAATGTCGCGGCATAGGCACTGCCCATGAGCGCCTCGTTATCGTTCGCCGTCTCGACCATGCCGAAGTCAGCGAACGGGTTGCCCGCGAACTGGAAGAACGACGATCCGTCGACCGAAATCATCGCGTGCCCGAACAGCACCCAGAGCACCGCTACGAGCGCGAGTGCACCGAAGGACATCATCATCATCGAGATGGCGCCCTTCTCCCGCACAAGACCGCCGTAGAACAGCGCGAGGCCGGGCGTCATGAACAGCACGAGGGCTGTGGCCGTAATGAGCCAGGCCGCACCACCTGTATCCATTGGAGTTCTCCTCTCCGCACACCGGGGCGGCCGCTCGCTCGGCCGTGAACCTCCGGTGCATGGACCTTGAGGTTAGCCAGATTCCGAGAAATAAATGACGTTTTTAGCGCATCTTTTATGTAAGTTTGCGCTGTCAACAAACATTAACGAGCGCGCAACGCTAACAAACGTCGGGTCGCCGTGAACGAAAATGGCCCGTGGCCAGGTATGTACCGAGCCACGGGCCGATTGCACACTGTGTACGAACTGCTAGGCGGTGAGCGCACCCGTCGACGCGATGAGGCGCGACACCGAGCGCAGGTACTTCTTGCGGTAGCCCCCGTCGACCATCCCGCCACCGAAGATCTCGTCGAGCGGCACGCCCGATGCGACCATCGGAATCTCGGCGTCGTACACGCGGTCGATAAAGGCGACGAACCGCAGCGCCTCCGACTGGTCGGTGAGCTCGGTGACGTCACTAAGGGCGAGCACGTCGATGCCATCGACGAGCTTCACGTACTTCGAGGGATGCACCTTCGCGAGGAAATCGATGAGCGTCCGGAAGTCGTCGCGCGCGATGGTCTCCCCCGCGGCAATCCGCTCGTCAACGACGCGACCCAGCTCGTCGGGCGACGTGACGACCGCGTGACCCTCGACGGCGCGGCGTCGGTAGTCGACCCCGTCGATGCGAACGGTCTCGAACACGTTCGCGAGCTTGGTGATTTCTCGCAAGAAGTCCTGCGCCGCAAAGCGACCCTCGCCGAGCGCGTTCGGGGGCGTGTTCGACGTCGCCATGACGTGCGTGCCCTTCTCGACGAGCGCTCCGAGGAATCGCGTCATGACCATCGTGTCGCCCGGGTCGTCGAGCTCGAACTCGTCGATCGCGAGCAGGCTCGCGCCCGTGAACGCCTCGACGGCCTTCTGATACCCGAGCGCCCCGACGAGCGACGTGTACTCGATGAACGTGCCGAAGTACTTGCGCCCGCCAAACGCATGCCACGTTGCGGCGAGCAGGTGAGTCTTGCCGACGCCGAACCCGCCGTCGAGATACACGCCGGGCTTCACACTCGGTGACTTCTTGAACAGGCGCGACACCAGGCCGCGCCCCTGCGCCTTGCCGCCACCCGCCTGCGCGAACGCGCGGGAGATCTCAACGGCCCCGGCCTGCGACGGATACGCGTCATCCGGCACGTAGTTGTCGAAGCTCGCGTGTGCGAACTGCGGCGGCGGCACGAGCGCTCGCACCATCTCGTCCGGGGTCATCTGCGGAACCTGTTCGGTGAGATGAACGAGGGCGCCAGCGGTCACAGAGGTCTCCTTTACGGACGGAATATGCGGACACAAGACTACGCTGGCCTGGGTACGACTACCGCTGTTCAGCAAGGAGAAATCATGCCCGTCGACTTCGACGCTTCGCCGGAATTCACCGAGTACGCGCACCCGCACCGGCTCGTGTCGACCGAGTGGCTCGCGCAGCACCTCGGCGACGACGGCCTCGTGGTCGTCGAATCTGATGAGGACGTGCTGCTGTACGACACCGGGCACATTCCGGGTGCGGTCAAGGTCGACTGGCACACGGATCTCAACGACGAGGTCGTGCGCGACTACGTCGACGGTGAGGGATTCGCGGCGCTGATGAGCCGCCTCGGCATTTCCCGGGACACCACGATCGTGCTCTACGGCGACCGCTCGAACTGGTGGGCCGCGTACGCGATGTGGGTGTTCGAGCTCTTCGGCCACGCCGACGTGCGGCTCCTGAATGGTGGTCGCGACAAGTGGATCGCCGAGGGCCGGGAACTCACTCGCGAGGTGCCCGCGCGAGCCGCGACCGAGTATCCGATACTCGAACGCGACGAGACCGGCCTGCGCGCCTACCGCGACGACGTTCTCGAGCACGCCCGCGCCGGCAAGCCGCTCATCGACGTCCGCAGCTTTCCCGAGTACACGGGCGAGCGCACCCACATGCCCGACTTCCCGCAGGAATCGGCGCTGCGTGGCGGGCACATCCCGACGGCGCGATCCGTGCCGTGGGCGAAGGCCGCGAACGACGACGGCACCTTCCGGTCGCGTGCCGAGCTCGAACGGATCTACCTCGTCGACGAGGGCCTCGGCGCCGACGACGACGTGATCGCCTACTGCCGCATCGGCGAGCGCTCGAGCCACACCTGGTTTGTGCTGAAGTACCTGCTCGACCTGCCGTCGGTGCGCAACTACGACGGGTCGTGGACCGAATGGGGCTCACTCGTCGGCGTTCCGATCGCGGTTGGCGAAGAGCCCGGCGCGACGCCGGCACGATAGGCGCGTGATGACCCAGCTCCCCCAGCAGCTCGCCGAGATTCGCGACGACTTTCTCGCGATTCCCGAGCGCGAACGTCTCACCCTCCTGCTCGAATTCAGCGACGAGCTCCCCGAGGTGCCCGAGCGATTCCGCGACGTCGAATTCGAGCGCGTCATCGAGTGTCAGTCGCCCGTCTTCATTACGACCGAGGTGCACGACGGCACGGTTCGCCTGTTCGCGAAGGCGCCGCCCGAGGCACCGACCACGCGCGGATTCGCCTCGGTGCTCGTGCAGGGCATCGATGGCCTCCCTGTCTCCGAGGTACTCGGCATCCCCGCCGACTTCCCGTTCGAACTCGGCATCACGAAGCAGGTATCGCCGCTGCGCCTGAACGGCATGGTCGGCATGCTCGGGCGCGTGCAGCGCCAGGTCCGCGAGGCGACTGCGTAAATGTCGAACGCCTCTGATTCCGGCCGACCGTTCGACCTCGCACGGATGCCCGACCCGGCCTGGCTGCACGAGCTCGCGCCGGAGGGCACGAGGCTCGACCTCGCTGATGCCGAACACGCGGGCGCGGCCGACGACTGGATCCGCGAACGCTATCGAGCCCCGCGCGCAGACTGGGTGCGGATGAACATGCTCGGTTCACTCAACGGTCGCGTGACGGGGCCAGACGGCACCTCCGACAGCCTCTCGAACCGGGCCGACCGGCGCATCCTCCGCCTCATCCGTGAGATGAGCGACGTCGTCGTGGTCGGCGCGAATACCGTGCGCGAGGAGCGGCACACGTCGACGCGGCCGACCTGGCTGTGCGTGATCACGACCTCGGGCGACCTCACGGGGCATCGCATTCGCCCCGACGATGCCGCCCACTCGGTGCTCGTGTGCGGGCCAGCCTCGGCCCGCGAGCGCGCGCTCGAGACCATGCCGGGCGCAAACTTCGTCGAGTTCGAACTCGACGACGGGGGCGTCGCTCTCCCCGAGGTACTCGGGCACCTCCGCGAGCGCGGCCTGCGCCAAATCGTCGTGGAGGGCGGCAAGGCGCTCATTAGTCAGTTCCTCGACGAGGGCCTGCTCGACGAGGTGTGCATCACGCAGGCACCGTACTTCGGCCCCGACGCGGCGCCTGCGCTCCCCGCTTCGACGCGGGAGACGAGGTTCCGTCGCGAGCTCTTACTCGCCGACGAGTACGGCTACCTGTATCAGCGGCTCGTCGCCGACGGCGCCTGAGCGGGTTCGCGGAGCCCGGCGAACCAGTCGTCGACCGCCGTCTCCCAGCTCTCGCGGTCGGTGTTCCACAGGCGCGTGTGTCGGGCCCGCGTGAACTCGACGTAGTCGACAAGGTCGGGTCGCGACTGCGCGAACTCCTGGCTCGACGACACCGGTACGACCGTGTCGGCGGTCGAGTGCAATAGGAGCACGGGAACGTCAAACTCGTCGGCCCGCTCGACGAGGTCGAGTTCTGCAAGGTCGATTGGCGCGTCGATACCGAGGAGCCCGCGGTGGAGGGGCGACCCGAGCAGCCACATCCCGAGCTTGGCGACGGGTGACGGCACCCGCATCTGCCCGGCCTGGTAGACGAGGATGTCGCGCCAGTTCAACGCCGGCGACTCGAACATGATGCCGGCGATGAGCGGTCGGAATTCGGAGCGCAGGTACGTCTGCCCGACGATGGCGCCGCCCATCGACCAGCCCGTGAGCACGATTCGCTCGGCGCCCCTCGAGCGCGCCCACTCGATCGCCGCATCCACGTCGCGCCACTCGGTGAGGCCGAGGCCGTACTTGCGAGGGTCGGGCGACGGCACCCCGAGGTCGTTGCGGTAGCTAACGACGAGCGAGTTCCAGCCGTGTGCGCGAGCGATCGGCACCGCCCGCAGCGGCTCGGTGAGTGCCGCGCCTCGGCCGTGCACATGAATGACCCAGTCGTGGCTCGCCTCGCGGTCGGCCGGCACGAACCAGGCCGGCATCTCGCCGAGCTCGGTGGGAATCTCGACCTCGCGCCAGTGCACCCCGAGGTCGCGAATGTCGCGTTGTGGCGCGGAGGCGACTCGCACGGTGCGCGTGCCGGCGATCGGGGTTCCGACCGCGGCGCCGAATCGTCGCGAGACAGTCGTGAGGGTTGCGCCCATGATCTCGCCGAGCCGTGCCCGACCCTGTGCCCCGTCCCAGAGCAGGGTGTACTCCCCCGCCGTCTCCGACTCGATCGTGCGCTCGAGGGTAATCACTCCCTCGGTGCCCTCTTCGTCATAGAGGTCGCAGCTGATGACGCGTACGGGTCCTTTCGTGCCGCGAGGCGGGTTCACGACCTGCCTGGCGAGCATCGTCGCGGCGGTCGCGGCGAGCGACGCGAAGAACACGGTGCCACCCGCCGCCACCGCGGTTGCGTTGCGCGCAAACTGCCGAACGCTGCCGAGTGTCGGCTGCGTCTGGGTGGGTACTGCCATGTGTTCGCTCCTGATATGCCCGGCGTGGATGCGCGTTCCTGCCAACCCGGCGCGCCGCACCTCGTACCCCACCCCGGCTGCCTAATCTGCATTCGTGGTGGTCAGCTTGCATCCCGTTCCCGTGGCATTCGACGAGGCAGTCGAATCGATTCGCGCCGTCGAATTTCGTAGCGACTTACGGGTGCAGGAGATCCGATCTCCCGAGGGGCTCGCGCCGCACGCGCTCGCGCTCGCAGCCGATGTTAGCCCTGAGAACCTTGACGGTGACTCCCAGCTCGGCACGGGCCGCTTCATCCTGCTGCATGATCCCGCCGAGCCCGAAGCGTGGCGCGGCGACTTCCGCGTCGTGTGCTTCGCGCAGGCACCGCTCGAGACTGACATTGGCGGCGACGGCATGCTGCCCGAGGTCGCCTGGTCGTGGCTCGTCGACGCACTCGACGAGAACGGCGCCGACTATCGGTACCCGTCTGGCACCGTGACGGTCGTGAATTCGAAGGGGTTTGGGGAGCTCACCGAACAGGGCGAGGGATCCCAAATCGAAATGCGGGCCTCGTGGACGCCGCAATCGTCCGATATCGCGACGCACGTCACGGCCTGGTCGACGCTCCTGTGCTTGCTTGCCGGCTTGCCCCCGGTCGACTCACACGATGTCCCCGTGCTGCGTCACGCGGCGCGCGACCATGGCCACCGTTGACGACAAGCGCCTCGAGCGCGGCGGGCTCGAGGTCATCGACACCCATCTCGCGCTGAGCGAGGCGCTCGACCGCCTCGAGGCCGGCACTGGCCCCGTGGCCATTGATACCGAGCGAGCCTCGGGCTACCGGTTCTCTGACCAGGCCTATCTCATCCAGATCTTCCGCCGCGGCACAGGCACGCTGCTGATCGATCCCATTCCGTTCGGGTCGCTCGCCTCGGTAACCGAGGTCATCGCCGACGACGAATGGATTCTCCACGCGGCGACGCAGGACCTCCCCTGCATGCGCGACATCGCCCTCGAGCCGACGCGACTGTTCGACACCGAACTCGCGGCGCGGCTGCTCGGCATGGAGCGCGTCGGCCTCGGCGCGGTCGTGCAAGAGCTGCTCGGAATCGAACTCGCGAAGGCGCACTCGGCCGACGATTGGTCGGTGCGCCCGCTCCCGAAGGAGTGGCTGGCGTACGCGGCGCTCGATGTTGAGCTGCTTGTCGACGTGCGGGATGCGCTCGCCGAGCGACTCCGCGAGGCGGGCAAAGACGAGTGGGCACGGCAGGAGTTTGCCGACATCCAGGTGCGCGAGCTGAATCCCGTCAAGCATGTCGAGCCCGAGGCGAATCGCGACCCCGAGCGGTGGCGCTCGCTCAACGGCGTGCACCAGCTTCGTTCGCCGCGAGCCCTCGCGATCGCGCGCGAGCTCTGGTTTGCCCGGGATGCGCTCGCCCGCGAGACCGACACGGCGCCCGGCCGAATCGTGCCCGACCGGGCGTTGATCGCCGCGGCGAAGGCGGCGCCTCGTTCGCGCGGCCAACTCGCCGGACTCAAGGAGTTCACGGGCCGCCAGTCGCGCTCACAACTCGACCGCTGGTGGGAGGCGGTGGCCGCAGGCCTCGCCACGGATACTCCACCCGGACGACGCCCTGCCGAGCCCGACCGCATCCCGCCGCTCAAGGCGTGGGAGCAGAAGCGACCCGAGGCGCACGCTCGGATTCAGGCCGCCCGCCCCGCCGTGGCTGACCGTGCCGAAGAGCTCCACGTGCCCACCGAGAACCTGCTCACGCCGGCCCTGCTGCGTCGCGTCGCCTGGGATTCCCAGGCGAACACTCCCGACGAGGTGCGAGCGACACTCGCGGAGCTCGGTGCCCGACAGTGGCAGATCGACATCACCGCACCGGTCATTGCGAGCGCCTTTGTCGAGGCCGCCCAACCCGGTTCCGTTCCTCCCAGCACCGCTAGTTAAGCTGGCGGCGTTCACAACGGCCCGTGACGATGCGGGCCACGAGGAGGAATAGTGACCGCTTCAGAGGTCTACTACATTGATGGCACCCGCACCCCCTTCGGTCGGGCCGGTGAAAAGGGCATGTACTGGCGAACCCGCGCCGATGACCTCGCCGTGAAGGCGATGAAGGGGCTCATCGATCGGAACCCGGAGATCCCCGGCGAGCGATACGACGACGTCGCGATCGCGGCGACGACGCAGCAGGGCGACCAGGGCCTCACGCTCGGCCGCACGACGGCAATTCTCGCCGGCCTCCCGCTTTCGGTGCCGGGCCTCGCGCTCGACCGCATGTGCGCTGGCGCGCTCACGTCGGCCGCCCTCATGGGCTCGACCATCGGCTTCGGCCAGAACGACGTGGTCATCGCCGGCGGCGTCGAGCACATGGGGCGTCACCCGATGGGCTTTAACGCCGACCCGAACCCCCGGTTCCTCGCCGAGCAGCTCGTCGACGGCGACGCCCTGAACATGGGCATGACGGCGGAGCGCCTCCACGACCGGTTCCCCGAGCTGACGAAGGAGCGCGCCGACGAGTACGCGATGCGGTCGCAGCACAAGGCCGCGAAGGCGTACGACGACGGCAACTTCGCGCGCGACCTCATTCCCGTCGCGCTCGAGTCGGACTCGGGCTGGGGCCTCGCCGACCGCGACGAGCACCTGCGCCCCGACACGAGCCTCGAGGGGCTCAAGGGGCTCAAGACCCCGTTCCGCCCGCACGGCCGGGTCACGGCCGGCAACGCGTCGCCGCTCACCGACGGCGCGACGGCGTCGATCCTCGCGAGCGGTGGCATCGTCAAGGAGCTCGGGCTGAAGCCGCGCATGAAGATGGTCTCGTTCGCCTTCGCGGGCGTCGAGCCGGAGGTCATGGGCCTCGGCCCGATCCCCTCGACCGAGAAGGCCCTGCGCCGCGCCGGGCTGAAGATCGACGACATCGGCCTGTTCGAGCTGAACGAGGCGTTCGCTGTGCAGGTGCTCTCGTTCCTCGACCACTTCGGCATCGCCGACGACGACCCGTCGGTGAACCGCTTCGGCGGCGCGATCGCCCTCGGCCACCCGCTCGCCGCGAGCGGCGTGCGCCTCATGATGCAGCTCGCGAACCAGTTCGAGCAGTTCCCCGAGGTGCGCTACGGCGTCACCGCACTCTGCGTTGGCCTCGGCCAGGGCGGCACGATCATCTGGGAGAACCCGAACTGGAACGGCAAGAAGCACGCGCGAGCGGGAAAGTAGGCAGGAAATTGAAGACTCCCACGTTTGACCGCAGCAAGTACGCCGAGCTCCTCGAGAGCGCGGCCGAGGCCGAGGTCGTCACCGAGTCGAAGGTGCGGGATGTACGCCTCGGCTCGGGCCGCACCCTCGCGCTCATCACGCTCGACAACGGCAAGGACTACAAGCGACCGAACACGCTGGGCCCGAACACGCTCGCGCAGCTTGGCGAGACGCTCGAGCAGCTGCGCGGTCGCGCCGCCGCCGGCGAAATCGACGCCGTCGCGATTACGGGCAAGCGCTTCAGCTTCGCCGCCGGTGCCGACCTCTCGCTCGTCGACCGCATCCCGAGCCGCGAGGTCGCGCGACTCATGGGCGAGCTTGGCCACGACGCGCTCGGGATTCTCGGCGACCTCGGTGTGCCGAGCTTCGCCTTCGTGAACGGCCTTGCGCTCGGAGGCGGTGTCGAGGTCGCGCTGCACTCGACCTACCGCACGATCGACGCGTCGACACCCGCCGTGGCGCTGCCCGAGGTCTACCTCGGCCTGGTGCCCGGCTGGGGCGGTGCAACGATCGTCCCGAACCTCATCGGTATCGAGAACGCGCTTCGCGTCATCATCGAGAACCCGCTGAAGCAGAACCGCACCCTCAAGCCGAAGCAGGCCCACGAGCTCGGCCTGTTTGACCGACTCGTCGCCCCCATCAACTTCCTCGAAGACTCGCTGAAGTTCGCCGACGCCGTGCTCTCGGGCACCGAGACGGTGAAGCGCCCGAACGAGCCCGGCCGCATCGAGCGCATGACGAAGTGGGACATCGCGGTGAAGATCGCCCGCAAGTCGGTCGAGGAGCGACTCGGCACCGTGCCGCTCTCGCCCTACCGCGCCCTCGACATCCTCGCGCTCGCGAAGCACAACGACCTCGCGCGCGGCTTCGAGGCCGAGAACGAGGCGCTTGCCGACCTCATCAGCGGCGACCAGTTCATGGCGTCGATGTATGCGTTCGACCTCGTGCAGCGGCGCGCCAAGCGCCCCGTCGGTGCACCCGACCCGAAACTCGCGAAGCCGGTCACGAAGGTCGGCATCGTCGGCGCGGGCCTCATGGCGAGCCAGTTTGCGACGCTGTTCGTGCGTCGACTCAAGGTGCCCGTCGTCATGACCGACCTCGACCAGGAGCGCGTCGACCGTGGCGTTGCCGCCGTGCACGGCGAGCTCGAGAAGCTCCACGGCAAGGGCCGCATCGGCGACGACGACCTCAACCGCCTCAAGGGCCTCGTGACGGGCACGACCGACCGCACCCGGTTCGCCGACTGCGACTGGGTCATCGAGGCCGTGTTCGAAGAGGTCTCGGTGAAGCAGCAGGTCTTCGGCGACTTCGAAGACATTGTCTCGGAGGACGCGATCCTCGCAACGAACACGTCGTCGCTCTCGGTCGACGAGATCGCCTCGAAGCTCCGCCACCCGGAGCGCGTCGTCGGATTCCACTTCTTCAACCCCGTCGCGGTCATGCCCCTCGTCGAGGTCGTGAACGCGGCGAAGACCGACGACGTGACCCTCGCGACCGCGATGAAGGTTGCGAAGAACCTCAAGAAGACCGCGGTGATCACCGGCGACCGTCCCGGCTTCGTCGTGAACCGCGTGCTCGCGAAGGTGCTCGGCGAGGCGATGCACGCCGTCGACACCGGCACCCCGATCAAGGTCGTCGACCACGCCTCCGACCCGATCGGCCTGCCGATGACGCCCTTTGAGCTGCTCGAGCTCGTCGGGCTCAAGGTCGGCGCGCACGTGCTCACGTCGCACCACACGCCCTTCCCCGACCGCTTCTTCGAGTCGAAGAACCTCGACGCGCTCGCCGACGCGAACGCGAAGCTCATCGAGCGCGACGCGAAGGGCCGCGCCAAGGGCTACACGAAGGAGTTCGAGCGCATCGTCGGCACGGAGGGCAAGACCCCGATGTCGGCCGACGAGCTCCGCGAACGCCTCGAGACGGGCCTCGCCGAAGAGATCAAGATCATGCTCGACGAGGGCGTCGTCACGGCGCCCGAAGACATCGATCTCTGCCTGATCCTCGGCGCGGGCTTCCCGCTCATGGACGGCGGGATCACGCCGTACCTCGACCGAGTCGGCGCGAGCGAGCGTGCCTTCGGCGGCACGTTCCACACCCCGACGATTCGGGGCGCCGTGCACCGCTAGTCGGTGACAGGAACTGCGGATGGGCCGGGTCGGTTTCGACCCGGCCCATCGGCGTTTCCGCCACCCAATTCCTCTAGCGTTGAGGGCATGCGTGAATACCTGCTCGATGCCGCCCGACCGACCACGTCTGCCACCCTCGAGTCGCTCCTGCGCGACCTCGTTGTCGCCGACGGCACCCTCACCACGCGTCAGGCCGCCGACATGCGGATTACCAGTGACGTCGTTGACGAGGGCACCCGGATTCGTGACGTCCGTCTCGATGTCACGGGGCTGCGTCTCGACCTCGCCCAGCTCGAGGCCTCGGCCACGACGCACGAAGAATCTACCCCCGAAGTTCCGAAGGAACCCGTCACTTCGACACCCGTCACCGTCGACCGCGGCAGCTTCGCGGGAGAACCGATCTTCATTGGACCGCTCGAGCTGCGCGCAACGGGCGAAGCCGAGAACGTGCGCTTCGCGTGGCTCGAGGATGCGAACGGCGGCCTCTGGGTCAAGCACCTGCGTGCCGCGGAGGGGAAGCCAGCCCGCGCATCCGCCGAGTTCGAGCTCGACACGCGTGACCTCGAGCCGCTCGTGAAGAAGGTGCTGGAACGCGCCGAAGACAAGGCAAAGCTCCTCGAGTTCACGCCCGAGGTTTCGACGCCGAATGACCGCGAGGCGCAGCTCCGGCTCGACCTGCGCGTCGGCTACGGCATTATTCGCGCGAGCATCATCGTGCAGGCGCACGCCTCCCTCGACGACGACATGGTGTTGCACGTGCACCGCGTAAAGTTCTCGAGCAAGAATCCCGTGCTCGCGGTCGTCTACAAGGGCATCGAGCGGATCCTGCTGCGTGGTGGGCGCATCCCCGAGCGAATCGCGATCAACGAGCAGCTCCCCGCGGGAATCATGCTGACGGATGCGCGCGTGCGCGCCGTCGGCACGCGGCTCACGGTGACCGGTGAGGTGCTCGCCGAGGGCGACGCCGACGAGTAGGAGCTCTTCCCCGTTCGAGTACCCGAGAAACCGAAGCGGTGGTCGACCAACTGGCCGACCACCGCTTCAGTTTCGCGTGTGGTTCGCGGACTACTTCTGCTTCTCGACGAGCGAGCGCAGCACGTATTGCAGGATGCCACCGTGGCGGTAGTAGTCGGACTCACCCGGCGTGTCGATGCGCACGACCGCGTCGAACTCGACTGGCTCACGGCCCTCGGCCGAGTCGGCGGTCGGCGTCGCGACGACGTGCACCGTCTTCGGCGTCACACCGTTGTTCAGCTCGGTCACGCCCGAGATCGAGTACGACTCGGTGCCGTCGAGGCCGAGCGACTCGGCCGACTCACCTGCCGGGAACTGCAGCGGGAGCACGCCCATGCCGATGAGGTTCGAGCGGTGGATACGCTCGTAGCTCTCGACGATCACGGCGCGCACGCCGAGGAGGCTCGTGCCCTTCGCCGCCCAGTCACGCGACGAACCGGTGCCGTACTCCTTGCCGCCGATGACGACGAGCGGGGTGTTCTCGGCCGCGTAGTTCTGCGCCGCGTCGTAGATGAACGACTGCGGGCCGCCGGGCTGCGTGAAGTCGCGGGTGTGGCCACCCTCGACACCGTCGAGCAGCTGGTTCTTGAGTCGGATGTTGCCGAACGTTCCGCGGATCATGATCTCGTGGTTACCGCGACGCGACCCGTACGAGTTGAAGTCGCGACGCTCGACACCGTGGTCGGCGAGGTACTGACCCGCGGGGCTCGCGGCCGGGATCGAGCCGGCGGGCGAGATGTGGTCGGTCGTCGTCGAGTCGCCAAGCTTCACGAGCACGCGCGCGTCGGCGATGTCGGTCACGGGCGTGAGCTCGAGCGTCATGCCGTCGAAGTACGTGGGCTTGCGCACATACGTCGACTCCGCATCCCACTCGAAGGTCGAGCCCGAGGGCGTCGCGAGCGACTGCCAGCGCTCGTCACCCTCGAACACCGAGGCGTACTCGTTCGTGTACATGTCGGTGTCGATCGAGGCGTCGATGACCTTCTGCACCTCGGCGCTGTCGGGCCAGATGTCGGCGAGGTAGACGTCGGCACCCTCCGAGTCCTGGCCGAGCGGCTGGTTCTCGAAGTCGAAGTCCATCGAACCCGCAAGCGCGTAGGCGACGACGAGCGGCGGCGACGCGAGGTAGTTCATCTTCACGTCGGGGTTGATGCGCCCCTCAAAGTTGCGGTTACCCGAGAGCACCGCCGTGATCGCGAGATCGTTGTCGTTGATCGCGTCGGAGATCGGCTGGTCGAGCGGGCCCGAGTTACCGATGCAGGTCGTGCAGCCGTAGCCGACGAGGTAGAACCCGAGATCGTCGAGGTACTTCGTGAGCCCCGACTTGTCATAGTAGTTCGTGACGACCTTCGAGCCGGGCGCGAGCGTGGTCTTCACCCACGGCTTCGACTGCAGGCCCTTCTCGACCGCGTTGCGGGCGAGAATACCCGCGGCCATCATGACCGAGGGGTTCGAGGTGTTCGTGCACGAGGTGATCGCGGCAATGCCGACGTGGCCGTGGTCGAGTTCGAACTCGGTGCCGTCGTTGTTGACCGTGACGGGCTTCGACGACTCGGAGGCGTAGTTCGCGAGGTCGCTCTCGAACTGGCGCTTCGCCTGGTCGAGCTCGATGCGGTCCTGCGGGCGACGCGGGCCGGCGATCGACGCGACAACAGTCGAAAGGTCGAGCTCGAGGTACTCCGAGTAGTTCGGCTCGTTCGACGGGTCGTGCCAGAGGTGCTGCTCCTTCGAGTACGCCTCGACGAGCTTCACCTGCTCTTCGGAGCGGCCGGTGAAGCGCAGGTAGTTCAGCGTCTCGTCGTCGACCGGGAACATCGCGGCAGTCGAGCCGAACTCGGGCGACATGTTGCCGATCGTGGCGCGGTTCGCGAGCGGCACTTCGCCCACGCCCTCACCGTAGAACTCGACGAACTTGCCGACCACGCCGTGCTGGCGGAGCATGTCGGTGATCGTAAGCACGACGTCAGTCGCGGTGACGCCGGTCGGGATCGAGCCCTTGAGCTTGAAGCCGACGACCTTGGGAATGAGCATCGAAACGGGCTGGCCGAGCATCGCGGCCTCGGCCTCGATACCGCCGACGCCCCAGCCGAGCACGCCGAGACCGTTCACCATCGTGGTGTGCGAGTCGGTGCCGACGAGCGTGTCGGGGTAGGCACGCTTGACGCCGTCGACCTCGCGAACGAACGTGACGCGGGCGAGGTACTCGATGTTTACCTGGTGCACGATGCCGGTCCCGGGAGGCACGACCTTGAAGTCGTCGAACGCACCCTGGCCCCAGCGGAGGAACTGGTAGCGCTCGCCGTTGCGCTGGTATTCGATCTCAACGTTGCGCTGGAACGCGTCTTCGTTGCCGAAGAGCTCCGCGATGACCGAGTGGTCGATCACGAGCTCGGCGGGGGCGAGCGGGTTGATGGTCTCAGGGTCGCCGCCGAGGTCCTTCACGGCCTCACGCATGGTCGCGAGGTCGACGACACAGGGCACACCGGTGAAGTCCTGCATCACCACGCGGGCGGGCGTGAACTGAATCTCGGTGTTCGGGTCGGCCTTGGCGTCCCACGAGCCGATCGCCTTGATCTGCTCAGCGGTGACGTTCGCGCCATCCTCGGTTCGCAGCAGGTTCTCAAGCAGCAC
Organism: [Zimmermannella] faecalis ATCC 13722; assembly: GCF_000381765.1. GTDB lineage: Bacteria > Actinomycetota > Actinomycetes > Actinomycetales > Microbacteriaceae > Gulosibacter > Gulosibacter faecalis. Next base: position 193,064 of record NZ_KB907074.1, on the reverse strand, counting down.
CTTCAGACTGAAGGGCAACTTCTCGTAGCCATCGACCTTGTCGATACGGTAAATCTCGTAGTCGGTGCCGTCGACGTTGAGCACGTCCTTGGCGCCGAAGCTGTTGATAGCAGTCACGGTGCTCCTTAAATTTGCTCGTCGAGAATTATCTCGACTTAGAGAGATCTTACCGCATTGCGGCAAGCCCCAATTACACTCCCCAGCCAGCTACTGCTTAGGCTCGCCTGACTTTGCCGACCGGGAGGCGGTCTGATAAACGGCACGCACGAACAGCACCGTAACGACGATGACGACGGCGAACAGCGGCGCGCCCATTACGAGCCGAGCGACACCGAGCGCCTCGACCGCGTTCGCGAAGTAGAGCGGCAGCTGCACCGCGAGTCGCGCGACGAAGAAGGCGACCCAGATGCCGGTCGCAAGCTGCATCCACCACCGGAGTCGTCGCGACGCGCGCCAGGCGACGCCGTCGCCAAACAGAAAACCTGAGATGACGCCGATGAGCGGCCAGCGCACGAGCATCGAGATGAGGAGTGCCGCCGCATAAGCGCCGTTGGTCCAGAATCCCACGACGAAATACTGCGCCCCCTCGCCGCTGCGCAGCGCAAGAAAGCCCGACAGGACGAGCCCGAGGAGCCCGCCGATGGCCGAACCAGACGGCTCGCGGCGAACGAGGCGGATGACCACAAACACGAGCCCCAGCGCGGCCGGTACCCCGACCGAGAGCCAGAGGTCGGAGGTCACGACATAGAGCACGAGGAACGCGATGCCTGGCAGGATTGCCTCAACGAGTCCCCGCCAGCCGCCCATTGCGACGAGCAGCGCCTGCGACATGTTCTCGGTCTCGGCGACCTTGCCGATCGCGGAATTTCGGGCTGCGGCGCCGAGCTGCGCCGCAAGCTCCGGTTTCGCGTCGGGCTCGGGCTCCGGCGCCGAGCTATCCGCGGGCATTGTTCGCCTGTTGTTTCGCACCCTGCTGTTCGGCGCGCTTCGCCATTTGCTCGGCCATCGCCTTCGGCACGGTGAGTTCGAGCAGGTCACGCGGCGGAACCGCCTTGCCGCCGCGCACAACGATCACGCCGCGGAAGAGTTCGAGCATCTCGGCCAGCTTCTCGTCGTCTCGGGTTGCGACGCCGCTCACGACCGCGCGGAGGAACCAGCGCGGCCCATCAACGCCGTAGAAGAATGCACCCCGGCGCTGGCCCGTCTTGCCCTGCTGGTTCGCTGTCGCCGGCAGTGAGGTGTGGAGCGCGGTGCCGAGGTCGGTCTCGACCTCCTTCACCTCGCCGCCCTGCTTCGTGACGGTCGTCTTCAGCTTGTCGCGCACATCCTTCCAGATGCCCGACGAGCGCGGCGCCGCAAACGCCTGCACTTGCAGCGTCGAGCCGTTGAGGTCGAGCGCGACTGCGATCACCCGGCGCGTCTTCTCGAGGAACTCCATGCGCAGCGCGAGCCCCTCGCGAGCCGGGATCCGCAGGGCGCCGAAGTCAATGTAGGCGCCGTCGGCCGCGTCGGCCTCTGATTCGTCGAACGGGCCGGCCTCTTCGCGGTCGTCCGGCGCCTCCTTCGCGAACTCCTCGGGATCCTCATCGACCTCGGTGTCGGTCTCGAGCTCGTCGTCGTCAACAACAAGACGCTCGGCCTTCGGCACCTCGTCCTGCTTGCGGAACATGTCGAACAGCCCCATCTAGTTCGTCTCCTCTCGCGTCAGCGCGGCGGCGTCGCCGTGTGCGTATCCCGTCGAGCCGAATCCAGCGGCACCTCGCTCGCCCTCCGGCAGCTCGTCGACCTGCGCGAACGCGATGGCGGGAATCGGCATGACGAGCAACTGCGCAATGCGATCGCCCTTCGCGATTTCGTAGGTCTCGCGGGCGTCGGTATTCAGCAGCGACACCTTGAGTTCGCCGCGGTAGCCGGCGTCGATGACGCCAGGCGCGTTCACGATCGTGATGCCGTGCTTGGCGGCCAGGCCCGAGCGCGGGGCGACGAGTCCGACGGTGCCGACGGGCAGGGCGATCGCCGTGCCGGTACTAACGAGCGCGCGCTCACCGGGCGCCAGCGTCACAGATTCTGCAGCGACCAGGTCGGCGCCGGCGTCGTTCGGGTTCGCGCGCACCGGCGCGGTGCCGGTGTAGGGAATTTCATACTGGGCAGTCACCCTACGAGGCTAGCCGACCTCGGGAAAGCTCCAACCAACCAGCCACCTGGATCTCAGGATTCCCGGGCGCGCGGGTGGTTGCATAGCAGGGTGATGTACCGCGAACGGGTTTCCCCCTCAATCTGGATGTACGTCGTCGGCGCGCTGCTGGTGCCGGCGATGATCGTGGTATTTCTGCCGATCAACATCTTCGTCGGCATCATCCTCGGGCTCGCACTCTTCGGCGGCTATCTCGCGATCCTCGTGAGCGGCTCCCCCACGATCGAGATCACCGATACGACGCTCCGCGTCGGCGGAGCTCGCATCCCGCTGCGCTACGTCGGTCGCGCCACGGCGAATACGACGCCCGACGCGGCTCGGCAGGCCGCCGGGCCCGGGCTCGACGCGCGCGCCTGGACGACGCTGCGTGGTTGGGTACGGACGAGCGTGCGGGTCGACATCACCGACGACCGCGACCCGATCCCCTATTGGCTGTTCTCCACCCGGCACCCGCGTGAGCTCGTCGAGCGCCTTGACGCAGCAGTGGCCCAGCTGCCGAAGCGAAGCTGAGCCACTGCGAGAAAGTGCGGGCGGTGCCGGGCGTTAGCCCGCGCAGTCCTTACACACCGGGTTGCCCTCGTGCGAGTGCGACGAAAGCTGCGAGCGGTGCTTAATGAGGAAGCACTCCATGCAGGTGAACTCGTCGGCCTGCGGCGGAATCACGACCGTCTCGATCTCCACATCGCTGAGGTCGCTATCCGACAGGTCGAAGCCGTGTACGCCATCACCCTGATCGATGTCGACGTTCGCCGAGTCGGAGGCAGGAACACGTTCCTTCAGCGCCTCGATCGAGTCGGTGTCTTCTTCTGTTTTCCGAGGGGCGTCGTAGTCAGTTGCCATTACCATCCAATTGGGTCAAAACTCCGGCAGGGAAACACCCCTGCTGGCGCGAAATTATGCACGACATTTGACGCTTTCGCAACGCCACCCTGGGATGAACTCGCTGAGCGCGAAATTTTCGGCGGCGCGCGGGTGCGCTGCCGCCGACTCAGCGCCCCGGATGTGATGCTTTTCGGCAATGAAGGAGGCTGAGATGCAGGAACTGCGGTTCGTCAGTGTCGAGGACGGTTGGATCATCGCCACCAACGAGAGCGGCGACCGATTCCGGGTTCGCGTCGACGACACGCTGCAGGCGGCACTGCGCCCGCGGCCGCAGGTACGCAGCACGGGCCCCAAGGTGCCGCCGCGCCAGATTCAGCAGCTCATTCGCGCCGGCCGCACGGTCGACGAGGTCGTCGAGGCGACCGGAGCCGATCGCGAAACGGTCGCCCGCTTCGAGGGCCCGATCGTCGCCGAACGCGGCTACATCGTTGAGCAAGCCCGCGCGGTGCCGGTACGCCTGCAGCCGAACGTCGACCCGCTCGCGAGCGAGGCAACAACCTTCGGCGCCGCCATCGACGAGCGGCTCGAGCAGCTCGAGGCCCGGCAGGTTCGCTGGGATGCGTGGCGCGACCCCGAGACGGGCTGGCACGTCGGCCTCAACTTCGTGACGGGCGACGTCGAGCGCCACGCCCTGTGGAAGTTCGACACGAAGGCCCACTCGCTTCGCCCCGACTCCCCCGCGGCCGTGACACTCTCGCAGCAGGGCGAGGTGCAGGGGATGCGCGGGCCGCACCTTCGCGCGGTCGCGCACGACCAGACCGAGGGGGTCATCCCGCTCGCCGCGAAAGATGCACCCGAACCCGAACCTGCCCCCGAAACGCGCCACTCGGCAACCACCTACGAGACCGCCGACCTGCTCGAGCAGCTGCGCCGCCGACGCGGCGAGCGGCAGCACACCGTGTATGACGAGATGGCCGAATACGAAGACGACGATCTCGTCATCGAGGCCGACGACGAGCGCGAGCCCGCGTCAAACGCCCGCGTCACCCCGTTTGGTTCGCGTTCCGAGTCGACTCCCGAGGAGCCGAGCGCGGCCACGACGGGCGACGACGAGGCCGAAGCGGTCGACCCGGAGGGTGACCCCGTCGTCGACAGCGACGAGGGCAACCAGCTTGACCTGGCGCTCGACGAGACCCCCGAACAGGGGCAGGCACGCAAGCGCGGGGCAGGGCGCCCGTCGATGCCAACGTGGGACGAGATCGTGTTCGGCACCCGCACCGACGATTAGCTGACGACTAACCGCGCTCGGCGAACGCCCCGAGCCGCACGAGCGGCACGGTGGTCTCTTCGAGCGTGATCGAGCCGTGCTGACCAATCATTTGGCGCATGCTCGCGGGCATCGCCCGCACGTAGTACGACACATCGCCGGTCGCGGCGACGATAACGTCGCCGATGCGGTCGGCGGCCTCGGGGTCAACCTCGCGCCCGTACCAGCCGAGCGCGATCGCCTCGTCGCGGGTGTGCACCTCCGCCCGCGAACCCTCCGCCCGCCGGAGTCGCCCCGCGAGCACCTCGCGGTCGAGATCGGTCGCGGAATCGTCGAGATAGATGTGTCGGAGCCGCGGCTCGCCGGCGACCGCAACGACGTCGCTCGAGAGCGCGTCGTCGAGATCGACCTGTCGCTCGGGCGCGATGTCGAGCATTCCGTGATCGGCAAGCAGCAGCACGCCGATGTCGTCGGGCAGGAGCTCGAGCAGCCGGTCGATCGACGCATCGAGCTCCTCGAGCCTCGCGGTCCAGGCGTCCGACTCCCACCCCTGCGCGTGCCCAACCTGGTCGAGCTCGGCGTGATACAGGTAAATCAGCGGATTCGCGAGCTGGTCCGCAGCCGCAGCGGCGACCTCACTGCGAGCGAGCATCGTCTCGGCCGCGCGATACTCGGCACCCCGTAGGCTCGCGAGCGTGAGCCCCGACTCGCGATACGCGTCGACCGACACGACGACGGGTTGCGCGCCGCGGACGGTCTCGAAGACCGTGTCGCACAGCTGCCAGCTATCGGGCGGCATGAGCTCGCCCCACCCCGACAGCTGGTTGAGGTAGAGGCGCTCCTGCCGGTCCCACACGGAGTACGCGACCATGCCGTGCATCCCGGCGGGCGATGCCGTCGTGAGCGACGTGATGCCCGCAACGGTCGTCGACGGGAAGCTGCGAGCCGTCGCGCCGTTCCACGCCCGCGTGAGCGTCGGCGCGTGCTTGGCGCGAGCTCGCAGCTGCAGCGCCCCGAGCCCATCGACGAGCACCACGACCACGCCACGCACCTCGGGCAGCCCGAGTCGACCGGTCGAACGACTGTCAGTGATGCCCATCGCGCCGAGGCAATCGGGCAACACGTCGGCCAGGAGCGGCTGATCGGCCGCGCTTTCCCCTAATGTAAGCGGCATCTGAGTATCTTTTCACAGACGCACGTGTCAGCGGGACGCCGCCTCACGTGCGCACAAGGCAGGTGGATGCAGTCAATGGCAGCAGGTGCGGATCGCGAACGCATTGAGGATGTCGACGTCTCTAGCGAGATGCAGGGGTCATACCTCGAATACGCGTACTCGGTGATCTACTCGCGCGCCCTGCCCGACGCCCGTGACGGCCTAAAGCCGGTGCAGCGCCGCATCCTCTACCAGATGACCGAGATGGGCCTGCGGCCCGACCGGGGTCACGTGAAGTCGGCCCGCGTCGTCGGCGACGTCATGGGCAAGCTCCACCCGCACGGCGACACCGCGATTTACGACGCGCTCGTGCGACTCGCGCAGCCGTTCGTGCAGCGGGTACCCCTCGTCGACGGGCACGGCAACTTCGGTTCGCTCGACGACGGCCCCGCCGCGCCCCGCTACACCGAGGCGCGCCTGACCGCGGCCGCGCTCGCGCTCACCGCCTCGCTCGACGAAGACGTCGTCGACTTCGTGCCGAACTACGACAACTCGCTGCAGCAGCCCGAGGTGCTCCCCTCGGCCTGGCCGAACCTGCTCGTCAACGGTGCCTCGGGCATCGCCGTCGGCATGGCGACGAACATGGCACCCCACAACCTCGGCGAGGTGATTTCGGCCGCGCGGCACCTGCTCGCGCATCCCGAGGCCACACTCGACGAGCTCATGGAGCACGTGCCCGGGCCCGATCTGCCGGGCGGGGCGCGGATCGTCGGCCTCGACGGCGTGCGCGACGCCTATGCGAACGGGCGCGGCTCGTTCACGATGCGGGCGACCGCGTCGATCGAGCACGTCACGGCCCGTCGGCTCGGCATCGTCGTCACCGAGCTCCCCTACCTCGTCGGCCCAGAGAAGGTCATCGAGAAGATCAAGCAGGGCGTGCAGGCGAAAAAGCTTGCCGGCATCTCACAGGTCACTGACCTCACCGACCGCAAGTCGGGTCTCAAGCTCGTCATCGAGCTGAAGACCGGGTTCGCGCCCGAGGCCGTGCTCGAGCAGCTCTACCGGCACACGCCGCTGCAGGAGTCGTTCCACATCAACAACGTTGCGATCGTCGACTCAGCGCCGAAGACACTCGGGCTGAGCGAGATGCTCGAGGTGTACCTCACCCACCGCATCACCGCGGTGCGTCGGCGCAGCGAGTTCCGCCTCGGCAAGCACCGCGATCGCCTTCACCTCGTCGACGGCCTGCTCATCGCCCTCGTCGATATTGATGAAGTCATCGAGATCATCCGCACCTCTGACGACGCCGACGCGGCTCGCGGTCGCCTGATGCTCGTGTTCGATCTTTCGGAGCGCCAGGCGGAGTACATCCTCGAGCTGCGCCTGCGGCGGCTCACGAAGTTCTCGCGCATCGAGCTCGAGACCGAGGCCGACGACCTGCGTCGCCGAATCGCGGAGCTCGAGGCGCTGCTCGCCGACGAGCAGTTGCTGCGCGAGCGCGTGAGTGACGAGCTCGGCGAGACGTCAGAAGAGTTCGCAACCCCGCGCCGAACGGTGCTCATCGCCGACGACACCGAGATCCAGGTCGCGAAGCGCAGCGCGAAGTCGGGCGAGGTGTCGCTGCAGCAGCGCGACGAACCCACGCGCGTCATCCTTTCGTCGAGCGGTCGCATTCTCCGCGTCGGCGTGGCCGAAGGCGACTCGCTCGTGCGCCCGAAGCGCCGCACGAAGCACGACGCGATCATGGCCGAGATCTCGACCACGACGCTGAGCGACATCGGCGCGGTCACGAACCGGGGCATCGTCTACCGCATGACGGCGGTGTCGCTCCCCTCGACTCCCCCAACCTCGGTGTTGCTCACCGCGGGCGTGGTCGCCCGCGACTACTTCGGGATCGCCGACAAGGCCGAGCGAATCGTCGGGCTCGTACCGCTCAGCGTCGAGACGCCGCTCGCGCTCGGCACGCGCGGCGGCGTCGTGAAGCGGGTCAACCCCGCCGACTGGGGCAAGCAGCATGAGCTCTCCGCAATCGCGCTGAAGGGCGACGACGAGGTCGTGGGCGCGGCCCGAGCCGCCGACGACGACGAGCTCGTGTTCGTGACCTCGGATGCGCAGCTGCTGCGCTACTCCGCGTCGAACGTACGACCGCAGGGCACCGGCGCCGGCGGCATGGCCGGTATCCGCGTTGCCGACGGCGCGCACGTCATCGGATTCTCCGTCGTGCCGCAGCGCGAGCTCGACGGGGCCGTCGTCGTGACGATCGCCGAGCCGCCGAGCGACGAGGCGCTGTTCGCCGACGTTGAGGGGTCGGCCAAGGTGACGCCGCTCAGCGAGTACCCGGCGAAGGGCCGCGCAACCGGCGGTGTGCGCGCGCAGCGCTTCGTGCGCGGCGAATCAGCACTCGCGATCGGCTGGGTGGGGCCGGCCCCCGCGCACGCGAACGCGAAGGACGGGGCGATCCGGCAGCTCCCCGAGCCCGTCACGCGCCGCGACGCCTCGGGTACGCAGCTCGACGCGACGGTGGCGTTCGTCGGCCGGGCGTTCGGTGAGCCTACTGGCCAGTGAAGTTCGGGCGTCGCTTCTGCTGGAAAGCTGCGAAGCCCTCGCGGTAGTCCTCGGTCGAGCAGAGGTCGGCCTGCGCCAGGTTCTCGGCGGCGATCGACTCCCACAGGCCGATCCGTTCGTCGCGAATCTGCCGCACGAGCTGCTTTGACGCCGCGAACGCGCGGCTGGCGCCCGACGCGGCGCGCTGCGCGCGCTCACGGGTAAAGGTGAGGAGCTCGTCGTCGGCCACCCAACGGCTGAAGAGCCCCTGCTCGACCGCCTCTCGACCGCTCATGAGCTCGGCCGTGTAGATGAGGTCGAGGGTGCGATGCGGGCCGAGTCGCTCGGCGAACAGCCAGTGGCCGCCCGAGTCGAGCGTCGCTCCAAGGTTCGCAAAGGGCGAGCCGAGCTTCGCGTGTTCGGCGACGTACACGACGTCGCACGCGAGCGCGAGGCCGAGCCCAACGCCGAGGCAGGCACCCTGCACCGCCGCAAATGTCGGCCCGGGGAATTCAGCGAGCCGCCGCATCGTCTCGCCGAGACTCCCCTCGAGGTAACCGAGCACGTCGTCCTCGGCCGGATCCACGCCGGAGATGTCCCGGCCCGAGCAGAAGGCGCGCCCATCCCCGCGCAGCAGCAGCGCGCCGATCTCTCCCGCGTCGAAGCGCGACTGTGCCTGCGCGACCGCCGTCGCGAGCGCATCCAGGTCGTCGGCGCCCACGGCGTTGAGGCGCTCCGGGGCCGCGAGCACGAGCTCGACGACGCGCCCCTCGAGATTCGATTCGATCATGTCGCCTCCTAGGCGTCGAAGTCGATCGTGACGCGGTCGCTCGTGGGCCGCGACTGGCAGGTAAGCACGTAGCCGTTCGCGACGTCGTCGGCCTCGAGCGCGTAGTTCTCAGCCATGTCGACCGTGCCGCAGGTCACCTTCGCGCGGCACGTTCCGCACACCCCGCCGGCGCACGCGAACGGCACGTCCGCCCGCACCCGTAGCGCCGCGTTGAGCACGGTTTCGCGCGCCGACTTCGGCGACTTTACGTCGCCGGTGAGACCATCGAGCTGGAAGCTGATCTCGAAGTTCTCGCCCTGTGGGTCGACCTCGACGGGCCGGCCGGCATTCCCCTGTGCCCCCTCGGCCGGCTGCCCCGTCGAGAACAGTTCGAAGCGCACGCGTTCGGGGTCGACGTCGCGCTTGTCGAGCTCGTCTCGGAGCAACTGCACGAGCTCGAACGGGCCGCAGAGAAACCACTCATCAACCTGTTCGACATCGATGAGGTTCGCGAAGATGAGTTCGAGCCGCTCGGCATCGATTCGACCCGAGTACACGGGCGCCTGCCGCTGTTCGCGCGAGAGCACGTGGTGCACCGCGAGCCTCGAAGGGTAGCGATCCTTGAGATCGGCGAGTTCCTCGAGAAACATCACTTCGCTCGCGGCGCGGTTCGCGTAAATGAGGTCCATGCTGGTGCCGGGATGCGCCAGCAGCGATTTCGCAATCGCGAGGATCGGGGTGATGCCGGAGCCCGCGGCCGCCGCGACGAAATGCGTGTCGCCCTTCGCGAACGCGGCGTCGGAGACCGCCTCGGCATCGTTCATGCCGGTGAGCCGATGCTGCGAGATAAACGCACCCTGCGGGCTCATCACTTCGAGGGTGTCGCCCGCTTTGAGCTCCTCATTGGCCCACGTCGAGAAGACGCCCCCGAGGTCCTTCTTAATGCCGACCTTGATCACGCCCTTCTGCGGGGCCTCACAGATCGAGTAGCTGCGCCGTACCTCGGTGCCACCGATATCGGCGCGCAGGGCGACGTACTGCCCGGCGACGTAGTCGTATTCGTCGGCGAGGTCCTCCGGAATCGCGAAGCTCACCTCGACGGCGCTGTCGGTGAGCCCGCGGACCTCCGAAACCTCGAGCGGGTGGAACTTCGCCCGTCGCTTCGTCGGCGTCGTGGTCGAGTCGTTACGTGGTTCGGCAGTCACTAGTGCACCTTGAAGTAATCGAACGGCTCCTTGCACCGGGCGCACTGGTAGAGCGCCTTGCACGAGGTGGAGCCAAAGCGGCTGAGTTCGTTGGTCTCGATCGATCCGCACCGGGGGCACCGCACCTGCAGCGAGAGGCGCGTCGGGCCGCGCTGCGCGCCGACCGCGGCGTTGCCCGTCGGTGGCGCAATGCCGTACTCCTCGAGCTTCTGTCGGCCCTCATCGGTGATCCAGTCCGTGCTCCACGCTGGGGCGAGCACGAGCACGACCTCTGCACGCTCGATTCCCTCGGCCGCGAGCGCGAGCTCAAGATCCTGCTTGATGGTGCCCATCGCGGGGCAGCCCGAGTACGTGGGCGTGATGATGACCTGGGCCGTGCCGTCGGAGCCGACAACCACGTCGCGGAGGATTCCGAGGTCGGCGATCGAGAGCACCGGAATCTCGGGGTCGTTCACGGTCGCCGCGATGTCCCACACGCGAGCGGCCGCCGGGTCAGCGGGCCGCGTCGAGGTGTGCGGATGCAGTTGGGTCGTCATGGTGGCCTACCAGCTCGCGCCGGGGTGTTTGCGCGCGAGCACCTGCATCTCGGCGAGCAGGTAGCCCATCGCCTCGCGGTGCTCGCCGCGTCGACCGCCCGTCACCGCGGCGGGGACGTCGGGCAGGGTGACGCCCGCTTCCTCGAGGATCGACGTGACGCGGCCGAGCACAGGTTCGCGGAGCTCGGATGGGCGCACGGCGACGCCCTCGAGGCGGTCGTGGAGCGGCTCGTCTTCGAAGAGCTCCTCGATATATGGCGCGATGTGGTCGAGGCCCGCCTGGAGCCGTCGGTTCGCCTCCTCCGTCCCGATGCCGAGGCGAAGCGCCCACTGCTCGGCGTGGTCGACGTGGTAGTCGTACTCCTTCGACGCCTTTTGCGCGATCGCGGCAAGCACCTCGTCGCTCGAGTTCGCGAGGCGCGAGTAAAGCTCGAACCCGTAGTTCGCCACGACGAGCTGACGCGCGATCGTGCGCCCGAAATCCTGGCTCTCGAGCTCAACGAGGTGCACGCTACGAAACTCGTCCTCGTCACGGAAATAGGCGAGATCGTCTTCGCTCTTGCCCCACGCGGTGCCCGCGTAGGTGAGCAGCACGCGCGCGTGCCCGAGCAGGTCGAGCGCGATATTGCTCAGGGCGATGTCTTCTTCGAGCTCGGGTGCGCGGGCGACCCACCAGAGGTTGCGCTGCGCGAGGATGAGCGCGTCGTCGCCGAGCCGTAGGGCGTACTGGGCGACGTCTTCGCTCGCCTTGACGTCGCGCTGCAGAAGCTCTTCACTCGTCAGCGCGTATCCCGCCGAAATGAGGGTCGCCGAGTCGAATCCGGATCCGCTCACAGGTGCTTCACCCCCTCCGACTTCGTGTAGTAGGTCGCGTGGCGAAAGTTCTTGCCCTGCGCCGACTCGAAGTAGGAGTCCTTGTGGTCGGGGTCGCTCGCGGTGATGTCGGTGCTGCGCACGACCCAGAGCGAGACGCCCTCGTTGCGGCGCGTATAGAGGTCGCGCGCGTTGCGCAGCGCCATGTGTTCGTCGGGCGCGTGCAGCGAGCCGGCGTGCACGTGGCTCAGGCCGCGCGACGAGCGTACGAAGACCTCCCAAAGCGGCCATTCGTTGCGGCCCGCGGGGGTCACGGTGTCTCGGTGTTCGGTCATGTTCGGCTCTCCATCGAGTTCAGCTTCAGCGAGCGGATGAGGGTGGTCGCGGCTCGACTACGCGACGCGGCTGGCCCGTTCCGCCTGTTTCACGGCGTAGGCGGCGGCCGCCTCGCGCACCCAGGCGCCCTGTTCGTGCGCCTCACGGCGGCGTTCGAGGCGCTGTGCGTTCGCGGGGCCGTGGCCCTTGATGACGGCGAAGAATTCGTCCCAGTCGAGTTCGCCGAAGTCGTAGTGCCCGCGTTCCTCGTTCCACTTGAGGTCGGGGTCGGGCAGCGTGAGCCCGAGCGCCTCAGCCTGCGGCACGATCATGTCGACGAAGCGCTGGCGCAGCTCATCGTTCGAGAAGCGCTTGATGTTCCAGTCCATCGACTGCTGCGAGTTCGGCGACTGGTCGTCGGGCGGGCCGAACATCTGCAGTGCCGGCGCGTAGAGCCGGTCGACCGCGTCCTGCGCCATCTGCTTCTGCGCGGGCGTGCCGTGCGAGAGCGAGTAGAGGATCTCCCAACCCTGTCGTTGGTGGAACGATTCCTCCTTGCAGATGCGCACCATCGCGCGGCCGTAGGGACCATACGAGCAGCGGCACAGGGGCACCTGGTTGCAGATCGCCGCGCCGTCAACGAGCCAGCCGATCGCGCCCATGTCGGCCCAGTAACGGGCCGGGTAGTTGAAGATTGACGAGTACTTCGCCTTGCCCGAAATGAGCTGCTCGGTCATCACGTCGCGCGGCGTACCGAGCGTCTCGGCGGCCGAGTAGAGGTACAGCCCGTGGCCCGCCTCGTCCTGCACCTTCGCGGTGAGAATCGCCTTGCGCTTGAGCGAGGGCGCCCGCGTGATCCAGTTCGCCTCGGGCTGCATGCCGATGATCTCGGAGTGCGCGTGCTGCGCCATCTGGCGGGTCAGCGTCTTGCGGTATGCGTCGGGCATCCAGTCGGCCGGCTCGACACGCGAGTCGTCGGCGATGAGTCGGTCGAAGTAGGCCTGGGCCCGCTCGAGGTCGTAGTCGTCTCGACCGGGAAGTTCGGTCACGTTGTTCGTCACGGTTCGTCTCCTTCGACTGGCTCGCCCGCTGCAGGCGCGGCACTGCAGCCAGCAATTACAGAACGTGCGTTCAGTTTATGTGGTGTTCCCGAAAGGTCAAGCCGCCGACACCCAGCGAAGGAGAAAACTTTCTGTAAGACTGTTCAGGAATTCACGAAGGGGTGAAACATGACCGAGGCAACGACGCCCGCCACCGCAGCGAACCATCGCATCCTCAAGGACGACTACGCAAGCGAATGGATGGGACTGCGCGTGCTCGACTACGAACCGGGCCGCGTCACGGTGCAGATGGAACTGCGCCGCGAAATGCTCAACGGATTCGGGATCGCGCACGGCGGCATGGTGTTCGCGTTCGCCGACTCGGCCTTCGCCATTGCGTGCAATCCACCGGAAGACGACGGCACCATCACCGTCGCGCAGGGAGTCGACATCAACTTCCTCCGACAGGCGAAAGCGGGCGACACCCTCGTCGCGCACGCTGAGATGGTGCACTCGGGCCGCAGCGGCATCTGCGACATCGAGATCCTCGCGCAGTCGCCCGGCGAACCCGAGCCCCGGCGCATCGCGCTCTTCCGCGGCCGCAGCCGCACGATTCGCAAACCCGAGTAGCGCCCGGCGCACTCGGAACCATCAGTTTGACCACAAAGGCAGAAACCGTGAACCAGCCATTTGACCTTGATGTTCTCGACCCCGCCGAGCAGATGACCCGCGAGGAGCTCGAAGCACTGCAGCTCGAGCGACTGCAGTGGACCGTTCGACACGCCTACGAGAACGTGCACATGTACCGCAAGAAGTTCGACGAGGCGGGCGTTAGCCCCGACGACCTGCGCGAACTCGCCGACCTCGCAAAGTTTCCCTTCACAACGAAGGAAGACCTACGACAGAACTACCCCTTCGGCGCGTTTGCGGTGCCGATGGATCAGGTTCGCCGCGTGCACGCCTCGTCGGGCACAACCGGCCGCCCCACGGTCGTCGGCTACACCGAGGGTGACCTCGATCGCTGGGCGATCGCCGTCGCCCGCGTGCTTCGGCTCGCGGGAGCCCGCAAGGGTGACCTCGTGCACAACGCGTACGGCTACGGCCTGTTCACCGGCGGCCTCGGCGCCCACGCCGGCGCCGAACGTGCCGGCCTCGTCGTGATCCCGATGTCGGGCGGCCAGACGGCACGGCAGATTCAGCTGATTCAGGACTTCCGACCGCGCATCATCATGTGCACGCCGTCATACCTGCTCACGATCCTCGACGCGATGCACCGGGCCGGCGTGGACCCCCGAGCGACCTCGCTCGAGATCGCGGTGCTCGGCGCCGAGCCCTGGAGCGAGCAGATGCGGCACGAGATCGAGCAGGGCTTCGACCTCAAGGCCGTTGACATCTACGGCCTCTCGGAGCTGCTCGGGCCGGGCGTCGCGGGCGAGTCAGTCGAGCACCAGGATGGGTCGACCGTGTGGGAAGACATGTTCCTCCCCGAGATCATCGACCCCGACGACCACTCGAAGGTCCTCGCCGACGGCGAGACCGGCGAACTGGTCTTCACCTCACTCACGAAGGAGGCGATGCCGATCATTCGGTATCGCACGAAAGACCTCACTCAGCTGCTGCCCGGCGACGCGAGGCCGAATATGCGGCGCATCAAGAAGATCGCCTCGCGCACTGACGACATGATTATTCTGCGCGGCGTCAACATGTTCCCCTCGCAGATCGAGGAGCTCGCGCTCGCGCAGCCGTCACTCGCCCCCTACTACCACCTCGAGCTCACCCGACCGAACCGCATGGACGAGCTCACGATCGTCATCGAGCGCCGCCCCGAGGCGACCGTCGAGGAGGCCGGGCGCTGCGCCGAGCTGCTTCGCGACGACATCAAGATCCGCATTGGCTCGTCGGTTCGGGTGCGAGTCACCGAACCGAACACGTGCCAACGCTCCGAGGGCAAGGCGAAACGCCTCTTCGACTACCGCGAGGTGCCGACCTCCGACCTGCCGGCGCACCTCCAGCCGGCATCCAGTTAGCCGCTAGCACACAATGCCGGGGCGCGGATGGGAGGGACATTTCGCATCCGCGCCTAGCATTGCGCTCAGCCATGAGTATTCCCGCCAGCACCAAGACCGACGCGCCACGTCGCGGCCGCCCCGGTAACGACCGCCATGACGTCATCACGGCAGCGGTTCGACTCTTCAACGAGCACGGCTACGAGGCGACCACAATTGGCATGATCGCCGACCAGCTCGGCGTCTCAAAGTCGGCGATTTACCACCACGTCCGCAGCAAGGAAGAGCTCCTCGCCGCGGCGCTCGACCACGCGCTGACGTCGCTTGAGGCGGTGCTCGTGGATCCGGGCGCACGCACGGGCGAGGCGATGGCCCGGCTCGAACACGTCATGCGCGAGACGATCGAGGTGCTCACACGCGACCTCGACGAGGTCACCCTCCTTCTGCGCCTGCGCGGCAACACCGCGCTCGAGCGTCGGGCCATGGAGCGGCGCCGAAACTTCGACCGCAGTGTCGCGAAGCTCATGGAGGAGGTCGCGAACGAGCAGCACTTCGACGGCGCGGTCGAAACCCGCGCCGCCACGCGCCTCATCTTCGGCATGATCAACTCGGTCGTCGAGTGGTACCGACCGGAGGGGCCGCTCGATCCGGATTCGCTGAGTGACCTCGTCATTCGCCTCGTGTTTCAAGGCCTCAAGGCCCGCGACTAGCTAGCCGCTAACTAGCCACCGAGCGCCTGCTCCTCGCGCTTCGCGACGAGCGTGAGCACGTCGTAGGTCGCAACGACCTCGTCGCGCTGGTTCCGCAGCACGGCATCCCACACCACCTCGGCGTAGTCCTCGGTCTCGCGGGGCGTGATGCGCTTCGCGGTGAGCTCCACGCGTACCTCATCGTCGACGCCGACCGGGGTGAGGAACCGCAGCCGCTCCATGCCGTAGTTCGCGTACACGGCGCTGCGCCCGGGCGCGACAAAGAGGCCCGCGGCCCAGCTGATGAGCAGGTACCCGTGCGCGACGATGCCCGGGAAGAAGGGGTTCGCTTCGGCCGCCTTGGGGTTGGTGTGGGCGTAGAAGATGTCGCCCGTCGTGTTCGCGAAGTCGGTGATCTCCTGCAGTGTCGCCTGCCGCAGCTCTGACACGAATGCGTCGCCAAGCTTCAGGGTTTCGACCGACTTGCGGAAGGGATGCACGGCCGTCGCGCCGTCGGGAAGCGCCTCCCCCTCGGGGGTGCCACCGTAGGCGGGCGCCCCCACGCGACGCTGCGCCGCACCGGGGTGCCACTGTCCGGTGACCTCCGTGAGGAGATCGGGTGATCCCTGGAGCGCGCTGCGCTGCATGTAGTGGAAGATTGACCGCACGCCGCCGAGCTCCTCGCCGCCGCCCGCCCGCCCGGGGCCACCGTGCACGAGGTGCGGCATAGGCGAGCCGTGCCCCGTCGAGGTCTTCGCGGTCTGACGGTTGAGCAGGTGCACGCGACCGTGGTGTCCGGAGATTCCGGTCGTGAGCTCGCGCGCAACGTCTGGGTCGTTCGTCGCGATCGTCGCAACGAGTGACCCGGCGCCGAGCGCGGCGAGGTCGATTGCCTCCGGGAGGGTATCGTAGCCCGTGACCGAAGTGACGGGACCAAACGCCTCCGTCGCGTGCAGTGCCTCCGCCCGGTTGTTGTCCCACTTCAGCACGACGGGCGACATGAATGCCGAAGCACTGTCGGGCTCGCGCTCATTCGAGCCGTAGACGACCTCACCCCCGCCGGCGATGAGCCGATCGACGGCGCTGCGCACGTCGGCGAGCTGCTCGAGCGACGCGAGGGCGCCCATCGTCGTGCCCTCGGCGCGAGGATCCCCCACGTGAACCTTCTCGTCGAGCCGACGAGCGATCGCGTCGATGACGGGCTCGACGAGCGCGTTTGGCACGATGACCCGGCGAATCGCGGTGCACTTCTGCCCGGCCTTCGCCTGCACCTCGGTCACGACACTGCGCACGAATGCCTCGAACTCGGGCGAGTCAACCTCGGCGTCGGGGCCAAGAATCGCGGCATTGAGCGAGTCGGCCTCGGCGTTGAAGTGCACGCCGCCCTCCGCCACGTTCGGGTGCTGACGCAGCCGATCGGCCGTCGCCTTCGACCCCGTGAACGCGACCGAGTCGCGATAGTCGAGGTGGTCGAGCAGGTCGCGAGCCGAACCAGAGATGAGCTGCAGCGACCCGGCCGGGAGGAGACCGGATTCGACCATGAGGCGCACGCACGCCTCGGTGATGTACCCGGTCGGTGTCGCCGGCTTCACGATCGACGGGATACCCGCGATGAATGCCGGGGCGAACTTCTCGAGCATGCCCCACACGGGAAAGTTGAACGCGTTGATTTCCGCCGTCACACCTGGCATGCGGGCGTAGATGTGCTCGCCGACGAACGAGCCGTCGGCAGAGAGCGGCTCGAGGGCACCGTCGATCACGACGTTCGCGTTCGGGAGTTCGCGACGTGCCTTCGAGCTCAGCGTGAACAGCACGCCGATCCCACCATCGACATCGATGAGGTTGTCGACCTTCGTCGCCCCGCTGCGGTACGAGACGTCGTAGAGCTGCGGCTTTCGCTCGGTGAGGTAGAGGGCGAGCTGCTTGAGCCGCATCGCGCGCTGGTGAATCGTGAGCTCCCCCAGCGTCACCCGCCCGGTCGTGCGCGCATAGTCGACGACCGCGGCGAGATCGAGCCCGTCGGTCGAGACGCGCGCGATCTCCTCGCCCGTCGAGGCGTCGCGCACGACCTGCGCCGCGGCGCCAGGTTCGGGCGACCACCAGTCACCGAGCACGTAGCTCGGCACGAATCCCGGCTGGGTCTCCTGCTCAGTTGCCGTCGAAGTCATCGTTGCTGCCTTTCGTCGCCGCCGCGTTCGGGCGTGCGCTCAGTTCCAGTCGTAGAATCCCTTGCCGCTCTTGCGGCCGAGCTCGCCGCGCGCGACCTTGTCGCGCAGCAGCTGTGGCGGGGCGAACCGATCGCCGAGGTGCTCGGCGAGATACTCCGCGATACCGAGCCGCACATCGAGCCCGACGATGTCGGTCGTGCGGAGCGGGCCCTGCGGGTGCCGGTAGCCGAGTTCCATCGCGGCGTCGATGTCGGCGGCGCTCGCGACCCCCTCCTCGACCATCCGGGTCGCCTCGAGCGCGATCGCGACGCCGAGGCGCGACGACGCGAATCCCGGCGAGTCCTGCACGACCACGGGCGTTTTTCCGAGCGCGCGCACCCAGTCCGGTGCGGCCGCTTGCAAACCTGCCTCGGTGTCGGGGGCGATGACCACCTCGATGAGCGTCGAGGCCGGCACGGGGTTGAAGAAGTGGAGGCCCAGGAATCGGCCGGGCCGCTCGAGTCGCGCCGCGAGCGTCGCGAGCGAGATCGACGACGTGTTCGACGCGAGGGTTGCCGAATCTGGAAGCTGCGATTCTGCCCGCTGGAGCGCCTCCACCTTGACGTTGAGGTCCTCGAACACCGCCTCGATGCAGAGCTCGCGATCGCTGAGCGCCGCGTGGTCGGTGACGACGTGCAGCCGACCGGCCGCCTCGGCAGCATCGGCATCGGCACCTCGCTCGATCGACTTCGCGACGCTCGCGAGTGCGCGCTCGCGCGCCCCGGCCGCCGACTCGTCGTCTCGTTCGAGCACGACGACGTCGGCACCGCCCATGAGAAATGCGTGCGCGATGCCGGCGCCCATGCGTCCGCCGCCGATCACCGCGACGCGGGTCGGGAGTGTCAGTTCGGTCATGCCGTCGGCTCCTGCTCATTCGTGGTCGTGCTGGTGGTGGCAGCCTCGGCGCGCGCCGCCCGCTTTGCCGCCGCGCGGTCGAGGAATCCCTGCATGCGCGCGAACTTTTCATCGGATTCGAAGAGCATGCCCTGCGCGAGCGTGTCGACGAGCGGATGCGCCTCGCGCGGCATGTGGAAGACCGACTTCGTGAGGCGCACCGCGAGGGCATCCTGCTTCGCGATGCGGTCGGCGAGCGCGTGCGCCGCGTCGAGCAGCGCATCGGCCTCATGTACCTCGGTGATGAGATGGCAGGCGAGTGCCGCCTCGGCGTCGAGCTGGCGCCCCGCGAGCAGCATCTCTTTCGCGAGGGGCTCCCCCACGAGCTCGCGAAGCCGCCAGGTCGCGCCGGCCGCAGCCATGATGCCGAGCGCTGTCTCTGGATTGCCGAGTTTCACGTTCGGGGTCGCGAGGCGGAAGTCGGCCGCATAGGCGAGTTCGGCCCCACCGCCGAGCGCGTATCCCTCGATCGCGGCGATGACCGGCATTGGCAGGCGCGCGATGCGATCAAACACGGTCGAGTTGATGCCGGCCAGGGCGTCGTCACGGCGCCGCTCGCGCAGTTGGGCGATGTCGGCGCCCGAGGCGAAGATCCCGTTCGCGCCGGTGATGATGAGGATGCGCGGCGCACGCTCGAGCGCGCCACACACGACGTGGAATTCGTCGACCATCCGCTGATCGATTGCATTGCGCGTCGGCGCGTGGTCGAGGATCGCCGTCACACGGTCGTCGGCAACCGTGACGCGTAGTCGCTCGAACGACTCGGCCTGTGTCCTGAGGTCCTGGAGGTTCATCCGGTACTGGTCCATTCTGCGAGGGCGTACGAGTTCGTTATGGGCGTTCCAGCAGCAGGGCGGCGCCCTGGCCGACGCCGACACACATGGTCGCAAGTCCGCGATCGACGCCTTCCTGCTCCATGCGGTTGAGCAGCGTGATCGAGATTCGCGCGCCTGACGAGCCGAGCGGATGCCCGAGGGCGATTGCCCCGCCGTTGCGGTTGACGGTCTCGGGGTCGGCCCCGAGGCCACGCAGCGTCGCGATGGACTGCGTCGCGAACGCCTCGTTGAGTTCGATGGCGCCGACGGA
The DNA here is from genome assembly GCF_000381765.1 of [Zimmermannella] faecalis ATCC 13722. Classification (GTDB taxonomy): domain Bacteria; phylum Actinomycetota; class Actinomycetes; order Actinomycetales; family Microbacteriaceae; genus Gulosibacter; species Gulosibacter faecalis. Next base: position 173,524 of record NZ_KB907074.1, on the reverse strand, counting down.
ATCGAGCGTCCACCCCGCGCGGTCGAGCGCCTTGCGGCTCGCAGGTTCGGGGCCGATACCCATGATTTCGGGCGCGACGCCGGCGGTGCCGGCGCCGGCGATGCGCGCGCGCGGCGTGAGCCCGAACTTTTCAACCGCCGCCTCCGACGCAATGACGAGCGCCGAGGCGCCGTCGTTGAGGCTCGACGCGTTGCCGGCGGTCACCACCCCGCCGGGCTTGACGACGGGTCGCAGCTTGGCGAGCACCTCCATCGTCGTGCCCGGCCGCGGGCCCTCGTCGGTGTCGACGACCTTGACGTTGCCCTTGCGGTCGGCAACCTCGACGGGCACGATTTCGTTTGCGAAGCGCCCGCCCGCGATTGCGGCAAGTGCGTTGTCGTGGGATCGCACGGCGAACGCGTCGGCCTCCTCGCGGGTGACGCCAAAGACTTCGGCGACCTCTTCGCCTGTCTCGGGCATCGAGTACGTCATCTTGCCTTCGCGCGCGAGGTCACCGTCGACGAAGCGCGGGTTCGGGAACCGCCAGCCGATCGAGGTGTCGTACGACTGCCCCGGCTTCGACCATGCCCCGGCGGGCTTCTCGACCACCCAGGGCGCGCGCGTCATCGACTCCGCCCCACCGACGACGACGAGATCGGCGTCGCCCGAGCGGATCATCTGCGAGGCCGAAACGATCGCGGTCATGCCGGAGGCGCACAGCCGGTTCACGGTGAAGCCGGGGACCTCCTGCGGCAGGCCCGCGAGCAGCCACGCCATACGCGCGACGTTGCGGTTCTCCTCACCCGCACCGTTCGCGTTGCCGAAGACGACCTCGTCAACGGTGCCAGCATCGATGCCGCTGCGCCGCACCACCTCGCCGATCACGAGCGCCGCGAGGTCGTCGGGGCGGACCGTCGCAAGTGCGCCGCCGTAGCGACCAACGGGGGTGCGGACGCCATCGATGATGAATGCCTCGGGCATGGGCCAACTCCTTCGTTCGCGCACGATGCGTGCTCAGGCACACATTACTGCACTCACCTTGCAGTATTTCCCGAGCATCCACCAGCCCCGACCATCACGCGAGTTGGTCGCGCACCACCTCTCCGTTCTCGACCGCACGCCGGAACCGCGCAACGTAGCCCGGATTGATCGCGACGAAGCTGAACAGCAGCCCTACCACGACGCCCCATCCGAGCATGACGATGGGGTCGGGGAAGAGCGTGAGTGGAATGAAGCCCAGGGCGTATCCGCCCGCCATAGTCGCGACCGAGTCGCCGAACGCGAGCCGCGCGACCCGTCGCTCCGAAAACGCCTTCGTCCCCGGCACGAGCGACCGCAGCACGACATAGCCAAGCGAGTGCCCGGCTGCGATGAGCGCGCTCAGTGCGATCCAACCGCCAAACCGTGCGGGGAAACCACTTGCCTCGAGCGACGTTCGACCCGCATCGGTGAAGTAGGTAAACAGGAAAAACGAGACGCCCCAGGCGACAAACGTGGTGACCCCAACACCGATCGCGGTGGGACGCACCGCGCCCCGGATCGACATGGCGTACACCCGCGGGCCCTCGTCGGCGTTGGCCTCGGGGCGAGTCGCTGGGGCGCCTCGTGCCATCGGCTATTCGCCGAAGTTCGACTCAACGAGCCCGACGAGCCCGTTGAGTGCAGCCTCGGCCTCGGGGCCCTCCGCGACGAGCTGCAGCTCGGTGCCCTTCGAGGCACCCATCGCCATGATACCGAGCAGGCTCTTCGCGTCGACGCCGTTCACCGTCACCTTCGCGTCGTGCTTCGACGCTTCCTTCACGAACTCCGATGCCGGGCGCGCGTGCAGGCCCGTCTCGTTGTTCAGGGTGACGTTGCGGCTGATCTGGTCAGACATGATTGCTCCTCGCAGTGATGCACGGATGGATGTGAACGGTCACTACCGTACTGGGGCTTCGGTGTTGAACTTCTGGGATGCCGCCACGAATTTGTCGAGCTGCTCGATCGCCCGGCCGGAGTCGATGGCCTCCGCCGCGACCGCGATCTTCTCGCCGAGGCGGTCGCGAATGGGCCGCTCGATCGAGTCGGGCTGCTTCGCGAGGTCCCACGAGACAAGGCCCGCAGCCGCGTTGAGCAGCACGATGTCGCGCACAGCACCCGTGCGTTCGCCGCGAAGCGTCTCGCGCGCGATCTGCGCGTTGAGCTCGGGCGTGCCGCCGAGCAGGTCCTCGAGGTCGTACGTGCCGAGGCCGACGTCGCGCGGGTGAATGTCGTGCTCGGCGACGTCACCGCCCGAGATCTCCCAGATGTGCGAGTAGCCGGTAACGGTGAGCTCATCGAGCCCGTCGTCGCCGCGGAACACGAGGGCCGCGGCACCTCGCGTGCGAAACACACCGACGATGACCGGGATCGACTCGCGCCGGGCGACGCCGACCGCGGACGCCTCCGCGCGGGTTGGATTACTGAGCGGCCCGAGCGAGTTGAACACGGTGGGCACGCCGAGATCCTTCCGAACCCCTCCAGCGTGGGCGAACCCCGGGTGGAACAGGGATGCGTAGAGGAAGGCCTGCCCTGTCTCAGCAAAGATGTGTTCAAGTGCCGCCGCGTCAGTCGAGTGCACGGCACCCAGCGCCGTGAGCACGTCAGAGGCACCCGACTTCGCCGAGGCCGCACGGCCACCGTGCTTCAGCACGGGGGTGCCCGTCGCGGCGATGACGAATGAGGCCATCGTCGAGACGTTGACGGTGCCGACCATGTCGCCACCCGTACCGACAATGTCAACGCCCCAGGCGGGCAGGTTCGTCGGCACCGCCTTCGCGAGCACGGCGTCGCGGAAGCCGATCACCTCTTCGACCGTCTCGCCCTTGGCCCGAAGCGCGATGAGCCAGGCCGCGAGTCGCGCATCCGAAACGTTGCCCGACATGACCTCTTCCATCGCCCAAGTTGCCTGGCGTACAGACATGTCCTCCCCGCGAAGCAGGGAATCGAGCATCTCGGGCCACGTTTGCGCAGAAGTCATACGAAAAAGAGTAATCCCTAAAGAATTCTTGCCCCGCCTGTCAACTTTGCGAACCTGAGAAATCGGTCATAATGGAGTCGTGACTTCTGCATCTCCCACTCCAACGGCTCCGCGGGTCCATCGTCCCAACACCGTGGCGATCGGAACCATCGTCTGGCTCGGCTCCGAAGTGATGTTCTTCGCCGGCCTCTTCGCGATCTTCTTCACCCTCCAGGCCATGGCGCCCGCGCAGTTCGACGCTGGCCACTCGGTCCTGAACATCCCGTTCTCGGTCGGGAACACGGTGATCCTCATCGCGAGCTCGTTCACGTGCCAGATCGGCGTCTCGCACGCCGAGGCGGGCCGTCGCAACAGCAAGGACAACAACGGTCGCTGGGCGACCGTTGAGTGGTTCTTCCTCAGCGCGATCCTCGGTTCGATCTTCGTGGCCGGGCAGGTCTTCGAGTACGCGACGCTCGTCAGCGAGGGCTACGTACTCAACCTCAACGCGTACACGAGTGCGTTCTTCATGGCGACCGGCTTCCACGGCCTCCACGTGACGGGCGGCATCATCGCCTTCCTCGTGGTCATCGTGCGCCTCTACGCCGTGCGCAAGATGGGCAAGCGCGAGATGCAGAGCGCCATGGCCATCTCGTACTACTGGCACTTTGTTGACGTTGTTTGGGTGGGACTCTTCTTCGTCATCTACATCCTGCCGTTCATTCAGTAGCCGACCCGAGGAGCAACTTCCCTATGTCTCTTGTTACCCAGCACCGGTCGACTGCCAAGAAGTCACGCAAGCGCGGCCGTCGCAGCCCCCTCGCCACGGCAGCCCTCCTCGGCGTTGGCCTCATGCTGACGGGCGGCGCGTACGGCGCCGTCGACACCCTCGTGGCGAACGCGGCCGACGGCACAACCGAAGTCGACATGAACAGCGCCCAGACCATCAGCGAGGGCGAGACCCTGTTCAACGCGAACTGTGCAACCTGCCACGGCATGAACGCCGTCGGCACGTCGGAGGGCCCGAGCCTCATCGGTGTGGGCGCCGCCTCGGTCGACTTCCAGGTCGGCACGGGCCGCATGCCCATGCAGAACAACGCGCCGCAGGCGCCCGCGAAGCCTGTGCAGTTCACCGATGAGGAAATCTCGCAGCTCGCGGCTTACGTTGCCTCGCTCGCTCCGGGCCCCGCGATCCCCGCCGACGAGTACCTCCAGGCTGACGGTGATGCCGCGCACGGCGCCGAGCTCTTCCGCATCAACTGCGCGATGTGCCACAACGTCGCCGCCGGCGGTGGCGCGCTCACCGAGGGCAAGTTCGCGCCCGAGCTGCAGACCGTCGAGCCCGTGCACATCTATGAGGCTATGGTGACCGGCCCGCAGAACATGCCGGTGTTTAGCGACACGAACCTCACTCCGCAGGACAAGGCGGACATCATCACGTCGATCGTGTGGATGACCGACAACACCTCGATGGTCGGCGGCTACAACCTCGGCTCGATCGGCCCGGTTGCCGAGGGTCTGTTCATCTGGATCTTCGGTCTGGGCGCGGCGGTCGGCTTCGCCATCTGGATCACCTCGCGACCGAACTAGTCGCAAGGTCTCCCTAAGTTTCCACTCTCCTCACTCCAGAAAGGCATCACCATGGCTGAAGACGAACACGGCGGCGAGCTTCGCACCGCCAATTCGTCGGACCGCGCGGTCGACTCTGGCACGCTCGTTGAGCCGGCAGAGCCGCTCGAGAATCCCGGGCTGCCCGATCACCACCACAAGGTGACCGACGTCGACCCGAAGAAGGAAAAGAACGCGGAGCGCGTGGTCACCGCGCTGTTCTGGGTGTCACTCGCGTTCAGCATCTTCGCGGTACTCGCCTACTTCATTTGGCCGATCGACCGTGAGGACATCACGAGCGTTCGCTGGAACAACATGTTCGTCGGCCTCGGCATCGCCTGCGGCATGCTCGCGCTCGGCTTCGGCGCCGTCGCGTGGTCGAAGTACCTTATGAAGGATGAGGAGATGTCGGAGGCCCGCCACAAGACGGGCGGCTCCCCCGCAACGAACAAGCGCGTCGCCGAGATCTTCCAGCAGGCGAACGAGGAGTCGGGCTTCACGCGCCGTAAGCTCCTGCGCAACTCGCTCATCACCGCGGTGCTCGCGCTCCCCTTGCCCGGCATCGTCATGTTCCGCGACTTCTACAACGCGAACAACCCGAAGCCCGTCGAGCTCATGCACGAGACGCTGTGGGATGCGGGCGTGCGGCTCGTGCGCGACCCCACCGGCACGCCGATCAAGGCGTCCGACGTGACGATCGGCTCGGCCTTCCACGTCATCCCCGACGGCCTCCTCGAGGTCGAACACGGCATGCTCAACGAGAAGGCGAAGGCCGTTGTGCTGCTCATGCGCCTGCCCGAGGAAAGCCTCAAGGAGCGCGAAGACCGCAAGGACTGGTCGTACCACGGCATCGTCGCGTACTCGAAGGTGTGCACGCACGTGGGCTGCCCCGTCGCGCTCTACGAGCAGCAGACGCACCACCTGCTCTGCCCGTGCCACCAGTCGCAGTTCGATGTGACTGACCACTGCCGCGTCATCTTCGGCCCCGCCGGCCGTCCGCTGCCGCAGCTGCCCATCACCGTTGACAGCGAGGGTTACCTGATCGCTCAGAGTGACTTCCACGAACCTGTCGGACCGACCTTCTGGGAGCGTCGCCATGACTACAACGTTTAAGGCCCCTGCCGCCGAGAGCGGCGCGGTCGCGAAGGCCGCCGTCTGGTTCGATGAGCGCACGAGTGTCTCGGGCGCAGTCAAAGAGTTCGGTCGCAAGATCTTCCCCGACCACTGGTCGTTCATGCTCGGAGAGATCGCGCTGTACAGCTTCATCGCGATCCTCCTGTCGGGTACGTTCCTCACGTTCTTCTTCGACCCCTCAATGGCGCACGTCGAGTACGAGGGCTCGTACGTGCCACTCCAGGGCATGGGGATGTCGGCCGCAATGGCCTCTACCCTCGACATCTCGTTTGACGTGCGTGGCGGTCTGCTCATGCGCCAGGTGCACCACTGGTCGGCGCTCCTGTTTGTCGCGTCGATAATGCTGCACATGGCCCGCGTGTACTTCACCGGCGCCTTCCGCAAGCCGCGCGAGCTCAACTGGGTGATCGGCCTCGTGCTCTGGATCATCGCGATGCTCGAAGGCTTCTCGGGCTACTCGCTTCCCGATGACCTGCTCTCGGGTAACGGTCTGCGCATCGTCGACGGCATGATCAAGGGTGTGCCGGTGCTCGGCACCTGGATCTCGTTCTGGCTGTTTGGTGGCGAGTTCCCGGGCGACGCGATTGTCGGCCGCCTCTACTCGCTGCACATCATGCTGCTCCCGGCGGTGCTCATCGTGTTCCTCGCGCTGCACCTCATGCTCATGGTGATCAACAAGCACACGCAGTGGCCCGGCCCCGGCAAGGTCGAGGAGAACGTGGTTGGTAACCCCGTGCTCCCCGTCTTCGCGGGCAAGGCCGTGGGCTTCATGTTCCTCACGCTCGGCCTGATCTTCCTCATCGCGTCGACCTTCCAGATCAACCCGATCTGGAACTACGGCCCGTACGACCCCTCCCCCGTTTCGGCGGGTACCCAGCCTGACTGGTACATCGGCTTCGGTGACGGCATGCTGCGTCTCATTCCGCCAGGGTGGGAGATTCCGATCGGCACGAGCTACACCGTGACGTTCGCGATCCTCGTTCCGTTCCTGTTCATGGGGCTGTTCGTGATCGGGCTGTTCGTCTACCCGTTCCTTGAGTCGTGGATCACTGGCGACAAGCGTGAGCACCACCTGCTTGACCGCCCGCGCAACGCGCCGTTCCGCACCGCGCTCGGCGCCGCGTGGATCAGCTTCTACGCCACCATGTGGGCGGCCGCGTCGTCCGACCTCATCGCGACGCACTTCCACATGGCGATGGAGCACGTCATCCACTTCCTGCAGTTCTGGCTCATCATCGGCACGTTCATCGTGTACTTCGTGGTGCACCGCGCCTGCATCGCCCTGCAGAAGGGCGACCGCAACCTCGCGCTGCACGGGCACGAGTCGGGCCGCGTTATCCGACTCCCCCACGGCGAATTCCAGGAAGTGCACGTGCCGCTCACCGAGGGCGAGCAGTTCACGATGCAGTACGACAACTTCGTGCCGGCGACGCCGTACGTCGACGAGAACGGCAAGAAGCAGGGCAAGCTGCGCGCGACGCTCTCGCGCTGGTTCTTCGCCGACCGCATCGAGCCGGTCACGAAGGCCGAGATCGAGGCGAGCAAGCACCACCACGGCGAGCTGCACTAGCTGGCAGCGCACCGAATGAGTTCGGGCCCGGGACAGTGTCCCGGGCCCGAAGTCGTTTTACGAGGGGTGCGGATACGCGGCAAAGCCCCGCTCGAACTCACGGAGCGCTGTGGCCGACAGCGCCGCGCCGAATGGCGTCGCGACGAGTTCGTCGCCCGCGGCGCGGCGCTTCGCCGACCAGGTGCCGACAATCTCGCCTCCGCGCAGGAGTCCGTTCTTGAAGACGCCGTTGTTTCCTGGAACGAGCTGCGGATGATGCTCTGGCCTGATGATGAACGTGCGGTCGGCGTAGCCGAGCACGAGTTCGTCGAACGGCGCAAGAAGTCTCCCCCGTCGCAGCGTCGCGGTACCGAGCTCTCGATGCTCATCCTCGAGGCCCACGCGGCCCCACAGCGGCTCCCCATCGAGGTCCCCGTACTGCTCGAGGCCTGCGGTCGCAGCGGCCGCCACGCGGCGAATCTGCGTGAGCGGCAGCTTCGTCCACCACGCGAAGTCGCGGAAGGTGGCGGGGCCGTGACTCTCGAGATACGTCCGCAGCCAGTTGGCCAACGCGTCGTCGACGCTGCCATTGAATCGCGCCTCGAGCGTGCCGGACTCGGGCAGCCAGGTCTCGGCGTCAACGACGAGCTGCTCCCCCGCGTCGATGGGGCCGTACGCGAGGTCTCCTCGAGCCATCAGGGTGAACACGAGGTGATAGGTGCGCCCGTCATCCGTCGGAATCCCAGCACGACCCCACGCCTCCGCGAGCGCTGCCTTGGACGCAGCCTCCGACTGAGCGGCGTGGATGGTCGCTCGGGCAACGTCGGCCGCGAGATCCACGAGGTCGTCGAGTCCGTGCGCCCGGCGGCGCTTCTCGGCGGCCCGCAGCTGTCGTTCGCTCGTGAGCGCGGTCTGCCACGCGAGGTCATCGGCCGAGACCGCGAAGACCGTACCCCGCATCGGGTACCCGCGCACCAGCTCGCCTCGCCCGAAGGCCTCGGCGACTCCGGCGTAGGTGCCGCCACGGGTTCGCTGCGCGATCGACGCCATCACGCCGCCGAGGTGCTGGCCTTGCGCAGTTGCGAGCTGCGCGGCCGCCTCCGCCGGCGTCGCCGCCGTGGGCGCGGCGAGTCGGTGTGCGGTGATTCGGAGCTCGGCGAGGTGTCGCTGCGCGTTCATGCTCACATTCAACAGGAAACCGAACGGCCCCCGGAACCGAAGTTCCGGGGGCCGAAGGTGTTGGGCGGTGCGCTTAGTGCGCGAACTTGCCGCGGTAGAACTCGAACATCCACCCGAGCAGGCCGATGAGCGCGACGGGTGCGAACCAGAACACCGGCCACCAGCCGAAGCAGATCGAGGCGAACACCGCGCCGATGCCGGCCGCGAGGATAACGGGCCAGATCGAGTGCGGGGCGAACGTGCCGAGCTCGTAGTCGGCCTCGTGGATCTCAGCCTCCTCGCGGTCCTCGGGCAGGAGGTTCCGCGCGAACGGCTTGTTCTCAAGGCCGAGGTACCAGGCGATGAACGCCGTGAACAGCGCCATGAGGAGGAACGCGACGATACCGACCCATTCCGCGTGCTGCTCGATCACGGCGGTCCACAGGGTGTACCAGACGAACACCGCAGCGTAGAAGACGGTGAGTCCCCAAAGGATATTCCGTGTGGTCTTCATGTGTGACTAGTGCGCCTTTCCGCTCACGAGCGCGTCCGAGGCGAGGTGTGCGCCGGGTGCCGCATATTCGGGGTGGTTGAGGTCGAACGCCGGGCGCTCCGAACGGATGCGCGGGATCTCGGTGAAGTTGTGCCGTGGCGGCGGGCAGCTGGTCGCCCACTCGAGCGATCCGCCGTAGCCCCAGGGGTCGTTCACGGTGACCTTCTTCGCGTTGCGGTGCGTCAGGTAGACGTTGAGGAAGAACGGGATCATCGAGACCGCGAGCACGATGGCACCGATCGTCGAGACCTGGTTCGCCCACGTGAAGTCGTCTTCAGCCTGGTACGTGTAGTACCGACGCGGCATGCCGAGGACACCGAGCCAGTGCTGCACGAGGAACGTGAGGTGGAAGCCGATGAACAGCAGCCAGAAGTGCACCTTGCCCAGGCCCTCGTTGAGCATCTTGCCCGTCCACTTCGGCCACCAGAAGTAGAACCCGGCGAACATCGCGAACACGACGGTACCGAACACGACGTAGTGGAAGTGGGCAACCACGAAGTAGGTGTCGGAGATGTGGAAGTCGAGCACGGGCGACGCGAGGATCACGCCGGTCAGACCACCGAACAGGAAGGTCACGAGGAACCCGAGCGACCAGAGCATCGGCGTCTCGAACGTGATCGAGCCGCGCCACATCGTGCCGAGCCAGTTGAAGATCTTCACGCCAGTTGGCACCGCGATGAGCATGGTCATGAGCGAGAAGAACGGCAACAGCACCGAACCGGTCACGTACATGTGGTGCGCCCACACCGAGGCCGACAGCGCGGCGATCGAGATGGTCGCGAGCACGAGCGTCTTGTACCCGAAGATCGGCTTGCGGCTGAAGACCGGGAAGATCTCCGAGACGATGCCGAAGAACGGCAGGGCGATGACGTACACCTCTGGGTGCCCGAAGAACCAGAACAGGTGCTGGTAGAGGATCGCGCCACCGGCGTCGACGTCATAGATATGTGTGCCGAGGACGCGGTCCATGAGCACACCGAACCAGGCGACGGTAAGCACGGGGAACGCGAAGAGCACGAGGATCGAGGTGATCAGCGTGTTCCACGTAAAGATCGGCATGCGCCACATCGTCATACCCGGCGCACGCATCGTGATGATCGTCGTGATGAAGTTCACCGCACCGAAGATCGTGCCGTAACCCGTCAGCGCGAGGCCGGCGAGCCACAGGCTCCCACCAACGCTCGGAGAGAAGGTCGTGAGCGACAGCGGCGTGTACGCGGTCCAACCGAACGCCGCGGCACCGCCCGGCGTCAGGAAGCCCATGACGGCGATGAGCGCACCGAAGGTGTAGAGCCAGAACGCGAATGCGTTCAGGCGCGGGAACGCGACGTCAGCGGTACCGATCTGCAGCGGCAGCAGCGCGTTCGCGAATCCCGAGAACAGCGGCGTCGCGAACATGAGGAGCATGATCGTGCCGTGCATCGTGAACAGCTGGTTGTACTGGTCCTTGGTCGCGATCAGCTCCATGCCGGGCGCGAAGAGCTGCGCGCGGATGAGCAGCGCCATGACGCCACCGATGCAGAACCACGCCACTGACGAGGCGAGGTACATGTACCCGATCTTCTTGTGGTCGGTCGTGGTGAGCATGTCAAGGATGACGTTGCCCTTGTTCCCGACCTTGCTCGGAGTGAGATCGGGCTGCGCGGTGCGCGGGGCATCCGCGGTCGCGGGCCTGTTCTGAGTCGTAGTCATTTCACCCTGCCCTTAGTTATTCAGCTTCGTCGTGCTCGATGACCGGAACCTTGGTGCCAGGGTTCTGGTTGTTGCGGTCGTACTCGTCGCCGACGGCGCCCTCGTTGCCCTGGTCGCGCAGCGACTGGATGTAGTCGTTGTACTCGTCCTGCGAGACGACCTCGACCTTGAAGAGCATCATCGAGTGGTATTCACCGCACAGCTCGGCGCACTTGCCGATGTAGGTGCCCTCGCGCTCGGCGACCATCGAGAACTGGTTGGTCTTGCCCGGGATCGTGTCTTCCTTGTAGTGGAATTCCGGAACCCAGAAGGAGTGCGCGACGTCGCGCGACTTGAGGTCGAACGTCACGGTTGCCCCGACCGGAAGGTAGAGCGTCGGGAGGTTTTCCTCGACGATCTCGCCGGTCGTGTTGCCGTTCTCGTCACGAACCTCTTCGGCCTGGACGCCCTGGTAGTAGACGTCGCCGTCGTACGGCGAGCCGTCAACCGCGATGTAGTTGAAGTCCCAGGCCCACTGCTTGCCGTACACCTCGATGTGCACGTCGACATCGTCGGTCGGGTACGTCTCTTCGGCGATGGCCTGGTCGCGCGCGGTGAAGGCAAAGAAGCCGGCGACGAGGATGATCGGGACGATCGTGAAGAGCATCTCGATCGGCATGTGGTAGCGCATCTGGTGCGGCATGCCGGTCTCGTTCTTGCGACGGCGGTAGGCAACGTTGGCCCAGATGATGAGGCCCCACACGAAGATGCCGAGCGCGAGCAGGACGATCCACGAGTTGACCCAGAATGTGGCCAACATATCGCCGAGGTCGCTGGTTCCTGGCTCACCCGGCATGAAGCCGTTCAACTCCTGCGCGGTGCAGCCCGCCAGGGTCACCGTGGCCACTGCAGCAAGCGCCAGTGATGCTGCGATTTTCCGGTGGTTCTTCCGCACGTTGGACCTTTCAACAAGACGCATACAGACAACTCTCAGTGTAGACCCTTTGGGAGCGAGGCTCGTGCAGACACGGAGCGGTTCGACACGAAAACGCGGGTGCACACCTCCTTCGGTGTGCACCCGCGCCGCGTGGTGTTGCCAGTCGCTAGTGGAACGAGTCGCCACAGGCGCAGCTGCCCTGCGCGTTCGGATTGTCGATCGCGAAGCCCTGCTTCTCGATCGTGTCGGCGAAGTCGATCGACGCACCCTCAAGGTAGGGCGCGCTCATCTCGTCGATGATCAGCTCGACGCCGTCGAAGTCGACCGAGGCGTCGTTCTCCATCTCCCGCTCGTCGAAGTAGAGCTGGTAGATGAGTCCCGAGCATCCCCCGGGCTGCACCGCGACCCGCAGTCGAAGGTCGTCGCGCCCCTCCTGCGAGAGCAGCGACTTCACCTTGTCGGCGGCCGCCTGTGTCAGCGTGACGCCGTGCGTCTTCTCGGTGATGGTGATGCCATCCAATACCTGCGTCATTGAGTCCTCCTGCGCTCCGCCGCGTCGTGCGGGGGTCGACGTCGTATTCGTCGAAACGCCCCTCGCAGTAATTCTATTCCTGTGTTGCGAGGTCGGCGAGGAACCACGCTTCCGCGAGGATCGCGCGGTGGAGCACCCCGAGGTGCTGCGACTCGTTCGGCGAGTGCGCCCGCGTGGCCGGGTCTTCCACCCCGGTCACGAGAATCTGCGAGTGCGGGAACCGGTCGACGAGGTCGGCGATGAATGGAATCGACCCGCCAATACCGCTGAGCTGCGGCTCCGCGCCCCAGGCCTCGGTCATCGCCGTGCGCATCCGTTCGACCCCGTCGCCGTCAACGTCGACGAGGAACGGGCGGCCCGTGCCGAGCGAGTCGAACTCGAGTTCGGCGCCGAAGGGCGTGTTCGCGCGCAGGTGGTCGAGGATGGCCTCGGCTGCGGCATCCGCGTCGGTTCCGGGGGCGATGCGCGCCGAAACGCGCACGCGTACCTCGGGAATCAGCGTGTTCGAGGCGTTTGCGACGTCGGGCGCGTCGATGCCCGTCACCGTGATCGCGGGCTGGTACCAGGTGCGAGCGAGCACGGGCCCGCTGCCGAGCAGTTCGCCGCCGATCACGCCGGCCTCTTCGATGAGCTTTGCCTCGTCGTGCTCGGGAACGGGCGCATCGTGCGACTCGAGTCCCGCGACCGCGACGGAGCCGTCGTCGTTCCAGAGCGTGTTGAGCAGGCGCACGGTGGCAAGCATCGCGTCGGGTGCGGCGCCGCCGAACATGCCCGAGTGCGAGGCGTGGCGGAGCGTGCGCACCGTGAGGTTGAACGTGACGTTGCCCCGCAGCGCGACCGTGAGCGCTGGCACATCAACCGAGGCATTGTCGCTGTCGGCGACGATGATGTAGTCGCTGCCGAGCGCGTCGCGGTGCGCGTCGAGGAACTTCGAGAAGCTGCCCGACCCGTTCTCTTCTTCGCCCTCGATGAAGACCGAGATGCCGAGGCCGAGCTGCTCGCCCGCCGCCTCCCAGATGTCACGGATCGCCTCGAGTGCGGCGACGTGGAGCAGCACGCCCGCCTTGTCGTCGCTCGCGCCGCGGCCGTAGAGCCGGTCGCCGATCAGCGTCGGCTCAAACGGCGGGGTGTCCCACTTGTCGTCGCTCCCCTGCGGCTGCACGTCGTGGTGCGCGTAGAGCAGCACGGTGGGCCAGCCCTCGGCGGCTGGGCGCCGGGCGATCACCCCGGGCTGGCCGAGTACGCCCTCGGAGATTTCGTACTGGTGCACCGAGACCTCATCGAAGAGCCCCGTGCCCTCGAACAGCTCACGCACGCGCTCGGCGCTTTCGGCAACGTGCGCGGGGTCGAAGGCATCCCACGAGACCGAGGGGATGCGCACGAGGCGCGCGAGGCGGTCGATGGTGTGCGGCATGCCGAGCTGCACGCGGTCGCGCAGCTGCTCGGCGAGTTCGGCGGGATCGATCTTGCTCATGCCACTCAGCCTAGGCGCAGTGCGAGGCCGCGCGGCCGAATCTACCTCGACGGCTCGGAATCGGGCTCGAAGTAGGCGGCGCCGTCGAAGATCTGCTCGAGCTCGGCGTCAGAGGCTTCGTTGGTCGCGTGGCCGTGGTCGTGCGCGCCGCGGATCGACGCGAGTTCCGTCAGAATCGCGCGGGCAAGCCGATCCCAGAGGCGGAACGACAGGGCGTCGGTGCGTGGCCGGGCGAAGGCGCCGGTCTGCGGGAAGCTCGTGCCGGGCCCGAAGGCGTACCGACGAGGATGCACGCCACCGCCGGCGCGGATCAACCGGCCGTCACGCTGGCGCACCTCGAGGTAGCCGCTCGGCGATGCGCCGACGACCTGCTCGCGGCCCGCACCGGTCGTGATGAGATCGCGCAGGGCGCTCGAGTCGGTGGTGTCGATGCTCGGGTCGGGCAGCCACGCGTCGATGAGCGTGCCCGCGTGCCGTTCGCCCGCGAGCGATTCGCTCGTCGCGACGAAGTCGCCGCGGTCGTGGTCGGCGCGCACGCGTACCCCGCCGCCGAGGAACTCGATGACGCCCGCTTCGCTCAGCGCGACGAGCTGCTCAATACGCTCGCCGGGAGGGCCCGAGTCGACGTAGCTGAAGAACTTGTACCAGGTGCGGCGGAAGTCGCGCAGGTACGAGCTTGGTTCCCAGTTCGGGGCCGTCGAAAGCTCCGCGAGCGCGAGGTAGCTGCGGAACACGGCGAAGAACAGCGCGGTGTTCTCGGAGTGCCCGGCCTCGGTGCGCTGCGCGAGATCGCGACGGAGGTGGTCGCGCATCCATGTCTGGAGCTCGCCGGCCGTGTCGAACCGGCGACCCGCAAGCGGCGTGTCGAGCTCGGCGACATCGAATCGGTCGCACGCGTCGGGCACGGCGCGTTCGACAAGGCGGGCGTAGGCCTCGCCGTGCAGCTCGAGCTCATCGAGCCCGCGGCGGAATTCGGCCCACGAGATCGTCACCCGCTCGGGCGACCCGGTGAAGAGTTCCAGGTAGTAGCCGTGATGCAGTTCGCGCTCGACGAGCGGCCACAGGTCGCGGTCAAAGCGGAGTTCAGTGACCGACCCGGCGACGCGCTTCGCGATCTCGGGGGTCAGGTAGCGGGGCTCGTAGGCCTCGCCACGCAGCGGCGCGGCCGGCTTCGAGCGATACGGCACGCCGCGGCGGGAGCCGAGGAGCAGCTTCGGTTCACGGCCGCTCGGAACATAGCGGAGCACCCCGTTGTTGCGCACGAATTCACCGCCGCGCCCGAGCGTGAGCATCGTGACGAGGTCGACGGCCGCGAGGCCGATTCCGCGCACGAGCACCTCTTCACCGGCGCCGAGGTCGCGGTAGTCGAGATCCGCGGTAAACGCTGGCGCATAGTAACGCGCACCCTTCGCCGCCGCGAAGTCGGTAAAGAACCGCGCCTCCCCGCCGACCTGCGAGCCGAGGTGGCCGAAGGTGTAGATCACGAGGTCGGTCGTGAGTTCGTCGCCCGAGTCGAGTTCGACGACCTGGGCCCCGCCCTCGGTGTCGGTGACCGAAACCACCTCGGCGCGGTGCCACATCACCTTCGACCCCGGTAGCAGCCGGTCGGCGCTGCGTTCGAGGCACCAGACCATATAGCGCTCGTGGAGGCGGCGCGTCGGGAACGACTCGGGCTGCAACTCTTCGAGCTCGCGCACGAGTTCGGGCTCGCTGTCGGGCGAGATCTCGACGTCGGTAATGCGGCGCGACCGCACGAGCTCGGCCCACGTTGCGAGGTCGGGGCCCGGGGTGATCGGCCCATCGATTGTGCTCGACTCGTCGGTGAACATCGTGACGTCACCGGCCATCGAGTTCAGCTTGAGGAGCCCCGACTGCTGGTCACGCCAAATACGCCCCGCCCCCGGAGGATACGGGTCGATGAGGTGAATGATGAGCGGCCGATCGTCGATCTCCGCCTGATTCGCGGCAATGCGCTCGACGATGCCCGCGGCCGCGGGGCCGGCCCCGACGAACGTGATGCAGCGGGTCGGCTGATGCGAGTCGCGGTCGACGAGGCGAATCGCACGACGGGAGCGGCTCATGCCCGAACCGGGCCCTCGAGCTCGACCGGCTGCGCGGCGGTGACGCCGAGCAGGTCGCGCAGCGTCGCGTTCTGCGGGTACTCGGTGCGGTACGCGCCGCGCTCCTGCAGCAGCGGCACGACCCGGTCAACGAACTCCGAGAGCCCGTCGGGCACGAGATGGCCGACGAGCGTGAAACCGTCGCTCGCGCGGCCGTCGACCCGCTCGATCATCTCGTCGGCGATCTGCTCGGGCGTGCCCACAAGGCTCGGGCGGCCGTACTCGCGCACCGCGATGTCGCGCAGCGTCAGGCCCTTCGCTTCGGCCTCGGCGCGCCACTCGTTCGCCTGACGGATGCGCGCGGCGAGGTCGCCCTCGCGCGGAACGCGGCCGTTCGCGGTGGTCGGCTCGACGGGGTCGAACGCCGGGAGCGCACCGTTCGGATCGTGGTCGCTGAGGTCGCGCCCCCACACGAGCTCCATGAAGTAGATCGCATTCGCGTCGCTCACCTGCGCGCGACAAATCTCCTGCGCGCGCTCCTCTGCCTCGTCCGGCGTATCCCCGATCGCCAGGGTGATCGCAGGCAGGATCTTGAGATCGTCGCGGCCGCGGCCGAAGTGTTCGAGTCGCTCATCGAGGTCGCTGCGGAACTGCTGGCCGTCGTCGAACGAGCCGTACATGGAGAACACCACCTCGACGTTGCGCGCGGCGATGTCGCGCCCCTCGCCCGAGGCACCCGCCTGCACGAGCACGGGTCGTCCCTGCGGGCTCGCGGGCAGCGTCTGCGGCACGGTCGCGTCGAAGTAGCGACTGTCGAGGCGCGTCGTGTGCCCCTGCTCGGTCGCCCAGATCTGCTCGAGCGCGCTGATCATCTCCTGCGCACGCGTGTAGCGCTCGGCGTGGGGCAGGTGGTCGCCCTTGCGGAAGTTCGCGCCCGTGAACGCGTTGGTTGTCGTCACGACGTTCCAGCCAGCTCGGCCGCGCGAGAGCACGTCGAGGCTGCGGAGCTGGCGCGCGAGGTCGGCGGGCTCGTTGTAGGTGGTCGTGAGTGTGCCGACGAGCCCGATGTGCTTCGTCACGGCGGCGAGCGCCGAGAGCACCGAGACGGTGTTCGGGCGGCCGACGACGTCGAGGTCGTGAATCTGCCCGTTGCGTTCCCGCAGGCGCAGGCCCTCGGCGAGGAACAGGTAGTCCATGAGCCCGCGCTCGGCGATCTCGGCGAAGCGTCGGAACGACTCGAACTCGATCTGGCTCCCCGCGGCGGGGTCGCTCCACACGGTCTGCTGGTTGACGCCCGGGAAGTGGGCGGCGAGGTGGATCTGTCGGTGCTGCTCGCTCATGCGGAAACCTCTTCGGTGGTCGTGAGAACTGCGGCCGTGTCGGCGGTGAACGGTGCCTGTGCCACGTACCGGTTTGGCGCTGGCGCGAGCCCGAGCCGTGTGCGCAGGTCGGCGCCGTCGGCTTCGGTGACGCCGTCGGCGCGCAGGAGCGGGAGCACCTCGCCGAGGAACGCTCGCGTATCCACGTCGGTGTCGAGCGGACGCACCCGAATGCCGTCGAGGCCCGCCGAGCGGAAGTCTAAGAGCCGGCGCGCGACCGACTCGGCGTCGCCCGCGACGAGGGCTGCGTCGCTCGTGAGGGCTCCACCCGCGGCGTCGAGGTCACGCAACCGAGTTTCGGCATCGCCGATGAGCACGTTGACATCGGCCCAGACCTTGAGAGCGCTCCCCCGGCGGTCGACCTGCTCCGAGGCCGCCGCGAGTGACGCGACGATCTCGGCGGTCGTGCCCTCGGTGCCCGGCGTGATGAGTGCGACGTCGCTTGTCGCGGCCGCGAATCGGTACGGCAGGTGCGTGTGCGCAAGCGTGATCACGGGCGGCTGCCCCTGCGGCGGGCGTGGCGTGATTGACGCGCCGTAGACCGAGAAGTGGTCACCAACGAACTCGGGATTGTGGAGGCGTTCGCGGTCGATAAAGCGGCTCGTCGCGAGGTCGCGGATTTCGGCGTTGTCTTCCCACGAGTCCCACAGCAGCCGCACGACCTCGATGAACTCGGTCGCCTCGCCGAAGAACCCCCGAAACTGCGCCTCGAACTCGGCGAGTGGGAGCTCGCGAACGTCGCGCACGCGCTCAATGCCGCCCTCGCGGCCAACGGCACGAAGCTCGGTGGGCGAGGTGCCGACTCGCGGGCGGACGCCGGCGCGTCCCTGCGAGGTGAAGTCGAGGGTCGCGACCGCGGTCGCCGTGTGGAACGGCTCGAGTTGGTTCACGGTCGCGGTGGGGACGAGCCCGATTCGGGCGGTCTGCGGCGCGAGCCAGTTCGTCAGGGCGAAGGAGTCGAAGGTCGCCGAGGCGGTGCCTGGCGCGAGCGAGTCCTCGACCGTGAGCACGTCGATTCCGGCATCATCGGCCTCGCGCGCAATGCGGGCCCACGACTCCGGGTCGCCGGTGGCAAAACTCCCGCGCGCATCCGCGCCGGCGTGCCACCCGGCTCCCCTGATTCCGAGGCCGATCGAGAATCCGCTCGGTTCGTTCGTCACTATCGCTCCTGCTCGTTCGGTTCGTTCGTCGGCGGGCCCGCCGCGTCTCAGGGTCGAGCGAGATCGCGGCCCGGAATCGCTTCGACGAGCGCCCGGGTGTAGTCGGCGGTGGGATGATCGAGCACCTCGCTCGTATAGCCGGTTTCAACCATCTGACCCTGTCGCAATACTCCCACTCGGTCGGCGAGTTCGCGCACCACGCCTAAATCGTGCGTAATAAACAGGTAGGCAACCCCGGTTTCGCGCTGCAGCCGCGCGAGGAGTTCGAGCACCTGTGCCTGCACCGAGACGTCGAGGGCCGAGACCGCCTCGTCGAGCACGATGCATTCGGGCTCGGTCGCGAGCGCACGGGCGATCGCGACTCGCTGTCGTTGGCCGCCTGAGAGCTGGTCGGGGCGACGCGAGGCGAAGTCCGCCGGCAGCGACACCGACTCAAGCAGCTCGGCGACCCGATCGTTACGCTGCGACTTCGGCACGATGCCGAACTCGCGCAGTGGTTCGGCGAGGGTCTGACCGATCGTGCGCACGGGGTCGAGCGACGCGAACGGGCTCTGGTGCACGAGCTGAAAGCGGCGGTGGAGCTGTCGTGCGGCCTCGCCGCGCACGCCGGTCACGTCGACGCCGTCGAACTTCACGGTGCCGGAGCTCGCGGCCTCAAGCTGCAGTGCAACTCGCGCCGTCGTCGTCTTCCCCGACCCAGACTCGCCGACGAGTGCGTAGGTCTCGCCCCGGTGGATGTGCAGGCTCACGCCGCCCACCGCGGTGAGGGTCTCCTGGCGGCCAAGCCGGTAGCGCTTGTGCAGGTCGGTGACTTCGAGCAGCGGCGGCTGTTCGGCGTCGATGAAGCGCCGCTCCCGCACGACAGTGCGCCCGAGCCCGGGAGCCGCGGCGACGAGCCGGCGCGTGTACTCGTGCTCGGGGTTGCCGAGCACGGCCTCGGGCGTTCCGGTTTCGACGATGCGGCCCTGCTGCATCACCACGATGCGGTCGGCCCGGTCGGCGGCGACGCCGAGGTCGTGGGTGATGAGCAGCACGGCCATGCCGCGCTCTCGCCGGAGCTCATCGAGCCGGTCGAGAATCTGCCGCTGCACCGTAACGTCGAGGGCCGACGTTGGCTCGTCGGCGACGAGGAGTTTCGGGTCGCCCGCCATCGCCGCCGCGATCAGCGCGCGCTGGCGCAGCCCGCCCGAAAGCTGTGAGGGAAGCTGTCGCGCACGAACCTCTGGGCGGTCGACGCCCGCCTCGGCGAGGAGCTCGACGGCGCGCCGATGGGCCTCGGCCTTGCCCGCGCGGCGGTGGATGCGCAGGGTCTCGGCGACCTGACGGCCGACGGGCAGCAGCGGGTCGAGCGAGAGCGCCGGGTCCTGCGGCACGAGCGCGAGCTGGGCGCCGCGCACTCGGTGCCATTCGCTGCGACTCAGGCCCGCGAGGTCGAGCCCGCGGAACCGGAGACGGTCGGCGGAGGTCACGGCATTGCTCGCGAGGAGGTGCAGGATCGCCCGCGCGAGGGTCGACTTGCCGGAGCCCGACTCGCCAACGATCGCGACGATCTCGCCGCTTCGCACCTCGAGGTCGGCGTGTTCGACTGCGGCGACGTCACCGGCGGGGGTTCGGTAGGCGACGCGCAGATCGCGCACCTCGAGCAGTGGAGATTCGTGGGTCATGTCGTCACTTCCCGGCTCGCGAGATTCGGTTGGAGATGAGCGATGTCGCGAGCACGATGCACGAGATCACGAGGCCCGGCATGACGGTGAGCCACCAGGCGGTGGCCATGTAGTCACGGCCGGCCGAGATGAGGGCGCCCCACTCGGGCACGTCGGGCGGCGCGCCGAAGCCGAGGAAGCTCAGCGACGAGATCGCGAGCAGGGCGACGCCGAACTCGAGCGCGAGAAGCGACAGCACCGGAGCGATCGAGTTCGGGAGCACGTGACGCGCGAGCACCGAGTACCACCGTGCCCCGCTCATCCGCGCCGCCTCGACATACACCGCCTGCGAATTCTGCAGCACCGCCGATCGCATGACGCGGGCGAACGTCGCCATCGAGGTGATTCCCACCGCGACGCCGATCTCAACGATGCCGAAGCCGAGCGAGGCGACGATCGCGATCGAGAGCAGAATCGCGGGGATGGAGAGAAACACGTCGACGATGCGCATGATGATCTCGTCAACCGCCCCGCGCAGGTAGCCGGCGAGCAGGCCGAGCAGGGAACCGGCGACGAACCCGAGCCCGACCGCGAGCGCGGCAGCCGAGAGGGTCGTCGAGGCGCCGTGCACGGTGCGGGCGAAGACGTCCTGGCCGAGCTGGTTCGTGCCGAACGGATGCTCGGCCGAGGGAGCCTGGAGCCGCTGCGCCGTGTCGGCGGCGGTCGGGTCGAAGCTCGTGAAAAGGCCGGGCCACAGCGCCCATGAGGCGGCCACGGCGACGACCGCGACGGCAATGCCGAAGCCGATGTTCGCAAGGAGGCCCCCGCGGGCGCGGAACGTGCCGGCGCCGAACTGGGTGAGCGAGGTCACTTGGCGACCGCCTTTCCGGTGAGCGCGATGCGCCGGTCGATGATCGGGGTCACGAGGTCGACCAGGAGGTTCACGATGACGAAGACGAACGCCGCGAGCGTCACGATCGCGAGCACGACCGAGATTTCGCTCGATTCCACGGCGCTGATGAGTTCTCGTCCGAGCCCGTTCCGCGAGAACACGGTCTCGGTGACGACCGTGCCGCCGAGCATGCCGGCGACCAGGATGCCGACCATGTTGAGCGAGGGCAGCGCGGCACCCCGCAGCGCGTGTCCGAACACGAGCCGGGGGCGTGTCGCTCCCTTGGCCCGCACCTGCTCGATGTAGGCGCTCGCGAGCTCGACTCGGAGGCTCGACGAGAGCACCTGGGCGAGGTACGCGCCGGTCGTGATCGCGAGTGAGAGTGCGGGGAGCACGAGCGACGCGAAGGTACCGGTGTTGTAGGCAGGGAACCAGCCGAGCCCGAACGAGAACGCCTGCAGCAGGAGCAGGCCGAGCCAGAAGGACGGCAGCGAGATCGCGATCGGCGGAAGCGCCCCGAGCAGGCCCCGGAGCCAGGCGGCGCGGGGATACGCGGAGGCAACGCCGATGACGAGGCCGATGACGAGCGCGAAGATGAGCGCGAGCCCCACGAGCTCAAGCGTGTTCGGCAGCGCGCGGCCGATGATCGACGCGACGGGTTCGCCGGTGCCGACGGTCACGCCGAAGTCGCCGGTCACGGCGCCGAGGAGGGCGGCGACGTACTGCACGTACCAGGGCCGGTTCAGCCCGAGCGCCTCACGTCGCGCTTCGACGGCGGCCGGGTCGCTCGCGTCAACACCGCCCGCGGCCGCGACCGCGTCGCCGGGGAGGAAGAAGAGGATCAGCCAGGCGATCGTGAACGCGGCCCAGATGATGAGCACGCCGAACCCGACGCGGCGAAGGACATACCCGGCCATCAGTTCTGCTCCATCCAGGCGCTGTGGAAGTCGATGCGGCTCGAAGCGTCAAACGCGATGCCGTGGGTGCCCGGCGCGCTCACGATCGTGGTGGAGAGCTGCATGACGGGAATCACGGCGTCCTCCGCGAGGATCTGCTCGACGAGGTCGTCGGTCGCCTCCTGGCGTTCGTCGGGGTCGGAGACCTGGTTGACCCGGTCGATGCGCGTATCAATGTCGTCGGTCGGGCGATGCTCGTCGAACTGCGCGTTCGGCCCGAGCAGGTTCTGAGTGACGCTCGGGTCGGCGCGCGTGCTGTTCACCCACCAGAAGTCGCGGCTTCCGTCACCGAGGGTGCCAAGCTGCTGCGCGAGCGTGGTCTGCTTCAACTGCATATCGACCCCGATCTGCTTCAGCTGCTGCTGCACGAGCTGCAGCACATCGGCGGTCGGTTGCCAGAAGTCGATCGTGAAGGTAAGCCGCTGCCCGTCCTTTTCGCGGATGCCGTCGGCGCCCACCTCCCAGCCGGCTTCGTCGAGGGTTGCCTCGGCGAACTCCGGGTCGTAGGCAAGCTCGTCGGAGTAGTCGGTGTAGTACGGGGTCGTGTCGGAGAGCACCGAGGTCGCGGGCCGGTCGAGTGGCGTGAGCAGTTCGACAACGGCCTCCCGATCGATGCCGTGCGAGATGGCGTCGCGCACCGCCGGGTCGCTGGCGACGTCACCCTCGAAGTTTGGGAGGAATCCGTAGGCCATGCCGGGGTTCGCGCGCTGGTCAAGCTCGTACCCGCGCTCGGCGAAGATCTCCTGATCGAGTGCCGAGATGTTGTTCGAGGCCTGGATCTGATTGCTCAGCAGCGTGCCGGTGAGCGTCGAGGATTCGGGGATCACCGCGAAGTGGAGCTCGTCGAGGTACGGGGCACCCTGGTTCTCGGAGCTCGCCGGGGGCCACGCGTAGTCGTCGCGGCCCGCGAGCTCGGCGATCGTGTCCTGCTCGTAGCGTTGCAGGGTGAAGGGTCCCGAACCGACGAAGTTGCCGGCGCAGCGATCGGCCTGGGATGCGGTGGTCGAGTCGACCGAGATGAGCCCGAGCGTCTGGGTCGTCGTCGCCTGGAGGAAGTCGGCGCGCGGCGTCGAAAACTCGAACGTCACGGTGAAGTCGTCGGTAGCGGTCACCGCCTCGAGGCCCGAGAGGTAGCCGGCGCCAAGGCTCGACGCGCTCCCGAGCGCGAGGATGCCGTCGATGTTTGCGACGACCGCCTCGGCGTCGATGCGCGAACCGTCGGCGAACGTCGCGTCGTCGAGCAGCGTGAACGTGAAGTGGGTTGACTCGTCGCTCACCTCCCACTCGGTCGCGAGCCACGGCTCGATTTCGCCGGTTTCGGGATTCTGCGACGTGAGCGAGGCGACGAGCGGGCGCGTCATGTTGATCGCGTCGTTGCTCGACACCTGCTGCGGGTCCATGCAGCCAAAGTCGTCGGGCACGCCATAGACGAGCGTGCCGCCGCGCTGCGGTTCCGTCGCGTCGCCCGTGCCGGTCGGTGACTCGGCCGCGCATGCCGTGAGCGCGAGCAGCGCGGCGGCGAGCGCGGGAACGAGGCGGAGACGCGGGGTCATAAAGCTCCTTGTGGGAGGGGTCTGGAGGCTCGAAACGCGTTCGAAAGCCCAACCGAACCTAGTGAACTCGCGCCCGCGGGTCGGGGTCGGATGCGTCGCACGAGTCACGGTGCGTCACGCACCGTCACCTGGCGTCACACTCCACGATTGCCCTTGCGGGCGCGCATCCCCGTCGGCAACCGAGCACCGAACATGTCGCCTAGAATCAATAGACCGTAGGCAACGAGAAGGACACCATGGCGAAGAAGTCGGCAGGCGAGCAGAACGCTCCTGAGCAGGGCGACGAGGTGCGCAAGGCCGAGGGCAAGAAAGGTCCGACGCCGCGTCGTCGCGAGGCCGAAGCGGCGAACTTTCGCCCCCTCGTTCCCGAAGACCGCAAAGAAGCGCGTCGCCAGTCACAGGCGAAGATGCGCGTCGAACAGCAGAAGGCACGCGAGGGCATGGCCCGTGGCGACGACCGCTACCTGCGGCCGAACGAGCGCGGCCCGCAGAAGCGCTACCTGCGCGACTTCATCGACGCCCGCATCACCCTCGGCGAGTGGCTCCTGCCCCTCATGTTCCTCGTGATCTTCGCGACGTTCATTCCGCAGATCAATGCGGCCGTCTGGGCGATGCTGTTCATCTGGATCTACCTCGCGCTCTGCGTCGCCGAGGGCCTCCTCTACGGGTGGATGGTGCGTCGCAAGGTGCGCGAGGTCGTCGGTGAGTCGAAGACTGAGAAGGGCTTCCTGTTCCAAGCGATGGGCCGGAGCATGCAGATTCGCATGCTCCGCATGCCGAAGCCGCAGGTGAAACGGTTTGCGACGGTGGAGTTCACTGGCCGCTAAGCCTCCTTCCCGCGCGCGGGCGGTCGCGAAGTGGAGGAGGAATCGTGCCTGAAGACGCGCTCTACAGCGATCTTCCGCTCCTGTCCCGTCGGCGGTTTCACCAGCTTTGGTCGACGCTTCCCCAGTTGACCGTCGTTGCCGCGGTGCCAGGCTGGGGCCGCACAACCTTCCTCTTTGAGGCCGAGGCGTTCCTGCGCGAGCAACGGCCGGACCTCGAGATCGCGCGCGCATTCACGCGCTCACAGCTGCTCCGCCTGCTGAACCGCGACGACGACACCGAACGAGTCATTTTCGCCGACGACCTCGTCGAGGCCGAAACCGACCCACTGTGGTCGGAAATCGCGCGGGCGCTCACAAGTCGCCCCTGGGTGCGGGGACTGCTGAGCTCGATCGATTCGCCTCCGGCCATGCAGGTTGTCGAGCTCGACACGCTCGTACTCACCGAACGCGACCTCGGCTTCACTCCCGCAGAGGCCGCAGAGTTCGTGGAGCTCACGACCGGCATCGATCCGGCACGCCTCGGTACCGACCTGGCCGCCGGGCTCCGAGGCGAACCCGCGACCATCGCGATCCGCGCACGCACGCTGCGCCTGCAACAGCGCGGCGATGTCTGGAGCGCCGGGAAGCGTGCGTTCGACGCGGCAATGCCAACGCTCGAACCGCCGCTCGCGGTACACGGCCGGATATCCAGCCGGCTCTGGCTCGCGTTGACACACGCGCAGGACCTCCGCTGGTTCTCCGCCGATCATCTCCGCATCCACCTCGCGAGCAACCCGGAAACGCGCGAAATCGACAGCGATGACGTGTTCTACCGCATCCGCGATCTCCCGATTTTCACGCTGGTGCCCGACGGGCTGACCGGCGCCGATACGCTCGCCTGGATTCCCGAGATGTGGAAAAACATCCGCGCCGGGCGCGACGAACTCGACATTCGCGCCGCGAACGAACGCGCCCTCGCGACCGTGCGACGCGTCGGCAACCTGCTCGACGAGCTCTTCTACCTGCTTGAGCTCGGTCGCTCCGACGACATTGAACAGCTCATCAAGCGTGACTACGTGCTGTTCGTTCTTCGCACGAACCCCATCACCGAACGGCAGCTCACCGACACCGTCGTTGATCCCACCGTCTCCCCCGTGCTGCGGCTCCTGCAGGCGGATATGCAGATTCGGCAGGGCGCGAGCGACGCCGACCTGCACGCACCGCTGCGGCGCGCCTTCCTCGCCCTGCGTTCGTGGCCGACGTCAGGATTCGACGACGAGTTCGCGCGCGCGAGCCTGCTCGCGGAGCTCGCGTGCCGCTTGGGCGACCGCGAGCGTGCGCGGCGGTACCTCGACGCGTGCGCCGAGCTTGTGCGACAGGTGCGCGACCGGTCGCCGTCGGCGACCGACGCGCAACGGTTTGCGACGATTGCGCCGTACCTTGCGGGGCTGTTCCGCACCGCCGTGCAGGTCGACGAACACGTGCTCGCGGAGATCTTCATCACCGCGAGCCTCGCCGGCACAAACCCTGGCGAGCCGGTGCACTACCTCCGCGAGCTGTTCTTCGTCACGGTGCGCGAGGAATTCGGACGGCTCTCGCTTGCGGGCCTCATTCCGCCGGGTCGCGACTCGGTACGGGGCCTCTACATCGCGCTTCGGTTTCTCGAAGAGGGCAATGACGAGGCGGCGATCGAGTTTCTCGACCTCATCGTTGCGCAGCAGCCCGCGAACGCCTCGCGTTCGGCGACCGACGCGGTGCCGATGCTCGTGCGCGGCCTCGTCGCCCCCAACTCGATCGCCGACCGCGACATCGCCCGGCTGCTTGACCGGAGCGCCGCGGCCTGGGGTGACGGAGTGCCGAGCTCCTACGTCGCCTACTGCGCGACCATCGCGTACCTCCACCGCGGTCAGCTCCGCGCCGCCGGCGACGTCGTGCGACGCGTCGCCCACGTCGACACCGTCTATGCGAAGCTCGCCCGCATCGTCTGGGCGCTGGCCTCGGGCGACGTTGCGGGTTCGGTGTCGATTCTCGACCCGAAGCTCGTCGAGGACATCCCTCGCCTCAGCACGCTCGCGCTCGTGCTCGCGGCCAGCTCACACCTGCGCCTCGACAACGAGGACTTCGCGGTGTGGATGCTCCGCCGGGCTTGGCGACGCTACGAGGCACCACGGCTGCTGCGCTACGCGCTGCGGTTCGTGCCGCAGGACATGTACGAACGCATCGGTGACCTCGCCGATCGGCTCCCCGACTCGTTCGTAAGGGCCTACGCCGATGCCGCACCCGACGCCCGGTTCGCAACCTGGCGCGACCCCGTTCAGCTGAGCCCGAGCGAGATCGAGATCGTGCGCCTGCTCGCCCGCGGATTGAAGAATCACGAGATTGCCGAGGCCCGCCACGTCACGCTCGGCACCGTGCGCACCCAGCTGAAGAGCATCTATCGCAAGCTCGAGGCGCCCGACCGCACGGCCGCTATCGAATCGGCGCGGCGGCAGGGGCTGCTCTCGGGCGGCAGCGCGGCGAACGTCGCCGCGGCCGACTAGCGTCGTGCGAGCTCGCGGTTGATCGCCGCGGCCCACAGCGGCCCCTCGTAGAGGAACGCCGTGTAGCCCTGCACGAGCGTGGCGCCGGCCGCGAGGCGGGCGCGCACGTCGCCGGCGCCCGTGACACCGCCCACCGAGATGACACAGGCGTCATCGCCGAGACCCGCGCGAACGCGTCGGAGCACCTCGAGCGACCGGGTCGCGAGGGGCGCTCCAGAGAGCCCGCCGGCGCCGTACGCCTCGACGACGCGGGCTCGGGTGCGCAGGCCCGCGCGAGACACGGTCGTGTTCGTCGCGACGATCCCGGCAAGCCCGAGGCGGCGCACCAGGCCGCAGATACGGTCAAGCGCGTCGTCCTCAAGGTCGGGCGCGATCTTCACGAGGAGCGGCACGCCCTCGGCGGCGGCCAGGGTCTCGCGCAAGATCGGCTCGAGTGCGTCGAGTTCCTGCAGCCCGCGCAGTCCCGGGGTGTTCGGCGACGAGACATTCACCACGAGGTAATCGGCGACGTCACGAACCGCGCGGGCAGCCGCGACGTAGTCGTCGACCGCGTCCGCGGCCTCGGTCACCTTGTTCTTCCCGATGTTCACGCCGACGATCGCCCCGCGGTTGCGTCGCGCGCGCAGCGAATCGGCCGCCCGCTCGACCCCGTCGTTGTTGAAGCCCATGCGGTTGATGAGCCCGCGGTCGCGCGGCAGGCGGTACATGCGTGGGCGCGGATTCCCCGGCTGCGCAACGGGCGTCACCGTGCCGACCTCGACGTGCCCGAAGCCGAGCGCCGCAAGCCCGTCGACGAGGTCGGCGTTCTTGTCGAACCCCGCGGCGAGGCCAAACGGCGAGGGAAACTCGATGCCCATCGCGGTCACTCGCAGCTTCGCCGATGGGCGAGTCAGCCGCGAGGCGATCGCCG
Source organism: [Zimmermannella] faecalis ATCC 13722 (assembly GCF_000381765.1). GTDB lineage: Bacteria > Actinomycetota > Actinomycetes > Actinomycetales > Microbacteriaceae > Gulosibacter > Gulosibacter faecalis. The sequence goes on along the minus strand of NZ_KB907074.1, from coordinate 146,053 downwards.
CGGCCGGCCGGCATGCCCCGAGCCCACGAATCACCGCCGCACCGAAGTGGTGCGCGCGTTCCGTATCCATGCGCCGAAACACGACGTTGAACACGGCACGGTACCCGAGGCGGGCGAGTTGGAGCAGCACGGGCGGCCCTTTCTGACGCGGCGAGGCGCCGCTAGTCGGTGGTCACGACGGGCTCGCCGTCGACGGTCTCGTCGGAGTACTTCGGCACAACGTCATCGTGCTTGAGCTGCTCGATCGCGCGCTCGAAGTCATCGAGGGAGGCGAAGCCGCGGTAGACGCTCGCGAAGCGCAGGTAGGCGACGTCGTCGAGTTCGCGGAGGAACGGGAGAATCGCGAGTCCAATCTCGTTCGCCTCGACCTGTGACGCACCCGACTGCCGGATCGTCTCTTCCACCTTCTGCGCGAGCTGCGCGAGATCGGCGTCGGTAACGGGGCGGCCCTGGCAGGCCTTGCGAACTCCCGAGACCACCTTGTCGCGCGAGAACGATTCGGCAACGCCCGAGCGCTTGATGACACTGAGGCTCGCGGTCTCGAGGGTCGAGAAGCGCCTGTTGCAGTTCGGGCACTGTCGGCGGCGGCGAATCGCGTAGCCGTCGTCGGTGGTGCGCGAGTCGATCACCCGCGAGTCGGGATGACGGCAGAACGGGCAGTGCACGGCGCTACTCCCCCGTCCGCTCGTTGGTAGCTCGCTCGGCTCGAGCGGCCGCGGCGGCCGCGTGCGCCGGGAGGTCTTCCGCGAGCGCGATCGCCGTCAGCCGTGGCCGCACGGCGTCGAGCGCGGCCGCGTCGTAGCGAATGATTTGTTGCGCTCGCAGGAACGTGTAGGCGCCGAGCCCCGCGGCGTGGGCCGACTGCCCGCCCGTCGGGAGCACGTGATTCGAGCCGGCGAGGTAGTCGCCGAGCGGTACGGGCGAGAACCCGCCCATGAAGATCGCGCCGGCGTTCGTGATGCCGGCAAGGGTCGCCTCATCGTCGGTGGTCTGAAGCTCAAGGTGTTCCGGCCCGTAGGCATTCGAGACCCGGCAGGCCGCCGCGAGGTCGTCGACGAGCACGATCGCCGACTGTCGGCCCCCGAGCGAAGTCGCGACCCGCTCGGCGTGCTTCGTCTCGGCGGCAAGCTGCGCGAGGCGCTCGGCAACCTCGCCCGCGAGCCGCTCGCTGTCGGTCACGAGCACGGCCGCGGCGAGCTCATCGTGCTCGGCCTGGCTGAGCAGGTCGGCGGCGACGAAATCGACGTTCGCCTGCCCGTCGGCGATCACGAGAATCTCGGTGGGCCCCGCCTCTGCGTCAATCCCGACCTTTGCGCTCACGGCGCGCTTCGCCGCGGCGACCCACACGTTGCCAGGCCCGGTGATGACGTCGACCGGCGCGAGCCCGAGGTCGGCAACCCCGTAGGCAAACGCGCCGATCGCGCCCGCACCGCCCATCGCATACACCTCGGTCACGCCGAGGATGCCCGCCGCCGCGAGGATCGTCGGGTGCGGCAGGCCGCCGAACTCCGCCTGCGCGGGCGACGCGAGCGCGATCGAGCCGACACCCGCCGTCTGCGCGGGCACGACGTTCATCACGACGCTCGAGGGGTACACGGCCTTGCCGCCCGGAACATAGAGCCCAACGCGATCGACCGGCTGCCAGCGCTGTTCGACGACCGCACCGTCGGCAAGTTCGGTACGGGCCGGTGGCGGCACCTGCGCCGCCGAGCCAGCGCGCACACGCCGAATCATCTCCTCAAGCGCATCCCGCACCGCCGCGTCGAGCCCGTCGACCGCCGCGTCGATGTCGGCCTGAGGCACGCGGATGTGCTCAGGCGCGGCGCCGTCGAACCGCGCGGCCTGCTCGGCGAGCGCCTCCGCGCCGTGCTCGCGCACCGCGTTGATCAACTCGGTCGCGCCGGCCAGGGCGCGGGTCACGTCGACCTCGGGGCGGGGAAGGATTTCGCGCAGCTCGGCGACGTCGAGGTCGCGGCCGCGCAGATTCAGGGTCTGGATCATGGTGCTTCCCATCCTAGTGAGCGGCACCAGCTACCCAACCGAGCCCGGCCCGAGCAGGGCCGCGAGCTCCGAGTAGATCGCCGAGCCGAGCGCAACGCGGTGCGGCAACTCGAACATGCGCACTGACTGCGGCGTCTCGAGGTGGATGCGCACCTCGGACTCACCCTGGTTGCGCCGAAGCAGTTCGTCGAGCTCCTGCACGACCTTCTCGGTCGCACGGGTGTCGGCGAGCGTGAGCGTGAGCGGCGGGTTGTCGCCCACCGAGAGGTGCGGAATCGTGATGCCCTGTGCGGTGATGTTGAGCCCGTCGTCGCGGTGCTGCGCTCGGCCGCGCACGACCGCGATCGTGTCGCTCTGCAGCTGGTCGCGGAACTCGAGGTAGGTCTTTCCGAGGAACATGACCGTCATCTCGCCGCCGAAGTCTTCGATCGACACGATCCCGTACGGGTTCCCCGAGTTGCGCGCGACGCGGTGCTGCACGGTCGTGACGAGGCCCGCGATCTGCACCTGCTCGCCGTCGCGCACATCCGTGTCGCCGAGCAGGTCGAGGATCGGCCGCGCCGAGAGCTTCGAGAGTTCGACCTCGAGGCCCTTGAGCGGGTGGTCGGAGACGTAGAGCCCGAGCATGTCGCGCTCGAATGCGAGCTTGTCCTTGCGCGTGAATTCCGGGCGTTCCGGCACGACCTGTTCGGCTTCCTCGAACTCCATGAGCCCCGCGAAGAGATCGACCTGGCCGTGCGCCTCGTTTCGCTTGCGACTGACGGCCGCGTCGATCGCGTCTTCGTGGATTTCGAGGAGCGCGCGCCGGGTGGGCCCCATCGTGTCGAACGCCCCCGCCTTGATCAGCGACTCGACGGTGCGCTTGTTCGCGACCGAAATCGGCACCTTCTTGAGGAAGTCGTGGAACGACGTGAATTCGCCCTGCTCTTCGCGGGTGCGGATGATGTCGGCCACGACCTGCTCGCCGACATTACGCACGGCGCCGAGGCCGAAGCGGATGTCGTCGCCGACCGCGCGGAATCGCAGCGTCGACTCGTTCACGTCGGGCTGCAGTACGCGAATGCGCATGCGGCGGCACTCGTTGAGGTACTCGGCGAGCTTGTCGCGCGAGTCACCGACCGACGTGAGCAGACCCGACATGTACTCGGGCGCGTAGTGCGCCTTGAGGTAGGCGGTCCAGTACGAGATCACGCCGTACGCGGCCGAGTGCGCTTTGTTGAACGCGTAGTCCGAGAACGGCAGCAGGATGTCCCAGAGCGCCTGCACCGCGGCCTCCGAGAAGCCGTTCGACTTCATGCCCTCCGAGAAGACCGCGAACTGCTTGTCGAGCTCGGCCTTCTTCTTCTTGCCCATCGCGCGCCGCAGCAGGTCGGCTTGGCCGAGCGTGTACCCGGCGACCTTCTGCGCGATCGCCATCACCTGCTCCTGGTAGATGATGAGGCCGTACGACTCCGACAGGATGTCGGCAAGCGGCTCCTCGAGCTCGGGGTGAATCGGCGTGATCGGCTGCTGGCCGTTCTTGCGCATCGCGTAGTTCGTGTGCGAATTCGCGCCCATGGGGCCGGGCCGGTAGAGCGCGATCGTTGCCGAGACGTCCTCGAAGCTGTCGGGCCGCATGAGTCGAAGGAGCGAGCGCAGACCGTTGCCGTCGAGCTGGAACACGCCGAGCGTGTCGCCGCGGCTCAGGAGCTCGTAGGTCGCGCGGTCGTCGAGTTCGAGCGTCTCGAGGTCGATCGTCTCACCACGGTTCTCGGTGATGTTCTCGAGCGCATCAGAGATGATCGTGAGGTTCCGCAGCCCGAGGAAGTCCATCTTGATGAGCCCAAGCGACTCACATGACGGGTAGTCGAACTGCGTGACGATCTGGCCGTCTTGTTCACGCCGCATGAGCGGAATCACGTCGATGATCGGGTGCGACGACATGATCACACCGGCCGCGTGCACACCCCACTGGCGCTTCAGGCCCTCGATGCCCTTCGCGGTCGCGAACACCTTCTGGAAGTCGGGGTTCGACTCAATGACGCCGCGCATCTCCCCCGCCTCCTTGTAGCGAGGATGCTCGGTGTCGTAGACACCGGCGAGCGGGATGTCCTTGCCCATGATCGCCTCGGGCATCGCCTTCGTGAGCTGGTCACCGACGGAGAACGGGAAGCCAAGCACGCGCGAGGCGTCCTTGAGCGCCTGCTTTGACTTGATCGTGCCGTACGTGACGATCTGCGCGACGTACTCGTCGCCGTACTTCTCGGTGACGTAGTGGATGACCTCGGAGCGTCGACGGTCGTCAAAGTCGATATCGAAGTCGGGCATCGAGACGCGGTCGGGGTTGAGGAAGCGCTCGAAGATGAGGCCGTGCTGGAGCGGGTCGAGGTCGGTAATGCGCATCGCGTAGGCGCACATCGACCCGGCGCCCGAGCCGCGGCCCGGCCCCACGCGCACGCCCTGCGCCTTCGCCCACTGGATGTAGTCGGCGACGACGAGGAAGTAGCCCGGGAAACCCATCTGCGTGATGATGCCGATCTCGTAGTCGGCCTGCTTGCGCACGTCGTCGGGAATCGTGTCGCCATAGCGGTATTCGAGCCCCCGGTCGACCTCCTTCACGAACCATGACGCCTCGGTCTCACCCTCGGGCACGGGGAACGCGGGCATGAAGTTCGCCGACTCGTCAAACTCCGCACTGCAGCGCTCCGCGATGAGCAGCGTGTTGTCGCACCCTTCGGGGAATTCCCGGAACTGGTGCCGCATCTCCTCGGCGGTCTTCAGGTAGTACCCCTCGCCGTCGAACTTGAACCGGTTCGGGTCGTCGAGCGTCGCGCCCGACTGCACGCAGAGCAGGGCCGAGTGGGCGACCGCGTCCTCCTTGTGCGTGTAGTGGAGGTCGTTCGTGATCACCATCGGCAGGCCCATATGGTCGCGCAGCTTCAGCAGGTCGTCGCGCACGCGGCGTTCGACGCCGACGCCGTGGTCCATGAACTCGAGGAAGAAGTTGTCTTTGCCAAAGATGTCGCGGAACTCGCCGGCGGCCTCGACCGCCGCATCCCACTGCCCGAGCCGCAGGCGTGTCTGGATCTCACCCGAGGGGCATCCGGTCGTCGCGATAATGCCCTTCGCGTACCGCTGCAGCAGCTCGCGGTCCATGCGCGGCTTGAAGTACTGGCCCTCCATCGACGCGTACGACGACAGCCGGAACAGGTTGTGCATGCCCTCGGTCGTCTCGGAGAGCATCGTCATGTGCGTGTACGCGCCACCGCCCGAGACGTCGTCGCCGCCGCCCGAGCCCCACCGCACGCGCGAGCGGTCGGAGCGGTGCGTGCCCGGCGTGAGGTACGCCTCGGTGCCGATGATCGGCTTGACGTCGTACTTCTTCGCGGTGCGGTAGAACTCGTACGCCGAGAACATGTTGCCGTGGTCGGTCGTGGCAATCGCGGGCATGCCGAGTTCGGCCGCGCGCTTGATCATGTCCTCGATCTTTGCGGCGCCGTCGAGCATCGAGTACTCGGTGTGATTGTGCAGGTGAACGAACGAGTCCGATGACGCCAACGTGGCCCTCCAAGCGATTGCGGAGCTCCGATTCTACGCCGGGAGTCCCTCACGAAGTCGTTCGAGCGCGATCTCGAGGTCGCGCGGATACGCCGAGGTGAATTCGACAAAGCCACCGTTTTCGGGGTGGTCGAACCCGAGCTTGACGGCGTGGAGCCACTGGCGTTCGAGGCCGAGTGCGGCGGCGAGTTTCGGGTCGCCGCCGTAGAGCGGATCGCCCATGCACGGGTGCCGCTGCGCGGACATGTGCACGCGGATCTGGTGGGTGCGGCCGGTCTCGAGATGCACCTCGATGAGCGAGCCACGGCGGAACGCCTCGAGCGTCTCATAGTGGGTGATCGAGGGCTTCCCGCCGGCGACGACGGCGAACTTCCAGCTCGAGCCGGGGTGTCGGCCGATCGGCGCGTCGATCGTGCCCTCGAGCGGGTCGAGCAGGCCCTGCACGACGGCGTGATACGTCTTCTCGACGGTGCGGTCACGGAACGCCTGCTTCAGCACCGAGTACGAGCGCTCAGTCTTCGCGACGACCATGAGGCCGCTCGTGCCGACGTCGAGTCGGTGCACGATGCCCTGCCGCTCGGGCTGCCCAGAGGTGGAGATCCGAAACCCCGCCGCGGCGAGGGCGCCGAGCACTGTCGGCCCGGTCCAGCCCACGGAGGGATGCGCCGCGACGCCAACCGGCTTCATGACGACGACGAAGCTCGGCTCGTCGTGCACGATCTCGAGCTCGGGCACCTCGATCGGCTCGACCTGCAGGGGCCGCTCCGGCTCCCACTCGACGTCGAGCAGCGCCCCGGCCCGGAGCCGGTCGGACTTGCCGACGGAACGGCCGTCGAGGCGCACGCTCCCGCCATCGGCGATCGACGCGACGCGCGAGCGGCTGAGGCCGAGCAGCTTCGAAACGCCAGCGTCGACCCGCTCGCCGTCGAGCCCGTCGGGAACGGGCAGCATCCGCGATTCCATGCCTACACCTCGGTCTTCGCGTCGGTGTCGTCGGTCTGCTTGCTGCGCCCACGTCGGCCGTCGAGCCCGACGTCGAGAATCGTGAGCAGCACGAACAGGCACATTCCGACGACGACGCCGATATCGGCGACGTTGTAGATCGCGGGCATCATCCACGGCGTGGAGATGAAGTCGACGACGTGGCCCTGGCCGAATGACGGCTCGCGAAACAGGCGGTCGAAGAGGTTGCCGAGCGCCCCACCGAGCACGAGCCCGAACACGAGCGCCCACAGCGGCGAGGTGATGCGGCGGGCGAGCACAACGATGACGACGATCACGGCGGCCGCAACGATCGTGAGAATCCACGTCATGTCGGCGATCATCGAGAACGCCGCGCCGGGGTTCCGCACGAAGTACCACTGCAGGGCGTCACCAAGAACGGGGATGACCTCGCCTTCGGTCATGTTCGTCTCGACGAGGTACTTCGTGAGCTGATCTAGCGCAAACCAGACAACAGCGATCCCGGCCAGGAGTGCAAGGACTCCTGGCCGGGCTCGCCGAGGTGGGGTGGCGTCGCTCACGCGCGGCTAGTTCTTCGCCTCGCCGCCGTCGAACTCGTTGCTCGAGGCGGTGAATTCCTCGAGCTGCCCCTCGATGTAGGTGCGCAGCTGCGTGCGGTAGCTCGCCTCGAAGTTGCGAAGCTCCTCGATGCGCTCCTCGAGACGCGCCTTGGTGTTCTCGAGGTTCGTGGTGATCTCGCGCTCGCGGTTCTCGGCGTTCGTGAGCAGGGTCTTGGCCTTGTTCTCGGCCTCGCTCACGAGACGGTTCGCGTTCGTCTGCGCTTCCTGGGTGCGCTTGGTCGCGGCGGCCTCGGCGTCCTCGGTGCGCTTCGTGGCGGCAGCCTCGGCGTCCTGCGTGCGCTTCGTCGCGGCGGCCTCGGCCTCAGCGAGGAGCTGCGAGGCCTTCGCCTCGGCGTCCTTGATGAGCTGGTCGCGGGTGCGGGTACCCTCGGCGACGTGCTCGTCGTGGAGTCGACGCGCAAGCGCGAGCAGCGACGAGCTCGAGGTCGCCTCGTCGTCGCCGGCGGCCGGCGCGGCGAGCGGTGCCGCGGGGGCAGCAGCAGCTGCGGGTGCCTCGGGCTCCGCTTCCTCGGCGGCGGGAGCCTCGACCGGCTCCTCCTGCGGGGCGGGTGCCTCGGCCTGCGGCGCGGCGACGGGTGCCGAGCCTGCCTCCGAGGTGAGTCGCTCGTTCTCAGCGCGGAGTTCTTCGTTCTCGGCCAGGAGTCGGCGCAGTTCGACGACTACCTCGTCGAGAAAGTCGTCGACCTCGTCCTGGTCGTATCCCTCACGGAACTTCGTCTGCTGGAAACGCTTATTGACCACGTCTTCCGGAGTCAGTGCCATTTCCGACCCTTTCGTTTCGACAAGAATGAGTACCGATCACACTACGGTACTCGTGCATCGTTCGTCACATCGAGCGACGCTCAGAAGAAAAAGATACTGCGCACAATCACGGACAACACGGTGAGCGCGATGATCACGACGATCCACGCGAGGTCGAGCGCGATGGGGCCGACGCGTACGGGCTTGAGCCAGCGGCGCACCAGCTTGAGCGGCGGATCGGTGACGGTGTAGACGACCTCGGCGAGCACGAGCACGAGCCCGCGCGGCCGGAACTGCGGCACGAGCACGACGACCCAGTCGAGAATGAGTCGGGCCCACATAACAAAGTTATAGATCTGGAGCGCGATCAGCAGGATCGTCCCGATGAGAACCAATTCGGTGCCTTCTTGTCGTGATTCGGGTCGGCGCGCGCCGACGACCTGTCTATTCTGTCAGGCTCGGGAAACAGCCATCGGCGGCGCACCGTATTCGGTGCACCGCCGAGGTGCTCACACCGGGAGGCTGCGGACCCGCGCCTACGCGAAGAAGGTGGGGTCGTCCTGACGCCCGTGCTGGTCGTCGCCGTGCACGTTGACGTTCTCGGGGGTGAGGAGGAACACGCGGTTCGTCACGCGTTCGATGCGTCCGTTGAGGCCCTGCGTGAGGCCCGACGCGAAGTCAATGATGCGGCGAGCATCCGCGTCGGTCATCTGCGAGAGGTTCATGATGACGGGAATGCCGTCGCGGAAGCTCTCGGCAATGAGCTGCGCGTCTTTGTCGTACGCCTTCGGGTGGACGGTCAGGATTTCGTTCATCGCTCCAACTGCGGGTGTCGAGGGCTTGGGCGCCGGCGTCGGCGTCACCGTGGGCTTGATGGGCGTCACGGGCGCGGCGAACTCCTGCTCGTCGATCTCCGGCGCGCGATCAGTCTGGGCAGCCGCGGCCGTGGTGGCCGGGCGCGCGGGAGCGCTCGCGTAGGACTCTTCCTGCTCCTCGGCGAGACCGAGGTAGACCATGGCGTTGCGAATCGGGTTGGCCATTGTTGCCTCCTGTTATCGGTGTTACTCAACGTTATTGCGAGGTGGGCCGTTTTCCGGTGATTGCCTCGCCGATTCGAAGGTGTGTTGCTCCCTGTGAAATCGCTGAGTCGAAGTCGTGGGACATGCCCATCGAGCACCAGTCGGCCTCGGGGGCAAGGGTGCGGATGCGCTCCGAGGTCTCGCGCGCCAGCGCGAACGCGCGGCTCGGCTCCATCTCGATCGGAGCGACGGTCATGACGCCTCGGAGTCGAAGCGAGTCGGTGTCGAGGATTCGCTCGGCGAGCGCTGGCGCCTCGGCGAGCGGGATTCCACCGCGGGCCGTGTCGCCGTCGATCGAGAGCTGAATCGTCACGTCGATCGTGCGATCCTCCAGCTTCGCAAGCGCGTCGACGAGGTCGGCGCGGTCGATCGATTCGATGACGTCGGCGTACCGCCCGACCTGCCTCGCCTTATTGCGCTGGAGCTGACCGATAAAGTGCAGGCGCGCATCCTCGAGGCCGTGCGCGACCTCGGCCTTCGTTCGCGACTCGGGATGTCGGTTCTCACCAAAGTCGCGCACGCCGAGGTCGTGGAGCGCACGCACGATGTCGGCGTCGTGGAACTTCGTGACCGCGATGAGCGTGAGCTCGCTTGGCTCGCGACCCGCCGACTTCGCGGCCACAGCGATGCGCTCGCGCACCGACTCGAGTCGGTGCGCGAGCTCCGCGTCACTTCCCCAGGACGGCACGCTGCCTCCTAACGAAGGAAGTCGGGAATGTCGAGGTCGCCCTCGGCGTCGTCGTCGGCCGCGTCGGCGTACGGCGACTCGCTCTGTCGCGGCGAGATCGTCGGGGCCTCAGCGGTCGACCACGCCGGGCTCTCGCCGAGGCGGGGTGCCGCCTCTTCGGCGGGCTTGCGCTGTGCCGGGGCCTCACTCTGGGCACCGGCCGCGGTCGGTGCCGGGCTCGTCGCGGGTACGGACTCTGCCTGCTCGGGCTTCGGCGTCTGGTTGCGCGCCGTCGCCTCCTCGAGCGAGGGAAGCGGGTTCGGCGCCGACTTCGGGATGTCGGCTTCGTCGAGCGGTCGCGGCTCGCCACCGTCGAACCCGGCCGCAATGACAGTCACCCGCACCTCGTCGCCGAGCGTGTCGTCGACGGCAGTACCGAGAATGATGTTGGCACCCTCGTGCACGGCATCGCGCACGAGCTGCGCCGCCTCGGCGACCTCGAACATGCCGAGGTTCGAGCCCCCCTGTACCGAGAGCAGCACACCGTGCGCACCCTCGATGGAGGCCTCGAGCAACGGCGAGGCCACGGCGAGTTCGGCGGCCTTGACCGACCGGTCGGCGCCGCGCGACGTGCCAATGCCCATGAGCGCCGATCCGGCGCCCTGCATGACCGACTTCACGTCAGCGAAGTCGACGTTGATGACGCCGGGGTTCGTAATGAGGTCGGTGATGCCCTGCACACCGGCGAGCAGCACCTGGTCGGCGGTCGCGAAGGCCTCGAGCATCGAAATGCCGCGGTCGCTGATCGCGAGGAGGCGATCGTTCGGCACGACGATGAGCGCGTCGACCTGCTCCTTCAGCGCGGCGACGCCGTGCTCGGCCTGGTCGGCGCGTCGGCGGCCCTCGAACGAGAACGGCTTCGTGACGACACCGATTGTGAGGGCACCGAGCGACTTCGCGATGCGCGCGACGACGGGTGCACCGCCGGTGCCCGTGCCACCGCCCTCGCCCGCCGTAACGAAGACCATGTCGGCGCCCGTGAGCGCCTCCTCGATCTCCTCGACGTGGTCTTCGGCGGCCCGGCGGCCGATCTCGGGGTCGGCGCCAGCACCGAGGCCGCGCGTGAGCTCGCGACCGACATCAAGCTTGACGTCGGCGTCAGACATGAGGAGCGCCTGTGCGTCGGTGTTGATCGCGATGAACTCGACACCGCGAAGACCGATGTCGATCATGCGATTGACGGCGTTGACGCCGCCGCCACCGACGCCGACGACCTTGATGACGGCGAGGTAGTTGTTCGTTGCTGCACTGGCGTTCGTCACGTGAGCGGCCCCTTTAGCGAGATCGTGATGGGCGGGATGTCTGGGGCAACCCTAGGAGCGGGAATCGTGCCAGTGCCGAGCGCCGCCGGGCGTGTTGCCCAGGATGGCGATTTCGTTTCAACCAGGGGTTGAAGCTTTGCTACCGCGTGACGGGGGTGTCGGGACTCGAGACGTCGTACGACGTCACCCCGGAATCGGCCGTCGCCTCGATGAGCGCGACGAGCACCTGCGCCTTGCGCTGCGAGTGCTCGGCACTCCCCCACGTGACCTGCACGCCGCTCGTCAGCGTGAGCTCGACATTCTCTGCCGACGTTGCGTGGATCTCGGCGACCTCAGCGCGGAACTCGTCGGGAAGAGCGAGCGCAACGCGCCCCGCCGCGAGGAACGCCTCAGAGCCGAGCGCGCCCGCATCGATGATCGGGAGCTGCGGGGTATCACCCGGGTCGTCCTCGCCGCCGAACTCCCAGAGCACGACACCGGCCGCATCCACGACCGAGTCGCCGCCGCCCGCCTGATACCGACCGATCGGCTCGCGCTCCGTGACCCGCACGACGAGCGTCGACGGCGGGGTGCGCTGCACCGTGTAACTCTGCACGAGCACAAACTCCGACAGCAGCGCTTCGACGTCGTCGTTCGACACCTGCGCGAGCGGCGTGCCCTCGAGCGGCGCGAGCGCGGCCACCACCTCGGCGTCATCGAGGCGGTTCGTGCCCTGCACCTCGATCGTGCGCACGCTCATGACGGGCGTGAACACGGCGACCGCGACGAACGCGATGAGGAGTCCGACCGCGCTGAGCCCGATGAGCCAGCCGCGGCGGCGATTGCGACGACGCCGAGTGAACCGCCGCACCTCGGCGCGATCGTGGCGGCGCCGTGCGAACGCCGCTCGCCACACCGCGGCGAGGCCGCCGTTCTCGCTAGCCACGCTCGCGCAGGGCCTCGAGGAGCTGGGGCACGATTCGGTTGACGTTGCCGCAGCCGAGAGTGATCACGAAGTCACCCGGTCGCGCGACGCGGGCAACCGCCTCGGCGGCCCCCGCCCACTCGGGCTGATACTCGACGAGGTCGGGGTCGGTGAACGCCTCCGAGACGAGCGCACCCGTGACGCCGGGCACCGGGTCTTCTCGCGCGCCGTCGACGTCGAGCACGATGGTGTGGTCGGCGAGGCGCTCGTAGACCCCGGCGAAGACGTCACTCATCGCCTGCGTGCGCGAGAACAAGTGCGGCTGGTGCACGGCGATGATTCGGCCCTCGCCGACGACCGTGCGGGCGGCCGAGAGTGCGGCCTCGACCTCGGCCGGGTGGTGCGCGTAGTCGTCGTAGACCCGAACACCATCGACCTCGCCCTGCAGATCGAAGCGACGCTTCGTGCCGCCGAACGCGCCGAGTGAGGCGGCCGCCTCGGCGAGCCCGTAGCCCAGGTGAAGCAGCACGGCGACGGCCCCCGCAGCGTTGAGCGCGTTGTGGCGGCCGGGCACGGCGAGGCTTGCCGAGACCGTCTGGCCGTTGGCGGTGAGGTCGAATGCGACTCCGGCTCCCGCCGGCGCGATGTTGCTCACGCGCACGTGGTTGCCTTCTGCCTCCCCGAAGCGCACGACGTTCGGGTGCGCGAGCTTGCCCGTGATCTCGACCGCGAGCGGGTCGTCGCCCGAGACGATGACCACCTCGCTCGCGCGATCGGCGAATCGGATAAAGGCGGCCTCGAAGGCCTCCTCGGTGCCGTAGTGGTCGAGGTGATCGTTGTCGACGTTGGTAATGAGCGCGATCGCGGTGTCGTAGAACAGGAACGAGCCGTCGGACTCGTCGGCCTCGACCGCGAACTCGCGGTCGGCACCGAGGTGCTCGTTCGTGCCGAGTGCGCGAATGACGCCACCGTTGACAAAGCTCGGGTCGGCACCGAGCTCGAGCAGCGAGCTCGCGATCATGCCGGTCGACGTGGTCTTGCCGTGGGCGCCGGCGACAGCGATCACGCGCGAACCTCGCGTCAGCCACACGAGCGCCTGCGAGCGGTGCAGGATATTGAGGCCGCGTTCGCGCGCGAGCACGAGCTCGGGGTTGTCGGGCCACAGTGCCGAAGTCACCACCACGGTGTCGACCGTGTCGGCGAGGTTCGCGGCGTCGTGCCCGATGCTGACGGTCGCGCCGGCCGCGGCGAGGCGGTCGGTGTAGTCGTTCGCGCTCCGGTCGGAACCCGAGACGGTCACGCCGCGCTGCTGGAACATCGAGGCGATGCCGCTCATGCCCGATCCACCGATGCCGATGAAGTGTGCGTGGTGAATCTCGTCGGGGATCTGCGCTGTCGCGTCTGGGCTGATCACGTTATTGCTCCTTCGAGGCGGTACCGGACTGGCGTTCCCGCCAGCCTCCCAGGATACGCCGCCCGGTCGGGCCCTCGGCGACCGCCCGGTCGATCATGTCGGTGAGTTGCTCCGCGGCGTCGCGGGCGCCAAGGTCGGCAGCACGACGGCCGAGTTCAGCACGCGTGTCGTCGTCGGCAAGTAGCGGCAGGAGCTCGGCTTCGACGCGGCTCGGCAGGAACTCGGCGTCGGGAATGGTGCGGGCGGCGCCGGCCTCGAGCAGGCTCGCGATGTTCTTCGCCTGCTCGCCGTTGCCGACCGCGTAGGGCACGTAGAGCGCGGGCAGCCCAACGGCGGCGAGTTCGGACACCGTCGACGAACCGGCACGGGCCACGATGAAATCGGCAACCGCGAACGCGAGGTCCATGCGGTCGCAGTAGTCGACGACGTGGTAGTGCTCGACACCCGGGTCGTCGAAGGGGGTGAGCCGCCCGACGATGTGCACGATCTGCCAGTCGTGGCCGCCGTGCGGGCCGCCGACGATCGTCGGCGCGACTTCGCGGATCGTCTCGTTGATGCGCCGCGCACCCTGCGAGCCGCCCGTCACGACGAGCGTGCGGCGCTCCGGGACGAGGCCGAAGTACTCGAGTGCCTCGGACCGGGCGGCGTCGCGGTCGAGGTCGGCGATCTCGCGGCGCAGCGGCATCCCCAAGGCCTCGGCCCCGGCGAGCGGGGTGTTCGAGAAGACGACCGCGACGTCGTTCGCCCAGCGGGCCCCGAGCCGGTTCGCAAGGCCCGGAATTGCGTTCGCTTCGTGCACGACGACCGGGACTCGGCCGCGGGCCGCGACATAGGCGGGCGTCGACGCGAACCCACCGAACCCGACGACGACGTCGACACCGCGCCTGCGAATCAGCTCTTTCACCTGCCGCACAGCGCGCTGGAACCGCGCGGGGAAGGCGACGGCCGCGCGGCCGACGCGCCGCGGGAACGGCACCTTGTCGATCGTGAGCAGCTCGTAGCCGCGCTCTGGGACGAGCCGACGCTCGAGACCCTCTTTCGTGCCGAGCACGAGCACCTCCGCGTCGGGGTGCGCGACGCGGATGGCGTCGGCGGTCGCGAGCAGCGGGTTGACGTGGCCGGCGGTGCCGCCGCCGGCGAGCAGGTAGGTGGTCACTTCGCAGAAACCTTTCGTCGGGGTGACGCTGCGGCGTCGAGGTCGTGCTTGAGATTGTCGCGGGCGACCGAAAGCGCAAGCCCGATGGCGAAGAGCGAGGTGATGAGCGCCGAGCCGCCGGAGCTGAGGAGCGGGAGCGGCACGCCGAGCACGGGCAGCAGGCCGAGCACGACCGCGATGTTCACGAACGCCTGGAAGATGAACCACACGAGCACGCCACCGATCACGACGCGACCGGCCGGATTGCGGGTCTCGCGCCAGATGCGCAGGAGCACGAGGGCGAGCGCGCCGAACAGCAGGATGACGGCGAGCGCGCCGACGAGACCGAATTCCTCCCCAATGATCGCGAAGATGAAGTCGTTGTCGGCCTCGGGTAGCCACGACCACTTCGCGGTCGAGTTGCCGAGCCCAACCCCGAAGAGTCCGCCCCGCGCGAGGGCGAAGAAGCCGTGTGAGGTCTGCCAGCACAGGCCCTCGTAGTCGCACGAGCCGTCGAAAAAGCTCGTGATGCGGGCGACGCGGTTCGGCGAGATGATCGCCATCAATACCGCTCCCGCGACCGCGAACGCCGTGAGCCCGACGAGGTAGCGCATCCGGATGCCGCCGAACCAGAGCGCGCCCAACACGAGCGCGCCGATGACCATGACCGTGCCGAGGTCCTTACCGAGCAGGGCGAGGCCGATCACGACCGCGACCGGGAGGCCGACCGGCACGAGCAGGTGCTTCAGCTCCCGCAGCTTGTCACCCTTCCGGGCAACCATGAGGCCGAGCCAGATCACGAGCGCCACCTTGGCGAACTCGGCGGGCTGCACCGTGGTGACCCCGAAGTCGAGCCACGAGCGGTTGCCGTTGATCTCTAAGCCGAGGGGCGTAAACACGAGCGCCTGCAGCACGACCGAGACGCCGAGCGCGAGCCACGCGAACGGGCCGGTCCAGAACTGCAGTGGGATGCGCGCGGCCACGAGCATGAGCGGGACGCCGATCGCCGCGAAGATGAACTGCTTCAGGAACTTCGACGAAATGACATTGCCCGCCGCAAACTCTTCGACCGCCGAACTCGAGAGCACCATGATCAACCCGAAGCCGACGAGCACCAACACGATGCCGGTGAGCAGCGAGGCGTTCAGGTTCGCGGACCGCTCGCCCGTGAAGAGCTTGATGCGGTACGCGCTACCGCTCGGGCTCGCTGTCGCCGCCGAGGTTCGAGGCATCCTGGCCCGCTCCCCTCTGCGCCATGCGCTCTACTGCCGCCCGGAACTTGTCGCCGCGGTCGCCGTAACTGTCGAACTGATCCATCGAGGCGGCAGCCGGTGCGAGCAGCACCGTGTCGCCATCGAGCGCCACCTCAGAGGCGCGCGCAACGACCTCCGGCATGACCTCACTAGTGTCGCGCACATCGATCTCAATCACCCGAACGCCGGGCGCGTGTTGAGCGAACGCGCGGAGCACCTCGTCGCGGTCGACGCCGATCACGATCGCGGAGCGCACGCGGTCGGCGTGCGCGGCCACGAGCGGCGAAATGTCGACGCCCTTGAGGAGGCCGCCGACGACCCACACGACCGAGCGATACGCCGAGAGCGACGCCTGCGCGGCATGGGTGTTCGTTGCTTTCGAGTCGTCGACCCACATGACCCCGGCCTCGGAGAGCACGAGTTCGTTGCGGTGCCGGTCGGGCGTGAACGTCGTGATCGCCTCGCGGATCGCGGCGGGCTCTACCCCGTACGCGCGAGCGAGCGCGGCGGCGGCGAGCACGTCTTCGACGAGGTGGCGCGCGCCGAGGTTTCGGGCGCGCAGGTCGTCGAGTGTCGCGAGCTCGAGCGCCGAGTTGCGCCGGTCGTCGAGGAACGCGCGGTCAACGAGAATCCCGTCAACGACGCCGAGGTTGCTCGGGCCCGGCACGTCGACGCCGAAGCCGATCGCCCGAGCACCGTCGATGACGTCGGCCTGCTCGACGAGGCGTTCGGTCGCGGGGTCGGCGAGGTTGTAGACGCACGCCCGCTGCACCCGCTCGTACGCGCGGCCCTTTGCGGCCCGGTAGGCGTCGAAGCTGCCGTGCCAGTCGAGGTGGTCTTCGGCGATGTTCAGCACGACCGCCGCGAGCGGCGACACGGTGTGTGTGAAGTGCAGCTGGTAGCTCGAGATCTCAACGACGAGTACCTCGAACCCCTCGGGGTCGCGCACCGCGTCGAGCACAGGAATGCCGATGTTGCCGGCCGGAGCGACGCGCACGCCGCCCTGGGCAAACATGTGCGCCGCGAGCTGCGTCGTCGTCGTTTTGCCGTTCGTGCCGGTCACGAGCACCCACTGCGACGGTGTGCCCGTCTTGTCCCGAAGCCGCCAGGCGAGCTCGATGTCGCCCCAGATCGGCAGGCCGGCATCGGCCGCCCAGCGCAGCAGCGCGTGGTGCGGGGCGTATCCGGGAGATGTGACCACGAGCTCGGGCGCGAATTCGACGAGCCGCTCGGGCACCGCATCCGCATCGCTCGCGATCTCGACGGGCACGCCGAGCACCTCGAGGATGCGCTCGCGGTCGGCATCGGGGCGGCCGGCGATCACGAGCACGTCAGCACCGAGCTCGGCGAGCGTGTCGGCGACGGCGAAGCCCGTCATGCCAAGGCCGAATACGGCAACGCGAAGCCCCGACCAGTCGTCGTGCCAGCTCGTCAGTGCGTCAGTGCGCGCGCTCACCAGGACACCATTCCGCTCGAGATCGACCACTCGGCGTAGAAGATCGCGAGGCCGACCACGGCAAACAGCCCGGCGATGATCCAGAACCGCACGACGACCGTCTGCTCGGCCCAGCCCTTGAGCTCATAGTGGTGGTGGATGGGGCTCATGAGGAAGATGCGCTTGCCGCCCGTGAGCTTGAAGTAGATGCGCTGCACGATGACCGAGCCGGTGTCGATGACGAACAGACCGCCAACGAGCACGAGGAGCAGTTCGGTGCGCGTAAGGATCGCGAATGCGGCGAGTGCGCCACCGAGCGCGAGCGAGCCGGTGTCGCCCATGAACAGCTTCGCGGGCGACGTGTTCCACCAGAGGAATCCGATGAGCGAGCCGACGATCGCCGCGGCGACGATCGTGAGGTCGAGCGGGGCATACACGTCGTAGCAGCCAGCCGCGACGTCGTGCGAGAGCTGGTCACCGCCGCAGAGCTGGTTGAACTGCCAGTACCCGATGATGCCGTAGGTGCCGATTGCGATGACCGACGCGCCTGTTGCGAGGCCGTCGAGGCCGTCGGTGACGTTGACCGCGTTCGAGGCGGCGGTCGTGATGAGCACGATCCAGATGACGACGAGCAGGGTGCCGGCGATGATGCCGAGCGACATGAAGTCGATGCCCGTGTCGCGCACGACCGAAATCTGGCTCGACACGAGCGGCACGCCCGCGTCGTTCGAGAGCTGCAGGCCGATGAGCGCGAACAGCGCCGCGACGATGACCTGCCCGGCAATCTTCTGCCAGCCGCCGAGACCGAGTGACTGGTGCTTGCGCACCTTGAGGAAGTCGTCGATGAAGCCGACGAGCCCGTGCCCGACCATCATGAACAGGATGAGCAGGCCGGCCCCGGTCGGCGCGGTCTGGGTGACGAGCGCCGAGAAGAAGTAGGCGACGAGCGTGCCGAGCACGAAGACGATTCCGCCCATGGTCGGGGTGCCGCGCTTCGCGTAGTGCTCCTTCGGGCCGTCTTCGCGGACGTACTGACCCCAGCGCAGCTTGTTGAACAGGCGCACGAACACGGGCGTCAGGGTGAGCGTGAAGAGCATCCCGACCGCGCCGGCGATGAGGATTGCAATCACGACAGACGTCCCTTCACGTGGTCTCCGAGTCGATTCGCGAGGTCGTTCAGCCCCGACGACTTCGATGCTTTCACGAGAACGAGGTCGCCCTCGCGCAACTCGCGGGTGAGCAGCTCGAACGCCTCGTCGGCGCTCTCGCTGAACGACGCCTCATTGTCCCAGCTGCCCTGCGCCACCGCGGCGAGGTAGAGGGGGCGCGCATCGCGCCCGACCACGACAATTCGGTTGATGTCGAGGCGGACCGCGAGTTCACCGAGCTTGTCGTGCTCGGCGACGCTGAACTCGCCGAGCTCGGCCATGGCGCCGAGCACCGCGACCTTGCGCTGCCCGTCGTCGGCGATCTGGGCGAGGGTGCGCAGAGCGGCGGCCATCGAGTTCGGGTTCGCGTTGTATGCGTCGTTGATCACGGTGATCGGCTCGCGGGTGAGCACCTCCATGCGGCCGTGCTCGGCCAGTGTCACCTCGCGCAGCACGTCGGCGACGTCGGCGACCGGCACGCCGACCGCGTGTGCCGCGGCGGTTGCCGCGAGGGCGTTCATGACGTGATGTTCGCCAATGACCGGGAAATGCACCTGCTCCGGCGTCTCGCCCGGTGCGACGAGGGTGAAACGCGTGCCGTCGCTCGCGACGCTGACCTCTTCAGCGCGAATCTCGGCCGACTGCCCGCGACCGAACCAGACCACCCTGCCGGGGGCTTTCGCGGCCATCCGCGCGACGCGGGGGTCGTCGGCGTTGAGCACCGCGATCCCGCCCTCCCCGAGTGCCTCCACGAGCTCGGCCTTCGCGAGCTCGACGTTCTCGATGCCGCCGAACTCGCCGGCGTGCGCGAGCCCAACCATGAGTTCGATCGCGACATCGGGCGGCGCCATCCGCGCGAGACGGGCGATGTGGCCGATGCCGCTCGCGCCCATTTCGGCGATGAGCCAGTCAGTCTCTTCGGTTACCTGCAGGAACGTCGTGGGTGCGCCGACCTCGTTGTTGAACGAGCCGATCGGGGCGACGACGTTGCCGCGGCGCGAGAAGATCTCGCGCAGGAGGTTCTTCGTCGTGGTCTTGCCGTTCGAGCCGGTCACGGCGATGACTCGAAGTCGGCCGTGTGCGCGCACGCGAGCCACGACCTCCGTCGCGAGGTCACCGAGCGCCGTCACGGTATCGGCAACGATGATCTGCGGCGCCGGCGCGTCGGCGAGCTCGCGCTCGGCGACGACGAGCGCGGCGCCCTGCGCGACCGCCCGCCCCGCGAAGAGGTGGCCGTCGGTCACCTCGCCGGGCTTTGCGAAGAAGATGTCGCCGGCCCCAATGTTGCGCGAGTCGGTGTCGCTCACCCCGCTCACGACGGTGGCTTCGGTCGCGTCACCGTGCGGGACGAGCTGGCCGCGGACGGCCTGCGCGATTTCCGCGAGGGTCATTGGGATCATGCGTTTGGTCCTTCTTCGTTGGTCTGCTTCGATCGCGGGCGGTGGGATGCGCCTACCAGCCAGCGTCGCTCAGCGCGTCACGCGCGAGCTCGAGCGTCGGGTCAGTGATCTTGTCGTCATCGAGGTGGCGAAGCGCGTCGGCCCGCGCCTCGAGGAACAGCACGGTGTCGTCGGCATCCGCATCGGCGAGCGCCTGCTGGAGTGCCTGCGCTGTGGCCGGCTCGTCGCCGCCCCCGACGAGCACGCGGTCGGCGAGCTCGTGCGCGACCGACGCCGCGTCGGCGCCGAACGCCTGGCCGTCACCCACCACGATCGACAGGCGCCCGGGAGTGTGCGCTCGCAGGGAGGTGAGCGCGGTTCGCACGGCGGCGGCGCTGTCGTCGCCGTCGATGTAGACGGCGGGCGCTCCGTCTCGAGCTGCCACGCGCTCGAGCCGCCCGGGAATTCGAACGTCGAACCCGTCGGTGCGGTCGAGCGCATCCTGAATCTGCTCGGTCGCCCAGCCGCCCTCGACGACCATGACGATCGCCGAGGCCGCGTTGAGGGCGGCGAGTGCACCGGGCTTCGTCGTGTGGCTGCGAACGACCCGGTCGTCGTGTCCGCGGACCTCGAACCGGGTGCCCTGGTCGTCGCTGTGCCACTCCACGATCCAGTCTGCGTCGGAGTCGGGCTGCGAGCTCAGCGTCGCAACGGGGATGCGAGCCGCCTCGACAAGCCTGCGACCCGCTTCGCTGTCGACGTTAATCACGGCGCGGCGCGCGAGCTCGGGGTCGACGAGGTCGCGCTCTGCCTCAACGAACGCTTCGGCGTCGTGCCGGTCGGCGGCGAAGTTCAGCGGACCAACAACCTCGAACTCGAGGCCGGCAAGCCGCTCGCCGCCAAGGGCGTGGCTCGAGATCTCAATCGCAGCGACCCGCTCCCCGACCTCGCGCATCCGTGCGATCAGCGCGTGCAGGTCGTCGGCCTCGGGGGTCGTCAGGGTCGAGGCGACGCGCGACTCTCCCGTTCTGCGGCCCGCCGACGACGAGAGCCCGGCCGCAACGCCGAGGCGCTCGAACAGGTCGGCGATGAGGAATGTAACGCTCGTCTTCCCTACCGACCCCGCGACCCCGAATAGGCGCGGCGCCTCCGGGTCGGTGCGGTAGACCCAGCGCGCGACGTGCCCGAGCGCAAGCCGCGGGTCGTCGACGACGAGCACGGGCACGCTGGCTTCGGCGGCGACCACACGCCCCGCCGGGTCGGTGAGCACCGCGACGGCGCCCGACTCGACCGCGTCGGCGACGAAGTTCGCCCCGTGCGTACGCTCCCCCGGAATCGCGACGAAGATGTCGCCCGACTCGACGTGCTGGTGGTCGCTGCTGACCCCCGTGACCTCGATCGACTCGAGATCGTCTCCTTCGGGCTCCTCGAGCCCGAACTCGGCGCACATCTCGGAAAGGATGCGCGCCGCGGCATGGTGGGGGCGAATACTGTCTGTGGGCAATGTCTTCCTGGTGCTAGTGAACGATGTCGATTTCTGGATACGGCTGCGGCGAGGGCGCGACGTTGTTGGCGGAGAGCACATAGGACATCGTCTGCTGCCACGCCGGCGCGGTGGCCGCGCTCGTAGTGATGGTAGTCGGGTCGGCCAACGTCACGAGCACAACGTATTGCGGATCGTCGATAGGGGCGACTCCGACCATCGACACGTTGTTCGAACCGTGAATGTACGTGCCGGACTCGGCGTCGACGCGCTCCGAGGTACCGGTCTTGATGCCGACGCGGTAGCCGGGCACCTGCACCTGGTCGGCGAGCCAGCCCTCTCGTGCGACGGATTCCATGCCCTCGAGCGCGAGCTCGGCAGCCTCTGGCGAGACGACCTGGCTCGGGGTCGTGTCGGGCTGGTCGGTGACGGTGCCGTCCTCGAGCGTGCAGCCTGAGATGAGCTGCAGCGGGATGTGCGAACCGCCGTTCGCGAGGGCCTGGTAGGCGCTCGCCATCTGGGCAACGGTCGCGGTGACGCCGTGGCCGAACGTCGACGCGTAGTTCGTCTGCGCATCCCAGTCTTCGGCCGGTCGCACGATGCCCGGTTCTTCGCCCAGGAAGTTCACCCCGGTGGTCTCGTTGAGGCCGTAGCTGAGCAGGTAGTCGTGCCGGGTCTGTGCCGAGAGGCGATCGGCGAAGGTCGCCGTGCCGACGTTCGACGACTCCGTGAGCACGCCGTTCATGTTCATCTTGACGGGGTCGTGGGGCGCGTCGTCGCCGAATTTCGCGCCGTTCTTGTCCCACGTGTCGGGCACCGTGATGACCTCGGAGGGGTCGAGCACGCCCTGGTCGTAGAGCATCGATGCCGTGATCGGCTTCATGATCGAGCCGGGCTCATACGGCGCGGTGAAGGTCCGCGAACCGCGGTCGTCAGCATCGCTTTCGCCGGGGTCGTTGGGGTCGACGATCGGATACTCGGAGGCGGCCACGAGCGCGCCCGACTTCACGTCGACGACGGTGATGGTGCCGTAGAGCGCGTTCGTCTTCTGCACCTGCTCGGCGATGATCTGGTCGGCGCGCCACTGCGTGTCGGTGTCAATCGTGAGCTGCAGCGTGCCGCCCTGCACCGGATCCGAAACCGTGACAACCGAACCGGGAATCGCGACGCCGTCTTGCGAGCGCTCGAACGTCTCCTCGCCGTTCTGCCCGGCGAGACAGGCGTCGTACTGCAGCTCGAGCCCGGCAAGCGGCGTGCCGTCGCTGCCGACGAATCCCGAGAGGTTGCCCGCGACGGCGCCGCTCGGATACGTGCGTTCGGGGTGCCGCTCGAAGTACACCCACGGGATGCGCAGGTCGCGAACGGCCTGGTATTGCTCGAGCGTCACGCCCTGCGCGAGGTAGCCGAACTGCGCATCGGGGTCGGCCGCGAGCACCGCGTCGACCGACGCCTTGAGATCGTCGGCGTCCTTATCGATGGCATCGGCGATCTGCTCGAGCGATTGCTGCACCGAGATTTCCTCGTACTTGTTCGTCTCGGGGTTGAGCCGCTTGAAGTCCTTCATGTTCACCGGTGCGAGCGTGATGTCAAAGCGGTCGACGCTCGACGCCAGGACGGCACCGTTCGCGTCGGTGATCGATCCGCGCGTGCCCCACAGGGTCGAGGTCTGCCCACGGCGGCCATCAGCCTCCGCGTTGATTGCGCTCGCGTCGAACACCTGCAGGGTCAGCAGGCGTCCGGCGAACAGCACGATGACGAACACGATGACGAGGAGCACGGGGGTCGCCCGGCTGCTGCGTCGGCGCGTCTTGGCCATTCCACGCTCCTTCCCGTTCGTTCGCGGCCGGTCGCCCCGCCGCACGGGGCTAGTGCGTGGAGGGCGACGAAAGCTCGAACTCAGAAGGTACGGCAGGTTCCGCCTCTTCCTTGCTCGACGCTCCGCCCTCGGAGTCCTTCTCAGCTTCTGCGGCCTCGTCGTCCTTGCTGTCGAGCACGCCGTTCGGCACGAGCGAGGGGTCGATTGCCGAGCCGCCGCCCGCGACGACGCTGCCCTCGACGGCGTCGACGAGCGAGTTCGTGTTCAGGTCGAGGTAGGAGTTGCCGGTGCTCGGCACCATGCCGAGTTCGGT
Source organism: [Zimmermannella] faecalis ATCC 13722 (assembly GCF_000381765.1). Lineage (GTDB taxonomy): Bacteria > Actinomycetota > Actinomycetes > Actinomycetales > Microbacteriaceae > Gulosibacter > Gulosibacter faecalis. The sequence goes on along the minus strand of NZ_KB907074.1, from coordinate 122,843 downwards.
CGCGCGCTCAGCGAGATGCTGCGGCGACGCGGCGGCGTCGGAGGCTTCAAGTGCCGCCGTGTGTTCGCGCTCGAGCTCGAGCTGCTGGCTCTCGAGGTCGTCGGCGCGATAGGCGTCCTGAATGATGACCGTCGAGAGCGCGAGCTGCACAAAGAAGGCAATGAGGAGCGCTACGAGCGCGACCACGAGCATCCGGCCCGAGAACTTCGGCCGACCTCCGAGGCCCGGGATGGCGCGCAGGCGCGGGCGCGACTGCGTCGTCGGCTGCGTGCCCGGTGCCGGCTGCTGGCGACGTGTGGGTAGTGCGCTGGTCATGAGGTTCGGCTCCGAATTCGTTCGACCGCGCGCAGGCGCACGGGCTTTGCTCTCGGGTTCTCGGTGGCTTCGGTCTCGGTGGCCTGCTCGGCACCCCTCGTGAGGGAGCGGAACTCGGCTTCGAGCTGGTCGGGAGTGAGGGGCAGGCCTCGTGGCACGTCGGAGGTGCTCGCGACCTGAAAGACGCGCTTGACGAGGCGGTCTTCGAGCGACTGATACGACTCGACGGCGACGCGTCCGCCGACACGCACGCGCCCGAGCGCCTGCGGCAGCGCGGATTCGAGCGCGTCGAGCTCGCCGTTCACCTCGACCCGCAGCGCCTGAAACACGCGCTTCGCGGGGTGACCAGCGTGCTTTTTCGCGGCCGGGGTTGCCGCCTGCAGCAGGTCGACGAGCTGGCCGGTCGTCTCGATCGGCTGCTCGGCGCGGACCCGCACGATCGCAGCGGCGTAGCGGGGCGCGAGCTTCTCATCGCCGTAGCGGTAAAAGAGCTCGCGCAGCTCGGCCTCGGAAAGTTCGGCGACGAGCTCCGCCGCCGTGACGCCGCGCGAGCGGTCCATGCGCATGTCGAGCGCCGCATCCCGCATGTACGAGAAGCCGCGCTCGGCCTCGTCGAGCTGCAGCGATGAGACGCCGAGGTCGAAGAAGACAGCGTCGACCTCGTCGATGCCGGCATCGTCGAGCACCGCGTCGAACTCGTCGTAGACGGCGTGCGCGAGCGTCACGCGCTCGGAGAACGGGGCGAGCCGCTCCCCGGCGATTTCGAGCGCGGCCTCGTCGCGGTCGATGCCGACGAGGCGGGCGTTCGGGTTCGCGGTGAGTACTGCCTCGGCGTGGCCACCCATGCCGAGGGTGCAGTCGACGTAGATCGCGCCCGGCGACGACAGGGTCGGCGAAAGCATCTCGACGACGCGCTCGCGCATGACGGGAAGGTGAATCGAAGAGAGATCTCGGGTCATCGCATTCCGCTGAGTTCTCGCCCTGCCGCGTGGTCCCGAGTCACTCAACCTGGCGCCGGGGAAGGTGCGTCAGGGTGACCGACTCTGGGCCACACGACAGGGTTAGAACAGTCCCGGGATCACCTCCTCTGCGGTCTCGGAGAACGCGGCTTCGTTTGCGGTTACGTAGTTGTTCCAGGCCTCGGCATCCCAGATCTCGGCGCGGCTTCCCGCACCGATCACCGCGAGCTCACGGTCGAGGCCCGCGTACTGCCGCAGCTGCTGCGGCAGGGTGACGCGGCCCTGCTTGTCGGGAACTTCGGCGTGGGCTCCCGACAGCAGCAGGCGCAGGTAGTCGCGCGCCTGCTTGCTCGTCACGGGTGCCTGACGGATGCGGTCGTGAAACCCCTCGAACTCGGCGTTCGAGAACACGTAGATGCACCGTTCCTGCCCACGCGTGAGCACCACGCCCTCGGCGAGCTGCTCACGGAACTTCGCGGGGAGGATCAGTCGGCCCTTCTCGTCGAGCTTGGGCGAGTACGTACCAAGAAACATCGGCACGGCCTCCCCTCAGCTCGTGGTGGCCTCGCCACCGTTCGCCCACCTCGTTCCATTGACCACCACTTTACTCCACAACACCCCACCACTTGCTCATATGGGGCGATTTTCGCGAGGTTTTTCCTGAGAGAACCGTGGAAACTCCTGGGCTTGAGGCGGGTGGAGGACGGTGGAGGGAAAACCCGCGAATCTGCCCCAATGCGGCACCAATTTGGTTCGGAAACCCAAAAAACGGGGCCGACCCGTGAGGGTCGGCCCCGTTTCGTTCGCTCGGGGAGCGAAGTGGGGGTTGGGGGTGGAGCGCTAGCTCCGGTCGTCCTGTCGACGGTCCCAGCGGTCTTCCATGCGATCCATGAAGCCGCGGCCACCGGCGCCCGGCTTCGCGCTCGCGCCGGTCTTCGGCATCTCAGGGACCGCGTCGCTGGCAGCGTTACCGCCCGCGCGCCCGGCCGACGAGAACGCCCAGTAGATGCCACCGATCATCACGACGAAGCCGAGCAGCCCGGCCCAGGGCTGCGAGATGGCCATGGCGCCGACAATGATCGCAAGGCCCGCTGCGAGGGCGAGCACCGAGATGGTGATCGACCGGGCAGTGACGACGAGCCCGCCCGAAGCGCCGGTCGAAACGACGTCGGCATCGTGCTGGTAGAGGCTGCGTTCCATCTCGTCAAGCAGCCGCTGCTCCTGCTCAGAGAGTGCCATGATTACCTCGCAGTCTGCGGGCGCTTGCCCACGGTCAAAACTCACCGTCGAAAGGTGAACCTTTATTCTACGACGTTCACCGCTGAATAGAATGAACGCGTGACTGAAAGCTTCCCGATCATCGACCAGGTCAACGACGAGATCGCCCGGGTCATCGACCGGCATCGCCCCGGCCTCGTGCGCCTCAGCAACGACCTCGGCCCGCTTCTCGATCACCTCGTGCGCTTTACGAGCGGCGGCAAGCGCACTCGGGCCCAGTTCATCGCCGCCGGCGCGAGCCTCGCGTCAGCACAGACCGACCCGGACCTCGCCGACGCCCTCGTGCATGCGGGGGTCGCGGTGGAGCTCTTTCACGCTGCAGCCCTCGCCCACGACGACCTGCTCGACCGATCGGATACGCGCCGAGGCATGCCCTCGACGCATCGCGCCTTCGAGGCACTGCACGGCGACCGAGGCTGGACCGGAGACGCCGAGCACTTTGGCACCTCGGCCGCCATCCTCGCGGGCGACCTGCTGCTCATGTGGAGCGACGATGCGCTCACGGCGGCGCGCGGGCGCGTCCGCGCCGAACGCAGTGACCGCGCGGCAGCCGAGTTCAGCCGGATGCGCACCGAGGTGACGGCCGGGCAGTACCTCGACGTGGTCGAAGAGCTCGCGTGGCCGGTGATTCCCGTCGCCGACTGGGTCGACCGCGCGATCACAATCGCGACCTCGAAGTCGGCCCGCTACTCGGTTGAGGCGCCGCTTCGTCTCGGCGCGAGCCTCGCGGGCGCGACCGCCGACGAGCTTGACCGCGCGAGCGCGATCGGACTCCCCCTCGGCCTCGCGTTTCAGCTCCGCGACGACGTGCTCGGGGTGTTCGGCGATTCCCGCGAAACCGGCAAGCCGACCGGAGACGACCTCCGCGAGGGCAAGCGCACGCTGCTCGTCGCCGAGCTCGCGGCGCGTGGCGACGAGCGGGAGCGCGAGCTGTTCGCGACCCGCCTCGGGCAGCCCGACCTGCGGGCCGACGAGATCGCCGAAATGCAGCGCGAGCTCATCGCGACGGGCGCGCTCGATGCCGTCGAGGCGCGCATCCAGGCGTGGCTCGACGAGGCCGTCGCGGCGATCGACGCCGCCGAGCTCGCGCCCGCGACCCGCGACGTCTTCGTCGATCTCGCCGAGCGAACGGCCCGCCGCCGCGCGTAGCGTTCGCTAGCCCGCGAAGAGCTGCACGAGCTTGCGCACGGGCGCCTTGCGCCCCTGCTGCAGCGCGCGCACGGGCGTCGCGCCGAGCCCGTCGTCTTCGGTGAGCAGCCAGGTCATCGCCTCGTCGCCCTCGATGCCATGGTCGGCGAGCAGCGTGAGCGTTCCGCGGAGGCCGGCGAGCGGCTCACCGTCGATGACGAACGCCTGCGGCATCTTCTTGTCGCCGTCGTATTTCACGGAGCACAGGTAGCGCTCCTCCATGAGTCGGTGGAGTCGACCCGACGACACCCCGAGCTGGGTGGCCGCCTCCTTCAGCGTGATCCAGTCGTGGTCGGCGTACACGTTCGTGGCGTTATCTTCGGTCACCCCGTAATCGTCGCAGATTCTGGCGCCCGCCTGCCACCACGCCGCGAGATCGACGCGTTGCGGAGTTTCACACGCCGTCATTTGGCGCGGCGGACTACCCTGCCAGCGTGAGCCATGTGAATTCCGACGCCATCATTGGCCGTCTCGTCGACGGTCGGTACCAGGTGCGCTCACTCATCGCGCGTGGCGGCATGGCGACCGTGTTCGTTGCGACCGACCTTCGACTCGACCGCCGCGTCGCGATCAAGATCATGCACGAGCACCTCGCGGCCGACGACTCGTTCCGCGACCGCTTCATTCGTGAGGCCCAGTCGGCGGCGCGACTCGCGCATCCGAACCTCGTAAATGTCTACGACCAGGGCGACGACGAGGGGCTCGCGTACATCGTCATGGAGTACGTGCCGGGTATCACCCTGCGCGACCTGCTGCACGATCACCACCGGCTCACGGTCGAGCAGACGATCGACATCATGGATGCGGTGCTCGCGGGCCTGCAGGTCGCCCACCGTCAGGGCATCATCCACCGCGACATCAAGCCCGAGAACGTGCTGCTCGCCGACGACGGCCGCATCAAGCTCTCCGACTTCGGCCTCTCGCGCGCCGTGACGAACAACACGGCGAGCGGTTCGGTGCTGCTCGGCACGATCGCGTACCTCGCGCCCGAGCTGGTCACCAAGGGCCTCGCCGACGTGCGCAGCGACATCTACTCAGCCGGCATCATGATGTACGAGATGCTCGTCGGCGAGCAGCCGTACCGCGGCGACGAACCCGTGAACATCGCCTACCGGCACGCAAACGACAACGTTCCGCCCCCAAGCGAGGCCCAGTCGGGCGTGCCCGGCGAACTCGACGACCTCGTCGTGTGGGCGACCGAGCGCGATCCCGAAGACCGCCCGGCCGACGCCGGCGCGATGCTCGCCGCGCTGCGGCAGGCCGAACGCGACATCATCTCGGGCGGCGGCGCGACGACGTCGTTCGCGGCCGCGACCGAGCGCTTCACCGACACCGGGATGCACCTGCTCGCCGAGTCGGACAATGACTCGCTCCCGAACACACTCCTGCAGCCGACCGGGCCCGTCGACAGGCTCGCCGATGAACCCGACTACGCCGTCGTACCGGCCGCCGCCGAGGGAGCACCCGCGGCCCGACGCCTACAGCGGCTCAACGGGCAAAAGCGCCGCTCGGGCGTCGTCGCGACCATCGTCGTGCTCGTGCTCGCACTCTTTGCTGGTGCGCTCGGCTGGTACCAGGGAGTTGGCCCGGGTTCTTACGACGCGACGCCCGACGTCACCTCACTCGCGCAGGCCGACGCCGAACAGCGCATCGTCGACGCCGGCTTCACCGTCGGCGAAGTCGTGCAAGAGAATTCGCTCGAGGTGCCCGAGGGCACCGTCATCGAGATGGACCCGGCGCCCGACACTCGCCTCGCACCCGACACCCCCGTCAACCTCACGGTCTCGGCCGGGCCGCGCATCCTCACCGTGCCCGCGCTCGAGGGTCTCACGACGGCCGAGGCCGAGCAGGCGATCGTCGACGCCGGCTTCACGGTCGACGCCGAGACCCACACGCTTGAGTTCAATTCATCACTCGAGGCCGACCACGTCATACGCGGCACGACCGAGACCGGCGAGGCGCTCCCCCAAGAGATGGCCGAGCAGCAGGCGATTCGTCTCGTCGTGTCGGCCGGCTCGGTGCCCGAGGTGACGGGCATGGGACAGAACGAGGCGCAGGCCGCGCTCGACAACGTCGGCCTCAGCGGCGCCGTCGTGAGCGAGCAGTACAGCTCGTCAGTGCCCGCGGGGGTCGTGATCTCGCAAGAGAACACGGCCGACCCCATGGTGCCGGGGTCGACCGTGAACCTCGTGGTGTCGCTCGGGCCCGACCTCGTCGAGGTACCCGACGTCACGGGCAAGGGCGCGAAGGAGGCGATCGCCGAGCTCGAGGCCGCAGGCTTCGAGGTCGATCACAGCATCCCGAGCGTGCTGCTCGACGACGCGAAGGTGTCGGCGCAGTCGCCGGGCGGCGGAGAAGAGGTCGAGCGAGGCTCGACCATCAAGATCTCCGCCACCTACGAGTTCTAGCCGCGCTGCTGCAGCAGCTCGGCGACGAGGAACGCGAGCTCGAGCGACTGCATGTGGTTGAGGCGAGGGTCGCAGAGCGACTCGTAGCGCGTCGCGAGGGCGTCCTCGTCGATGTGCTCGGAGCCGCCGAGGCACTCGGTGACGTCGTCGCCGGTGAGCTCGACGTGAATGCCGCCGGGATGCGTACCGGCCTGCTGGTGCGATTCGAAGAAGCCCTTCACCTCGTCGACGATGTCGTCGAAGTTGCGGGTCTTGAAGCCGCGCTCGCTCGTGAAGCCGTTGCCGTGCATCGGGTCGGTGACCCACAGCGGCGTCGACTCCTCGGCCTTCGAGGCCTCGAGCAGGCCCGGCAGCACGTCGCGAATCTTCCCGGCGCCCATGCGCGTGATGAACGTCAGGCGGCCCGGCTCGCGGTTCGGGTCGAGCTTCTCAATGATGCGGTGCATCGTCTCGGGCGTCGTCGACGGGCCAAGCTTCACGCCGAGCGGGTTCCGCACGCGCGCGAAGTAGTCCATGTGCGCCTCGTCGAGGTCGCGGGTGCGCTCGCCGATCCAGATGAAGTGCGCCGACGTGTCGTACGGGTGCCCCGTGCGCGAGTCGATGCGGGTGAGCGCCCGCTCGTACTCGAGCAGCAGTCCCTCGTGGCCGACGTAGAACTCGACCTCCTTCATCGCCTCGAAGTCGGCGCCGGTAGCCGCCATGAAGCCGAGGGCGCGATCGATGTCGCGGGCCATCGCGTCGTAGCGCGAGTTCGCGGGGTTCTTCGCGAAGCCCGTGTTCCACGAGTGCACCTCACGCATGTCTGCGAAGCCACCGGTCGTGAACGCGCGGATCAGGTTGAGCGTCGATGCCGAGACGTGGTAGCCCTCGAGCATGCGCTCAGGGTTGGGCGTGCGCGACTCGGGCGTGAACGCGAAGTCATTCACAATGTCGCCGCGGTACGCGGGCAGGGTCACGCCCTCGCGGGTTTCGGTGTCGCTCGAGCGCGGCTTTGCGAACTGGCCGGCCATGCGGCCCATCTTCACGACCGGCATCGAGGCGCCGTAGGTGAGCACGAGCGCCATCTGCAGGATCGTCGAAACGCGGGCACGGATCTTGTCGGCCGTAGCGCCCGAGAACGTCTCGGCGCAGTCGCCGCCCTGCAGCACGAAGGCCCCGCCCGCGGCCGCGTCGGCGAGACGGGTGCGGAGGCGGTCGACCTCGCCCGCAAACACGAGCGGCGGGCGCTTCGAGAGCTCCGTCACGACGCGCTGCGCCGCGGCCTTGTCGGGCCACGCGGGCTGCTGCTTGATGGGCTTGTCACGCCAGGCCTCGAGACCGGAAAGGTCGATGGGGGACGTCTGAAGTGGCACGGGATGCGTCATGTTCGGTGTCTTTCTGGAGATTGCTCGATCAAAGTATTGGGTCGGCGCTCGCTCGGGCGAACGCGCCGGATCGCGGGGGCATTCCCGCGCCGAGCCGGTGCGACTGTGGCCTAGGCCGCAGCCGCACGCTTATACGACGAGGCGTAGCCGTCGACGTACTCCTGCTCGCTGAGGATTGCGATCTCGCTCATGACTTCGTCGGTGATGGCGCGCAGCACGAACCGGTTGCCCGACATGCCGTGGTAGCGCGAGAAGTCGAGGGGCTCGCCGAAGCGAATCGTGACCTTGCCCGGCTTTGGTCGCTTCGCGCCGATCGGCATGATCTTCTCGGCGTCGACCATGACGACCGGAACGACCTGCACGGGCCGCTCGCACTCGAGAATCATGCGGGCGATGCCGGTGCGGCCGCGGTAGAGCCGGGCGTCGGGGCTGCGCGTGCCCTCGGGGTAGATGCCGAGCCATTCGCCGCGGTTGAGCACCTCGAGGCCAGTGCGCAGCGAGGCCTCAGAAGCCTTGCCGCCGGAGCGGTCAATCGAGAGCATCCCCGTCGACTTAAAGAACCAGCGCACGAACGTGCCCTTGATGCCTTTCCCCGTGAAGTACTCCGACTTTGCAAGGAAGTAAATGCGGCGGCGCAACACGAGCGGGAGCAAAAACGAGTCGATCACCGAGAGGTGGTTCGACGCGAAAATCACGGCGCCCTTCTTCTTCGGCAGATGCTCGGCTCCCACAATATCCGGGCCAAAAAGGCTGCGGAGGATGGGGCCAGCCACAATGTGCTTGAGCAGCCAATAAATCATGCGGGACCATACCTCCAATTGCGCGACTGCAATCATACCCGCCTGGCATACCCTCACGGCGCCGCCGCCTAGAATGATGCGAACGCAAGCGCACCGTGAACACTCAACGAGGAGGCACCCCGGATGTCCGAGAGCCCAAAGGCCGAGATCACACGAGATGGGAATCGGGTCATCGAACGCGTCTCTCCCCCGATCGTGCCGGCGGACCCCGAACTCAACATCACCGACCTCCTGCTGCGACAGGTCGACCTGCGCCCGAACGCGCCGCTCTTCGCGGTGCCGGAGGGCGACGGCTGGCGCAACATTTCGACTGCCGAGTTCGCGTCCGACGTGAACGCCATCGCGAAGGGACTCATCGCCGCCGGTGTGCAGCCGGGAGACCGCATCGCGTTTCTCTGCGTCACGAGCTACGAGTGGACGCTCGTGGACTACGCGCTGCTCACCGCGGGCGCCGTCATGGTGCCCGTCTACGAGACGAGCTCGCCCGCGCAGCTGCAGTGGATGCTCACCGACTCCGGGGCGAAGGGCCTCATGGTGGAGGATGACGCGCTCGGCTCGCTCTACGACAGCATCTCCGCCGACGCCCCCAAACTCACGTGGCGATGGAACCTCGCGAACGGCGCGCTCGACGAGCTGCGCTCCGCCGGCACCGAGGTGACGGATGCGCAGCTCGAGCAGGCGCGCAGCGCGGCGAAGGCTGACGACGTTGCGACGATCATCTATACGTCGGGCTCGACCGGCCGCCCGAAGGGCACCGTGCTCACCCACAGCAATTTCGTCGAGCTCGTGCGGAACGTGGAGTCGCCGCTTGGCGCGCTCGTGCGCAAGCCCGAGGCGTCGACGCTGCTGTTCGTCACGCTCGCGCACGTGTTTGCCCGGTTCATCTCGATCCTCTGTGTCTCGACCGGTGTCAAGGTGGGGCACCAGCACGACACGACGCAGCTCGTGCAGTCGCTCGGAACCTTCCACCCGACGTTCCTGCTCGCGGTTCCCCGCGTGTTCGAGAAGGTCTACAACTCGGCGCTGCAGAAGGCGACCGAGGGCGGCAAGCGGAAGATCTTCGAGCGGGCCGTCAAGGTTGGTGTCGCGTACTCTCGTGCGCTCGACGAGGGCAAGGTGCCGCTCGGCATCCGCCTTCAGTTCAAGCTCTTCGACAAGCTCGTGTTCGCGAAGCTGCGGGAGACCCTTGGCGGTCGCGTCGAGCACGCCGTATCGGGTTCGGCCCCGCTCGGCCTGTTCTTGGGGCACTTCTACCGCGCGCTTGGCGTGCAGGTGCTCGAGGGCTACGGGCTCACCGAGACGACCGCGCCGGTTTCAGTGAACCTGCCGGGCGCGTTCAAGATCGGCACCGTCGGCCCGCCCCTGCCGGGCGTCAGCGTGCGCATCGCCGACGACGGCGAGGTGCTCGTGAAGGGGGTCGATGTGTTCCGCGAGTACCTCAACAACCCCGAGGCCACGACCGAGGCGTTCACCGAGGACGGCTGGTTCCGCACGGGTGACGTCGGTTCGCTCGACGACGACGGGTACCTCACGATCACGGGACGCACGAAGGACATCATCGTGACCGCCGGTGGCAAGAACGTGTCGCCCGCGACGTTCGAGGATCCGATCCGTTCCGACGCCATCGTGGGCGAGTGCGTGCTCGTGGGCGATCAGAAGCCGTTCATCGCGGCGATCATCACCCTCGACCCCGAGATGCTGCCGAAGTGGCTCGAGACGCAGGGGCTGAACCCGAACATGTCGCTCGCCGAGGCGTCGACGCACGACCGCGTGCGATCGCACCTGCAGTCGGTCATCGACCGCGCGAACACGCAGGTATCGCGCGCCGAGTCGATCCGCGAGTTCCGCGTGCTCGACTACGTATTCTCGATCGAAGACGGCACGCTTACGCCGAAGCTCTCGATCAAGCGCAAGGTCGTGCTCGAGCGCGTCGCGCCCGTGATCGCTGAGATCTACTCGAAGACGAGTTCGGTCCCGACGCTGTAGCGCACCCCTCGCCGAGAGCGGCTGGTTCTTAGAACCAGTCGCTCTCGCGGATTTCCCGCAGGGCGCGGCGGCGCTCATCCTTCGAGAGCGTGTCGACGTACACCGTCCCGTCGAGGTGGTCACACTCGTGCTGCAGCATCTGCGCCATGAGGCCGTCGCCCTCGAGCACGATCTCGTTACCGTCGAGATCGGTGCCGCGCACGCGAGCGTGCGGGTATCGCTTCGTCTTGAACCAGAGTCCAGGCACTGAGAGGCAGCCCTCGTCGATCTCCTCGGGCTCGCCCGAGAGCTCCTCGACGACCGGGTTGAGGATGTACCCGACCTTGCCCTCAACGTTGTAGCTAAAGGCGCGCAGCGAGACGCCGATCTGCGGCGCGGCGACGCCGGCGCGGCCATCCATGTCGGTCGTCTCGACGAGGTCGGCGACGAGCCCGCGGATGCGGTCGTCAATCGTCGTGATCGGGTCGGCCTTCGTGCGCAGTACGGGGTCGCCGTAGTACCGGATTTCGCGGATGGTCACGCGCTCAGTTCCTCCTCCGCCTTCAACAGGGCGTTTTCGATGATTTCGGTTGCGGCCGGGTGCGGCCAGTACTGCCCGCGCGCGAGTCCGCGCACGGATTGCACGAAGCTCGCGGCCTGCACGAGCGGTTGCAGCAGAATCGGCGCGTCGGGGCCGATGATGTGCGCGCCGAGGAGCTTTCCGCTCTCGCGCTCGACGACGAGCTTCGCGAAGCTCGTCGTGTCGTCGAGGGCCCAGCCCCACGCGGTCCAGCCGTAGTCGTGCCGCACCTCGAAGGCGTCGAGGCCAGCCTCGCGAGCGGTATCGAGCGTTTGCCCGAAGTGGGCGACTTCGGGGGCGGTGAACACGGCGTACGGCACCGGCCCGAGGGTATTCGCGACGAGCGGCTCCCCCGCGCGCTCGCGCAGCAGGTTGGTCGCGACGATGCGCGCATCCTGGTTCGCGACGTGCTTGAGCTGGTGCGGCGAGCTCACGTCGCCCAGGGCATAGATTCCTTCGACGGCAGCGCCGTCGCGCACGACCCGCTGAAACTCGTCGACCTCGAGTAGGCCGTCGGACGCAACGTCGAAACCGGCCGCGGCCGCGGCGACCCGGTCGGTGTTCGGAACCCGGCCGGCGGCGACGAGCACGAGCGAGGTGTCGAGCTCGGTTCCGTCGGAGAGCTCGAGGTGCACGCCCGCCTCGGTCGTGCGCGACGAGGCGACCTCGACGCCGCAGCGCAGGTCCCACTGCTCGCCCGCGAGCTTCGTGAACGTCTCGGAGACGTCGGCATCGCCCGAGCGCAGCGGCGCCGAGCGGACGAGCTGGGTCACCTCGGCACCGAATGACGAGTACACGGCCGCGAACTCGCACGCGACGGCGCCACCGCCGATGACGACGACGCGGTCTGGGAGCGCGTCGAGGCGCAGTGCGTCGTCGCTCGAGATCACGCGGTCGCCGAACGGGATGGACGCGAGCTCGCGTGGTCGCGAACCGGCGGCCACGACGATCCGGTCGCCATGAAGTCGACGGCCCGACGTCGTGCGCAGCTCACGCTCCCCCGTGAAGACAACGGTTTCGCGCACGAGCGAGATATTCGGTTCGCCGTGATCGCGGTACTCCTCGCCGCTGTGCGAGATCGCGTCGATGCGGCCGAACACGCGGTCGCGCACGGACGGCCAGTCGAGCGTGGCCGTGCCGCTAACGCCGAGGTGTTCGCCAGTGCGCACGTCGCGGGCGACGTCGGCGGGGTGCACGAACATCTTCGTCGGGATGCAGCCGGCGTTGAGGCACGTGCCGCCGAACCAGCGGCCATCGTCGACGATCGCGATGCGCCAGTTGGCGAACTCGGGCGACGCGATCGTGTTTCCCGATCCCGCCCCAATGATGATGAGGTCGAACGATTCGGTCGCGCTGGCAGTCGCCACGGGCATCCCCTTTCGTGCCGGGGATGCCCGTGCGCGCCTACGAGTCGCTCGTCACACCCCGGTGGAGTCGTCGGGTCGGATGACGGCAACGAGGTCGCCGTTGTCAACCGACTGCGGTGCCTGGAGCACCACCCGGTCAATCGTACCCGCGCACCCGGCGGTGATCGCCGCCTCCATCTTCATGGCCTCGATCGTTGCGATCTGATCGCCCTGCTCGACGTGCTGGCCCTCCTCAATGCGCACCGTGACGGTGCCCGAGAACGGCGCGGCAACGTGGCCGGCGTTCGATGGGTCGGCCTTCTCGCGCTCGACCTCCTCGACCTTGATGCTCCGATCGCGCACGAGCACGGGGCGCAGCTGGCCGTTCAGGGTCGCCATGACGGTGCGGGTACCCGACTCGTCGGGCTCGCCGATCGCCTCGAGCGTGATGAACAGGTCGACGCCGCGCTCGAGCTGCACCCGGTACTCCTCGCCCGGCTCGAGGCCGTAGAGGTAGTCGAGCGTGTCGACCATCGAGAGGTCGCCGAACAGGTCGCGAATGTCATCGAAGATCGCCGTGGGCTGTGGGAAGAGCAGCCGGTTCAGTGCCGCGCGACGCGTCGCCGAGTCGGCATCGAGGGCGGCCTCGTCGGCCGCCGTGAGTGGCTTCACGTCGACGTTGGGGTTCTGGCCGCGCAGCGCCTTCGTGCGGAACGGTTCCGGCCAGCCGCCGGGCAGGTCGCCGAGCTCGCCCGCGAGGAACCCGATGACCGACGCGGGCACGTCGTAGTTCTCGGGGTGTTCCTCGAAGTCCTTCGGGTCGGCGTTCACCGCGACAAGGTGGAGGGCGAGGTCACCCACGACCTTCGACGACGGCGTCACCTTCGGCAGTCGGCCGAGGATCCGGTCGGCGGCCTCGTACATGTCTTCGATGCGCTCGAAGTCGTTCGCGAGGCCGAGGGCGATCGCCTGCTGGCGCAGGTTCGACAGCTGCCCGCCGGGAATCTCGTGGCGGTAGACGCGACCCGTGGGCGACGGCAGGCCCGACTCGAACGGGCGGTAGATCGCGCGCACGGCCTCCCAGTACGGCTCGAGGTCGGTGACGGCCTCGAGGTCGATGCCGGTGTCGCGCTCGGTGTTCGCGAGGGCGGCGACGAGCGCGCTCATCGACACCTGGCTCGTCGTGCCCGACATGGGCGCGGCCGCGACGTCGACGGCGTCGACCCCGGCGCTCGCCGCGGCGACGAGCGTCGCAAGCTGGCCGCCCGCCGTGTCGTGCGTGTGGAGGTGCACGGGCAGGTCGAAGCGTTCGCGCAGCGCCGTGACGAGCTTCGCCGCTGCTGCGGGCCGCAGCAGGCCGGCCATGTCCTTGATCGCGAGCACGTGCGCCCCGGCGTCGACGATACGGTCGGCGAGCTCGAGGTAGTAGTCGAGCGTGTAGAGCGACTCGTTCGGGTCGAGCAGGTTGCCGGTGTAGCACATCGCAACCTCGGCGACGGTCGTGCCGGTCGCGCGCACGGCCTCGATCGCGGGGCGCATCTGCTCGACGTCATTGAGCGCGTCGAAGATGCGGAAAATGTCGACGCCCGTCTCGGCCGCCTCGCGCACGAACGCGTCGGTGAGCTTCGTCGGGTACGGCGTGTACCCAACGGTGTTGCGCCCGCGCAGCAGCATCTGGATCGGGAGGTTCGGCATCGCCTCGCTGAGCTGCGCGAGACGGGCCCACGGGTCTTCCCCGAGGAACCGCAGCGCCACGTCGTAGGTCGCGCCGCCCCACGCCTCGACCGAGAGCAGCTGCGGCAGCTGGCGCGACACGAACGGGGCTGCTTCGAGCAGGTCGGCGGTTCGCACGCGAGTCGCGAGCAGCGACTGGTGCGCGTCGCGGAACGTCGTGTCGGTGACGCGCAACTGCGTGTCGTCGCGCAGGCGCTTCGCCCAGGCCTCGGGGCCGAGTTCGCGCAGGAGCTGCCGCTCCCCCGCGGGCGCCTCGGCCTCGCCGAGGGCGGGAAGCTTCACCTTCGGCTGCAGGTCGCCGGGGCGCTCACCGTTCGGCTTGTTGACGGTGACGTCGGCGAGCCAGTTGAGAATCTTCGTGCCGCGGTTCGCCGACTTGCGGTACTGCAGCAGCTCGGGTCGCTTCTCGATGAAGTCGGTCGAGACCTCCCCCGCGATGAAGGTGGGGTCGGCGAGCACCTTCTCGATGAAGGGGATGTTCGTCGCGATGCCGCGGATGCGGAATTCTCGCAGGGCGCGCAGCGCGCGGCGCACCGCGGTCTGGAAGTCGCTTCCGTGCGCGATGAGCTTGAGCAGCAGCGAGTCGAAGTAGGGCAGCACCTCGGCACCCGTCGCGACCGTGCCGCCGTCGATGCGGATGCCCGAGCCACCCGCCGACCGGTAGGCGGTGATCGTGCCTGAGTCGGGGCGGAATCCCTGCGAGGGGTCTTCGGTCGTGATGCGCGCCTGGATCGCGTATCCGCGCCGCTGAATCGTCGGCTGCGTGAGCCCGAGCTCTTCGAGGGTCTCGCCCGACGCGATGCGCATCTGCGACTGCACGAGGTCGACGTCGGTGATTTCTTCGGTGACGGTGTGCTCGACCTGAATGCGCGGGTTCATCTCGATGAACACGTGCTGGCCCGCGCGGTCACCCTCGGTGTCGACGAGGAACTCGACGGTGCCGGCATTGACGTAGTCGATCGACTCGGCGAACTTCACGGCGTCGCGGTAGATCGCGTCGCGGATGCCCTGGTCGAGGTTCGGGGCGGGGGCGATCTCGATGACCTTCTGGTGGCGTCGCTGCACCGAGCAGTCACGCTCGAACAGGTGCACGGTCGAACCCGACTCGTCGGCGAGCACTTGCACCTCGATGTGGCGCGGGCGCAGCACGGCCTGCTCGATGAACATCGTGGCGTCGCCGAACGCGCTCTTCGCCTCGTTCATTGCCGACTCGAGCGCGTCGCGGAGGTCTTCCTTGCGCTCGACGCGGCGCATGCCGCGACCGCCACCGCCCGCGACCGCCTTTGCGAACACGGGGTAGCCGATCTCGTCGGCCGCCGCGATGAGCGCCTCGATGTCGGTCGAGGGCTCGCTCGAGGCGAGCACGGGCACGCCCGCGGCGATTGCTTGCTCCTTCGCGTGCACCTTGTTGCCCGCCGAGGCGAGTACGGTCTGCGACGGACCAATGAACTTGATGCCGTTGTCGGCGCAGGCCTTCGCGAAGTCGGCGTTCTCTGACAGGAACCCGTAGCCCGGGTAAATCGCGTCGGCCCCCGAGAGCTTCGCGACGCGAATAATCTCATCGATGTTGAGGTACGCCTGAACGGGCGACCCCTCTGAGCCAATCTCGTAGGCCTCGTCGGCCTTGAGGCGGTGGAGCGAATTCCGGTCTTCGAACGGGTAGACGGCAACCGTCTTCGCTCCGAGTTCGACGGCGGCACGGAATCCGCGAATTGCAATTTCACCGCGGTTCGCGACGAGTACCTTCTTGAACACGCTTCCCCTCACTCTTCCGGGTCTCGGAAGTGGCTGTACTTCGTTGTCTGGGTGGAATCACAGTAACCCGCTGAAGGCCCGGAGTTAACAAGCTGTACACACGAATTGGAACGCGCCGTCACAGCGTTGTGTCGGCCCCCAGGGAAAACGCCGAGATCGCGAACGATTCATACAAGTTCGCGATCTCGGGAAAGAAATTGGTTAGCTGACGCGCTTCCGGCGACGCGCCGCGAGCTCGTCTTCGGGCTCGGCCTGCTCGGTCTCGATGTCGACGAGGTTCGTCTCAACCTCGCGGAGCACCTGGCCGACGAAGATGCCGAAGACGCCCTGGCCGCGCTGCACGAGGTCGATGACCTGGTCGTTTGAGGTGCAGAGGTAGACGCTCGCGCCATCGGACATGAGGGTCGTCTGCGCGAGGTCGGTAATGCCGGCGTCGTGGAGCTGCTCGACGGCGACGCGAATCTGCTGCAGCGAAATGCCCGTCTCAAGCAGGCGCTTCACGAGCTTCAGTACGAGGATGTCGCGGAACGAGTACAGCCGCTGCGACCCCGAGCCCGACGCATTCTTGATGGTCGGCTCGACGAGCTGCGTGCGTGCCCAGTAGTCGAGCTGTCGATACGTGATGCCCGCGACCCGTGCGGCAACGGCGCCGCGGTACCCGAGGTTCGGGTCGAGGTCGGGAAGCCCGTCGGTGAACAGCAGCTCTCCGTGCAACGGCTGCCCGTCTGCATCTTCGCGTGCGCCCATGGCGTGTCCCTTTCCAACCGAGCCGTGCCGGTCTGCTGTGTGCGCGATGTCGCGCAAGTGCGTTGCAGTCAGTCTTACGCTTCGCCTCAGACGCGCGGGCGCGGCTCGCCGAGCAAGTCGCGCATTGCACATCCAAGATGAAGGTCGGCTCATCCCAGTGTAGGCGAGCCCGCGTCGTTCATCGAGGTCGAATTACAACGATGAAATCGTGTCATTGATCGGCGCACTAGCGCGGTGACTCGCCGCAACCCTCAAGTTCAAGTTGAGGGTGAGACCAAACCGTGATCTGCGGCCGCGTCGGTTACCCGCGGCGGTCGCGCAGACCCTGCCGCAGCAGCGACGTGCGCACTCGCTCGAGCGCGGTGGCGAGCTCGTCGGCCTTCGCGTCGGCCCGGGCCTTCGCCGACGCATCGCGGCCACGCTTGAGCGGCGTGATCGCGCGCTCGACGAGGCCGAGATCGTGCTGCGCCGCCGAGCGGTACGGGCGCAGGTGGCGCGGCTGGATGCCCGACTGCTCGAGCTCGACGAGGGTTGAGAGGAGGACGAGCTCGTCTTCGCCATAGCGCATGGCGCGCGCGATGAGGCCAGCGGTGTGCGCCGCCTCGAGCAGATCGCGTGAGGCGCCCGAGCGCTGCAGCAGCTCGTCGCGCCGCAGCTCGAGCCCCGTCTCGAGAATCCCGAGGGCGGCCGCGGGATTCGATTCGGCGGGCTGGCGCGACGCCGCGGTAGCGCCCGGAAGCTTCGGCGACTCGCCGCGGTCGACCGCCTCGAGGTACTCGCCGATCACCTTGAGCGGGAGGTAGTGATCGCGCTGCAGCGAGAGCACAACGCGGATGCGCTGCACGTCTTGGTCGGAGTACTTGCGGTAGCCCTTCTCGGTGCGCGCGGGATGCACGAGCCCCTGTTCCTCGAGAAACCGAATCTTCGAAGGCGTGAGCTCGGGATGCTCAGCGCCGAGGCGCTGCAGCACCTGCCCAATCGAGAGTTTCGGTGTCGAGCCAGCTGGCCCGGCAGCCGCGGTTGAGGCGGCCACGGGCTACTGCGCCGACTGTGCGGTGGGAACGTCGAGGGGCGAGGCGTAGAAGGTGAGTCGGTACTTGCCGATCTGTACTTCGCCGCCATTCGAAAGCTGGGCCTGGTTGATGCTCTCGCCGTTGTAGTACGTGCCGTTGAGCGAGCCGAGGTCGCGCACCTGGAACGTGCGACCCGTGCGCGTGAACTCGGCGTGACGGCGCGAGACGGTCACGTCGTCGAGGAAGATCTCGGCGTTCGGGTGACGCCCGGCGATCTGCAGGTCTGTGTCGAGCAGGAACCGCGCACCGACATTGCTCCCCCGGCGAACGATGAGCAGGGCCGAACCCGACGGCAGCGCGCCGATCGAGTCCATCTCCTCCTTCGAGACGCCACCCGCAATGAGTGCGGCGAGCTGGGCGCTGAAGTCTCCCGTGAACGACATCGTCGACGACTGCTCTGCTGACGCGTCGGCGTTGCCGCGGGCCTGATTCAGGTCGCGCTCGTCGTTCTGCGACATGTATTCCTCCTGCTCGATGAGAGCAATCAGCTTAGCGCACGCCGAAACAAGGAAGGTGGGCGCGGGCCAGTAAACTCACGGTCATTATGGACGACCGGTACGACAACGACCCGATTGCCCGGATGCGCGAATCGCGCCGCCCGAAGGGACCGCGGCCGGTCGCCGCTCGCAAGGGGATGTGGCTCGAAGATCCCGGCACCGAGTTCTTCGGTCAACTCGTCGGCGCCGACCGCGAGACGGTGACCCTGCGTGACGCCGACGGCGCGCAGCGCAAGTTCCCTCGGCACGGCCTGTTCTTCGACGACGACGGCGCCGTCACCCTGAAGTTCGGCGCGCCGCGATCCAAGACACCTTCCCGGAGCGCCTCGGGCTCGGTGTACGTCGAGGGGGCGCGAGCCCGCGTCGCTCGAGCCGGGCGCATCTTCGTCGAGGGCCGCCACGACGCCGAGCTCGTCGAGAAGGTGTGGGGGCACGACCTGCGCATCGAGGGCGTCGCGGTCGAGTATCTCGAGGGTGCCGACCACCTCGAGGAGG
This sequence comes from [Zimmermannella] faecalis ATCC 13722, assembly GCF_000381765.1. GTDB lineage: Bacteria > Actinomycetota > Actinomycetes > Actinomycetales > Microbacteriaceae > Gulosibacter > Gulosibacter faecalis. The sequence continues at coordinate 104,339 of NZ_KB907074.1, read as the reverse complement.
TACTGCGCGAGTTCGCCCCAGGCGGCGAGCGCCGCGCGGGCATCCTGCTCGACCACCTCGTCGCAGGTTCGAAAGAGACCCGCATCGCCGATGGCATCATGCGCCAGTTCGGGAGCGACTGCGTGCTCGTGCTCGGGCATCCCTATATCGACGTGTGGCAAGCGGTGCGACCCGAGCGGCTCGGGATGCGCGAGTGGCCGTACATCCCGCGCGGGCAGTCGTGGAAGCACGGCATCTGCGCGCACCTTGGCTGGCCGCACGAGGAGCAGGCCGACATCGCGCGCGCCTGGCAGCGCATCCTCGGCCAGGTACGCAACTGGAACGACCTCGAGCCGTCGGTGATCGGCCGCGTCGAGGAACTCATCGACTTTGTAACGGCGCCGGGCGCGTAACGCGACCGGCTCCAGATCTCGACAAGGCGTAGAGTTATGCCATGTCGATTCGAGTGTGGCAGGCCCTGCGACTCATCCTTCCGGCCGTGTGGCTCGGCCTCATCATCGCCATTGACCTCATCGAGGCGCCGCTGAAGTTTCAGGCGCCCGGCATCACGATTCCGCTCGGGCTCGGGATCGGCCGGCTCGTGTTCCTCGCGATGAACTTCACCGAACTCGTCATTGCGCTCGTGCTCGTCATTGCACTCTGGCGTGGCCGGGCGGATCGCCGCTCATGGTGGCTCGCGATCAGTGTTGTCGCGGTGTTCGCCGTGAAGTTCACAATTATTCGCCCTTTGCTCGCCCGACACACGAACGAAGTGCTGGCAGGTGGCGAGGGAGGCTCGCTCACCCACTACTTCTATATCGGCGCCGATGCCGTGTTGTTCGTGCTGCTCGTGTGGTTCCTCGTCACCCAGGCCCGGCGGCTCGTCGGCGTGCGCGAGGAGCGTGTCGTAGGCTCGCGCTAGCCTGCGAGCATGCGCATCCTGCACACCTCTGACTGGCACATCGGCCGCACCTTTCACGGTGAGTCGACTCTCGAGCACCTCGACACGGTGCTCCGCGCCCTGACCGACTTCGTGCCCGAGCACGGGGTCGATGTCGTCGTCGTCGCTGGCGACATCTTCGACTCCGCGGCGCCGGCGGCCGGTGCCTTCGACTTCCTTTCCGACGCCCTGCAGCGGCTGCGTGCGACGGGCGCCGTGGTCGTCGTGTCGAGCGGCAACCACGACTCCGCCGCACGCCTGCGCTTCCCGGCCGCGTGGGCGCGACTCGCGGGCATCCATATCTCGGCCGACCCGGCGCAGCCCGTGGCACCGGTCGAGCTCCACGATTCGCACGGCACGGTGCGCTGCTACCCCATCCCCTACCTCGAGCCGGCGCTCGTTCGTCATCTCCCAGGCGCCGAGGCGGTGCGCACCCAAGAAGACGCGCTGCGCTGGGCGACCGACGCCGTCCGCGCCGACGTCGAGGCGAACGGCGCCGACGGCGACCGCACGCTCGTGCTCGCACACTGCTTCGCCGCCGGGGTGCCCGAGACGACCCCCGGCGACGACATCGAGCGCGACCTCACGGCCGGCGGCATCGACGTCGTGCCCACGTCGCTCTTCGACGGCTTCGACTACGTCGCGCTCGGGCACATTCACTCGCACGTCGAGTTGACCGAGCGCGTGCGGTACTCGGGCGCGCCGCTGCACTACTCCTTTAGCGAGGCGGGTGCCCCGCGCGGCGTGTGGCTCGTCGACCTCGACGGCGACGGTTTTGCCGGAGCACGGTGGCTCGATCTCCCCGTACCGAGGGCGCTCGCCCGGCTGCGCGGTGAACTCGAAGCCCTGCTGCACGACGACGACGCGGCCGCCGCCGAGGGCGATTGGGTGCAAGCGCAGCTGACCGACGCGGCGCGGCCGATCGACGCGATGCGCCGCCTTCGCACGAGGTTCCCCCACGCGGTGCATCTCGAATACGACCCACCGAATGTCAGCGCGAACGCGACCGCGCACCTCGAGCTGCTCGCCGAGCACACGAGCGACGAGCAGCGTCTGCGCGGATTCATCGAGTTCGTGCGCGGCGAGGCGGCGACCCCGGCCGAACTGCGCGAACTCGACGACCTGCTCACCGAGGCACGCTCGAAGGAGGCGCAGCGATGAGGATGCTCCAGCTCGCGTTCCGCGGCTTCGGCCCGTACCGCGACGCCCAGACCATCGATTTCGCCGGCCTCGCCGACGACGGCCTCTTTCTCATCACCGGCAAGACGGGCGCCGGCAAATCGACCGTGCTCGACGCGATCGCCTTCGCGCTCTACGGCAGCGTGCCGCGCTATGACGGCTCAGTGGGCCGAGTGCGCAGCACGTTCGCGAGCCTCGACGACCCGACTGACGTCACCCTCGAGTTCGAGCACGGCGGCGAGCGGTACCGCATCGCGCGTTCCCCCGAATACGAGCGCCGCAAGAAGCGGGCCGGCGAGGGCACGACGACGCAGGCGGCGACCCAACAACTCGACCGCTGGGATGCGGTTGCCGACGATTGGATCGGCGTCGCGACGAAGGCGGGTGTTGTCGCCGAGGAGCTCGCGCGCATTTTCCCGCTCACTGGCGACGAGTTCTTTCAGGTCGTGCTCCTCGCGCAGGGCGACTTCCAACGCTTCCTGCACGCCGATTCGCAGGGCCGGCAGGAGCTGCTCCGCAAGCTGTTCCGCACGCAGCACTACCGCGACCTGCGCGAGCTCGCGCAGGAGCGTTCCCGTGCCGCCGCGCAGGAATTGCATGACCTGCAGCAATCACTGCGGGCGATCGCTCGCGAACTCGAACTCGGCGACGACGACGCGGCCGTCACCGAGGAATCCCTCACCAGCCTGGCGACGGAAGTCGCCGCCGAGGTCATGAGGTCGGAGGCCGAACTCGAGTCAGCGCGCACGGCGAGCGATGCCGCGGCCAAGCGGTTGCGCGAGCTTGAACGCCAGCTCGAACGTCAGCAGCGCCGCGCGGCGGCGACCGCGCAGCTCGAACGCCTCGAGGCCGAACGCGACGCGATCGTCCGCGAGGTCGACGAACCGTTGCGTCGCGACCGGCTCGCATCTCCCCTCATGCCCGTCCTCGAGGCGCACGCACGCGCCGAGCGGGCCCGAGCCGACGGCGTTCGGGCGCACGAGGCCGCCGCCGCGGCCCTCGACGCGCGACTCGCGCGCGACGACGCAGCCGAGCTGCGCGAGCCTGTCGCATCGGGCGCCGACCTGCCAACGTGCACCGCCGTCCTCGAGCAACTGCGTGAACACCTCGGCACCCTTCGCGCCGGCGAGTCCATCGACCAGCGGGTCGATGAAGCACAGCACGAGGTGACCGACACCGAGCGTGCACTCGAGGCCACCCGCACCCAGCTCGCCGAGCTCCGCGCCGCCCGCGGGGGCCGACCAGAGCAGCTTCGCGCCTTCGAACGAACCGTGGCGGAGCTCGAGGCCAAGGCCGAGCAGCTCGAAGCCGCAAACACGCGCGTCTCGGCCCTCGCGGCGCAGCTCGCCGCGGCGCAGGATGCCGCAAAGCTCCGCGAGCGGGCCGAGCAGGCACTCGCCGAGCGCGAGCGGGCCGCCGAGGCGCTCACCCGTGCGTCCGAACGCGACCGCGAGCTCATCGCGCGTCGGCTCGAGGGCAGCGCCGCCGAGCTCGCGAGCAGGCTCACGCCCGGCGAACCCTGCGCCGTCTGCGGCTCGACGACGCATCCTGCCCCCGCCGAGCCCGCGGGCGCGCCCGTCACCGATGCCGATCTCGACGCGTCCTCCCTCGCCGTCCAGGCGGCGAAGGACGTCGATACGGCCGCGCGCGAGGCCTACGACGCGATCTCGACGACCCTCGCGAAGCGAACCGGCGACGCTTCGGGACTCACCCCCGACGAGGCCGCCGCCCGCCATCGCGAGGCACGCGACCACGCGGAACAGCTGCAACGCGCCACGGAGAAGCTCGCGACGACCCGCGAGGCGGCCGCCAAGCTCGAGGCCCGCGACGCCGACGACGCCGTGCGTGAGGTGGAACTCACCGCCCGCGTCGACACGCAACTCGCCGCGTCGGCGGCCGCCGTATCCGAGCTCAGATCCCTCACATCACAGCAGCGGGCGCTCCGCGGCGAGTTCGACAACGTCCGCACGCGCCGCGAGATGACCGAATCAGTGGCCGACGCCCTCGCGGCGACGATCGCTACGCAGCGCGCCGCCGACGCCGCGGCAGACGCCGCCCGCGACGCGGCAACGCGTGCGGCCGAGCGACTCGTGGCAAGCGAGTTTGCCGACGAGGCGCAGGCCCGCGCCGCTGCGCTCTCCGATCAAGCGCGCGGCGAGCTCACCGAGCGCCGCCGCGCCCACGATTCGGGCCTTGACGGCGCCCGCAAGACGCTCGCCGAGCCCGAGCTGCAGCACCTACCCGACGCACCCGTCGAGATCGAGCCTGCCCGCGAGGCCGCGCGGCTGGCCGCCGACGCCCTCGGCGAGGCGCAGCGCGCCCACGGCGCCGCGACCTCCCGGCGCGCCTCCATCGACGCCGCGATCGCCCGCGGCCGCAAGTTGCTGCAGGGCGCGAGCTCGACACTCGCCCGGGCGCGCCTTCGCCAGCAGCTCGCGGGTGAGCTGCGTGGCGACAACGCCCGCAAGCTGAACCTTGAGGCGTACGTGCTCGCGGCGCACCTCGAAGAGATCGTGCAGGCCGCGAACGTTCGGCTCGGCGAGATCACCGCAAACCGCTACTCGCTCGTGCGCGACGACTCCCTCGCCCGGCGGGGCGCCCAGTCGGGCCTCGGCCTCGAGGTCGCCGACATCTACACGGGCATCAGCCGCACGCCGCAGTCACTCTCGGGCGGCGAAACGTTCCTCGTTTCGCTCGCGCTCGCGCTCGGACTCGCCGACGTCGTGTCGGCGCAGGCCGGCGGCATCAGCCTCGACACCCTGTTCATCGACGAGGGCTTCGGCTCGCTCGACGCCGAAACCCTCGAGACCGCGATGCGCACGCTCGACCACCTGCGCGCATCCGGCCGTACCGTCGGCGTCATCAGCCACGTCACCTCGATGCACGAACGGATTCCCACCCACATCGAGGTGCGGCAACTCGACGACGGCTCGAGCAGGCTCGAGACCCGCGATGCGGGTTAGCGCACGTGGATTCCTTCGAGGAAGCCGCGCACGTCACGAAGCTCTTCCATCGACACCTCGTGGCCGAGCTCCGGGTACCGGTGGATCGTCGCGCGCGTGTGCGTGCGCAGCCACTCCTCGGTGAGCTTGAACGCGGCGCGTGAGATCGACGAGTCGTCCTGCTCGCCCCAGCCGAAGAACACGGGGCAGTCAAGCTCGGTGAGGCGCTGATCGGACTCTACGGAGCTCTTCTCGGTCGGCAGCACGAAGCCCGACAGCAGCACTGCCGCGGGTACCCGCTCGGGTCGCGCGCGCATGAGTTCGGCGGCCATGACCGCGCCCTGCGAGAACCCGATCGGTACGATCTTGCCCTTCGGCAGCTTCTCATCGAGCGTCGCGAGCAGCAGCTCGAGCGACTTCGCGATCGCCTCGTCGTCGAGCGCGTCGAGCTCCTCGCTGATGTGGCCACGCTTCGTTTTCGCGTCGAACGGGAACCACGCGGCGCCCGTCATCTGCGGCACCGGCAGCGGGGCGCGAATCGAAAGAATGTCCCAGTTCGGCGGCACGTCGAGGGGGCTGATGAGCCCGAACAGATCCTGCTCATTCGCGCCGAACCCGTGCAGCAACAGCAGCGTCGGCCCGCCACGCAATCCGGTCGGTGAAATCGTGTGCAAAGTGGTCATAGCGCGATTCAAGCACCGCCTGCTTGCGCTTCGTCTGAAGAAAACGGCCCGCACCACAAATTGGCGCGGGCCGTTATCAGTTCGTTGGACTACTCGGCGGTTTCGCCGCCCTGTTTCGGAGCTGCCGGAGCCGCCGGCGCCGCGCCGCGCATGCCCCGCGCGAGTGCGTCGCCCGTGCGCTCGCCCTCAACGCTCGACTGAATGAGCGCGCCAAGGTCGATGCCCGTCGCGTTCTTAATCGCGTCGAACGGCGCGCGCATCGTCGCGGCCGACTCGGCGACCTGGTGCTGAGCGCCACCGTCGGTCGTGATGACGGTGTAGCCGTCGATCGCCTGCTGCGCCTTCGCGAACTCGGCAACCATCGGCACGAGCTGGTCGATGAGGCGCTGCGTGATGAGCGCCTGCTCGTGCTTCTCTACCGCCTCACCGAGGGCGAGCTGCGAGGCCGCCTCAGCCTCACCGGCCTTGCGGATCGCTTCGGCCTCCGCCTCGGCTTCGACCCGGCGGGCGTGCGCGTCGGCGTCCGCCTTCGCGCGGCGAGCGGTCGCCTCGGCCTCGGCGGCCGTCGTGCGGGCAACGGCCTCACCGCGGGCCGCGGTCGTGCGGGCGGCCGCGTCGGCCTCCGAGACGAGCTTGCGGGTCTCGGCCTCCTTGCTCTGCTGGTACGCGGTGGCGTCGGCACGGCGTTCCTGCTCGTAGAGGGTCGCGTCGGCGACCTTCTTCACCTCGGCGTCGAGCTGCGACTGCTTGTTCTGCGCCTCCTGCTCGAGCACGGCCTGCTGGAGCTCGGCACGGCGCAGCGCCTCGGCCTGCTCAGCCTCCGCGTTCGCGCGGCCAACCTTCGCCTTCGCGGCAGCCTCGGACTCCTGGAACGCGGTGCGCTCGTAGAGGGTTTCGGTGTTCGTCTCGATCTGGCGCTTCGCGACGGCACGCTCGGCGTCGATCTTCGCGGTGTCGGCCTCGCGGTGCACGCGCTGGAGCTCCTGTGCACCGAGCGCCTCGATGTAGCCGCCCTGATCGGTGATGCCGAGAATCTGGAACGAGTCGAGCACGAGGCCCTGGCGCTCGAGGTCGGCCTCAATACCCTCGGCGATCTGCTCGGCGAGCGCCTTGCGGTCTTTCATGAGCGTCTCAACGGTGAGCGTCGCGACGACGCCGCGCAGCGCACCCTCGAGCACCTCAGTCGTGAAGGCCTCGATCGCGCGGTCCTGCGAAAGGAAGCGCTCGGCGGCGCGACGGATCGCCTCGGGCGCCGAACCGACCTTGACGAGCGCGATGCCCTCAACGTCAACCGTGACACCGTTCGCCGCCTGCGCGGTCGGCTTGATCTCGATCGACCGCGAGCGCAGCGAGAGCTTCGACGAGCGCTGCGTGAACGGGTTCACGAAGAGGCCACCACCCGAGATCACCTCGATCTTCGAGTGCTCTTGGCCCCGTTTCGCCTTGCCGGTGATCACGAGGGCCTCGTCGGCGGCGGCCGTGCGATACCAGGTGCGGGAAATAATGATGAAGACGATGAGCGCGATGATCGCGACGGCGATCACCACGACGAGGATGATGACGCCGAGCGCGCCAGCAAAGATGTCCACAGGGGGTCCTTTCACAACGAGGAACGCGCGCCCCGCTGCGGCGTGAGGCGTCGCTCCTCAACTGTGGCACGCGCATCCGCCGCGATCGAGTGGCGCGAGATGTATCGACATCACCCGCGAGGCGGATGCGCGTTGTTACGATCGGGCGGATGCCGCAGGACACGCCTTTCGATCTCGTTCGCATCGGCCGTGGCCTTCCCGCGGCCGGGCTCGTCGGGCAGCTCGGCGCCTCGCTCGCGGAACCGGGCTCGCGCGCCGTGGTCGCGGCCCCGCCCGGTTCGGGCAAGACGACCGTCGTTCCTCCCGCCGTCGCGGAGCTCGTGGGCGCCGGCTCGCGTGTGGTCGTGACGCAGCCGCGCCGGGTCGCGACGCGCGCGGCAGCCGCTCGGCTCGCCGAGCTCACGGGCACGCCGCTCGGCGAGCTCGTCGGCTACTCGGTGCGTGGCGAGCGCAAGCTCGAGCGCGGCGCCCGCATCGAGTTCGTGACGGCGGGGCTGCTCGTGCGCCGACTGCTCGCCGACCCGGAACTTCCGGGCGTCGCCGCGGTCGTGCTCGACGAGGTGCACGAGCGCTCGCTCGACGGCGACCTCGCGGTTGGGCTCCTCGGCGAGGTTGCCCAGCTGCGCGACGACCTGCGTCTCGTCGCGATGTCGGCGACCCTCGATGCGGAGCGGTGGGCGACGTTGCTCGACGCCGAGGTGTGCGAGGTGGAGGTCGCGCCGCATCCGCTCGAGGTGCGCTGGGCGCCGCCGCCCCGCGACGCGCCCGCGCTCGACGCGCGCGGCGTCACGCGCGGGTTCCTCGACCACGTCACTCGGGTGACCGCCGACGCGTTCTCGGCCCTGACCGACCCGGCCGCGAGCGCGCTCGTGTTCGTGCCGGGCGGCCGCGAGGTGGATGCGGTGGTGACGGGCCTGCGCGCTCGCGGCATGGATGCGGCGCCGCTCACGGGATCGCTTTCGCTCGCGGAGCAGCAGCGGGTGCTGCGCCCGACCGGACGGGGCCGCGTGATCGTCGCGACCTCGATCGCCGAGACCTCGCTCACGGTGCCCGACGTGCGGCTGGTCGTCGACTCCGGGCTCGCGCGCGAGCCCCGCGTCGACCTTGCCCGCGACATGCCGCAGCTCGTGACGGTGTCGGTCTCGCGCGCGGCCGCGACCCAGCGCGCGGGGCGCGCGGCGCGCGTGGGACCGGGCACGGCCATCCGCTGCCTCGCCGAACTCGACTGGGCGCGCCTGCCGCGCGAGGCGACACCCGAGATCGAGACCGCCGACCTCGCGCCCATGGCCCTCACGCTCGCGGCGTGGGGCACCCCCGACAGGGCCGACCTCCCCCTGCCCGAGGCACCACCCGCGGCGGCCCTGCGGCGAGCGCAGACGACGCTGCGAAGCCTCGGCGCGCTCGACGACCGGGGCATCACCCCACTCGGCCGCCGGCTCGCGACGATCCCCGCGCATCCCCGCATTGCCCGCGCGCTCGTCGATTCGGCGCGCGACCTCGGGCCGCGCCGGGCCGCCGAGTACGCGGCCGCGCTCGAATCTGACCGCCGCGCCCCGGGCGCCGACCTCGCGAAGCTGCTGCGCGACCTGCGCGCCGAACACGGTGGTGCCGGCGCCCGCTGGCGGGCCGACGCGAAGCGGCTCGCGTCGCTCGTGCCCGAGCGCACCGGCGCGGGCGCGGGCGACCGGATGAGCGACGACGCGGGGCTCGCACAGTTTGTCGCCCTCGCGTATCCCGAACGCCTCGCGCGAGCCCGCGGCGGCGGGTATCAGCTCGCCTCGGGCACCGGCGCGACGATCCCGCCCGGGAGTCCGCTCGCGGGCCAGCCGTGGCTCGCGGTTGCCGAGGTTGCCCGCGCGACGACGCGCGACGGGTCGGGGGCGGTGATCCGCCAGGCGATTCCGATCGATGAGGCAACCGCGCTGGCGGCCGCCGAGACGCTCCTGCACGAGGAGGTCGACACCCGGTGGGAGGGCGGTCGTGTGCGGGCGAGCCACCGGGAGCTGCTCGGCGCGATTGTGCTGCGCGAGTCACCGCAGCGGCCCGACGAGGCCGCGGCACGCGACTGCGTCGCCCGCGAAATCGCGCGCACCGGGCTCGGGATGCTCACGTGGCGCGATGCGGCCGCCAGGCTCCGGCGTCGGCTCGCGCTGCTGCACCGCGTGCTCGGAGCCCCCTGGCCCGACGTTGACGACCGGGCGCTCCTCGCGCGGCTCGACGAGTGGTTCGTGCCCGAACTCGATCGGCTCGCGGGCGGCACCGCGGCGAGTGCGATCGACCTGCTCGACCCGCTGCGGCGGCTCCTCCCCTGGCCCGAGGCGGGCCGACTCGATGAGCTCGCGCCCGAATCGCTCGAGGTACCGACGGGGTCGCGCGTGCAACTGCAGTATCCGGAGGTGGGCGACGACGGCCCGCCGGTGCTCGCGGTGAAGCTGCAGGAGTGCTTCGGCCTTGTCGAAACGCCGCGCATCGCCGAGGGCCGGGTGCCGGTGCTGCTACACCTGCTCAGTCCGGCCCGGCGGCCGCTCGCCGTGACCGACGACCTCGCCTCGTTCTGGGCGGGTCCGTATGCGCAGGTTCGGGCCGAGATGCGCGGACGCTACCCGAAGCATCCCTGGCCCGATGATCCGCTGACCGCCCTGCCGATGCGGGGCACGAAGCGCTCGGGTCGCTAGCTCAGCGTGCCGCCAGCGGCGAGGCGCATGAGGTCGCTCGAAAGATCGATCTCGTCGTTCCCGGAGCTCTTCGCACTGCCGAAGTCGTGCTGGTACGTGTCCCAGTTCGTTTCGCGCAGGCGCTTCGCGAAGCGCGATTCCATGAGCAGCCACAGCTCGCCCGCGGCGCGGCGGAAGCGGCTCGCGAAGGCCGGATCGTTCCAGTCTTCCGTCGCGGCGAATAGCGACGTCGGAGTCACGAGTGCGCGCAGGTACGCGAACTGCGAGCGCATCTGTCCGTCGATTACGAGGGCGTGCCGGCTCGTACCGGCGGTCGCGCCGAGCACGACGGGCGTGCCGATGAGCAGGTCGCGGTCGAGCACCTGAAAGAACCCGCTGAACAGGCCCGAGGCCTCGGCCTTATAGACCGGCGTCGCGGCGATGACCGCGTCGGCTTCGGCAAGCAGCTCACTCGCGCGCTCGAGGCCCTCACCCCGAAGGCCCGTCACCAGCCCGTTGCCGATCTCCTGCGCGAGGTCGCGCAGCCCGATCGCCGCAACCTCGAGTTCGGCCCCCGACGAATCGGCGAGGCGCGTGAGCTCTTCGACCACGCGGTCGGCGAGCATCGCGGTCGACGACGGGTTCGATGTGCCCGCGTTCACGACGACGACGCGGAAGCGCTCGGTGCTGGGGCTCGGGGTTTCGGTCATGACGGAAATAGTCCTCTCAACTCTTCTGCAACGTGCAACGCGAATCGGCGCGCGAAGATTCCGGGAGGAACCTTCCCGCGCCGGTCGCGCTATTCGGCCTCGCGGGCGGCCGTGACCTCATCGGTGTCGAGGTAGGGCGAGCCGCCCGTGACGTTGTCGCCGCGGTTCGCCTGCGGCCGGGGCTGGCGAACCGGGCCGTCACCGTACTTCTTCTGCACGAGCAGCTCGTGCGTCGGCGCCGGGGCCGACTCGGGGTCACGCCGGCCCTCGAGCTCCTTGCGCACGACCGGGATCACCTCGCCACCGAGCAGTTCGAGCTGGTCGAGCACCATGCCGAGCGGAAGCCCCGCGTGGTCTTGCAGGAACAGCTGGCGCTGGTAGTCGCCGAAGAGGTCGTGGAAGCCGAGGATCTTGTCGATGACCTCCTGCACGCTGCCGACGGCGAGCGGGGTCGCCTGCGAGAACTGCTCGAGCGACGGCCCGTTGCCGTAGACCGGCGCCTCGTCGAAGTAGGGGCGGAACTCGCGGTACGCGTCCTGCGACTTCTTCGCGATGAACGCCTGCCCGCCGAGGCCGACGATGGCGTCCTTCTTCGTGCCGTGACCGTAGTGCTCGAAGCGCTCGCGGTAGAAGTTCGCGAGGCGCAGCGAGTGCTCGGGCGGCCAGAAGATGAAGTTCGCGAAGTAGCCGTTGCCATAGAACGCGGCCTGCTCGGCGACTTCGGGCGTACGAATCGAGCCATGCCACACGAACGGAGGCACGTCGTCGAGGGGGCGCGGCGTCGACGTGAAGCCGTTGAGCGGCCCGCGGAACTTCCCCGACCAGTTCACGACGTCTTCGCGCCAGAGGCGGTGCAGGAGGTTGTAGTTCTCGAGCGCGAGCGGCAGCCCCTGGCGGATGTCCTGCCCGAACCACGGGTACACGGGTGCGGTGTTCCCGCGGCCGAGCATGAGGTCCATCCGGCCGTCGGCGACGTGCTGCAGCATGGCGTACTCCTCGGCGATGCGCACCGGGTCGTTTGTCGTGATGAGCGTCGTCGAGGTGGTGAGGATGAGCTTCTCAGTCTGCGCTGCGATCGCCGCGAGCAGCGTCGTCGGTGAGGAGGAGAAGAAGGGCGGGTTGTGGTGCTCGCCGATCGCGAAGACGTCGAGCCCGACCTCTTCGGTCTTCTTCGCGATCTCGATCGCGGCACGGATGCGCTCGGCCTCGCTCGGCGTCTCGCCGGTGACCGGATTGCGGGTGACGTCGCTCACGGACATGATGCCGAACTGCATGGCGTTCTCCTCAATTGGATTGATGTATGCGTTTACATGGAGTTGGAACGCGGCTTCGCCCGAAGCTATTCCGAAAAACCGAAGGTTGCCTCGAACTCGTCGCAGATCGGCCCCACACGCCGGGCGGAGGGCCGCTCCACGGTAGGCTTTACCCCATGACGCCTCGCGTAGATAGCCAGAACCCTGAGGCGCACGACGCCCCCGAGACCGACCAGCCCACCTTCGCCGAGCTCGGCCTCTCGGAGCCCGTCCTCGAAGCAATCCGCGAGATCGGGTACGAGACCCCCTCCCCGATCCAGGCGGCGACGATCCCCGTGCTGCTCGAGGGGCGCGACGTCGTCGGGCTCGCGCAGACCGGAACGGGCAAGACCGCGGCATTCGCGCTCCCCGTGCTCTCGCGCATCCACGGCGGCGCCCACAAGCCGCAGGCGCTCGTGCTCTCCCCCACCCGTGAACTCGCACTGCAGGTCGCCGAGGCCTTCGAGAGCTATGCGACGAAGGTGCCCGACGTGCGCATGGTGCCGATCTACGGCGGCGCGCCGTACGGCGCCCAGCTCAGCTCGCTGCGCCGCGGCGTCGATGTCGTCGTCGGCACGCCCGGCCGCATCATGGATCACCTCAAGCGCGGCAGCCTCGACCTCTCTGAGATCAAGTTCCTCGTGCTCGACGAGGCCGACGAGATGCTGAAGATGGGCTTCGCGGAGGACGTCGAGACGATCCTCGCCGACACGCCCGCCGAAAAGCAGGTCGCCCTCTTCTCGGCGACGATGCCGCCGCAGATTCGCCGCATCTCGCAGCAGTACCTCAACGACGCCGCCGAGATCACGGTGAAGTCGACGACGCAGACGTCGAAGAACATCTCGCAGCGCTACCTCGTCGTGCCCTACCACCAGAAGGTCGACGCGCTCACGCGCATCCTCGAGGTGGAGGAGTACGAGGGCCTCATCGCGTTCGTGCGCACGAAGAGCGAGACCGAACAGCTCGCCGACAAGCTCCGTGCCCGCGGTATTTCGGCGAGCGCGATCAACGGCGACATCGCGCAGAACCAGCGCGAGCGCCTCGTGAGCGATCTGAAGTCGGGCAAGCTCGACGTGCTCGTCGCGACCGACGTCGCCGCGCGCGGCCTCGACGTCGACCGCATCACCCACGTCGTGAACTTCGACATTCCGACCGACCCCGAGTCGTACGTGCACCGCATCGGCCGCACCGGCCGCGCAGGCCGCACGGGCGCCGCGATCAGCTTCGTCACGCCGCGCGAGCGCCGCCTGCTCAACCACATCGAGCGCGTCACGCGCCAGCCGATGGAGCAGATGCGTCTCCCCTCGGTCGCCGACATCAACGAGACACGCCTGAGCCGCTTCGACGAGGCGATCACGAACGCCCTCGAAGAGACCGACCGTATCGCCGCCTTCCGCGACATCATCGACCACTACGTGCGCCACCACGACGTGCCCGAGGCCGACGTCGCCGCCGCACTCGCGGTCGTCTCGCAGGGCGACGACCCGCTGCTGCTCGACCCGAACGACGACCCCATGCAGAACCTCCCCGAGTTCGGCGGCCGCGGCGAGCGCGACCGTGGTGACCGGGGCGACCGCCGCGACTCAGGCCGCCGCGAGCGCCGCGAGTCGAACCAGAACCTCACCGCGTACCGCATCGAGGTCGGCAAACGCCACCGTGTCGAGCCGCGTCAGATCGTCGGCGCGCTCGCGAACGAGGGCGGGCTCGGGCGCGACGACATCGGCGCGATCAACATCTTCCCGGCGTTCACGATCGTCGAGCTGCCCCGCGGCCTTTCGCGCGACGACCTCGACCGACTGGGCGCGATTCGCGTCGCCGGTCAGACGATCGACATTCGCCCCGACAACGGGCCTCGCAAGAGCCGCAAGCGTGACGACGACTTCCGCGGCGGACGCGGCGGCGGTGGCGGGTACGGCGGCGGCGGATACGGCGGTCGCAACAGCGGCGGCCGTGGCGGCTACCGCGGTGGCCGAGGCGGTGGCGGGGGCCGCGACCGCTACTAGTGGAGGCACCCGCGCTGCTCGCGCTGTTCTTCGGCGCGTTGCTCCTCCCCGTCGTACTCATCCCCTATGTGGGCTGGAGTAATCGACGAGGGGTAACCGGCCCCGGCCACGCGCTCATCAGCGCGGCCGGGGTCGTGTACTTCGCGGCGCTGCGGGTGCTCACGATCTTCCCGCCGCCTGACTCCGACCTCCTCGAGCACGTCGCCATCGGCGTCGCCGCCTTCATACCGTTCGGGGCGCTCGTCCGCTATCTCTTCGGAGCGCGCGTCGTCACCACGGTCGCCATCGGCGTCGCGGTGTCGCTCGCGATCGAGACGACGCAGGTCACGGGCGTCTTCGGCCTCAACCCGAGCGCTTCCGGGCCCTTCGACGTCGTCGATCTGCTCGCGAACACGGTCGGGGCGCTCATTGGTTGCGCGCTTGCCCCGCTACTCGCGCGGGTGCCGGGACAGCACCGCCACGATCCGCACGAACCCGCCAGGGTCACGGCCGGTCGGCGGCTGGTCGCGGGCGCAGTCGATGCCGTGACGGTGTTCGGGGTCGGCTTCGGTCTTCCGCTATCGTTCGATCTCGCTCTCGCCCTCGCGTACCCGGCGACGTTTGAAACCATGCCGCTCCACGCACACATCGACTGGGTGTATGCGGGCACCGTTGTCGTGTCTGCCACACTCGCGTACTTCGTCGTGCCCGCCGCAATCGGCGCGACGTTCGGCCAGCGGCTCGCCTACCTTCGGGTCGTGCAGACCGACGGCGCATCGCCCGGGGTCGCTCGCACGCTCATCCGCTTCATCGCTGGCGGCGGCACCTACTTCGTGCTCATCGCGCTCTCCACTCTCGAGGTTCCCGTCACCGCGTGGCTCGCGCACACGTGGGCGGTCGTCGCCATCCTCGCGATCCTCATTTTCAGCTCGCGTGGCGTGAGCGGCTGGGCAGCAGACCTCCGCCTAATCGATGCCCGCGACCCCGACACCGCGCGCGCCGCAGGTGCCCGCGACGGTGAGCCGCGACGCATGAGCGCCGCGGTGCTCGCGCTCGGTGGCATCGTGTATCTCGGGTTCGCGTTGTTGCTCGGGCTCGCGTCACTCCTGCCGGTGGCTGGGCTGGGGCTCGGCCTGCTGGGCGCGATCGCCCTGCTCGGCGCGACCCTGTGGTTTGCGGGCTATCTGCTCGTCGCCGGCATGACGACGCTGCGCCGCGAGGGCCGCACCGTGTCGAACCTGCTCGGCATCGCGGCGGTCGTGGGAGTGATCGGTGTTGCCGCGGTCTTCGTCGTCGCGGTGCTACTGCAGGTCGGCTGGCTCATCGTCGTAACGGTTGCTGCCCTCGGCCTCACCGCGTACCTCGCGTTCGTGTTCTTCGCGTTCCTCGGGTACGGCCAGGTCTTCGCACGTCTGCGGCCTCGAGCGGGGTTCGACGCGGTCGTCGTGCTCGGTTCGAAGGTGTTCGGCGATCGCGTGCCGCCGCTGCTCGCTGCCCGTATCGACCGCGGACTCGAGGCGCAGCGGCAGGAACTCGCCGAAGGTCGCCGCCCCGTGCTCATCTGCTCGGGCGGCAAGGGTGACGACGAACAGGTCGCCGAGGGCGAGGCGATGGCCCGCTACGCGATCGAACACGGCGCCGAGCGCTCGCTCGTGCGCGCCGAGGCCGCCTCGACGAACACCGACGAAAACCTGCGGTTCAGCCTCGACCTCTTGCGTCGCGAGGGCCGAGGAGAGCAGTTGCTCGTCGCGACGAACGACTACCACGCGTTCCGCGCGGCGATGCTCTCGCGCAGGCTCCGCATCGACGCGCAGGTCGTCGGCGCAAAGACCGCGAGGGACTACTTTCCCTCGGCTGTGCTGCGCGAATACATTGCCGTGCTCGTACTCGAGAAGTGGACCCACCTCGTGCTGGGCGGCGTCACCGCACTCAGCGCACTGCTTGCCTGGATGATCGTTCGGTTCTAGGGAATCGAACGAATGTGACGCGATATGGCGCGTGCGTGACGGCGCGCAGTCACGCACGGTCATGCTCCGCAACGTGGTACGCGATCTCGTGCGCGTGACGAACGCCCCTGCCTAGCGTGTCGGTCAACCAACACCACGACGAAGGGCAGCACCATGACCATCACCACTCCACAAACCGACCGCTGGCAGGACGCGGCCACTCCAACAAGCGCGGCCGATTGGCTTGCTCGTGCCCAGGAGGTCGCCGATGTGCTCGCCGTCGATGCCCTCGAGCGCGACCGGGCGAACGCGGCCCCGTACGCCGAGGTCGAGCTGCTGAAGGCCTCGGGTCTCGTGACCCTGCTCGGCCCTCGCGAGTTCGGTGGCGGTGGGGAGACCTGGGCAACGGCCTACCGAGTGATCCGCATCGTTTCGCGTGCCGACGGCTCGATCGGGCAGTTGCTCGGCTACCACTACCTTTGGGCGTGGGCGGCGCGCCTCGTCGCCACCGACGAGCAGATCGCCGCGGTCGAAGAACTCGCGACCTCGACCAACGCCCTGTATGGCGGCGCCGTGAACCCGCGCGACGGCGACCTCACGATTCGCGAAGACGGCGACGAGCTCGTGTTCTCAGGGCGCAAGTCATTCTCGACCGGTGGCCGCGTCGCCGACCTCACGGTGCTTGAGGGCGTGCTCGAGGGCACCGACACGCACATCTTCGCGATCGTGCCTACCGCGCAAGAGGGCATCGTGTTCGCCGGCGACTGGGATGCGCTCGGCCAGCGCCTCACCGAGTCCGGTTCGGTTGAGATCCGCGACGTTCGCGTGCCCTGGTCAGCCGCGGCAGGCTTCGTCGACGGCGAGTTTCAGCCGCTCGTCTACAACACGTTGAACGTCCCGGCCATTCAGCTCGTGTTCGCCAACCTCTACCTCGGAATTGCCGAGGGCGCGCTCGCCGCCGCCGCAGAGTACACGCGCACGACGACCCGGGCCTGGCCCTACGGCGGCGACAACAAGGCGAGCGCGACCGAGGAGTGGTATCTGCTCGAGGGCTACGGAGTGCTGCAGTCGCGCCTCTGGGCGGACGAAGCCCTCCTCGATGCCGTCAACACCGAGGCGAGCGAGATCCTCCACGCGCCGCGCGAGCAGCTCACCGAGCGCCGTCGCGGCGAGCTCGCCGTGCGCGTGGCTGCCGCAAAGCTGCGCCTCGTTGATGACGGCCTCGAGGTCGCGAACCGCATCTTCGAGCTCACCGGTGCCCGAGCATCCGCGAGTTCGGTCGGACTCGATATCTATTGGCGCAATCTCCGTACGCACAGCCTCCACGACCCCATCGCGTACAAGAAGCGCGAGGTCGGCGACTACGCACTGCTCGGTCAGATTCCCGAGCCGACCTGGTATAGCTAACCAGCTGCGGCGAGCCGCCCGACGCGGCCCGCGAGCGCCTCGAGCGGGCCGCGGTCGAAGCGGCGCAGGTACAGCGGGCAGGCGATGAGCAGCACGACGACCGTGACGAACCAGGCGAGGTTGCTCAGTGGCAGCTGCGCACCGGGCCAGAGCAGCGCGAGGGAAAGGATGTGCGCCGAGTAGCTCGTGAGCGGCATCGCGCCGAGCGCGCCCAGCGGCCGGAGCACGGGCGCGAGCGCGGCGGGTAGGCAGAGGCAGACGCCGAGCACCCCAAACGCGAAGCCGGCCGAGGCGATGAGTTCGATCGTGCTCCCGCTGTGGGCCGTGATGTCGAGCAGCGCGCGTACGACGATCGCCGACGCCGAGTCCGGGTCGCCGGCGGATTCGAGATCGTAAATGAGGTCGAAGGCGAGCACGCCGACGCCCTGCGCGAGCAGCCACACCCCGAATCCAAGCACCGCCATTGCGAGCGCGTTCGTGATGCGTGTGATGTCGCCGCGCCCAATCGCGAGGCCGAGCAGCAGCAGTGGCAGCCACGTCGTGAGCGGATACATCCCGCCGATCAGGAAGTTGAGCCCCGGCGCGTAGGTGAGCCCGCCGAGATACATGAGGCACATGCCGAGCGACGGCCCGGCGAGCCCGATGCCCGCTGCGATGATCACCAGGGTTCGGGGCCGCAGCCGCAGGAACGGCAACACGAGCAGATACAGCAGTCCGTAGAAGGTGAGGATGATCGCGACGACGGTGCCGAGGGCCTCAAGCACGAGGCCGACCCCGAAGATGACGGCGCCCCGCCCGACGAGGCGCAATCGCAGCGTCGGCATCTCGTGCGGTTCGGGGATGCGCGTTCGGCCCGTCATGATCGCGATCGAGACGCCCGCGAGCAGTCCGAACAGGATCGACGGGTTGCCGTGAATCACGCCGAGCCACGTCGAGGGCTCGGTGAGCCAGAACTCGGGCACGTCGCCGGCGTGCGCGCCGATCATGCCGATGATCGCGAGCGCCCGCGCGTAGTCGAGGCCGTGGATGCGCACGGGGCGGGGTGGCAGGTCGCGCGAGGTCATGTCGCTAGAACAGTCCCGGATACGCGTCGTGGAGCGCGGCGACGGCACGGTCGAACGCGGCCCGGTTCGTGACGGCGCCCTCGCGGCGCATGCCGTCGTCGGTGACGCGGAGCAGCCGGTCGGGGTTCATGAAGCTCTCGCGGCCGCTTGAGTCCCAGCCGCCCGTGCCGATCGAGACGTACCCGCGGTGCTGCTTCGTCGAGAGGTAGCAGCCGAGCACCGACGTGGCGTCGAGGCGGGCGAGGATTAGCACGGGCCGGTCTTTGCCGCGGCCGTCGTTCTCGACGTACGGCACCCAGGTCCACACGACCTCGCCGGGGTCGGGTGCGCCGTCACGGTCGGGCGCGTAGCTCGTCGTGACGCCGCGCACGGCATCGGCACGAATCTCGCGGGTGGCGCCGCTGCCGTATTGGCCGGGGCTCGCATCCTGCTGCTGCGACTGTGGCCGAGACTGCGTCTTGCCAGCAGGCTTCGGCGACGATTTCGTCGAGACCGCCCGCACGACCGCGCCGAGGAGCTGTCGCCCCACGCGACCCCAGTTGATGTTCGCCATGTTCGCCTCTCGTCAGCGTGGTGTGTGCGTTGCGGCGCCTAGCCTACGTCTTCGGCCACGTGCTCGAGCGCATCCTCGATGAGGTGGCTCACGTGAAGGTCGGCGAGCTCGTACACCGACTCGCGACCGTGTCGCACGGCGCGCACGAGCTCTGCTTCGCGGAGCATGCGCAGGTGCTGCGACACGAGCGGCTGCGACATCGAGGTGGCCTCGACGAGTGCCGTCACGGTAGCCGGCTCCTCGCGAATGCGGCGCAGGAGCCGCAGGCGCGACTCGCTGCCGAGCACTTTGAACAGCCGGGCGGCTTTCGTCACGGCGAGATCGGGGTGCATTGTTCAAGACTACTGGCGCACATGCGCGCCTACACTCGGGTCATGGCGAGCGAGATCAAGACCCGGCCCACCGACCGCGACCCGCGCGAGTTCATTGCGGAGCTGCCAACGCAGCGGCGCCGCGATGAGGGCATCGTGCTGCTCGAGCTGTTCGCCGAGGTGTCGGGCGAGCCCGGGCGCATGTGGGGCCCCACGATGATCGGCTTCGGTGAGATCGACTACACGAACACGCTCGGCACGAACACGTGGTTCAAGATCGGCTTCAGCCCCCGTAGGGCGAAGCTATCGCTCTACGGACTGAACGAGTTCCCCGGCCAGCGCGAGATCATCGACACGCGACTCGGCAAGCACACCCTCGGAGTGTCGTGCCTCTACGTGAACGGACTACGCGACGTCGACGCCGACGCACTGCGCGAGCTCGTGCAGATCGGGTGGGATGCGCAGCTCGGCATCTCCGAGCGCTAGCGGGGCCTAACTCAGCCCCGCCTCGGCCAGCCAGTCGGCAGCGATGTCGGGCGTCGACCGCTGCTCCTGCGTGCTCTCGACGTTCATCGAAACGAGGTCATCGGCCGACAGCTGCGCGCTCACTTGGTTGATCACGTCGGCGGCCGCGGGGTCGAGGTCGGCGCTCGCGATCGGCACGACCTGTGACGCGAGGAAGAGCGATTCGGGGTCGTCGAGCACGACGAGCCCCTCGGTCTCAATGCGCGGGTCGGCCGTGTACACGTTCGCGACGTCGACCGTGCCGGCGAGGAGGTCTTCGACCGTCGTGTCGCCCGTCGCCTGGAACTCGACCTCGACGCCGTACACGTCGGCGAGCCCGCTGGGCCCGTATGGGCGCTCTGCGAGCTCGGGCGGGCCGCCGAGCGTGAGCGTGCCGTCGACGTCCGCGAGGTCGGAGATTGAACTCAGCCCGTTCGCCTCGGCAAACTCGGCGGTGACGGTGTAGGAGTCCTGGTCGCTCGCCTCGGCCTGGTCGAGCGCCTGCAGGCCCTCGGGCAGTGCGTCGGCGAGCGCCTCGTAGACGGCCTCGCTCTCGCGCTCGTCGGCTTCGGGGTCGAAGTACTGCAGCAGGTTGCCGGTGTACTCGGGGAACAGCGTGATCGAGCCCTGCTCGAGCTCGGGCAGGTAGTTCTCCCGCTGGCCGCTGTTGAAGCTGCGGTCGACGGTGAACCCTGCTCCCTCAAGCGCCTGCGCGTAGATTTCGGCGACGATCTCGTTCGAGTAGTAGGTCTGCGAGCCGATGACGATCGTGTCGCCCGAGGCGGCGCCCTCGGTGGCGTCGGTTTCGCCGAGGGGGTCGGCGCTCGCGCAGCCGGCGAGCGAGGCGGCGAAGAGCACGGCGGCGCCCAGGCCCAGCGTGGAGCGGAGTGTGCGGTTGATCATGGGGTCCTCCGGTTGGCTTCGGATGTGGTCAAGGCTACTCGCGGGTGCCGCGCGCGACGGCGGCGCGCTGCGCGACCGCGAGCAGCAGGTCGAGCGCGAGGGCGAGCGCCACGACGAGCACGGCACCGCCGAGCACCTGCGGATAATCGCGCAGTGCGAGGCCCGAGATGATCGGGAGCCCGAGCCCGCCGAGTCCGAGGTATGCGGCGATCGTGACGGTCGCGACGACCTGGAGCGTTGCGGTGCGCAGGCCGCCGACGAGGAGCGGCAGCCCGAGCGGCACCTCCACGCGGGCGAACACCTGCCACTCGGTCATGCCGACGCTGCGCGCTGCGTCGACGACGCGCGGATCGATCGCCTCGATGCCGCTGTAGGCGCCCGCGAGGAGCGACGGAATCGCGAGGATCACGAACGTGATGAGCGCCGCCTCGCTGCGCTGCGTCACGCCAAGCAGCAGCACGAGGAGCACGAGCAGGCCAAACGACGGAATCGCGCGGGCCGCGCCAGTCACGGCGACGGCGATCTCGCGGCCGCGGCCCGTGTGCCCGATGTACCAGCCGAGCGGTACGGCGAGCAGTGCCGCCACCGCGACCGCGACCGCCGTCGTGCCGAGGTGCTGGCCGAGCAGCGCGAGAAGCGACCCGGCCCCCTGCCACTGCTCGGGGGCGAGGAGCCACGCGAAGGCCTCGAGGAAGAAGTTCATGCGCGCCGCCAGGGGGTGAGCATCCGCCCCGCGAGCATGAGCACGAGGTCGAGCACGAGTGCGATCACGACGACCGCACCGACGCCCGCGAGCACCTCCGCGATGATGCGTCGCTGCAGTCCGTTCGTGAAGAGGTAGCCGAGGTTCTCGACGCCGACGAGGATGCCGACGGTCGCGAGCGCGACGGTGCTCACCGAGGCGACGCGCAGGCCCGCGACGAGCACCGGCACCGCGAGGCGGAGGTCAACTTCGAAGAACCTGCGCACGCCCGCGTATCCCACCGCCCGCGCGGCCTGGCGCACGTCGGGGTCGACCGAGTCGAGAGCGTCGACGACCGAGCGGACGAGAATCGCGAGGCCGTAGAGCGTGAGGGCGACGACGAGGTTCGTCTCGCTCGACGCGGGATACCCGGCGATGAGCGGCAGAATCACGAGCAGCGCGAGCGAGGGCACGGTGTAGAGCAGGCCCGTGATGCCGGTGAGGAGCCCGCGCAGCGGCCGATACCGCCACGCCGCCCAGCCGATTGGGATCGACAGGATGAGCGCGACGGCGAGCGCGACGGCGCTCTGCCGTGCGTGCACGAGCGTGAGCCGGCCGATGAGGTCGAGGTTGTCAATGACCCAGTTCACGTCAGCCTTCGTCGAGCACGCCCTGCGTGCGCCCCTGCGCATCGACCACGACGGTGCCGTGGCGCGTGCGGCGCAGGTGCAGCGCGCGTTTGCCGCGCTCGGCGCCGATGATCTTCGCGACAAAGTCGGTCGCGGGCGCCTCGATGATCTCGCTCGGGCTGCCGACCTGCAGGCGCTCGGCGCCCTTCGCGAGAATGACGACCTGATCGCCAAGCAGGAACGCCTCGTCGATGTCGTGCGTCACGAACACGACCGTCTTGTCGAGCTCCCGCTGGAGCCGAATGAGCTCCTGCTGGAGCTCGGCGCGCACGATGGGGTCGACGGCGCCGAAGGGCTCATCCATGAGCAGGATGTTCGGCTCCGCCGCGAGCCCTCGGGCGACGCCAACGCGCTGCTGCTGCCCGCCCGAGAGCTCGCTCGGATACCGGTCGGCGAGCTCGGGGTCGAGCCCGACGGTCGCCATGAGTTCGGGCACGCGGGCGCGCGCCTCGCGCCTCGCGACACCCCGCAACCGCGGCACGGTCGCGATGTTGTCGGCGACCGTGAAGTGCGGCATGAGCCCCGAGTTCTGCATGACGTAGCCGATGCCGCGGCGCAGCTCGACAGGGTTGAGCTGCGACACCGGTTCGCCATCGATCTCGATGACGCCCGAGGTCGGTTCGACCATGCGGTTGATCATGCGCAGCAGCGTCGTCTTGCCGCAGCCCGACGACCCGACGAACACGGTTGTTTTGCCCGACGGGATCGTGAGGCTGAAGTCGTCGACCGCGGCGGCCTCGGCGCCGTAGCGCTTCGTGACGTTTCGGAACTCGATCATTGGGCCGCCAATCGCCGGGGTGCTCGCCCGAGCCTACCGGTGCCCTAGCGGTGGGCGCGCAGGTAAGGCCCAGGCACGAGGCCCGCGTCGTAGCGCAGCTCGCGCTGCGCCTCGATCGCGAAGCGCGGGTTGCGGAGCATCTCGCGCCCGACGAGCACGGCGTCGGCCTGACCCGTGAGCAGCACGTGCTCGGCCTGCAGCGGGTGGTTGATCATGCCGACTGCGGCCGTCGGCATGCCCGCCTCGGCCCGCACGCGCTCCGCGAACTCGGTCTGGTAGCCGGGCCCGACCGGAATCTCGGCGAGCACGTTGCCGCCCGTCGACACGTCGAGCAGGTCGACGCCGTGCCCACGCAGCCACGTGGCTAGCTGCACCGTGTCCTCGACCGTGACGCCGCCGGCGGTCCAGTCGGTCGCCGAGACGCGCACGAACACCGGCATCGTTTCGGGGACCTCGGCGCGCACGGCGTCGACGATCTCGAGGTGCAAGCGCGCGCGGTTCTCGAGCGAGCCGCCGTAGTCGTCGGTGCGCTCGTTCGACAGCGGCGAGAAGAACTCGTGGAGCAGGTAGCCGTGGGCGGCGTGGATCTCGACGAAGTCGAAGCCTGCCTCGACCGCCCGACGTGCCGCATCCACGAACCCCTGTCGCACGGCGGCGATGCCGTCGGCGTCGAGGGCGCGGGGCGTTGCAAGGCCGTCGAACGCGATCGCCGACGGGGCGACGGTCTCCCAGCCACCGTCTTCGATCGGCACCGAGCCCGACTTCCCGCCAGTGTCGTACTCGCGGTACGTGCTCGCCTTGCGGCCCGCGTGCGCGAGCTGCACGCCGATCGCCGCGCCTTGTGAGTGCGCGAAGTCGACGATGGGGCGCAGGGCATCGCGCTGCTCGTCGTTCCAGAGCCCGAGGTCCTCGCGGGCGATGCGCCCTTCTGGCACGACCCCGGTCGCCTCGACGATGATCGCGCCGGCGCCGCCGATCGCGAACTGGCCGAGGTGCGCGAAGTGCCAGGCCGTCGCGACGCCGTCGTGTGATTCCACCTGGTACTGACACATCGGCGGCACCCAGATGCGGTTGCGGAATTCGACTCCGCGCAGCGTGAGTGGCTCGAACAGCTTGTGGGACATGGCTGGCTCCTTGTGGGTCGCACAGTACGGATGGACTCGTACGGCAACCAACGGGCCCGGCCCGGTATTCCCGTCGTCTACGTCGCGGCCTCGGGCCGGTGCGCGAGCAGCTCGAGCACGGCGGCCATGAGCGGCGTCTCGTGCTGGCTGCGGCGCGCGACCGTGTAGACGGTGCGGGCCTCGGCCGCGCCGAGCTCGATGAGGCGCGTGCCCTCGAGCAGGTGGGCGGGCGTGAGCGCCGGGAGGAACCCGACCGCGACGCCCGAGCGCGCGAGGTTGTGGTGCACGAGCACGTCCGACGACTCGTAGCGGATGCGCGGCTCGAAGCCCAGGCGTCGACAGAGCGCGACCGCCCAGTCGCGCGTCGGGGTTCCGGGCATCTCGACGACCCAGTCGAGGTCGGCGACGTCGCGCGGACCCGTCACCTCGAAGTCGAGGTCGTTTGGCACAACTAGGAGCATGGGGTCGGTGAACAGCACGGTCTCGACGAGGTCCGGGTGGTGCGGGAACGTTTGCCCCCGGTAGCGCTCGACAATGCCGAGGTCGGAGTCGCGTGAGATGACGCGCTCGCGGGCGACGTCGGCGTCGGCCTGCACGAGCGTCACGTGCGCCTCGGGGTGCGCGTCCCGCAGCCCGCGCACGAGTTCCGGCACCATCGCGAGGCACGCGCTCTCATACGCCGCGACCGCGAGCGTGCCGCGCACCTCATCGTGCGACGCCGACACCGCGCTGCGCGCGCCCTCCCACTCGCGCAGCACGGCCTGCGCTCGTTCGAGCAGCACGAGCCCTTGCGGCGTGAGACGCACTCGCCGCCCGTCAGGTTCGAGCAGCGGCGCCTCGAAGTCGCGCTCGAGCTGGGCGAGCTGCTGCGACACCGCCGACGTGCTGTATTGCAGCCGCTTCGCGACCGCCGAGACCGTGCCGAGCCGATCGAGTTCGATGAGCATTCGGAGCCGTTTCATCTCACTCATGCCACCCACTCCGTTCGTTAAGTAATACGCAACATTATTGTCTTAGTATTGCAGCTTTTACTTAGAGGTCGCGAGCCCTAACGTTGGCCATGTGACCGATCTCGTAATGCCCACCACCGGCGCTATTCAGGTGCTCCCGCAGCAGCAGCGGCAGGCCGTCTCGGCGGCGACCGCACCGCGCCGCGCGACGCCGGTCGGCATCGCGACGTCGGTCATTGCCTCGGTCTCGTTTGCGGCACTCTTCGGCGTCCCGAGCATGATCGACGGGCTCGGCCCGTTCGCGACGTTCGGCTGGCGCATCCTCGCCGCCCTGCCCTTCATGGCGCTCATTCTCACGCTCATGCGCGTGTGGCCCGAGGTTCGCGCGACCTTCGCGCGCATCCGCCGTCGCCCGACGCTCGCGCTCGTTCTCGTCGCCGATGCGCTGCTCTTTGGCCTGCAGACCTTTCTGTTCGCGTGGGGGCCGATGACCGGCAACGCGCTCGCCGTCTCGATGGGCTATTTCTTGCTCCCGCTCGTGCTCGTCGCGCTTGGCGTGGTGCTCTACCGTGAGCGCCTGAGCGGGTTCGGCATCGCCGCGGTCGCGTTCGCGCTCGGCGGCGTCATCATCGCGCTGACGACCGGCGCAAGCGTCGGCTGGGCGACCTTCGCCGTCGCGCTCGGCTATCCCGCCTACTTTGTGCTGCGTCGCCGCTTCGACCTCGACTCCCCCGCCGCACTCGCCCTCGAAATGACCGTGCTCGCGCCGATCGCCCTCGTGTTCGTGCTGCAGCCCGCCGATGCCGGCGCCATGGTCGCCTCGCCCGCCAACTGGGTGGGCGTGGCGCTTCTCGGCCTGCTCACCGCGATCGGGTTCTCGACCTACTCACTCGCTCAGAAGGGCCTGCCGATGAGCCTGTTCGGCATGCTCAGCTACCTCGAGCCCGTGCTGCTCGTCGTCGTATCGGTTGCGATCCTCGCCGAACCCCTCGGCCTCGCCGACGCCCTCACCTACGGCGCGATCGGCATCGCTATTGTGCTGCTCGGCCTTGACGGCCTCCCGAAGCGGCTGCGCCGGGATGCGCGCCGCGAGGCCCGAGCGCGCCGTCGCGCCCGTCGCTCGGCCGTGTCAGACTCCCGGTCGAAGCGCGTGCTGGCCTCGCGCAAACGCTGATTCGCCTCTATTGTCAGTACAAACTGACTAGACGCGAGGAGCACCGATGACCCGCACCACCTACCGCATCGACACGATTCCGGGCGACGGCATTGGCGTCGACGTAACCGCCTCGGCGGTCGCCTGCGTCGACGCGATCGCCGAACGCCACGACTTCGCTGTCGAGTGGCGCGAGCGCGATTGGGGCACCGATCGCTATCGCAACACGGGTCGCATGATGCCGGTCGACGGCATCGAGCAGCTGCGGGATGGCGACGCGACGTTCCTCGGCGCGGTCGGCACGCCCGACGTGCCCGACGACGTGACGCTGTGGGGGCTGCTGATTCCGATTCGTCGCGAGTTCGACCAGTACGTCAACCTACGCCCGATGCGTCTGCTGCCGGGCCTCACGAGCGCCGTGCAGGGCGCCGACGATCTCGATATCGTCGTCGTGCGCGAGAACGTCGAGGGCGAGTACAGCTCGATCGGCGGCCGGTTCGGGCGCGGCGATGCGGAGACCGCGGTGCAGGAGGCCGTGTTCACGCGCGCCGGTGTGGCCCGCGTCGCGAAGTTCGCGACCGACCTCGCGGCGAAGCGCGGCGGCGCGCTCGTGTCGGCGACGAAGTCGAACGGCATCATTCACACGATGCCGTTCTGGGACGAGGTCGTCGCCGAGACGGCGGCCGGCACCGGCGTCGAGATCGACAAGGTGCTCATCGATGCCCTCGCGGCCCGCCTCGTCATGAAGCCGACGAGCATCCGCACGATCGTCGCCTCGAATCTGTTCGGCGACATCCTCTCCGACCTCGTCGCGGGCATCGCGGGTTCGATCGGCATCGCCCCGAGCGGCAACCTCGACCCCGAACACCGCTACCCGTCGATGTTCGAGCCCGTGCACGGCTCGGCCCCCGACATTGCCGGCAAGGGCATCGCGAACCCGGTCGGCGCGATCTGGGCGAGCGCCATGATGCTCGAGCACCTCGGCGAAACCGAGGCGGCCGCCTCGCTCACGACGGCGTTCGAGTCGGTGCTCGCCGACGGCGTGCGCACCCCCGACCTCGGCGGCGACGCGACGACCCAGTCGTTCACCGACGCCGTCATCGCGAAGGTGCGCGCCTCAGCAAGCTAGGCGGCAGCGTCTGCGCCCATCACGTCGGCCCACGGCTCGACGTGATGGCGCCACTGCAGGCGCACCGTCACGGCGCCCTCGGCGACATCGGCCACCTCGATGCCTGCCGTGCGGAATGCGGCGGCGACCTCGTCTTCGAGCTCGCCACCGCGAACCGTCAACAGCACGTCAACGGGCGCCTGCTCGTCGAACTCCTCCCATGCGTTCACCCAGAGCACGACGGCGCCGCGCTGGCCCTCACGTTGGGGCACATCGGCGTGGTCGGTGAACACGCCCGCATCGATGTCCTCGTCTTCGAGCTCGTCGAGGGCAGTGAAGAAGCGGTCGGTGTCGGTGGCCTCGTCGACCCACTCGTCAGCGGCCTCGGCGGCCGACTCCCAGATCACGCGCACAAGTTCGAGCGTCGCGGCGTCAGCGTCGGCTTCGAGCGCGGCGACGAACGCCTCGGGCAGCTCGTCGTCGTCCTCGTCGTCAAGGTATTCGACGAGCAGTTCCTGCGCATCGTCCGGGTCAAGGATCTCCCCCGTCAGCACCCGCAGATAGAGATCGTCGAGAAACCAGTACGCCTCTACGTCGTCGCCGAATCCGGCGATAGCGGGCGTCGAGTCCAGTAGATTGCGCTCAAGTGACATGCCGCGAAGGTACCGCCCGCGAATGGCACGCAGCCGACGCGGAGGTTACCGAATGCTGTGTGTTAACTCAGGATCGGGAGCTGCAGCGGGTAGCGGAACGGACGACCGCCGGAGGTGCGCACCGCACCCCAGATACCGAAGATGAACGTGAGCGCGCTCGCCGCGATGATGAGCAGGATGCCGATCGGCAGCAGGATGATCGTGAAGCAGAGAATCCAGCCGAGCACCGACATGATCCACGCCGAAATCTGGAAGTTGAACGCGCCAGCCGCGGCCGAGCGCACGAAGCGCGAGTTGTTGCGGTAGATCAGCCACACGATGAGCGGGCCGAGAATCGACAGCCATCCCGCCGAGATGAGGGCGGCAATCGGCGCCGCGAGGTGGGCCAGCATCGCGGCGGTGCGTTCCTGGGTGGTGGTGTTCTGCGGCTGGTCGGTACTCACGAGTACTCCAATGCTGTGGGGCGGATACGCACAGCATCCCACGCGCAGGTTGCGGATCGCCGATGGTCGCGGTCTAGCGACGCTTGATGCGCATTGGCGCCTTGCGGATGCGTCGCTCGTCGCGCAGCCACACCGCGCCGGTCTCGCGCCGTTCGGCGCGCGTCGTGAACCGGTAGCGGTAGGCGACGACGCGAATCCAGGTTGGCCGCTCACCCCCGAACGGGTCGTGGCGCAGGAGCTGGAGCGTCTGCGGGTCGGCTTCGAGGAGGCGCCCGAGGAACGTCGTGAACCAGCCCTCGAGCGGCCGGCCGAGCGGGAGGAACCACATGAGCCAGTCGAGCCGCAGATGCCTCGGCGCGACCTGTGGCGGCCGGCGGCGGGTGTCGCCCGGCTTGCCGGAGAACTCGTACTCGTGCCAGGTCGCGCTCGCCGGGTCGTCGTCGCGCGTGCCCTCGATGACGTACTCGACGCGCCGCTTCGTGACCGTGCCGAACGCGCCGTATGCGTTCGCGAGCTGCAGCCGGTTGAACGAGCCGTTCATCACCTGCCGTCCGCTCGGGAAGAAGAGATTGCGAACGGCCGGCCAGCTGAGCCAGACGTAGCCCGCGAACACGATGCCCGTGATGATCAGCCAGTAGAGGGGAATCTCGGGCGACGCAACGGTTGCCGGCGCCGAGGCCCACGGCACGGCGAGGCCCGACGCGGCGATGACGATCGTGGCCCAGTTGAGCCAGGCGAAGTTGCCCGTGAGCACGAGCCAGAGTTGCGTCGCGATCATGATCGCCGCGGCCGCGGTGCCGATCATGGCCGGTACCGGCCCCGGCACCCAGTACCCGAGCAGGGGCACGGCGAGCAGCCACGGCACGATGAGCTGCGCGAAGTGATTGCCGAGCACCTCGAGCTTGTGAAACCAGCGCGGCAACAGGTGCGCCTGGCGACTCAGCGGGCCGGGCAGCGGCTGCGTCTCGTGGTGGTACGTCAGGGCGGTGAGGTCGCGCCATTCGCGACCACCGCGGAGCTTGATCATGCCGGCCCCGAACTCGAGCCGGAACAGCAGCCACCAGAACAGCACGATCACGAACACGGTGGGTGGTTCGTGCGCCGAGCCGAGGAACGCCGCGAGAAAGCCGACCTCGAGCAGCAGCAGCTCCCAGCCGAATCCGTAGAAGGCCTGCCCGAGCGAGGTGATCGATCGGTATCCCGCCCACAGGGCGAGGAACGCCGCCATCGCGACGGGCGGCGGACCGAGTTGTGGGACACCTGCGACGAGCAGCGCCGCGATGACGAGCATGCCGACGCAGAGGATGCGCAGGCGGCGGTCGGTGTAGCGCACGTAGCGGAAGATCGTGAAGCGCAGTCGCCGTCGTCGGCTCGGTGAGCTTGCCGCCCAGTCGAGGAGTTTCGGCGCGGGCTGCAGGCCGCGCTCGCCGAGTAGCGCGGGAAATTGCCGCAAGGTCGACCAGAACGCGACGAAGTAGAGCGCCGCGATGCCCCGTTGCAGCACCTCGCGGGCGATGACGTAGTCGATCGCCGACAGCCCCTCCATGCCGCCAGGCTACCCGGCGACATGCGGATGGGTCGCTAGAACGGCGGCGGATCATCACGCCCCACGAATCTCGGGCCCGGTGGCCCGGGCACCATCTCGATCACCTGGCCGAACGGCGATATCCACGCGAATCTGCCTCCGCCGAGGTTGCGCAGTCGCCACGGCGTCGCGTGTTTCCCGAGATGGTGGCGTTTACAGAGTGGCCCGAGGTTGTCGGGGTCGGTTTTCCCACCCGCCGCGCGGGGCTCCGTGTGGTCGAGCTCGCAGATTCGCGCGGGGCGCGAGCATCCCGGGAACACGCACGTCATGTCGCGGGCGCGGATCATGCGCCGCAGCGACGCGGGCGGTTCGTAGATGTCGGCGGTGATGACGTGGCCCGAGATCGGGTGGGTGAGGATGCGCTGCAGCTGCGCGTCGGCTGCGAACTCGCGTGCCTCGCGGGCGCTCATTGGCGAGAGCCCGTTGAGCATCGCGACGTCGCCGCGCTGGAACGCGTTGCTGTTGCGGCACGCGGTCGCGAGCCCGGGGTCGAGCAGCTGCAGGATCGGCACGACGACCTGCACGGATGCGCGCACGCGCCGCGCTCCCTCGCTCGGCGAGTTGAGGATCGACTCGGGCGTGGCCGTGAGGAGCGTTTCGACAAACACGTCGGCCGTAATTTGGTCGACAGTGCGTGGGTCGGCCTCGAAGTCCGGATCGTCGCGCCGCTCGCGAGCCTCGGCCAGGTGGTCGGCGCGGAGTGCCTTTGCCTGTTGCCGCATGAGGTCGTCGATCGCCGCCGCCTGCCCCGCGGGAAGGTACGCCGTTAGCCAGGCCATGCCGTGCTCGCCCGGTTGCACCGTGACGTGCCGCCGTGCGAACTCTCGCTCGTGGGCCCGTTCGAACTCGTCGCGGGTCAGCTTCGCCGCGAGCTGTTCGGCCTTGCGATGGGTCTGCGGCACGGTGTGCGTCTTCGCGTAGTCGAACAGCGTGCGGCCGTACTCGTCGAGCCGTTCCTCGGGCAGCGCACCGTGGTGTTGCACGAGGGGTCGCAGCTGCTCGGCGAATATCTCGCCCGCCTCGAGCGCCTCATACCAGTACGGGAACTTCGTGCACACCGTGTATGCATCATCGATCTTTCGCAGCACCGACGCCTCGGTGAGCCGGCGCGACACCGCGAAGTCGGCGGCGAGGGCGCGCAGGTTAAGCCGGAACGTCTGTTCTCGGCTCGTGTGCGGCGGGCGCGACTCGGCTTCGAGCTCCGTGCGGCGCTGGGCGGCCGCATAGAGGAATGCGAACGTGCGTACCTCGGCGGCCTGGAGTCGCGCGAGTGTGGGCCCCGCATCCTGCCAGGCGCCGTGCACGGCCACGAGCTGCGCCTGCAGTTCGTCGCGAGGCGGCTCGGGGGTCTCGCCGATGAGCCTCGGGTCGGTTTCGTGGTCGTGTTCGTGGTCGTCGTGGTCGTGCATCGGTCACCTCCTCGCCGAATCGCCTCGCGCATCCGGTGTGGCTGCGCGATTGGCCTCGTGAATTCAGTTGACCACGAGCCTCCGACATCGATTCGTGCACGCCTTCGGCCAGCGGTCGCGACACCCCTTCGGGCGCCTCAGAGAAGTGCGCCACGAGCCTCCGACATCGCGACCGACATCACTGCAGACGCGCAAACCCGTCAGCGAATAACGCGATACCGACCACAGAGAAATGCCCGGTTACGTGCAACATCGACGAGCTCGAGTTCAAGTTCGCGCGGCAGCACCGGCGACCCAGCGCCGAGCGTAACGGGCGCGTACTGCAGCCACACCTCGTCGAGCAGACCCGCGTCGGCGAACTGCCCCGCAAGGTCTCCGCCACCGACGATCCAGAGGTCGCGTCCCGACGCCGCCGCGGTCATGTCTGCGTACACCTCGCGCACGTCGCCCGAGGTGAAACGTACGTCGGCGCCGGCGGGAGGCGCAAGGTCGCGGTGGGTGAACACCCACGTCGGCTGCGCGTATGACCAGACGGGGTCGTGCGCGCGCACCCACTCGTACGTCGTCGCACCCATCGCGAGCGCGCCGATGTCGGCCACGAACCCCGGGTACGCCATCGGCCCCTCGTCGTCGAAGTCTTGTTTGAGTAGCCAGTCGAGCGAGTGCTCGGGCGTCGCGATGAAACCGTCGAGGCTCGTCGCTGTGTAATAGTGCGTCGTCATGGTGCGACCTAGTCGAGGCGTTTGAAGCGCACGCTCGACCAGGTGTCGTCGAGCGAGATGTTCCCGTTGAGGGTCCACCCGACCTCCTGCGCGCGCTCCCAGATGCGGTCGCGGTTGATGTCGGAACGATTGCCCTTCGGATACCCGACCCAGATCGCGCGCGGCATGTGGAGCTTTGGAAACTCGTCGCGCAGCAGCCCGTCGAGTTCTTCGCGGTCGCGGGCGAACATGACGACGACCCCGTCGGTGTCTCCCTCGATGCCAACGAGTTGCGTCACACCCTCCGGCAGTGGATCGAGCAGGGCGCGCTGCTCGGGCGTCGACGGCCCGAACACGAGTTCGCTGTGTGGTTTGACCTGCAGTTTCTCGGCGACGGTGCGTGGCATGGGTGACCTCCCTGTCAACGGCCTCGTGCGGTTGAGTCTACGCAGGGCGGATCACGCGCTCTCGAGTAAATCGCGCAGCCGCGCGAGGTCGGCCGCAACTGCGGCGCAGTCACGCGCGTAGGCCTCATCGGTGACGCCCGCCTCTCGAGCGACCGTGAATACGATCTCGCTGCCGCCGTCGCGCGCGGTCACTCGCAGCGGGTTGCGGGTGACGCTGCCGTCGGGAAACACGACGTCGTGGTCGAGCACGCCGTCGGCGACGTCGCCCACGAAGCGCACCTCGACCTCGCCCGTTGGCGAGTCTGTGAGCCAGCGGCCGTCCTCGTTCCGGATGCCTAAGCTCAACCCTGCCGCCCACTTCGGCAGGTTCGCCGGATCGCCCGCGAATGCGGCAACTGCGCCCGGCATGGCGCGAATGGTCTGGGAGATGCGTCGTGCGTCTGGTGACATGGCGCAAGTAGAACAGACGTCTCCGACAGCCGGATGCGCGCCCGAGCACGTGTGCGTGCCCGGCTACTCGCGAAGCAGCATGATGCCGGTCTGCGAGTTCCAGATGCGGTCTTCGTCCGGGTAGTCACTCTCCGGGAAGTTCTCATCGGGAATGTCGAGTTCGATGCCGGCCGCGCAGTACGACCCGAATGGCGCGTCGCCCTGCGAGATCGGTACGCACCCCTCGCTCGTCGGCTCCAGGAGTTCGAGATTCACCGACGGATCGCCGTTGTCGTAGGTCGACGACGGCCACTCGATCGTGACGCAGCCGATGGCGACGGGGCTGTCGGGCGCCGCGCACCAACGGCCGTTCACGTCGGCGGGCGTGACTTCGCCGGCGTCACCCGTTTCCGTCTCGGTCGGCGTCGCGTCTGGCGCGGGCTCCGCAGTCTGCGCCGGCGTCTGCTCGGGCTGCTCGGTTTCGACCGCCGGCTGCGTGCCGTCAACGATCGGGTCTTCTGATTCGGCTTGGCACCCAGTGAGGACCAGCGCGACGGCGGCGGCGATGGCAAGAATTCGGATGCGGTGGTGATTCGTCATGACTGAGCTCCCCCTCTGCGGCATGAACGACCTGCGCTCGACCCTACGACTCGTTGTTCGCCGACAACAGGCACAGCGCATAACGATCCAGTTCGCGCGACGAGAGCCATGTCGCAGGCTCGCGCTAGCGTTCGCCGCACCCACGTAAGCAGCCTTGGGAAGGATGCGACCATGCCCATGAATCCCGTCGAACACCTCGAAACCCTGCTCACCAACCTCTGCACGAACACTCGCCCCGACGCCGCGCACCTCACGCTCCCAGGAGGCCGGGTCGGCATTAAGTTTGCCGACCAGCCGACCCTCACGAGAACTGTCGGCCCGTCGCGCGTCCGGCGCCTTTTGGAACTCGCTGATCCGCTGGGAGACACCGGGCACACGTGGCGTGTGCCACCCGAACGAATCGAGCTCATCAAACAGTGGCAGCCGCGCGTCGCCGATGTGTTGCCCGACGCCCGCATGCTGCTCGGAATGCCATCGACCGCGCATCTGGATGCGCACCTCGACGGTCTGCTCGTGCACGGGCCGGGGCCGGTCACGCTCGCCACCGACCACATCAATCGTCCTGACGCGGTCGGACGGCTGCTGGTGCAGCTCGATTCCTCCCACGTCGGTGGCTATTTCGAGGTTGAGCTCGACAAGACCTATGACCGGCCCTGGCAAGCCTGCGCCCATCGACTCGACGATGAGCTGGGCGTCTCCGATGTGACCCATGGCCATCTTCTGCACCTCAGCTTCGTGCTCACGTCGAACGAACCGGTCTATGGTGCCGCCGACCGAATCGATGACCTCGCCGCACTCCTCACGCGCAACATCCCTGCGAAGCGCCCGCAGCAGCACTGGGGCGCCCGCACCTCGTCTCCAGAACCAGTCGCGCTACTCCTGAGCGACGACTACTCCGACTTGGAGCTCCTCGACGGAACTCTTCGTGCGACCGACGAGACGCTCGTCCGAACGGTGTGCGCCGCCGCGTCCAAGGCGGGATACGCGTGGGCCTACGCCGGCGGCCGGTTGCGAGCCACAGACAGCGGCTACTACTACTCCCCGGAACCGGTGCCGAACACGTTCCGCGTCAATTGGTGGAACGACGCCGAGTGCCCCGGTCCTGTCGACCTGACGCTGAGGCGCAACCGCCTTTTGGACCCGCAGCGTCTCATCGAGGCCGACTACGAAGCGCTGAAGACGCGACCAAAGCACGAACCCTACTGGGATGAGCCGAACGACTATGCCTCCCGAACGGCACTGCTCCTCTGGCCGCACGAGGTGAGTGACGAGCTTCGCGCCAGTTTGAGGCCGAGCTGGGCGGTTGATTCAGCACTCGCCGCGCTGAAGTCGAGGGGCGTGACAAGGGCGAAGCAACTCCTGAGTCACGTCGCCGACTACCTGGCCGACAAAGACCGGGCGCGCGCAGAAAACTCGGACTACTCGCGTCGACAACGGGCGACGGCATCGACCGACCCGGTGTTCTAGCCGCCGAGCGCCGCCGCGGCGCGCAGCAGGAACGCGTCGCGGCCGGGCCGTGCGGCGAGATGTACCGACTGCGGCAGGTCGCAGCCGTCGACCCACATCGGCAAGGCGATGCCCGGCCAGCCGAGCACGTTCCAGATGACCGTGACCGACGAGAGCTCTCGGCTCGGGCCCGGGTCGGTGAACCGCGGCGCGAGCACGGGTGAGGTCGGGGCGATGAGCACGTCGGTATCGGCGAACTCGGCCTCAAATGCCTCGCGCACGCGTGCGATCTCGGCCTGCCCGGCCGCGTACTCGGCGTCGGTGATGTCGGCACCCGAGCGCACCTTGTCGAGAATCTCGGGCTGGAACCGCTCAGGGGCCGTACGGACCCGCTCCTCGTGCAGGTCGTAGGCCTCGCGCGAGCGCACGATGCGGTAGAGCTCGGCAAAGTCAACATCACGGCCGTCGACTTGCGGCAGCCGCGCCGGGGTTGCCCCGAGCATCCTGACCGCCGTGTCGTGGGGCACGCCCGCGGGCGCGTCGACCACGGTCGCGCGCAGGTCGCCGAGGGCGAGAAACGTCGGTGCCGCCTCGTCGGCGCCGCCTGCGGCACCGAGCACGCCAATCGCGTCAAGCACGAGGCGTGAATCGTCAATGCCGGCCGTCAGCAGCCCGAGCGTGTCGAACGATTCCGAAAGGGGGAACGCACCGGCAGCATCGATGAGCCCGAGCGTCGGTTTGAACCCGACCACGCCGCAGAGTGCCGCCGGCAGGCGAACCGAACCGGCCGTATCTGACCCCACCGCGAACGGCACGATGCCGAGGACGACCGCGGCCGCCGAGCCCGAGCTGGAGCCGCCCGGTACGCGCTCGGGGTCGTGCGGGTTGGGCACGGCACCGAACGCGCCGACGTCGCCGCGGATGCCGTACGAGAACTCCTGCGCGTTCGTCTTGCCAATGAGCACGGTGCCCGCCTCGCGCAGGCGCCGCACGATATCGGCGTCGGTCGTGGGCACGTCGTCGCGGAAGAACTCCGACGCCATCGTCGTGCGCAGCCCGGCCGTCGCAATGACGTCTTTCACCGCGGTCGGCACGCCGTCGATCGCGCTCCGGGGCGTGCCCGCGGCCCGGCGGGCGTCGGCCTCAGCTGCGGCGCCCAGGGCCCCGGCATCGTCGATCGTGATGAACGCGCCGTCGGCCGCGTGCGCCCGGCGCAGCGCCTCGGTCACGAGCTCGACCGAGGTCACCTCACCCGCCGCGAGCTGCCGCGCGACCTCGACCGTGCTAACCACATCCGACCCAGCCACTCCGAACCCAGCCACGCGTCTCCCTTTCGCTTTTCGCGGGCTCACGACCCCCACACGGCATTCGCCGCGACGATCGCGAGCTGCACCTCGTCGTCTTGCACTCGCAACCGTAGCGCCCCGGCGAACTCGTTGCGTGCAACCACGTGCACGCGCGCGCCGGGCACGATGCCAAGCTCCTCGAGATACCGCAGCAGGGCAGGCTCGTGGTCGGAGACGCGCACGATGGTCACGTCGCTCCCCTGCGCGAACTCGCTCAACCGGTCGGCACGGGGACGATCGAGCCGCCCCGCCTTATCGGGGATCGGGTCGCCGTGCGGATCGTGGTCGGGGAACCCGAGCAGGTCATCGATGCGGTCGAGCAGCCGCTCCGACACCGCGTGCTCGAGGTGCTCGGCCTCGTCGTGCACTTCGTCCCACCCGAACCCGAACTGTTCGACGAGCAGCGTCTCGATGAGCCGGTGGCGCCGCACCATCTGCAGCGCAATAACCCGGCCGTCGTCGGTGAGCGTCGCCGAGCCGTACGGCTCGTGCAGAATGAGCCCGCGCCGCGCGAGGCGGTTGAGCGCGCCCGACACCGACGACGGCACCGTGCCCGTCGCGGCGACGAGCTCGGCCGGGGTCGCGCCCCGCCCATCCCATTCCTCGGCCTTCCAAATCAGCCGCAGGTAGTCCTCTTCAACCCGACTGCTGCCCGTCTGCACCGCTTTCACGCATCCATTCTGGCCGACGCCCGCGACGCACGGCCCGAATCTTCAGAGCCTGGGCTGGTACCGGCAACGGGCAGCGGCCCTCCCGCATCCGCGACCCCCGCACCACCACGCGCGAACGGTGCCCGCAGCGTCGCCACGATGTCGCGTCGGTGCACGACGAGCAGCAGTGCGGCGACCGCCAGCTGCACGAGCGAGAGCACGTAGCGCCCCTCGGTGTCGGTGATGAAGAACTGCAGCGCAAAGATCGCGGCGAGCGCGATCGCCGACCACCGGTGGAACCGCAGCCCGACGATGATCGCGACGCCCATGACGGTCTGCGCGCCGGTGAGCACGAACTCTTCGATCTGCCGAGCGTCGAGTTCGAGCGCGCCGCCGCCACCGCCGAGCCAGTGCGCGACCGGCAGCGAGCCGACGAGCAGGCTCCACTGGTTGATCTTTGAAGCGATGAGCGTACCGATCGCGGCCGCACCCATGCCGCGCAGCGCGAACAGCACCGCGACGATGAACTCCGGCGCCTCCGAGGCGAGCGGCGCGAGCCACTGCACGAGGAAGTACGGGTCGAACCCGAGCGCGGTACCAGACTCGACGAGGCTCGTCGCGAACGGCTCGGCCGACAGCAGGATGATCGCGGCCGCACCCACGAACAGCGACGTGAACGTGATGCGGCGCGCCCGCTGCGGCAGGTCTGCGATTCGCTTCGCGGTGCCGACAAACTCTTCTTCGCGCTCGTCGTCTTGCTGGCCCGACCGCCAGAGGTACACGACAAACGCGCCAATGAGCACGAGCCCGAACCAGATCGGAATCTCGCCGAGCAACGGAATCGCGAACGCGAGCACCGCGAGCAGCGCGAGGAACCCGACGTCGAAGCGCGCCGTCTCGGGCAGGTTGAGCGTGTGCGTCTTCGCGGCACGGCGGGCCCGGAGCGCGCGATTCGCGACCCAGATCGCGATGAGCACGACGAGCGGCCAGCCGAACCCGAGCAGCAACCGGTTTGAGCCGGTCATGTTCGCGGCGGCGTAGTGGAGGAACTCCGGGTCAGACCCCGACCGGAACGCGTAGAACAGGTCGACCGCATATTCGGGAAGCACCGCGATGAGCGCGAGGATCGCGATCGCGAGCCCACCCGAAATGTCCTTCTGCGCCGCCTCGGCTGCCCAGGCGAGCACGAACGATGCGGCGACGACGGCCGCGCCAAACACGAGCGCGTCAACGACGGGATGCACCGACAGACCGGCGAGGCGGAAGACGATCGCGGGCAGCGCGATCGCGAGGCACACCGCGAGCCGGCCGACGAGCCCCATCGGCAGGCCACGGCGCGCGGACGTGGGTGTGGCGGGCGTGGGCGCGGTTCGCGTGGTGGACATGCGGGGCTCCTCGGTCGGTCACGGCCGACGCACACGCGATGCGGATGCACTTCGGCCAGGGAATGGCCGAAGGTCTCGCTCGCCCCGTGGCGGGGTGGCGCGCCGGGTGCCCGAGGCACCAGTGTGTCGACGACGTCGCAAACCCGCGGACGCGGGCGGGAACTACTCCCCTTCGATGCCCCCTACCCTTCCAAGCCGTGCGCCGGGCGTACATCGAAAAGCGAATGTTCGTGCGCACGAAATCACCGATGACGGCCGCCGGAAAACGACGACGTCCCGGGCTCGGAGCGGTACGCATCCACGCGTATCCGCCCCGAAACCCGGGACGCGAGCTAGGCCGTCGGCCTAGAAGGCCCTGCGCCTAGTAGTACATGCCCTGGCGGTAGTCCCAGCTGAGGAAGTGCTCGGCGAGGAGCTCCATGATCTCGGTGTTGTAGAGGCCGCGGCGAATGAGTACGGGCGCGGGCGACACGAGACGCTCGCCCTTCTGCTCGGGCACGAGGGTGCCGTCGGCGTCGACCATCGACACCATGACGCCCTGCTCGTAGCGGGTCTCAACGGTCTCGTTCGGCTGAATCGAGGCGACGTAGTCGTCGGCCTCGATCACGAGGTCGGCTTCGCCGTCGATCTGCTCGCCGATGCCCTCGACGAGGCCTCGATTGCCCTTGCCCGACGGGTTCGCCGAGCTCGCGAAGATGAGCTGCTTGTGGGTCTCCCACATGTAGCGGGCGAGGTTCTCGCCGGGCACGCCGAACTTCACGACGAAGCAGCTCGTGCCGCGCGCGTCCATGACGAGCTCTTCGGCGCCCTCGGGGATGTACTTCTTGCCCTCTTCCGACCACGGCAGAATGCAGCCGAGCAGAATGTCGCCGTTCCAGTGCGCTTCGTAGAACGCGTCGATCTCGGGGTTGAGCTGCGCGAGCGTGCGCAGCTCGTCGAGCGAGCCGCAGAGCACGACCGCGGGCTTGTTGCGCTTGCGGTTCTTCGCCGCAAACTTGCGCTCGAGGCCCGCGAGGTCGGTCGTCGCGACGATGTAGCCAACCTTCGTCGGGCTCACCACCATGCCGCCGCCGGCCTCGAGGATCTCGACCGCCTCGGGCTGAACCTCACCGTTCCAGCGAACGTGCTTCGCAACCATCAACCTGCTCCTTCTCCCGGGGCCGCCGGGAATCGTCTCGTGGGTGTGCCGCGCGCCCGAGCGGGCCCGCAAAACGCATACCAACCAAACTTAGCCGGGTTCGGGGCGGCGGCGCCACATCGACGCCCCGCCCCGGGCCCCGGTTAGCCGCGCCGCGTGGCGTCCTGCACCTCGCCGATGAGCTCCTCGACGATGTCTTCGAGGAACAGCGCACCCGTCAACCGGCCCTGCGCGTCGGCGACGCGCGCGATGTGCGTGCCGCGGGCGCGGATCTCGCCGAGCGCCTGCTCGAGCTCGGCGTCGGCGCGCACGGTGACGAGGGGGCGGATGCGGTCGGCCGGGATCGGCGCATCGACCGCCTCGGGCGCGG
This sequence comes from [Zimmermannella] faecalis ATCC 13722, assembly GCF_000381765.1. Classification (GTDB taxonomy): domain Bacteria; phylum Actinomycetota; class Actinomycetes; order Actinomycetales; family Microbacteriaceae; genus Gulosibacter; species Gulosibacter faecalis. Next base: position 64,655 of record NZ_KB907074.1, on the reverse strand, counting down.
TGAGGTCGAGCACGTCTTTGAGGTGCACGTACGAGGTCGGCACCCCGGCCGTGTCGGCGAGCACGTAGCGCGAGTAGCCGCGCTCGGCGACGGCGCGCTGCACGTTACGGGGCGTCGCCCCGACGGGCAGCAGCACGAGGGCGGCGAGCGGAACCTCGACGTCGGCGACGCGCTTCTCGGTGAACTCGAACGCGGCGACGACGGTGCCCGAGTCGTCGACGAGGGTGCCCTCGCGGGTCGACTCTTCGACGATCGTCGCGACCTGGTCGATCGTGTACGCGCTCGTCGCCTCGTCCTTCGGCTCGACGCGGCACAGCCGCAGAAAGCCGTTGGCGATCCAGTTGAGCAGCGTGATGAGCGGGCGCACGATGCGGCTCACGAGCACGAGCGGCGGCGCCAGGATGAGCGCGGCGCGGTCGGGCACCGAGAACGCGATGTTCTTCGGCACCATCTCGCCGAACACGACGTGGAGGAACGTGACGAGCAGCAGCGCGACGACGAACGCGACGATCGTGACGACGTCGGCGGTGAGCCCGGTCCAGCCGAGGGCGCCCTCGAGCAGGTGGTGAATCGCGGGCTCCGAGACGTTGAGAATCACGAGCGAGCACACGGTGATGCCGAGCTGGCTCGTCGCGAGCATGAGCGTCGCGTGTTCCATCGCCCAGAGCGTGGTTTTCGCCGCGCGGTTGCCCTGCGCGGCGCGGGGCTCGATCTGCGAGCGGCGGGCTGAGATCACCGCGAACTCGGCGCCCACGAAGAACGCGTTGACGATCAACAGCACGAACAGCCAGATGATGCCGGGGAGGTACTCGCTCATCGGGTTTCCTCCTCGTGTTCGTGGCGGTCGGCTCTCGTGGCGTGCTCGCCGAAGTCGTCGAGCAGGCGTTCGCGGGTGCCGCCGGCGAAGGCGGGGTCGGTGTCGCGGTCGCGCGGCAGGTAGCGCAGGCGGTCGATGCGCGGGCCGACCATGCGCTCGACGCGCAGGCGCCCGTGTTCGGTCTCGACGTCATCACCGACCGAAGGGATGCGCCCGAGTGTCTCGAGCACGAAGCCCGCGACGGTCTCGTAGTCGTCGCTCTCGGGCACGCGCACGCCGGCGCGCTCCCAGAGCTCGTCGGGGCGGAGGGCCGCGCTGAAGAGAATCGTCTCGGTGCCGCGGCTTACGCCGTCGTGCGCGGGGGCCGGGGCGTCGTGCTCGTCGCGGAGTTCGCCGACGAGCTCTTCGACGAGGTCTTCGAGCGTGACGATGCCGGCGGTGCCGCCGTGCTCGTCGACGACGACCGCGATCTGATAGCCGCGGCCGCGGAGGGTGCCGAGCAGCTGGCCGACGCCGGCCGACTCGGGCACGAGCAGGGGCGGCGTCGCGATGCTCGCGGCGGCGGTCGTGTCGCGGTCTTCGAAGGGCACGCCGTACGCGGCCTTCACGTGCACGATGCCGAGGATGTCGTCACTGTCGCGGCCGGCGAGCGGGAAGCGCGAGTGGCCCGTGCGCTCGGCCTCGGCCACCACATCCGCCGCCGTCGCGTCGCCCGCGAGCGCGAGCATGCGCACGCGCGGGGTCATGACCGACTCGGCGGTGCGCTCCGAGAACGTCAGCGTGCGGTGGAGCATGGCGGCGTCATCGTGGTCGAGCGTGCCCTGGAGCGCCGAGCGGCGAATGAGAAAGCTCAGCTCTTCGGCACTGCGGGCGCCCGAGAGTTCTTCTTTCGGCTCGATGCCGACCGCGCGGATCACCGCGTTCGCCGTGCCGTTGAACAGCAGCACGACGGGTTTGAAGAACCAGGTGAAGCCGATCTGCAGCGGCGCGACGATCTTCGCGGTCGCGAGCGGCACGGCGAGGGCGAAGTTCTTCGGGATCAGCTCGCCGAAGATCATCGAGAACAGTGTCGCGATGACGATCGCGACAATCGCGCCGACCGCCGCCGCGCCGCCGCCCGTGACGCCGAGCGAGGCGAGCGGGTCGCGCAGCAGCGAGCTGATCGCGGGCTCGAACGTGTACCCGGCGAGCAGGGTCGTGAGCGTGATGCCGAGCTGCGCCGATGAGAGGTGGGTCGACGTGACGCGCAGCGCGTTGATGGTCGGCGTCAGGCGCTTCTCGCCGCGGCTGCGGCGGCGCTCGAGGTCGGGCCGGTCAAGGTTGACGAGGGAGAACTCGGATGCGACGAAGACGCCGGTTCCGAGGGTGAGGAGCACGCCGGCGAGGATGCCCCAGAGTTCGGTGTTCATCGCTCACCCCGCTGATTCGTCCGCTGTGACGGTGGTGGGGTGAGCTTCGGACTATGCCCGGGAGAATCTTCCATGCGCATATCTTACGAATACGCAATTGACGCGAAGCTGCGTATCCGGTGGGCCGGATACGCAGCTTCGCGTCGTCGCAGCGTCGCTAGGCGTTGCCGAGCCAGCGGCCGCGCAGCATCGTGCTCTGGTACGTGTTGCCGTTGCGGGCGTCGAGCTCGCTCGCGATGCTGAGCACCTCGGCGCGCAGCGAGTCCGCGCGCTCAGGGTCAATTTGGTAGCCGCCGAGGGCGCGGGCGATGACCGCGTAGGTCGCGAGTTCTTCCTTCACGCCGTTGTCGATGTTCGACTCGACCGCGTCGATCGCCCACGAGCGCGCCTCGGGGTGCTGGAGCAGGCTCTCGAGCAGCACCCAGCCGGGCACGTTGCCGAACGACTCGACGTCGCGGTCGATCGACTCGAGCTCGTCGAGCACGTCGCGGCTGATGTCCTGTTCGCCGCGCAGGAACCACGCGGTCCACGCGAGCGCGGCGCGCTGCTGCTCGGGGTTCGTGGTCTCGTCGAACACGGCCCGCGCGAGCGTCGCCGCGTACTGCGGCGCGTACGGCTCGGCCAGGCGCACGAGCTGCAGCAGCGACTCGTACTGATCGGTGTCGTCGCGTTCGGCCTCGGCGCGGGTCGTCACCTCGCCAGCGAGCGTCTGCAGTCGGGCGGCATCGCCGAGGTACGAGGCGACGACCGCCTGCGCGACCGCGAGGTGCACGGTCGGTGCGTCGAGGCGCTCGCGCAGCTCGTGTTCGACGTACATGAGCTGCGAGATCCGATCAAGCGAGATCTTCGGCTCGCACATCCCGAGCTCGACGATGGTCGGATACACGGCAAACGACGAGTCGAGCAGGCCCTGCTGCACGGTGGCGTGGGTGCGGCTGAGTTCCTCTTGCGCGACGGCGTAGTGCTCGACCGCGCCGACAAAGTCGCCGTGCGTGCCCGCGTAGAGCGCGCGGAATAGGCGGGCCCCGAACGTCGCCGACGTGAGGTGAACGTCGTTTGCACGCGCGTAGATTTCCTCGGTGAGGGCGTCAGCCTCCTCGCTCGAGGCCGCCTCGATGATCGCCATCGGCCGCGTGCTCACCTCAACGAAGCGGTCCTTCAGCGCGATGGGCGAGTCTTCGAGGGTCACGCCGTCGGCGTGACGCGGGAACCAGCCGGCCTTGAGAATCGCGAGGGCACGCTCCTCGGGGTCGTCCCAGACCTCGGCGTCGTCGAGCACGGCGGGCCGCGGACCCTCGGGCAGACCGGCGAACCAGAACTCGGTGACCTCGCGGGTCGACACGTCGCTGCCCGACCGCTCGTCGCTTCGGCGGGCGCCCTCGAGCGCGACGGCCCTGAGCAGCTCCCCTTCTTCGCCCTCGGGCTCGGCGAGCAGGCGCGTGCGGGCCGCGGCCGCGACGTTGCTCCAGTCGGAGCCGTCGTACAGCAGCTGCGAGAGGGTCCAGTCGGCGCCGGCCTGCGCGTCCTCGGGGAAGGCCTCGAGCGCCGTGAGCGCGTCGTCGACGACGATGTTGCGAATCATCCAGTCGCCGCCGAACTGCTCGCGAAGTTCGCCGCCGATCGTCGCGGCAACGTCGCGGCGGCCGACGCGCGCATAGAGCAGTGCGAGGCGAGCGCGCAGCCCGGCCAGCTCGTCGACCTCGGGATGGTTCGGGTCAAGCGGGCCGGGGCGAACACCGAGCCGTGCGAACCGCTCCTCGAGCAGCTGAAGCGCGCGGGCCGGGTCGACGCGCATGACGATCGCGGTCTCGATCTGCGTCGTCGGAAGGTAGTCGAGCGTCCAGCCCTCACTGCCGGCCGCGTGCCACCGGTCGAGCCAGTCGAAGGTCGCCGTGGCGTCGCCCTTCTCGGCGGCAAGCACCGCTTGCGCCAGCCAGATGTCGGCGAGGTTCAGCCCGCGGGCCTTCGTCGTCTCCTCGACGAGGCCGATGACCCGCTCGATGCGCTCGAGCGGCACCCTCGGGTCGTCGACGAGCGTGTCGGCGAGCGAGCTCACGGAGCCGAGGAACCGCTCGAGGTTCTCGGGGTGAATGTGGTCGCCGTAGCGCGCGATGATCTGCATGAGGCGTGCGTAGGCTTCGAGCGCCTCGTTCGGCAGGCCGCCGAGCAGGTACGTCGTGTACTGGCCGAAGCGGGCGCTCGCCGCGAGGTGCGGCACGCCCTCGGCCTCACAGTCGGCCGCCTGCTGCTCCCAGGCCTCGATCTTGCCGAGGTCCTCCGGCATATCCCAGATCTCGGAGCTGCGGTCGATGAGGGCGCTGACTCGCTCGGCCTGTTCGCCCTCGAGATTCTTCACTTCGTCATAGCGGATCATGCTGGTCTCAGCTCTCTTCGTGGGTCGGGTTCTCGGGAGTGGTTGCGTGCGCTTGCTGCGCGGGGCTGGCGGATGCGGCGAGCAGAATCGACTGCAGGGCGCCAGCGAGCGTGTGCTGCTGCTCGGGTTCGAGGCGCAGGCCGCCCTGGAGCAGGCTCATGAGGTGGAGCGCGCGCACGGCCTCGTCGCGGGTGTCGGGTGCGAGCCCGCCGTCGAGTGCGCGCACGGCCGGGGCGCGGAGGTTGAGCACGAGCTTTGCGCGACGGTCGGGTTTCGGCTTCGCCGTGGTCGACAGCAGGTCGGCCCACGGGTCGTCGACGGCGTCGTCAAAGGTGAACGCGTCGAGCTTGCCGGGCACGTGCAGCACCATGAGCGAGTCGGGCCGGAACGACCGCACCTCGACGGCGATCGCCTCGAGGTCGAGCACGCGCTCGGTTGCGACCCGGATGCGCTCCGCGAGTTCGCGATCGGCCTCGGCCGGGGCGGGCAGGTCGTCGAGCACGCGCTCGAGGTTGAACGGGGACAGCGAGACGCGGCTCTGCGCCTTGTCGTACGCGCGGAGCACCTTCGTGCCGTCGACGTAGCCGCCGTTCACGAGTATCCCGCCCTGCGCCGCAATGAGCGGGGCGTACGTGTTGAATTCACCGACGGTGGCGGCATAGGCGACGTGGCCGGGCAGCCGGGTAAACACGAGCGAGCCGGCGCTCGTCTCCCAGAGGTAGTGGCGGGCGACGAAGTCGAGCATGTCGGGGTCGGCGGCGGCCATCGAGAGCAGGCTCGCGGAGTGCGCCTCCATGAAGGCGGCGAACAGTTCGGGTGCGTTTTCCGATAGCGCCTCGAGCTGTGCGCGAATCTGGCGACCGATTTCGTCGCGCACGGTCTCGAGCGCCGTCGATTCCTGGAACGCCTCGCGCGAGGCGGTGAGCGCGAGGTCGCCCGAGTCGAGGGCGACGCGCACGAACGTCGCCCAGTCGGGCACGAGCTGCTTGTTCGCGTCGTCGACGAACATGCCGTGCGAGTAAACGATGTCACCGCCGCGCTTGCTGCTGCCGCTCGCCGACGGGGCGACGTACGCGACGCCGTTGACGCCATGCGTCACGCCCTCGAGCCGGAACATCACGAGCGGAGTGAACCCGAATTCGCGCTCGCACCACTCGCTCGCGCCGGCGCCGTCGAGCTCGTGCGGCAGGCGGCGCAGGCTCACGAGCTCGCTCGTCGCGGTGGGCGATTCGAAGAAGACGATCGGCACGTCGAGGTGTCGCGCGAAGCGTTCGGCGAGCACGCGCACGCGCCCGGGCGCGGTCCATTCCCACTCGTCGGGGCGGGCGTGCACGCAAACCTCGGAGCCGGGCTCGGCTAAGGGCTCGTCGGACGGGCGGACGGTGTAGGTGCCGTCGCCGTAACCGACCCACTGCATCGTCGGCGCGTTCGGGTCGCGGGCGCTGCGGCTGCGCACCTCGATCGCGTCACCGACGAGGAAGCACGAGAGCAGGCCGATGCCGAACTGGCCGAGGTAGTCGCGGCGCGCGGCGGCGAACTCGCGGCGCTTGCTCGAGGCGCCGATCGTGGCGAGCAGGCCGCGCGCCTCGTCTTCGGTGAGGCCAATGCCGTAGTCACGCACGACGATCGAGCGGCTCGCGTCGTCGACGAGCACCTCGATCGGTGCACGCTGCATGCCCTCGAAGGCGTTCGGCTCGACCCGCAGGCGCCCGATGACGGCGTCGCGGGCGTTCTGGAGCAGCTCGCGCACGTACACCCGCGGGCTCGAGTAGAGGTGATGCGAGAGGATCTCGACGATGCCGCGCAGGTCTACTTGGAAGTTTTCCTTCGTCACTCGGCCAAGACTACGGAGGCGACCTCGAAGGTTCGCCGCACATTGGCACGAATCCGCCCGCGGATGTACGGGGTTGCGCGCCGGGGCTTACTCACGGATGCAGGCGGTCACCCGCACGCGTCGTAGCGGTACCCGTCGTCGCCGGGCGTCACGAGGTCTCGATCGCGGAGGATCGTCCTCGCGGGCGCGTCGGCGCACGCCTCGACGAACGGCCGCGGGAGGTTGTCGACGTATTCGATGTTGAGCACGGCGTCGCCGTACGCGTCGGTGTAGGCCTCGCACTCGGCGTAGGCGGCGCACTCCTCGCTCACCGCGAAGTCGAAGCCCGCGTCGTCGCGCAGGCGCTCGGCGAACTCGGCGGCGTTCTTCTGACCGACCGCGAGCCCATGGGCGTGGGCGTCGGCGACGAGCACCGCCGCGAGCGCGGTCGCGTCGTCGACCGTGAAGGCGTCGCCCGAGCGGGTGAAGCTGTCGAGGTTGTCGAACTCGACGGCCGCGAATCCGTCGGCCGCGCAGTCGGCGGTCCAGTCGCCGAGTACGTCGGCAATCGCGTCACGGCGCTCGGGCGTCGAAAGGTCGAGCAGCACCTCGTCGGGCCAGTCGGGGTCGGTGACGGGCGCGCCGTCGGAGTCGTGCAGGAGCAGCTCGGCGGGCCAGTCGTCCTGCTCCCCCGGCTGCGTCTGGAACGCGTTGACGTAGCAAATCGAGTACGCGCCGGGCTCGGGCACGTCGGTGCGATCGCGCACGACGACCTCGACACCGTCGGGTGGCGCGTAGCCGCCGCCGAGCTGGTAGTCGAACGGGGCGCCGGCGGGGAACTCGGGGCGGGGCTCGACCGTGTCGCTCGGCGCACCCGCGCAGCCCGCGAGCACGAGCGCCGCGGCCACGCCACAGGCCGCCGCGATACCGTGCCCGCGCATCCGCGCTCGTCTCACCATGCGCTCACGGTACCCGCCCCACGGGGCGGCGTTTCGCCGCGCGTGGCACGGTGAGCGCAGAACGCGAGGAGGCGCCCATGCGCGACGACCAGCACGAGCGAGCGGAGCTCGGCGATTCGGGGAGCGCGAACCTCGCGCTGACGGTGCGGTTCTTGCTCGAGATCGGGCTGCTCGTCGCGGTCGCGATCGTCGTGGTGCAGCTCGTCGCCGGGTGGCTCGGCTGGGTGCTCGCGGCACTGCTCGTCGTCGCGGTCGCGACGCTGTGGGGCGTGTTCCTCTCGCCGAAGGCGCCGATTCGGCGGTCGCCGGGCGCGAAGCTCGCGCTCGAGGCGGCGCTGTTTCTTGCTGCGGGCATCGGGCTCGCGGTGATCGGGCACGCGGTCACCGCCGTGCTCGGGCTCGTGATCTGGGCGATCGACCGCATCGCGCTCGCCCGCCTCGGGCGGTAGGCCGGGCGCTGCCTAGTCGGCTGGCCCCGCAATGGCGCGCAGGGCGAGTACGTGCGCGTCGAACGCAGCACGGCCCTCGCGGGTGAGCGACACCCACATGACGCGCCGGGCGTCGCCGCGACCCGCCGAGGCGGCCTTCGTCGAGTCGACGTAGCCCGCCGCCGTGAGCACCTTGAGGTGCTTCGAGAGCGTCGCGTCGGCAACGTCGAGGGAGTCACGCAGCAGCGCAAAGTCGAGCCGATCGACGCGACGCAGCAGGCCGCAGATGCGCAGTCGCAATGGCGCGTGGATCGTCTCGTCGAAGCGCCCGTCAGCCACGGCGCAGGTGGTCGAGCGCCGACCGGTACGCGTATCCGGCAAGGAGGGTTGTGCTCGCGAACGCGACGAGGCTCGTGAGTACAACCACCCAGCCGGCACCGAGCGACACGAGCCCGAGCGAGACGCTGAACAGCGCGAGGGCGATCACGATGATGCCAACCGTCGCCCACGTGGCGCGTGCGCCCATGTTGCGAAAGCGCACGCCGAGTTCGCGCTGCACGAGGTGCGCGACGACGAACACGCCGACGAACGCGAGCCACGCCGAGGCCGGCGGCTCGTAGTTTGCGCCGGGCTGCGTCGTCGCGGCGGCGGCCACCCACCACGCGCTGAGCGCGCCGTAGGCCGCCATGAGTGGCCAGGGGATGCGCACCCGCGACGAGAGCCGGTCGCGGTCGTCGGCGAGGGCGTCGAGGGCGTCGGCCGCCTCGTTGCGGGCGGCATCTCCAGAGTGAGTTTCCATACCGGAAAGACTATGCAAGTCTTTCCGTCACGGCAAGTGACTTTCGGGTGACGCCCAGGTTCACGCGGTTGCCCAGCTTCGACCACTGCCGAATCCCGCGGCCACCGGCCCGTGTTCACCTCGCGCTTGCGAGCCGGTCACCCGAGGGGCCCCGGCACGTCGCCGGCCCGACATCGCCGGTTCAACGTCGTGGCGAAGAATCGCCGCCCGTGACCGCCCTCCCCTCCCCGCATCGCCGGCGCCAGCGCCGACGCAACGCGCTGATCTTCTTCGCGTTCGCGGGCCCGAACCTCGTGCTCATCGCGACGTTCATCTACTACCCGCTCTTCAGCAATCTCTACTACTCGACGCTGAACTGGCGGATGGGCTCGTCGAAGGCCTCGTACGCGGGCTTCGACAACTACGTGCGCCTGTTCACGTCGGCGCAGGGCGCCGAGATGTGGCGGGTCACGATCACGTTCACGGTCGTCACGGTCGCCGCCTCGATGCTGCTCGGGCTGCTCGTCGCGCTCGCGCTCAACCACAAGATTCCGGGCGTCACGGCCGGACGCACCGCGATCTTCTCGCCGTACGTGCTCTCGGGCGTCGGTGTCGGCATGGTCTGGAACTTCATCTTCGACCCGCAGCTGGGCCTCCTCGGCCACGTGCTGCGCGCCTTCGGTGGCCGCTCGCCCGAGTGGTACCTCGACGGCGACCTCGCCCTCGTCATGGTGATGATCGTCTACGTGTGGAAGAACCTCGGCTACTGCGCCGTCGTGTTCCTCGCCGGCTTGCAGTCGATCCCATCCGACCTCCTCGAGGCCGCGAAGATCGACCGCGCGGGCACCCTGCGCCGTTTCTTCAAGGTGACGCTGCCGCTGCTCTCGCCGACGGTGTTCTTCCTCACCGTCACGACGATCCTCAGCTCGATGCAGGCGTTCGACCTGCTGAAGATCATGACCCCCTCGGGCAACGGCACGAACACGATCGTCTTCGAGCTCTACCTGCAGGGCTTCGGCCCGTACCAGAACGCGGGCTATTCCGCGGCGATCTCAGTCGTGCTGTTCGTCGCGCTCTTCGCGATCACCGCGTTTCAGCTTCGCTTCGTCGAAAAGCGGGTGCACTACGCATGAGTTCCCACACCCAGTGGCGGCACGCGTTCTCGCGCCCCAACCTCGCCGCGACGCTGCTCGGCGGCTACCTGCCGATCCTGCTCGCCACCGTCATCATCGCGCTGCCGCTCATCTGGATGGTCATTGCCTCGTTCAAGCCGCCGTCGGAGATCATCACGATGCAACCGACGCTCTGGCCGCAGGAGCCGACGCTCGACAACTACCGGCACGTCGCCGACAAGGTGCCGCTGCTCACGGTGCTGCGTAACAGCATCATCGTCACGGCCGTGGCCTCGGTGATCAAGGTCGCGCTCGCGATCACGACGGCGTACGCGCTCGTGTTCGTCGACTTCCGCTTCAAGAACGTCGTGTTCCTCGCGATTCTCGTCGCGCTCATGGTGCCGCCCGAGGCGGCGCTGCTGCCGAACTACATGACCGTCTCGGCGCTCGGCGGCCGCAACACCCTGTGGGGCATCATCCTGCCCGGCCTCGGCACGGCATTCGGTACTTTCCTGCTGCGGCAGCACTACAAGACGCTGCCGCGCGACCTGCTCGAGGCCGCGAAGCTCGACGGGGCCGGGCACTGGAAGCGCCTGTGGCGAATTGTCGTGCCGGTGTCGGCGCCGACGATCGCGACCGTCGCACTCGTGACGATCGTCGGCGAGTGGAACAACTTCATGTGGCCGCTCATCATCACCGACTCGGCCGAGAACATGACGCTCCCCGTCGGGCTCAACCTCCTGCAGTCGCTCGAGGGGCAGACCGGCAGTTACGGCTATCTCATGGCTGGTGCCGTGCTCGTCATCCTGCCGGTGCTCGTCGTGTTCGCCGCACTGCAGCGCTTCATCGTCGCGGGCCTCACCCAGGGCGCCGTGAAGTAGCGCCGGCCCCGCAGCCACCACCCCAATGACCACGTCACCCATCACCCGATTCGTACGAAGGAGCACCATGACCACCCGCATCCCCTCGACGCGCGCGACGCGCGTCACCACCGCCGTCGCGGCCCTCGCCGTGGCCGGGCTCGGCCTCACCGCCTGCGGCCCGAGCGTTGGCGCCACCGACGACGCCGAGGCCGCCGCGGTCGACTGGGCGTCGATCGAGCCCGCCGACTCGATCTCGTTCTGGACGAACCACCCCGGTGGGTCGCAGGAGGTCGAGCAGGAGCTCATCGACCAGTTCACCGCCGAGACCGGCATCGAGGTCGAGGTCGTCACGGCCGGCGCGAACTACGAGGAGGTCTCGCAGAAGTTCCAGACGGCGCAGAACTCGGGCGACGCGGGCGACCTCGTCGTGATGTCTGACGCCACCTGGTTCACGAACTACGTGAACGACTCGCTGCTGCCGATCGACGATGTGTTCGCGGCGGCCGGTGGCGACACCTCGACCTACCACGAGACGCTCTTCGACGACTACCTCTATGAGGACGCGCACTACGCCGTGCCGTACGCCCGTTCGACGACGATTTACTACTACAACAAAGACCAGTACGAGGAGGCCGGCCTCACCGAGGCGCCCACGACGTGGGACGAGGTGAAGGCGAACTCCGAGCAGCTCATCGAGGCCGGTGTCACCGACACCGCGTTCAGTTTCCCGCCCGCCGAGGACTACCCGGCGTGGATGATGAACAACCTCGTGTGGGGCTACGGCGGCGGCTGGTCTGACGAGTGGGATGCGAGCGCCGTCACGAGCGACGGCACGGTCGAGGCCGTGCAGTTCGCGCAGGATGCGGTGCAGGACGGCTGGGCGAACGTGTCGAGCGGCTCCCCCGCCGACGACTTCGCGGCCGGCGCGACGAGCCAGTTCATCGGCTCGACCGGCTCGCTCGGCGGAGTCACCGAGACGGCGAACTTTGAGGTTGGCGTCGCGTTCCTCCCCGGCGGCCCCGTCGAGCAAGAGCTCGTCGTACCGACCGGCGGCGCGGGCATCGCGGTGTCGGCGAACTCGACGCCCGAGGAGCAGCTCGCCGCGGCGATGCTCGCCGACTACCTCACGAACGCAGAGAACACGGTGACGTTCTCGACGGCCACCGGGTACATGCCGGTGCGCTCGGACGCCGACGCGACCGCACTCTACGAAGAGAACCCGAACTTCAAGGTCGCGGTCGACCAGCTCGAGACCGGCACGCGCACGCAGGACTACATGCGCGTGCTGCTCCCGGGCGGCGACCTCGCGCTCGCGACGGCGCTCCAGAGCATCCTCACGAGCGACGTCGACGTCGAAGAGTCGCTCGCGTCGCTCCAGACCGAGCTTGAGGGCCTCTACGAGAACGACCTCAAGCCGCAGCTCGAGGGCTAATCCCGGAGCGTCCCGCACCCCACCAAAGAAGGCACCGAACACCATGGTCAACGTCACGCTCACCGACGTCACCCTCACGTACCCCGGCGCGACGAGCCCGTCGATCGACTCGCTCAACCTCGAGATCGCGCACGGCGAGTTTCTCGTGCTCGTCGGCCCCTCGGGGTGCGGCAAGTCGACGACGCTGCGCGCGCTCGCGGGGCTCGAGTTCCCGTCGTCGGGTCGCATCGCCTTCGGCGACCGCGACGTGACGGGCGACGACGGCAGCGAGCGTGACGTGGCCATGGTGTTCCAGAGCTACGCGCTCTACCCGCACATGACGGTCGCCGGCAACATCGAGTTCGCGCTGAAGAACGCGAAGATGCCGGCGCCGCAGCGGCAGGAGCTCATCGCCGAGGCGGCCGAGCTCCTCGAACTCACCGAGCTGCTCGACCGCAAGCCCCGCGAGCTCTCGGGCGGGCAGCGGCAGCGCGTCGCGATGGGGCGCGCGATCGTGCGTCGCCCCGAGGTGTTCCTCATGGACGAGCCTCTCTCGAACCTCGACGCGAAGCTGCGAGTGCAGACCCGCGGGCAGATCGCTGCGCTCCAGCGCAAGCTCGACGTGACGACCGTGTACGTCACCCACGACCAGACCGAGGCGATGACGATGGGAGACCGCGTCGTCGTCATGAATAAGGGCCGCATCGAGCAGGTCGGCACGCCGCGCGAGCTCTACGACGAGCCCGAGACGCTGTTCGTCGCGAGCTTCATCGGCTCACCGCAGATGAACCTCCTCGAGGGGTCGTGGTCGGATGCCCGGGGCGCGACGGTCGGCGACCTCCCGCTGCCGTTCGCCCCGGCGGCCGGCCATTCCGCGACCAGTCTGACCTACGGCATCCGGCCCGAAGACCTCGCGTACGTCGCCGACGCAACGTCCGAGGCTGCGCCCGTGCGGGTGACGGTCGAGCTCGTCGAAGAGCTCGGCTCCGACACGTACGTGTACGGCACGGGGCACGGCGCGCGCTGGACAGCGCGGCTGCCGAAGGGCGCCCAGCCCCAGCCCGGGCAGGAGCTCGGGTTCGCGGTGCGGGCCGACGACGTCATCGCATTCGACCCGACCACCGGGCGGCGAGTGCGGTAGCTGTAATGCCCAGGGGCGCGTTGGCATGCGTAGGCGAGGTCATGACTGCTCTCAGCGATCTCAGATCAGCTCCATCACCGGGCCCTCATGCACGGCCTCGTAGATCGCGTTGCGGATCACGTTGGCCTCATCCGAGGTCAGGGTGCGGCCGATGGGGCGCAACATGATCCGGATCAGGAGATTGACCTGTCCGTCCTGAGTGCCGAGTCGAGAGCGCGCGGCCTCTGGCAATTCCTCGTGGCCCGTGCGGCTGAGAACCTCGAGAGACTCGATGACGTCGGCATTGTCTCCGAGCGCGACGCGGATGCGGTCACCAAGCGTCTCCTCATCCTCTTCCGCATCCACGACGACTGAGAGGTCGCGCCGTGCCGCAGGCAGAAGTGAAACGTGCCGCCATGGATCCAAGGTGAGCATCTGGGCCGATATGCGAGGGTCTTCTGCCCGAAGGTAGCGGATGTCAGGGATGCCCTTGCGCAGCATGAGTGCACGTTCAAGCCCCATACCGAGCGCCAGGCCGGACCATCGCTCGGGGTCAAGGCCCGATCCGCGCAGCACCTCGGGATGGATGCGGCCGCACTCGGCAAGTTCAAGCCATTCGCCGTCGTGGAACACGTCGATCTGCCTACCACCGACGGTGTACGGGTGCGCCACGTCTGTTGTTCTCCACTGCGCATCCGGAAGGACTGCCTCGACCAAGTGGCCGATCATCGTGAGCATGTCCTCGTCACCGGTATCCGGAGTGCTACGGATGCGCCACAAGTCCACCTGGTGCGGTTCCCCCACGTGGGTGCGATCGACGGCGGGGCTGATGTACCGGGTGTACCGGCGAGCCCGAGTCACATCACCTGGGTCGTAGCCGAGGCGGTCGTAGTTGTCCCGAACAGGAACGACCGGCGAGCTGCGCACATACCGGAGGGAGCTGTCCAACTCGGGCTGCAGACGGTCGATGACTGATTGCAGGAGAGACTGGATGGCGTGACGTCCCTGGTCGGGATCGCTGAGGTCTCGAATATTGAGAGCACGATAGAGCTGGTCGGAAGTCAGATAGTCGGCATGCGACATGAGAAGGTCTCCAAGAAGATGGCAGGTAGGCGAAGGACGAGAAACTTCCCCCGGCCGTACCTGCGGAGACCTACTGCGCTACAACTGCGCGTCGAAGACCCCGCGGCCATATCCCGGCCGGGGGTCTTGAAATCGCTGCTGCATCCGCATAGCACTATCGTAGCTGCGCGATCTGCCAGCTGCGGAAAACGTCAACAACCTCCCGGCCAGCAACAGCTAGCCGCGCCGCACTCCCCAAGCAGCCGCTACAGCACCGCCCAGCCGACGAGCCCCGCGGCGACGACGACCGCCCACGGCGGGGTCTTCCACACGCGCAGCGCGAACCACGCGAGCGCGGCGACGAGGAACGTCGGGGTCGAGGTGATGCCCTCGACAATGACCGGGTCGTAGAGCGCCGCTGCGAGCAGGCCCACGACGCCGGCGTTCACGCCCATGAGCGCGCGGCGCACGCGGGGCGCGTCGCGCAGCCGCGACCAGAACGGCAGCGCGCCGACGAGCAGCAGTGTGCCGGGCACGAAGATTGCGATGAGCGCGATCGCGGCGCCGAGCAGCCAGTTAGGTGGGGTCTGCGCGAGCATGCCGAGGTAGGCCGAGAACGTGAACAGCGGGCCGGGTACCGCCTGCGCGGCGCCGTAGCCCGCGAGGAACTCGTCGGCACCCACGAGGCCGGTCTGCACCGTCTCGGCCTCGAGCATCGGCAGTACGACGTGGCCGCCGCCGAACACGAGCGCGCCCGAGCGGTACATCGCATCGATGAGCCCCGCGGTCGAGTCCCCCGTCGCGGCGAGCAGCGGCAGCACCGCGAGCAGCAGTCCGTACGCGGCGAAGCACGCGACGCCGACCCAACGCGGAACCCGCACGTGGAACGGCGCCTCATCACCGGCGGGCGTCGGCGTTGCCCGCAGCACGATGAGCCCCGCGATCGCGGCGGCGACAATCACGCCCACCTGCGTGAGTGGCCCCGGCAGCAGCAACACGACGAGCATCCCGCCCGCGGCGATTGTCGCGCGGGTCGCGTCGGGGGTGAGCGTGCGCGCCATGCCGATCACCGCCTGGGCGACGACCGCGACGGCTGCTGCCTTGAACCCCTGCAGCCAGCCGGCGCCCGAGACGTCGCCGAGCGCCGTCACTCCGAATGCGAAGGCGACGAGCAGCACCGCCGAGGGCAGCGTGAACGCGAGCCACCCGGCGATGAGTCCGAGCACGCCGGCGCGCTGCAAGCCGATCGCCATGCCGACCTTGCTCGAGGCAGGGCCCGGCAGAAACTGGCAGAGCGCGACGAGGTCGGCGTACGCGCGGTCGCCGAGCCACCTGCGGCGCACGACGAACGTTTCGCGAAAGTACGCGAGGTGCGCAACCGGCCCACCGAACGAGGTGAGGCCGAGGCGCAGGAACGCGGTGAACACTTCGCCGACCGTGCCCGGATGCGCGCGGGGCGGCGGTGGTGCATCACTCATCCGTCGAGCATCTCCTGGGCCACGGTTCGATGCAAGCTGGCCTCGCGGAACAGTTGGCGAATTCTTGTGGACTACGCCCGCAGCTTCGCGATCACGTCCGTAGCTTCGCGATGCCGTCGAGCACGATGCCGAGGCCGACTTCGAACGAGTCGGCGATTGGATACGCGTCGGTCACGTACCGCTCGGCCTGCTCGGCGATGTGCGGGAAGCCCTCGAGCGGCATGCCGTCGCGCAGCTCGGCCGCGTCGGTGTCGAGGCCGACCTGGCGCAACATCGCGTCTTGCAGCGCGAAGCCGTAGACGAACGCGTCGAGCACCGCGAAGGCGTGGCCAGCCGCCTCAACCGAGAACCCAGCCCCACGCAGCACGGCGAGCACCGCCTCGTGTCCCGCGAGGTTTGCCAGCCCAGGGTGGGCGCGGGTTTCCATGACGCTGAGGGCCCACGGATGCGCGGCCATCGCCGCGCGCACCGAACGGGCACGGTCGGCGAGCTCGTCGCGCCAGTCGCCGCTGGAGCTGGGCCGAGCAATCGTTTCGAAGACGCCGTCGACGAGGGCGTCGAGCAGCGCGTCTTTCGTCGCGACGTAGTGGTAGATCGACATCGGCCGCACCCCGAGGTGTGCCGCGAGCGCGCGGATCGTGAGCGCCTCGAGACCCTTCGCATCGGCGAGTTCGAACGCGCCGGCGAGCACCCGGTCGCGGGTGAGGGTGTTGCGCGGGGCTCGATCCGACATGCTGCGAGACTATCGTACGGCGTATCGTACGCTGTACGATACGGACGTGAGGGCCCTCTCCGTGCGCGCCCCGCCCCACAAAAGGAGTTCCGATCATGTCCGCCGCCGCCGTCTCCGCCACTCCGACGCTTTCGACCGACCGCTCGCCCGACTCGGGCGCCGCATCCGTTCTCGACCGTGCGGCCGCCCGCACCACCGGCATCACGCTCGCCGTCATGGCGGTCGCCGCTCCCCTCGGCCTGCTCGTCGCACTGCCCGCGGGCGCAACCGGCATCGCCGCACTCACGGTGCTCGTCGTCGCGGCGCTCGACGTTGTCGTCGGCGTCGCGCTGTTCGTCGTGTTGCGTCCGGCGGGGCGGCTCCTCGCCGGCTGTGCCGCCGCGCTGCGCCTCGCGTACGCCGCGGCGTTCGCCTCGGCCGCGGGCTGGCTGCTCGGTGACGCCGACGTCGCTCGCTTCGAGGCGGCCTGGGACGCGGCACTGCTCGTCTTCGGTGCGCACCTCGTGCTCGTCGGCGTCACCGTCGTGCGCGCCGCCGGCATGCCGTCGTGGGTCGGTACCCTCACAGCGCTCGCCGGCGTCGGCTACCTCGTCGACTCGGTGAGCGTCGCGCTCGAGGCACCGCTGTCGGTGAGCGAGTTCTCGTTCGTCGGTGAGGTCGTGCTGCTCGGCTGGCTACTTGTGCGCGGCCTGCGGCGCGGCTCGCGATAGCCTACGTTCGGCGACGCGGCCGGGTGCGGCCTCGCGCATCCACGTACCTTTTCTGTTCGTAAGCCGAGGCAATACCGAGTGAACGATTCCAGAGCGCAGCGCGCGACGGCGACCGCCTGGGCCGTGTGGTGCATCGCGGTTGCCTGCTACGTGCTCGCGGTCGCGAACCGCACGTCGCTGTCGGCGCTCGGTCCGATGACGCAGGAGCACTTCAGCATCGACGCGACGGCACTCTCGTCGTTCACGGTGCTGCAGCTCGTCGTGTACGCGGGGATGCAGGTGCCGGTCGGCGCGCTGCTCGACCGCTACGGCTCGAAGGCGATGGTGCTGAGTGGTGGCGTGATCATGCTCGCCGGGCAGCTGCTCCTGGCGATGACCGAGCACGTGTGGCTCGCCGTCGTCGCGCGCATGCTCGTTGGCGCGGGCGACGCCTTCACGTTCATCAGCGTGGTTCGACTGCTGCCGGCGTGGTTCCCGCCGCGCAACCTTCCGCTCATGGGGCAGCTCACGTTCATGTGTGGCAACCTCGGGCAGCTCGTTTCGGTGCTCCCGCTCGCGTTCGCGGTCGACCGGTTCGGCTGGGCCACCGGGTTCATCGGCATCGCGGCGGTTGGGGCACTCGTCGTGCTGCTCGCAGTGGTGCTGCTGCGCGATCGCCCCGTGGGGGCAGCCGGGCTGGAGCCCGACGACTCCCCCGTCTCCGAATCCGTAGTCCCAACGCCGGCCGGCCTGCGTGGCGCGCTGTCGCGGCCGGGCGTGCGGCTCGCGTTCTGGGTGCACTTCACGGCGGGGTTCCCGCAGCACCTGTTTCTGCTGCTGTGGGGCACGCCGCTGCTCGTCGGCGGGCTCCGGTTCACGACCGGGCAGGCAGCGGCGACGCTGAGCGGCATGGTGCTTGTCGGGGTGTTCATCGGGCTCGTACTCGGGAGGGTGACGGGCCGATACGCCGAGCAGCGGGTGCCGATCGTGATCGGCTCGGTCTCGACCGTCGCGCTCGCGTGGATCGCTCTGCTCGCCGTGCCGGGCATGCCGCCGCTGTGGCTCACACTGTTGACGATTACGCTGACGTCGAGTGGCGGGGCGCTTTCGATGGTGGCGCTCGACGTCGCGCGAACCCACGCCCCGGCGCGGTCGCAGGGCCTCGCCGCGGGATTCGTAAACATGGGAGCGTTCATCGCGACCCTCACCGCCGTGTTCCTCATCGGCCTCGTGCTCGACCTGCAGGGTGCCGGCACACCCGACACCTACGAGCTCGGTGCATTCAAGCTCGCGTTCGCAACGCAGGTGCCGCTGTGGGCGCTGGGCATTGGGATGCTCGTGCTTGAGTTTCGGCGCACGCGGCGGGGTGGCGGAGCGCGGTAGGTGCCTCAGACCTCAAAGTCGATGAACGTCGGCGCCGGCAACTGCCACCCCACCCCTTGCTAAGTTGAGTTCCATGTACTGGAAACCAGTTCGTGACGAGCTGCGCGAATTCGTGGCTGAGCGAGATTGGGCGCAATTCCACACGCCCGAGAATCTCGCGAAGAGCATTTCGATCGAGGCCGGCGAGCTTCTCGAATGTTTC
Organism: [Zimmermannella] faecalis ATCC 13722; assembly: GCF_000381765.1. Lineage (GTDB taxonomy): Bacteria > Actinomycetota > Actinomycetes > Actinomycetales > Microbacteriaceae > Gulosibacter > Gulosibacter faecalis. The sequence continues at coordinate 46,024 of NZ_KB907074.1, read as the reverse complement.
CAGTGGGGTGATGCTTCAACCGATGAAGCGAAAGATGAACTCGCCGACGTGCTCACCTACTGCATCCTGCTGGCCGACCGGCTCGAAGTCGACCCCGACACGATCGTGCTTGAGAAGCTCGCGAAGACGCGCGAAAAGTATCCGGCTGATAAGGCCCGCGGACGAAGCGACAAATATGACCGACTTTGAGGTACAACGGTTCCCCTTCGCCCTCAACGAGATTCGCACGTGGGGTGCGTCTTCAGCGCGGCACCGTAATTGGCCCGTCGTGTACGTCATGAACAACGCACGCGAGGTCTATGTCGGCGAGTCACTCAATGCTGAGGGGCGGATGCGCCAGCACCTCGAGTCAGCGGAGAAACAGGGGCTCGAGTGGGTACGCGTCGTGCTCGACGATACGTTCAACAAGTCAGCGTGTCTCGACCTTGAATCGTTCCTCATCCGGATGTTTTCGGGGGATGGGAAACTGCAGGTACTCAATCACAATGCGGGCATCACCGACGCCGACTATTACAACCGCGCGACGTATCGCAGGACGTTCGACGCCGTCTTTGAACAGCTGCGCACGCAGGAGCAGCTCTTCACGCGCACGCTGCCGGAGATCATCAATAGCGACCTCTTCAAGCTGTCACCGTTCAAGGCGCTGAATCACGACCAGGCGATCGCTGTTGAGGACATTCTTGAGGGTCTGTTCGATGACCTCGAGACCGGCGCCGAGAGCACTGTCGTTGTGAAAGGCAACCCGGGTACTGGCAAGACGGTCGTCGCGATCTATCTGTTGAAGCTTTTTGAAGATATCCGGCGGCATAACCCCGAGGAGCCACTCGACAGCGACTCGATTTTCAGCGAGTTCTTCACACCGGGTCATGCCGAGCTGTTGGCATCGCTCAAGGTCGGCATCGTCGTGCCACAGCAGTCGCTTCGCGAGTCAATCTCGAAGGTGTTCACGCTCACTCCGGGCCTGCACAAACGACTCGTATTGACGCCGTTTGCAGTTGGCGAAAGCGAGGAACGCTTTGATCTGCTGATAGTTGATGAGGCTCACCGACTCAACCAACGTGCGAACATGCCGTCTGGCCCACTGAACAAGAAGTTTGCTGCCATCAACGAGCGACTCTTCGGCGAAGACGATCTCAGCGTCACCCAGCTCGACTGGATCATCAAGCAGAGCAAGCACCGAATTCTCATGCTTGACACAGGTCAGTCAGTGCGCCCCGCTGACCTCCCCGAGAAGACGACTCGAGCGTTGCTCTCCGAAGCGAACGCGCGGGGCCGCGTCTATCCGTTGCAGTCACAGATGCGCATCGCAGCTGACCGGGACTACGTTGGCTACGTTCGCGCAGCGTTGAGCGACACTCCCCCATTGGCGCGAGAAGACTTCGGCGACTACGACCTCCGGTTCTTCACCGACTTCGGAGAACTGCGCCAGGCGATTCAAGCGCGCGAGCGTGAGCACGGCCTCGCGCGGCTCATTGCGGGATATGCGTGGCCGTGGCGCAGCAAGACCGATAAGCACGCATTCGACATCGAACTCGACGGCGAACAACTGCGTTGGAATTCGACGCAACGCGACTGGATCAACTCGCCCGGTTCCATCGACGAGGTCGGTTCAATTCACACGGTGCAGGGCTACGACCTGAATTATGCTGGCGTGATCATCGGCAAGGATCTTCGGTACGACGCCGGCTCTGGCCGCATCGTGTTTGACCGTTCGCAGTACTTCGATAAGAAGGGTCGCGAGAATAATCCGAAGCTCGGCATCATCTACACCGATGAGGACCTGCTGCAATACGTGCGGAACATCTACACGGTGCTGCTGACTCGCGGAATCCTTGGGACATACGTGTACGTGTGTGATGCGGCGTTACGCGAGCGTTTGCAGGCGTTCTTCTGACCTCGCACGATCCTGGGCCCGCACTCTCCTACCCACCGGCTCAGTCACCTCCCGATGGCCGCAACGTCTTGAGGGTCTTCATCGCGAACCGTGACGAGACGCGAGCAATTCCCGGGATCGTAAGTACCTGGTCAGTCAAGAATGACTCGTAGGCGTCGGTGTCCGCGGTCGCGACTCGAGCGGTGTAGTCCGGAGTGCCAAACAACCGGTGCAGCTCAAGGGCGTGAAGAACGAACTGGTGACAACTGATCGTTAGTGCCGGGAGGCGCTGACGGGGAGGATGTCATCATGCCCGGTCCCTATCCCAGAGAGTTCCGCGAGGACGTCGTCGCGGTCGCTCGTCGCCGCGAGAGCGGCGTCACCATCAAACAGATCGCCACCGACTTCGGTATCAGCGAAGCGACCCTGCAGAACTGGCTCCGTCAGGCCGATGTCGAAGACGGGAACCGTCCCGGTCAGACCGCGGCGGACGCAGCTGAGGCTCGGGAGTTGAAGAAGCGGATCCGTCTCCTTGAGCAGGAGAACGAGGTACTCAGGCAGGCGGCGGCGTATCTGTCGCAGGCGAATCTGAAACTCGGTGGCTCCCCAAAATGACGTACCCGCTCGTATCTGAGCTCGCTGAGGCGGGGATCCCCGTGTCGGTGTCGTGTCGGGTTCTCAAGCTCGCGAGACAGCCCTACTACCGGTGGCGCAACGATCCCGTCCGGGATGCGGACGTGCTCCGTGCGCATCGGATCAACGCGCTGCATGACGCTCACCACGACGACCCGACGTTCGGTTATCGATACCTTGCCGACGAAGCCCGCCGGGCGGGGTGGCGGATGAGCAGACGGACGGCGTGGAAGCTGTGCTCGCAGGCGGGGATCCTCTCGTCCGAGCAGCGCCGTCGTCGCGGGAAGGGCAAGAAGGCCGGCCCGCCCGTGTTCGACGACCACGTCCAGCGACAGTTCCGCGCCGACGCGCCGAACCGGCTCTGGCTCACGGATATCACGGAGCATTGGACGAGCGAAGGCAAGCTGTACTGCTGCGCGATCAAAGACGTGTTCTCCAACCGAATCGTCGGGTACTCGATCTCAGATCGAATGACTGCGAAGCTCGCCGTCGATACCGTCCGCAATGCCGTCACGCGCCGCGGTGACGTCGCCGGCTGCATCCGGCACGCCGACAGAGGTAGCCAGTTTCGAAGCCGAGCGATGGCCCGTGAGCTCCGCCGTCACGACATGGTCGGTTCGATGGGCCGCGTCGGCGCAGCGGGCGACAACGCCGCCATGGAGAGCTTCTGGTCGCTCCTCCAAACCAACGTGCTCAACCAGCAGCGCTGGGACACACGGCAGGACCTGCGACTCGCGATCGTCGTCTGGATCGAGCGGAAGTACCACCGCCAGCGCGCCCAGGACACCCTCGGCGGCTTGACGCCCATCGAGTTCGAAGCGAAGCTAACCGAGCCGCTCACACTCGCGGCCTAAACCGAATCTGTCACCAGTTCGTTCTTCACGCCCCCGGTATGCCGCTTGGGCTCACCGCAACGGATACGCACTGCAGTCCGCATCTCATTCATGGCGTAGAAGATGGACAGGAGACCCGCAGCAGGACCAGGAACTGCGTATCGTGCGGGAGTCCGCCTCCCGTCACCAATCATCGCGCAGACTCGAACACGGTTGACCCGGTCGCTTTCGACTGCGTGAAGGGCTCTGCAAACATGCCTACGAGCTCATCACCGAGAACGTCATACACCCGCCACAGCAACAGCGACCCGAGTACACCGATCCCGCCCCAGGGCCAGTGCTCTACGACACCGGACTCGACGCTGCAGAAGGACTCTGGCTACGACACGGATGGGCCGGTCGCCCCTGACACGCCCAACGCCATCCACACGTTTCTGCCGATAACCCGAAGCGTCGGGATGCGCCCCACTGCGCCTCCCCAACCGCCGCCGGTAAACGAGGCGGGCTTCGCGAGGGAGGCGGGGCGGCGGCCGGGGACCCCTACGGCGCAGCGGGGACCCCGCCTTGGCAACGCGAATAATGCGAAACGCCCTGCCTTCGGCAGGGCGTTTCGCATTATGTCGGGCTGACAGGATTTGAACCTGCGACCCCTTGGAAAATCCCTGATCAGAGCGGGTTTTTCCGAAAATCTTGGATTGTCTTGGGTTCCCTAGTGTGGACTGGGAAGTAGGCGTTTCGCCTCCTCCGAGTGTACCCGATCATCGTCGGTCCGTCAGGAGTGATTGAGTTGGGCTTGCAGTGTGTTCGGCGCGAGACACGTGCTGGGACAACTGAGAGCCATCCGACTCGACTGAGCGAGCTGCGCCGCTTGGGCCTTACGCACCTTCGGTTGATTGAGCCGCCCAAACCGGAGCGTTCCGCCGGGGAATTCGAGGTGCCTCGGTTGAAAGTTAGCGCGAGGGTGAGGTGGCCTCCACGACCTCGCTGAGCTAGAATGATGTTGTGCACTGCAGTAGCGGTGTGAAGTGAGCTCGGCAGCCTTCCGGACGGTCGGTGAGCCGAGCTTCGCGCTTTCATGGCGACAGCTTGGTAATCCCCGCGATGAGCGGGTCGGCGCGTTTCTTCCATTCTCCGCCTTTGGTGTAGCTCCACGCGATCGCGTCGGCTACCCACAGCAGCGGCTCCTGATGCGGCACTTCGAGAGCGTAGCTAAGTATGTCGCCAAGCCCGTGACGCCTGACTTCACGGAACAGAATCTGACGATCAGCCTTCTCGATTGATTCGTCACGCTCAATCACGATCTTGGTGTGCGCGTGCTCCGCAGCATGAGCGACGATACCTGTCAAACAGGCCTCACGGCCAAGAATCTGGCTCTTCGTCGCACAGTGGAACACCTGCGCTTGAGCACCGAACGCGGTGAGTCGAGAGAGGATCAGCCGCTTACGCTCGGGCTGTTCCTTGGTGAAGTGGATCCGCCGCTGGCCTGGGAGCACCAGCGATCGCACGTCGCGACGCAGACTGGTCACGTCGCCGGGCACGACCAGTGCCGCAACCATCGTGTAGCCCTTGGCCTTCGATTCGTCCACGAACAGGATGCTCATGATGCACCTGCTTCCGTGAATCGAACCTTCTTCCGGCTCGCTGCTTGGGCGTCATCGATGGCTTTCTTCGAGAACGGGCCTTGCAGGGTGTAACGGAACTCCTCTGCCCAACCGTTGGGCGACCGAGGCGAAGGAACGAACGAGCTGATCTTGCTCAGCAAGCCGCGAGCTTCCAGTCCACGAAGCCCTCGACGCGCCGTAGATTCTGATACCCCATACCAGTTGGCGGACTGGTTGAGAGGGAGGGGAAAGTCATCCTGCTGGTCGAGCGCGATCAGTAGCATCAACTTCTCGGGGTGACTGAGCGACGCGTCGTACTCATCGATCCAGTAGGAGTAGGGCAGGCGCAACCAGTGCCCGTCTCCAGCCTTCTTGGGTCGAGTGTATTCCTCGCCAGTACCCGCTTCGTGAAGAAGCTTGTACTGCATCTCGTTGCCCTTGCGTTCGCGCTCGAGCAGACGCAGCGAAACGAGCTTGGTGACGACCTTTGACCAACGAGACTTCCCCGCCTCGAATGTCGCTGCTTCATCAAGTCGCACAATCTGCACCCACGTCGCCGCTGGGTAGGCCGCAACATAGGGCTCGCTGCTGGATGCCAGCGCATGGAGGAGGAGATAGGCGTCCAGAGCGAAACTGTCCCGTGCAAGAAGTGCGAGACTTGATCCGCGACCCCCCTCCGTTCCGCGAGGTTTCTGAATGAAACCTCGACGGATCGGAACGAAGGCACGTCTGGTGCCTTCGAGCATCGGGATCAGGAGATCGCGCCGTGGCGGCCGCCTCTGTGGGGCGGTTTTCGCCCCAGTATGTGGGCGGGTCGCTTTATCCATGCCCATAAGATTACCGCACGAAGGATCGTGGGTTGCATCATTAGACCAAAGTGGATTGCCCTCGCAGATACCCCTATGTGAGAGCGTTATGATAACTCTAAGGTCAATGCGAGTCCATGTGCGATGTCCAAGTTGGGTGGGTTTCCGCGAGGACTCCGCCTCGCTGGTGGGTTGCCGGTGTAGGCGCATGGCTGAGTGCGGAGAGTGAGTTGCCGATTTCGGATATGACTCGATGCCGATTAGCGTCTCTTCGGCACTCTCGGTACGGAGAAAAGACCTGGTGCAGCTGGAAGCCTTCGATGCAGGGCACACGCAGGCGTGGAACTCGGATTCTCAGCGGTGGAAGTCTTCTGTCAGCGCTTGGCTGTCCGGACATCTACTGGCCTGAGTTCAGGTACTTGAAAAGCTCAGCTGCTTCGCTTGCTCCACCTGCTCAGTGGCGAGGTAGCGGAAGCTCTGTGATGGTTCGATTCCAAGGACGGCCCTCAGTGAGTTGAGCGACACCGGTTGTTCCCAGGACTCTGGGCAGTCAACTTCCAAGAGAGTCGACTCATCAGCACCTGCGAGATACGCGTTGAGGTCGCTCTCATCAATACCAATGTCCGATCCATGCAATGCCCACACGCAACCAGGGCTGATCTTGATCGTTCGCCGAAGACGCACGGTGCCGAGGACCGCTTTCTCAGGGGAACTTGAATACAGAACCACTGTGGTTCCCGGATCGATGTTTGGGAACCTGCGCCGTACTTCGATCGTCTTGCGTCCCTCTAGGATCGCCCGAGCGTACTGCGGCTTTATCGATAACAGTAAGGCTCGGGTCATCGCTCAGCCCACCTCGGTTGCATGCGCATGACGTCATCGAACACACCGGGTGTTGCTCGACGGGCGGTGATCTTGGAAGTTGTCACGTCGTGCTTCTTCAGGATGCGATCGAATGTCGCGCGATCAATGGGCCTTTCGAGTAGCTGTGTATCCTCGACCCGCAGTACCGCGACTTTCCCGTTCGTTGCGTGTGCTTCGATCTCTCTGGTCCGTAGTGTTCCGATCGCTCGATACTGCTCAATGGCTGCTTCTACTGGAAGCGTCGTTGCCTCCACGACGCGGGAATGTGCAACCACGGCACGGACAGCTGAAGCCTTATGCCCCTTCGGGTCCCAGCTGACGTACCACAAAACGCGCGAAGGCACCTCTTGGACTCCCTTCGGAGCGGCGAAGTAGACGACGTGCCGTGCGAAGCCCAGTGCTCGCTTCTCACGGGTATTGAACAGAGTGTCGTTGTAACCGATGAGTTCGCGTGCGTACCTGGGCTGGATAGGTACGATATAGACTGGAATGTTGCGTTCTAAGAGAACCTGGGGCCAATTCATTCGCTCATACTCGCTGACCTCGGTGTCGGTGATCGCTCGCGCGGCAGCATCAGGTGGAGCCAGCCAGGACAGCTTCACGCTCGGCCCCTTCCCAGTGAAACCGTCGGCCTGCAAGGCAGACCTCAGTACCGGCGAGAGGGCTTGATCGGTAATGGAGATGCTGTCGGCACCCTGCTCCAGCGCGCGCCAGCGGAGATGACGTACCAGCTGGAACGCGATGGTTTCACCAAGCGATCCACTACCGACTCGCAGGATCGGAACGTGAAGTGTCGCGTCACGTAGCTCAGTTGCAAGTAGCGCCCACAGGCGAGATCTCTCGTCGACGAGTACCTGCAGCCCGAACTCTGACGGCTTGGCGAGTATTGCCTGGAGCTGACGACGGAGAGCCGTACCCTTCTCGCGAGAGGTGCGCTCCACGAAGGCTTCTTCGAGCCGCGATGACAGCGACGCGACTTTCTCCCACTGGAGGCCCACAGCCTCCAGTTGCTCGGAACGGAATCTAAACGGTGGCGCTGGGGGCATCAGCCGTTGAATGAGGTCGACGGGGCGCAGCACCTCGGTTCCGAACTCGGCTTCGATCCATGTCTCGCAGGCTGCAATAAGGTTCGAGTCACGGGTCACGAAGAACTCTGCTCCCGCAAGGATTGCGTCGGCGAGATGCTTGACGTCATCAGCCAGGCTGGCGTCGCCAGACGTGAGCCGTTCCGGCATTCTTCGAAGGAGTTCGGATGCGAGGCCGCGCATCCCTCCCTCTCTTCGGAGCGTTACAAGGCCATTCAAGGCCTCACGAACCCTGTCGCGCTCGCTCTCTAGTTGTAATCGATCGATGTCTGAGGCGACTTCGGGGGAGATCGTCAACTCAACTTCACCGATGAGCCAATCCGCTTCAAGACCGAGTGACTCTTCACGTTCAGGGCGTTGGAACGTGCTAGAAGAGTAGAGGTCGATGATGACGTTGGAATCGAGTACAGCTTTCGGCTTTGTCAAGTCGTACAGCGCGCTCTCAAATAAGTCGAGTTGGCCAATGGATCGCGTCCAAATGGTGAGTGTTGACCCAGCCTTTGCGCGACCGGGCCGCTGTCCCGTTGGCGCCATGTCGAGCGAGCGCCAAAAATCATCGAGGCCATAGTCCACGCGGCAATGTGCGGTGATCATCGTGCGAGCAGGATTCAAGTCAATGACTTTGTTCACCATTGCTCTCGCCAAACCGGACCGCCGCGCAGAGTCGCCAACGCAAACGTGAACAAGCCGGATGAGATGCTGCCGAGGCGTGCTGAAAAGTACGTACCCGGCGATTTCATCGTCGATGAGACCAAGAACGAGTTGTCCCTTGTCCCCGGCTGCTTCAAAAGCAGCAAATGGGAGGTGACCTAGTGTCGCTTTACTCTCTCGGTGAAGCTGGATGACAGCATGGAAGTCTTTGTAATGCGACTGAGACTTGGGATCCCAGATGCGGGTCGAGAGCGAACGAGTGACCGCACGTTCAGCCATCATGTCCCCCTCTTCCCTCGGTCGTCCAAGGCTGCGCCTTCAGTCATGCTGCTTCTACCGCCCAGCGGATCGTGAGAATGTGCTCACGCTCGTCGGTGCCCTTCAGTGCCTGCTCGATCATTTCAAGGTAATCGTCGGCCTGTTGCCGGAGCCGGTCGCGTTCAACTTTGAAGTCGTCGTAAAGTGCCTCGGCCCGACGTGCCAGGCGCTGTGCTTCTTTGCGAAGTTTCAGCCGCTCCGAAAGGTCATCGGTCCTGCGCTCTCGCGCACGTGCATCTTCCTCTTCCTTGTTGAGCTTTCGCACCTCGGCGTCGTACTTGGCTTTGTGGTCCTTCAGCCGTGACTCCACGAGGTCGCCCTGTTCAATACTGAACTGTGCCGTTCGGTTCTGGACTTCGTCGTTGAACTGTTCGCTCTGTTGCATGAGCGCAGCCTGCAACATGCTCGTGTCGATAGCTTCAGTCTCGGATATGGACACGCAGGTGAGATCCAAAAGCTGTTCGACCTGTTCGGCGTCAAGAAGCTTTCCGCTATCAGTGTGACCAGCGCTGAGCACGTAGGACTCAGTAACAGTGTCGCTTCCGGATCGCATCGTAAAGGTCAGTAGCTCGGCAGTTAGAATGCCGCGTTCGCCGACAAGCTCGCGCGCAGCGGAGGCAACTCGATCCGAGTCGGCAATAGAGAAGACGAGGTTGGCCGCAGGCGTCTTCTCGGCGAGCGCAGTTTGCACCACGAATCGCCCGAGGTCGCTGCCGTACCGGTACTGATGGGCGCCAAGTTGCGGCTTCGACTTGAAGAAGTACTTTCCGGTCGGAATTCCCTCGGCGGGAGCGTGTGTGAGCGTGAAGTTGTGACCGTCAGAATCAAACTCGGCGAACGAGTCGAGCTGGCGGCGGGTCACACGAAGCAAGAGCTGTTCAAACCTGTTGAGCACAACGTCCTGCTGGGTGTCATAGCTCTTGAGTTTGTCTTGCACGTTCGGGTCGAGGTTGTCGAAGACACGAGCTCGAGTCGACCGCATCTCTTGGCTGATCTCAGATTCGTATTGACGCTCTAGCTCGTCGAAAGCAGCATTGATGTCGTCTGCGGTGCGGCATCGTTCAAGGATCGCGGCGATGGACTTCTCGAAGTCGAGTCCGTCCTCGATCGACCCGAGCACTTCGTCTGAGGCGCCAAAGACGGACGTGAAGAGGTTGAACTTCTCGGTGAGTAGTTCAAGGATGCGCTCCTCGGCGAGGTTTCCTTGATTGGAGAAGTTCACCACGATCACGTTGTGCTGTTGACCGAAACGGTGCACACGACCGATGCGTTGCTCGACGCGCTGTGGGTTCCAGGGGAGGTCGTAGTTGACGAGCATCGAGCAGAACTGCAAGTTGATGCCCTCGGCAGCGGCTTCGGTGGCAATCATTATGGTGCCGCGTTCGCGGAACTCGTCGACGAGTGCCTTGCGTCGGTCTGCCGACGGGTTCCCTGTAATCAGGTCTGACCCCTCGTTTGTCTCCAACCAGGCCCGGTAGATCTCGGTCGCTTCGGGGGAGTTGTTCGCGCCGTTGAAGAGCACCAAACCCTCACCGCGCCCTCCCGCACGGAGTGCGGAGGCGAGGTACTCCTGTGTCTTCGTTGAGTCGGTGAAGATGATCGCCTTCTGTGGGGCGCCGATCTCGGCAAGCTTGGCGAAGCCCTGGTCGAGAGCGTCTAAGAGTTTGACAGCCTTCTGGTTCACTGTGATCGATCGCGCCAGATCCGCGTAAGATCGCAGCTCCTCGACCTCAGCCGCGATCTCCTTGCGGGTCGCCTCGACAGCCTCGGCATGCTCGGGAGACGGGAGTGCGAACAGGGCCGACTCCGACGCCTCGAGCTCTTCATCTGTCATGTCTTCATCGACCAGCGCTCCACGGTTCGAGCGGCGGCGGCCAGACTGTAGTTCCGCTTCGAGTCTGTTGGCGATGCCTTCGAGCGTTGAGGCAACCGCATACGTAGAGGAGCCGAGGCGTTTACGCAGGATCAGCGCAGACAGGTGCCGCTGAGAACTCGCGAATGCGTACAGAGTTGGGCGCTGCAGGTAAGCGTTGACCTTGTTGTAAAGGTCTTGCTCTGCCGGTGACGGCATGAAACCGAACGTGAGCGGCATCCGTTCGGTGAAGCGAATGTACTTCTGTGCGTCTTTCCGAAGCGTCCTCTTCGCCAGGTGAGAGATGCGCATAGAGAGATCGTCGTTCCCGTAATCGTCGGGATGGTCGACGTACCGCTCTTTGAACCCTTCGATCGAGTGAAAGAACTCGGGATCGAACACGGAGACGAGGCCGTACAGCTCTTCGAGCCGGTTCTGCAGCGGCGTCGCGGTGAGGAGGAGCGACTTCCGAGCCGAGCCCATCACTTCGGAGACGGCCTGCGCGATCTTCGCGTCGCTGCCCCTCCAGAATGAACGCAAGCGGTGCGCTTCATCCGCGACAACAAGGTCCCAGTGTCGGGCAAGATCATCAACATTGCGGAGCACAAACTCGTACGAGCAAATCAAGACATCACTCGAGAGAACCGCACTCGGTTTCAGAAGCTGGTCTTTGTTCTTCGAATCAAGCAACTTCGAAGGGATCGCAAACTTTTCATCCAGCTCCTGCCGCCACTGCTGACGAAGCGATGATGGCGCGATGATCAGGATCCGTCGCTTGCGTTCTGCCCAATACTGGCACAGCACGATGCCTGCTTCGATGGTCTTTCCAAGACCCACCTCGTCCGCCAAAATGACACCCGGCGAGGTGGAGGTCTGCAGTGCGAAAAGGGCCGCATCGATCTGGTGCGGCTTCGGCTCAACCTGCGCGTCAAACAGCAGCCCAGCGAGCTTTCCCACATGATCAGACGCGTACGAACGCTCCAGTTGGTGGGCATAGAACTTCGCCTGATGCGCGGTCAGCGGTATTGCCAAGATGCAGCCCTACCGGTAGTCGCTAGCCAGGTCAGACTCGTACAAGGTTTTCGCGTCATGAACGCTGCGAATCGCTTCGCGCACTTGATCACGCTTCAGATCGAGCACACGATAGACGCCATTCGTCTCAGCCACGGACTCGATTCGACGGAACTCGCCACCATATTGTTCGGCAAACTCGGCAAGCCCGCGTAGCTTCGGCATCGCGTCGGCCAGGTGATGACCGTGCGGGTCGACCAGATCGGCGACGATACCGTTCTGGCCCTCTGCGAAGAAGATGAAGTCGGGTCTGAGCGCCTTCCAGTTACGTGATCCGTCCATGTACGCGATCGCGAGCGATTCCTTCACCGCGCGATCCGGGTTGCGCCACCACCCGACGAAACCATTCCTGTCGGACTCAGCGGCAAATACGTGGCGTTCCCACGAATTCAGCTCGACCGGGTAATCGCCCGTGTTGGTGACCATGAGGTGGTTGCGGTAGACCGGCAAGTCAGTCTCGGTGCCGTCGACTTCGCGTGCCTTGGCCTCTGCTTGCCCGGTCTTCGGGCTGACGAGGCTGATGCGTTCGGGCTCCGTCGACATGCCTTCGAGACGGTCATACTCAGCTTGCTTCTCGTCACTGAGGTTTTTGCGGTCAACTCGGGTGTCGGTCAACCATGCGCGAGCGAGACGATCGGCTTCGGCCTCGACGCTTGCGACGATATCGGGCACAAGCCCAATCGCTGCGACTTCGATGTATGCCTCCAGGAGGTCATCTTCGATGGCGTCTTCGGGTACCAGGTAGTCCACATACGACGAGCACAACGCCGGGCTGAGGTTGCGCTCGGCTACCTTGTACGCCTCGGTAATGGCGCGAGTATCAGCGGCAAGCTCGAACGACGAGTTCACCCACAGACCGCCACCGAGCCGTGCACGCAGTTCCTCTCCCGACATCGTCAGCACGTCTTCACGGGCACGGTCCACCTGCGCCTTGTATTGCATGGCGCGTGAGGCCACGACGTTGTTCAGCTCGTCGTGGGCGCGCTTGAGTGCCTGGTCGACGACCTTGTCCTTCGTGAGCGCAGCTGCGAGCGCGGTGAATCGTTTGATCGGTTTGCTGCGGTGCTTCGGAATCGTCACGGTTGGGAGAGCTTCGAACTTCTCCCATACCTCCGCCAGAAGATCCGGGTTCGGATGGAGCAGCACCGGGTCGAACAGCACCCGGCGTCCTTCGCCGCCGCCGCTGTCGCCCTCGTCGTCCTTCGAAGTTGCGCCGTGCATGAGCATCTCAGCGACACGCATCGCGGTGGTGCGGTCGAAGTAGGGCAACATGCAGTCGACCGAGTTGAGAACTTCATTGCCGGGGATGCGGCGCGCCAGTGGCGTGCGGATCATGCGCCCGAGCAACTGCGTGATGTTGGTCGGGTCGGAGGCCGGGCGGAACGACACCAACACCTCGGCCCGCGGACAATCCCACCCCGTGGAGATCGCCGACTTTGCGATCAGCACCCGCACATGCGTCGAATCCTGCACACGCTGGGGTTCGATGTACGGGATCGTGTAGCCGCCGACCTTGAGGTCTTGATGTTCACCGAACACGTTCGCGATCGCGCCGTGATCAAGCTCGGGCCATGACTCGAGGATCGTGTCGATCGTACGCACGAGTGTTTCGTCGCTCGGTTTGTCGGCCATTTGCACGACGAGGAGGGGTACGACGGAGTCGGCTTCTTCCTGCTCCCGCGTGTAGGCATCCCACGCGCGACCTGCCTCACGAATCTTGTCAACGGCACGCCGCAGCAGCACGGTGTCGAACGCGCCGGTCTCGGCTGGAATGGACAGCACGATATCGTCCTTCAACAGGCCGGATGCCTGCACCAGCGCAGAGTCAACCTCGACACTCGGTAGAGCTGTGCGTCCCGTCACGGACTTCATCGCCTGCTCGAAGCGCTCCACAGTTGCGGAGATTCCAAAAACGATCGGAATGGGCGGCACTTGCCCTTGGCCGTTGATGAGTCGTTGCACGATCGTCGAGCGGTCCCGTTGCGGTTTCATGCCTCGGTGCGCCTCATCAAGCACCAGATACAACGTGAGTTCCTTGTTCTCGATGGTGTTGATGATCGTGTCGTAGATGTTCGACTGCATCTCGTCAGGTGCAGGGGTCAGCTCGTCGATCGTCGCCGTCGGGTCGATCCTGGTACCTGCGCCCTTGACCAGGTTTGACGTCCTGCTGAGCTTCTGAGTGTTCAGGAAGTAGACGTGCCCCGGCCGAAACGAGGTTTCACGGAAGTCGTTTGTGATGAGCTTCAGCCGCCAGTCCAACTCGCTGGACGCTGCCTGAATCCGGGCGCGGGATTGTTCGTTCAGCGAGGGGTCATCTGAGAACCACAGCACTACCGCTCCGGGGTCAGCCGGGAAGTCAAACTCGTCTGACCCTGAGATGAGCGCTTCGATGACAGCAGCGGCCATCACCGTCTTGCCAGCACCTGTGGTAGCTGAAAGAGAGAACTGCGACAAGGAGCCGTAGCGCTGGTACATGTCCTTCGCCTGGGCCAGATTCTTGAGTACATTGCCGACGGCTTCGGCTTGATAATCCTTGAGTGTGTACCGCATCAGACTGCACGCCCCTGATTAATCTCAAAGTTCTGCAGGTACGACTCGTAGAGCCGTACCATGTCAAGCTCCGACGGGAGTTCACGGCAGACCATCTGGAACGCGGCATCATCGTCGGTGATGACGAACACCGTGCGTACATCCTCGGCGTCGCGTATCGCGGAGAAGAAGGCTTCAGCGTTGTCGATATTCTCCAGCACTGCGTACACCTCGGAGATTTCCCAGCCTCGGTCGCCGAGGTCACCGATTATCCGACCTGTGGATCCCGCTCGCATCCACAGCATTGGCGCGATGCGCTCGAAAGCACGGTTGTGGCGCACTGAGAGCGGCGACTCGTAAGTCAGGGTGAAGAACACGGCGTTCTCATCGAACCCATCGGCCATTGGAAACTCGTCAGTGAATTTATAGTCGCCCTTGATCGGTTCGCCATCAGGCGTACGGCCGGTGATCGCGGCACGGATGCGGGGCTTTGTGATGTAGTTGCAGATTCCCCACTTCTCCCATTCGGGATCGCCAGGGCGAAGACCCTGCTTGCGGAGCTTACTTTGCTCCTCGGCGCTGACCTCGTTATTGGTAACTGAAATGCATTGGCGTCGGCCGCGGTCCTGACGATTCAGTCGCATCACAGCATTTGCTGTCGTGCCAGACCCTGAGAAGAAATCCAGTATCACAGCAGAAGGTTTGTTACTTACAAAGAAGCGAAGAACGTCTTCGACGGCGTATAGGGACTTTGGAAAAGGGAATTTTCTATCCGGCATGAGGGATGAAAGTAGGTTAGATCCGTTGCGGCTTGCATCGTGCGATGGAATTGACCATTGTGTTCCGGGAATGAACTTCGCTACATATTCCGACTCGTCAACAAGCACGGATCCGTCAGGCCGGTGACCCACTACTGGAAATAAGCCAGCCTCAATCTTTTTGCGCTCACCACTCTTTAAGTACGAAATCGCCATGCCTCGTTCTGTGAGCCGTCCGAGGCGGACATACCCAGATTCGATTGAACTCCGAAGTGCTACAGGGGAGATTTGCCAATTGGCTTCCTCGCCATTGGCTTTGAGCGGCCAGATCACTCTCGCGCCTTCGGGTGCAGGAACATCATCGCGCGAATCTTCCAGAGCAAGCGGCTCCCCAACGCTGAGAATTGATTGCCCTGACTCGGAGACATAAATGGGATAGAATAGGTTAGGACGATCTACACGACGTGAATTCGTGCCTGTCCGGACAAGAGCATTCCAGTGCAACTTGTTCTTTACGGAGCTACCAATTTTGCCAAGCCACTCTGGAGCTAGAGCGGCAGGCAGCGGGCGTGCATCACCGATCATTACAAGGAAAATGTACTCATCAGTACGCGCAAACTCGCCACCGCGTGCGACACCAGCGGGATTGATGACGGATGAGATCATCTGAATATTGGCTTGAGGGAACGTCTGCTCCAATAGCAGACCAAGTCGTAGGTACTCTTTCTCATCAATTGTGACAATAAGTACCGAATCGTTCGGGTTTAGCAGCTCATTGGCGACTAGCAACCTGCGTTCCATGAAGGCCAGCCACTTCGAATGACGGTAGTCGTCGTCGCCCTCGACGTAGTCGTTGTTGTACTTCCAGTCGCGAGCACCAGTGTTGTAAGGAGGGTCAATATAGATTGCGTCGATCTTGCCTCGATGCGTGTACGTGAGCATTTCGAGGGCGTGGTAGTTCTCAGCGTTGATCACCGTGTGGAAAGGCTTGTCGCCGCCGCGCTCGATCCGCCCGGTCTCAACGAGACCGGGGAAGATCTTGTCGTCGAACTCAGCGACGACTACGAGATTGTCAAGCGAAGCAGTACGCCGCTCGGGCTCATCGGTGACGTGCTCGACTAACTGCGCGAGTTGCGCACCGCTCTCATCAAACGTGAAGGATTCGACGCGCCAGAGCCGTGAGTCGCCCTTGGCGGTCTCTCCTCGCAGCGGAAGCACACGCACCTTCGATCCGCGGCGTATAGGTTGGCCGGGTAGTTCGACGGCCTCGGGCTGGTGGCGTTCGAAAACCAGTCCGAAGCTGCGTCGCTTCGTGAGCGCGGTGATCTCCTTTTCGAGATCCGCACCGAGCTGAGGGTCGGCACTGCGCAGTTGACGGAGTAGATCCGTGAGTCGTGACATCGGCTATTCGTTCTCCTTTGTCGAGGCGCCGCCTTGGCGCACCCACTCGTCAACTTCGCTTGTCTGAAACTTCCACAGCCGCCCAACCTTGTGGGCGGGCATGTTTTGCGCGCTGATCCATGCGTACACGGTGTCTTTGGAAACGCCGAGGTGTGTGGCGATCTCATCGGCCGAGAGCCATGGTTCAGCCACATCCGCTCCTCTTTAGTACGCGCATCAGAAACCTCGCTTGACAGGATCTTATCGGAGTAAGGCAGGTCTTGGCGGAGCAAAGCAGGTGCTTCAGACTGAACGAGATTCTGATACTCAGCAGGTCGCTGATTCGTCGCCACGCGTCTGGCAGATCACGGACGAGCGACCCAAAACGATCTCCTTGAATCGCCCTTTCCTCGATCTGCCAGAGGCGTGGCAGCTTTGGGATCGGTTGATCGAGGGGACGGGTGATTGGCGGCTGGGAGAAGCCGTGCACCTAATTCATGGGAATGAGCATTAGCGGGAGGAGACTGTCATGCCCAGGTCGAACTCTTGCGTGTTCGAAGTAGCCCTGGGCGGGACGGCCAAGCATGCGGTCGTAACGGACTCGCTCACTCTCAACCGTCATACCGAAACCCGCACGAAGCGCTATTTCACAGGATCAACGGTTCCGCCGATTCGGCGGAACCTCAAATTCCGCGGGTTTCGTCACTGTGCCGCAAAATTTGCGTGACCGTGAACTCGCACCAGATATGTGCGCGATGCTTGACGGCGCAGCTCCTAGCGCGGCAACTATGTAGCCAACGTACGTCAAAGTTGCGTCCCGATCAACGCCGACTTCACGCCTCCTTCCCGAAGACACGGTCGAGCATTTCGGCGGTCGCCGGGTTGACCATCTCGTTGCGGCGGATGTAGTGCTGCACCGTGATCGCCGGGTCCGTGTGTCCAAGCAGCTCGGCGGCAAGGTCGACGCCAGCCTCATTGCTGATTGCGGTGGCAACCGTGCGACGAAACATGTGCGGTGTGACGCCCTCGATGCCCGCGAGGTCGAGCACGTGCCGAAGCTGCCTGCGCACATTGTTCGTCGTCAGCGGGCCACCGTCACGATTGCAGAACAACAGTGCATCGAGCGTGGCGTCGTCACGGCGGGCGAGCCTGAGCCGCACCGCCTCGGCAGCGAACGCGGGGAGTGCGACGGTGCGTCTGGACTTCGCGGTCTTGGGATGATCCTGCCGCTGGGTCGGCTCGCCGCGGTGCGCGACGATGGTGCCGCTAATGCGAATCGACGGCGGGGCGCTCACGATGTCGATATCGCGGCGGCGGATCGCGAGCACCTCACCGATGCGGGCCGACGTGCCGAGCATCACCTCGACGATCGCGCTGAGCTGCCCGTCTGGTTTCGGCCCGGTGGGTGAGAGCCCGGTTTCCCAGAACGCGATCGCGGTGCGGATTGCGTTCACCTCAGCGGGGGTGAGTGCGTTCGGTGTCGTCGGGGGTTTCCGGAGCCGTGAGACGTGATCCATCTGGTTGCGCGGCAGCACCTCGTGCCGCACCGCGAGCCCGAGCGCGAGCCGCAATGCGACTCGGGCCTGCTTGGCACGGTTGTAGCTTTGCTTCGCCAGCTGCTTCAAGAAATGGTCGCAGCGTGCCACGCCGATCTCACGCAGCGTGAGGTCTTTGAACGCGGGCATGACGAGCGTGCGCATGTTGCGTTCGTACAGCTGGCGGGTCGTGGTCGAGAGCCGGTCTTCAAGATCGAGATCTTCAAGCCAGTACGCCACCAGGTCGGGGAACGGACTGTCGGCGGTCAGCCCGATACCTGCGGGCTGGTAGAGCGTGCGCTCGGCAAGCTTTGCTTTCAACCGTTGTTCGGCGGCGCGCTTCGTGTCACCGGTGGCTTGCACGAGGCGTGACTTTCCATCCCAGTCGCGATACCTCGCGCGGGCGGTCACGCGACCGTTCGAAGAGGTCTGAAACCCGATCGTGCCGAAGGTGCCGATAGTGAGGCGTGGGCGGCTCATCGCGTCACCTCTCGTCGAGCGGGAAAGCAGGGGCGCCGTCGCGTTGCTGCTCGATCCAGACTCGCACGTCGGAGACGGCGAACTTCAGGTGTTTGCCGAAGCGGTACGCGGGCGGGCCGAGGCCGCGGGTGCGCCAGTCGTAGATCGTCGAGACGGGGATGCCCAAATACGTGGCCAGCTCGCCGACATCGATCAGGGGCTCCAGGCCCCACGGGGAGGGTTGTGCTTCGGTGTCCATAACGAACAGGTGCACGGCGCGCATCGCAGCTGACCGTACACAATCGGAGCGGTCGGGGCCCTGCCGGGCGACTGCCGCCCGAGTACCGCCTCGGCGTGTCAAAAAGATGGGTTTGTGATGACCGGATCAAATCTCACCTACGAAGAAATCGCGGAAACCCTTGAGTTTCCGCGATTTTTTGGTCGGGCTGACAGGATTTGAACCTGCGACCCCTTGACCCCCAGTCAAGTGCGCTACCAAGCTGCGCCACAGCCCGTTGATCACTTGCGTGACAACTCGAATAGCTTAGCGCATCCTGCGGGCTCGTGGGAACGCATCCGGGCACCGCGGCGCCACGATTGCGTATGCTTGCGTTCACAAGTAGGAGCAACCGACGGAGGCGAGCATGGCAGACATCAAGTACGCGGAAGAGCGCCGCTCCGAACTACTGCGCATTCTCGCAACGTCGGGGCGCATCGACGCGGCCGACGTCGCCAACGAGCTCGGCGTGACCTCCGAGACGATCCGCAAAGACCTCATCGCGCTCGAATCAACGGGCCTGCTGCGGCGCATCCACGGGGGCGCGGTGCGAGCCGACGCCCACCTGCACGAACCGCACCTCGCGGCGCGCCTCGAGTTCTCGAGCGAAAAGCAGCGCATCGCGAAGCGCGCCCTCGACTTCGTACCCGACGGCGGCGCCGTCATGTTCGACGCCGGCACCACCACGCACCAGCTCGCACAGCACCTCCCCCAGTCGACCAGCTTCACCGCGTACGTCAACGCGCTCCCCCTCGCGACGACACTGCTGCGCCTGCCGAACGTGCGCGTCGAGCTCATCGGGGGCCGGATGCGCGCCACCACCTCGGCCGCCGTCGGCGCCCGCACGAACCAGAACCTCTCGACGATCAACGTCGCCGTGGCATTCCTCGGCACGAACGGCATCTCGCACGAGCGCGGGCTCACGACCCCGAACCCCGACGAGGCCGCCGCAAAGCACGCGATGCTCGCCGCGAGCGAGCGGCGCATCCTCCTCGCCGACCACTCGAAGTTCGGGCAGGTGCAGGGCGAACAGCACGCCACCCTCGACGACCTCGACGTCATCATCACCGACCAGGCACCAAACGCCGAGTACCGCCGCGCGCTCGACCGCGCCGGCGTCGAACTCGTCATCGCGTAGTCAGCAACTCACCGCGCCGCCCGTCGACCCGCGTCGATGGGCGGCGTTTGCGTGCCCGCGTCCAGGCACCAACTTGGTTTTCCAACCGCCACGAGCGCCGCATCCACCCTTCTCAGGCAACAACCTCGCACCAGCCTGCGCTTGATGCTTGCGTTTTACCCAAGCATCCCCAATACTTACCAAGTAATCGCAACTACCCGCGTTGCGCTCGCATCGCCGCGAGGTAAGGAGAAATCGTGCACGACGACCACCCACGCGCCACCATCGTGACGGTGACGCCCGCGCCGTCCATCGACTGGACCGTGCGCGTCGACCACTTCGAGCTCGGCGCCGTCAACCGCACCACCGGCTCGACCCGCGAGGCGAGCGGCAAGGGCGTCAACGTCGCCTGGGCCCTCCACCGCGCGGGCCTCGCCGCGACCGCGATCGTGCCGGCCGGTGGCTCCACCGCCGAGTTCTTCGCCGAGGAATTCGCGGCGGGCGCGCTCCGCCACGAGCTGATCCCGATCGCCCGCCCAGTGCGCACGAACCTCACCCTCATCTCTCCCGGCGCGACCACGAAGGTGAACGAGCCCGGCACGCCCCTCGACGCCGACGAGTGGGACGCGCTCGCCGCGGCAACCTGGGCCGCCGCGTCGACCGCCGACATCGTCGCGCTCTGCGGCAGCCTGCCCGACGGCGCCGACGCCGACACCTACAACCGCCTGCTCAGCACCACCCGCGCCCGCTCGCCCCGCGCGCGCCTCGTGCTCGACACGTCGGGCGCCCCGCTCGCCGAGGCGGTGAGCGCCGGCCCCGATCTCATCAAGCCGAACGCCGACGAGCTCGCCGACCTCACTGGCCGCCCGCTCACGACCCTCGGCGACGTCGCTGATGCCGCCCACCGCGCCCGCGAACTCGGCGCCGGCGCCGTGCTCGCCAGCCTCGGCGGCGACGGCTCGATGCTCGTCACCGCCGACGGCACCTGGATCGCGACCGCGACCGACATCCCCGTCGTGAACACCGTCGGCGCGGGCGACGCCCTCCTCGCTGGCTTCCTCGCCGGCGGCGACTTCGGCCCCGAATCCCTCCGCACCGCCGCCCTCTGGGCCTCGAGCGCCGTCGCCTCGGCAACGACCCTCTTCCCCGTGCGCACCGAGTTCGCCGACCGCATCCAGGTGCGCGAGCTCGACACCCCCGACACCACGCTTTCCGAGCCCGCCGCCGGGCTCATCCACTAATCCCCACGAACAAGGAGCCGGCAGATGTCTGACACCTACCTCATCGCCGCCACCGGTTGCCCCACCGGAGTGGCCCACACCTACATGGCCGAAGAGGCCATCATTAAGGCCGCGCAGGCCCGCGGCATCGAAGTGAAGGTCGAGACCCACGGCCAGGTCGGCGTCGACCACGCCCTCACCGCCGAGGACATTCGCCGCGCCACCGCCGTCATCATCGCCGCCGACAAGGACGTGCAGAAGGAACGCTTCGCGGGCAAGCCCGTCGTCGACGTCTCGGTCGCGACCGGCATGCACAAGGCCGACGAGCTCATCGACCAGGCCCTCGCGAAGGCGAAGGCCGGCGAGGCCGCCTCGGCTGGCGACGACGAGCCCGAATCGGCACTCGACGCCGACCTGCTCGACGTGAAGTCGATCGAAACCGGCGGCTCTGGCTGGCGTCGCGTCGGCAAGGACATCTACAAGTCGCTCATGAACGGCGTCTCGCACATGCTGCCGTTCGTCGTCGCGGGCGGCGTGCTCATCGCCGTCTCGTTCCTCTGGGGCATCTACTCCGCCGACCCCGACAACGAGCAGTACAACGTGTTCGCCGCGAAGCTCAACGAAATCGGCGGCATCGCCATGAGCCTCATGGTGCCCGTGCTCTCGGCGTTCATCGCCGACGCGATCGGTAAACGCCCCGCGCTCGTCGTCGGTTTCATCACCGGCCTCATCGCCTCGACCTATGGCACCGGATTCCTCGGCGGCCTCGTCACCGGCTTCCTCTCGGGCTACGGCATGCTGCTGCTCGACCTCGCGCTGAAGTGGCTGCCGAAGGCACTGAACGGGCTCAAGGCGATCTTCCTGTTCCCCGTGCTCGGCACCGTGATCTTCGGGCTCATCACCGTCGTCATCGCGACCCCCATGGCCGGCATCTCGACCGGGCTCCAGAACTGGCTCACCTCGTTCCAAGACGCCAACCCGATGCTGCTCGGCATCGTACTCGGCTGCATGATGGCGTTCGACATGGGCGGCCCCGTGAACAAGGCCGCCTACGTCACCGGCGTCGCGCTGCTCGGCGACGGCAACCTCACGTTCATGGCCGGCGTCATCGCGGCCGGTATGACCCCGCCGCTCGTCACCGCGATCGCGACCACGCTGTTCCCGAAGGGCTTCCAGCCCGCCGAGCGCCGCGCGGGCTACGTCAACTACGTGCTCGGCGCGACGTTCATCACCGAGGGCGCGATTCCGTTCGGCGCGCGCAACCCGCTCGTCGTCATCCCGATCTTCATGGTCTCGAGCGCCATCACCGGCGCGCTCTCGCTCGCGTGGGGCGCCGGCTCCCCCGCCCCGCACGGCGGATTCCTCGTGCTCCCCGTCGTTACGAACCCGCTGCAGTGGTTCCTCGCGATCCTCATCGGCTCGGCCGTCGGCGGCGTGATCTTCGGCCTCTACCGCACTGCGGCCGCGCGCCGGAAGGCCGCGACCGAGGGCACGGATGCGTCGGCTGCGCCCGCCGCATCGGCTCCCGCAGTGACGGATGCTCCTGCCGCGGCTCCCGCTGCCGCGCCGGCCACCGCTGGCGGCACCGGCACGGCGACCGCCACCACGACCGCGACCGACATCTTCAGCCGCGAGCAGGTGCGCGTCGACCTCGACGTATCCGGCCGCGACGCGCTGCTCGAGCAGGTCGCCGCGACCGCGGTCGAGCTCGGCATCGCGAGCGACGCCTCGGCGGTCGTCGAGGGGATGCTTGCCCGCGAGGCACAGAGCACGACGGCGCTCGCCGAGGGCGTGTCGATTCCGCACGTGAAGACGGCGGCCGTGTCGCGGGCGGCGATCATCGTCGCCCGCGGTGCACAGCCCGTCGAATGGACCGACGGCGAGCAGGTCGCGACCGCCCTCGCGATCCTCGTGCCCGAGGCCGAGGCCGGCAGCACCCACCTCGAGCTGCTCGCGAAGATCGCGCGCGGCCTCATGGG
This sequence comes from [Zimmermannella] faecalis ATCC 13722, assembly GCF_000381765.1. Lineage (GTDB taxonomy): Bacteria > Actinomycetota > Actinomycetes > Actinomycetales > Microbacteriaceae > Gulosibacter > Gulosibacter faecalis. The sequence continues at coordinate 23,183 of NZ_KB907074.1, read as the reverse complement.
CAACGACCTGCGCGAGACGCTCATCTCGGGCAGCGCCGACGAGATCACGACGCGCGTGACGGCGCAGCTCGAGAGCTAAGCGGCTACGCCACGCCTCCCGAAGGGCGGTATCGCACGGTCACCGGCATGACGGTGTGCGGTACCGCCATTCGCCGTTCGGTACCGCCATTCACACGAGCGGCTGCACGAAACGGCACCGGCGGTATCGCACACCATGCACCGGGTCGCCGTACGATACGGCCGTATCCCACGCCACGGCCACATTGCAGGCCGCGCGCAGGCCGCGCTACAGCCCGAGCCGCAGGCGCTCGCCGGCGTGCATCCGCGACAGTTCGTCGATGCCGACGAGCTCGAGCGACGTCGTGATCGATGCCCCGAGCCGCTCGAAATCGTCGAGGTGGTCGAGGTTGCTCGGCACCACGAGCACGTGTGCGCCCGCCACGACGCCCGAGGTCGCGCCGCTCACTGAGTCTTCGATCACGAGGCAGTCGCCAATCGCAACGCCGAGCCGCGAGGCGCCCGTCAGATAGGGCTCGGGGTCGGGCTTATTCGCGTGCACCTCGTCGCCGGCGACCGAGTCGTGGAACACGCCCCCGGGTGCCGCCGCGAGCACCGCGTCGACGAGGCTGCGGAAGCTCGCCGACACGATCGCGGCCGGAATCTGCGCCGACCGCACCGTCTCGAGCAGCGCCTCGACGCCGGCCATCCACTCGACCCCGGCCCGGTGGTGCGCCACCATCATCTGCACGATCTCGTTGATCGCCTCTTCGTTTGTGAGCGGCAGCCCGAGCGCACGCATCTCGGCGACGGTCACCGCGAGCGGGTTGCCGATGGTCGAAAACGCATCGGCCTCGGTCCACCGCGAGCCGTACTTCTCAGCGAGGCCGCGCTCGGTCTCGCTCCACTTCGGCTCCGAGTCGACGAGCGTGCCGTCGAGGTCAAACAGGATCGCCGCCGGCAGGCCCGACGGCGGACGGTCGTACGTGGCCTTTGCCGATTCGGGCGGTTGCGTTGCGGGCATGTCGTCCTCCTGGTGTCGTCGGCTCTCCAGGCTAGCCTGGGGAGGTCATGTCGCACGATCTCACCCAGCTCGCTCCAGCCCGGCAAGCTCCCGCCCCGCGCATCCTCGCCGCCGCCGACTGGCAGGCCCGGGAGGCCGCCCACCGCGAGCGCGCCGACCGCCTCACCACCGCGTACCGCAAGGCCCGAGCTGCGGGGCGCCCGCACGCGATCGACGACTTCCTGTTCACGTACTACTCGTACAAGCCGGCGGTGCTGCGCCGGTGGCATCCGGGCCTCGGCGTCGAGCTTGAGGGGGCGGATGCGCTCGTCGACCGCCGCTGGTACGTCACGACCGACGCGGGGCGGCTCCGCGTCGACGTCGACGCGTTCCTCGCGAAGCGCGGCGAGCTCGTCGGGAGCATCCGCGAACTCACGACGGCGATCGCGGGCCGGGCGGGCCAGTTCGGCTGCTTCGGCCTCCACGAGTGGGCGATGGTGTACCGCGATGAGGAGCACCGGCACCCGATTCCGCTGCGGCTCGGGCAGCGGGGCACGGATGCGGTGGTCGAGTCGCACACGATCGCCTGCAGCCACTACGACGCGTTCCGCTTCTTCACGCCCGACGCGCAGCCTCGTAATCGGCTGCAGCCCACCCGTGAGCGGCAGTGCGAGCTCGACCAGCCGGGCTGCCTGCACGCAAACATGGACATCTACAAGTGGTGCATCAAGCTCGGGCCGCTCGTGCCGGGCGAGCTGCTGCTCGACGCGTTCGAGCTCGCGCGGGAGATTCGTTGGCTCGACATGGCGGCGTCGCCGTACGACGTGCGCGACTACGGGGTCGACCCGGTCGAGATCGAGACACCGCAGGGCAAGGCCGAGTACGTGCGGCAGCAGCGGGCGTTCGCGGCGCGATCGCAGGCGCTGCGGGCGAGGCTGCTCGAGGTGCTCGACGGCCTGCCGCTGCCCGCCTGACGCGGCCGACCCGGCCAGCTACCTCGCTGCCCGCTGCCAAACGGTCGTGAGCGGGCGGAACCCGTGCCGGAACCAGAACGGCGCCGACTCGGGGTTCAGCGCGCCGAAGTCGACGCCGAGCACCTCGGCGCCCGCGGCCGCCGCGCGCGCCTCGAGTTCGCGCACGAGCGCCGTGCCAACGCCGCCGGCGCGCAGCCGCCGCGTGACGGCCGCGAACTGCACGTAGAGTTCCCGCTCGCGGCTCGTGCGCGCGGGCACGGCGCCGGGCGCCGCGAGGTTCGCGACGCCCGCGAGCAGCCCGAAGTATTCAGCGACGACGGCGAGCACGGGCGTCGCGACGACCTGTTCGGCATACGCGTCGAGGTGCTCGACGAGGCGCGGATGCGCCCACGCGCCGGTACCCGCGTCGGCGTCGGCGTCGTGCAGCTCACGCAGCAGGTCGGCGACCCCCGCGCGGTCGGTGTCGGTCGGTCGGCGCAGTGCGCGGCCAGGGCGGGCGGTCCAGTCGGCGCGGCCGGCCCCATCCGCGGGTTCGACCGCGCTCGGTTCAACCCGCTTCACCGCGAACATGCTGACGGGCGCGAACCCGCGGGCCGCGAGTACCGCCGGGGCGCCACGCAGGGCAACCGGCAGCTCGACCCGCAGCGGCGCGTCGCCCGGCGTATCCGCCACCCACTCGTCGAGGAGCGCTGCGAGCTCGGGCGGGCGAGGCGCGTCGGGGTCTTCGCCCGAGACGTCGGCGCCGCGCACGACGAGCTCGCGCACGACGGGCGGGTTGAAGATCGACCACGTCGCCGCCTCGTCGGGCCGCAGCTCGGTCGCGACGCCGACGAGCGAGCCGGCGGCGTGCGTCGCCTCCCCCGCGGGCACGTCGTACGGCGCGAGTTCGGCGAAGGCGTGGATACGCCACTCGTTCATGGCGTCGGTTGCGGCGGCGAGGTTGGTCACCCGCTCGACGCTACACGGCGCGCGGCACCGCGAGCTACGGCGTCTGGTACGTGACCTCGCGGTACGCGATCTCGTACCCGAGCTGCTCGTTCACGTGAATCATCCACGGGTTCACGTGCGAGTTCCAGGTGACGATGCGCCGCACCTCGGGGAAGTCCTCGGCGAGCCGACGGTGCGTCGCGAGCTTCAGCGCGAGCCCGAGCCGGTGCCCGCGATGCGCTTCGAACACGATCGTGTTCTCTTGCAGCGCGAGGTCGGTACCGGGAGTGTCGAGCACGTGCACCTCGGAGTGCGCGGCGAGCGTGCCGTCGGCCGCCTGCGCGACCGCGATGATCATGCGCTCGCCCATGCGGTCGGAGCGCTCCTCGGCGGCACGGATGCGCTCGGGCGTGTAGTCGGCCACCTCCGACACGACGTCTTCGTCGGGCTCGTCGAGGTCGAGCTGCCGCATGAGCGCGCTGTACTCGGCGAGATACTCCTCGGGCACGCGGTCGCGCCACAGCAGCAGCCGGTAGTCGCCCGAGGCGGCATCGGCCTCGCGCTGCAGCTCCGCCATGGCACCAGCGTCGACGGGAATCGGCGCGATGCGCGCGACTGCGAGGTTCTTCCGCACGACACCGAGCCGGCGAGCAATCCGGTTGACCGGATGCGCCGGGTCGTCGACGTCGTCATCGCCGACAAACTCGCCATACGCCTCGAGGCGGGCGCGGCCCGACTCCCGGAAGGCGGGCAGCAGGCACTCTTCGACCAGCCGCGTGCCGATGCCCTCGCCCTGCGCATCCGGCAACACCTTCAGCACGACGTTCGCGAGGTCGAGGTTCTCGCTGAGCGGGAGCAAGAGCGCGGCCGTGCCGACCACGCGCCCGTCGCGCACCGCGACCCAGCGCCGCTGCCGCCAGTATTCGGTGTCGGCGCACATCACCCGAACGGCGTCGGGAGTGAGGATGCTCGCGGCGCCGTGGAGTGCGCACTCGTCGTCGGTCAGAAACTGGGCGAATGGCTGGGCGTCGCGTTCCGCGTCGAACGCGCGCACGGTGACGTGCTGCATTTCAGCGAGTCTACGCGGGCATGCTGCCCGGAAAACGAGCGAGCCGGGACACCGACGAATCGGTGCCCCGGCTCAGCACACAGGGCTTGGTCTCCGAGTGACTAGACCTCGGTGACGTCGCGGCGCACCGGCACGACCGAGGGGTGCACGTTGCCGAGCGCCTCGATGACCCGCACAACCTGCTTCGAGTAGCCGAACTCGTTGTCATACCAGACGTAGAGCACGAGGTTCTTACCGTTCGCGATCGTCGCGAGGCCATCGACGATGCCGGCGCGGTCGTGGCCGACGAAGTCGGTCGAGACGACGTCGTGCGACTCGATGTAGTCGATCTGCTGGCGCAGGTTCGAGTGCAGCGAGACCTGGCGCAGGTAGTCGTTCACCTGCTCCTTCGTCACCTCGGTCTCGAGCTCAAGGTTGAGCACGGCCATCGACACGTCGGGCGTGGGAACGCGAATCGCGTTGCCCGTGAGCTTGCCCGCGAACTCGGGCAGCGCCTTCGCGACGGCCTTCGCGGCGCCGGTCTCGGTGAGCACCATGTTCAGCGTCGCCGCGCGGCCGCGGCGCGAACCCTTGTGGTAGTTGTCGATGAGGTTCTGGTCGTTCGTGAACGAGTGCACCGTCTCAACGTGGCCGTGGTTCACGCCGAACTTCTTGTCGAGCGCGTGGAGCACCGGAGTGATGCCGTTCGTCGTGCACGAGGCCGCCGAGAGAATCTTCTCGTCGGGCTGAATGTCCTGGTCGTTGATGCCGAACACGACGTTGCGAATCGAGCCCTTGCCCGGCGCGGTGAGCAGCACGCGGGCGACGCCCTTCGCCTGCAGGTGCTGGCCGAGGCCCTCCTCATCGCGCCAGCGGCCCGTGTTGTCAACGACGATCGCGTCGTTGATGCCGTACTGCGTGTAGTCGATCGAGGTCGGGTCGTTCGAGTAGATGACCTGAATCAGCGTGCCGTTCGCAGTGATGGTGTTGTTGTCGCGGTCGACCTTGATCGTGCCGCGGAACGGGCCGTGCACCGAGTCGCGGCGCAGCAGCGAGGCGCGCTTGCCGAGGTCGTCGTCACCGTTCTTGCGCACGACGATCGCGCGCAGGCGCAGGCCGGGGCCGGTCGTCGCCTGGTCGATGAGGATGCGCGCGAGAATGCGGCCGATGCGGCCGAAGCCGTAGAGCACGACGTCGGTGCCGCCGTCTCCCTCGACGAGGGGCTTCACGTCGCCGAGCTGCGACGCGAGGAACGCGTCGGGGTCGCCCGAACCGGACTCGCGGAACGCGACGCCGAGCGCACCGAGGTCGACCGACGCGATGCTCACGTTCATGCGCGAGAGCGCCTCGAGCAGCTGCTTCGTCACCGCGAGGTCGAGCGCGCCACCGTTGCCGTGGCGGCGACCGAAGCGGTGCGCCTTAATGATGTCGATCGACGAGAGATTGATGAGCCGGCGGCCGTGAATCGAGGTGACGATGTTGCGCTCGCGGTACAGCTTCGAGATGAGGGGAATCAGCTGCTCGGCAGCCTCGACGCGGGCAAACCACTGTCGCTGTTCGGCCAAGTACTCATCGGTCATGTTCTGAGGTCCTCCGTTGGGCTCATTTGGGCGCGCCAAAACGCGGTGGGCCCCTTCAGACTAGCGAAAGAAGGCGCCCACCGCGTGCCCGTGACCGGGCGTGACTACTTGCGCTTGCGCCGCTCGCGCACGCGCATGTTGATCTGGATCGGGGTGCCGACGAAGCCGAACACCTCGCGCAGCCGTCGCTGAATGAAGCGACGGTACCCGGGGTCGAGGAACCCCGTCGTGAACAGCACGAACGTCGGCGGACGAGTCTGCGCCTGCGTCGCGAACAGCACGCGCGGCTGCTTGCCGCCGCGCAGCGGGTGTGGGAGCTCCTGCGTGAGCTCCGTGAGGAACGCGTTGAGCTTGCCGGTGGGGATGCGCGTATCCCACGACTCGAGCGCGACGGTGAGCGCCGGCACGAGCTTCTCGAGGTGCCGGCCCGTCTTCGCCGAGATGTTCACGCGCGGCGCCCAGGCGACGTGCCCGAGGTCCTGTTCGATCTCGCGCTCGAGCTGCCAGCGGCGCTCGTCGTCGAGTTCATCCCACTTGTTGAAGGCGAGCACGAGCGCGCGGCCCGACTGCAGCACCATGTCGACGATGCGCACATCCTGCACACCAAGCGGCTCGGTGACGTCGAACACGACGACCGCGACCTCGGCCTTGTCGATCGCGGCCGCGGTGCGCAGCGACGCGTAGAAGTCGGCGCCCTGCTGCAGGTGCACGCGCTTGCGAATGCCCGCCGTGTCGACGAGCCGCCACACGCGCCCGCCGAGCTCGACGAGCTCGTCGACGGGGTCGCGGGTCGTACCCGCGAGGTCGTTCACGACGACCCGTTCCTCCCCCGCCGCCTTGTTCAGCAGGCTCGACTTGCCGACGTTCGGGCGACCCACGATCGCGACGCGGCGCGGCCCGCCGACCTCCTGCTTCGCGACCTTCGAGATCTCGGGCAGGATGCGCATGGCCTCGTCGAGCATGTCGGCGACGCCGCGCCCGTGGAGCGCCGACACGGCGTGCGGTTCGCCGAGGCCGAGGGCCCACAGTGCCGCCGCGTTCGGCTCCTGCACGAGGTCGTCGACCTTGTTCGCGACGAGGAGCACGGGGCGGTCGCTCTTGCGGAGCATCCGCACGACGTGCTCGTCGCTCGAGGTCGCGCCGACGTTCGAGTCAACGACGAACAGCACCGCGTCGGCGAGCTCGATCGCAATCTCGGCCTGCTCGGCCACCGACCGGTCGATGCCGCGCGCATCCGGCTCCCAGCCGCCCGTGTCGACGAGCGTGAAGTGGCGGCCGCCCCATTCGGCGCGGTAGCTCACCCGGTCGCGGGTGACACCGGGCACGTCTTCGACGACCGCCTCGCGACGGCCAAGAATGCGGTTGACGAGCGCCGACTTGCCGACGTTCGGGCGGCCGACGACCGCGAGCACCGGCAGCGCCGGCATGAGGAACGTGCCGTCGTCGGCGAAGTCGCCCTCGAGCACCTCGAGGTCGTCTTCTTCGAGGTCGTACTCGTCGAGCGCACGGCGCAACACGTCGGCGCGTTGCTCGGCAAGCTCGTCGTCAATCTCGTCGAGGCGCTCGACCAGGTCGCCCTCGTAGGCGTCCTCGAACGCCTCGTCGCCCGAGACGAACTCGTGCTCATAGGGGGCGTCGACCTGCACGCCCTCGAATTCGGCGTCGCGAGAAGTTGAATCGCTCACTCGGCGCTCCTTTCACGGATCAGCCCGAGCACGGTGTCGATCACCGTGTCGAGATCAAGTGTGGTCGAGTCGACGACGCGCACGCCATCGGCGGCCGTCGTGAAGTTCACGACCTGCGAGTCACGGGCGTCGCGCGCCGCAACCGAAGCGGCGACCTGCGCCGCGTCATCGCCCTGCTGCTCGGCCTGGCGGCGGCGAATCCGCACCGCCTCGTCGGCGGTGAGCAGGATGCGCACGGCCGCGTCGGGCGCAACCACCGTCGTAATGTCTCGGCCCTCCGCGACGATGCCCGGCGCATCCGTGCCGAACATGAGCTCGCGGAATCGTTCGTTGACCGCCTCGCGCACCGGAATGATGCGCGCGACCTTCGAGACCTGCGAGCTGATCTCGGTCGTGCGGATCGCCGCCGTAACGTCGGCGTCGCCGACCCGCACCCACGACTCATCGGGGTTGAGCGAGAGTCGCCAGGCCGCGAGGAACTCGGGGACGAGCTCGATCACGCTCTGCTCGTTGTCGAGGTCGACGCCCCGCTGCAGCCCGAACCACGTGAGCGCCCGGTACACCGAGCCCGTGTCGAGCAGCTGCCACCCGAGTCGCCGGGCGACCTCGCGCGAAACCGTCGACTTGCCCGAGCCCGCGGGCCCGTCGATTGCTACCGTCGTCGCCGTCACTGGGCGAGCCTCCATCCGCGTGCTTCGAGTACTTCGATGAGCTTGCCGTGCGCCTCGGGCAGCACCTCGAGCTGCACGAGGCCGAGGTTGACGCCCGGCGAGTGCTCGATCACGAGCTCCTCGATGTTGATCTCGGCGGCGCCGATGTCGGCGAACAGCCGCGCGAGCTGGCCCGGCTGGTCGTCGACGAGCACCGTGAGCCGCGCGAACGTGCGGCGGCTGCCGTGCTTGCCGGGCACCTTCGAGACGCCCTCGTTACCGGCGCGCATGTGCTCGGCGACCGTCTTGCGGGCCCCCGGCTGCGCCATGTCGTCGAGCGCGTCGGCGAGCGCCGTCGTGTCGGCCGCGACGTTGCGCAGAATGCGGGCGACGCGCGGGCCGTTCGCCGCGAGAATCTGGTTCCACATCGTCGGGTCGCTCGCCGCGATGCGCGTCACGTCGCGCAGGCCGGCGCCCGCGAGCGCGGCCGCCTCGGTCTCGTCGGCAAGCAGCTGCTCGGCCATAACGCTCGAGACGAGCTGCGGCACGTGCGAGATGAGCGCGACCGCGTCATCGTGCTCCTCGGCCGCAAGGGTGACGATCGTGCCGCCGAGGTCGAGCGCGAGGCCCTCGACCTCTTGCAGCGCGAACACCGTCGTTTCCTCGTGCGGCGCGACGACCCAGGGGCGGCCGACGAACAGGTTCGCGCGGCCCGCGAGGGGGCCACCCGTCTCCCGGCCAGCCATGGGGTGCGAGCCGAGGTACCGGCTGAGGTCGGCGCCCGAGGCGCGCACGTGCTCGAGCGGCGCGAGCTTCACGCTCGTGACGTCAGTGACGATCGCGTCGGGCCACGCCTCGAGCTGCTGCACGACGACGCGGCCGGCGACATCCGGAGGCACGCAGACGACGACGATCTTCGGCACATCCTGTGGCTCGGCCTCGTCGGCGTTGCGCGCCGGCGCAATGCGGCCGGCGCCGTAGTCAGCCGCGAGGCCGAGCGCGACGGGCGACGCGTCGCTGAGCAGCACGTCGACGCCCTTCATGCGCAGGCCAAGACCGACCGACGAGCCGAGCAGGCCCGTACCGACGACGAGGACCGGCGAATTCGTGCGAGTGGGTGCCACTAGCGACCTCCGTATCGGTTACCGCCGCGGGCCTGACCGCCGCGCGGATTGCCGCCACGGCCCCGGCCACGCTGGTCGTTGCGGCCGCGGTCGCTGCGGAAATCATCGCGACGGTCACCACGGAAGTCATCGCGGCGATCGCCACGGTCATTGCGGCGCGGCGCCTCCCGGTCGTTCCGGCGCCGGTCGCCACGGAAGTCGTCGCGCCGGTCACCACGGAAGTCATCGCGGCGATCGCCACGATCGTTCCGGCGCGGCGCATTCCGCTCGTCGCGTCGCGGAGCGCCCGCGGGCGACTGCCGACGTCGCTGTTGCTGCGGACGACCGCGACCGCGGACATCCCGGCTCTCGCCGCCGCGCGCGTCGCGGCCCTCGCCGCGGTCGCGCTCGAGGTTGCGTTCGGCGCGCTTGCCGAGCCGCAGCAGCCGGCCGAGCTCCTCGCTCGTCAGCTCGCGCAGGTCGCCCGCGGCGAGCGTGCCGAGCTGCAGCGGACCAAAGCTGCGCCGCACGAGCTCCTCGACCGGATGCCCGACGTAGTCGAACATGCGGCGCACGATGCGGTTGCGGCCAGAGTGCAGGGTCACCTCGACGAGCGTCGTGCGGCCACCACTCTCGCGGTCGACGATGTGCCCGGCGTCGGCCTTGATGAAGCCGTCTTCGAGCTCGAACCCGTCGAGCAGCTGCTTGAGCTTGCCCGGCGAGAACTTGCCGCGCACCTTCGCGACATAGGTCTTCGTGACGCCGAACGACGGATGCGCGAGCACGTGCGCGAGCTCGCCATCGTTCGTGAGAATGAGCAGGCCGCTCGTCTCGGCGTCGAGTCGGCCGACGTTGTAGACGCGCTCGGCGAACTGGTCGGTGAACTCCCGCAGGTCGGGGCGCCCCTGCTCATCGCGCATCGTCGACACGACGCCGACGGGCTTGTTCAGCATGACGTAGCGCTTCGTCTGGTCGAACTGCACGGGCGTGCCGTTCACGATGACCTTGTCGGTTTCGGGGTCGATGCGCGTGCCGAGCTCGGTGACGCGCTTCCCGTTCACGAGCACCTTGCCCTTCGAGATGAGCTCCTCGGCGGTACGGCGCGACGCGACGCCGGCGTTCGAGAGCGCCTTCTGCAGGCGCACGCCCTCCTGCGACCGCGGAGCCGGCTCAGCCGCGCCCTCAGGGCGGTGCTGCGGCTGGAACGGGATGTCGTCGAAGTCGGCGAGCGAGTAGCCGCCGGTCGGCCGCTGGCTCGTCGCCCGACGCACGGCATCGCGCTCCTGCTCGCGCTCGGCCCGGTCTTGCGCCCGTTCGCGGCGGAAGTCCTCGTCGTATCGGTCGTCGCGGCGCGGCCGGTCGTCACGGCGCGGCCGGTCATCCCGGTACCGGCCGTTGCCCGGGCGGTCGTCATCGCGACGGTCGAAGTTCGGGCGACCGGGCTGGGGCCGGCCGCGATTCGGTCGGCCGTTGGCGCGGCGGTGGTCGTCAGTCATGGAATCCATCCTGCCCGTCGTCGAGCAACGGGGAAATCTTGGGCAGCTCCTCGATCGAATTGATGCCGAGGAACTGCAGGAGTAGGTCGGTGGTGGCGTACAGCGTGCCGCCGGTCACCTCGTCGACGCCGGCTTCGGCGATGAGCCCCCGGCTCACGAGGGTTCGCACGACCGAGTCGACGTTCACGGCTCGCACCTGCGCGACCTGCGAGCGGGTCACGGGCTGGCGGTACGCGATCACCGTGAGGGTCTCGAGCGCCGCCTGCGAGAGTCTCGACGGCTGCCGCACCGACACGAAGTCACCCACGATGTCGTCGAAGTCCGCACGCACATACATGCGCCAGCCGCCGCCGACCTCGCGCAGCTCGAAGCCTCGGCGCGCGCCGCCAGACTCTCCATCATAGTCCGCGACAAGCCGCAGCAGGGCATCGTGCACCGCGCGCACAGGCTGCGACACCGCTGCCGCGAGCGCGACGACCGGAACGGGCTCGTCACTCACGAACAGCATCGCCTCGAGCGCGCGGTCGAGGTCGATCTCGGCAGGCGCATCCGGCGTCGCCTCGGGCGAAACGCTTGCCTCGGCGTCGAACGAATCATTGGTCATAGTCGGCCCCCAGCGTGCTCAGGTCTTCATCGTCCCAGTCGTCGCCGCTCCAGCTCACGACGAGTTCGCCGAGCGGCACCTCTTGTTGCAGTTCGACCGCCGCGCGCCGATAGAGCTCGAGCACTGCGAGAAACCGCGCGACAACGACGCCCGCGATGTCGGCGTCGGCGACGAGCTCGCGAAACGACACCGGCCCCGAATGCTGCAGCCGCTCGACGAGGAGGCTCGCCTGCTCGCGAATCGACACGAGCGGGGCGTGCAGGTGGTCGAGGCCGACAGTCGGCACCTCGCGCGGCGCGAACACGAGCGCCGCAATCGCGGCGAAGTCGTCGAGCGAGTGATTCCAGATGAGGTCGGGCACGCGGTCAATGAACTTCTGCTCAAGCGGAACCGCGCGGGCGTGCCGGCCCTCCTCGACCGAGAATCGAGCGCGGAACCACTCACCCGCCTGTTTGAACGCCCTGTACTGCAACAGGCGAGCGAAGAGCAGGTCGCGCGCCTCGAGCACCGCGACGTCGTCCGCATCCACGTACTCGCCCTGCGGCAGCAGGCTCACGAGCTTCATGTCGAGCAGCGTCGCCGCCACCACGATGAACTCGCTCGCCTGGTCGAGCTCCTCCGCGGTCTCGAGCGTCGCGACGTACGAGATGAATTCGTCGGTCACCTTCGACAGCGACACCTCGGTGATGTCGAGCTCGTGGCGGCTGATGAGCTGCAGCAGCAGGTCGAACGGTCCGGAAAAGACGTCGAGGGTGACGCGGAAATCCGCGTCGTCGGCGACGTCGAGCGACGGCTCGCTAGGCGGCTGCACCGCGGGCCACCAGCTCGCGCGCGAGCTGTCGGTAGGCCTTCGCGGCGGCGTGTTCGGGGGCGAATTCGACGATCGGCACACCGGCGACGGAGGCGTCGGGGAACTTCACGGTGCGGCCGATGACGGTGTCGAACACCTTGTCGCCGAACACCTCGAAGACGCGGTCGAGCACCTCGCGGGCGTGGAGGGTGCGGCCGTCGAACATCGTCGGCAGAATGCCGTCGAGCTCGAGCGCCGGGTTGAGGCGCGAGCGCACCTTCTCGATCGTCTCGATGAGCAGCGCAACGCCGCGCAGCGCGAAATACTCGCACTCGAGCGGAATCATCACGCCGTGGCTCGCGGTGAGCGCGTTCACGGTGAGCAGGCCGAGCGACGGCTGGCAGTCGATGAGCACGAGGTCGTACTCGTCGGCGACCTTGCGAATAATCGACGCGAGAATCTGCTCGCGGGCGACCTCGGTGACGAGGTGCACCTCGGCCGCCGAGAGGTCGATGTTCGCGGGAATCACGTCGAGCCCCTCGAAGTCGGTCGACTGAATCGCGACGCGGGGGTCGGATTCGCGGCCGATGAGCAGGTCGTAGATCGTGAGCGTGTTGTGGGTCGTGATGCCGAGGCCCGCCGAGAGCGCGCCCTGTGGGTCGAAGTCGATGCAGAGCACGCGGCGGCCGTACGTCGCGAGCGATGCCGCGAGGTTGATCGACGTCGTCGTCTTGCCGACGCCACCCTTCTGGTTGCACATCGCAATGACGCGGGCAGGGCCGTGCTCGGTGAGCGGCTCGGGAACCGGGAACTTGTTGTACTGGCGCGTCGAAACCGCCTCGGCCGAGCGCGGCTGACCGGGCTCGCTCGCAGACGCCGGCTCGGGCGCGGGGCCGGTCACCGGCCGCGGTTTCACCTTCGGCTTCGTCTTCAGCAGATCTGCGGGCACCTCGAGGCCCGGCAGTTCGGGCAGGTCGGCTTCGTTCATTGCAGACACAGGCGCCGCCTCCTTTTCGACATGATGATCACGCGTTTCCAAATAGTAGGCACCGCCCCCGAGACGCCCGTGCAGCCTCGCCGCTTCCACCCCACTGCACCTCAAGTACAGGTTGAACCTTAAGTTTGAGCCTGCGGCTCGGCCACTGGCGCCGCTAGCGACAACTGGCGCCGTCCTGACAGCGCCAGTTGTCGTATCAAGCGCCAATACTCGCCCTCAGCGCCACTACCGGGCAGCGGATGCGCGAGCGCGTCAAGATGCCCGGGTAGGGTCCACGAGCAACGGGTAGCTCAGGGGGATGCGGTGGCAAGCGAGGTGAATCGTCGGCGACGCTGGCTGCGGCTCGGCATCATTGCGGCCGTTGTCGTGCTGCTCGCGTTGATCGCCTACCCCTTGTATGTCGGTGCGACGACGACGTGGGAAGAACGCGTCACCAGCTCCGTGCGCGACGACGTGCTCGAGATCCGCTCGGTGACGAACGATTCGGTTCGCACCGTCGCGGCCACGGCGCGTGCCGACGCGACGCCCGAGGACATCGCCGCCGAGGTGTGGCAGTTGGTCACCAAGCAGCATGCCGAGAGCGTCACGGTCACCTTCGGCGACGGGCAACACCTCAGCGTGCTGTTCGACGGCACGCGTTCGACCGACTACCTCGAACAGGTCGTCGGGTTCCTCGTCGAGCATCCTGAGCAGGTCGCCAAGATCTGGCTCAACGGCAATCAGGGCGATGTCACGACGGTGTACGAATCCTGCGCACAGCAAACCAGTTCTGGCGATAGCGTCGCAGAGCTTCAAGAGCTGCTCGCCGCGTCGGGCCTCGACGACGCGCGAATCGCCGACGAGTGTCTCGATTAGTTCACTCGACTAGTTCAGCGGGCACGCGGATGCGCGAGCGCGTACATCTCGCGCAGCGCGTCAGCGGTCACCTTCGTGTAGATCTGCGTCGTCGACACCGACGAGTGGCCGAGCAGCTCCTGCACGACGCGCACATCCGCCCCGCCCTGCATGAGGTGTGTCGCGAACGAGTGTCGCAGCGTGTGCGGCGACACGTGCGTCGACAACTCGGCACGCTCCGCGACGCGCTGCAGGATGTTCCAGGCGCTATTCCGCGACAGCGCACCGCCGCGCACCCCGAGAAACAGGGCGGGCGACCCCTTGCCCTTCGCCGCGAAGATCGGCCGCGCCCGCACGAGGTAGGCGCCGAGCGCCGCCTGCGCGTACGACCCTAGCGGCACGACCCGCTGCTTGTCTCCCTTGCCGCGCACGCGCACCATGTCGCGGTCGATGACGTCGTCGACCGCGAGGCCCACCGCCTCAGAGATGCGGGCGCCGGAGGCGTAGAGCACCTCGAGCAGCGCCCGGTCGCGGAGTTGCTCGGGCGCGTCTCCCCCGGCGGCGTCGAGCAGCCGCTGCACCTCGTCGATCGTGAGGGCCTTCGGCAACCTTCGCGCCTGCTTCGGCGCCTTCAGCTCGCTCGCGACGTCGCCGTCAACGACGCCCTCGTCGTCGAGAAACCGATGAAACCCGCGTACCGACGACGCGATGCGCGCGGCCGATGACGCCGACATGTCGAGCTCGTCGGGGTCGCGCAGCCACGACATGAACGCCTGCGTGTCGCCGACGGAAATCGAGGCGGGGTCGTCGATCCCCTGCTCGGCGAGAAATCCCGTGTACCGCTCGAGGTCGCGCCGATACGCGGCGAGCGAGTTCTTCGACAGGCCCCGCTCGATCGTGAGGTGCCGCAGGTAGCGCTCGACGAGCTGCTTCACGCGCGCCGGCCGCCCTCGAGGGCGCGCGGCGTCACCTCCGGGCCGGGCGAGCGCGTCGGCCACGGCGTCGCTGCGTCGCGGAGGTTCGCCCAGCCGCGGCGGCGCGACTCGTTGGCGACGAGCAGCGCCTGCAGCAGCGCGGGGTTGTGCAGGTCGCCGGCGAGCACCGCGTCGACGGCGTCGTCGAGCGCGACCCAGCGCGTCTCGATGTCGGCCTCCTCGAGCTTGCGGTCAAACTCGAGCGGCGAGGTGCGCAGGTCGCGCGCGAGAAAGATGCGGATCGACTCGTTCGAGCCGCCCGGGCTGTTCCAGAAGTCGTGGAGCAGCCACCAGCGGTCAGCCTCGAGCTGCGCCTCCTCGGCGAGCTCGCGCTGTGCGGCGACGAGCGGCGACTCGTCGGGACCGCCGTCGAGCAGGCCGGCCGGAATCTCCCAGTTGCGTGCCCGCACGGGGTGCCGGTACTGCGAGATCAGCAGTACCTCGTCGCGCTCGTTGATCGCGAGCACCGCGACCGCCGACGTGTGGTCGACGTATTCGCGATGCATCGTCGCGTCGCCGTAGTGCACCTCGTCGTCGACGAGGTTCCACACCCAGCCGCGGTGCAGCAGCGTCCGCGCGCCGAGTTCGTGGTGCTCCGGCTCGTCGCGCAGTGTCACTCTTCTTCGTCCACCTCGACGAGGCGGCTCGCCGCCTGCCGCTCGATTGCGGCCTCCACGAGGCCCGCGAACAGCGGATGCGCGTGGTTCGGCCGCGACTTCAGCTCGGGGTGCGCCTGGGTCGCGACGTAGTACGGGTGCGCGCTCGCGTCGAGCTCGACGAACTCGACGAGCTGGCCGTCGGGCGACGTGCCCGAGAAGCGCAGGCCCGCGTCGGCGATCTGCTCGCGGTAGCGGTTGTTCACCTCGTAGCGGTGGCGGTGACGCTCTTCGACCTCGGTCGAGCCGTAGACGCCGGCGACGATCGAGCCGTCGGCGAGCTTCGCCGGGTACGAGCCGAGGCGCATCGTGCCGCCAAGGTCGCCGCCGTCGATGATGTCGATCTGCTCTTCCATCGTCGCGATGACGGGCGCCGGGGTCTCGGGGTCGAACTCGCTCGAGCTCGCGCCCTCGATGCCGGCGACGTTGCGCGCGTACTCGATGACCATGCACTGTAGGCCGAGGCAGAGGCCGAGGGTCGGGATGCGGTTCTCGCGAGCGAAGCGGAGGGCGCCAAGCTTGCCCTCGATACCGCGCACGCCGAAGCCGCCGGGCACGCAGATGCCGTCGACGTCTGACAGCGCGGCTGCGGCCCCTTCGGCGGTCTCGCAGGTGTCCGAGGGCACCCACCGCAGCTCGACCCGGGCGTCGTTCGCGAAGCCGCCGGCGCGCAGGGCCTCCGACACCGAGAGGTACGCGTCGGGCAGGTCGATGTACTTGCCGACGAGCGCGATCGTCACGGTGCGCTTCGGGTTGTGTACGACGTCGAGGAGGCGCTCCCACGCCTCGAAGTCGAAGCCGTCGTGCACGGGCAGCTTCAGCTGCTCGATGATGTAGTCGTCGAGGCCCTGCTCGTGGAGCTTCGACGGAATCTCGTAGATCGACGGTAGGTCGGGCGTGTTCACGACCGCGCGCTCGGCGACGTCGCACATGAGGGCGATCTTCGAGCGGTTCGAATCGGTCACGGGGCGGTCGCTGCGAAGCACGAGCGCGTCGGGCTGAATACCGTACGAGCGCAGCGACGCGACCGAGTGCTGCGTCGGCTTCGTCTTCTGTTCGCCCGAAGCGCCCATGAACGGTACGAGCGAGACGTGCACGAAGAACACATTGTCGCGGCCGAGTTCGTGGCGAATCTGACGCGCCGACTCGATGAACGGCAGCGATTCGATGTCGCCGATCGTGCCGCCGACCTCGGTGATGATGACGTCCGGGCGGGGCTCCTCGGTCGCCTGGAGGCGCATGCGGCGCTTGATCTCGTCGGTGATGTGCGGAATGACCTGCACGGTGTCGCCGAGGAACTCGCCGCGGCGTTCCTTCGCGATCACCGTCTGGTACACCTGGCCGGTCGTGACGTTCGCCGCGGCCGTGAGGTTCACGTTGAGGAACCGTTCGTAGTGCCCGATGTCGAGGTCGGTCTCGGCGCCGTCGTTCGTGACGAACACCTCACCGTGCTGGAACGGGTTCATCGTGCCCGGGTCAACGTTGAGGTACGGGTCGAGCTTCTGCATGACCACGTGGAGGCCGCGTGCCGTGAGCAGATTGCCGAGACTCGCGGCGGTGAGGCCCTTGCCGAGCGAGGAGACGACACCTCCGGTGACGAAGATTTGCTTGACCGGAGTTTCGGTCTGAACCGAGGGAGCAGTTGAGTCGTTCACGGATTATCAGCCTACCTCACGCGCTCCCCGGCGCAGTAGTTCTTCGGCGTGGGCGCGCCCCGATTCCGACTCGGTGAGGCCCGAGAGCAGGCGCGTGAGTTCTTCGACGCGCCCGGCGCCGTCGAGCTCGCGGATCGACGAGGTCGTCACCTGCCCGTCGGTCGCTTTTTCGATGCGCACGTGGTGATCGGCGAAGGCGGCGACCTGCGCGAGGTGGGTCACGACGATCACCTGGCTCGAGGCCGCGAGGCGCTGGAGCCGCGCGCCGATCTCGAGTGCCGCGGCGCCGCCGACGCCGGCGTCGACCTCGTCGAACACGAGGGTCGGCACTGGGCTCGCGGCGGCGAGCACGACCTCGAGCGCGAGCATGACGCGGCTGAGTTCACCGCCCGACGCGCCGGTCGCGAGTGGCGACGGCTTCGCGCCGGGATGCGGGGTGAGCTGAAACTGCACCTGGTCGCGTCCCGTGCGGCGGATGCGCTCGCCCGGTGTCACGACGACGTCGAGTCGCGCGTTTGGCATCGCGAGGGCGTGGAGCTCGACCGTCGCAAGGTCGGCGAGCTCGGCGGCCGCGGCGGAACGGAGGTTGCTGAGGCGGGTCGCCGCCTCCTCGAGGTCGGCCCCGAGCTGGGTGACCGCCTCCGCGAGCTGCGGGATGCGCGTATCCGCACCCGTGAGGTCGAGCAGTCGTTTGCCGGCCGCGTCGGACCGCTCGAGCAGGTCGTCGAGGTCACCGTCATGGCGACGCTTGAGATCTTCGAGTGCCGCGAGCCGATCGTTGAGCGCGTCGAGCTCGCCGACGCCCTCGGTGTCGAGGTCGGCGAGGTAGCCGCCGAGCTGCGCGGCGAGGTCGTCGATCGTGTATTCGAGGTCGCCCGCGGCCTCGGCGACCGACTCGAGGGTCGAGTCGCTGCGCAGGGCGCGCTCGATCGCCGAGCGCACCTCGCGGGCGCGGTCGCGGAGCGACCCGGCCGGATGCTCGCCACTGAGCAGCTCGTGGGCGCCGCCGATGTCGGCGCGCAGCTGCTCTCGGTTGCTGAGTCGTTCGATGCGGCCGAGCAGCTCCCGGTCTTCACCAGGCCGCGGGGCGAGCGCGTCGACCGTGTCCACGAGCTCGGCGAGGCTAGCCCGT
Organism: [Zimmermannella] faecalis ATCC 13722; assembly: GCF_000381765.1. Classification (GTDB taxonomy): domain Bacteria; phylum Actinomycetota; class Actinomycetes; order Actinomycetales; family Microbacteriaceae; genus Gulosibacter; species Gulosibacter faecalis. The sequence goes on along the minus strand of NZ_KB907074.1, from coordinate 5,078 downwards.
TCGGCGTCGCGCTCGCCCGCCGAGGCGCGCAGCTCGGCGAGTTCGCGCTCACGATCGCGCAGTTCGTCGTGGAGGCGTCCGACCCGGTCGAGCGCATCGGCGAGGTCGTCACCGCCGAAGCGGTCGAGGGCCGTGCGCTGCGCCTCCTCGCGGGTGAGGCGAAGCTGCTCGGACTGCCCGTGCACCGCGACGAGGTACTCCCCCGCCTGCGCAAGCTGGCTTGCGGGGACGGCGCGGCCGCCGAGCCACGCGCGTGAGCGACCGTTCGCCGCGACCTGCCGTGCGAGCACAACCTCGGCGCGCTCCGCGCCACCGTCGGTGAAGTGCTCGAGCTCGCCGCCGGCCTCGCCGACGATCGCCGCGATCGGACCCTCGGGGTCGATGACGGCGTGTCCCTCGACGTTCGCCTTCTCGGCGTCGGCGCGCACGGCGTCGCTCGTCGCACGGCCGCCGAGCAGCAGTCCGAGCGCGGTCACGACCATCGTCTTACCCGCGCCGGTCTCACCCGTGATCGCGGTGAATCCCGGACCGAGCGGAAGCCGGGCGCGATCGATGACCCCGAGCGAACGAATCTCGATGTCGTCGAGCATTAGCCGCGCCAGCCCACCGTCGGCAGCTGAAACTTTTTCACGAGCCGCGTCGTGAACGGGCCCGGGTGCAGCCGCGCGAGGCGCACGGGCTGCTCCGAACGGGTACCCGTCACCTGCGAGCCCGGGGGCAGCGCGATGCTGCGGCGGCCGTCGAGCCAGATAATCGCGTCGGGTCCGTCGGGCTCGATCTCGACCGTGAGTTCGGAGTCGGGCGCGACGACGATCGGTTTCGTGAACAGCGCGTGCGCCGAGACCGGCACGAGCAGCAGCGCCTCGACGGCGGGCCAGATGATCGGGCCGCCGGCCGAAAACGAGTACGCGGTCGAGCCGGTCGGCGTCGAGAACAGCACGCCGTCGCAGCCAAAGCTTGAGAGCGGCTCGCCGTCGATGTCGATCGCGACCTGGAGCATCCGCTGCCGGTTGCCTTTCTCGATCGACGCCTCGTTGAGCGCCCAGTTCGTCACACGGCCGCCATCGGGGCGCGTGACGTCGATGCGCAGCGCCATGCGCTCCTCGACCTCGTAGTCGCGGTCGATCGCGCGCTGCAGCACGAGCGGAAGCGACTCGCTCTCCGACTCGGCGAGGAATCCGACGTGGCCGAGATTCACGCCGAGCACCGGCACGTTGCTGTCGCGGGCGAGGTCAACGCCGCGCAGAATCGTGCCGTCGCCACCGAGCACGATCACGAGCTCGCACGCCGAAACGTCACCGTCGCGGCCAAGCTGCTCGACGCCGACCGGCAGTTCGACACCGAGGTGGCCTTCGAGCTCGTGCACGAATTCGCGCTCGAGCATGGGCGTGATCGCGCGCTCGAGCAAGAAGTGGAGGGTGTTCAGCGTCGCGTCGATGGCTTCCTCGCGCGCGACGTGCCCCACCACGAGAATTCTGCGGACTTCGCCGGTCATACGCCTCCCTTTGCCACCATCCTACGAACCGAGTCGCTCGGGTCGTGTTCAGGAACCGTACCGGGGCGCAGATGCATGAGGAACTCGGAATTCCCGTGCGTGCCGGTGATCGGCGACGGGGCGAAGCCCGCGAGGCCGAGGCCGAGTTCCTGCGCGTCGGCGATCACGGCGAGTGCGGCGTCGGCCGCGACGTCGCGGTCGGTGACGAGGCCGCCGCGCACGTAGCCGCGGCCCACCTCGAACTGCGGCTTCAGCAGCAGCAGGTAGTCGCGGGCATCGGGCACGCTCTCGCGCAGCGCGGGCAGCACGTGCCGCAATGAGATGAACGAGAGGTCGCCCACGACGAGGTCGGGATGCGCGCCGCCCGTGAGCTCGTCGAGTCGCGCGCGCGTGAGGTAGCGCGCGTTCTCGCCCTCGATGACGGTCACTCGGGTGTCGGCCCGCAGCAGCCCGTCGAGCTGGTCGTGCCCCACGTCGAGTGCGACGACCCGGGCCGCGCCATGCTGGAGCAGCACCTGGGTGAAGCCGCCCGTCGACGCGCCAACGTCGAGCGCGACGCGGCCCCGCGCATCCACCCCGAAGGTCTCGAGCGCGGTCAGGAGCTTGTGGGCCGCGCGTGAGACCCAGCGGCTGCGCTCAGGGACCTCGATGAGTGCGGTGCCGTCGACCGGTTGCGAGGGCTTCGTGGCGCGCACACCGTCGACCGCGACCGCGCCGTCAGCGATGAGCCGTGCCGCCTCGGTGCGGCTCTTCGCAAGCCCCCGCGCGGCGAGCGCCCGGTCGAGCCGCTCAGGCATCGGGCGCGTGCTCGGCGTCGGTCAGTGGCTCGGCGTCGGTCGGCGGTTCGGCGTCGTTGCTGCCGTCAGCCGGCTGCTCCGCCTCGAAATCGAGCGGGGTGTTCGGGTCGTCGAGCGCCCGCTTCAGCTGCTCCAGCTCGCGCTGGAGCGCGGCCGCGTGCTCGCCGAGCGGAACACCGTCGAGGTCTACCACTGCGACCAGTCCTTCGTGAGGTACTCGGGCACGCGCAGCGCGTAGATCAGCTTGTCGGAGTTCCAGATCGCCGCCGTCGCTGCACGCAGCAGGTTGAGCGGCTCCTTGCCGCGCGAGCGCACCTGCAGGTCGATGCCGTCGAGCACGACCCGCTCGGCGCCGACGCGTGCCTCGACGAGCTCGGGTTGTCGCTTCACCTCGACGTTCGGATACGCGGCATCGAGGTCGCGCAGGTCGCCGACAATGTAGTCGGGCCGCTCGTCGGGCCCGGCCGCGATGAGCTGCTTCGGGCCGTCGATACCGGTGAGCACGAGCGCCGACTTCACCTTCGCCCGTGCGGCGCCCTTGATGTCGGTGTCAAGCCGGTCGCCGACCATGATCGGCGATGTCGCACCGAACCGCTCGATCGCCGTCTCAAACAGCGCCGTCTCGGGCTTCCCCGCAACGATCGGCAGCTTCTGCACGGCCGTGTGCACGGCGCTCACGAGCGTGCCGTTGCCGGGAGCAATGCCGCGTTCGACCGGGATCGTCCAGTCCTGGTTCGTCGCAATCCATGGGATATCTCGCGAGAGCGCGAACGATGCCTCGGCAAGGTGCTGCCAGCCGACGTCGGGGGCGAAGCCCTGCAGCACAGCGTCGGGCGCGTCGTCGGCCGAACGCGTGGTGCGGTAGCCAGCTTTCTCGAGCTCGTGCACGATGCCGTCGCCGCCGATCACGAGCACGAGCGCGCCCGGTTCGACGTGCTCGCGCAGCAGGTGCACGGCCGCCTGCGGGCTCGTCACGACGTCGTCGGCCTTCGTGTTCAGCCCGAAGCCGGCGAGTTGCTCCGCAACCGCGGCGTCGGTGCGGCTCGCGTTGTTCGTGATGTACCCAAGCCGGATGCCGCGGGCCGCGTATCCGTTCAGCGCCTCGACGGCGTGCTCGATCGCCCGCGGGCCCCGATAGACGACGCCGTCGAGGTCAGCGAGCAGCACGTCGATGCCCTCGAGGGGCGCCGGCTGCGTGGAACGGTTCCCGAACAGTCCCATCGAGGCTCCTACAGGTCGAAGAGCGAGGGCGGGAGGTTCTCGTCGTCCTCGTGCTCGGTCGTAGCGGACTCGGTCGTGGCAGGCTCAGTGCTCGCAGACGCAGCCTCTGCCGGCTGCTCGCTGGCGGGGACAGCGCTGTCGGCAGCTGCTTCCTCCGCCTGCGGCGCAGTCGGAGCATCGGCGGGCGTATCTGCCGCCTCGGCCACTGCCTCGAACTCAGGTGCACTCTCCTCGGCAACGTCGGCCGCTGCAGCCGCGTCTTCGGAAGCCACATCCTCGGCCTCCGCATTCTCAGCGGCCGCATCTTCAGCCTGGGCCGCCTCGACCGCGGCGGCGACCTCGTCGGCCTCGGCCTCGGTGGCGTCGTCAATCTCGGCAAAGATCTCTGCGATCTCCGCGTCGACCTGGGCTTCGACGGATGCGCGTGCGAACTCGTCGTCGTCAACCGAAGGGCTCTGCGTGGCGTCAGGCTCGTTGGCCTCGGGCTCGTCGGCGACCTGCGTTTCGGAATCGGACGCAGCGTCAGTCTCGTCTTCGTCGTCGACAGCGGCCTCGGCCAGCTCCTCTTCGGTCGGCTCGGGCTCGACGTAGTCGGGGTTCGCCTCGGTCACGAAGTCGATCGTCTCGTACTCGTTGTGCTCGGCGTCTGCAAGCGCCGCCTCTGCCAGCTCGGCGGCCTTCTGCCAGGTCGCGGCCTCGGCATCGCGGCCCAGGTCGGTCAACACGGCTGCGTAGGCGCCGAACAGCGCGGGGCTGTATGAGAACGCGCGGGTGCGGTCGAGCTGCGGAATCTCGAGCTCGGCGAGCGCGAGTTCCGGCTGCCCCTGGTCGAGGCGTGCGCCCGACATCGCGATCGCGAGCTGCACCTTCCCGTTCGTGTCGAGCTTCGACTCGTCAACCGAGCGGCCGAGCTCGAGCGCGCGGTCGGGGCGGCCGAGGCCGCGTTCCGAGTCGACCATGAGGGCGATCTGGTCGTCCTTGCCCGAAATGCGTCGGTACGTGCGCAGCTCGCGCAGCGCGAGCGCGAAGTCGCCGACCGTGTAGGCCGTGATCGCGAGCGTCTCCCGCACCATGGCGATCCGTCCGCCACGGCGGGATGCGCTCAGCGCGTGCTGATGCGCCAGCTCCGGATCGGTGTCGATGAGGGCCGACGCCATCACGAGGTGCTTCGCGACGAAGTCCGAGGTGTCCTTCGCGAGCGTCTTCAACTCCATGCGTGCGCCCTGGTCGAGGTCGCGCTCCGTGACCCCCTCAGGGATCTCGGGGTCGACGTGCACGGCACGCACGGCCTGCAGTTCTTCGGGGCGCGAGGGCTGCAGGCGCGCGCTCCCCTCGGGCTTCTGCCACTGGGCACGGCCCTGCTGGCCGCGCGACTGCGGGGCCCGGTCTGCGCGGTCGCCGCGCGGAGCACGGTCGTCGCGACGGGGACGTTCGTCACGGTCACGACGCTGGTAGCCGCCACGTTCGCGATCGTCGCGATCACGACGCTGGTACCCACGACGCTGGTCACCGTCACGCTTCTGATAGCCGCCGCGGTCCCGGTCGTCACGATCGCGACGCTGGTA